>CAXXEX010000009.1:0-782480 GCA_963666915.2 Acidobacteriota bacterium
CGAATATAAATGCCCAGGACAGGTCGGGGCGTACGGCCCTGGCCCTGGCCGCGATGAATGGGAACCAGGAGATAGTCCAGGCCGCCGTTGATAAGGGAGCGGATCTGAATATCCCTGATTTTGACGGTCTCACCCCGCTGATGCATGCCGCTGAAAATGAACTGGTGGAGATCGCCGGATCCCTGGCCAATGCCGGCGCGAATCTTGAAGCCGTTGATGGACAGGGACGAACCGCGTTGATGTGGGCATGTGCCATGGGAAACATGGATATAGTAAATGTTCTCCTTGAAAATGGTGCCGAGATTGCCGCTGTCAGCAAGGATGGAAGTTCAACACTCATTCAGGCTGCCAAGGGTCCGAATACCGAGATTGTGAGCCTCCTTCTTGAAAAGGGTGCTGAACTTGACGCCGAAGCTAAGGACGGCAAAACAGCCCTGCTGGCTGCAGCCAACGAAGGGCCGGCCTCTACCATTGAACTTCTTCTTGAGAAAGGCGCAAACCTGAAAAAAACAAGTCAGGACGGACGGAATGCCCTGGCCTGGGCAGCATCCGGCGGAAACGCCGAGGGTGTTAAGTTTCTTACAGAAGCAGGGATCAAGGTGGATTTAAAAGATAACAATGGACGCACTGCCTTGATGTGGGCTGCTTATAACGGAAGTGCCGATGCAATCAAAACCTCCTTGAAGCCAAGGCCGACCTTAAGATAAGTGACAAAAGCGGAACCACTCCGCTCATGTGGGCCGCCCGTGAGGGTAAGGTTGAAGCAGTTCAGGCCCTGGCAGATGCAGGTGTTGATGTTGACGCAGTTAATAATGAAGGCTGGACCGCCCTGATGGCCGCCGCGTCCAATAACAGGCCTGAAGCAGTGAAAGCCCTTTTGGCCGCCGGCGCGGACCCCGGAATTAAAGCTAAAGCCGGATGGTCAGCCCTGGTAGGCGCATCAGGTAAAGGTGATATCGAATCTGTCAAGGCCCTGATTGAAGCCGGAGCGGACCTCGATATGGGAGATGGAAACAAGGGTACGCCCCTTATGCATGCCGCCTCCAGGGACAGTCTGAAACAGTCCAGGTTTTACTTGAAGCCGGTGCTGACAAAAGTCTCACAGATATCATGAGTAAGACCGCTGCTGACTATGCTATGGAAAGCGGAGACGTGAAAACCATGGCAATTTTCAGCGGAGGTGACCAGGAAGAAGAACCTGAAAACTAGTTCGATTTCTTGAGGAATTAACGGGGCGGCTGATTAATTCACCGCCCCTTTTTTTAATCCCTGATATTTTTTAACGGACTCCCCGCCTCAAGCTACTTCAGTTATCTCACTATCAGCCTGGGAAGAATCATCCTTGACCAGCTTGGATATTTCCTTCAGCTCTTTTTTCAGTTTTTTCCCTGAAATCTTTTTGTAGTAGTGGTCATGAGATCCCTTCATGGCCTCATAAAGGGAATCTCTGCATAACTGGCAGTAATCAAGATGGAGCAGAAACTCAAATTGTTCTTCTTCATCAAGCTTGTTGTCCAGATAATCACTTATCCGTTTCGGGCTGCAATAGGTTCCGGCTGATATTTTCATTTTAATCCCTCAGGAATAATAGACAGAATTAAGGGGGTGAAAGTTTCATTCTTTCGGGTAGAATGTGTCTAAAGAATGTTTTTAGAGTCCTGACTGATTAGAATGTTTGCTGTTTTGCTGGAAAAAGGGGGATTTCATGGAAAGAAAATTTAATACATATAACAGGCGTGAATTTGTAGTGACCGGGAGTGCCGCCCTCGGTACCCTGGCCGCGGCTTCTTCCGCTGGTAATGCCCAGGCTGCACGGAAAACCAGGCTGGCTATAGTGGGGACCGGGTCCCGGGGAATCGGTATGTGGGGATCTCCTGTTGTACGGGATTACTCAGACCGGATAGAAATGGTGGGCCTGTGTGATATTAATCCGAAAAGAGCCCGGGTTGCTGAAAAGCTGATTCGCAGCAACCTTGAGAATATGGATGGACACCTGAGCCGCGCCGACGGGAATGCGGCCGCCAGTCAGGAAGTTCCTTCGATCCCGGTATTCACGGATTTTGATCGGATGGTAAAGGAAACCCGCCCGGAGAGAATCATTGTCACTACCATGGATTCTACCCATATGCACTACGTGGTAAGGGCTCTGGAGCTGGGTTGCGATGTGATATGCGAAAAGCCGTTTGCTACAGATGAAGAGCAGTGTCAGCTCATTATTGATGCCCAGAAGAAATACAAGAACGATGTCAGCGTAACCTTTAATGCCCGATATGGAGTCAGCGCTACAAGGGTTAAGGAAATGCTGAGAGAAGGGGCCGTGGGGGAACTGCTTTCTGTTGATTATGCCGAGTACCTTGATGATGACCATGGGACCAGCTATTTCAGGCGCTGGCATGGGATAAAGGAGAATTCCGGCACACTCCTGGTGCATAAGGCGTCTCATCATTTTGATCAGCTTAACTGGTGGATCGAAGGCGATCCCGTGGAGGTTTCAGCCTACGGAGACCTGAGAAGATACGGGCGTAAGGGGCCTTTCCGGCATGCCAACTGCCGACTCTGTTCCCACAAGAGTAAATGTCCTTATTACTGGGATATTACAAAAAATGAATACGCGATGGATTTGTATGTCAATTGCGAAAG
Source organism: Acidobacteriota bacterium (assembly GCA_963666915.2). Taxonomy (GTDB): domain Bacteria; phylum Acidobacteriota; class UBA6911; order RPQK01; family JAPXNP01. Next base: position 2,641 of record CAXXEX010000009.1, read on the forward strand.
TGAGGATGGGTACTTCAGGGATGCCTGTGTATTCCGCCAGGCCATAAATATCTATGACACCATGAGCGTGCAGGTCAAGTATGACAACAAGGTGCTGGTTACATATTCACTCAATGCCGGACTCCCGGTAGAAGGGCAGATGATCACCTTCAATGGAACCAAGGGCAGAATTGAACTGAGGAATTATGGAAGTCAGCCCTGGGAGGTTGATGCCTCAGCTGAGATCAGGCTGATACGTAACTTCAGGGAAAATGACGGCGCCCTGGTCCCGCTGAACCGCCGGTCAGGTTCCCACGGGGGCAGTGACAAGCTGATCAGGGACCATATTTTTATTCCTGAAAAACCGGACGAGCTGGGCCACAGGGCCAGTTCAAGGGCCGGTGTCATGAGCGCGATAATCGGAATTGCCGCTTACAGGTCGATAGAAAAAGGGCGTCCGGTCAAAATAGGGGAACTGGTCAACTTCAGCTGAGTTCCAGACTTGGGGTCAGGCAGGCGTCCTTATGCCTGACCCTTTTATCGCGGCCCGTTGACTTATTCCCAGTTAAGAATATTTCGCGCTGTCTCCCGGTAAATGTCCCGGAGTGTCCCCTCCTCCAGGCTGAGTCCGTACATTCTCCACCATTGGCGTCCCGGGATATATTCGTCAGCTGTTTCAAGCAGGCGCCACCATCCCTCATACATGCTCTGATCCCTGCCCATGTCTGTCCCGAACATAATCCTGGAACTGTATTTTTCAAGAAAATTCCGGGCCGTAACCGGCTGCCGCCCGATTTCATAATCCCTGGCAGAAATATCAAGGTAGAGATTAGGATTATTCTCAAGATCCTTCTCCAGGCGACCCAAGTTGTTGCCAAGATTGCTGAAATGACAAAGGATAAATGTCGTATCCCGGTGTTTTTTAAGTACTTCATCCCTCATGACGATTAATTCTTCGTAATCCGGTACGTCTTTGCCATGCAGATTGAATACCTGGAAATCCGGAGTCCGCTCCCATTCCGGCCCCAGCGGCTCCCAGCAGGACGGGTGGTCAGCTATGTGAAGGTTGACGGGAAGACGCAGTTCCGCGCATTTCCGCCAGAATAAATCCAGCCTGCTGTCGTTGGGGTGCAGTCTTTTTTCCCGTGGAATCGGGTTCTCTTCGTTTGAACCGAACCCCCATCCTTTGTCCACCAGTTCTCCAACTCCCCTTGCTCCTGCCTTATAGCATCGGTCCAGTTCCTCAGCGGCCTTCAGGGGATAGTCAGGATCTGCTATCTGTTCGGTCAGGAGACCGCAAAAGAGTTGAAAGCGGCCGGGCCAGGCTTTCAGGTATAAATCGGTAAGCTGATCAAAATCGTCTCCAGTGGCCCCGGTGAGAACCACAGTTATGTCTATCCCCACCCTATCCATGGTTTCAACCCACTCTTTTATCTCGTCCGGGGTTTTCGCGTATACGTGGGTATGGACATCAATTACCGGCAGGGAGGCTTTGGGCACATGGTGTTCCGGCACTACCAGGGATGAGGAGGGACTATAATCCTTGACCAGGATTTCATTCATGGGGCCCTCGGTAAGTTTTACGTGTCCCCATTTGACAGTGTCTGTTTTTTCGGAGGAAGAAGAGGAATCCGACCCAGTTCCGCTGGGGGAGCATGAGAATGTGACAGCGGCCGCGAGCAGCGATATGAATACGGAAATCCTTGAACCAAGATTGTTGTGAGTGTAGAGCATCATTTTTTCCTTATAGTCAGAAATTGGCAATAAGGATTATGTTAAATGAAAATAGTAGTAGTCTCCTTAATTTTTTTAGCTAATATAGGTAATATGTGAGAAATGGTTTTTTCCTGAGCTGCATGATTAGATTGAAGCTGAAGGAGAATAAGTCCCAGGTAAAGATAGATAACCTGAATATGATTAATTAATTTTCCGGCGAGAATTTGAATTGAGCCGGGAAAAATGGAGGAGTTTTGATGAAAGTATATGTTTGTGATGTCTGCCAGTACCGATATGATGAAGCAAAAGAAGGTGTTCTTTGGGAAGATTTGCCCGATGACTGGGTTTGTCCGCTCTGCGGAGTAGGGAAGGATCAATTTTCCCCTTTAAAATAGAATCCTGCTTTATGGCATTCAGGAGGCCGCTCCTATATGAGTGTATATGTATGTGATGTCTGCGGATACAGGTATGACGAGGCGAAGGAGGGTGTTCTCTGGGAAGACCTTCCCGATGACTGGTTATGTCCGCTTTGCGGGGTAGGGAAAGACAAATTCACCCTGCTTTCAGAACCTGTTCAGGAATCAGCAGATCCCAGCCTCCAGGTGACCGGTGAAAAAGCCGCCGCAGAACCGTTAGTAAGTGATGTCTTGGTGGAGACGATGGTCAACTGGGGAGTGCGGTGGATATTCGGAATGCTGGGCCACTCCAACCTGGGACTGGGAGAAGCGGTCCGGAAAGTTGAAGAGCTGGGACATCTGCGGTTTATTGATATACGTCATGAGGGGGCGGCATCCTTTGCCTGCTCAGCCTACGGCAAACTTACCAGAAGGCTTTCAGCCTGCCTTTCCATAGCCGGGCCGGGAGCAACTAACCTCCTGACTGGATTGTGGGACGCCAATCTTGACCGATCACCCGTCCTGGCGATTACCGGGCAGGTGGAAACCCAGGTGCTGGGCCCCGGCGGATTTCAGGAAGTTGATCTGCAGGCAGCTTACGGCAAAGTGGCGTCCTGGCAGCAGACTGTGCTGGCGGATTCCCGTCACGAAGAACTGATGACCCTGGCCTGCAAAAACGCCCTGACAGTCCGGGGCGTGTCCCACCTTGTAGTCCCTGATGAGATCCAGAAGCTTGAGATCCCTGCCGGGAAAAAAGCCGGAAATCCGGAAGGGCGCATGATGAAGACCGGTATATCTCCCCCTGCGGAATCACTGGAAAAGGCCGCGGATCTTCTCGAGGGTTCCCGGAAACCAGTGATCATTGCCGGATATGGAGCGGTGCCGTTCAGGGACCAGGTTCTGGATCTCGCCGAGCAGTTGAACTGCCCGGTGATAACCACCTATAAAGCCAAGGGCCTGCTGCCGGACAGTCATCCTCTGGCCTGTGGTGTAGTGGGCCGAAGCGGTACCCCGGTTGCCGCCCGGATGATGACGGAATCGGACTGCCTTCTTGTCCTTGGCGCGGGCTTCAGCGCTCATTCAGGAATCAGCCGCGATATCCCTGCTATCCAGGTGGATTTTGATCCATCTGCCCTGGCCAGGTTTCACCCGGTTACAGTTCCGGTCTGGGGAGATATAGGGCAGACAGTATCATTGCTCAGGAAATCCCTGGAAGGCAGATGCCGTTTTGAGGACCGCGGAGCTGTCATTGCCGGGGAATGGAAGAATTGGCGCCGTGAAAAAAAACGGAGGGCTGCCATGGACCAGGGGAGTGGTATGAGCAGTGCCGCTGTTTATGAGCTGTTAGGGAAGGCGGTTCCCGGAGATGCCCTTATGACCATAGATGTCGGGGATAATGCCTATTCTTTCGGCCGTTACTTTGAGAGCGAATCCCAGCCGGTAATCATGTCCGGGTACCTGGGTTCCATCGGTTACAGCTTTCCCGCGGCAATGGGAATATGGGCCGCGACCATGGAGGCTGGATCCCCGTTCGAAGGGCGGAAAGTCATATCGGTTTCAGGTGACGGGGGATTCGCACAGTATATGGGCGAGCTTTTGACAGCCGTGAAATATGGGATGAATATAACCCACCTGCTTTTAAACAACAGTTCACTGGGCAAGATTGCCAAGGAACAGGAAATGGAGAACTTTCCTGCCTGGAAGACATCCCTGAATAATGTTAATTTTGCCGAATACGCTGAATCCTGCGGCGCCCGGGGTTTCAGGGTGAAGAATGCCGCAGACCTTGCCGGGGTCCTGGAACAGGCCCTTGATCATGCCGGGCCCTCTCTTGTAGAGGTGGAGGTGGATCCCCATCTGCCTTAAATCCGGTCCGGCCCGATAGATTTTCTCCTTATAGTGCTTTTTTAATTAATTGAAAATAAGTTAATTTTATTCAACATTTAAGGAGAGTTGTCGGTTTTTTAAAAAAAATCGGGTCAACTTTTTGAATCCTTTATTATTTTTTGATAAGTATTTAATTGTTTTTCAAGGTAATTGAGGAGTACCAGCCGGCATTTCTCACAGGATTACACAGTCAGTCGGCGAGAAACGCGGGTTAGCCTGTAGATTTCATTCCAAATCCTTTTCCGTCTTGGGAAAAGGGAGGATCCCTTTCGGCCTCGACTTTTTCTCTGAAAAGGGAGATTGCTATCAAGATCAGGAAGGATTCGATTTAAAAATTTACAGGAAAAACGAAACACAGAAACTATTTCCCGTATTAGGGATTGACCATATTTTAACCAAATTGGAGTTATCACAGTGAAGAAATTATTAGTATTAGCTGGTTTGTTGTTAACGTTCCTCGGCGGCTGCTCTTCAGACGAAGGATCTGGTGCTGCCTCTTCAAACGGGAGATCCCGTTCAGGAGGAGATGCTGTCCAGAATGAAGAAGTAGCCATGAGTGTGGAGGGGCACCAAGTCACCAGGCGGTCAATTTCTGAATACGTCATTACCAACACCTCCCTGGAAGCTATCAGGGACGTAATTGTTTACTCCAGGGTAAACGCGACAATTACTGAACGTATGTTTGAGGAAGGGGATGTCGTCAAGGAAGGCGATACCCTGATTAAGCTCTACGATGATGAGATCATAAATAGCCTGGAACAGGCAAGAATTGATTTGTCCCAGGCAGAAGTAGCTGTAGAACAGGCTGAGGTAAGCGCCGAGCTATCGGCCGCGGAATTCGAGAGGGTCAAATCACTTTTTGATCAACAGCTCATCAGCCAGCAGGAGTATGACCAGTCAGAGATTGCCAGCCGGTCCGACTCGCTCTCACTTAACAACTCCAGGCAGCAGCTGGAGGCCGCTAAATCAAGACTGGCCGCGGCTGAAATTCAGATTGCCTACACTACTGTGAAATCTCCGATTTCCGGAGTCGTAACCGAACGCCTGATCGACGTGGGTGACCGGGTTAATTCCAACCAGCAGCTGCTGACCCTGCAGGAGTTTCCTCCTTTATGGGCCAGGATATATATTCCTGAAAGGTCTCTGCCCAAAATAAAGATTGCCCAGCTGGCCCGGTTGGAAATGGAAACCTACTCAGATCGGGAATTCACGGGCAGGATCAAGCTGATCAGTCCTACAGTCGAGGCCGAGTCCGGAACCCTTAAGGTAACGATTGAGATAAACAAAAATAATGGATTGTTAAGGCCGGGTATGTTCGGGACTGTATATATTGCTACTGATACCCATGAGAATGCTGTAGTCATTCCCAAGAAATCAATAATAAGAGAGAGAAACGCCAATTACGTATACAAGATTAATCCAGACAATACCGTTACCCGCCAGGAGGTCAGTATTGGCTTTACCGATGATGAACAGGTGGAGATAGTTGCCGGCCTGCAGGGTAATGAGGCCATTGTAACCGTTGGACAGGAAACCCTGAGTGACGGGTATCCGGTCACTGTGCAGAATTGGAGTGACGGATCTGACGGCAGCCGGGTACAGTTGGCTGAATCCGCGAAATCTCCTGGAGCTGATGGGGATAAAGCCGCTGTTGTAGCCGGAGGTTTGCCCGGCGGTCAGCAGCCCCCGGCAATGGAGGACGGAGAGCCTCCCGCAAGAGGTTCCGGTGCGCCGAATGGTGACCGTATAATGCAGATGATAGAGTCAAATCCAAAACTTAAGGAAGCATGGGACCAGAAAGTTAAAGAAGATCCCGAAGTAGCAACAGATCCTGAGAAGAAAAGAGCCGCTATTCGTGAACTGATGACTGAGATGAGAGCCAGCGGACAGATGCCTCCGCCTAGAGGAATGGGCGGCGGAGGAGGCCGGCCATGAAGATTGTCGAATTTTCAATTCGGCGTCCGGTTACGGTGACCATGCTTTTTGTGGCTATTGCCGTGTTCGGTATAGTTTCATATGAGAAGCTGGCCCTGAACCTTTTGCCGGAAATTTCCTACCCGACCCTGACAATACGGACTGAGTATGAAGCGGCCGCGCCATCTGAAATAGAAAAGCTGATAAGCCAGCCGATTGAAAACGCGGTTGGTGTTGTTGAAAACGTTGTCCGTGTCAGCTCAGTGTCCAAACCTGAGGTATCAGACGTTATCCTGGAGTTCGGATGGAACACCCAGATGGATTTTGCCGGCCTGGAGGTCAGGGAAAAACTGGACATGGTGAACCTTCCGCTTGACGCGGACGATCCGATACTGCTGCGTTACGATCCTTCAACGGATCCCATTATGAGGGTCAGCGTCACCGGTTCAGACCGGCTGGCCACCATCAGGTATCTTTGCGAAGAGTTTATACGTCCTGAGGTTGAGAGCATAGCCGGGGTTGCCGCGGTTAGTGTATCCGGCGGCCTTGAAGATGAAATATATATTGAACTGGACGAGCAGAAGATAGCCAATCTCCAGCTGTCCATAACCAATATAACCAGTGCCCTTGCCCAGGAAAATATCAATGTTACCGGCGGTACCCTCAGGGAGGGAGAAGCCAAATACCTGGTTCGGACCCTGAATGAATTTAAAACAGTAGAAGAGATCGACAAGATCATTATTGCTTTGAAAAATGGTGCCCCGGTTCGCCTGGGGGATGTGGGCGGAGCTTTTCGCGGATATAAGGAGCGGGAGATCATTACCCGTATCAATGGTGAGGAAAGCGTCCAGGTAGCCGTATTCAAGGCAGCCGATGCCAATACAGTATTAGTTGCCGCTACAGTGCGGGAAAAGTTGGCAGAATTGGAAAAAAGCTATGAGGGAAAAAGAGATCCCTTGAAGTTTGAGGTTGTTTTTGACCAGTCCAGTTTTATTAAACTATCTGTAGATGAAGTCCTGAATACTGCCCTGATCGGCGGAATTCTGGCCGTAATCATTCTGTTTATATTTCTGCGGAGCCTGAAAAGCACCCTGATCATATCTCTTTCGATTCCTCTTTCAGTGGTAGCAACATTTTTCCTTATGTATTCCTCCGATGTGTCCCTTAACATCATGTCGCTGAGCGGGTTGGCGCTCGGTATAGGGATGCTTGTCGACAACTCCATTGTCGTGCTGGAGTCAGTGTACAGATACGCAAAGCTGGGTTATGGGCCCAGGGAGGCTGCCAACCGTGGAGCCAGCGAAGTTGGGCACGCGGTTATTGCCAGTACCCTGACCACGATTTGCGTGTTTGCCCCTATTGTGTTTGTGGAGGGTATTGCCGGGCAGTTGTTTGCCGACCAGGCCCTGACGGTAACCTTCTCTCTCGGGGCCTCCCTGGTTGTGGCAATCATGCTGATTCCAATGCTGTCCAGCCTGGGAGATAAATCAGAACTGAAGCATATAGACGATGAAGCGCCTGTCGAAAGCAGGATCGAAGAGCTTCCGTTTTATGTGAAGCCCTATATATGGTTTCTCGACAAGGTCCTGAAAACACGAATTATCGCTGTCGGTATAGCCCTGGCCCTTTTTGCCGGATCGATGTATCTGATCCAGGACCTGGGGTCCGAGTTGATTCCCGAAATAAGCCAGGGAGAGTTCCTTATAGACTATGAACTGCCTCCTGGAACCGCGCTTGAGGAAACTTCAAAACGTCTTGTCAGCGCGGAAAAAGTTCTTGCTGGAAACTCTGATATTGCCAGTTTTTACACAATCGTAGGTTCCGGGAACCAGACCGGGGTTTCAGCTGTGGAAGAGCGCGAATATATAGGACAGTCACTCGCTATTCTGCAGCCTGGAATATTGCACGAAGATGAAACCGCGGTTATGGAGGAGATCCGTTCCCAGATAAGACAGGTTCCCGCCTTGAAGTACAATTTTTCAAGGCCGACCCTGTTCAGTTTCAAAACCCCGGTGGAGATAGAGCTGCAAGGCTATAACCTTAACGGCCTGAAGATTCATGCCCAGCGCATCAAGGATGCCATAATCAATATTCCCGGACTCCGGGACGTAAAAGCCAGCACTGAAGGAGGCAATCCTGAGGTTCATATAATATTTGACCGGCTTAAATTGTCATCCTATGGACTGAATATCAGTTCGGCCGCCAGCCTGGTGAGGAACAAGGTCCAGGGAGATATCCCCACTGAGTTCAGGGAAGGTGACCGCAATATTGATATAAGGGTCCGGCTGAGGGAAGCAGACCGCCATTCAATTGAGGATTTAAGGGAAATATCCCTGGATCTGGCCGCTGGAGGAGTGATAAAGCTTGATACCGTAGCTGACATCACCCTGGAAGAAGGACCTGTTGAAATCCGGCGGATTGGCCCCCAGAGAGCCGCTGTCATAACAGCCAATATTTCCGGAAGGGATCTTTCCAGCGTAGTAGCTGATATTGAAACTGCTATTGAACGGCTGCAGCTGCCTTCAGACTTTACCACTTTCATCGGCGGCCAGAGCGAGGAAAGGGAAGTAGCCTTTGACAGCATGACGTTTGCCATTATACTGGCCATCTTTCTGGTTTACCTGGTAATGGCATCCCAGTTCGAATCACTGATACAGCCTTTCATAATAATGTTTGCCATCCCCTTTGCCCTGATAGGAGTGGCCGCGGCACTGGTAATCACCAACCAGATAATTAATGTGGTTGTCCTGATTGGAGTGGTTGTTCTGGCCGGAATTGTAGTTAACAATTCGATTGTTCTGATTGACTATACCAACCAGCTGCGCCGGACCGGCCAGGATAAGTTCACGGCCGTCAAGAATGCCTGCGCTGTCAGGATCCGCCCGATTCTGATGACAACCCTAACCACTGTTCTTGGACTGGCTCCCATGGCCCTCAGCTGGGGTGAAGGTGCTGAACTCAGGGTTCCCCTGGCAATAACCGTTATTGGAGGGCTGCTGGTTTCAACTCTTTTAACCTTGCTGTTTGTCCCGGTGCTGTACACTATAATTTCCAGGGAGACACGGAAGTGAATATATCTGAGTACTCTGTAAAACGTCCAGTAACAGTACTTATGGCCACAATTTCGGTATTGGTGCTGGGGTATATTGCCTTGACCAGGCTGCCCCTGGCCCTGCTGCCGGAAATGTCATCATCCCATTTAAGGGTGCAGGTTGATTATCCTTCCTCCTCACCCGAGGAGATTGAACGGGTAATATCCAGGCCGCTTGAAGAGTATTTGAGCACCCTGGATGGACTCGAATCAATAAGTACCTACTCCCGTACATCCGGATCCAATGTCAGCCTTGAATTCAGGGATGGGATGGATATGGATATGGCTTCCCTGGAAGTAAGGGATCGTATTGACCAGGCCCGCCCCGAACTGCCCGATGACGTTGAGAGGGTAAGTATTAGGCGCTGGCAAACGACAGATATGCCTATTTTCAGGTTTTCAATCGGCTGGACCGGGGATAAGGACAGCCTCTACCAGGTGGTGGAGGAGATTATCACCCGCCGGATTGAGCGGATAAACGGCGTCGCCAGCGTAGACCTGAGGGGCGCGGATGAAAAGAAAATCATCATCGAGGTTGACGATGGCCTTCTGCAGGCTTATGGCCTTGATTCCTACAATCTTTCCCAGGCTTTGAGCCGGAATAATGTCAGCCTTACCGGGGGCTATATTATGTCGGGAGACAAGAAATATACCCTCAGGAGTATTGGTGAGTATAAAACTGAAGAGGATATTAAAAGAGTTCCCCTGACCCGGAACGGCCTGACAATCGGAGATGTCGCTGAAGTCAGGTTCGATTTTCCGGAGCAGTATAATTTTTCCCGGCTCAACGGCGAAGATGCCGTGACTATGATGGTTTACAAGGCTTCCACCGCCAACGTGGTGGCGGTCTGTTCAGCTATCACGGAGGAACTTGAAGCCATACAGGAGATGCCCTCTCTGGAGGGGAACCTGACTATCCAGATATACGATGACATGTCGGAGGATATTCTCAATACCCTGGATGACCTGAAAACCGCCGGTATCTATGGCGGAATCCTGGCCATGATCATCCTGTTTCTTTTCCTGATGAAGGTACGAAGCACCCTGATCATTGGCATGGCCATCCCTGTTTCTATTGTGTTTACCTGTGCCTTTCTTTTCCTTATGCGGGTCATCGGAGGTTCAGACATAACCCTGAATACGATTTCGATGATGGGCATGATGGTAGCCGTGGGCATGCTTGTTGATAACAGCGTGGTTGTCCTTGAAAATATTTTCCGCTACCGCCAGGACAAGGGTTTGCCCGCGATTGAAGCCGCCATACGTGGAAGCCGGGAAGTGAGCGTGGCCGTGTTCGCCTCCACCAGTACTACCGTTGTTGTGTTTGCCAGCTTCATTTTTATGCCTAACGGGATTTCCGGGCGATTCATGAGGGACTTCGGGATAACCGTTGCCGTCGCGCTTGTGGCGTCACTTGTGGTGGCAGTGACCATTGTGCCGATGATAGCCAGTAAGATTTTTGCCGGCAAGGAAAAACCGAAGCAGAGATTCATCCTTCTGCTGGAGGGTTTTTATCGGATGATCATGCGGACATTCCTGAAATGGAGGATTGCCGCCTTGTTTCTGATGGCCGGCCTCGGGTACCTGTCATTTTACCTGTTCAACCATATTGAGCGGGAGTTTTATCCGAATGTCGCGGAAAGGGAGATTTCCTTCAGCGTCCTGCTGGAAAGGTCATTCTCCCTGGAAGATATGGTTGAGGTTTACAGTACCCTTGAGAATCTTCTTCTTGAAAATGCCGAAGAATTTGAAATTACTTCTGTTTCTTCCAGGTTTAGTAATAATTCCACCCGGAGGGGACAGTATTGGGGCTCCCTGAATATCATTCTGACTGAGGAGGGGGAGATGACTCCCACCCTTGAACTCAGGGAAAAAATCGAGGAAAGGTTCCCTGTTATCCCCGGGGTGGAATACCGTCTGGGGCGTATGCGCCGTATGGGAGGCGGCTCCGAGATGGGGATTTCTCTGGAAGTCACCGGGGATGAGCCCGCGGTTCTTGAAATGTGGGCCAATGTCATAAAATCCAAACTTGAAGAAATTCCGGGCTTGACCAATGTGCAGACCAGCCTGGAAACAGGTGATGACGAGATTCATTTTTCAGCTGACCGGGAGAAACTCGAGAAATTCGGCCTGTATTCCCAGAACATCGCTCAAACCGTATCTTCTGCATTGAGTTCCAGGGCGGCCACAAAGGTTAAAGGGGACAATGGGGAAATCGATGTTATTGTTTACCTGAGGGGTGAAAATGAAATCAGCCTTAACGAACTCATGAATATCAATCTGCAGAACCGGGAAGGGGAGATGATCCCTATCCATTCTGTTGTGGATTTTGAATATGCCAAGGGGCCGGTGGCCCTGGAACGTGAAAATCGAAAAATGACAGTAGATGTCACGGCTGATACTGAAAAGGGCGGTTCCTATTTCGCTACCATGCAGGTCCAGCAGGTACTGGATGAATTAAATATGCCTCCCGGATATTCCTGGGGAATGGGAAGGGGATGGCGTGATGCCAGGCAGGGTGAGGATGAAAGTATGTTTTCAATTTACCTGGCCCTGATATTCATGTATATCATAATGGCGTCTCTCTTCGAGAATTTTATACATCCGTTGACCATTCTCCTGACTGTGCCCTTCTCCCTGATCGGCGTTGCCTGGATATTTTATGCGACCGGCACATCTTTAAGCCAGATGGCTTACCTGGGGATTCTTGTCCTGTTCGGAATTGTCGTGAATAATGGGATTATTCTCCTGGATCATGTCAATTTCCTGCGGCGCAGTGGTATGGAACGCACTGAAGCAATCATCCAGGGAGGAAGTGACCGGCTGAGACCGATCCTGATGACCGCGGCCACTTCTGTTTTTGGAATGCTGCCTCTGACATTGCCCTACATCTTCCCTACCATATTCGGAGGAGGTTCCGGATCGGGATACTGGGAGCCGGTGAGCCTGGCCGTGCTTGGGGGATTGACCACATCTACCTTTCTGACCCTGTTGATTCTGCCCCCGGTCTACTCCTATATGGATGACCTGAGCAGGGGTGTCATGTGGGTTGCCATCAGGATCGTGAATCCCAGCCTTCTCCTGCCTTCCCGGTGGAGAATGTCGGAGCGGTAAGAAAAGAGTGCCTTGAGCCCTGGAAGGGCCGCGGAAACATCATTGGCCGGCTGCAGGCAGTTCGGTCAAGTTCATAATTTCCTAATCCGATGTTTCTGTTTTCCTTCCAGGGCTCTTTTTCGTGCAGGAGATTGGATTCCTCGGGTTTTGCCTAACTTTCGGTCCGTCGCTGCCCGGGGATGCCGGCTGCCACCCCTCCGGCCTCTAATATTTTCTGCGGGACCTAACGGCCCGCCCGCCGGACATCCCTATTTGCCTGATCCGCCTTTCAATCAACGCCGCCGCAGCAATCAGCTGGTGAGAAATCCGGATTGGATATGATTCAGCCCGGGATGACCGAAGTGAATCCCGAGAAAATGATTTCCCACTAAAAAGACTTGGGCGCCGAAGGGGCGACTCGACAAAAACTACGATTACGAATACGACAACGATAGCCCCTTCGCTGACAACGATAGAGCCCACGATATCTGCTGGTCCGCCGCATGCGACTCGTGACCTGTATCACGCGACTATTTTGATGCTATGATTATTTGCAATGGAAAACGACTGGTGGGAAAGCAAGGTTAAGGAAATCCTGATTTCTGAAAATCAGATAGAGGCCAAGGTAACCGAACTGGCCGACAGAATCTCGGATGATTACCGGGGTTTGAATCCCGTTGTCGTGGGAGTAATGCGGGGCGCGGCCATATTTCACGCTGATCTTATACGCCAGATAAATCTGGACCTGTCTATCGACTATATCTCAGTAAGCAGTTACGGAGATGATACTCAAAGTTCCGGTGAAGTCCAGCTCCTCAAGGATTTGAAGACAGCCCTGGAAGGACAGCATCTGATCCTTGTGGAGGATATTGTGGACACCGGCCTGACCCTGAGCTTTTTGACCAGGTTGCTCTCCGCCCGCCAACCAGCCTCCCTGAAGGTCTGCAGTTTCCTCTCCAAGCCGGACTGCCGGAAAATTGATGTGGATATTGACTACCTGGGTTTCGAAATTCCGGACCGGTTTGTAGTAGGATATGGGCTGGACTACCGGCAGAATTACAGGAACCTTCCTTTTCTGGCCGTGCTGCATGATGAAAATGATCACGGGTAAATTGATACGGATGATTATAAGTTAGAGTTATAAGAAGGAATGGATATGAAAAAGCGCGCTTTGATTACTGGAATTACCGGACAGGATGGGTCATATCTGGCTGAACACCTGCTTGCAAATGGTTATGAAGTTTTTGGCATCGTGCGCAGGGTTGCTTTCGAAGATCCTGAACACCGCATGTGGAGGCTGGCCGGTATCGTTGATGACCTGAATCTTGAAGGTGCTTCCATGGAAAGCTATGCCAGTATATTTAAGGTCATCGGGCGTGTTAAACCCCATGAGGTTTACCACCTGGCTGCCCAGAGTTTCGTGAGTTATTCATTTGAGGATGAATTCTCCACTATGGGCACCAATATCAACGGAACCCATTTTGTGCTGTCAGCCATCAGGGAACTGTGCCCGGACAGCCGTTTTTATTTCGCCGGGTCCAGCGAGATGTTCGGCAGGGTCAGGGAAACTCCCCAAAATGAGAAGACTCCATTTCATCCTCGTTCCGCCTACGGTATTTCCAAGGTGGCCGGTTTCGATTTGACCCGTAATTACAGGGAGGCTTATGGCCTGCATGCCTCCTCCGGAATTCTCTACAATCATGAATCCCCTCGTCGGGGACATGAGTTCGTGACCAGGAAGATTACCCGTGGAGTAGCCCGCATAAAAGCCGGGGAGATGAATGAACTCAGGCTTGGCAATCTCGAGGCTAAAAGGGACTGGGGCCACGCTGCCGACTATGTAAAGGCAATGTGGCTTATGCTCCAGCAGGATAAGCCTGACGATTATGTCATTTCGACCGGCGAGTGCCACACCGTTCGTGAATTTGTGGAAATCGCCTTTGACGAAGCCGGGCTGGATTACAGGGATTATGTAGTGGTGGATGAGAAATTTTTCCGCCCGGCTGAAGTTGATATCCTGCTTGGGGACAGCAGCAGGGCCCGGGATGTCCTGGGGTGGGAATACAAGCGTTCCTTCCGGGACCTGGTTTGTGAAATGACCCGCGCCGATCTGGGAATTGACGATTGACGATTGTGTGGCTGGAGCCACCGGCTCCAGGATAAGAATGTAGCTGGAGTGGCTCGCTCCAGCAATGAGATGTCGCATTCAATCTCAAAGCAGGGACAGCCTGAAGTTATCCCAGACGGTTAAATAACTTTAGGGAGCCGCCTTGTTTTTTTTCAGGCGACGAAGGATAATCCGGTATGAAATACCAGAGAAGCCTCCTTGCCGCCCTCCTTTTATTTTGCCTTAACGGGGCCGTATCAGCGGCTGAAATGAACGCTGATAGCGCCTCGTACAAAGTTTTGAAGAAGAACGGAGGCTGGTGCTGGTACCAGGACCCCAGGGCTGTAGTCCATGAAGGGCTTCTTGTTTTCGGATCTGTTGCCGCCGTGGATCGTGATGGCTCATCTCCCGGTGACATTGAAGTGACTTCCTACGATGTTTCATCAGGAGTGCTGGAGCATTTCAAACTGCATCCCCGGCTGCAGGCTGATGACCACGATGTTCCCGCGTTCCTGGTTCTTCCTGACAACCGAATCCTGGCCAGCTACATGACCCACGGCAATGACGATTTGATGCGCTGGAGAATTAGCATTGAGCCCGGCAGTATCAGTTCCTGGAGTGAGGAATATTCGGTGAAGGCCGGGGCGAACCTGAGTTACACCAACCTGTTTTTACTCCAGGCGGAGGGGAACAGGATCTATAATTTTCATCGCGGTATCGGCTGGAATCCCAACTTCATGATCAGTGATGACCTGGGAAAAACTTTTCGTTATGGGGGGAGGCTCCTGAACTGGCCCAGGCCTGAAAAAGGAGAGCCGGGCTATAGCGGACTGGATGGCGGCAGACCTTATCTCAAGTATGCCTCAAACGGCATCGATACAATTCATTTTGTAACAACTGAAGATCATCCCCGGGCTTTTGATAACAGTATTTATCATGGATTTATCAGGAACGGAAAGGTTCATAAAAGCAACGGGGCTGAACTGGGAATCTTGTCTCCGGATCCGGAAAGCGGAGTCCCCGCAACTTCTCTGACCCGGGTTTTTAAAGGAGATTCAGAGAACGTTGCCTGGACCATAGACCTGGAACTGGATGAGAACGGGTATCCCTATACTGTTTTTTCAGTGCAGAAAAACAGCGGGAAATGGAAATCCTCCGCCGGCCGGGGCGGACTGGACCACCGCTTCTATTATGCCCGGTGGGACGGGATTCAGTGGCACGTGAACGAGATAGCCTATGCCGGGACCCGTCTCTATGCCCGGGAGGATGACTATACCGGGCTGGCGGCTCTCAATCCCCGTGACAGGAATAGAGTCTACATTTCAACCAATGCGGATCCGGTAACCGGGGAACCCCTGATAAGCGGTCTGGACGGGGAAAGGCACCGGGAAATATTCCGGGGGGTTACGGCTGACGGGGGCGCAACCTGGCAATGGACCCCGGTCACCCGGGATTCGGATGTCGACAATATCCGCCCGATAATCCCCAACGGACAAACCGATCGGGAAATCGTGCTCTGGCTGCGGGGAAAACTGAGAACCTACACCGACTATGACCTGGATGTGGTGGGAATTGCAGGCCTGCAGCCTTGAATTCAAAATTTGTAATAAACAGCGCCGAAGGCGTGAACAACAAGACGGGCTGTAAGCCCTGAAATTAAATTGACTGGGGTGTCTGGAGCCCCTTCAGGGGCGAAGGAAGCCCCAGGTAAAGCCAGCAAATATCATATGGAGCGCTGTAAGTGCGACAATTTATTTGTTGGCTTTACTCTTCCGCTCCCGGGAAAGCAAGGATGCTTCCCGCCACCACCGTCAATCCTCAATCCTCAATTGATCAAACCATTCCTCGTGCAGCCCACTCAGTTCCTCGACCTTCCCTGGATATTCCGGGGCGAAGTTCCGGGTCTCGGTGTGATCCCGAGTGAAATTGACCAGGAAGTACTTATCATTGACGGGGTCGAGGGGTTCCCTGGTGCCGGAATGGTCCACCCCGTTGACAACCAGCTTCCAGTCACCGGAACGAACCGCCCATTGGGCCTCTCCCTTGCTCATTGTCACTGAAGGATAATGCCAGAAGAAATTCTCATGAGCAGTCGCTGTTTTCTCATCCCTGATTACCGGTACCAGGCTCTTTCCGTCCAGGATCTGTCCCGGAATTTTGATTCCGCACAGATCCGCCACGGTCGGCATCCAGTCCACGTTGGCTCCGAACTGGTCTCTTACAGCATTCTCGGCCAGGTGACCTTTCCAGCTGATGATTGCCGGGATTCTTATGCCTCCTTCGAACAGGCTGAATTTGGATCCCCGGAAGGGCCCGGCGCTGCCGCCTCCCCCGAAGGTTCTCTCCTCGTTGGAATGCCCGTGATCCGACTGGTAGATGACTATTGTGTCCTCCCTTAATCCCAGGGCTTCGAGGTGATCCATCATCCTTCCAACCGCCTCGTCAATTGTCGAGATAAAGGCCGCGTATTCCCGGCGGGGAGTGGGGAGATGATTGTAGTATTCCAGCCATTTTGTCTTGCCCTGCAGGGGATAGTGGGGCATGTTTACGGCGAAATAGAGGAAAAAGGGCTTTTCCCGGTTGTCGCTTATGAAGCGGTAGGCTTCTTCCTCCATCATATCCAGGAAGTATTCTCCCGGGCGGTAGACTTCCTTTCCGTTTTTCCAGAGATCGTGGCGATTGGGACCGCTCCAGTAATAGAAATGGGAGTAGTTATCTATGCATCCTCCCATATGGCCAAAGGAATAGTCGAAGCCCTGGGCCAGCGGCATCTTTTCATCCACGTAGCCAAGGTGCCATTTGCCGATATGGGCCGTGGCGTATCCGGCGTCCCGCATCATTTCGGCAAAGGTGTACTGTTCCGTCGGCATGCCCAGAGGATTCCCGTAGTAATGTCCGCTGTTGCGCGGCACTCCGGCGTTAAAAGGGGTGTTGCCGGTCATCAGGGCCGCCCGGGATGGTGAACAGACCGGAGCCGCCGTATAAAACTGGGTGAACCTGATTCCCGAGGCTGCCAGGGCATCCATTTTAGGGGTGTAGAGATCTTTGGCCCCGTAGCAGTTCATGTCCACCGTACCCTGGTCATCAGTGTAGATCAGGATTACATTGGGCTTGCCCGCCGCAGCTGCCGGGCAAAGCAGGGTGCAGAGAATCACAGGTAATAAAGTGAAAAACGCTGTTAACAAGAGTCTCTTATGCATGCTTATTTTCCTTCAGGGGATGCTCGGTAATATTATAATTTCAATGCAAGCACGGACATCGGATCAACCCGCAGGCCCAGCAGTTTGATTGTCCAGTGGAGGTGCGGCCCGGTTACTCTCCCGGTGGACCCTACCAGGCCGATTAGCTCTCCCTGCGAAACCATGTCACCTGATTTCACATTGATTTTTGAGAGGTGGCAGAAGTAGGAGATCAGGCCGAAACCATGATCTACCATGACCGTGTTTCCGGCGAAATAAAGGTCATCCGCGAGAATTACCTTCCCGGCAGCCGGAGTCTTGACCGGGGTTCCTACCGCCCCGCGAAGATCGACACCGGAGTGGGGGCTGCGGGGCTGGTCATTGACAAAGTTTTTCCTCCCGAAAGGACTGGTGACTCCCCCGGGGACCGGTTTCAGGAACGCGCCATCCCAGTATTTTTCCTGGGTGTTCAAGGCGAACAGTTTTTTTGTGGTGGCTGCTTCCCGGTTGATTCTGTCCATTTCAGCCTGGGGCGGTGAAACATATTTTGTCGCCACCTTGAGCCTTCTCTCGGCAAATTTTTTACCCGTGACTTTAAGGGGATAAACCTTTTCTCCGGCCGGGGATTTGCCGCTGTCGGACCACCCCTTAACCACTACATTGTACGAACCTGGCTTACAGGCCAGGTCGATGGCCACGATTCCCTGCCAGGAACTCCGGCTTTCCTCGGGGAAGAGTGGAAATTCCTTTTCAAATACTTCAGCAGTAACCCTTTCCAGAGGGGTGTCAGAAGTAACGGACAGCAGCACTGCCTCCCCCTGGGCCACGGAGCGGGCCTGGTGGGAAACCTGCAGGGAGGAGGCTGTCAGCATGGTTGTGGAAAACAGGAGTAAAGCAGATATTGAGATTAATTTTTTCAGGATCATATGAATTCTCTATTCCTCATATACCAGGATGGGTGTTGAAGCATTTTCTGTTGATTTAATCATACCCTGAGGATATGAAGCTTGGGAAGAATGCAGTATCGGGTAAGGGAAATGACTGAATAAAAAAGCGGAGGGGACCTGGTTCCCTCCGCTCCAGTTTGTTGAAAAACCTCTCCATTTTCGAAAAGCGACCTTTATCTACGGACTGGATGGAGCCATCGGCTCCATCCACGAACCTTGAACCGATTAATCTACATTCTGTCCTCCGATGGTAGAGAGGTAGACCATGTCAAAGTCTCCGTAGAGGCAGAATGAAATCACCTCCCGGCTGCTTATGATTTCCAGGTGGCCCCCCACCTGGGAGTACTGGCTTCCGAAATAGAAGTCTTCATTGAGCAGGCCGACCCTCCGCACACCGGGGGCCAGGGAGAAGCTTTTTGAAGCCGTAATCTGGCCATTTTGGTTCCATGACCTGACCGTGACGTTGCAGTAGTTCCCGGTAATGTTCCAGATAGCCAGCCCCGTAAATATCCGCAGGTCCACTGACTGGGCTATATGAGGAAACACGGTTTCCTTCCATCCTTCGGTCTCCAGGGGCAGGGCCGCTGAATTGGTCGGGCTGCCGTTCAGGGTGATTCCACCCAGCACGCGGGGTGATGTTCCGGTGGCCCCAACCGATGTCACATCCACCTTGATCCGACCGGTAAGCAGCTCATTGGGGCCCAGTTCTCCGGGATCAAGCGGAATAAATTCGGTAATGCCGCCTTTCAGCATCTGACTTGGTTCCAGGATCATTCCCTGGGAAGCGAAGGCCCTCTGGGTGTCATCAGTAGCGGTGAACACAACAGATGCCGCAGAATTTCCCGCGTTGACAAGCTGGAGTTCGCTCCCGCTTCCGTCCGGAAGGAGAATGAAGTGCGAAGCGTAAAGGGCGTCTCCTTCCCTGGCCGGCTGGGCCGGAAAGGCAATGAAGGCCTGGCTGGTGGCATTGACCAGGAATCCGCAGACCTCGGTGGAGCTGGTGATCTTGAGGTAGCCTTCCCGGCTGCCCGGGTTTGTGAACAGGTCGGAAAACGGTTCAAAGAGAGTTCCTTCTGAGTCAATCGACAGGTTCTCTGTATCAATCACCGAACCATCAGGGCCAATCCATTCCAGTACCACATCAGCCTGTTTTGACAGGGAAGGATTGTAGATAAATACGATTGTGGATTCTCCTGATTTTTCCCATCCGTTGAGCAGGTAAAGTTCTTTTCCGGTGATCCATCGATGCCCGATTCCGTCCAGCCGGCTGGTAGCTGAATCTCCCAGTACGAATATTCCGCGCAGGGGATCAAAGTTGCCGTCACCCTCTCCGATAATAGTTTTCAGCTGGGAGGACATGGTAACGATTTCGGTGGTCAGGTTGGCCAATTGGCCCCTGGCCGGCAAGTCAGGCAGGGAACCGTTGGTGGAAAGAGTGTTCCCGGAGCTGTCCTTGCCCAGGAAATTTATCCCTTTGGCTGAGGAGTTGATATTCATGGCCGTGGCCCCGACCCAGGAGTTCGCCAGCAGGGAATCAAGTCCGTTGAAGGCGGCCGGGAATATGATCCGGTCCTGGTCCTCCAGGATGTCCTCGTCTATCGGCTCCGGCATTTCATAGGCGCCCATGTCCCAGCCGGACCCGATTGGACGGGTCTGGCCTAGGATATCAGTCGCAGGAGCTTCGGTAGAAGTGCCGGTATCAATACAGGGAGAGCCTTCCTGGAGCCGCAGGTCGGTCTGGCTCGCGAAATCGGGATTGGTGTTCAGGTTCCCGGTTCCCGGGAATAATCCGTTTAAGCAGGAGTAGGTAATGGCTGCCGCTGAATATTCATCGTAGATTTCATTCCCGCTGTTATCCGCTGAATTACCCCAGAGGATGGAGTTTTTGATCACTGGAGAACCGTCGCTCCAGATTCCGCCTCCCTGGTCCCCCGCCTGGTTGCCGCTGAAAGAGCAGTTGACTACAGTTAGTCCGTAGGAGCCCAAAGAGTATAGGCCTCCTCCGAAGCCATCAGTTTCATTATTTCTGAAAACACAGTTGGTAAATGTATCGCGGCTGTATTTTGAGTAAAGCCCTCCGCCCTTGCTGGCGTTTATGTAGCCTACTGAGTTGTCGATAAAATAGCAGTCTGAAAATATCGCCCAGGTACTTATGTTGTACACCGCTCCTCCATAGTTGGAAGAGAGGTTTCCAATGAATGTACAGCCGGTTATGGCAGGTTCAGAATTGATGTTGTACACTGCACCTCCCTGCAGCGCTCCGTTTTGGGTGAAGGCGCAGTTTGTGATTTCGATATTCCCATAGTAGTTATAGATGGCACCGCCGTTCATCGAGTGGTTGTCACTGAAAGTGCAGTTGACTATGGACATCAAGACTTCATTAAGGAGTTCTCCTTCGATATACATTCCTCCGCCTTTACCGAAGGAATTGCCTCTGGTGATCGTGAATCCGTCAAGTATGGCATCCTCCGCTCCCAGGAGAACTCTCCGTTCATGGTTTCCATCCAGGATAACCGTGTTGGAGACCCAGTTTCGCTGCTCCAGTTGGGTTTCAGTTCCGGAGAATCCACCGTAGAGATCAACGCCCTCAGCCATTTCGACTACGTAGTCTCCGGTTCCGGTGTAAGTCCCGGCGGCAACCCATATTTCATCCCCGGCTGAAGCGGCATTCACGGCATCCTGGATTGAGGTATAAGCCGTAGCCCAGGAAGCTCCGGTAGCCGTTCCGGAGCTGTTTGACGCATCAACGAATAGAATCCCGGCCTGGGCCTGTACGCTAAATCCGGCAAAGCAAGCCAGCATCATGGTAAATAGAAAAATTCGATTCAGGTGTTTGGTTGAATTCTGAAAGCTTGGATATCTCATCTGTTCCTTCCCTCCATACCACATTTAAAAAAGGATCGATTAGATTAAACAGTTGTCTTTTTGCTCTTATTTATAGCATCTTGAATTTTTAATAACATATAAGCTTGGTAGAAACAATAGAAAAGTGATCCATTGCATCAGGGTGGCCCTGGAAACTGAGACACTTCGATTTCAGAGCTGCCGTTGTAAAACCGGACCATTCGGATATAATGAAATTCCGGGTGAATGAGATTATGTAAGGGTGCTGTATGCATTTCAGGAGCAGGCTTTTTTATGAACAATAAGAGCATTTCAGGATTTCTGTTTACGGTTTTGCGAATATTTGTCGGTTGGCATTTTTTGTACGAGGGATTTGCCAAGTTTTTAAGCCCGAACTGGACTTCCGCGGGGTACCTGGCCAATTCTTCCTGGGTCCTGTCAGGATTTTTTCACTGGATAGTCAACAATCCCCCGGTTCTATCCTGGGTGGATTTCATAAATACCTGGGGTTTGATCCTGGTTGGATTCGGGCTGGTTGTTGGCGTTTACACCCGGGTTTTCGCGATAGGAGCATCCCTGCTCCTTGCCCTTTATTACGTTGCCAATCCCCCGTTTATAGGAATGGGAGATTTTTCCGCTGAAGGCAGCTATCTGATTATCAATAAAAACCTGATAGAGCTTGTTACAGTCCTGGTTCTGGCGGTCCTGCCCCGGGACCTCATGTGGGGTTTTGACAGGCTCATCCGGCTTTACCAGGAAACAGGCTCCGCGGAAGGGGATTCGGCTGACCGTGGTTGCGCTGAAGCCGCCGAGATACCTGGCCGCCGTGAATGGCTGAAGACCTTGACATCCCTTCCGGTGCTGGGAGGATTTACCTGGGTAGTGGCCAGGAAAAAAAGTTATGAAGAGCAGCTGCTGGCGGCTTCCAGTGAAACCAGATCAGTGACATCCGCCAGCATCGTTATGGAAAATTATTCCTCTTTGAAGGATTTGACCGGCCCGGTGCCGGCCTCAAAGATAAAGGGACTGGGGTTGAGCCGCATAATGTGCGGGGGAAACCTGATATCAGGATTCGCCCATTCCCGGGACCTGGTTTATGTCTCCCCCCTGATAAAAAGGTACTTCACTGAAGAGAAGATAATTGAAACTTTCCAGCTTTGTGAATCGTGCGGAATTAATACCGCTGTGCTGCGCACTGATGATTTCACGGTACGCTACCTCGAACGTTACCGCAAGAGAGGCGGGAAAATCCAATGGCTTGCCCAGACCTATCCGACCACTGAGGACCCATTAACCAATATCAAGCAGGCGCTCGATAATGGCGCGGTAGGGGCTTTTGTCCAGGGGAATATCGCGGACACCCAGGTTCGCGACGGCAATTATGAACTGGTGGCAGAAGCGGTTGACTATATTAAAAGCCAGGGTGTAATTGCCGGCACGGCCTGTCACTCTCTGCGTACTGTACAGGTTTGCGAAGAGCAGGGCCTCGATGCGGATTTCTACATGAAAACCCTGCATCGGGATGATTACTGGTCAGCCCATCCGGTTGATAAGAGGGAGGAGTACGCCTATCTTGGAAGCAACCAGCCCGAGCATGATGGTTATCATGACAATATCTGGTGCATGAACCCTGAGGAGACTGCCGAATACATGAAACAGGTGAGCAAGCCATGGATTGCATACAAGGTGCTGGCCGCCGGGGCAGTGCCTCCTGAAGAGGCTTTCAGGTATGTATTCAGCCAGGGCGCCGATTTTGCCTGTGTGGGAATGTTTGATTTCCAGGTAGTTGAAGATGCCAATATCGCTAACCGGGTGTTGGCCGAAAATCTGGCAAGAGAGCGGAAATGGGTTTAGTACTGCTCCTGGATATCAGGGATGTTTTGCCATGACCGTAGGTGGCTGGGAGTGTCTTCTTCCCGGCCCTGGAGATTTTTATTTTCCCTTCTTAATTTCCTTTGACTTTTCTGTGAAATTTGCAGGAGTATAATGTTTAATATGGTTACATCAAGCACTTTTGCGGAAGGGCGTTACTGATGATTGTTACGGAAGATGGAGGGGAGGCCAAGGTGACAGGGAATGCTCCGGTGAAGAGCGAAAAAGATATTCAGCAGCATATTGTCGAAATAGTCAGCGATTCAGGCGAAGGAGCCCAGACTTCAGGGCAGCTGTTCGGAACAGTCAGTGCCAAAATGGGGAATGGGGTATGGACAGTTGAAATAATTCCGGCTGAAAT
Source organism: Acidobacteriota bacterium (assembly GCA_963666915.2). Classification (GTDB taxonomy): domain Bacteria; phylum Acidobacteriota; class UBA6911; order RPQK01; family JAPXNP01. The sequence continues at coordinate 26,026 of CAXXEX010000009.1, forward strand.
TGAACCTCCTCATCGTTCCCGGTCCGGGGCCAGCGGTAACCGGATCCGCATTGGAAGAAGGGAAATCACCAATGCCGGCGATGAGGCGGATCTTGTTGTAGCTTTCAATGAACAGGTTTTGTACAGCAGGATCGATGTAGGCGCGCTTAAAAAGGGAACCATTGTTTTCCTGGACAGGGTCTGGGAAGGGCGGTCTGATTCAAAAGAATCATATGAAGCTGCCAAGCAAGATTTTCTTTCAAGGGGATACAGGCTTATCGAAGTCCCCCTGGAGGAGGAGTGCCTGAAGATTCTTGAGGATCCCAGGCGAGGGAAAAATATATGGATCCTGGGAATGCTGTGCGCGATATACAACCGGGATATGGAAATAACCAGGGAAGAGGTTACCAAACGCTTTACAAAGAAAGGCGAAGCGGTAATTGAATCCAATTTGACCTTGCTGGAGGCCGGGTATGAATGGGCCCGGAACAATGTTGATTTCCGGTTCAATATCCCCGCGGAAGGTGAGCAGAGCTGTAAGGTAGTCATGAATGGCAACCAGGCTATCGGCCTGGGAATCATGGCAGCGGGAATTGAAGTATGCTCCATGTATCCGATTACCCCGGCGACATCGGCTTCGCATTTTCTGGCCAATATGTTTTCCCGGGTCGGCGGGCTGGTGCACCAGGCCGAGGATGAGATTGCCGCTGTAGGTTTTGCCATAGGAGCTTCCTATGCGGGAAAAACAGCAGTTACAATCACCTCCGGACCCGGACTGGCACTGAAATCTGAATTTCTGGGCCTGGCTGTCATGGCTGAAATTCCCCTGGTGATTGTTGTGGTTCAAAGAGGGGGGCCCTCAACAGGGCTTCCCACCAAGAGCGAGCAGGGTGACCTTTTGGCTTCCCTGCACGCTTCTCCGGGAGACAGTCCCAAGATAATAATCGCACCTGCCACCATTGAAGAATGCTTTGATTTCATAATAACCGCCAGGAATCTTGCCGAGCATTACCGGGGGCCTGTTTTTGTCCTGACGGATGCCAACCTCGCTACCGGTCAGCAGCCCTTCAATCGTCCTGAACCAAGGGAAAGCTGGCTTTCTCCCCCGGTGGACCAGAGCCCCTGGGATGAATCTGTAGCTCCTTATGATTGGGACCCGGAAACCGGGCTTTCTGAAAGACCTATACCGGGACAGGCCGGAGGCGAATACGTAGTTACCGGACTGGCTCATGACGAGAGGAGCAAGGTCGCCTATGAATCGGCAATTAACCAGAAATCCATGGAGATGAGAAGCAGGAAGATCGCTGCTATCCAAAGCTCTATCCGTCCTCCTGAAATTTTTGGCGAGAAGGAGGGAGACCTGCTCGTGGTCTCCTGGGGATCCACCCTGGGGACAATTGAAGAAGCCGTGGGCCGGCTGATTAAGGAAGGCTTGAAGGTTTCCTCAATTCATCTTCGTTTCCTTTCCCCCATGGAGCCGGGACTGAAAGCGATATTTAAGCGATTCAGAAAAGTAATGACTGTTGAGATTAACTATAGTGATGATCCTGCCCATCCCTATATTGATGAAGAAAACCGGCGCACAGGACAACTGGCCGGTCTTCTCAGAACCCGCACAATGGTGGACGTGGATTGCTGGTCCAGGGTTCCGGGAGGCCCGCTGCCGCCAGGCATGGTGGAACAACAGCTCAGGCTGAGACTGGAAGAGATCCGGAAAGGAGACAAAAACTGATGTATGGACTAGGTGATGAGTGGAATCCTCGCAAAGCAAGGGACTTCTCCCTGGATGATTATATGGGAGCTGAACCGAGATGGTGTCCCGGATGTGGAGACCATGGTGTCCTGACAACCGTCCAGAGGGTGATTCGGGATTCAGACCTGCCCCCGGAGAAGGTTGTTGTTGTTTCCGGGATCGGATGTTCAAGCAGGTTCCCCCATTATATGAAAACCTACGGCTTCCACAGCCTGCACGGCCGGGCGCTTCCCGTGGCCTGTGGGATCAAGAGCCGCAGGCCTGACCTGGAAGTATTTGTGATCACCGGTGACGGGGATAACTGCGCTATCGGGACCGGCCACTGGATCCATGCCCTGCGTTACAACATGAATATTACTATCCTGATGCTGGATAACAATATATATGGTTTGACTAAAGCGCAGACTTCCCCGACAACACGAAAAAAGGCCAGATCCAATACCCATCCCTCCGGCTCGTTTTTTGTTTCCCTGAATCCTATTTCAGTGATGCTGGGAATAACCAACCGTTCATTCGTGGCCCAGTCGGTTGACTGGCATACAAACCATCTTTATGAAACGATTAAAGCTGCCCGCCTTCACAAGGGGGCTTCTTTTGTAAGGATCCTGCAGCGCTGTCCGCATTTTACTCCCCATGCCTTTGAAATGGTCCAGAACGATTCTTCCAACCTGATGCTCCTTAACCATCCAAATGGTATCAATCTGCCGGAATCCAGTTTAAAAAGGTATAAAAATGTAAGAGAGCATGATCCTTCAGACCTGGGCAGCGCCAGGGAAATGGCTGATAAGCCTCATCCTTTCCATATAGGGGTATTTTTCAAGGATGAAAACGCTGAAAGGTATGACCTGGTGACCAGGCAGGGAAAAGGGATGACTCCTGAGGAGAAAGTGGCCGCGGTAGAAAAAACCCTGGACCTGTTCACGATATAGGATTGACAGGGTTTAAATCCCGAAATTCAAAGGCAGTTCACCTGGTGGGTCCTTTGTGACTGGAAATAACTCGAGCTTTAAATTTATCGGGAAGAGAGATTTGCGATGATGCCCAACAAGCAACCTGAAGTAATTATTAATTTTACTCCGACCGGTATGATTCCGACCAGCGCAATGACACCTCACGTCCCGATTAAAACCGCGGAGATTATTGAACAGGTCCATGAAGTTTCCGAAATAGGCATAACCATGGTCCATCTTCACGCCAGGGATGAGGAGACCGGGCGGCCCTGCTGGCAGGCTGAGGTATACGGGAAAATCATCGAAGGCATCCGGGCTTTTTCCAGGGACCTAATAGTATGTGTTTCTCTCAGCGGCCGTGATTACTCTGAGTTTGAAAAACGGAGCAATGTTCTCCTTTTGGACGGGGACTTGAAGCCGGATATGGGAAGCCTGACCTTGTCTTCAGTCAATTTCAACCGCATAGCGAGTATTAATTCTCCTGACATGATCCAGCGCCTGGCTGCCGCAATGAAGGAAAAAGGTGTTCTTGCTGAACTTGAAGCCTTCGATTCCGGAATGATAAATTATGCCAAGTACCTGGAGAGGAAAGGGCTTCTCGTCCCTCCGCACTATTTCAACCTGCTGCTGGGTAATATTGCCTGCGCCCAGGCTAACCTTCTTCATGCCGGGATTATGGTTAATGATTTGCCGGAGCAGTCTGTCTGGAGCCTGGCAGGAATCGGTGATACCCAGACAGAGATCAATACCATGGCAATTGCCGCCGGTGGCGGGGTCAGGGTTGGTCTTGAAGACAATATCTGGTGGGACAGTTCCCGCACCAGGCTGGCTACGAATTCTGAACTGGTAAAAAGGATTCACAGGATTTCAGAGGACATTGGCCGGAAAATAATGAGCCCGCGGGACGCGCGTGAATTGCTGCATCTTCAGCCTGGACACGGTTTTTATGGAAAAGTGTTTTTGTCGCAGTAAGGTGGAATTCAGGTGAGTGCATATAAACTTCGACCCTACAGGACTGAAGACACCGAGGCTCTGGAACAGATTGAGACCTATTTGAGCCTGCTTTACAGTATTCCCCTGGCCTCCTGCCGCGACTATTTGAGCTGGAAGCATTTCTCCAATCCTTACTCTGAGAATCCCATTATTGTTGTCGCTGAGCATGACGGGATCGTCGCCGGTCAATACACTTATACTCCAATGAAATGGAGGCATAGCGCGACTGGAAGCGAAGAGTGTATCCTTGCCCCGGGCGGGGCCTTTGTGCTGCCTGAACACCGGGGCAACAGGCTGCTTTCCAGGATGATGGAGTTCGGGCGGGAATGGCTGAGTACGGATTACCGATGGTTCTTGAATACATCTACAACCAGCAATTCAGCCAGGATATACAAAAGCTTCGGCGCTTACCCCCTCGCGGAGCGTTCTTTTTACGACTCCTGCTCATGGCCGGGTCTGATTCATTACTGCCTGAGATATGGCAAAAAGAACCAGCCAAAAGTTGAATATGGGGATTACCAGGGCATCCTGGTTACAGAGGAGGTGTTTCAGGACGATTTGTGCCGGATAGCCGGCAGTAGAAAGCTTCCCGGCCCGGCAGTGGAGCTTAAAAGAGATGAGAGTTTTTATAGCTGGAGGTTTAGAAATCCGGCCAAGAAATATTCATTTTATTACGCCGAAAGCCAAGGCCTGATTACCGGTTATCTGGTCGTATCCCATAACAGCAATAACCTCCGGGGTTATATTGTTGATTACGGCCAGATCGATAATATCTCCCTGCTCAAGATCCTCCGGTTCATCAGGAAGAGGAGGGACTTTGACATCCTTTCAGTCTACGAATTCTGCGTAGACCGCGAGCTTTCTGCAGCCATGGCTGAAGGCGGCCTGGAAAAATCCCGGACCGTGAGGTTTCTGGAGCGGAGAGTCAATCCTTTTTATCCTCTTTATCTTGTCAAAACCAAAAATGAGGATGACGGCTGGATGTGGGATGGGCTTGATTTGAGGGATATGGGCAGCTGGAGTATGATGGGCGCCGCCAGGGAACTTGATTGAGAAACAGCGGTTGAGTACTTGTTATGCCGATCATGCCCTTACGGGTCATTGCTCCTTGTTGAACCTGCTTTTATACGGATCAATCCTGTAGAATCCGGATAATGAAAAATTCATCCGGGATACTGGAACGCCTGTACTGGAATGGATATCTGATTTCCAGGATCTTGGGACAGCGGAAAATTCCTTTTTGCTCCAAAGAAAAGCTGCGGAAAATTCAGGAAGTGAGGGCCAGGAAAATAATCCGTTTTGCCTGCCGGAATGTTCCTTACTACAGGAATTTGTTCCAGTCCGAGGGCCTCCGACCTGATGATTTTAATTCAGTTGAAGATATTTCCAGGCTTCCGGTTTTAACTCCGCTTGAAGTAAGAAAGAATCCGGATAACTTCAGGCCTGACAAGATCAGCCTGGATACCATGAAGGTATCCAGCTCAGGGACTACAGGTGTTCCAAGGGAGATCCTGCATGACGCGGTTTCTATTTTAAGCAATACCGCTAACGGGGAGAGGTCCAGGTTTTTTTATTCCGGAATCAGGAAGAAAGGCAGAAAGTTCAGGGAAGCTCATCTTATCGTTCCTGAAGGAGCATCCAGTCGGGAAATTGGGGAGTTTATTGCCGGTAAAACATTATTACCCTCGTGGGTTAAATCCGAACGAGAGTATTTTTCCATGCTTGAAGACAGGGCAACCCTGATTGAAAAGCTGAATGAATTCAAACCGGATGTTATCAGGGCTTACGGTTCAGCGATGAATATGATTGCTGAAGCAATGTTTGACCCGGGGGTGAAACTGGAACCTCCCCAGGTTCTGGTTTATGTGGCGGATGCCATGTCCCCAAGGCTTAAGCGGATGGTTATGGATGAGTTGGGAGTGCAGGTTTATAGTGAGTACAGCAGTGTTGAATGCCTGCAGTTGGGTTATGAATGCGAAGAACATCGCGGTTATCATCTGAATGAGGACACCTGCGCTGTTCGGATCGTGGACGATGAATATGGAACCCTTCCGGATGGATCGACCGGCAGGGTGATTGTTTCCAACCTGGTTAACCGGGCCAATGTCCTGCTGAATTATGAGCTGGGTGATGAAGCCGCCATTATTCCCGGCCAGTGCGGCTGCGGGAGAACTTCAAGGATGGTGGGGCTTACCCTGTCAAGAGTCGCGGACCGGCTTAAATTTGAAGACGGTACAGAGATTAATCCAATTGTCTTTGCCCAGGCTGTTTTCGGTGAAGATGATTTGTGGCAGCACCAGGTAGTACAGCGCTCCGAAAATGAGTATGACGTCTGCCTGGTAGCTAATCCGGCAGCAGACAGGGCAGCAATGAAACGAAGGCTGGAAGCCGCTTTTGAAAGGTGGTTTCAGAAAAGAATCCGGTTTCAGTTCAGGTTCGTGGATCAGATTGAACTCACACAGGGAGGTAAGCAGAGGGCTGTGGTATTCAAGAATGGGAATTAGTGGTTTTAACAACTGTAGCGGAACTGTATTATCAGGTTGAGATATATGTATCAGGGTGCTGACTAATTATGAAAGATTCTTACTGGCTGCCGGAAAGACTTTACTGGACTGGTTACCTGGCCCTGCATTTAAGGGATCAGCAGAGGATTCCGTTTTGGCCTGCCGAGAAACTTGAAAGAATAAGAAATTCCCGGGCCAGGAAAATTATCCGATTTGCCTCCCGGAACGTTCCTTACTACCGGCGACTTTTCCGTTCGAAGGGCCTGCGATATCAGGATTTTCAGAACGTGGAGGATCTTTATCGGCTGCTCCCGGTTTTGGATCCCATTCAGGTGAGGAAAAACCCGGACCAGTTCAGGCCCGACAGGAAAATGCTGGATACAGTAAGCCTCGCCAGTTCAGGGACAACAGGCGTTCCCAGGCGGGTTCATCACGATGCTGTTTCTGTCCTGGGTAACGCGGCCAATGGGGAAAGATTCCATTTTATTTATTCAGCTATGCAGAAGAAAGGCAGGAGTTTCAGGGAGGCTCACATTATCCCTCCCCTGGGAGCCGCCAGCCAGGATGTTCGTGAGTTCACCTTGCGAAAAACAATGATTCCCAGGAGAAGCAGGATCGAACGCAGGTATTTTTCCATGCTGGATGACATGGAAATGGTTATCAGGGAGCTTAATGAATATAAACCTGATGTGATAAGGGCATACGGCTCCCTTTTGAGCATGTTGGTGGAGGCGGTTTTAAGAAGCGGGATCAAATTGACTCTCCCCGGAGTTTTTATCTACAGTGCTGATGCCATGTCTCCTGTTTTGAAACGGGTAATCATGGAAGATTGGGGGGTTCCGGTTTTCAGTGAATATAATAGCGTTGAAACTCTGCAGCTTGGGTTTGAGTGCGAGGAACATCGGGGATACCACCTGAATGATGACTGTTATCCGGTTCGGATAGTGGATGAGAATGACAGGGAGCTTCCAGATGGTTCCAGGGGAAGAGTGATTATCTCGAATCTGGTCAACCGGGCCAATGTACTGCTTAATTACGAACTGGGGGACCATGGCGTGATCCTTCCCGGCCAGTGCGGCTGCGGGAGAACCCAGAAAATGCTGAGCCTGAGTATTTCCCGGGTGGCGGAGCGTTTTGCATTGGAAGACGGCACCGAGATTCATCCAATTATATTCGCGGAAGCCGTATTCCATGAAAAGGATCTTTGGCAGCACCAGGTAGTACATTCCTCCGGCAATGAGTTTGAAGTGCTTCTTGTCGCGAATCCTGATACGGATAAAGCCGCGATGGAAGAAAGGCTCACTGCCGAATTTGTTCGTTGGTTTCAAGACAGAATACGTTTTAAGTTCAGGTTCGTTGACAAGGTGGAAATGAACGGGGCTGTAAAGCCAAGAGCCGTTATCTTCAGGAATCCGGGGGGAAATCATAACCAACTGCCTTGGCCATCCCCCGATAACCGGGCAATTGTTTTAGTAATTTTCTGCCTCCCATCCCTCGTCGCGAAATAGACTGATCCTGATTCCGGTGTGGAATTAGCCGCGTGTATCCCTTAATATCAATCTGTTATGTTAAGAATTAAATTACCCGTCTTATTCCTGCTTCTTTGTTTTATTCCCGGCTTGGCCGCGGCCGTCGCAAATCCGGGAACCGCAACTGTTTACAGCTATGACCCGGAAAGTGGATACGGATACCGAATTCCCGCCCTGGTTACTGCCACCGATGGCTCTCTGCTGGCTTTTGCCGAGCGTAGAATCGGCCTTCATGATCATGCCCAAAACGATATTGTCCTGAGACGCAGCTTCGACAGCGGGGAAACCTGGCAGCCCCTGCAGGTATTGGCGGATGAAGGTAAAGACAGCCTTAACGATCCGTGTGCCGTGGTGCTGGCATCCGGAAGAATCCTGCTTATGTACCAAAGGTTTCCATGGCTGGTTCATGCCCGGACATCGTCCCGTACCCAGAGAGCCGATCCGGGTTATGACGGTCCCAGGAATACCAGGACATACCTGGTTCACAGCGATGACAACGGTGCTTCCTGGAGTCTTCCCAGGGAGATCACCAAAATGGTCAGGCCGTCCGGCAGGATCAGTATCGGCAGCCCGGGTACCGGGATCCAGCTGACCCGGGGAGAAAATAAAGGGAGAATTGTTTTCCCGATTTATGAGTCCCGGCCCTTGGAGGGCGATGAACGAGACTGGCTTAACAGTGTGGCTTACAGTGACGATGAGGGTGAAACCTGGAAAATCAGCAACAATATTCCCCATGCCGGGCATACCGGCTTTGGCAATGAAGCCCAATTGGCCGAACTGGACGATGGCAGTATCCTGTACTCTTCACGTAACCAGGGCGGATATCACCGGAAATATTCCGTGAGTGAAGACGGGGGGATCCACTGGTCCGGCATGAGGGTGGACTACAGCTTGCCCGGTACGGCCTGCCAGGGTTCCATACATCGCCATGAAATGCCCGGGGAAGGAGGGAGCGTTATTGTCTTTGCGGCTCCCGCCAATAAATACGGACGTGATCAGGGAACAGTCAGGCTGAGCCTAAGCCAGGGAAAGGAATGGGAGCATTCCCGGATCATCGAACCTGGATTTTTTGCCTATTCCTGCCTTTCAAGCCTTCCGGACGGGAATATCGGGCTGCTTTATGAATCAGAACAGTACAGGGATATAGTATTCACCTCTTTCTCTCCCGGCTGGGTTAAGGCTGGAGATCCCCCTCCAGAGAAGAAGCCGTACTTCACAATTCCCCTGGTTGACCTGGATGGGGACAGTGACCGGCAAGTGATAGTTGATCGGGAGAAAGGGCAATACCTGGGGCATCCGACAACCGTAATGCTGGAGGACAACCAGACAATCCTGGCGGTTTATCCCAAGGGTCACGGGAAAGGCAGCGTGGTTTATAAGCGAAGTACTGACCAGGGCCTTACCTGGAGCGAACGTCTTCAGGTACCTGAAAGCTGGGAAACTTCAAGGGAGGTTCCGACCCTTCACAGGGTTGTGGATAAGTATGGGAAAAAACGGATAATAATGTTTTCAGGCCTTTATCCTGTTCGGCTTGCCGTGTCTGAAGATGACGGAACAAACTGGAGTGAACTGGAACAGGCCGGAAACTGGGGAGGCGTGGTAGTAATGTCTTCGGTGTTTCCCTTGAAAACCGGGAAGGGTCATTACATGGCGCTCTTTCATGATGACGGCCGGTTTATGACCCATGACGGACTTGAAAAATATGAGAAGGACAAGCAGGCATTTAACAGTAGGATGTTTACCCTTTATAAGACCATATCCCGGGATGGAGGCCTGACATGGTCCTATCCCGAGGTGATTCATAGATCCAGGGAAAAACATATCTGTGAACCGGGTGTCATTCGGAGCCCGGATGGGAACAGGCTCGCCGTACTGCTGCGGGAGAACAGCAGGAGAGATAATTCCCAGATAATATTTTCGGAAGATGAGGGTGAGACCTGGACCGTTCCGCGGCCTTTGCCCAATTCCCTGACCGGAGACCGGCATGTGCTCCGGTATGCCCCAGACGGCAGAATTGTGGCTTTTTTTCGAGATGTCAGTCCCAGTTCATCCCGGCCGGGCCTGCTGGAGCTGGCTCAAAAGGAAGGGGAGTCCAATTACAGCCTGATAACCGCAAGAACCGGTATGGGAAGTCCCACTGAGGGCGACTGGTGCGGATGGGTAGGAACCTGGGATGACCTGGTGAAAGGCAAGGAAGGGCAGTACAGGATTAGATTCAAGGACAACACAAAAACCTGGGATACTACTTATCCAGCTGTTGAACTGGCCCCTGACGGAACCTTTATCACAACTACCTATGGACATTGGGACAAAGGGGAAATGCCATATATCCTGAGTGTCAGGTTTAAACTTTTCGAACTGGACTCCATGGCCAAAGGGAACTGAGAATGACGAAGCGCGAATGTCGAACTGCTTTCAATTGGTCCATGCAGGTCCAATTGGTCCATGCAGTCAATTTGGTCCATAATAGAGGCTGTTTTTGAAATAGATTAGAGGATATTGAATCTTGAGGAGAAGACAAATATGAAAGTGGCCGTGACCGGGTTGGGATTTATGGGTCTGACCCATTTATCAGCCTTAAATAAAATTGAAGAAGTTGAAATAACCGCGGTTTGTGATGCTCATCTGGAGAGGCTTGACCTTGAAAACCTGAAGGTGGATGGGAACCTGCAGTCCGTCGACATGTCCCTGGATAGCGGAAACATCCGGACCTATACAGATTTCGATCAGATGCTGACTGACGGAGGATTTGATTTTGTGGACATCTGCCTCCCGACCTTCTTGCATGAGAAGTTCAGCATCAAGGCTATGGAAGCTGGATACCATGTCTTTTGTGAAAAACCTTTGTCCCTGGAACCGGATGGCGGCAGGCGAATGATGCGCAAAGCTGAAGAAACCGGAAAACTGCTGGGTGTGGGACACTGCCTGCGCTTCTGGCCGGGATGGATGGAAGCCAGGGAGCTTATCAAGTCCGGAAAATACGGGAAAGTCACAGCCGCCCACCTGTCCAGGCTGTCGGCCATGCCGGGATGGTCTGACGGAGGCTGGCTGCTTGATTATGAGAAATCAGGCGGACCGGTCCTTGACCTCCATATTCATGATGCCGATATGGTCAGGTATATGTTCGGAGAACCGGCGGGCCTTTGTTCGACGGGCACGGTGGACAGCAAGGGAAGGGTTTCATTTATCACTACAATATACAGGTTCACAAACGGTCCGGCAGTTTCATCAACCGGAGGCTTTGTTGTTCCCGGGAATTTTCCTTTCGAAGCCGGCGCGTTTATAAACCTGGAAAAAGCCGCCGTTAAAATTGGTGAAGAGGTTAAGGTGTTTCCCATGGATGAAGACCCATACACCCTGGAAATTGCGGATGAAGACGGCTATTACTGGGAGCTGAAAGATTTTATTTCCTGCGTCGCGGAAGGACGGCCTTCCCGGGTGGTCTCTGTAAAGGAGGCTATAGAATCCATAGAACTCTGCCAGGCTGAGCTCCGCTCGGTACTTGAAAACAGGGAGATTGTATTTTAAGCCTTTTGGGAACGGGATTGACGTGAAGAAAACCATTATTATTTTCTGCTTGCTGTCCGGGTACCTGGTCCTGTTTTTTCAACTCGGCACAATGCCGTTTTACGGAGCCGATGAACCCCGCTATGCCCGGATAGGGCAGGAAATGCTGGAAAGCCGGGATTTTGTTACCCCAACCCTGGACCATCGTCCATGGCTGGAAAAACCCCCTCTTCTTTACTGGATGGAGTCAGCAAGTTTTGCCCTGCTCGGGGAAGGTGAAGGATCGGCCCGGTTTCCCAACGCGCTGCTCTGCCTGCTGGCTGCCCTGGCAACAGGATATCTGGGATGGCGGATATCAGGTAAGGCCTGGTGCGGTGTTTATGCCTACATAATTCTGCTTTCCTCGTTACTGTTTGTCCTTTTCGGGAGAGCTGCCAGTACAGATATGGTTTTGACCGGTACCTATACCCTTATGCTGATTGCCGCTTTTATCGCGATTGAGGAGAATTCTGTTTTCTGGGCTTCCATGGCTGGTTTTAGCGGAGCTCTTGCTGTCCTCTCAAAAGGGCCGGTCGGAGTTGTGCTGGCTGGAGGGACGCTTTTTGTCTACCTGCTTGTTTTGCGGAGGTTCCCGTCTGGGAAAATTTTCACAGCTTTTGCAGCTGTGATGACTGCTGTTGCTCTGCCCTGGTTCATCCTGGTGTGGATCGCGAATGGAGACAATTTTTTTCTTACTTTTATAGTCAATCATCATATTGCCAGGTTTGTTACAGACTTGCATCATCACAGCCAGCCTTTCTGGTATTACATCCCGGTTTTATTGATAGGGTTTTTCCCCTGGGTGTTCTTCCTGTTCCCATCATTCCGGGAGTTTTCAGCAGGAAAACGGGATTTGTCTGAACCTGGATACAGGCTGAGGCTTTTCCTGTGGTTGTGGGCCGCGGTGCCCCTGGCCTTTTTCAGTTTTTCTTCCGCCAAGCTTCCCGGTTATATCTTGCCGTCTGTGCCGGCGCTGGCCCTGCTGACTTCCCTGGAATGGACCAGGTACCAGGAAGGGAAAGCAAGATTTTTAACAGGCAGTTTTCTCCAGTTTTTGCTGGTGTGCGCGGCACTGGTTCTGGGTTTTGGCCTGCCGGTTGCCTCCTATTTGGAATATGGGAGGATGGATGTTGGACTTTCAGCAGGAATTCCAATCTTGGCCGGGACATTTGCCGGGGTTTGGTGGGGCAGGAAAGGACTTGTCAGCAGTTCCTTTTTCGCGATTTCCGGTGGGATGGTGCTGGCCATGGCTGCCCTGTTTGTTATCGGTTCTCCGGTTTTGGGGCGATACCATTCAACCTCGGAACTAGTTGGCTCCGTCAGTAGTGAGATCTCGGAGCGTGAACCTCTGGTGCAGTACCGCTTTTTCCATCACACCGCCATTTATTATGCCTACGGCCAGATCACTCCTGGTGCCATTGGAAATCCCCAGGGATTGATTGAATACATCGACAGCAATCCCCAGGAGGCCTATCTACTGTTGACCACCAGTCACGGATTGGAGGAGTTCCAGACACTGCCGGGGACAGAGGTCCACGGTCCGGTCGGGAAATTATATATATTGAAACTTGCAAACCCCGATAAACTGCTGGCCGAAAGAATCAGGTCCAGCCTGGTCGAAAAACATCCGGAATCCTGAACTTAATTAACCTGTTGAACATAAATATCAAAGGATGCCTGAAAAGTTGTTGTGGGAAAGAGTTTCAGGTAGTATTTTCAGATATGGGAAGTACCCGCGGATTAAAGAAATCCGCGCTGATTGATTACAAGAATGGTTCTTGTTTGAAGAATGGAGAAATCCCTGCTAATTCAAGTTTGGAAAAGGATTCAGACTGGAACCAGAGGAGAATAAAAATGCCCTTAAGGCTCTACAATACATTATCCAATTCCCAGGAAGAATTCATTCCCGTGACCCCGGGCGAAGTGAAGATGTATACCTGCGGACCCACTGTCTACAACCATGTTCATATAGGTAATTTGAGGACATTCATCTTCCAGGACATCCTTCGGCGGTACCTGATTTACAAGGGCTACCATATGACCCATGTGATGAATATAACTGACGTGGAAGACAAGATCATAGCCAATTCCAGGGAGCAGGGATTGAGCATTGCTGATTACACCAGGAAATATGAAGAGGCTTTTCTTGCCGACATGGATACATTGCGGATTCAGCGTCCTGAAATAATGCCCAGGGCTACTGAGCATATAGAAGAGATGGTGGGCCTGGTTTCCAGGCTGCAGGAAAATGGGCTTACCTATGAAAAGGATGGATCTACCTATTTCCGCATTAACGATTTTGATAAATACGGGAAGCTTTCCGGTGTGCAGGTGACCGAACAGTCCGACTATGAACGGATTGATGACGATGAGTATTCCAAGGAGAATCCCCGCGACTTTGTGCTGTGGAAAGGGCGTAAAGAAAATGAGGATTTCTGGGAATCGCCATTCGGGGAAGGACGCCCCGGCTGGCATCTTGAATGCTCGGCCATGAGCATGAAATATCTGGGAGAGACTTTTGACATACATTGCGGAGGGGTTGACCTGGTATTTCCCCATCATGAAAACGAGATCGCCCAGAGTGAAGGGGCTACCGGCAAACCGTTTGTCAGGTACTGGATCCACGGCGCTCACCTGATTATCGAAGGGCAGAAGATGGCCAAATCCCTGGGTAATTATTATACCCTCAGGGACCTTGTTGAAATGGGACATAATCCGCTCGCCCTCAGGTACCTCCTGGCTTCAGTTCATTACCGCAAACAGTTGAATTTTACATTCGACGGAGTGACCCAGGCCCAGTCATCAATACAGAGATGCAATGATTTCCTGATGCGGATTGGCGAGATCAGCGGGGACGGCCCATTGTCGGATGAAATCAGGAAGCTTGTCGAGTCCGCCACGCAGGGATTCGAATCTGCCATGGACGATGACCTGAACACCTCGGCAGCCCTGGCCTCAGTTTTTGAGCTTATACGTGAAGTCAATACCCTGCTCGACATCCGGAATCTCAATTCCGGTGACAGGGATACTGTTCTGGGATTCTTTGCAAGAATAAACTCGGTTTTTGATGTTTTCAGCATCGAAAAGGAAACATTGGAAGACCAGGATATTCTGGATTTGATAGAAGAGAGAAACGCATCCAGAAAAAACAGGGATTTTAACAGAGCTGATGAAATCAGGGAGTTACTTGAGCAAAAAGGAATAGTTCTTGAGGACTCAAAGGAGGGTACCAGATGGAAAAGAAAAGTGTAGGATTGTCTCCGGCGGATGTTCATAAGGTATTAGGCAGATATATGCTGGCTGACGGCATGGATCTGGTGATGGACCTGGGCAAGAGCCAGGGTTCCAGGATATATAATTCAAGGGATGATTCCTGGTACCTGGATTTTTTTGGATGTTTCGCGACAATAGCGCTTGGTTATAACCATCCTGACATGTGCAGTCCGGAAGCAGTTGAAACCTTGGGCAGAGCTGCTATCCAGAAGCCTTCCAACTCGGACATTTATTCCCTGGAAATGGCCGCCTTTGTCAAAACGCTCGGACGGGTTGCCTTTCCCTCGTTTATGAAATATCTGTTTTTTATTTCCGGCGGCGCTCTCGCGGTCGAAAATGCGCTCAAGGCAGCCTTCGACTGGAAAGTCCGCAAGAATTTTGCCAAAGGCATCAGCCGGGAAAAGGGATTCCAGGTTATTCATTTCAAACAGGCCTTTCATGGCCGATCAGGTTATACACTTTCCTTGACCAATACAGCTGATCCCCGGAAAACCCAGTACTTTCCAAGGTTCGACTGGCCCAGGATTGAGAATCCCAAGTGTATTTTCCCGCTTGAAGGGGATAACCTGGAATCTGTCATCAAGGCGGAAAAGGAAGCAGTTTCCCAGATTATGGCCGCTATTGAAAAGGATCCTGATGATATTGCCGCCATAATCCTTGAACCGATACAGGGCGAAGGCGGAGATAATCATTTCAGGCCTGAATTTCATAAAACCCTGCGCCGGATTTGTGATGAGAATGAAATCCTCATGATCTATGATGAGGTCCAGACCGGGATGGGCGCCACCGGGAAAATGTGGGCTTGTGAACACTATGTTGAGCCCGACATTATTGTTTTCGGAAAGAAGATGCAGGTGTGCGGTATCCTGGCCGGCCCCCGCTTGGATGAAGTCGAGGATAATGTCTTTCATGAGTCCAGCCGGATCAATTCCACCTGGGGAGGTAACCTGGTGGATATGGTCAGGTCTCGTATGCATCTTGAAATCTTTGAAAAGGAGAACACGGTTGCTGGATGCGCCCGTCTGGGACAGCTGCTGATGGACAGGATGGCAAATCTCCAGGAAATGTATCCCAAATTAGTTTCAAATGTCAGGGGCAAAGGTCTGTTTTGCGCCTTGGACCTTCCGGACAAGGAGTATCGCGATAGTTTCCTGGCTAAGCTTTTTTCCAGAAAAGTGCTGATGCTGGGATGCGGCGGAAGATCAGTTCGATTCAGGACCGCTCTCAATATCCCTGAAGATGACCTGATGGAAGGTGTCGGGATCATTGAGGATATTCTGGCGGAAAGGTGATGATTGGGAGATGTAGCTGGAGCATCTTGCTCCAGTAAAGAGAGGCCGATCCAAGCGGTGGCTTTCACGGTCTGCCTTTCCGTCGGAGAGGTAGATTTTCACATCAAGGCCTGAATCTAATCCGGGGTTACTGGAGCTGGCAGCTTCAGCCACAGGAAATTTTTTTCGTTTTCCATCCTCCTGAAACGTTGTTGCCTAAGTGACAGAGATTTACACTGGTTATGTCAGGCTGGGAAGAATAGCTAACTGGATGGCCCGGAGATCCGGTGAACCCCTGGGATCCATGGGAGAGTGGGCGGCATTGAGGTTTTTCAGGCGGTCAGGCTGGGAGCTTGTTGCCAGGAACTGGAGCACCAGGTCCGGAGAGATTGACCTGATATTCTATGAAAGGAAAACCCTGGTTTTTGTGGAAGTCAAAACCCGCGAAAAAACAGGGCGCTTTTTTCCTGAAGACAATTTCAATCCTCGCAAGCTGGAACGTATGGAGGCCCTGGCCTGGAGTTTTCTGGAAAGGTTTGAAGTTGAGGATACCCCGGTCAGGTTCGACCTGGCAGCAATTGAAAGTGAGGATGGCCTGCTTTTCTGGATCAGGCACTACAAGGGACTGGGTGATTATTAGCATTTTTCCGGCCGAATTTTGACCGCTCTGATTGGAGGGGGTGGATTTTCCTTTTTCCTTTCCCCTGACGGGTATGCAATTTGTTAACCGGGAATATTGATTCCCAAACGATTTTTCGGCATAATAGGATTTCTCTTAAACAGAGCGGGAATAGCTCAGCTGGTAGAGCGCGACCTTGCCAAGGTCGATGTCGCGGGTTCGAGTCCCGTTTCCCGCTCCATTCAATAGTTTTCAGCTCACGTTGCAGGTTTCAGAATCCTCTCTGCCCCTGTTATTGATTTACAGCCGAAATTCACAGATCTCAGTTCCGATGGCATGGGCAGTCCCCAAATCCCCGTGTAGGGACAATTCACGAATTGTCCCAAGTGAGCAGTCACAGCTGGTGAATTCTGTAAATTGTTCAACCAACCCGGTTCTGCCCGCCCCCTGGAGAACCCAAGACAAATCCAATTTCCTGGTTGCCGTCTGCAAAGGTATGTTGATCCTTCCTGCCAGGGGCAATTCGTGAATTGCCCTTACATTAATTGAGTGAGGGTCATTTGTTGCTGTTCCTTGCCGATGGGGAGTCTCAAGCTCCAAACTCCAAGTCCGGAATCCGAAATTCGGGTTCCCTCGTGTTCTCCACTTCGAACCTCGAACGTCTCAGATCTCAATTCCGATGACTATTTCCCCCAGAATTTCTCCAGGGCGTCATTCAGCCTGCTCCGGCTGTTGACATATTCCGGCTCCCAGTACGCTGGGAAAAGTGATTTGTACCCGTAGGACCTGAACCTGTCGTCAATCAGGAGGATGGCCCCCCGGTCTGTTTCAGAACGTATTACCCTTCCAGCGGCCTGCAGGACCCTTGTCATCCCCGGTACCAGGTATGCATAGTTGAACCCGTTGCCTCCCCTCTCATCAAAATAGTTCTTTATACAGTTGCGTTCATCCGAGAGGGATGGGAGCCCAACCCCTACAATTATTACCCCGGTCAAGCGGTCTCCGATAAGGTCAATGCCCTCCCCAAAAGCCCCGCCAAGGACGGCCATTCCCACCAGGGTCTGCTTGTTCTCAGCCGAAAAACGGTCCAGGAATTCCGTCCTCTCATCGTCTTTCATTCCAGGGGCCTGGCTGAAAAGTTCCCCTTTTATCCTGGAAGTCCCGTTTTCCTCCGGTTTGGAAAGCAGCCCGGATACCATGGAAAGGTAGGCATAGGAAGGAAAGAATACCAGGTAGTTTCCCTGCCTGAAGTTCGCAAAATCGGTGATGACATCCGCCAGGTGCTCCAGGGATTTTTCCCTGTCAATATACCTTGTGGACAGGGATGGATAGACCAGGGTTCTCAGGTTCTGCCGGGGATAGGGCGATGGAAGCACCAGGTACTGGGCGTCTTCCCGGCATCCGTTCAGCCTGCGGTAATATTCCATGGGCTGCAGGGTGCCGGAGAGAAAAATCGCGGAGTGGCAGCAGTCAAGAGTTTCCTTCAGCTTGCGCGAGGGATCAATGCAATAAAGCCTAATCGTTGATTCAGCTGAAGGTTCCTCATCCTTTTCGGGCTGGAGAAGAAGCTTATAGTCATCTCCCATCGTGTCCGAAACCTCTATGAAATGGGCAACCTCACACCAGGTATTGAAGACCAGATCCCTCAGGGAGTTTTCCATGGAATCCTCCTGGAGGAAGATTTTTTCAATCTCGATCACCAGATCCTGCAGTGCTTTCAGAAACAGGGGATCAGGTTCATCGGGGCAGTCTGCACCCGGGGTGAAGAGCTCCAGGATGTAATCGTCGGCCTTCTTAAGCAGGTTGCTCAGGCGTCTCCGTTTCTTGATTTCCTTTCTCAGCCGCAGGAAGGTTTTCCGGCTCAGGCTTGCCGAAAAGTTGTCCCTGGCCCGGTCGGCAAGGTTATGGGCCTCATCAACTATCAGGGCGCTCTCCCCAATATCCCCTGGAATGGTACCGGCAGCGACAACCGGATCAAATACATAATTGAGATCGCAGATAACACAGTCAGCCCATTTATGCAGTTCCCTTGAAAAAGCGTAAGGACAGATTGTGTGCTCAGCGCTTATTTCTTCAATTCTGCCGCGGCTGAAATCCTCTTCTTCAAAAAATCGGTCCCGGGCCTTCCCCAGGCGCTCGTAGTAATCCCGGGCCCACTGGCATTCCTCCCCGGTGCATACACCCTCCCCTGGGCAGATTTTTTCCTTGGCCGTTAAGGTGACTGACTTGATGCGGCCGCCTTTTCCCCTGATGAGATCAAGGCAGGATTCCGCTGTTTTTTGACCAGTCGTCCTGGCAGTAAGGAAAATGACCCTGTTGACCTCCCCGGTCGGGAACACCTTTACCGCGGGATAGAGCGAGGCCACTGTTTTCCCGGTTCCGGTGGGGGACTGGACCAGGAGCTGCCGGTTGCCGGTTACCGCTCTCCAGGAGGCGATTGCCAGTTCCCTCTGCCCCTCACGGTATTGCTCAAAGGGGAAAGGGACTTCGGCCAGGGAAAGGTCCCTCGACTGGCGCCATTCATTCAGCCTGCTGTGCCAGCTGACCAGGCGTCCGGTTATGTCCAGGAAGTATTCTTCCAGTTCCCTGAAATTAAAAAGCTTTATTTCCTCAAGGACCTCCTTGCTTCCCAGGCTGGCACAGGTTACCTGGATTTCAATTTCAGGGAGACGCTTTTCAAGGGCATAAATATATCCGTAGATCCTGGCCTGGGACCAGTGGACCGATGCTTCCCGTTTTGCGAAACCTTCAAGTTCGTAGTAGGTTGTTTTAATTTCTTCCAGGAGAACAGGGTCCCGGGCCGGGAAAATTCCGTCTATGCGGCCTTTAATGTTGAGAATGAAATCATCCCGCTCCCCGGAGTATTCGACAGAAATTTCCTTTTCGTAGCCGGATGACCTTTTTTTCTGGATCCTCCGGTGGGCCCTTATGCCCTCATGGGCCCTGTTCATGGAACCTGCCAGGCGGTTCAGGTCACCTCGTCTTCCCCACTCTTCGGCCAGGGTGCTGACTGAGATGTTGATTTCATTTTTTTTCATGAGCTTTCCCTGGCGACGAATAGAATCATATCGGATATGCGGCTGCAGCTTCCAGCTAAAAAAGGCATCATGGTTTGAAGCCCTGGTTTCCGGCCACAGGCTCAGCTGCCGGGTCCGTGCCGGATGGCCCTGGCAACTGTAAGCACACCGATGAAATTAACCCCTGAATTATCTTTAAGGCATTTGCACATGGCTGAAACTGTTGAACCGGTGGTATATACGTCATCCACCACCAGGATTCTCCTGATGTTTGCGGTAAGATTTCTCTCCAGGGTGAAGGCCCCGGCCAGGTTCTGTTTCCGGCGCGCGGAACTCAAACCATACTGGGGAAGGGTTTCCTTTTTTCGGGTCATACACTGCAGGACGGGGATACCGGTTTCAGTGGATAAACGATCGGCCAGGAGCAGGGCCTGGTCATAACCCCTTTCTGCCAGCCTTTTCCTGTGGAGGGGGACTGGTATTATGCATTCACAGGATTCAGGAAAATTCTGTTTGAATACTTGAATGAGCAGCCTCGACAATGGTCCTGACAGGGGCCGCAGGCCCTTGTATTTGTAGGCTCTGAGCAATGTTCTCAAGTTTCCCTGGTAAGGGCCCCAGGCCCGGGCCATATCAAACTCCGGGGGATCGTTCCGACAGTCCGCGCAAGTGTCGGCCGGAGCATAGATTCCCCGGGCAGAGGCTTTCCGCAGGTGAGGCAGACCGGTTCCCGAAGCGGATGGAGTTCTTCCAGACAGTCCGGGCAGACTTGGCTGAAATCCCGGTTTACCGCGATGTTTCCGCAGAGTTCGCATGCCTGCGGAAAGAGAAAATGCTGAATAATTCGCCAGGGATAGAAGGTTTTCATGCCACTAACCAGAACGTATGGCAATTTGAAAAAACGATTATTTCCCGAGGAATTATCGATCCGGACAAATGGCGAGAATTTATTTGTGATAAGGAAGATTCTTATTAATGGAAATCCCGCGGTAGATCTGCTCCAGGAGAAGAGTTCTGGCTATTTCGTGGGGGAAGGTCATACGGCTCAGGCTCAGTGTTTTTGAGGCATTCTGCCTGATTTTTTCGGGAAGACCCCAATAGCCGCCGACCACAAACGCCAGTTCCGGAGATCCTCCAGCCATTGATTGTTCCAGCCATTTGGCAAGTTTTGGGCTGGACAGCCCCTCTCCGGCTTCGTCAAGCGCAATCAGGATTGCTCCCGGCGGGATCAGGGAAAGAAGCTTCTGCCCCTCCTTGGCCATCTGGGCGGACCTGCTCCTGGGATCCTTTTTCCGCTCCTCGGGTACCGTGCGTATTTCGCAGGGCACGAATTTCTGGATTCTGGCCAGGAATTCCTGTTCAAGGCTGAGCAGCCTTTTATCCTTGGTTTGACCGATCCAGTAGAATTTTAGTTTCAAAACATTACTTTTCGCCTGGCGGATGACAGGCCGTTGAAGATCATTACTCCCGCAGCCGAAATCCGGGATTAGGGACCTTTCCATGCAGGTGCAATGCCCGTCTGCCGGTGATGAGTTCCGCGCGGTTCCAAATCCCTCGGATGATTGAAAGCATCAATCCGCGGGGTCCGGTTAGAAGCTGTTAAAGTTTTTCAGCGAGAGACCTAGATTTCCACTATTTTGCCGTCGTTCCAGAGACGTTCAACCTTGTAAAACTCCCTGCTTTCCTCGGAAAAAACGTGGATTATAAAATCCAGGTAATCCATGAGGATCCAGTCGGCGCTTTCATAACCTTCAACATGGGCAGGGCGAATGTCATCTTCTTTCTTCAGCTTTTCACGAAGTTGATCGCAAATTGCCTGATTCTGCCGGGTGTTGTATCCCTGGCAGACTACGAAGAAGTCAGTAAAGGAGGAAACTTCTGAGACGTTGATGATAGTGATTTTGTCTCCCTTGGTGTCCTCAATGATCTGTCTAACTTTTTTAAGTATTCCCATATCTGTTTTCATAAAGACCGTTTTCTATAATATATTCTAATACATTACCCGGAAGGAATTGTTCCAGGCCTGGTTCGTGACTGCTGATTTTTTCCCTGAGTTCTGAAGAGCTGATTCCGGGGGGATCAAGTGTAGCCAGCCATGATACTCCGGGATTGATTTCCGGCCTGGCGGCAGAGTCCAGTATCCGTATATGGCTTTTCAGCGAGGGTTCCAGGGATATGCCCGCTAAATCAGCCTCTTCTCCGGGACGCTGGACAAAGAACATGCAGAATTCCTGTAGAAGCCTTGCTGAGTCTTTCCACAGATGTATCTCTTTAAGGATATCGCTTCCGGCAATAAAACAGATATTTTCCGCCCCCAGTTCAGCCGCGGCGTTATCCATGGTGTCGATTGTAAAAGCGGTGCCCTCCCTGCGGAGTTCTTCATCGGAGACTGAAAAATTATTTTCGTTATGAATGGCCAGCGAGGTCATGGCCAGCCGGTGCCGGGCTTCAGAAAGGTTTACATGATTTTTCAGGGGATGGAGGCCGGCAACAAGGAATCTGACCTGGTCCAGGGAAAGTATCCGGCAGGTTTCCCTGGCTATATACAGGTGCCCGTGGTGTATGGGATCAAAAGTGCCTCCAAGCAGGGCGGTTTTCATATTTCCTCATCCATGGCCAGGATCTTTGCCCTGATAGCGAATTTCAATTCCTTCAATCCTTCCCTGGTAGCTGAAGAGATTTTGTAAAGATCGATTTTTTGATTACCACACCATTCTTCCAGGGCCATAAGGCGTTCTTCATTGACGGAATCGATTTTGGACGCGACGGCGATCTGCGGTTTTTCAGCCAGGTTAACCTCAAAAAGGCTCAGTTCCCTGTTGATGTTCTGAAAGGCCTGCACGGGATCATTTTCACCCAGGTCACTGACATCAACAAGGTGTACCAGAAGCTTGCACCTTTCAACATGCCTGAGGAAATGGTGACCCAGACCGGTGCCCTTGTGGGCTCCGTCGATAAGCCCCGGAATGTCGGCAACTACCAGGGTTGAATAGTCATCAAAAGCCACGACTCCCAGCTGGGGACTCAGCGTGGTGAATGGATAATCGGCGATTTTGGGCCTGGCATCCGAGATGGTTGCGATAAGGGTCGATTTCCCGGCGTTGGGATAACCGATCAGCCCAATGTCGGCCAGGACCTTAAGTTCCAGCCTCAGTTCTCTTTCTTCACCGGGCCAGCCCTCTTCAACCCTTCGCGGAGCCTGGTTGACTGAGGTTTTGAAACGGGCATTGCCTCTTCCCCCGTCACCGCCCCGGGCAATTTTAACCGGGACATTTTCCTCTTTGATATCGTAAAGGATTTCACCAGTTGCGAGATCTGTCACAACGGTTCCCAGGGGCACATCCACTATTATGTCATCGCCCCCTTTTCCATGGCAATCACTTCCGGTTCCATGGGCTCCTCGGTTCGCCTTGATATGCTGTTTGAATTTAAAGGGCAGCAGGGTATTCATGTGCCGGGATCCCCGGAAGATAACATCACCTCCCTTGCCTCCGTCACCGCCGCTGGGACCTCCCCTGGGGACAAATTTCTCCCTGCGGAAAGCCAGGCATCCGTTTCCGCCGTCTCCGGCTTTGACATGAATAACAGCCCTGTCAATAAACATAATTTTCTATATCACCTGTCCTGGATTGTACACCAAATAACTGCGGCTGTATCCCAAAAGACCTGCTGATGGATAACGTTTGGAATCGATTGGATTTTATTGCCGGGTAAATCCCGGATTGATTTGATTGGCCGGGAATAGGGTTCAGGTTGAGACCGGGATAAAAAAAGGGCGAAGCCATTTATATGCCCTTCGCCCGATTTCTTGGTAACTGGATTGGCTGAAAAAGCCGCTTAAGCTTCCAGCACGTTAACAAATTTTCCTTTTCTGCCACGGGTTTTGAATTCTACTCGCCCGTCAATTATGGCAAAAAGTGTATCGTCTTTACCGATGCCTACATTATTACCTGGTTTCAGCGGTGTTCCGCGCTGCCTGACCAGGATTGAACCGGCGGTTACTATCTGGCCGTCGCTTCTTTTAACTCCAAGTCTTTTGGAGTTGCTGTCACGGCCGTTTTTTGAGCTTCCTAATCCTTTTTTATGTGCCATGGAAATAAATCCTTACTCTTTTTTTGCTGCTTTCGCTGCCTTTGCCGCTCCGATTGAATCTACCATTACAGCAGTAAATGACTGGCGGTGACCCTGTTTGCGCCTGTACATTTTGCGGCGTTTGAACTTGAAGATAGTCACTTTGTCACCACGACCCTGTTCCACTATGGTTCCGGCAACCTTTGCGCCTTTAACCAGGGGTGTCCCGACCTTGACGTCTTTGTCATCACTGACAAGCAGTACGTCTTCCAGGGAAACCTTGTCACCGACTTTGCCTTCCAG
Organism: Acidobacteriota bacterium; assembly: GCA_963666915.2. GTDB lineage: Bacteria > Acidobacteriota > UBA6911 > RPQK01 > JAPXNP01. The sequence continues at coordinate 49,834 of CAXXEX010000009.1, forward strand.
GTACTCGAGGCGAACAACCTCTCCGGGGGTGACTTTAACCTGTTTGCCCCCACTATTAATCACTGCGTACATTATTGAACCTCTTTACAAAAACTATCTAAAATCTACTTTATGATATGCCGCTTCCTGACAGAGGATACAGCTCTATTTCCGGGAAAGCTGAATTATACATACCCATGTTGGTTTGTGTCAAAAAAATGAATGCAGATATGCCAAGAAAATTTATTCTACTTTTTCCAGAAAGACCCGGAGAATATTACCAGGGCCGTATAGAATTCCAGCCTTCCGGCCAGCATGCAGAAACTGAGCGACCATTTGGCGATGGCTGAAAGATGGCCGTAATTGTCAATGGCTCCAACATCGCCGAATCCCGGGCCGATATTAAACATGCAGGCTGTAACCGCGCTGACAGTGGTAAGGATATCCTCTCCCGTAGCTGCCAGTACCAGACAGGCGGTAAAATTCACAATAAAGGCCAGGTAAACCAGGTTAAGCAGGCTGGAAATTGTGCTTTCCGGCACGGCACGACCATCCTTCCAGACTGAAAAAACGCCGCGTCTTTCGGTTATGCGCCGAAATTCCCGGGCTACTACCTGCCTCAGCAGCATGATGCGCGATACTTTCATGCCCCCGGCGGTCGAGCCTGTGCAGCCTCCGACAAACATCAGGGCCAGAAGGATAAACTGGGCAAAAGGCACCCAGAGTTCAAAATCAGCCGAGGCAAAACCGGTCGTCGTCATTATTGAGACAACCTGGAACGTCGCCAGTCGGAATGAATCCAAACCGGAATAGTCCATGCTGAAAAAGAGAGAAATCGTGATCCCGACCGTGGCAGCAAGAGCGATACCCATGTAGGCCTTGCTTTCTGAATCCTTGAAGAAAACCCTGGTTTCACGCTTCACAAGAAACCGGTAGTGGAGCGTGAAATTAATTCCCGCAATCAGCATGAATATAATGATTATGTATTCAATCAGCGGACTGGCATAGGCTTCAATACTCGCGGCCCTGGTGGAAAAGCCTCCCGTGGCCATTGTCGCGAAAGAATGGCAGATCGCATCAAATGGAGTCATTCCGGCGAATCTCAGCGCGATATATTCAAGCAGGGTGAACCCGGCGTAGATCTTCCAGAGCGCGATGGCGGTTTCGGCGATCCGCGGGGTGAGTTTTTCTGACCGTGCCCCCGAGAACTCCGCCCTGTACAGGGCTGTGCCCCCGGCGCCGAGAAGCGGGAGAATGGCTATGCCCAGGACAATGATTCCCATTCCGCCAAGCCAGTGGGTCAGTGCCCTCCAGAACAACAGGCTCTGCGGTAATCCTTCTATATCGGTAAGGATTGTTGATCCCGTGGTAGTGTAACCTGACATGGATTCGAAAAACGCGTCGGTGAATCCCGCGAAATACGGGGAAAACCAGTAGGGCAGGGCCCCCACGATTACCGCCGCCAACCAGGCCAGGACAACAAATAAAACTCCCTCTTTCCTGGTGATTTCGTGCGGCTCCGGTCGGAGCAGAAATGCCCCGATACTTCCCGCAATAATCCCTATCAGCAGGGAAATCAATAGAGGGAAGATGCCGGCATCTCCGCGGGAAAGCGCGAGTATCAGCGGGAAAACCAGGCATCCGGAAATGCCCAGAACCGTGAATCCCAGAAGTTTTATTATCGTCGGCCAGTTAATCACTTTACTTTATAATTCCGGAAACAGATCAGATTTCGTTAATAAATAAAAGCTTTTTCCAGCTTGGGAACCACGTTCTCCAGGCAGAAGAAAATTACCCTGTCATCCAGGCCTATAACTGAATCTCCCCTGGGAATAATAACTTCGCCGGTAGGCCGTACAATGGCTCCGACAAGCGCTCCCCTTGGGAAATTTATGTCGGAGATCTTCTTGCCCAGGTATTTTGAGCCCGGGGTGGCTAAAAGCTCGATTGCCTCTGCTTCTTCTTCCCGGAAGGTAGTCACTGACACTACATTCCCCTTCCTTATGAATTGCAGAATACGGTCTACCACCACCAGCCTGGTGCTGAAAGTGGAGTTTATGCCCAGGAGCTGGGCCATAGGCAGGAAATCAATCCTGTTGACCCTGGCAATTGATTTTTTGACTCCCAGTCGCTTGGCCAGAAGACTGGCTATAATATTTTTTTCATCATCATTTGTCAGGGCCAGGTAGGCATCGATTCCCTTGATGTTTTCTTCCATCAGCAGTTTCTGGTCCGTCCCGTCCCCATGAACTACAATTGATGCCTTGACAATTGTTGATATTTTTTCACATCGTTCCAGCTGTTCCTCGAACAGCTTGACCTGCACCCCCATGGCTTCCAGCCGGATTGCGGCTTCAATTCCCAGCTGCTTTCCGCCTAATATGAAGGCCCGTTTGATCTTGTCAGCGCTCGGAACACCAAAAAACTCCAGGGCCGTTTCCATTTCAGATGTCCGCACTACTACATAGAAATGGTCTCCGGCGGTGAGGTAGTCATTGCCGGTGGGGATAATTACCCGCCGCTGCCTGAAAATCATGGCCCCGAGAAAATCCACAGGGGGTTCGTTGTCATCCAGTTCCCGTATGCGTTTTCCAACCAGCCAGCTTCCTGATTCGATTGTCAGGCCGAAAAGGGTTACCAGGCCGTTTGAAAACTGCATGATATCTGAAACCCCGGGAATTCCGACCACTTCAAGTATTCGGTCCACCGCGACACTGTCAGGATGGATGACCAGGTCAATACCCAGGAGCTTGCTGTTGCAGATTGACCTCCATTTTTCGACTTCATGAGTTCGAAGCCTGGCTACCTTTACGGCAATGTTGGAGTAAGCCTGGGCAATCAGGCAGGCAAGGATGTTGGTCTTGTCATTGCTTGTAACAGCTATCATCATGTCCGCGGTAACCAGCCCGGCTGATTGAAGAGTCGATATGTTGGCCGCGTCACCATGAATGATTTTGGCGTCGAGGTTGTCCTGCAGGATGTCACACCTCTCCTGATCACTGTCTATGATCAGGACCTCATTTTCCCCCTGGATCAATCGCTGGGCAACCAGTGCGCCTACAGCGCCTCCGCCTAAAATTATGATCTTCATCTCTATACTCTCTGCGTTTATTCTGTGAAAATTGCCGTAATAATTTTCCGGGATAAGAGGGCTTTGTGATTCTCCGCAAGAATTCAGTCCCGTAACTGTACAGATTTAAGCTTCTCTGCCTGAAAAACCACATGATAAAAAAACTGTGCTTCCCAAGCCCGCAGATATCAAGCAACAACTCAGAATTATGATACTCCCCTGATTCACTATTTGTGCTGTTTTCTATTATATCTTTCTTTAGTTCTGGATGGATTAGCGCCAATTAATGGCCGGAGCTCTCCAGGCCTTTTTTCGGCGTTCCCTTAAGTATAGCTGAATTAAGAATAATCTGGTAACCCCGGCGCGCTTTCCGGGTAATTGATTCGCTGCCTGGAACAAGAGTTTTCGACGCGTTTTGCTCTGAAGATGAGGGGGGGAATAAATGGATATAAGGGTTCCCGTAAATGACAGGGATTTTTACGGCCATCCCAAAAATTGTATATAATTTAAATAAATATTCAAAAGAATGCCAGGGTAGCGCTGGGATTTATTGAGTGCCTCTGACGATACATCGGGCTAATGTTAAGCTCGGTGAAGAGCGTCGACTGTGCCCTTGTCCCCTTTAAATTCAAGCTTTCGCACTTTCTGGATTAAACGGGTGGGGCAATTTGCGCAGGGAAGCTTCGTGTTGATTTGCTTCCAGGCCTATATAAAGGAAGGACTTGCCGTATGGAAAAAGATTCATTGACAGTCGTGGATAACAGAACTTCGCAGAAGTATGAACTTCCGATTTCACATGGTACAGTCAGGACCAGAGAGCTCAGGAATATAAAGGTTTCAGAAGATGATTTCGGGCTGATGGGTTATGACCCCGGATATATGAATACCGCCAGCTGCAAAAGCAGAATCACTTATCTTGACGGCGAGAAGGGGATCCTGCGTTATCGCGGTTATCCTATTGAACAGCTGACCGGAAGTAAGAGTTTTACCGATGTGGCTTACCTGCTTTTTTTTGGAGAGCTTCCCGATGAGAAGCAAAGCAGGGAGTGGGACCAGCTGATCAGGAGCAACTACCAGGTGCCGGAAGAGATCGGCAGGCTGATCGAGGTTTTCCCCGAACACGCTCACCCCATGGGGATGATGGCCGCGGCTACCTCGGCTTTGTCTTCTCTGTATGATGATTCGAGGGATGTGGCTGATCCGGAAAACCGCCGCAGGCAGGCTGTAAGGCTGATCGCCCAGATACCGGTAATGGCGGCCATGGTCTACCGTAGGATTTCCGGGCTTCCGGCGATTCCCCCTGATGAAAACTATTCCTACAGTAAAAATTTCCTGCAAATGATGTTTGACGGAAGCATTGTTGCTGATCCCAATAATCCGCTTCTTGAGCAGGTGATGGATGCCCTGTTCACACTGCACGGAGACCATGAACAGAATTGCAGCACTACCACGGTGCGCGGGGTAGGCAGCGCCAATACAGATCCTTTCCTGGCAGTGGCCTCAGCTATAGCGGCCCTGAGTGGTCCCCTCCATGGGGGAGCCAATGAATCGGTCCTGAAAATGCTCCATGAAATCGGGACTCCTGACCGGATTCCGGAACGCATAATCCAGGCCAAGAAAGGTGAGGCCCGCCTGATGGGTTTCGGCCACAGGGTTTATAAAAATTATGATCCCAGGGCCAGGATCATCAAGGAACTGGCTCACCGGATCTTCGCCTCGATTGGTACCAGCAAATATCTTGATATTGCCCTGGAACTGGAACGGATAACCCTGAGTGATGATTACTTCATAAGCCGGAAGCTTTATCCCAATGTGGATTTTTATTCCGGGCTGATCTATGAAGCATTGGGATTTCCTTCCAACTTCTTCACTGTTCTCTTTGTCATCGGCAGAATTCCGGGCTGGGTTTCACAGTGGGAGGAAATGGTCCTGGACCAGGAACAGAAAATTGCCAGGCCCCGGCAGATTTATCTGGGCCATGAATATAGGGAAGTTGAGGGTTAGCCCCCGCCTATTTATCGGATCGTAGGACTGAGATTTCAACAGGATAACCTGGGCTTGATGGACGGCATGGCCCGCGGTGAGCCCCCAGGGAGTTCCCCGCGGCAAGTTTCCCGCCATCTTAAGGATTCTCGGTCCTTGAACCTTCTGTCCCTATTGATCAGTATCCTCCCCCGGGGTTTCTTCAAGCCTCCTGTTTATGGCTGTCCGGATATCCCTGCGGTCAATTTCTCTGGTTTCTGGATCAAACTGGATACCCCTTTCCGCGGCGACTCTTTCGACGAAACTCAGCCCATAGGGGCTTATGAAGTTTTCCTCGGTGCTGAATGCCGGATCCTCCAGTGCTTCCCCAGGGCTTATGAACCGGAATCCTTTTTTCTCCAGCCGGTCAAGGAGATCTGGAAGAAACAGAGCCGTGGCGATTCCCAGGTGTAACCTGAGCACCTGGGGTATTTCCTCTTTGAATACCTGGCGGGAAAGTTCTTCGGCCTGGTCAACACACTGGAGTACATATTCAAGGTATATCTCCCGAAGGATCTCTATTGCTTTTTCATTTTCTATTCGATCACGGTAGACCCAGTTGAACTCCCAGTCAAAGGGGATTACTGTCGCCGGGAAGACAATATAACTGTTTTTATACAGTGTGGATTTAATCCTGTTTCTTTTCTCTTCAGTGTTCCCGAGGTGCATCGACGGAAACCTCAGGTAACGGTAATTGCTTCCGTTGACCCGGGATGCCCTCAGAATACTTTTCTGTCCGTCGGCAACGTGTTCCAGGAATTCCTTGACGCTGAGTTCATTAAAGTCAACGTAGGAAAAGGTGTTGTTCCCCAGCAAATGTCCTTTTTCGGCCCAGTCCAGTAGAACCACTCCGCTGCTGGGCTTGTCCAGCAGTTTTTCCTCCTGTACAAACCCTATGGATTGAATCTTTCTTTTATCAAGTTCCCGCAGGACCAGGCTGCTCAGTTCCCTGGGAGTCCAGTAAAGCAGGGGTTCCATGAATGGCAAGCGCTCAAAAGTCAGGCAGATTTCACCCCCCATGGCTGGTGAGGAAATCGATATCAATAACATCAATAGGACAGTCACTAGGCTGATATTTTTCATGTTTCTCCGGCTCTCTTGTCTTTTTCTCATTATTACTGAATTAATTCCGAAATTTACGAAAAAATGATTAATATAGGGGTTATATTGAGAAAATACTTAGAGTAAGATAATTGTAAACCATAATTTGTTCAAGCATTGTGCTGTGTCAGGATAGAGAAAGGTTTCTATCTGAAAGGGATTAAAAGAGTTAACAGCTTGATGTCTTTATTGTCGCACCTGTGATGTCCGGGTAGAACTTGTTATCAGGAGGGAAACTGTAAAAGTACGGTTTCGGCTGGAGTACCCAAGCAGTAAAAACACAGGTTGAGTTAAATCTTTGAAGGGGATTTTGATTATGCAGAACAAAATACTTATTAGCTTCTTATGTTTCTGTCTGTTTTCCTTGTGCTTCGCCACCGTTTCCGCGCAGGGTGTAACCATGGGAAGCCCGGTAGTCCGGATTGTCGAAGGTAACGTTATGATCAGCGTGAGAGCTGAAAGCTTTAACGCCGGTGACAAATACCGGATCGGCGTCGGCGTGGCGGGAGAAACCCCTATCGCTGCCGAAATGACATTCACCAAGGGTGCCGAAACCATTGGTGAAGTATCTGAATTCACCCAGGGATTCACGGCTCATTGGTGGAATGTGGAACAGATTATCTGCAAGGGCATTGAACTGAGCGGGGATATGCTTCCCGGATCAGGGGAAGAAGGCTCCCTGCAGATTTCGATTCCCCGGGGTGAACTGGAGGGCAAGGAGAAAATTTATATCTTTGTCTCCAAGGACTATGGATCATCAACCTGGTACTTAGAGGACGGTTCGGAACTGGATAAATCTTTCTGGTAGAAAGATACAGGATCCATAATTTAAATCGAACGCTTTAGAATTGCTTGCCGGGGATCTGAATATTCCTGAAAAGGCGGCTGTGAAAACCACAGCCGCCTTTTTGTTGTGGCAGGAAGCGTCCCCGCTATCCTGTCCCCGACACCGTCGGGGACTTTTCTCCAGAAAAAATCGTGATTTTCCTTTCTCGCACGTATTTGTGTTTGGGAGTGCTTTATTAGAGAAATGGAATTTACTCATGATTGGACCCGACTGGAAAACACTACAGGTACAGAGCGGTAAACACCTGCCCCACTGGAGTTGCAGGAATGCCATTTATCATGTCTGTTTCAGACTGGCTGATTCAATTCCCAGGGAAAAAGCGGAGCAGTTACAAAGGAAAAAGGAACTTATTGTTGACAGCTCCGCATATCGAAACCGGAAATTGACCCTGGATGAGAAGGAATGGTTGAGGCACCTTCATACTGAAAAATTGGAGAAGCTTCTGAATGCCGGTTACGGCAACTGTTATCTTCGCAGGCTGGAAATTGCAGGGATTGTAAAAAACTCCAAAGGCACGGACAGTCATGGCAGTTGAACCATATGATCGAATCATAATGGACGAAACTGAATATCTGGAGCAGGTGGAATATGTCTGTAATAATCCAGAGAAAGCTGGTTTGAGCAACTGCTTGAGATGGAGAAGGGGCAGGTGATCCAAAGCCCCGCGGCAGGCCCGATTGTGGCAGGAAGCGTCCCCGCTATCCTGTCCCCGAAGCCGTGCCGCGCCGGCGGCACGGCTTCGGGGCTATCGGTGCGGGAAGCTAAAAAAAGAGGCGGAAACCCCTTGTGGGAATCCGCCTCTTTAGTTTTTATTTAGTTCTGATCGGGAGTTCAGTTTCGTACTACATCCCCGACCTTGAATCCGGAACCGGAAATTGCCGTTGCCTCGGCAGAACCGGCGTCTACCTTGGTTACTTTGATAGTTCCAACCTTGTCAGTGAGCTCTCTCAGGACCTTACCTGTGGCCGGATCCTTGATTACCTGGCTGACCCTTTCCACTGAAAGTTCCATACCGGCGGCCACCCCGTGGTCGGATCCCACATTTACGATTACCAGGCTGTCCTGGGCGAAGGCCACCATTCCTTTAACAGCTACCTTTACCGGGGCGGTAGTAGGAATCCGGCTGTTCGCCTGCACTAATCCTTCAGACAGCTGGGTCACGGCACTGCTGGTTGCTTCGCCGAGGATGGTGCTTTTGAAATTGCTGGATCCCATATCCAGGGCACCTCCTCCGGAACCGCCGCTCCCGCCGCCGGCTCCAGCCAGCAGCAGACCACTGCGTTTTGATTCCCCTTCACCTTCGGAAACACCCAGTATCTCCGCGGTGTTAATGTCGACTATCCTGGCATCAATCACTACCTTGGCTTTGCCTTCCTTGGTCCCGACTTTTCCAACGCCAAAGCCGCCAATCTTCCGGCCGAAACCGCCGATGCTGAATTTTTTGTCTTCAACCCCGAACTGGGTAATTGATCCGAGGATGATTGCGTCTACTCCCAGGACCTTGCCAATGGCAGCAGCCGTGCTGGGATTGGCCCTGTCACTGTTGGAGAAATTCTGTTCCGCCAGGACGGCATCCAGGGCCCTTCTTTCAATGACCCGGTAGGTGCCGTCAGTGACAAGCTCTTTTACAATCAGATCACTAACTCCCTTGCCGATATCCCAATGATATCCCCACCAGGGCTGTACGGAGGAGAAATCAAAATCCAGGATCGCGACTTTTTTCCTTTCATCCGCCGCTCCCATTAGCAGGGAGCCGGCCAGGATAAACACAATCATTACAACAGCAATTCTTTTCATGATTCAATTCCTTACTAGTGCTGAATATTTTAAACTTTATATTACTTTAAACTTTATCTTAATTCTGTCAACAATCCATCATCAAAAATAAGGGAAAAAGAAGAATATTTCCAGACCTCCCTGCCTTCAAACCTGATTTTCTTCAAGGGCGCTCCCAATAAAAGGACCACTTCCTCTTCAGACATCCCGGCTGACAATATCGGAGAGTCTTCGAGATTGAGGCTGTCTTCTTCATTAACTATCGCTGCCTGGGGAGGCCGGTTTTTCCATTCTTCCACGAAATTTTCGCTGGTGTACAGGCTTTTCTGCGCGTACCTTCCGCGATGCCATCCGGCATTCCACATCTGGAAGTGAAGCGGCGGATTACTGTAATAACCGCCACGGTAATAGTTGTATCCTCCGCCGTAATAATTCCTTTCGTTACCCATCCGGGCGAAGGCGCTTCCCGAAAAGCCGGTTTGATAGCTCCTGAAGCCCGTTCCCTGCCTGTAGCCGGGGAAAATTCCCACATAGGTACTGGACGGGGAATAATTGCTGAATATATTTCCCTGATGGGAGCCGGGACCAGGTCCCGGAAAGATGGATAAATGCTGGATTCCGCAGGTGAAGGATGTGCTGAACAAAAGGACGGCAATGAAACAAACACGAATCTTCATTATTCTCCTCCTAATACAGCAGATGAAGAAATCACCTGGATAGTTCACACAGTACTCAAGAACAGTTATGATAAAACAATTCTATACCTAAACAGGGACATGAAGAAGATTTTTTTGTTTGCTTCGGGCCAATTGCGGATGGTTTTCTTTTCCCTGTCTGTGAGTTGAGTCTAATATGAATGATATCTCCAAGTTTTTACTAACGGTAACAAAAATGCTGCGAAATGGAAGCGTCTCTCCTCTGGAAGTCATCAGGAGTTCAGCTGAGGCAATCCGGAAGCACGACGGACTGCTGAATTCATTTCTCAGCACAGATCCGAATGTAATGGATCCGGACCGGCAGGAAATGATTGTGAATGAGCGGGACCGGATTCCTGGAGCCCTGTTCCCCATCCCATTCGCCGTGAAAGACCTTTTCTTCACTTCAGCCCTGCCGACAACCTGTGGATCAAAAGCTCCGATTCCCGAATCAGTGGGTTCCCCGGTCCAAGGATTAGCCGTTAACCGGCTGGTTGAAGCGGGAGCCGTACTGGTCGGGAAAAATAACCTGCACGAATATGCCTTCGGGATAACAAATGAAAATGACCACTTCGGGCCGGTGCGGAATCCCTGGGATCCTTCCCGTATGTCGGGCGGGTCCAGCGGAGGATCGGCTGCCGCGGTTGCCGCCGGGCTGGTTCCTTTTTCAATCGGTACCGATACTCGCGGTTCAATTCGGATTCCAAGCGCCTGCTGCGGGGTGACAGGCCTGAAGCCTACCTTCGGAAGGATTCCGGTTTCCGGGGTGGTTCCATTGAGTCGATCCCTGGACCATGTCGGCCCGATCACCCGTGATGTAGCCGACGCGGAGCTGGTTTTTTCAATCATGAAGGGAGAGCCGATTAATATACGGGTACTTGAATCAAAAGAAAATAGTGATCCCCGTGTTATGAAAATCGGAGTCTGTGACTATTATTTCACCCGCCTAAACCAGGAAGTGTCCAGCTCCGTTCATTCCGCTCTTGGTTTTTTTAAAGGGCAGGGGATGGAAATAAGAGAAGTGAGAATGCCCATACTGGACGATGCCCTGGAGGCTTCAGATATTGTTTCCCGGGCTGAAGGATATTCACTGCACCGTAAAAACCTGCAAATGTATCCCGGTGGGTACGGGGAGCCGGTAGCCCGCCGGCTCGGTTCCGGCAGAGAACTGTCCGCCGCGGACCTGGTCGAAGCGTTTGAAGTAAAAGAGCAGGTTACCCGGGAATTTCAGGAAGTGTTCAACGAAGTAGACTGTATCCTGGCTCCGACTTTACCGGTAACAGCTCCTTTACTTGGCACTTCAGAGCTGGATATCGAGGGATGGAAGGAGCCGATCGTACACGGATTTGTAAGGTTTAACGCCCCCCAGAATATGGCTGGCGTGCCATGCCTGACCTTGCCCTGCGGGTTTGATTCCGCCGGTTTGCCGATCGGATTGCAGCTGATCTCCGGCCACAACCGTGAAGACGTACTGTTCGCCCTGGGCAAACTCTACCAGTCCGAAACTGGAAAGTAGCTGTAGCTTCCAGCTCCAGTATTGCGCGACAGCGCCCCCGATGTAGCTGTGGCATCCTGCTCCAGTATTACGCGACAGCACCTCCGATGTAGCTGTAGCTTCCAGCTCCAGTATCGCGCGGCAGCGCTCCCGATGTAGCTGTAGCATCCTGCTCCAGTATTGCGCGACAGCGCTACTGGTGTAGCTGTAGCATCCTGCTCCAGTATCGCGCGACAGCGCTCCCGATGTAGCTGTAGCATCCTGCTCCAGTATCGCGCGACAGCGCTCCCGATGTAGCTGTAGCATCCTGCTCCAGTATCGCGCGACAGCGCTCCCGATGTAGCTGTAGCATCCTGCTCCAGTATTACGCGACAGTACCTCCGATGTAGCTGTAGCATCCTGCTCCAGTATTACGCGACAGTACCTCCGATGTAGCTGTAGCATCCTGCTCCAGTATTACGCGACAGCACCTCCGATGTAGCTGTAGCATCCTGCTCCAGTATCGCGCGACAGCACCCCCGATGTAGCTGTAGCTTCCAGCTCCAGTATCGCGCGACAGCGCTCCCGATGTAGCTGTAGCTTCCAGCTCCAGTATTACGCGACAGCGCTCCCGATGTAGCTGTAGCATCCTGCTTCAGTATCGCGCGGCAGCGCCCCCGATGTAGCTGTAGCTTCCAGCTCCAGTATTGCGCGACAGCGCTCCCGATGTAGCTGTAGCATCCTGCTCCAGTATCGCGCGACAGCGCTCCCGATGTAGCTGTAGCATCCTGCTCCAGTATTACGCGACAGTACCTCCGATGTAGCTGTAGCATCCTGCTCCAGTATTACGCGACAGTACCTCCGATGTAGCTGTAGCATCCTGCTCCAGTATTACGCGACAGCACCTCCGATGTAGCTGTAGCATCCTGCTCCAGTATCGCGCGACAGCACCCCCGATGTAGCTGTAGCTTCCAGCTCCAGTATCGCGCGACAGCGCTCCCGATGTAGCTGTAGCTTCCAGCTCCAGTATTACGCGACAGCGCTCCCGATGTAGCTGTAGCATCCTGCTCCAGTAAAGAGCGCCGGAAGCCTCAATGTGGAAAAAGCCTCCAGAGCTCGATTTATAAGCCCTTCCGGAGAGGCAGCCACGCTGGGTTGTACAAAACATCGTACTTGCGGAGTCCTGATTTGAATCGGAGCTCTGAGGTAATTGCCGAATCTGGCGTAGCTGGAGCGAGCCACTCCAGCTACTACCTCCTTTGCCACACCCTCACGCGAAGAGCAGCAGGCTCAATGCCATCACGGCCATGCCGGCAACCAGTCCGTAGATGGAATGGTGGTGTTTGCCCCATTTTTCTGATGCGGGAAGCAGCTCATCCAGGGAAATGAAAACCATGATCCCGGCAACCATGGCAAAGGTGAATCCCATTAGACCTTCGGTCATGAAAGGACGGAGAACAAGGAAGGCGACAATTGCGCCCAGGGGTTCGGTCAACCCGGAAAGGAACGACCAGGTAAAGGCCTTTTTGCGGTCTCCGGTGGCAAAAAATACCGGGACCGAAACAGCAATTCCTTCCGGAATGTTATGGATGGCAACGGCGATAGCAATCGAAATTCCGATCTGCGGATCTCCAAGGGCGGCGGTGAAGGTTGCGATACCTTCTGGGAAATTGTGTATGGCAATAGCCAGGGCGCTGAAAAATCCCATCCTTTTGAGGTTTTCAAGATCGCGGCTGCTGTCTCCGGGCTCCATGATTTCATGGGGGTTTTCGTACGAGGGAACCAGGGTGTCAATCAGGGCTGTTATGGCTATGCCCAGGAAAAAGGCGGCTACCGTCAGCCAGTACCCGGAAACTCCGCCATATTCCTCGCTCAGTGAATTCCTGGCTTCCGGAAACAGTTCGATCAGGGAGACGTATATCATCACTCCAGCCGAAAATCCCAGGGCTATGGCCAGGAACCTCTTGTCGGTCCTCTTGGTGAAAAATGCCAGGGCACTGCCGATCCCGGTGGCCAGGCCGGCAAACAGGGTCAGCAAAAAAGCATAGATGACATTTTCAGATCCCATTTATTATGTTTCCTCCTAAGGCTGATTTTTATAAACTATAGACCACGACCATGAAATAGTTAATGGCCATTGATGTTTTTCTGAAAGACTTTCAAATAGATATGCGCCAGGATACCGTGGGGTTTCCGGATTGCGGATATTGATCAACCTGTCACTGAATGTTCAGGCTGCAGCGTTGAGAGGTGGTGAAAATGGCAACCGGGTTTACGCGTAAAATATTCAAAGTTTCTGTTCTGTTACTCCTCGTAATTTTATTGGCCGCCGGAATAGGCAGTGGATATGTTCTAAAAAAACTGAAACAGAGCCTGCCTGAGCTGGAGGGTGAAATAACCTCTGAAATCGTATCTTTACCTGTAAAGGTGGAGCGGGATAACCTGGGAACAGTTACTGTTTCCGGATCTTCCCGTACTGACCTGGCTGCCGCCCTTGGTTTCTGCCACGCCCAGGAACGATATTTCCATATGGACCTGCTCCGTCGAAAATCCGCCGGGGAACTGAGCGGCCTGGTGGGGCCTGCCGCCATTCCCGCTGACCGGGAAGCCAGGATTCACCGCTTTCGTTCCCGGGCCCGTGAGTTTGCTGGAACCATGCCCACCCCTGAAAAGGAGCTGCTTCTGTCCTACGTGAAGGGAGTAAATGCCGGGCTTTCCGCCCTTGATGAAAAACCCTTTGAATACTTGCTGCTCAAACAGGATCCGGTACCCTGGAAGATCGAGGATACCCTTTTGGTCGTTTACGCCATGTACCTCGACCTGCAGGGAGACTACCCGGCCATGGAGTCCGCTCGGGGACTGATGCATGACCTGCTTCCCCGGGAGATGTTCCGCTTCCTGGCCCCCGACGGCACCGAGTGGGAAGCCCCGGTTGACGGAGAGCCCTTTGCCACCCCCGATATCCCCGGTCCCGAGGTTTTCAGCCTTGCTTCTTTCGTGACCGGAAGCATCCCTGCTCCTGGCGTGGCCGGAAACATCCTGTTTTCCAGTGACGCGCCAGCGGCACCGTATCCGCCTCGGTCCACTGCTTTCCCATATCCACACCCCGGGGCGCCGACTCCCGGAGGAGCAGGCCGAGGATCGGCCCATCCACATTCAACTGTGGCCTCCTCCTACTCCGCGCTCCAGGCCGGAAGTAATAACTGGGCGGTATCCGGCCGGCACACAGTTCATGGCAAACCGGTCGTGGCCGACGATATGCACCTGGGCCTGATGGTTCCCAATATCTGGTTCCGGGCTTCCCTGGTATTGTCAGCTGCTGCCCGGGAGCAGAGGGTTACCGGAGTGACCCTTCCCGGAACACCCCTGGTGATCGCCGGAAGCAACGGCAAAGTGGCCTGGGGTTTTACCAACAGCCAGGGCGACTGGCTGGACCTGGTGATCCTGGAGCCCGGGCCGGACGAGGATACCTACATGACTCCGAAAGGCCCGCTGCCGTTAAAACGAATTGAAGAGAAAATCATTGCCAGCGACGGAACAGAAGAGGTGTTGGAAATAGAGGAAACCATCTGGGGACCGGTTGTAAAAACCGACTACCAGGGACGGAAGCTGGCGGCCCGCTGGGTTGCCTATGACCCCAACGGGGTCAACCTCCGGCTCTCGCAGCTGGAAACCGCCTCCAGCCTGGAGGAGGCTTTGGATATCGCCGCTCGGTGCGGCCTGCCCGCCCAGAATTTTACCGTTGCCGATCGAGACGGAAATATAGGATGGACCATATGCGGGCCGATACCCGTCCGCTCCGGATACGACGGAAGGATTCCCCGGTCATGGGCTTCCGGTGAAAATGCCTGGGAAGGATACCTCGAGCCCGATGAATATCCACGGATTCTCAACCCGGAAGGGGGACGGATCTGGACAGCCAATGCCCGGGTAGTAAGCGGGGAGATGCTGGAAAAGGTCGGCTTCGGGGGATACGCCCTCGGCCCCAGGGCCCGGCAGATCCGCGACGATTTATTTGCCCTGGATAAAGCTTCCGAGAAGGATCTCCTCGAAGTCCAGCTGGACCACCGGGCTGTCTTCCTTGAAAGGTGGAGGAATCTGCTGCTGGAAGATGTCCTGACCCCCGACGCGCTCCTGGTGAATTCGAAGTTGGAGGAGGTCCGGCGGCTGGTTGAAGACTGGGGGGCCAAGGCTTCACCAGATTCCGCGGGTTACCAGATAGTGAGAAGATTCCGGAATATCCTGGCCGCCCGAGTCTTCGAAGCCCTGACCGCTGAATGCCGGGAAGCCGATGAAGACTTTCATTACTACCGCGTCAGCCAGTCCGAGGGCCCGCTCTGGAAACTGGTGACAGAAAAACCCCGGCACATGCTTCCCGCGGAATATGACAGCTGGGACGCCCTGATGCTTTCCGCCATGGATAAGGTGCTCACAGAGGCTCAGGTTGAGATGGATGCTCTGGGCATCGGCAGCCTCTCCGGCTGGACCTGGGGAGTGCGCAATACCGCCGAGATCCGCCATCCGCTCAGCCCGTTTCTTCCCGCTTTTTTCAGCCGGTACCTCGATGCCCCCCGGGATCAGCTTCCCGGAGACAGCCGTATGCCCCGGGCCCAGGGCCCTGGATTCGGTGCCTCGGAAAGGATGGTTGTGTCACCTGGCCTGGAAGAGCAGGGGATCTTCCATATGCCCGGAGGCCAGAGCGGACACCCCCTCTCCCCATTCTACCTCTCCGGCCACGCGGACTGGGTCCAGGGCAGCCCCACCCCCTTCCTGCCGGGGGAAACGCTGTACACGCTGATGCTGCTCCCGATGTAGCTGTAGCTTCCAGCTCCAGTATCGCGCGACAGCGCTCCTGGTGTAGCTGTAGCATCCTGCTCCAGCATCGCGCGACAGCGCTCCTGGTGTAGCTGTAGCATCCTGCTCCAGTATCGCCCGGCAGCGCCCCCGATGTAGCTGTAGCTTCCTGCTCCAGTATCGCGCGGCAGCGCTCCCGATGTAGCTGTAGCATCCTGCTCCAGTATCGCGCGGCAGCGCTCCTGGTGTAGCTGTAGCTTCCTGCTCCAGTATCGCGCGGCAGCGCTCCCGATGTAGCTGTAGCATCCTGCTCCAGTATCGCGCGGCAGCGCTCCCGATGTAGCTGTAGCATCCAGCTCCAGTATCGCGCGACAGCGCCCCCGATGTAGCTGTAGCTTCCAGCTCCAGTATCGCGCGGCAGCGCTCCTGGTGTAGCTGTAGCATCCTGCTCCAGTATCGCGCGACAGCGCTCCTGGTGTAGCTGTAGCTTCCAGCTCCAGTATCGCGCGACAGCGCTCTTGGTGTAGCTGTAGCATCCTGCTCCAGTATCGCGCGACAGCGCTCCTGGTGTAGCTGTAGCATCCTGCTCCAGTATCGCGCGACAGCGCTCCCGATGTAGCTGTAGCATCCTGCTCCAGCAAGGAGCAGCCGAGACTTGCCTGGAAAGGCCATCTTTCCTCCAGGTGAGGTTAATTTTTTCAGCGAAGTAAAAATCTGCCTTGGAGTTACTGTAGCCAGAGGCTCCAGCTACAACAAGAAGAGCTGGAATCATCAGCCACTCCCCTCTTGCCTCTCCCCTACTCCGGAGGTAAAATTCATCCATGCTCAAGACAACTCGAAACCTTATGATTTTACTCCAGGCCCTCTTTCTTTTTTCCGCTCCGATTACCGCCGGCGGATGGCTGGCCGGCACGGCCCGGACCAACATAACCCCCGAGGATCCGGTCTGGATGGCCGGGTACGCCTCCCGCACCGAACCGGCCCGCGGAACCCTGCAGGAGATCCACGCCCGGGCCCTGGCCCTCCAGGACCAGGACAACCAGAAATTCGTGCTGGTCAGCGTGGATGTGCTCGGATTCCCCGGCTACTTCGGAAAGGCCGTGGCCGGACGGATCGGACGGGCCCTGGATATTCCCCGGGAAGCCGTGATGCTGACCGCCTCTCACACCCACGAAGGGCCGGTAGTCGGGGATAACCTATCTGTCGCCTACCGGATGGAAGAGGAACACCTGGAAGCGGTCCGGAAATATACGACAATACTGGCGGACAAGCTTGTGGCGACCGCGGTTCGGGCCTTTGATGACATGCAGCCCTGCCGGCTCAGCTTTGGCCGGACCGAAGCCTTTTTCGCGGTGAACCGCCGGGTGATCAAGGAAGACGGAATCGCCAACGGAGCCAACCGCCGCGGCCCCGTTGACCACCGGGTTCCCTTTATGACCGTGGACAATGAAAACGGGGTCCTTCAGGCCATAGTTTTCAGCTACGCCTGCCACAATACCACCGGACGGGGCCAGTATTATTACAACGGAGACTATGCCGGCTTCGCCGAGATGGCCCTGGAAAAGGAATTCCCCGGGATAACCGCCATGTTCATGTCCGGCACCGCCGGGGATGTCAATCCCTATCCGCGTGGAACCCATGCCCTGGCTGAACGCCACGGAAACGAGCTGTCCGACGCCATAAAAAAGGCCATTACCGGACCTCTGGAAGCTGTAGAGCCTGACCTGGAAGCCGGATTCCAGGAGCTGACCCTGCAGCTGCAGGAGCCCCCCTCGGCTGAGGAGTTCAAAAAGAAACTGGAGGATGAAAACGAATTTGTCCGCCGCCATGCCCGGCTGATGCTGGACCGGATCGAAGCGGACGGAAAGCTTTCCCGTGACTTCCCTTATCCGGTACAGGCCTGGAGATTTGGAAAGGACCTGCTGCTTTTCGCCATGGGCGGAGAGGTGCTTCTTGACTACACCTTCCTGCTGGAGGAAGCTTATCCCGATTCCCGGGTCTGGGTTGTCGGTTACAGCAATGACATTTCCGCCTACATCCCCTCCAAGCGGATCCTGGAGGAGGGCGGATACGAAGGAGGCGGAGCCATGCTCTATTACGGCTGGCCTTCACCCTTTGAACCCTCGGTTGAGGAGATGATCATGGAAGGCATTGGCGCTATCGTCCCCGGGGGAGAGTAAAAGAAATTTTTGTCTGTTAAAGGGATTAATATAGGTTTATATTATTGGTATATAAATCAGGAGATTTTGATAATTAAATAAGGACAGCTTTTCCCGGTTACGGGGGGGTGATTCCTGTTCGGGAGAGAAACAATGAGCAACAGTAATTATGACCGCAGACATTTTCTTGGAACGGTTTCCGCCGCCACCGGCGTCGCGGGGCTGGGCCTGTTGAGGCCGGCCATGGCGGGTCCTGTCCGCCCCATCGTGGGTGATGCCTCCAAACCTGCCGTCCTGGGCGGGGCTCCGGTACGAACCAAACGATATCCATCCTGGCCGGTATTTGAGGATTCCGACCGCAAGGCCTGGAAGGAAGTGCTGGAAAGCGGCCACTGGAACCGCGGCCCCAGGGTTGCCGAGTTTGAGAAGAAGTGGGGTGAAGCTCTCGGAGTCAGGTATGTGACTGCCACCTCCTGCGGAACCAGCGCCCTGATGGCGGCCCTGACCGCCCTGGATATCGGCCCAGGGGACGAGGTGATCGTTCCTCCCTATACATTTATCGCCACCATAAATGTAGTCTTCATGAAGCACGCCCTGCCGATCTTCGTTGATACCGACCGAAGGACCCACCAGGTAGACGCGACCAAGATCGAGGCCGCGGTTACTGATAAAACCCGCTGCATCATTCCGGTGCACCTGGGCGGAAACCCGGCCAATATGGACGTGGTTCTGGCCACGGCGAAGAAGAAGAATGTTCCGGTGATCGAGGATGCCTGCCAGGCCCATTTTGCTGAATGGCGCAACAAGAGAGTCGGCGGACTGGGTGACATGGGATGTTTCAGCTTTCAGGCCTCCAAGAACCTGAATTCGGCTGAAGGTGGAGCCGTGCTTACCAACAACGGCGATTACGCTGTCGTTTGCCGGAGTTTCCAGGATGTCGGTCGGAATTACCACCTGGATGAAAACGGGGATCTGAACCGGTACGGAAAGCCGGGATGGAACTACGGCCGTAACGGAGACAACCGGCGCATGACCGATTTCCAGGGAACCATCCTGCTCGGACAGTTGAGCCGGCTGGAAGCCCAGTCGCGGATCAGGGAACAGAATGCCGACTACCTGGCCAAGAGGTTGAAGGAGATCGGCGGAGTGATTCCGGCTGAGAAATATGAGGGAACCACACGGCATGCTTATCATCTTTTTATGGCCAAGTATGACCCGGAGCATTTTTCCGGCATGACCAGGCTCCAGTTCATGAAAGCCATGCGGGCTGAAGGTGTGGGGTGCGGATCAGGTTATCCGCCGATCAACAAGGAGCCTTACATGAAGGAATTGGTCGAGAGCCGCGGATTCCGCCGGATATACAGCGAGAAGGAGATCCAGAGCTGGATTGAGCGGAACCACTGTCCCGAGAATGACAAGCTGTGCGAGGACGGAATCTGGTGGGGGCAGACCACCCTGTTAGCCGAGCGTTCTGGAATGGACGACATCGCCAATGCCGTGGAGAAGATCAAGAAAAACGCCGACGCCATCAAAAAAGCAGTGTGATGTAGCTGGAGCCTCTGGCTCCAGCGTGCCACGGGCTTCCAGCCCTTGGTCTTTAGTGGCCGGAAGCATCCCTGCTTTCCTGTCCTCCCGCTCTGCGGGGGGACTGTTCTCCGGGATCGCCGGCCTTCAGACCGGCATAGAATAGTCACAAGTATCAGGTTTTAGGTGACTGGATACGCCTCTTTTCTCGTACCCTGTAACCTGTGACCTGCGACTATTCCCCGTGTTATAATTTTCTCCACCAAATCCAGGCCGGCGTAGCTCAACGGTAGAGCGGCGCATTCGTAATGCGTAGGTTGGGGGTTCAATTCCCTTCGCCGGCTCCAGTCTTTTCGGGGTTGTACGAGAATTTTAGAATCTAGAAAATATTCCGTAAGTGAATATTAAGTGAAAGACATTTCAGGACTTTACATATGTATCTACCTGAAGTGCTCTGCTGTTTCTCGCAAATTCTAGTTAATCGGAATTCACGAGATTTTTAATAAGGATTTTGATATATTGGAGTCTCTATTAAGAGACAATTATCAAAAGATATTGAGTAGCATGAATATCCCTGAAACGTCTATTATTATTCAGACTAGAAAAGGTCGAAATATAGACAATTGCCAACCTGAAACGATTTCGCCTTTTTTTAGGAGTCAGTTTGGGAAATGGGATTCAAAGTATCCTAGCGCCAAGAGAAGAACTTGTCCATCAAGTATTTATAATTGCCATGGCCTGACATTTGCTGCTAGAAGATGTTTTTTAGAAAACGCTGAGGATATTTTGTATATACTTTCGGATGACAATTATTCTGAAGTTGACTGGAAGTCGGTTCTGCCTGGTGACATAGCGGTATACTATTCAAAAGGAGATGCGGAACATTCTGGTGTTGTGGTTGGAAAGGCAGAGCCACCATTGTATTCTCCATTGCTTGTTAGTAAGTGGGGAAGTTACGCTGAAGTAATTCACTATTTTGCGGACTGTCCTTACGATTGTTCAGATGTTAAATATTACAGGATAAATGAATGATCATTAAAAAAAATGATATTGATAATTTGGCAGAGACTGTTTTGTTTGCAAATACTCCATTTTATCTATATAAAAAACTGTCCGAAAATGATTCTGTAAGAAATTTATCTCAGAAATATTCAACAGAAAAATTGTTGTCTGTTCTGGAGAGGCTTATAGAAGAAGAAAAGAATGAAATAACGAACCTCGCTGAGATTTATTCCATATTCATCGCTCTCTTGAATAAACCTATTAGTGAAATTCCTGGAGGGAGAGAGTTTTTTAATAGTATCTCAGTGAGATGGAGTTCCCATTTAGCAGAAATTCACCAATCAAAACAAATTGGTGAAACATTTTCTTCTCTAGATAACAATTTCCGAATTGATAGTCGGATAGATTATTCAAATAGTAATAATAGTGATTATCGAGAAACAAAGATCGCCCCCAAGGTTGATCTGTTCTAGGAGCCTTTTAATGAAGTGTATAGTAAGCTTCTGCGCCGAAGGAATTATAAAGGACTGGAAAAGTAATAACATTTCAGTTTTTAATATTTTCGAAGAGTTCAATATGCCAGGATTTCCTTTTGTCATACCAAGAATTTTCTTTTTCTCCTTACTGGAGAAAAAAGAGGGGGAAATAATTCCGGAAGAATTGGATCTTATTGTTAAGAACAATGATTTGATTGTTTTGAATGAAAAGGTTCCTGTACACTTTAGAGATAGTTTAAGAAATCGCGAAATTTTGGAAATAGGAGGATTGACTGTTCCTGGACCAGGAAGTCTAGTATTTTCCTTATTAAATGGCAAAACAAAAATTTGTTCTTATTCAATAAATGTGAAAAAAAGTACTCCCACCAGAGTCAAATCTAAAACAGCGGAGTGATTTTCTGTAATTAATTAACCTATTTTGAAGTGTTGGTAACATCACTTTGGTGAATCAAATAGTCAGCCAAATCTAATCCTTTTTCTATTTCCCCATTGGTTGCAGTTATTTCTATTAGATTATTAGTAGCAATTGAAATAGTTGGAATTCGAAGCTTTATTTCTCTCGCCTTAGCTTGCCATTTCTCATAAACTCCAAGATCGGGAAAAAGAATAACTCTGTGCCTTGCAAGAATCAGCATTTTCTGAATACTTAATCCATTTTTCTGTCCAGTTGCCATCCAGATGAATTCAGGAAATATTCCGCTTGCAATTACTGCTGTCTTTTCGCTTTCTGTAATCGCTATAGGTTTATCTGGATGCTGATTCAATAAATGTTCACCAAATAAACATTGTTTCAGGTTGAACGGGTTCAATTTCTCAATACAATGTACCCAGGTTACATGATTAAAAGGTTCCTTGACTCGCTTTCCGGTCAAAAGCTCATAGAGCATGACCTTTCCAGCTCTAATCCTTCCATGGAGATCTATTTGCCAGAAAATCGTTGCTCCTGGCCAATGATCTGAAGAGCCAATATGATAGCGTTGAACAAGTTCATCTACGGTTGACGAGGGAAATAGAGTTCCAAGATAGCTGATGAAATTATTTTTTGCCTGTTGCTTTAAACTCTTGATCAATAGCTCAGGTGGAACATATGAAGAAATGATTTTAGCAACACTATTCTTACTAGAAGGTCTGAATAATTGTTTACTGAACCCTTGTTTTCCGGGCTTCAAATGGTACCGGCAACTGTCTTCCCGGTCGCAGCGTCCATACTGCCCAGGTAGAAGTTTTCCCGTCACGGTATCAATATAGCGAACAAACCGTTTTCGCCCGCAATTTGGGCAGAAATACTTTTTACTTCCCGGATCCAATGTGAATCTATAGTGCTTCATCTTTTAATTTGCGCAGAGTGCGTAAGGTGCGTAAGGGTTACGCAGATTACGCATCTTGCGCACCTTCGAGTTTTTTAAGTCGGTTTCTTACAGTACCGTCGGAAATGTTTAGCATTCGGCCAATTTCTCGTTTTGATTTTCCTTCATCATTGAGCCTTATAATCTCGGCATCTCTCTGTTCCAGATCCTGATCTGAAATCTGACGCAAATGTTCTCGTTCTTGAGCATATTCCAGGAATTCAAATAGTAAGAAATTAAAGGGCTTATCAATTCTACAAAGGCATACATTTTCGGAGTGGTAAATTAGCTCAGTATTTCTGCATTTTATTTGTTTAAGATATCGCACAGATGGATCATTAAAACTTTCACCAATAGCGAATGCACTGTCGCAGTGATTGATTAACATCTTGCTTCCTTGTAAATCGTTTCTGTTCAGAGGTTTGTGTGAATCCCTTTTAGGAGTGTGGGCAATTATAAGAAGTGAAAGAGAATATTTTGATTTGAGATACTTTAGCTTATGCATTAAAGGCAAGGCATTTTTTGCTTTTTCTGTATCGTTTTTTAAATAGGTGATATTGTCAATAATTACTATCTTGATATTTCCGCTCTTTAGTCTCTCTTCAAGAGAAAAGACCAGGTAATCTTCAAAGTTGAAAGACTGATTAGAGTATTCATAATCCGGATTGATTTCGGCTCGTAAGAAGTTTTCATCAAAATGGCAGTGATCCTCATAGTTTTTTGAATATCGTGCTTCAAACTGCTTATCACTTAATTCGAAATCAAAATAAAGAACCGTCTGTTTCTCGGCTTGCAAGGTAAATCCTGCAATTGGAATCCCCTCGCTAATACTTCTGGCAATCTGTACAGCTAAGATCGATTTTCCGAGGTTAGTATCAGCAAACAGGATACAGAGTTCAGATTCATGCCAGAATTCGCCAAAAAGCATTTTGGGAACAGGTCTACTCTTAGCTTCTTCAATCCACTCAGCGGCTGTATTGATTTTAAAAAACTCATCCTTATTTTTTAGTTTTTCTAAATCCTTAGCGAAGCTCTGTTTCCAATCTGAGATAGTGATCACAGTATCAGGAGAAGCATCTGTGTTGCTTATATTATCCATTTTTCCCTCCCCTGATATGAATTCTATGAGGATCCGAAAGTAATTGAATAAGGCAGGTGATAGTGATAATCTGATGTTGATTCCAGCACTTGCACGCCTTGTAAGTGTTTTTGATTAGGGCTTCAGTAGTTGCCGCTACAGAAGCCCTTTTTTCTGTTTTTTCCCACATCACGCCACTCCCTGAATATTTGCATTAATCCATTCATCGAGATCTGAGAGGCGATAACGGACAGATTTTCCAAGCTTTACAAAGGGTGGGCCAGGAACTATCCCAGATCGGTTTCCCTCAGAACGGCGGCGACGCAAAAATGCAAGTGACACGCTACAGTATTTTGCTGCTTCTCTTTCAGTGATTAGATTTGGTGATGTGTTTTCTTTTCTGAGTTTTTCAATGTTTTCGTAATACCTTTTTCTCATGTGAGTCTCCTTTTGTTTTTCGACATTGATATAGCGACTGCTCCAAACTTAAAGAGCAATACTTGTTTATATGAAATGCGAATATAAGAGCCAAGGGTGACAAAAAGAGAACTATTAAAATAATAATAAAAAGTATTAATGCAAGATTTTATATAATCACACTACTCCCCTGTACTCTCCTCTGTCTCCCCACTCCCTGATCTCTCCTGGGTGCCATATATTGTGGCATTAATTCAATTTTATCAGTTTATGCACAAGATATAGATGCAATAAAAGAAATATGGTTATGGGGAGTGTTTGATCGAGTAGGGTAAACCGTCAAAAAAAATTATTTTAAAATTTTTTACAAATTTTGTGCTGAGGAAGCTGAAATATGATATTGGTTGAAAAGCAGCAAACGTGGAAATCCTTAATCTTTTTTAGCAAATCGCTTCTAAAGGATTGTAAAAATCATTCGTCAGGAGATTCAGCGGTTCCAGATTTTGCGGTTTGAAGATAGTTTTTAAGAATCTCCCCTGGCCATGTCCCGGTCGGTTTCTCATACCTTTTATCAAAGGTATCGACTACTTCAATATAGGAGTTGTCGTTGCAATGAAACACAGGATTGGTAAAAGGTATCTTGAAATCTTTTCGATCGTTGTGGTTAAGTGGTATGAAACCATTTTGCTCACCGTCAAAGAGTTTCCATCTTAGATCTGAATCATTTTGCTCGTGTACATAGGTGGCAGTTCCAAATTTTACTGCGCAATGACGCAGGAGCCAATTGATTTCTTTAACTTGTATTGGGCTTTTACCTCGATTAAAAACTGAAACTGTCAAAACTGGAAGGAAATCATCTTCTGGTGAAGATCGGAGATTTCGAATTTTGAAATCGAAGTCGAGATAATAGTTATCTCGACGATGAGACAGGAATTGTAGTGTAAGCCCAAGGATCCCTGTTATGCATCCGAATATGGCAATAATAGTGGTTACCATTTTTGCTAGCTCCATACTTCTAATCTAAGACTCAATCCTCAGTTTTAAATCGAGTGAGGCCATCTTTCAATAGCCCAATTAACTAGAGCGTCTCTTCTTTCTTCCAAGGAAGAGACAGTCCACTCTTCCCACTGATTGGCCACTGTCCTGGGGGTGATGTACATTGATTCGTTAGTATATCGTTGGCTTTTATCAGAATACGGGCGTGCTTGAAGAGAAGAATTTAAAGGTGAAGACAGAGGTAAAAGGTTTGCCCACGTATCTTTCAGCTTTTTATGTTGATCCTTAGTGAACAGTTCAGCCCATCTACTCTCGGTTTCATAAGATTGAGGCAATATGTGTTCGATGGTAGGAGTTGATAACGGATGGTCACCCGGTAAACTTCTATCATATTCAACTAGTAAATAATTACAGATCTTAGTTTTTGCTAAAGATCTAGTTGTAATTGCTTCTCTTAATTCATTATCGTTTGGCCATTGCACTGTAGGTTTTTCCGATACAAAATGTTTGAATTCAGATATTGAGTAGTTACTGAGTTCTCCCCATAATCCTTTGAATAATGCGTGAAGACCTGTGGGTTCAAATCCGACTATTGCACGTCTGACTAAAAAGGCTTCAAGTACATCGAGCATACCTAAACACTGTTCATCGGAAATATTTTCATTTTTTCTCGCATGAAGTAGGGCCATAACAAATGGGTAAGTAGACGAAGGTCTTTTTAATCTAACGAGTCGATCTAATCTCAGAGAGATTTCTGTATGTCCTATATATTCCCCCTTCGAATCAATACTCATGAATGGGGCTTGATAGGGGGTCATATGTTCGACAATTTTTTCCGGAGTGAAAGAATTCCATGTCTCTCTTAATTGAGAGAAAAGTTCTGATTTTTTGGTGTTACTATCATGTATTAGGCAGTAAGGAAAGAAAAAATGTTCGGCACGTCCTTCGAAATCGTTTTCAAAAGGGCGCCATACATGTGTCATAAATACGCTGCGCTTCACTTGGATTATCTGCTACACCAGAGAACACCTCATTCCTTACTAAATCAGAGATTTCAACTTTTACACCACGGAAATTCAGTCTTTCAAAAATTTTTGTGGCAGCTGAAGCATCGTTCAATTTTAGATGAACGAAGGTTAAACGTTGCGTTAAGATGTCGAGGATTTCGTGCAGGTAACTACTTTGCAATTCCTCTTCTTGAGGCATTGATCTACGTAAATATTTTAGTATCCGGTTGTACTGATGGACCAGACAACCGTCTGCTTCGCCACTTGGTGGTGGTGGGTGGGGAGCATTATCCTTCCAGAGCCCTTGGAGTACATTAGGCGTATTAAGCCTATCCCATAGAACTCTCTAATTGACTTCTATCAGCTATAGAAGGGATGACTCTTGTGTTTACATCAAGTCCTCTCCTGACAGATAAGAGAAGATATTCCTGCACGATTTCTCTGGCATCTTCTTTGTCGATGCTGGCAATACATTCAACCACAGCCATAACAAAGATAATTAATGTCAAAATCCGTTGTTGACCATCAACTAAAGCTAATGTCCGCAAACGCCCTACGATTTGGGCTGGACGTGGTCTTTCGTAGGCAACAATTGCACCCAGAAATTGAGATGCCTCTACTTCGGATCTAATCAACCGGATATCAGACAGCAATTCATCAAATTGTTTTTGTTTCCAAACATAGGATCTCTGAAATACCGGAATATGTAACTGGTCAGTATCCCTCAACAACTCTTCTAAGGATTGTTCGTCCTGGCTATCCGTAATCCAATCAGACATGGTCCATTGCCTCCGTATTTTTGAACACCATTATCGACTTTGAATAGGCACAATTCAGATTATTTATAATTTGCACTCAGCATGTACGTATCAAAACTAAATGGCTATTCTGAGATTTTTAAAACGATATAATGATTATTTAAAAAATGGGGCAAGATTTCTAGGTTTTTGTTTAACAAAGTTAAGGAAATTCGTTTATGAAATGAAAGAAAGACCCTTATTATTTAAAATATTTTTTTTCTCGCATTCGTTTACTGTCCAGTGCTTTTACAGCCTCCTTCAGATTATCAGGCGCTAAATGAGCGTATCTTTGAGTCATTTTAAAATCGGAATGCCCAAGTATCTCTTTTACCGTATATAACTGCACGCCTTCTTGAACTAGCGTGCTAGCGTAGTGGTGCCTGAAGGTATGAAACGTAAAATCAGAAATATCAGCAGCCTTTAACAGGTTATTAAATGAAGTAGCAATATTATCCAAGCGTTTTCCTTTCTTGTTGGGGAAAACGAAATCTCCAGGATTACGATATGTTGTCAGTTTTTTCCACCTAGAAAGAACTTCAATGCACTCTGAATTTAAAGGAACGGTCCTGCTTTTCCCTGATTTGGATCCTCGTGCCTTCACCTGTAATACTTTTGACCGGAGATTTACGTCTTTCCAAACAAGATTGAATAACTCACCACGGCGCAGGCCGGTAAGCATGGCGGTTAAAACTATAGGGGTGAGATGGTCGCAAAACAAACCTATTTCGGGGAGTTCTTCATAGTTCCTCTCCTGTCTCCAAAGATTCGCCCTTCTGCGGTCCTCTCTATTTTTGTTATCTCTGGTTGTTAAAGCTTCACTTAGCCGGGCTTCTTCTTCAGGACTCAAATAGCGAGGATGTTCGTTTTTTACTTTTAGCTTTTCTACTTTTCCCTGAAAGGGATGTTGCCTGATATAACCCCAGACATAAGCGAATTGAAGCAGGGTTTGAATATTGGCAATCTCCCTGTTAATTGTAGCGTTTGCCCTTCCTGCCGCTTTTCTTTCGTTTATGTATTTCTGCATATTTAAAGGAGTGAAAAATTCCAGTTCCCAGGATCCTACACGGGAGCAAATTGATTCATATCTCTTGATTGCCTTAACCGGATCGTTAGAAGTTGTTTTTATTCTGTCCTTGTATTTCTTATTGAAGAATTCGGCAAATGTAACAATTGATTTCAGTTTCTTCTCTTCAATTGGATCCCTTCCGCTCGCAGCTTCTACTTTTTTTTCCCTGGCAAGATTCCGGGCTATTGTAACGGTCAAGCTTTTGGCATCTCCTAACCTGAAACGTTTCCCCTGGCTGTATTCAATATAGAAAGTCTTGCTGCCTGTTGGTTGAACCCTTACAAGCAGCCCTTTGATCTCTGTATCCCTGACTTCATAGGGTTTGGATTCTGGGGAGAGTTGTTTGACAACCGAATTGGTGAGCTTTTTAATAGCCATTTTTTGCCCTATTGAAAATTCTGTAAGTGAATATTAAGTGAAATATGACGCAAAAATAAGATAACAGAAAATTGAAAAATAGCACAAGTGATAATTATTAATATAAACTTTATTCATAAATATCAACAATTGCAGTGATCTTGTTTAACATGACTTGATGTTGATTTTTCTAAGCCAAACGCATTCGTAATGCGTAGGTTGGGGGTTCAATTCCCTTCGCCGGCTCCAGTCTTTTCGCATCGGGACACCAACCCCTACTTTTATGGTTGAAGCAGCATGTTGTATGTGATTTAAACGTGGTCCCCGACTTCGTCGCGACCAGGAAAGCAGGGATGCTTCCGGCCACGGTTATCCGTACCTCTCACAAAACTTCTCAGTAATCTCCAGCAAGTCCGGAGTCAGGATTTCCTTCGCCCTGGTGGTTATTTCATCAGGGACGCCTCCGTAGAAAGCTTCGGCGATTCCGCCGGTGATGCAGGCCAGGGTGTCACTGTCTCCGCCGAGGGAGACGGCGTTGCGTATGGCGTCTTCCCAGGAGTCGGAATCGAGAAAGGCGACAATGGCCTCGGGCACGGTTTCCTGGCAGGATTCATTGAAGTGATACTCCGGGCGGATATCGTCGACGGTGCGGTCGAGATTGTAACCGGACATCCTGGTAATTCGGGACCTGATGTCTTCCTTTCCGCTTCCGGTCCGGGCCAGGAATATGGCCAAAGCCGTGGCTTGCGCGCCCTTGATCCCTTCCGGATGGTTGTGGGTGATTTCCGCCGACATTTTTGCCTGCCGCAGGACTTCCTCCTGGGTGTTGTAAGCAAATCCAACCGGGCTGACCCGCATCGCCGATCCATTGCCCCAGCTGTTGTAGGGTGAATAATCATCGGATAAAAGCCATCCGATAAAGTGTCCGCCATAACCGGAATCTGGGTAGCGTTGACCGATCCTTTTGACGGATTCCAGGTAGGATCCGCCGGAAAGGATGGCGTCGGCCACGGCCACGGTCAGGACAGAGTCGTCGGTGAAAGTGCAGTCCTCACTAAACAGCGGGAAGTCCTTGGTTTTGATCTGGTTGAATTCGTAAATTGACCCGATAATGTCTCCGGTTATTGCTCCTATCATGGTCATCCAGTGTATAGGTGGGGGAGGGGTGATCGCAAGGGGAGATTGATTCAAGGTTTAAGGGTTATGGTGCAAGGTGTTTCGCTGTCGTTGTCAGCGCAGCGGCTATCGTTGTCGTGATCGTTTGCGTAATCGAGTGTCGGGTATTGTTGCCTCCTGGGGCGATGTTGAATCAAATGCCGATCTGAAGATCGGCATTCCACACCGGCCGCATCGCTGGAGGATGATGATTACGTTTGCAGATCAGGAGCTCTGCGCTCCCGGCGGGAGGTCTTAAAGTGGCTGGAGTCGCTGGCTCCAGCAAGGAACATTTACCAAAAAACTCTATGCGGAAAGAGTCTCCAGAGCATTATTAATGAGACAAGCCTGAAGGCCAAAGTAATACCTGGTAGCTGATGAAAAACAGGGTCGTAACTGCTAAATTCGAAAAAAATCCTGAAATCAAAGCAATTGCCTGATCTGGAATTGCTGGAGCCATCGGCTCCAGCCACATTACGGCTCGCTGTCGCTCGCAGGAAAGCAAGGAAGCCTTCCGGAAGCTTCCTGCTCGGCGGCCCTCCCTCCCTTGCTATTTCAAGGCGAGGCTGACCGAATCGGGAAATAAAACTTTTTCCACGGTTGGGCATATGAAAGTATCGGATGCCTTCACTTTAACAAATACATAAACCCGATCAGTCTCCTGCTCCCCCGACGGCTTCAATGCTCAGCCTGCTTTGATGCACGGTCCGGCTCTCCCCGATCGGGTTGGCGGGATTAAGTTGGGAAATGCCGATCAGGGCCTGCGGCAGGGGGGACGTGTACTGATCGCTTTCGACAAAGGGGAACTCATTGATTTCCGCTCCCTTGCGGACCGTCACCCCTCCCCTGGAGATTGTCAGGTCTATGGCCGCGGCGATCCCTTCCATATCCCACTCCATCGGCCCGGTATAGGTTTGGCCCTTCTCCGGCCGCTGGCTGGTTACCAACTTGAGTCTTCTCGTATCGTGATGGATGACCTCATTTGTAAAATAGAACTCCTCATCTCCGTTCCCACTGGTTGTTCTCTCCACCCGCCAGCGAACGACAGCGTCGAGAATATAAGACGACGGTGTAACCGACATCAGATGCGGCGGGGGCTGATCGTTGGGCCTTATTTCATGCTTAACCGGATAGGTTACGTCGACTTCGGCTTCGGTCGCTCCCCGAGGCAGATGAAGATCGAAGGAAACCGATGATGATACGGTGAAGTTGTACATATTTCCTGCAGAGGTGCTGCTCCCGGAGTCGCTGATGCGGAAACCCACCCAGCTTTCGCAGTCAAGGACGAAATCGGTGTCCGCCTTGTCACTGCCCGGCGCTTCACAGTTGATCTCCACATTTTTTCCCTGCCGGCCCTGTCCTCCCGGACAGATGGCGGTGACCATGGCGGAGCCGACAGGGATGTCGTTGATGTGGTAGGGGCTGGAGACCTGCCGGGTGATGGTTTCACCCTGGGACGGCTGGATCTCGATGGTCGCCCCCTGCAGGTTGGTACCGTCCCTGTCGCGGATAGTTCCCTGGATTTCCCCGGAGCATTCCAGTTCGAAATCGATTTCATTTTTATCGCTTCCGGGGGGTTCGCAGGTAATGTCAGCCGTCATGGTCTGCCGGTGCACTTTCGCCGGACAGATGGCGGTGATAGTGGCCGCGCCGACAGGGATGTCAGTGATGCGATAGGGGCTGGAGACCTGCCGGGTGATGGTTTCACCCTGGGACGGCCGGATCTCAATGGTCGCCTCCTCCAGTTCATTGCCGAACCTGTCGCGAATATGCCCGCTTATTTCCCCGGAGCATTCCAGCTCGAAATTAGTGTAATCGACCGGAATTCCGGGTATGGTGCAGGCAATGTCGACCGTTCTGGTCTGCTGGTGCACTTCCGATGGACAGGTAACGGTGACAGTGGCTTCACCGATCGGAACATGCTCAATGTGGTAGGGGCTGGAGACCTCGCGGGTGATGGTTTCACCCTGGGACGGCCGAATCTCGACGGTCGCCTCCTCCAGCTCATTGCCGAACTTGTCGCGGATGTAGCCGCGGATTTCTCCCTGGGGGTGGTAGACGAGATCATCCCGGAAGGTCTTCCCGGCGGTCAGGCTGAGGTTCAGCGTTATCGGTTGACATTCCTGGTCTTCCGGATTGGCCAGGACGCAGGGCATACTCTCCGTCATTGCTTTCCGGGAATCGTGCATGCCGATGTAGTCGAGGAGGTAACGGCCCCCATCGCGGGATCGTGTCCGGTAGGTAACGTTATAGGGGCCCTCCAGATTAATCCGTGCCCCCTCCAGGGGATTCCCGTCCCCGTCAACAACCCGGCCTTCCATCCTGGTCGTCACGGGAATGACATTGAGGGAGACGTTGTAGGAGGATGAACCGCCGTCGATGGTAAGAGGAGAACTGACTGTCGGGTCTCCGGCATAGATGAAATTTGAAGTGAATCCGACTATCCTTCGAAACACGTAGGTGCCGTAATGGGTGGACGGGAGAGGCATGAAGAATTGCCAGGGCCCCAATCCCTCGGCCTCAAGGACAAAGTTGGCGTATTCGCCGGAGCTGGTCTCGCTGCATTCCATGTCGAAATAAATGGTTTCCGGGGTCTCCTCCGCCTCCTCCTCCATGGTCATGATTCCCGCGATGCTGACACTGGTGTACTCGATATCCCAGGCCCCTGGAACGATCCTGGAAAATGAGCGGACAAGGAGAGTGGCGCGTCCGTTTTCCTCGTCAATGGACGAAGGGAAGAGTACCGTTTCCCTGTCTGCTCCGGAGATTTTCAAAAAGAGGATGTTCTCGGGATTCGCCAGTGCGTCCCCCGGCAGGGGAATGGAAATGTGCATTGGATATTCCGCGGCCTCGGTTTCCATCTGGATGTCGTAGGCGACACCGAAGGTTTTAATTCCCGATGTGCGGATGGGCGGCACGGGCACCTCTTTGACCAGGGGCGGCTTGAGGCCGGGAGGATTGTGACCTTTACTCCACTGCAGGCCATGGGCCAGCGGATGATACTCCAGCTCCGGGCCTCCCTCTGCTTCAGGCATGGGACCGGGATCTGTTTCAGGATTCGTTGCCGTCTCTTCCATTAAAGGAGGAGGGATAATCGGGAATGCCGTAACCAGGTTGTTCCCTGGCAAGCTGACGGTCAGTCGCCAGTTCTCCCCGACCCTGTGGGCCCCGACCCGGCCCTCTTTGCTGCGGGCCAGCCCTTGAGTCTCCAGAATGTAGTATCCGTTTTCTGGTTTTATTTCGATTTTTTCAGCCGTCAAGATATGGTTTTTTGACGGATCAAAGAGGCGGTTGCCCAGTACCGGGAGATGAAGAAGAGGAGCGATTCGTTCCCGGTAAAGAACATAAACATCAGCCGACCTGGTTACTCCGTTCCAGGTAACCTGTAAATCCCGGTAAAGCCGGTATTGATCTCCGCTCCCCGTTGTATCCGCGAAGAGTGCGGTCCCGCAGATCAGTTGGATAACAACACAGAAAACTACCCCCACAAAGATGTCCCTTTTCATCAGGTAAATCCTCCCCTATGTGATCGAATTGTGTTCAGGCCGGTCTCCCTACTCTCCCAGTGTCGGCCTACTGAAGTTTATGACAAAAAGGGTATATAGGCAATAGTAAACACTTTTTTAGGATATGTACCTTTCACAGGAAAGCAGGGATGCTTCCAGCCACAGCCGGAGCCGCCGGCTCTGATCAATTTACGAATTACGATTGACGATTGAAGTTGTGGCTGGCGCCGATGGCTCCAGCGAGGAAAAGCCGCCTAAAACCTCAATTCAGAAAAAGTCTCCGGAACCTGATTGATAAGACCTCGCAGAAGGGCGAAACCATGCGCAGTGACTGTCGGGAAAGCAGGACAGATATTGCATAGGCAGGATAGAAACTGGACGCTGAAGGAATTGCCGACACTGGATTTGCTGAAGCCATCGGCTTCAGCCACAATCGACGGAGCCGGTGGCTCCCGGGACAAGCTACAGGCAGGGATTCCCGTGGTACGGTTACTCCAGGCACGACCTAGGCTTCCTCAACCACCTTCCAGCCGAGCATGTCGGCGATTTCTAACAGCGGCTCCTTCAAGTCTCCGTAGACGGTGACTCGGTGCCAGCCGTAGTTGTCCCACTGGGTGTAGAGTTTTTCGAAATCGCCTTCCGGCTCGACGGCCAGTTTGGTGCGGCAGGCCCGGTCTTCCATGATGTTTTCCACCGCCCTCCCGCGGTGGAAGAGCAGTTCCTTGCGGAAAGCTCCCATCTCGATGGTGGTAGTCATGTAATCCACCGGGAGAAGGGATCGGACCGAGGCACCCTGCCGGTCTTCGGAATGGGTCAGGATCTCGATCGGATTTTCCTTGCCATCGGGGCCGAACACGCGGTTGGGGGCGACGCAGTGGGCGTAGATGATCTGGCGCCTGGCTGTGTCCAGCACCGGGTCGGAAATGAATCCGGTTCTGCCCCCGGTCAGGTTTTTGAGAGCGACCATGGTCGAGGCGGAGAGCAGGTCGTTTTCACAGGCTCCTACCAGGCCCTCGTTGCATAGTTCGTGAAATCCCAGGCAGGGGTAGGCGTGAATCTCTCCGCCGTAAAATCCTCCCAGACAGTTGATGGTGATGGCGTCGGCGCCATGCTTTTTCATTACCGCCTTCTGGGCCAGGTACATGGCGGCGGAAGTTTCGAGAGTCTCCCGGGAGACATCTTCGATTTTTGCGGCTCTCTTCTCCCACATATCGGCTACTTCGCGGGCCTGGTCCTTATCGGCTTTCTCCCAGGCCTGGTTGACCTCGGAATAGGGGATCTCAACAACCTGGGCGCCCAGCTCCTCGATGACCGGTTGGGGGCCACGCCAGCCTTCTCCGCCGACGGTAAGGATTTTTGATTCCTTCATTCTCTTGCGCCACTCTGTCGGGGAGAGGATTTTGCCGGATAGATCGTCAGGTTTGCATTCCTGGCTTCCGGCAGCGGCGGTCCGGGCGATTCTTTCCTTTGCTACTTCAGCTCCGAACTGGTTGGGATCGCTAATCTTTGAAAAACATCCAGCAGCCTCGACAACATCTGAAAATTGCGATGATGAGATGAAGCCCAAATTTGGTGTCCCCTCCCTCAGAAACCCGGCGGTGTAAACCAGGAATCCCCCGCTTCCGGCATAGAGGAAGTCGGCGTACAGCACCGGTTTCCCGGAACCCGCCATGGTCTGGACCACCTTGTTCCAGCAGTTCATCTGCACGACGATGTAGCCGTCGATATTGGATACTTTGTCCTGTTCCAGGATGGCGGCGGCCTGTTCCTCACCGGTGGCGGTCGTGGGGATGAATTCGATTTCCGGATTTCCGGCGGCCAGCGCCTGGTTCATCCGGCCCATCACCGGATTGAAGTCAAAGCCGACATTGGGCCAGTCGGGGCGGTCCTGGATATCGGAGTGCAGGGAATAAAGAACACGGACACGTTTGGTTTTAGTTTGGCTCAGGGACGTGCAGCTGAAGGTGGGAATTACCACCGCACCGGCACAGGCTGCGCAGCCTGAGATGAATCCGCGGCGGCTCATTGAACAACAGCCGCAGCCGAAGTTTCTGGGTGAAGATTTCATGAGATCCTCCTTGGTGAATTATTAGAACATGGAGAGGGAAGAGTGGCAAGGGGGGTAAGGGAAAACGCAAAATTACGGCGGCTGGAGCGGCTCGCTCGGGAATAGTAACGAGTTGCATGTGGCAGGTTACGAGTGTTAACTGAAACTCGCGACTCGTGTCTATTTTGGCCACTCCAGCCGCATTACGGCTCGCTGTCGCTTGCGGGAAAGCAGGGATGCTTCCTGCCACATTGGAATTGCTGGGGCGGGCCACTCCAGCTACAACGGCTCGCTGTCGCTCGCGGGAAAGCAGGGATGCTTCCTGCCACGCTGGAGCCATGGGCTCAAGACACGATGGCAGACCGATTATTATTGCGGGAAACTTCCGGGTGGGGTATAAAATAGTAAATCAGTTGAAAATTAATGCGTCCCAACTGGTCACAGGGGGCGTATAAAAGTACATATTCCTGAAGGGGGAAAAGGAGATATGTTCAAGACTTCATTTGCAAACACCAATATAAACCGGAGATTTTTTCTGGCGGCCTTGTTCCTGGCGGTAATAGCCCTGTTTGCGGTTGCCTGCGCTGTCAACCCGGTTTCCGGCAAGCGGCAGATAATGCTGATGTCTGAAGCACAGGAAATCCAGATTGGAGCCCAGTACGACCCGGAGGTAATGTCTACATTCGGGGAGTATAAAGACGAAGATCTCCTCGCCTTTATCCGGGAGAAGGGAACAGCGATGGGTAAGCTTTCGCATCGCCCCGAACTGGAGTACCACTTCAGGATCCTTGACTCCCCGGTCGTCAACGCCTTCGCGGTACCCGGAGGTTATCTCTATTTTACCAGGGGAATGCTGGCCCAGCTGAATAATGAGGCCGAGCTGGTTGGCATCATTGGACACGAAATGGGACATGTCACCGCTCGTCATTCAGCCGCCCAGCAGAGCCAGCAGCAGCTTTCCCAGCTGGCTTTGATGGGGGGCATGATAGCTTCAGAGAGGTTTGCCCGCTATGCCCAGTTTGCCATGCAGGGAATGAGCCTTCTCTTCCTTAAATTCAGCCGCGATCATGAACGGGAGTCCGACCGCCTGGGCGTGGAGTACTCATCAAAAATCGGCTATGATGCCCACAAAATGGCCGATTTTTTCCAGGTGCTGAATAAAATGAACATGGCAAGCGAGCAGGGCGGTGTCCCGACTTTCCTTTCAACCCATCCCAACCCGGCCGACAGGTACAGCTCCGTGCACCAGGGAGCTGCCCAGTGGCAGGACAGGCTTGGTTATTCGGAATGGAAGGTTAATACCGATAATTACCTGAAAATGATAGATGGGATGGTCTATGGTGAAGATCCCAGGCAGGGATATGTTGACGGAAATGTTTTCTACCACCCTGAACTGCGTTTCAAGTTTTCCTTTCCGCGGGATTGGCAGCTGCAGAATTCTCCCATTCAGGTTGTAATGGCCCCGAAGGACGGCAAGGCCATAACCGTTTTTTCCATTTCCAGGCAGAAGAACCTTAAAGCAGCCGCCCAGCAAACCATAGACCAGATGGGTCTTACCTACCAGGGAGGTAAGAATACTACAGTAAACGGGATGCAGGCCCTGGTCACATTTTCAAAACAGGTCCCGCAGTACCAGTCATCAGCCCAGGAGCAGACCCTTGCTGTCCTTTCCTATTACATCGATTACAAGGACGCGATCTATGCTTTTCACGGGCTCTCCAGGGAGGCGGATTTTAAATATTATCAAAACGCGCTTGAATCAATAATGAAGAGTTTCAATACCCTGAATGATGCCTCCAGGATAAATGTCAAGCCAAAAAGGATCCTGGTAAAATCCGCGCGTAGATCGGGAACCCTCGCAGAGGCCCTTGCCGGCTTTGGAGTGAAAAAGGAGGACATGGCCGGGATGGCCCTGCTCAATAACATGGAGCTTTCTGACAGGTTAAGGGCAGGTAAGCTGATCAAGGTCGTGGGGCAGTAAAGGGGGCGTAATCGTGACTGGAGCAAGATGCTTCAGCTACAACGGGCTCGCACTTACAGCGCTCGCTTGTTTGTGCAGGGTTTTCTGACCTGGGGTTCCCCGAACCTTCGGTCCGGGATCACCGCCAGGCTATTAAACGGCAGGCCTGCGGCCTTCACAAATGTTGCCGCCTGCGGCGGCGTTGATTTGACTGTCGGTCAGGAGATCTGCGTTCCTCATAGCGTGTCAATCTGGAAGTTGTTCGCAACACGTCACTTGTTACTTGCGACTATTCCTGTGACTTGCTGCTGTTCCTGTGCCGCTTTGCGGCACAGGTCCGAGGATCGGACCAGCCACGACTGGAGCGGATCGTTCCAGCTTCCTGTCAGTCTTTGGCCCGGTAGGGATCAGGGATCAATTTCATGTAACCGGTGCGGTAATCGAGGAACAGGGTTCCCCGTTTGAGGAAGGGATAACCCACCATCCCTCCGATTTCAGTTCCCAGGACATGGCTGACATGACCCAGGTCGATAGCCATGGTCTGGTGGCTGCCCAGCTCGATTCCGGCCAGGCTGATGCTGGTCTTGTTAACCCGCCTGATGTCCTTGATGCGGCCTGATACACCATCCAGCCTGGTATTGGCGATCTTTGTGTAGTCGACTTTATCGGCAAGCTTATGGGAGAAGACGTTGTAGCTGGAGCCGGTATCGAGGATAAGGTGAGTTTTTTCCTGTCCGTTTACCAGGGAGGGCACGATTACCTTGCCATGCATGAACCTGAAGGGGGAAAAGTCGTCTCTTTCGGGCCCGGGTTCCCAGTCAAAATCATACACGCTGTAGCTCGTGTTCCCGTCAACTCCTTCCGGATCAGGGAGTTTTTCCAGGTGCATTTTCTTTTTGTTGAAATCCAGGGTGATAAGGAATCGTGAAAAAACCTCGGTTCCGATAATTCCGTCTTCGGCCAGGGGTATATCTTTACCGGCAAAACTGACCGGGTAGTTTTCGAAGACCAGGTCTCCGATTTCAAGGGTGTCAGCCAGGCCGATACTGGCGCTCCTGTCACCGTCGTCCCCCAGGCCCCTTGTTTGTTCTGATCCATATAGCGGGACTTTAGCGGACTTGGCGAATTTGCTCTTAACCACGATCCCGGAAGCCCCGCTGTCAAGCAGCAGCCTGGCGGTTTTCTTCCCGTTGATCTTCACCTTCAACCCGTACCGGTTATATTGCCCGGCGGTATAAAAATGAATCAGCTTGATACTTGTCTGCTCGGGAATCTCGCGCAGGCGGCGGAGCCTGATTCCGGACCAGGCTTCCCGGCGCTCCAGCCAGGAATTCAGGTTGGCCAGGTACGCCGGATCTTCATAGCCGGCGGTTTCCAGGTAGCGGCGCCATAATGCTTTTTCCTCGGGGGACGGCTTATGGTACCTGACCCGTTCCCGGATGATGTCAGGATCATCAGGATCAATGGCAAAGGCCTTTAAAAAGCATTCCCGGGCGGATTTGAGCAGGCGTTCACTCTCCAGGATTTTCCCCAGCCCCAGGTAGGCCCTGGCAAAGTCGTTCCCGGTATCAATGGCCTGCCTGTATAGCTCCTCGGCCGTTTCAAAATGACCCTGCCGGAATTCCACATCGCCCATGGCGGTCAGGGCAATGGCTGATTCGGTATTTTTTTCATAAAGCTGTTTTGCTTCTTCCCCAGCCTTTTCAGCCTGGTCCTGGTTAAGCCAGGCCCGCACCAGCCAGTAGGCGGCTTCCGCGGAATCCGGGGATGCAAGGAAAGAAGTGATTGATTCTTCAACGTCCCCGGCCAGGTACAGGCTTTTGGCAGCCGCTAGTTTGTCGTTTTCAGCCGCGGAGTTATCAAGGGGAAGGGCAAGGACGCCCAGGCACAGGACATGAAGTGAGACGAGGAGGAACATTCGTATCTTCATGATAATAAAGATCATACAGCAGTTTGAGTGGGGGGTAAACAAAATTTTGGGATCAGATGGCTGTTGGTTACAGTACAAGCGAATCAATGCACGAAACGATATGGATCAGGAATGATTCGGACCATGGCCGTGCGATAGTCTATGAGAAGGGTACAGTTCTTGATAAAAGGGTACCCAAGCAGTCCGCTGATTTCAGTTCCAAAAGACTCACTCACACTGTCAAGGTTAAATGAGTAAGTCCTGTGACTGATTTGCTTTACTCCGGAGCATGTAATCGAAATCCTGTGTACTTTTTCAACTCCATCTATTTCCCCGGATACACCGGAAAATTTATTTGGGGTATATTTTGTATGAACAAGCTGATGCGCGATTTTATCCGATACAATGTTCCTCTCCGCTCCTGTATCCAGGAGCACTTGAGCAGTCTCTTCATTATCCTTATATTCCATTAAAGCCGAGACAATAATTCCCGGGCCGATCAGCCTGAATGGAGTGTAGAATTTCCTGTTGGAACCCGGCTGCCAGTTGTAGTCATATAGGCTGTAACTCTCTCCTTTTTCAACTCCCGGCGGCGGCGGCAAAAGGTCAAGAAACATGGTT
Source organism: Acidobacteriota bacterium (assembly GCA_963666915.2). Lineage (GTDB taxonomy): Bacteria > Acidobacteriota > UBA6911 > RPQK01 > JAPXNP01. Next base: position 89,039 of record CAXXEX010000009.1, read on the forward strand.
TTTTTCTTGAAGTCCAGGGTTATGTGAAATTTTTCAAAGACGTCTGTTCCTATAAGTCCGTCTCCCGACAGGGTGACATCCTTTCCGAAAAAATTAACTGGATAGTTTTCAAAGACCAGGTCACCGATTTCAACAGTGTCAGCCAGCCCTACCCTGGATTCTTTATCCCCTTCATTCCCCAATCCTCCTACGATTGTAGATCCATAGAGGGAGATTCTTGCGGAATCCGCGAATTTCTTCTTCAGAAAGATTCCGGAAGCGCCGGTGTCTAATGTCAGTTTCGCTGTTTTGTTCCCGTTGATTTTTACCTTTATTCCGTATTCCGTATAAACTTGGTAGTGTTCAATATGCAGCAGCTTCACTCTGGTATGTACCGGAGTATCTTTTAAGTGCCGAAGTTTTTTATCCGACCAGGCTTCCCGGCGTTCCAGCCAGGATTTTGTGTGTGCCAGGCTTGATGGCCCTTTATAAAGGGCGGTTTCCAGGTAGCGACGCCATAACGCATTCTCTTCGGGGGAGGTTTTCATATAAAAGGCTTGTTCGCGGACGATATCAGGATCACCAGGGTCGAGTTGGAAGGCTCTTTCAATACAGGCTTTGGACGATTTCATCATCCTTTCGCTTTTTAGTACTTTCCCGATTCCCAGGTAAGACCTGGCGAATTTCCTTCCGGAACTGACAGCCAGTTTGTAGTAGAGGGAAGCGGATTCGAAGTGACCGAGCCGGTACTCAATGTCACCCATGGCAGTGAGAGCGATTCCGGAGCTGCTGTCTTTTTTGTATAGTTTTTCGGCTTCCGCGACGGCCTTCTCAATTTCGTTCTGATTTAAATAGGCCCGGACAAGCCCATATGACGCTTCTTCTGATTCAGGGATTTCAAGGAAGGCCGTGATGGCGTCTTTAACCTCCCCTGCAAGGTAGAGGTTTTTGGCGGCCTGGAGTCGATCGGCCTCGGCCGCGAAAGTTTTCAAGGGCATGGCCAGTGCGGACAGGATCAGGACATGAAGGACAACGAGGGTGGCCTTTTTTATCTTCATGATAATCAAGATCATACAACAGTCTAAATTAAGGGTAAATCGGATTCCGTTGGTCCGTGTTTGGATTTGAGATTGGAGCGTCCCATTGTAGCTGTAGCTTCCAGCTCCAGTTAAGCAGAACTAGAACCCTGCCTCGAAATGCCATATTTATTCTGGGTGAGGTTGATTTTTTCAGCGAGGCGTAAATTTATCTTGGAATTGCTGAAGCAAGATGCTTCAGCTGCAACGGGCTCGCACTTACAGCGCTCGCTGGTTTGTGCAGGGTTTCCTGACCTGGGGTTCCCCGAACCTTCTGTCCGGGATCACCGCCAGGCTATTAAACGGCAGGCCTGCGGCCTTCACTAATGTTGCCGCCTGCGGCGGCGTTGATTTGACTGACGGTTAGGAGATCTGCGTTCCTCACATGGTTTCGGTTTTCCCAGTAGTTCGCAACTGGGCACCTGCGACCTGTTACTATCTCCGAGATCCGAGCTTCGGCGGGATCTGTGCAGGGGCAATTCGTGAATTGTCCGGATTGTTCAGTTGTCGGTGCCAGCGCGGCGGTTGTCGTTGTCGTAGTCGGGTTTGAGAAATTAACGCGTGTTGAAGTGGCGAATGCCGGAAAGCGGAGTGCAGAGGGTCGATTGTCGATATTCGAATGTCGAATTGATGGACCAGCAAGATGCTCCAGCTGCAACGGGCTCGAAGCTTTCAACCACCGGGCCCTCTTCTTCCCCTTGTGGAACGGCGGAGATTCATTTATCTTAAGTCCATAATGCCGATAGATTTTCAGGTTTTTTTAAAACCCGCGGGATCCCGCTGTAACATGGCCTGCGATTACTGCTACTACCTGGACAGGAAATTGCCTAACTCCGGACCCGGGTTCTCCTGTATGGATGAGAGAATACTGGAGGCGGTAATAATCCAGCATCGTGATGCCTCGCCTGGTCAGGAGATCCAGTTTTCATGGCACGGAGGGGAACCGACTATCCTGGGTCTGGATTATTTTCGCCGGATAGTTGAAACGCAGCGGCGGCTGATTCCGCCTGGACGAACTGTCCTCAACGGAATCCAGACCAACGGTACCCTTATTGATGAGGAGTGGGCCTGGTTCCTGGCAGAAGAATCCTTTTATACCGGGATAAGCCTGGACGGACCCCGTGAGCTTCATGATGTTTTCCGCCGGACCCGTGACGGCGGATCAGCTTTTGATGAAACCATTCGGGGCTTGGGGCTGCTGAAGCATTATGGAGCCGCCCACGAGGTTCTCTGCGTGGTAAGTTCCGCCAATGCCGGACATCCCCTGGAGGTATACAGGTTTTTGAAGAACCTGGGTATTACCTTTATCAGTTTTATACCCCTGGTTGAACCTCCCGGTTCCCCGGGCGAGAATCGTTCAGTCCAGGCGGACCTGTGGGGGGATTTCCTGTGTGAAATTTTCAACGAATGGAAAGTCAGGGATATTGGAAGAATTAAGGTCCAGATATTTGAAGAGGCCCTGCGAACCGCTTTCGGGCAGGAGCACAGCCTCTGCATATTTAAAAAAACCTGCGGCCGGGTTCCGGTGATCGAGGATAACGGGGATTTTTATTCCTGCGATCATTTTGTGAATGAAGATCACCGGCAGGGGAACATCCTGGAGGTCCCCCTCGCGGAGTTGCTGTCAAGCCCGGAACAGGAAGATTTTGGGCGGGCTAAATGGGAGTCGCTTCCCGATTACTGCCTGGAGTGTGAAGTGCTGGACAGCTGTAATGGGGGGTGTCCAAAGAACCGGTTTGCAAGAACCCCTGGAGGAGAACCTGGTTTGAATGCTTTGTGCGCTGGGTACAAAAGGTTTTTTACTCACTGCCGGCCGTTCGCCGAACAGGTAGCGGAATTATGGAGGGAGTCCGTTAATCAAAAGGAGCCTCCCTCCGGATAATCAGGATATCCTGGCTTTCAACCGGGCTATCTAGCGTTCAGTTTATCTTTAAAGAAGTCCACGGTACGTTTCCAGGCCAGCTTAGCCGCCTCCTCGTGATACCTCCCGCCGGTATCATTATTGAAAGCATGTCCGGCCCCTTCATACATAAAGATCTGGTACTCGATTCCCGCCTTTTTCAGTGCTTCTTCAAAGGAGGGAATCCCGGCGTTGATGCGCGCGTCGTCACCCGCGTAATGACACATCATGGAAGCCTTGATTTTTGGCACATCACCGGTTTCCGGCTGTCTTCCGTAGTAAGGCACGGCGGCATCCAGTTCCGGAGCCCGCACGGCAACCTGGTTGGTCATCCCGCCTCCCCAGCAGAACCCGGTACATCCTACTTTGCCAGTGGACAGGGGGTGGGTGTCGAGATAGGCCGCGGCAGCGGTGAAGTTCTCAGCCTGGACTTCTCCATCAACGGCGTAGAGCTGGTCCCTTGCTTTATCGGGATCATCCGGGGTACCTCCGGAGGGGGTGTTGCCATCGGGTGCCAGGACCAGGAATCCTTCCAGGGCCATGCGTCGGGCTACGTCCTTGATATGGTCATTGAGTCCCCGGTTTTCGTGGATCACGATAACGGAAGGCAGTTTGGCATCGCCTTTCGGGCGGGCCATGTAAGCCATCATTTCTCCGCTGGGTGTGGGATAGGTAATTGATTCTGTTAACAGGCGCGGATCATTTTTGTCTATGATATCGGCCCGGACTCCGGAATCGGACACTACAACCAGGGCGGCAGCCGTGGAACCGGCCAGGACAGCCATGCGCCTGAGATACTCCCGGCGGCTGATTTGACCATCCCTGAATTTTTCCTGCAAATTCTGTATCTCTGTTTTCATGGGTTATCTCCTTTATTCCTGAACTTTAGTGATGTATGTAATCCTACCAGAGCTTGACAGATTTAAACAGCGGTTATTCCAGAAGATCCGAGTGAGTTCGCGGAGCATGCTGCTCGTTCAGAGGGCTGGAGTAACATAAGAATCAAACAAACCGCTTGGTTTGCTGTGTAGAGATGTGTTCATGTATTCCAGCCTGCGAGGAAAGTTAATGAAAAAAGCCACCTTTCTTATATTGCTGCTTTTTATTGTGGAAGCTTATAGCAAGCCGTCTGAAAAGCCCAATGTCCTTTTTATTATTTCGGATGACCTTACTTCCACCGCGATATCCTCATATGAAAACCAGGCTTGCCGGACTCCCAATATAGACCGCCTGGCATCCAGCGGAATTCGCTATACCAGGGCCTACTGCCAGTCCACTTTCTGCGGGCCTTCCCGCGCGTCGCTGATGTTCGGCTATTACCCCAATGCCACAACTACCTACGGGTATGTCAGCGGACGTGAAAATGTAGGGCCCGACCGGCTGTCCTGGGCCCAGCTTTTCCGGAAGAATGGATACTTCACCGCCCGGGTCAGCAAGATATTTCACATGGGCGTTCCGGGAGGCATTGAAGAGGGGTCCAACGGACAGGATGACGAGGCTTCCTGGACTGAAAGATACAATAGCCAGGGGCCGGAATGGAAAGCGGAAGGAGAGGCCGAACTGGTGCAGAACAATCCCTACGGCCTCAAGCCCCGGCGCGGAGGGAATGTGATGACTATCGTCAAGGCTGACGGTGATGACCTGGTGCATTCTGACGGGCGCACCGCGGAGAAGGCATCAGAACTCATCCGGGCCCACAAGGAGGAGCCTTTTTTCCTGGCAGTGGGCTTTGTTCGTCCCCATGTTCCGTTTGTAGCGCCAAGATCATATTTTGAGCCCTATCCATACCAGCAGGTAGTGCTTCCGCCAAAGGTTATAAATGACTGGGATGATATTCCGGCGAGAGGAATAAATTATGTGACCAGCCTTAACGCCCACATGTCGGAAGAGCAGGAAAAGAAGGCGGTTGCCGCCTATTACGCTTCAGTGGCCTACATGGACGCCCAGGTGGGAAAGGTACTGGACACCTTGAAAGAGGAGGGCCTGGAAGACAACACGATTGTCATCTTTACATCCGATCATGGTTTTCATCTGGCTGAACACCGTTTCTGGATGAAAGTCAGCCTGCACGAAGAGTCCATAAGGGTTCCGATGATCATCAAGGTCCCGGGTAAGGAGCCGGCTGTCTGTGATTCGCTTGTTGAACTAATTGACTTGTATCCCACGGTCGCTGAACTGGCCGGCCTGGAATATCCAGAATACCTGCAGGGGAAGAGTTTGGCCGGCACCATCGATGATCCCGATTATTCTGTCCGGGACGCGGCATTCTGCATGCGGGGATTTCCCGGGCGCGGGCATTATTCATATCTGCTCCGCACATCTAAATGGGCTTTTCTGCAGTATGATGAGGACGGGGCTTCCGGGATGGAACTATTTGACATGGAGCATGACAGCAAGCAGTACAACAACCTGGCGAATAATCCCAGGTATGCGAGAGTTGTGACCCGGTTCAAGGAAATGCTCAGGGAGAAGCTTGCGGAAGTCCGGGACAATGACCTGGGGATTGACTACAGTCTGGAACAAAAAGCCCTTTCCAAATAATGACGACCCATTTCAGGACCACTAATCATTTTGCGGCCATTGCCATGTCGGATTAAAGACTATTGTTTTTGCGGATATGGCATTGACAAATATTGGACAGGGGATTAGTTTGTCTGTAATGGCTGAAGAGCAATCAAATCCAATACGACATTCTATCGGGATGGTTTCCCGCCGAACCGGCCTCAAGCCTGACCTGATCCGGGCTTGGGAGAATCGCTTTGGGGTTGTTGAGCCGGGCCGGACCGCGACTAACCGTCGTTTTTATACCGACGAACAGGTGGAGAAGCTTCTCCTGCTCCGGCAGGCGACGCTTTCCGGGAGGAGTATCAGCCAGGTGGCAGGACTTAGCATCCCGGAACTGAGAGATCTTGTGGAGGAGGACCGGATTGCTATCAGCCGGGTTTCCGCTTCTGCTGAGGAGATTTCAGGTGAGGTTGAAAGCGGCCACCTGGAATCCTGCCTGGCTGCTGTTTCCGACCTCGACACCCGGGCCCTCCGTTATCACCTGGAAAAGGCTGCAGCCGAGTTGACTGAGCCGAGGCTGATGGAAGAGTTGGTGATTCCTCTGGTGGATAGAATCGGATCCGGTTGGGAAAACGGGAAAATCAGGATAGCACATGAACACGCGGCGTCATCGGTGATACGTGCATTCCTGGAGAATCTGCATGTTGGGGAACCGCTGGATGGGAATGCGCCATCAATAGTTATCGGGACACCATCTGGTCAGAGCCATGAAATAGGGGCTTGTATTGCCGCAAATACCGCGGCTTCGGAAGGCTGGAATGTGCTTTACCTGGGGGCCGGGCTTCCAGCTGAAGAGTTTGCGGCCGCCGTAGCCTTGAAATCTTCTTCTGCTGTAGCCCTGAGTCTTGTCTACCCCGGAGATGATCCCTATCTCCCGGCTGAACTCCGGAAGCTCAGGCGTTTACTGGGAGAGGAAGTTGCAATTATAGCTGGAGGTCAAAGTGTTTTCCGCTACCTTGAAACCCTGGAAGAGGTCTCAGCCCGGATAGCGCCTGATACCGGATCTTTTCGGGAAATACTGAGGGATCTGCGCGGCTGACTGAATAATCGCGGGTGTTAGCGGCAGGGGTATCCTGCCCCTGGGCAGACCATAAGCTGGAAGTATATGGCAATGCAGCTGGAAACCGGCTGGAAGCCAGTGGCTCCACCCACTGTAGAGTTTCAGGCCGCTGGCGACTGGTTTGCCAAGCTATCACATCTCTTTTCCTTGTTTTCTGTATGGCATTGGCTTTTTGATACCTGTCTCTTCCGGGGTCGAAGCTGATAGCGACATTCCCGGCCAGACCTCTTTTTTTCCAGAAATATCCGCTCCCTCAATTCTTTCATTTATGGTTCGGTCAGCTTTTCTTTTTGCCAAGCAATGCGCTTTGTACATATTATATAAAAGAAAAATAAAGTAATTATTTCGAAACCACATGGACAAAGTATGCATAATGCATTGAGTAATCAGAAATTTATACTTTTATGGAGACTTGCTATGAGAAAAATTTCAATTGTTTTTGCTTTGGTAATTTTATTGACTTCTTCACTCACCCTGGCTGGGCCGGGAAGGGGAAAACAGGAAGCCCCGGGCCAGAACATGGGCCCGACAATTGTTGATGTGGCATCATCAGTAAACGCCGCGACTGGCGAATTTTCAATATTGATTGCCGCCCTTACATCAGCAGATCCTGCAGTACTTCAGACCTTGCAGGGCAAAGGTCAGTTTACGGTTTTTGCTCCAACCGATGCTGCTTTTATAAGCCTGCTGGGCGAACTTGGCCTGACTGCTGACCAACTGCTTTCGAGTACTGATCTGGTTACGGATGTTCTTCTCTATCACGTAGCTCGCGGAGCCCGCTTCTCTGAAGATGTTCTGGGATCTGACAGGATTCGCACCCTGAACAAGAGCTTTATATTCCAGGAAGGTGGAGTTCTTACTGACCAGAACGACCGTACTTCAAGCATTATTGCAACTGACATTCCCGCGTCCAACGGCGTGATTCATGTAATCGATACTGTAATTCTTCCCTAGCCCGCATTTCTCACCAGACTCAGGATAGTTGAGATTTAATGATGTTGAGACATCAAATCTGTAGATTTGTTTGATCATTTGAAGATCGAAGCAAGCTTTCACCCCATCCGGCATCCGGACCAGGCGTTGAAGGGGGCAAAATAGCAAAAAGAGGAGACACCTCTCCCCTTGAGAAGTAAAATCGCAGGTTTTTCAGCAGAGATTTTTGCTACTCACAGTAACAAGGGTCTCGCAATGAGAAGGTTGTTATATGCAGCATTGAAGATATTCTCATAAGGGTAACCTGAGGCCATGGAAACCATAATCCTTCTTGTGCTGACTTTAACCAGAGCGCCAATCTTAAACAGTTTGTTTCGGATCGTATGGCATTGAGCCTTGGCCATCTTGGAGCCCTCGAGGCCAAAGACTCTTATTACATTCATCAGCACATAGGCTATGGAAGAAAAATAAAGCCTCAGCTGATTTGATCTCAGATGAGCCGTGCTGGTCCTGTCGGCAAAAAGATAAAGTTGCTGTTCCTTAATCCTGTTTTCCATTTCACCCCTGGCACAGTACTGCTCTTCATACAGAGTCTTCGCGCTGACGTGTTCTTTCTTCAGAGAGGTGACCACAAAGCGGGGATTGGCGCCCTTATCAAGATATTCGGCTTTGCCGACCACTCGGCGTTCCCGCGACCAACTCTTAAGGGTCTGATACCTGAAATCTCTGTATACTCTTGAAGCCGAGCCGGTTTCCTGGTGCATTTCTCTTGCCTCAAGCATCTGGAGCTCAATTTCTGCTTTTAGTCGTTCATTTTTGGCAAGTCCCAGACAATAATCGACCCGATTAGCTTCACACCAGCTCATGATTTCTTCCCGACAGAATCCGCTGTCACCACGAAGGATGATCTGCACTTCAGGCCAGGCTTTGCGAATGATCGGAACAATACGCTTCAGTTCATCAATCGTGCCGTCTGAGGCATCAATATTGGACGGCCTCAAACGAGCTGACAGAATAAAATCTCCACAGAAAATATAAAGAGGAAGGTAACAGTATGCTTTGTAGTAGCCATGGAAAAATTTTCCTTCCTGATCACCATGCAGGGGATCGTCCGTAGCATCAGCGTCGAGGAAAATTCTTTTGGGAACCTCCCTCTGTTGCTCTATGAAAAATTTCACCAGAAGATTGTCTGCAGCCTCTTCATCTAGGACAATTTTTTTGTATCTATGTGAGGAATCCGCATCGGCTGGAGTAAGCTCCATTCGATTCAGCGTACTTTTCCCGGCCAGAGGAATGCTCTGTTCTCTTTTCCTGGAACGATCATTCCCGGTAGGATCATGTTTCCCAACCAGTGCTGCCAGAAGAACATCCTTGCGCAGCTCATCATGATCCGCCAAATCTTCGTAACCCATCATTAAGGCAAGAATTCGCTGGGAAACAAGATGATGAACCGAGTGTTCAACCCTTTCCGGATTTCGATGATCAGTGAAACACTCGGCAAAACGGGATATAACCTGAAATTTCTCTTCCGCTTCCCCTGCCAGCAATGCTCCCGAATCAGAGGTGATCCTTCCTCCATCAAAAGATCCTTCTACTTTTCTCTTGCCGCAGGGTTGAAATCTGAACTTGGTTGGTCTACACTTTGTTTTCATGGAGTTGTTCCTTTGTGTTGATTTAAATGCTTGGTAACACTTATTTTACCAAAGGATGCAACTCCATTCCATTCCTTTTTCGTGAGAAATGCGGGCTAGCAGGAAGTTGATGCATTACTTTCTCAATTTCTGAGAATGAAAAACCAAGGCCCGGAAAGCTGAAGGGTTTTCCGGGCCTTTTCAGGTTTGATTCTTTCAGTTCGCGTTCAATTGACGATTTTCCCGTCAAACATGTGGATTTTGCGTTCGGCAAACCGCTCGTAGTCCTCATTATGGGTAACCATGCAGATTGTGGCGCCTTCCTGGTGCAGCTGTGCCAGGAGTTCCATGACCGCGTCTCCGTTTTTGGAATCGAGGTTTCCGGTAGGCTCGTCGGCCAGCATAACCGCGGGTCGTCCAGCCAGGGCCCGGGCTACCGCAACCCTCTGCTGTTCGCCGCCGGAGAGCTGCTGGGAGTAATGTTTTTTCCTGTGGTCCATTCCAACCTTCCGCAGTGCTTCCATGACCCGTTCTTTTCTTTCTCCGGAATTCATGTTGCGGTAGGTCAGGGGCAGTTCCACGTTTTCATATACTGTAAGGTCGCTGATCAGGTTGAAGTTCTGGAAGATGAAACCGATCTCCCGGTTCCTGATGCGAACCCGGTCTGAGAGTGAAAGTGACTCCAGGGGGTGCCCATTCAAAACGTAATTCCCCAGGGTGGGGGTATCCAGCAGGCCGGTGATGGACAACAGAGTGGATTTTCCACAGCCGGAGGGACCGGTAATGCAGACATATTCACCCGGATTTATAGCCAGATCAATTTCAGACAGGGCGTGAGTTTCAACTTCTTCTGTATAGAAGATTTTACTGACATGCTGCATGTCAATGACTGGTTTGGCTTCGGTTATCATTTGCTTTCTCCCTGGATAAACCCCCAGGCGTCCGGATTACAATGCTTTCCGGACCGATGGTTTCTATTTCAGTTTTATTGTGTCAAATTTATTCCATTCGGAGGTGTCGGAGAGGATTACCCTGTCCCCTTCCTCCAGGCCTTCTACAACTTGGATTGTAGCTACTGAACTGCGCCCCAGTTTGACCGGAACCCTGATGGCCCGGGTAGCGTTTTCCGTCAGCCTGAAGAGCTGGATACTGCTGTTAGCCTGGCCCAGGACCGGGCGTCTTATTTTCAGCACATCTTCCAGCCTGTCAATCTGGATAGTACCTTCAATATTCTGGTCGGGGCGGGATCCTTCCGGTCGGGGTTCGGCCAGGGTGATGTCAACCGTTACGGTACCCTCCCGGGCGGCAGGATCTATCCTGGCCACCCGGCCGGAAACCAGGGCGTTTCGGGTATCGATCACAGCCGGCAGCCCCAAGCTTACATTCTGGATCTGGGTTTCAGGAATTCTCAGTTCCGCTTTCAGGCGTCCGGGCACCGCGACCTTGCCCAGGATATCCCCGGCCTGGACCTGCTGTCCCATCTCGATGCTGATTTCCTGGAGGACGCCATTGATCCCGGCTCTCACCTTCAGCTTTTCCACTTGCTGCCGGCGCAGTTCGGCCAGGGTTCGGAGCTGGTCAATTTCTGCCTCCTTGGCTGCAATCCGGGCTTCACGGGAGCGGGGATTCATGGCCAGCCGCTGCTGTTCCAGATCGTTGCGTTTTCGGAGAGCTTCGGCAGTAATCTGCAGTACGCGAAAGTCCAGGTCTGAGACCAGGCCATTTTCAGCCAGGGCTTCAAATCGTTCGGCTTCCAGGCGGGTTTGCTGATAGTCAGCCTGGACCGAGGCGGCCTGGGCCCTGAGTTCAAGTTCCCTGTTTTCGATTTCAACCCTGAGGTCCCGAAGCTCGGCGACGGCAATTTTGACCTGCAAATCGGCGTTTACCGCTTCCTGTTCCAGCACAGGGTCGTAGAGTTCGGCCAGGACAGTATCGGCCGAAACCGGGGAACCCGGCTGGACCGGGATTTTTTCTATCCGGCCATTGGTTGAGGCGGCCACCCAGCGGATTTCTTCGGGCACCAGGGTTCCGTTGCCGCGGACTTCAATAACCATGGGTCCCCGCTCTGCTTCCCCCAGCCAGACAGAGGCACTTTCCACCTCGGGTACCGCCGGCTCCAGCCTGGAGATCCCCCAGGTTGAGGCACCGATAACCGCCAGGAACAGTAAGAACAGCGAACCCTGCCTGATTCTTTTTTTTCTTATGATACCTTCTCGTTTAAAATCCATATATTCCTCTTAAACTGTTGAAACAAGGCTATTCTATACGCAGTGATTCAAGTGGATTCACCCTGGCGGCCCGTCTTGCCGGCACCAGGCAGGCGGTAATGGAAATAACTGTCATGAATCCTGAAACGGCAATAAAGGTCAGGGGGTGTACAGGGCTGATTCCGTAGACCATACTCCCCAGGATGCGGCTTGATGCCAGGACCAGCAGCAGCCCGAATGCTATACCTGTCAGCACCTGGGACAGTCCGCGCTTCAACACATTTTTCAGTATGGCCGAAGGGCTGGCTCCCAGTGCCATGCGGATACCGATTTCGTGGGTGCGGCGGGCCACGTGATATGACATGGTGCCGTATATGCCGGCGGCAACAAGTACCAGGGCCAGGGAGGCAAACAATACAATCAGGGCTGTATTGAAGTTTCTCCTGGCCAGGGACTGAGCCAGGATCTGGCCGGTTGTACGGATTTCCGACAATGGCTGGTTGGGGTCCAAACGGCTGACTTCCGCCCTGATCGGGCCGACCAGGCTGAAAGGATTATCAACGCAGTTTATGACCAGATATTTTACCCGGGTAAATGAAGATAACCTGGAAACCGGAGGACTCACATAAGGAAAGTAGGCCTCAGGAAACGGTTGCCTTTCCGCTCCATGCTGCCGGGTATTTTTTACAACTCCTACCGCAGTCAGCCAAACGCCGTCCCCGAATCTAAATCTTTTTCCAAGGGGGTTCTCACCGGGCCAGCACAACTCAGCCAAACGCTGGTTAACAATAACTCCCGGCTGAGCTGGAGCGCTGTCCTGCGGCAGGAAGTCACGGCCGGAAAGAATGGAAATTCCCATGGCCTTGAAATAGCCGGTTGTTGCGGACTTGATTTCTGTGAGAAGCCTGGCATCAGACTCTTCCCGTCCTTCCGGGATTATCCGGGAGTTTGCTCCTCCCTCCAGCGGGAGCCTGCTTACAGCCGCTGCCCCCTCAACTCCGGGGAGGGCCATGATATTGGGCAGGAGCTCGGCATAGAAAGACTGCATCTGCTCCTCGCTTCCATACCTGTATCCCTGCAGGTTAAGCCTGGCGGTCAGGACGTTTTCAGTGCTGAAGCCGTGATCCTGGTTTTTGAGTTGATTGTAGCTCTGCAGCATCAGAACCGCTCCATTTGCCAGCATTATGGCCAGGGCCAACTGTAATATTATGAGCATATTGCGAAAACGCAATATGCCCGTGCTTGCCTGCCTGATACCCCGTCCTAGTTTCAGTGCTTCACAGAGATTTGTGTTGTTTGTAACCAGGGCCGGGGCCAGGCTGAACACCAGGCCGGTCAGGAGGGCGGTGCCTATGGCGAAAACGAGTATAGACCCATCAATCTGAATCTCATCAACCCTGGGGATATTTGTGGGAATAATTCTTTTGAATACATTGATACTCCATGATGCCAGGAGTATTCCGAGGCAGCCTCCCGCCAGGGCAAGAGGCAGGTTCTCCATAATGATCTGCCGCATCAGCCGGATTTGTCCGGCTCCCAGGGCTGCCCGGATGGCAATTTCAGTGTGCCGGGTCGTCGCCCTGGCCAACAGCAGCCCGGCGATGTTTATGCAGACGATAAGAAGAATGATCCAGGACGCCCCCTGGAGTATGAGGATACCGCCGGAAACCCTGCCTACCATATATTCCTGCATCGGATAGACATTAACCCATTTTTCACCCCAGATATCCGGGTACTGTTCACCCAGGCTGCGGGAGATGGACATCATTTCCTCTCCTGAAGCCCGAATCGACACGCCTTCCCTCAGCCTGCCCATTACCATCAGCCACTGGCTGGTTCTTGGCCGTTCGGTGAAAGCTGAGAGGGAGAAAGGTTTCCAGACCTCGGTTTTGCTCCCGACCGACCAGGGGCAGGGGTGGCTGAAACCGGGGGGCATAACTCCAACGATGCTGCATGATTCTTCATTGATTATGATCGGCTTTCCAATCATCTCCGGATCGGATCCGAAGCGTCTCTGCCACAGGCTGTGGCTGATTATTGCCACCCTGCTGTTCCCGGGAAGTAAATCCTCGGGGGTGAAGGTCCTTCCCATGACCGGCTGCACTCGCAGAAGTTCGAAAAGGCCGTTCGTGACCATGGTCCCCTGGACTCTCTCCGGGTCACCACTCCCGGAAAGGTTCAAATAATTGGGTTCAAAAGCCGTCAGGTATTCAAATGATTTGCTTTGCTCCCTGAAATCGAGAAAATCCAGACCTGAAAAAGGAGCTCCGGAATACATGGCGTCGGCCTGCCAGAGAAAGGTCAGCTTTTCGGGAGATTCATAGGGCAGGGGATTGATTAACACTGCCTTGACCACACTGAAAATGGCGGTACTTGCCCCCACTCCCAAGGTAACCAGAAGGATGATCAGGATCGAGATACCGGGATTCCGGAACAATTGACGAACTCCGTACAGGATATCCCGGAGAAAGGATTCAAGCCAGGGCAGTCCCCGCTGATCACGGCAGTTTTCCTTTACCTGCTCGATTCCCCCTATTTTCAGGATGGCTTCACGGCGGGCTTCGTCGGGGCTCATTCCCTGGCGGATATTTTCATCAGTTTCCATATCAAGGCAGAACTGAAGCTCTGAATCCAGCTCCCGGTCCTGCCGGTGTCCGTTAAAAAGTGAGAGAAAACGAAAGAAAAGCCTTCTTATAGAAGCCATTTCGCACTCCTTACGTCAGGATTCTTCGAGAATCCGGGAGACAAAGGCTGTAATCTCTCTCCAGCTCTGCTTTTCAACTTCCAGCTGGCTCATGCCCTGGTTGGAGAGGATGTAGAATTTGGCTCGCCGGTTGTTTTCCGAGGTTCCCCATGAGGACTTGATCCATCCTTTTTGTTCCAGGCGGATCAGGGCGGGATAAACCGTTCCGTAATTGAGGTTTACCCGGTCTTCCGATATTTTTTCAATCCGGCGGGCTATGCCCCAGCCGTGCATTGAACCCATGGTATGCAGGGTTTGCAGTATGAGCATATCCATTGTTCCCTGAAGTATTTCCATAATGTAAAACCTTTACCCTTCCTATAGACTTTCAATAGGAGTATAGGTTTACTTCTATTGTTTGTCAATAGGAAAATTCCGGGTCGTCATGTCCCTCGCTATCGCTTTCGTTGTCGTTGTCGTATCCGTAATTCGTCAGGGATCGAAAGCGAAGGCGATATCGATACCGATATCCGAATGAGGCTGAAGGGGGAAAGTCCTGCTTGATATGAGATTTGTTTTAAAAAAATATGTAGGGGCAATTCACGAATTGCCCGCGACGAGATGGGGAATATTTACCTGACTTGAAACCTGGTCAGAAGCGGTCGCTCCTACAGAGCTCCCAAATATTTTCGGTATCGTTAATCTTGGGGTTTCCCCGAACCTTCGGTCCGGGGTCACCCCAGGCTGCTCACAATCGGGCTTACAGCCCTCCATTCATTGCTGCCAGGCAACCTTTATCCCTTTCTTTCGGCGACGGTATCGGTATCGCCTTCGCTTCCGAAAAAAAATCTCCAGATACTCCTTTATCCCAGGATCAAATTGTTCACTTCCCTAAGTTTCTCCCCTGCATGATTAGCCCATGTCGGCGGTTAGACCCATTTAATACTTCGTCCATCACCCATCGGATATGAAACTACCGCAGCCTTGCCTTATTCAGCTCAGTTCTTCGGAAACCAGGGGAGGAAGGCACTGGTCTTCCTGATGTATTCCCGGTATTCCGGCTTTTTATCCTTCAATGACCTCTCCAGCATGGCCACGCCGGAAACCTTGATAAGCAGGTAGGTCATCAGCACTGATCCGGCGGCAGTCAGCCAGGCTCCGGCGGCGATGGCAAAAAGGCCGTAGGCCCACCAGACGGCGGAATCACCGAAGTAGTTGGGATGCCGGGTATATTTCCAGAATCCGGTATCCAGGATTTTTCCCCTGTTAGCCGGATCGGCTTTAAACCGGGCCAGCTGGTAGTCACCCCCGGCCTCAAAACTGAAGCCGATGATCCAGACGCTCAGGGCCAACAGGTCAAGCAGGTTGAGGGAGTTATCCCTGCTGTAATACATCGCCCCGAGCAGCGGGGCGGATATCAGCCACTGCAGGAAACCCTGCAGCAGGAAAACCTGGAAAAAGCTGAACCACCAGTATCTTTGCTCCCCAAATCTTTTCCGGAAATCCTGGTACCGGTAGTCCTCCCCTTTTCCCCAGTTGCGCCGGAGCAGGAAAAGGGAGAGCCTGAGTCCCCAGATCAGAACCAGAACGAAAAGAAGAATCTGCCTGCTTTCCGTTCCTCCGGTCCGGACCAGGTAGAAAGCCGCGGCCAGGATAAAACCAAGGCTCCAGAATGGATCGACTATGCTGGCATCGGTTTTGATGACACTGATGATCCAGAGAATGGACATCATCACCATCACCACCAGGAAACCCTGTATGTAAATCTCGAAAAACCCCATCTCGTGTACTCCCGGTCCCTTAGGGCAATTATAACTGAATGGTACTGAAAAACAATTGACGCGGATGTTTATCCAGCCGGGGTTATCAGTGAGGTGATGACTGGGAAAAGTGAAAGTGGCTGGATCCTTTGTTCTATTGCCTCTTCAAGGGCACCGGGCTCTATCAGTCTGCTACCGATATGACAAGAAAACCAGGGCTTACGGGGGGAGGGAGAAAGTCCCGGTTGAACAGGATTCAGGGTTCAAGGTGCGTTTCTTAGTGGTGTGTTACCTTGATTTTGCAGGCAGCAATCGGTCTGTTCAGGTGTGGTTTTTTAGCTGGACACCTTGAACCCTGAATGTTGTTAAGCCGCGCGACTGTCCATAAGATTGTGAAACTGGGCGAGTGTCCGCCCGTAACTGTCGAACAGGCGGGAGTTTACAGACTCCCAGCTGTTATCCTTGACAACGAGCCGGCCGTTGTTTCCCATTTGTTTCGCCAGGACTGGATTGTCAAGCAACTGTTTCAGCCTGGCGGCAAAGCTTTCAGGATTGTTGGCCCCGGCAATGAAGCCGGTACTCCCATCCTGGATCAGGTCGGCAACTCCACCCTGGTTGACGCCGACAACCGGCAAGCCGGAGGCCTGGGCTTCGAGAATGACATTTCCAAAGGTCTCAGTTGTAGAAGGAAAGGTGAAAATATCAGCCGAAGCGTACCAGCGGGCGAGTGATTCTCCATACTGGTATCCGGTGAAAACAGCATCGGGGCATTCTCTTTCAAGTTGGGGAAGCATCGGGCCGTTCCCGACAAAGACCATCTTGAAACGGTACCCATCCCTTTTCAAAATCCCGGTAGCCTTAACCAGGTCATCGATATCTTTTTCCTTGACAATTCTCCCGACGAAAAGCAGCACTGGCTCATCAGAGATCCCTGCCTGCTTTCTCAGCTGTTCACTTCGGAAGGAGGGTGAAAACCGCTCAAGGTTAATTCCCCGCTGCCACAGTTCGACATTTCGGAATCCCCGGCTCTCGAGGTCGTCTGCGGTACTTTTTGAAGGGGCGTAAATCCGGGAGAAGCGGTTATAGAAGCTTCGAAGAAATGACCAGCCGAAATTCTCTAATGACTGGAATCCGTAGTATTTGAAGTATGATACGAAGTTGGTGTGGTAGCTGGATACGGCCGGGATATTCCGTTTCCTGGCATAGTTGACAGCGGTGTAACCGAGGGGGGTAGGACTGGCAGCGTGAATGATATCCGGCCTGAACCTGTCCAGTATCTCGGTGATGTTCTGCATAAGCGGCAATCCCACCCGGTAATCGCTGTAAAAAATGAAAGGCACCGAGGAAACCTTGATCACAGAGCCTTCCCAAAGGCTGTCCTCCGGCTGGAATGGGGAGATGAACAGTGACTCGATATTCTTTGTGACCAGGGATTGGCGAAGCCTGGTCATGGTTTTTGCGACTCCGTCAGTACTAGGCGGAAGGCTTTCGGTAAAAACTGCAACTTTCATATTTAAACCTCTTTGATTTTTCAGAAGACTATGAACAAGGCAACTTGCGCGGAAAGCAGTCCCAATGCCAGGCCTGCCAGTACATCAGTAGGGAAATGGACACCCAGATAAATTCGTGAAATTCCAACAAGCGCGGCCCAAATGAATGCTGGTTGACAGAAGAGAGGATCGTATACAGTCAGTATACTTGCTGTTACAAAGGCCGCGGCGGTGTGTCCGGATGGGAAGCTGTAACGGTCAGGCACGGCAATTAAACTCTGGATTCCTTTCAGCTGATCGAAGGGCCTGCATCTTTTGCAGCTCAGTTTAATCAGTTTGTAAACAGGCAACTCCAGTGAAAAAGCGATCAAGGCGGCAATGATATATTGTTTTTGAGTGTTGTCACCAAAGATAACCAGTACAACTCCAGCGAGAGTGTAGGTGCAGATGCCGCTGCAATGGGTTATTAACCGAAAAAAATTATCCCAGAAGCTTTTCCCGTTCCAGCCGAAAATAAGCTGGAAGAGCGCGAGATCCATATCCGTGATATTTTCTGCCAGTGCTTTTTTCATTGAGACTCCCTAGCTCGTTTATCATCCTGTATGAACCTGGTGGTAATTCATACTGTGATTTATTTGAGTTTTTTCCTTGAGGGAGTGTATTAGGAGGAGATCTCGAAATGATAAACGAAAGATAAACCTTTCGTGAAGATAGGGTTACGGTAATGTAAACAGAGGGGGGAGGGTATTCTTAAATCAATTGCCCCCAGGGTTTTATGGCAAAGTTTCCTGGGGGCCTTAATATTTGACAGCCTTAAAAAAGATACATAAAAGACAGCGGTTCGTTTTATTTTTCCAGGTTAATTGCTGGATTTTATTACCTGCAATTTGCCGTTATTTTCCGCCTCTCCCATGTAAAGAGTAACATGCGGGAAGGGGATCTCAATTCCTTTTTCATCAAAGGCTTTTTTCACGCGACGATTGAATTCTCTGCCCACATCCCACTGTTTCAGGGGTACGGTTTTAAAGAACATGCGGATATTCACCGAGGAATCACCGAAGGAATCGAGTCCCTGCACGGTCATGGGTTCCAGTATGAAATCCTTCCACGCCGGATCAGCGCGTAATGATTCCCCGACCTCCTCCAGAACTGAAATCACATGGTCGACATCTTCCTTGTAGGCGACCCCGATTTCAACCAGGGCCCTTGACCAGTCCTTGGTGAAATTGGAGACTACATCAATAACTCCGTTTGGAATGATGTAAACTTTGCCTTCCACATCTCTCAACCGGGTGGTGCGCAGGTTTACAGCTTCTACCAGTCCGCTTTTCCCCGCGATTTCAACAACATCTCCCATGCGGATTTGATCTTCAAGGAGGATGAAAAATCCGGTGATAACATCTTTAACCAGGCTCTGGGCGCCGAATCCTATGGCCAGGCCGGCTATTCCGGCACCGGCCAGGAGGGGGCCGATGGCGACACCGAGCTCAGTAACCACCATCAAGACAGCGGCGGTATAGATCACTACAGTAACTGTTGTGTTGAGAAGCCCGGTGATGGTTTTTGCTCTCTTCTGTGTCTCCATTGACATCAGTTCAGAGCCGTCGAATCGCTTTTCAAACTTTTTTATGGCGGCATGTACAATTTTTGACGTAATTACGGCGGCTAGCAGGATAACCACGATTGGTATACCGTGATCAATTCCCCAGTCTCTCATTACGAGTAGTAGTTTTTCCATTGTTTATATCCTTTTTTGCTTCTAATGCCAGTGGTCATTGATGGCAGGGTTATTGGAAGCACTGGTCCTATCCCGGCTATTTTCCCAGGGTTTCAGCCAGGCGTTTATACATCAGGTTGTAGAACATTTCCAGGTATCGGTTATTTTCCTGGCGTTCTGACCGGGTGATAAATCTCCAGAACCCGTATATGCGGGACAGGGTCATCAGCCTTCTGGCATATAGTGTCCAGGTGTATCGTTCTTCTACCCGTTCTATGGAATTCCGGGATATGGTTTCCCAGTAATCCGGTTCATTTCGGCAGCGGTCAAAGAAAGCTGAAATTTTTTCTGTTGCTTTCTGTCCCTGGTTGGGGTCGATATGGAATCCGGATTTTCCATCCTGGATTATTTCCAGCGGGCCGCCGAAGCAGGTGGCAACAACAGGAAGCCCGCAGGACATGGCTTCAACCACTGTCAAACCGAAAGCTTCGAAAAGGGCGGGCTGAACAAAAACCCCGCCAGTATCTGCAACAGAGCGGTAGAGTTCCCCGACGAAATTTTTATCGGGAAGGAATTCCACCCACCGGACCTGGCTGTCCAGTTGATATTGATCCATCAATTCATGCATTCGCCGGATCTGGTATTTTTCCTCTTCGTCCTGGGATTTATTGATGTCTATAAAACCCCCGGCCACCAGGAGGTTGGCTCTTTCCCGCAGTTCCGGACTCTTCCCATACCATTCCACCAGTCCGGTTATGTTTTTGATTCTGTCGAACCTGGCCATAGTGAAGAGGATGGGTTTATTTTTGTCTTCCAAATGCCCCCGCGAATCATCGCCAGTCTTTCCGAAGATCAGATCACTGATTTCACCGGAGAGTTCGTTCAGTCTTTTTTCCTCATCCCTGCAAGAAAAGAACGCGCCGTCATCGGCGCCGGGTGAAACAATGTTGAACTTGGGATCAAAGACATCCACACCATTGACAACCCGGTACAGGTCAGGCATGGTGAAGGCGCTGTATGATTCATACTGCCCCAGGCTGAAGCTGGTGCCGGCTATTTCCTGATAGGTGCTGGTAATGATGAAATCCGCGGAATTCATGGCCAGCAGGTCCGCGGTGAACTGTATTGAAAAGTGGTACTGGGAATCCATATCTTTCCAATGCAGGTCTGAGTATAGGTACTTGGATTTTTCCAGGGCGTGGGCAATGATGCACTGGGTGACTCCCATGCGCTGGGCGAGCATGTAGGCGACGATATTGCCGTCGGAATAATTGCCGATAACCAGGTCTGGTTTGCTTCCCATTTGCTGAAGGATTTCCCGCTCGACTTCCAGAGAGAATCTTTCCAGGTAGGGCCAGACCTCGAATCGCGAGATCCACTGGGGTACCACATCTCCGGAAGGTTCCCGGAAAGGCACTCGGAGAATTTTGGCGTTTTGGGTGCCGGTGATCGGTTCAACCGGCTGATTACAGGTAGTGCCCTGTGATTCAGGGATCAGCCTGGTTACAACCAGGATTTCGGGATGGATATCAAGACCCTGTTCCTCGATCTGGAGAGTCATTTCCTTCTCCAGGGCACGAACCTGGTTGAGAATATAGACAACCTGTCCTCCGGTATCAGGTTTTCCAAGCACATTAGCCTGTCCCAGAAAACCGTGGGGAGACATGATAACCAGGCGAAAGATCATGGGGATCCTGGCAAGGAATTTTTCCAACAAGGCGGGATCAGGAGCTTCCAGGATATCCGAGAGGAGTTGAAATGAGTCCAGGACCCTCTCAGCGGTTTTCCCCCAGCCGGGAAGGAATCCCAGTTCCAGGAGTTGTCCTGAGAATTCTCTCCACTCCGCGTCAGGATCGCATTTATCCAGTTCCTTCATTGCGCCCCGAAGAGCTTCCCGCAGGGTGACGACATCATTAATACGCTTGGACAGCATCAGCGGCTGCCCGTTGAACTGGTGGAGGCGTAAAAACTGGAGGAGTTTAGCAAAACCCTCTTCCTGCTGGGAAAACATGCGTCCGGAAAGCGCCCTGTTCAGGAATTCGACACCCCGGCCGATTGAACGAGTTTCCCGCATCCTGGGAAACTCCCGGACAAAAGGCTCAAAATCCAGCTCCAACAGGCTTTCATCCGGAGCCCGGTCCGGTTCGACAATGGTTTCCTTGAACATCAGGAATTCAGTTACAGTCAGCTCCTCCATGAATATGTCTTCCATGTGGAACCTGATGTAAAACCAGGTTGAAGGGTCCTGGCGGATGGCAAAGCAGGCAAATGGAAAGCGCACAGCGCATTCTTCGCTGGCTGAGATCATTTCTTCGAAAGCAGAACCCTTCAAAGATATCCCCGATTCCTGTTCGGTAAAGATCTCGAAAATATCAATCACATCGCTTCTCAGCAGAAATGGACGTTCCAGGTTCTGGAAGCTGTGGAAAAACAGGTAGACTGCCTTTCTGTTTTCTTCGAGCACCTTTTGAATTTTGTTCAGAAGTTTGTGATTTTTCATACGGGATCGGGAGTCCTTTCGTTGTTAAAAAAATTGAAGTGCCTGGCACCCTCAAGGATGCCCCCCGCGTAGTAATCCTCGGCGAAGTATATGTTGGGCAGGTCCTTGAGTTTATCCAGTTCATGGCTGCGGTTTCCTACAACCACACCAAGCGTGCTGACGCGGAGCATTTCCTCATCGTTTCCGGAGTCTCCGGCTACCAGGATATTCTCCATGGGCAGATTCCATTTCATGGCCAGGTGCCTTATGGCGTGTCCTTTGGATGCACGCAAGGGGAGGATATCCAGGAACTGGTCATGGGAATAGATGACCTGAACGGCCAGTCTATTCCGGCGGAGCTTATTTACAATATCCTGCTTGGTAATTCCTGTCTCAGGATCCAGGAAGTAGCTGATTTTATGGAGACGCTGTGCGCTTTGGGGCTGGAGTTCAAATCCTTTCTGTTCTCCAAGTATCCTTCGAATGCGGTCAGGCTCCCAGCGGTAGTTGATGTGTCTGATGTAATCACGGTCCTGCACGGGCGGCATACCGTAGTAGATTTCCGAACCGACGCAGGTAACCATTATATTGGGAACAAAGACGTTCCATTCTTTAAGTACCTGAGCGGCACTGGCAAGAGTGCGTCCGGTAGCTATCCCGAAACCGATGCTTCCTTCATGCTCCTTCAAAAGGCCCATAAGCTCAAGCAGGCTTTCCTTATTGCCGAAAAGGGTTCCATCCAGGTCTGTAAGCAGCAGTTTTTTTATGGTTGGCAGTTTACTTTTAATCATCCTGGTGGAGGTTTTTTTATCCCAGTTTCTTAAGACTGACTTGATTGAATTTACATATTTTCGGGAATGTCCTTCCCAGGTGTAGTGCTTTGCGGAGAGCCGAATTCCGTTTTTGGACCAGGACGACCACTGCTTTTTATTTGTCAGTGCCTGGATCAGGCTGGCGGTGATTTCCTGCTTATCCAGGGGATTCACGAGAAGGCCGTTTTTACATTTTTCCAGGATTTCCCTGGGCCCGCCGTCCCTGGTTGCGATCATGGGGAGTCCACTTGCGGCCGCCTCTATGATAGTTAATCCGAACGGTTCGGTGAGGGCAGGATTAATAAAAACACCTTTACTCCTGGCCGCGAGACGGTATATGTCAGGCACATCTTCCGGGTTGTGGGACTTTGGATAGGCAATTTTACCATAGAGATCGTAGTCATCGACAGCAAACAGAATGCGGCCCAGGACATTTTTCGCGCCCTTGTCCATCTTCAGTATTCGATCTCGGTTTCCCAGGATTAAAACCAGGTTGGCAAGTTCCTGAAGTTCCGGGCTTTCACCAAAAGCCTTGACGAGTGTGTTGACATTTTTCCGTTCATCCGGCCGGGACAGGGCCAGGATCATCGGCTTTTCGGGTTGTTCCAGGAACCTGGCGATTTCCTTGTAGACAGGAGGCCTGTACCGCAATCCTTTCGGGGGTGAAAAATCACTTAACAGCACACCCGGAGGGATAACCTTGGTGAGAGATTTTTTGTAGTTTGAATAGGCCGAGTACTGTTCTATATGTTCCTGCCGGGTACTGGTTATGACCAGCTGGGCCGAATCCAGTGCGACTTCTTCCGCCTCGATGCGTTTATGGATCTGGTATTTATTTTCGAGCTGTTCCTCGGAGTATCCACGTTCCAGCAGCCGAGCCTTTTTGGATCTTCCCAGGGAATGACCGGTGAAGATCATTGGAATTCCGAGAATGGCGGCAAGCCTGCTGGCGATAAGGCCGCCGTCCGCGTAGTGTCCATGTATGACATCGGGAACCCTGCCGGAATGGTTGAAGTGGGACAGCATGTTATCAGCAAAGAGTTCGATGTAAGGCCAGAGCCTTTCTTTACGCAGGTATCGCCTGGGGCCGCAGGGAAGCCGCACAATGGAGGACTTTTCTGTCAGTGGTTCTAGTGGCTCCGAATACCTGTTTTCGATTCTCCTGTCGAAAACCTGCCGGGTGAAAAGATCCACCTTGCCTACTTCCGGGATCGCGGAAAGATTTTTTGCCAGGTCTACGACATACTTGATCTGTCCTCCGGTATCGGCATCTCTTCCCAGTTCAATATCCGTTCCAGTCACCAGGCCATGAAGGCTGATCATGGCGATGTAAAGATTTTCTGCTTTTTTTTCTTCTATTGGGATGTTCATAAGTTAGTCTCCCGTGCTGTTTCCTTTCTTGGATAATTGGCGGAAAGCGATTTGCCGCCGGATACCTTATCTCTCTGCTTTCTTATAGATTGCTGTTGGAAGCCAGGTGGAGTTCTAATATGAATATGGTGGAATCCGGCAATTTGATTCTAATAGAGAGTGGATCCGAGGTTTTAAGATTCATTACATATGCATCCTGCTTAAATGGGACCAACAAGGTCTGGAGGTTTCCCGGATGCCGGGGAAATGGGGTTTAAGGGTATGGCCCGAACCTTTTCAGGAGAAATTTTTAAAGCATAAATTCCGTCTGTCTCCCGATAGCGAATTCAACCTGAGTACAACATTATAATGGATTTAAAGGGTGTTACGAATCTCTATAGACCTTAACATAGAGCAGAGGTTGTTTCAAGGAGGGGTGTGATATGGCTTATCTTGTATTCTCAGAGGGCACAGATAGGAGTGACACTAATGGATGATGATGTATGATCCTTTATTTTTGATTTTTACTGATCTCTTCCGGATTCAGAGTACACAGGTTTTCGCAGGCATGATTTGCGAATCCCACACCGGCTTCGGCATAAAAATTGTAAGCTGAATTAACACCTGCCTCCTTCAGTTCCCTGACTTCATCATCATGCCGTCCGGTGGCGGCAATTATACCCTGGAAACTGAACCTTCGCAGCATGTCCAGGGCATACATATTAGAGGAGTGATCTCCCATGCAGAGCATCACCAGCAGGACCTGCCCGGTTATCAGGTGGTCGGCATTGATTTTTTCCCAGAAGTCCTGGTCAGTCGCATCATCATGAATCACGTTTCGTCCGGCTTCTCGATGCATCCTGACTTTTTCAGCATCATAATCGAGGGCCAAAACCTTGCGGCCGTAAACCTTGTTCAGGTGGTCGTAAGCGCTGGTGCCAAACCTGCCCATTCCGAAAATCAGTATCTCGGCATTCCCTATGTCGTGGGCGGCATCATAAGGCAGTCTTTTGGAGGTCTGGAATTTGAGGAGAAAGCCCCTCCAATTTGACAATATTCTGTAAGACTGGGCGTTCAGCGGCGCGGCCAGCAGGAAAGACATACTTAGAGAGATGGCGATAATACCCAGCCAGTCATAGGGGATCAGTCCTGAAGCAGCCCCGACACTGGCCACTATCAGGCCGAATTCGCTGTAGTTGGCCAAGGTAAGGCTGCTCAGGAAGGCGGTCCTGGAACGAAGCCTGAAACGGCTGAGGACCAGGAAATAGAGGGGCACTTTAACTGAAAGTGCCGTCAGGACAATTAAAGCAGCAACCACAATCTCGAGGTTAAGATCAACGGCAAGACCGATACTCAGGAAAAATCCGATAAGGAAAAGGTCCTTGAAACCCATGAGGGTTTTTGAGAGTTCGTCCGCCTTCTTGTGGGGGGCCAGAAGCATGCCGGCCGCCAGTGCTCCCAGGTCTGATTTTAAACCTGTCAGGTGAAAAAGCTCTCCGCCCAGGACCAGGGCGGCGAAGAATCCGAAGAGGATCAGCAGTTCTCCATGCCCGGTCCGGTTCAGGAAGAAAAACAGCAGCGGCCGCATTAGAAGCAGTGCCAGCGGAATGGCCAGGGCGTAGATGTTAGGGGTTTTCCCGGCGGCAAAAACCAGGAATAATACAGCGAAGATGTCCTGCATTATGAGCAGCCCGATTGATATTTTCCCGTGCAGGGAGGTTATTTCGCCTTTTTCCTCCAGGACCTTGAAGGCGAATACCGTGCTGCTGAAGCTCATTGAAAAGGCCACCAGGAGCGAAGCCTTCCAATCCAGTCCGGAAAAGGAGCTGATTCCAAGGTGGCTCATCAGGATTACGCCGGCCAGGATGGCAATCCCGGTGGCGGTAATATGGAGGATGGCCCCGGCCCATATCTCCGGCCTGAGAAAGGTTTTGACCTTAATCTTAAGGCCAATAGTGAAGAGCAGCAGCATGATCCCTATATCGGAGATGGTCTGGATGACTTCACCTGTTTCGGCCCCGAAGTATTTGAGGATGAAACCGGCGGCCAGGTAGCCGACAAGAGGGGGGAGTCCGGCATTGCGGACAAGAAAACCAAGGATGAATGCGACAGCTATCCAGATGGGATCCATGGATTTGATTATAGGGTGCGGATCCGCCGTGCGCAATTCATGATTGGAGAATTCGCTGCCATTAGTAAGCAGTGTCCGGAGGATTCAAAACGCCCTCTGTTTTGAGTTGAAGCAAACCTTCTATCCCAGTAAATTTCCCTGAACACTATGATGTCCCGGGCTGCGGGCTAAGTGTCCAGAACCTCCCTTACCTTGGAGGTCAATCCCTTTACGCTGAAAGGTTTTTGGATGAAGGCGGTGTCCTCGTCCAGGATTCCCCGATCGGAAATAATGTCATTGGTGTACCCTGACATGAAGATAACCTTAAGCTCGGGATGGAGACAGAGAGCCTTTTTGAAAAGATCTTTGCCGTTCATTTCCGGCATGATTACATCTGTCAGAAGCAAATCAAATGAAGATTCGTCCTGCTCAAGGATTTTCAGGGCTTCCGATCCGGATCCAACCGCGAGGACCTGATAGTCATGCCTTTTCAGAATGGACATGGTCATGCGAAGAACCTCAGCGTCATCTTCAACCAGCAGTATCCTTTCAGATCCTTTCGGATTTTCTGAGGGTTTATTTTTATTTTTCTGCTCAGCATGAATTTTATCTGAAACAGGCAGATAGACATCAAAGGCAGTACCTTTTCCAACCTGGCTATAGACCCATATACTGCCGCCATGCTGTTTGACTATTCCATATACTGTTGACAGGCCCAATCCTGTGCCTTCTTCTCCCTTGGTTGAGAAAAACGGCTCGAATATCTGGCGGCAAGTCCCCTCATCCATTCCGATGCCGGTATCTCGGAAGGACAGCAGGACATAGGTTCCTGTTTTTGCTCCCGTGTGTTTGGCCACAAATTCCTGGTCTATTTCCTGTAATGAACACTCTATATTGAGGGTGCCGCCCTCTGGCATGGCATCCTGCGCGTTTACTGCCAGGTTCATTATGACCTGTTCCAGCTGGCCAACATCGGCCATAATGGTTGGAATATCCGAAGAGGTCAGGATTTTGATGGCGATATCCTCCCTTATTGTTCTTCGGAGAAGTTTTTCGAAATTGTTCAAAACCTGCTTCATGCTTACCGGGCGGTATTCCAGGGTCTGTTTACGGCTGAATGCCAGGAGCTGGCGAACCAGGTCCTTGGCCCTCAGTCCGGCCTTAAGGATTTCATCCACCGAATCTGCCTGCGGGAAATCAGCCGGGAGCTCATCCCTGAGCATCTCTGAATAACCTATGATCGGGGACAGAAGGTTATTCAGATCATGGGCTACTCCTCCAGCCAGCCTGCTGACGATGGATTCGACTTTTTGAGACTGTTGATACTGTTCCTCGAGGCGGGCTTTGGCCTGCTCAGCATATTTCCTGTCGCTGATATCCTGAAAAGTCCCTCTCATGCCAATGCATTGATTATCCTTGAAAACAGGTTCGCCCTGGACTCTGCACCAGATTTTCTTTTTGTTTGAAGTAAAGACCTGTAATTCAAGGTCGAAAGATGATTTGTTTTTTATGGATTGTTCAATGGCACCCTCAAGAATTTCGCGGTCTTCAGGAGGATAGAAATCCAGGTGTTCATTGGGTCCAGGGGGTTCAGCCCCATAAGGGATTTCGATTATGTCGTATATGGACTTGGTCCAGACGGCCTTACCGGTTATGAAGTTATGTTCCCATCCGCCGATTTTTGCCATTTTCCCGCTGGCGTCCAGTATTCTCTGGCTCTCGTTAAGTGCGGCTTCGGATACTTTCAGAGCTGTGATTTCGGGTAATACCAAGGATCCCGGCGACAATCTCCCCTTTTTTATCAAGCAGGGGGGCGGCGCTTGCTGAAACCCCAGCGTTCACGTCCTTCCTGAAGAATAATCATCTCCTGGTTTAAAGTGGTCTTTCCTTCATTTACAGCCAGGAAAAGCGGCATTTCCGAGGGCTTGAAGGGTTGCCCATCGGGGTACGATGCCGGCCAATATTTCGGATGATCTTCAAGTGATATTTCGGAAATGCTCTCGGCCGGCTGGGCCATGAGTTCAAGCGCTCCCGGGTTAAATTTAATTATCCTGCCGTTTGGGGCATTGGCAATGATCACCGGTATGGGCATCTGATCGATGGCGAAATTCAAAAGGCGTCTTTCAGTGTGCAGTGCTTCAGTGGTCCTGGTCTTGTTAAGGGCAATAGCCGCGAGGTCACCAAATGCGGTGGCCCGGACCGCGTCTTCCCGGGTGAAACCGCCTTCTTTATTGGCAATGCCCATTACGCCCAAGGTTTTACCCTCAATGTTAAGAGGCGCAAACATCACGTTTTCCAAGGCAACGTGACCTTCCGGCATGAATCTCTGCCATTCGCTTTTTGAAAAATTGTTTTCGAAAAGCGCCTTGCCCGATTGATACACTTCATTTCTCAACCCGCGAACAGGCATGGGAAGACTGGGATCCACGGAACAGGGCAAACCTCCTGATTCCAGAAAAAGCAGATCATTCTGCCCGCCGTCTTCACTTAAAAGTGCTACATAGCCGGATTTGGCTCCGCAGAGTTTCACGCAGCAATCATAAATATGGCGGGCGGTAGTCTTGAAATCGCTGTCATTCAGGATGCTGTTGGCGCTTGAAAGAAACGCCTCGGTTTCAGCTGCTTTTTCTTTCAGCTGTCTGAGCAGTTCATTTTTGGAATTCTCCGCATTTTTTTTATCAGTGATATCCCGGATCATTACGAGCCAGGCTTCTTTGCTCTCCCATTCGGTATCAACTATGCGCATTTCACCGAAACTAGGCTTATCTCCCGGCGAGAATAACTGGATTTCAGTGGGAGATAAATCTCCTAAGGGTACACCAAAAGGTTTCCCTAAAAGATCATCCTTGGACCTGCCGAAGACTATTGATGCTACGGAATTGGCATACGAAATGTTTTGATCCTTATCAATAACAATGACAGCGTCCGGATTGTTTTCAATTATGTTCAGAAAGTTGTTTTTGTGCCTTTTGGCCTCCCTTAAAAAATTCAGGCGTTCAGAAATGTCCCGGCAGAGGGTCATAACCATTCTTTTCCCTTTCAGGTCAATCAGGTTGAGCCTTACTTCAACTGGTATTACGGAACCATCCTTTTTCTGGTGGCGGGATTCGACCAGGACAGGTTCGTAAGGGTTTATTTCTTTCCAGAATGCGCCGCTGTCTACTGCCTGGGTGTAGCCAGGATCCAGGTCAGCAACATTCATTTCCAGAAATTCTGTCCTGGAGTATTGATAAATCCGGCAGGACTGATCATTGACCTCCTTGATGTTTCCATCAAGGTCATGGATTATCAGGCAGTCGGCCGATTGATCCGCGAGTGCTTTGAACCTGGTCTCGTGGGCCAGGCAGGATGATTCCAGTTTTTTGAATTCGGTAATATCAGCAAAGGTAATCAGCACTTCTTCAGGGTGGCTTTCATCAGCCCCGAAAACTGGTTCGGTATTAATCAGCAGCCAGGTTGTTTTTTCAGGCTTATCTGAGAAGAGTCCCCGGACCGCGTTCCGGACCGGCTTGCCGGTTTGAAAGGTGATCATTGAGGGATGTTCTGTACCGGGGACAGGAGTACCGGATTCATCCACCATTTCCCAGACCGGGTCATGTGAGGTTCGGCCTTTTATTTCCTTTTCAGGAATGCCGAAGATATCAGAGGCGATTTTATTTGTCCGGATTATCCGTCCGTCAGCCGACTGCAGCAATACCCCGCACTGAACCGAAGCGAAAAGGCTTGAAAGCCTCTTTTCGTGGATAGTACCTTTCATTTTCCCTTCGGGAAAATCGGCGTTCTCGAGACGAGCACGGAGAATCTCAAGTTCTTCTAATAACTGGGATTTGGTCTTCTTCCGGTCATTCATAACCTGATCCTTTTACATTTCTATTTCTGTACAGAGGATTCAAGAATTAAAAATTATCCAGTTCCAGGCCGGCCAGCACACGTTCCCTGTTTGATAAATCCCCTACGATTTTCCTTACCGGTTCAGGGAGGATCTTTATCAGGGTCGGCGTCGCTAGAATCATGTCATCGTAGGCGTTTTCCGGATGTTCGAAAATATCATATACCTCCAGGCTGTATTTGCCCCCGCAATTTCGGTCAAACATTGCTTTTATTTCACTTAGAAGTTTTTCTGAACCTGGAGTCTGCCCGGTAATATATAGTTTCAATTTATACATAGTTCATTCCCTTAAATAACTTCAGCGCCCTCAAGAATTCCCCTGGTAACAGCAATGATTTGCTCTCGACCCACCGGCTTCATAAGCAGGTTGAAGTCCAATTTTTCGGCCCGGATGTCCACCAGCTGTTCAAAAAATTCCTTATGGAAGGCTGTAACAATATACACGGGTACTTCCTTGTTGTGCTTCCTGATAGCGCGAAGGGTTTCAACCCCATCCATTTCCGGCATTTTGAGATCCAGATAGACAAGGTCATACGGCGATAGGAAGAATTTTTCGGTTCCCACCTTACCGTTTTCCGCGCAATCCACCTGGTATGGCATATCTTCCAGCGCCAACGCGAAAGACTTCCGTACAGCTTCTTCATCATCAATTACTAGAATCTTCTTCTTCACAATGTTAACTCCTTATGATTGATATCTGCCTTTAACGGCCTCCCTGGGCAGGGTAATTGTCATGGTTGTGCCGAAGCCGGGACGACTCTGACAATCAATTCTCCCTCCTTGTGATCCTATAACCTTCAAGCATGTGGCCAACCCCAGGCCAGTTCCTTTCCCGGGAGGTTTTGTGGTATAGAAAGGATCAAAGATTTTTTCCTTCAATTCATGAGATATTCCGCATCCGGTATCCGACACTTTCACTATAATCTGGTCCGCCTTCTCAAGTATCTCAATTGAGATCTGTTTTTCGCTGGACGATTCGACAGAGTCCAGGGCGTTAGTAAATAGATTCATGAAGAGTTGTTGGAAGGCATCTCGGCTCATCCTCAAGCTGGGAATGTTTTTGCCCGCTTTTTTTACTACTTCAATTTTTTCCTTGGAGGATCTATATTCAAGCAGGCTGATTACCCGGTCAACGACTTTTTCAGGATTAAACTCGGTAATTCTGCCGGAGACGACGTCATCCATTCTCGAAGCGGACAGGAGATTTTCGACTATCCTCGCGCATCTCTTGGTTTCATTTTCAATATCCTGGAGAATGGAATACCTTCTGTCATCCGAGTCAGTTTTGGTGAGGCAATACTGGGCGTAGTTCAGTACCCCCATCAGGGGATTATTAAGTTCATGGGCTACCCCGGCGGCTACCTGGCCCAGGGCGCTAAGTTTTTCCATGCGGACCTGCTCCTGGGCAAACAATTTGGATTCAGTGATATCTGTTGCCAGCTCAAAACGTACCTGTCTGCCGTCCGACCAGGTGATGGCCTTGTCGGCGCAGCGGAACCACTGGAGGGTTTTTTCATTCTGGAAATCCCAGACATAGGTTTTTCCAAGGTTTTCTCCAAAAATCCGGTCGTTGGTGCAGAAAGGGCAGGGAGATTCCCTGTCCTGCAGGATTTTGTAGCATTTTCTGCCTGCTATATCCTCTCCCCATATCTTCCTGAAGGCTCCATTGACATATAAAAGTTCATATGTTTCCGGATCGGAGACATAGATTATGTCATCAGTCGAATCAAACAGCGTCCTCAATTTGATTCGTTCCCCTTCAAGAGCCTGGTCAGTAAATTTCTGCTGCCGCCGGGCTTCAATAATCGGTGCAATATACTCTGCCAGCTTCTGCAGCATAACAATGTCAGACTTGTTGTAGTCCGGGTCTCTGTTGGCGACCAGGAGATGGCCAACGAGTTGATCCTTGAGAAGTACAGGGGCAGTAATCATGTTTTTTAATTGAACCTGGCCTATTGAGAGAGAATTTTTTTTGTTTGAAGAAAGAATCTTTTTTTGAACCAGGGACTCTCCCCAAAGTCCTTCCCAGGAGTCAGGGGGCAAGCGTAGGGCCTTTTGGCTCTTCGATGCTTTCCCCTGGATTTCGTCGGAGGCCCTGGGGTAGACGCCGGCTCCTTCTTCATCAATATATCCAAGCATGCCGTAGGTGCTTCCCGTCGCCTGGAGAGTAGCTTGGAGTGCCTTTGAGTAGGCTTTATCATCATCCGGATCATTGAAACCTTCGCTTATTTCCCTTCTTGCCTTTCTGTCTGTCTCAGACTGATATAGAGCTATAGCTTCCCCGAGCCTGTCTGCAATGAGGTCCAGAAGAGTTTCCTCCTCAGGGAGAAACGAAATTTTACCTGTCTCCGGTCCTGTCTCCAGGTGAAAGACCTCTATTGATCCCCTTATTTCATTTTTAACTACGATATCAGCGGCGATTTTCTGTTTAGTTGGTTCAAAAGGGTTGTTGACATAAATATTGCCGTCCAGCAGGATGCGGCACCTGGTTATGTCTGGAAACTGCCAGCCTTTCCTGATGGAATCGATTGATTTTTCAATAAGCTCATCGACAGAGGTGCTGGACTTGACAGCTTCTGAAACCTCGAAGATGCAAACCTGTTCCTTGATGCGTTCCCTGAGTTCACCCAGCATTTGTTCGCGTTCGAATTCCAGCCTCTTTCGTTCCCCAATATCAACTCCAACGCCGAGCAGGTAGCTTTCCCCATCAATATTGATATGAAGACCAGTAAGGTAATAAGGGATTCTTGTGCCGTTTTTGGCGATAAAGTCAGCCTCAACGCTGGAGCGGCCCTTTGTGAAAGCTTCCCCGATTCGGCCAGCCACCTCGGCCGACTCTTCCTGGCTGAATAAATCCAGGGGTGAAAGCCCACGCAGTTCATCTGCGGAATAACCTGTCACCTTTTCGAAATTTTCATTCCAGAGCCTGAATTTCATTTGTTCGTCGAAGAGATAGAATACCCCGGGAAGGCTGTTGATCAAGGTGTCGCTGAAATTCTTTTCAGCAGTGATTTTATTGTGGGCGTCATTCAGTTTTTTCTCGTAGGTTTTTATATCTGAAATATCCCTGGCAACAGACCATATGTGCAGGAGCTTTCCTGCGTCATCGTATTTGGGATTGATCGACCAGAGCATTTCGAAGATCTGTCCGTCCGCTGATACCTGCCTGTTTTCAAAAGAGACATTGGTCTGTTTTTCTTTGATCCATTTCTGGAATGATTCCAGGGTTCGGGACCTGTCCTCGGGGTGTATGAAATCAAATGCCGGCCTTCCAAGGCACTGATCAGGCGAAATTCCGTAGATTTTTACTGCCGCGTTATTTACAAAGAGGAAGTTTCCGTTCTGGTCAACCTGGGTCACCAGTTCATTTGTCAGGTCAAAAAATTCCTTGAGTCTGGCTTCGTTTTCTTCGAGGGCCGCCATGCTCTGCTTAATCTGGCTGATATCAACGATGACATTGGCAAGGCAAATCGGCTTGTCCTTGCTGTCTTTAACAAGGAAGAAGCTT
This sequence comes from Acidobacteriota bacterium, assembly GCA_963666915.2. Classification (GTDB taxonomy): domain Bacteria; phylum Acidobacteriota; class UBA6911; order RPQK01; family JAPXNP01. The sequence continues at coordinate 122,188 of CAXXEX010000009.1, forward strand.
TCCATTATTGGCAGGGTGCTGTTATCGGAGGCTTTAAGGAGAGATTCTCCGCTCCAGTATCCCTTTTCCATAACCTGGGGAATAACCTTACTGCTGATTTTTTGCCGGACGTCTTCAGGGTAAAACCCGGAAACTTCCAGGCCCATGGCATCCTTAAGGTTGTCGATTTTCAAGAATCCCAGCAGGCTGGAGTTTATATAGGAGACTTTCCCATCAAGGGTGTAAAGTCCACAGCCGTGGGAGGATTTTTCCACGAGAATTCTGAAAATATGAAGGTCCTTTTCTGCCTGTCTGATTTCGGTTAGATCCGAGTGGGTTCCAATGAAACGAATGGGTTTCTGATCTGATTCCCTTCTGATCATTTTGCCCCTGGAGAGAATATTCAGGTAATGGCCATTCTTGTGTTTCATCCGGAATTCCATGGAATAAACCGGCAGCCTTCCGGTCATGTAGTCTTCGATGACACGCTTGGCATTATCAATGTCTTCAGGATGGACAAGGCTTTCCCATATTTCAAGGCTCCCCAGCAGTTCATTTTCCTGGTATCCCAGCATGCCGCTCCAGGCCGGAGAATAATATAATTCGTTGCTTTCCAGGTCCCAATCCCATATTCCGTCCCGGGCTGCTTCCATGGCGAGTGACAGCCGTTCTTCCTTTGTTTTCAATTCTGAGGATAATTCGAATATTTCTCTGAGGGCCTGTTCCTTTTCACTTTCCGACTGGCTGGCCATTTTCTGCAATACAACCAAGGTAATGATAAATATGGTCAGGCGTATTAAATGGTGGGTCCACCAACCATGGGACCAGGCGTGCGACAGGGGGAATGTTAACCCGGCGGTTGCCCCCGTGATAGCGATGATTCCCAATAATGCCTGTACCCGGTCTTTCCCTGAACGGAAGGACTCCCTGAAAAGCTTAAGGGCCGCGGCAGTAAAAAGAATCCCGGAAAGGATATTAATGAACCCGGCGGCAGCGGTAAAAGAGATGCCGTCTTTCATGATTAATCCGAAAGATGATGTGAAGAAAGCCGATAATCCGAAAACCGCGGAAACAATGATGAGCACGCGGGGAGTCCAGACCTCGTTTAACTCAATCCTGGTAAGCCCCGGGAACCAGCATAGAAAAAAACCAATCGCGCCGGCCAGCATGGAGGCTGAATAAATGAAGACGAATTCATTGGGCTGGGTGATAACCGAGTGGATGAGAGCCAGGCTGCCCATCGGCAATAATCCGAATGAAATAAGCCTAAGGTTCTCATGCTTGGTTTTCGTTTTTCGGTACCACAGGGAATAGCCGAGGAGCATACTTGTTATTCCGATTATCGCTTCGATGGTGGAATGAACCGCGAAGCTTTCGTGCAGGGCTTCTGAGATATAGGAACTGTCCCCAATCAGGAGTTTGGGATGGGTGATTAACAGCAGAAGGCCGGTGCCCCCGGCCGTAATTAAGGCGGGTAGAATCCATTTGCGCTGGAAATTTGAGAATAAAAGCCCTGGCTTCATAGGTGGTTCTCCCGTTATTTGGAACTACATTTTCAAATTTGGGTTTACTGGACAGGTTTTATACCAGGCAGCAATTGCGATACCCCGTCAATTATTTGATTAATAGTGAATGGTTTAACCAGTCCCTGGTCGGCACCCAGGGAGAGCATTTCTTCGATTTTATCCGGATATCCGGTGACTACTATGATTTTTATTTTGTTGGTAGTGGATCCTTTTTTAATCGCGGTTAAAATGTCTTTTCCATCAACCCTTGGCATTTGGATATCAAGAAAAACAAGGTCAGGCATTTCTTCCCCTATTTTTATAAGTGCTTCAAATCCATCGGATGCCGAATCAACTGAAATTCCCCAGCCGGTTTTCAAAAGAATTTTGGAAATGGTTTTGACTACAGCGGAATCATCATCAATGATAAGAATTCTGGGTGAAGGGGAATGTTTGTGGGGAGTTAATCCATGCTGTTTCATGAATTCAACCAGGTCGGACTGCCTGATGGTCCACCTCTTCGAAATTTTATTCTGGGTGGCTGATATTTTCCCCTCTATGCAGTATTTGGTAACTGTTCTTCGAGGGATCCCCAGTATGTCAGCAGCGGCTCCGGTAGAGCATGATTCCTCCGGGCCTATGGTGTTCGGCATGTTGAGCCCTCCTTATGGATTGCGGATCTGCCGGATATTAATGATGAAAGTCCCTGTATCCCCATATTCCTATATTCCTGTATTCCTGTATTCCTGTATTCCTGTATTCCTATATTGAGGGGAACTGGCTCATATGTCAATACTTTTATATCAGGCAGGGGATTTTAGCGGTTTTAACCTGGATTATTTTGTGAAATAAGGCAGGATGAATTTATTTTACCGGGTCTTTTTCAGGTGTTTTATCTTGGAAGTTCCCGGTAAAATCAGGCTTAAGTCCGGGTTTGCCTTCGGCTGGATTGTTATAGAAGCGGGTAGTCGGGTAGGCAAAATCAATATCCGGATATTTGGCGAATTCATCCAGGATACGTTCCCACATTGCGGTTGTGCTGGATCGTCTCCGGCGGGGTTCGCAGAGGTAGCGTACAGTCAGTTCAACACCGATATCGACTGCCCTGGTCCAGACCACGGGATTAAGGTTGTTGTAAAAAATCAGGTATCTTTCAGAACTCTTGCGGACGGCACGCGCCGCTTCTTCACTTTTGAAGAGATTCATTTCCTCGGCAATGCTGAGCAATAGTTTTTTCGCGTTTTTATGGTCGCTTTCAAAAGTTACCACCACAGGTATCTCGTTCCAAATGAAATTGAAGCCGAGCGTATAGTTAGCCAGGGCGTGATCGAAAACCCAGAGATTGGGAATATGTATGATGCGGCCGGTACTCTGGTCGGCATCCACCCAGTTGCCTATTTCCAGGACTGAGAACTGGAAGAGCCTAATATCGATTACGTCTCCGGCAATGCCGTTAAGTTCGATCCTGTCACCTACCCTGAGGGGTCGTCGGAGAATGATGATCAGCCATCCGGCAAGATTTACCAGGGGTGCCCGGAAAGCGATGGCCAGCCCCGCGGATACGATAGCCAGGTAGGTTACGAGGCCGCTGATTCCCCCGACCCATAGGCGGATGATCAGCAGCAGTACGATGAAGCTTAGTATGTAAACAACACTTTTGTTTGCCACATATCGGGAGGTTGCCTCATGGGAACTGCGGGAGATGATTGTGCTGGTCACCTTGCGGACAGCAAGGTAGAGGAGGATGATAACCAGGGTCCAAAGCAGACGGTGGAACATCTCGGGGGTAACGCCGAGAGTGGTTCGTATTGCTTCCAGAAAATTATCAATATATCCGGCCATATGTATTCCTTCGCCTCAGCTTTGACAGAGCTGGCTGTCGACTTTCCTGTCAAGTGTCGTCTGCCCGTAAGGAGATGTCAAGCAATCCGACCGTTTTGATCCAGGCAGAAGCGTACAGTTCCAGGACCATGTTCCCGGAGCCCCCAGCCCTGGTCGCTGAACTGGAAGCTTCTGCCTGAAATTCTTGTTTTTAATCTCCCGGCTTTGAAATACGGCTTTTACAGGCTTCCAGGATGCTTTCCAGCATTCCAGCGTAGGAAAGGCCCTGGAGTTTGGCCATTTTGGCCAGGTGGCCGTCCCAGCACCAGCCGGGATTAGGGTTGACTTCAAGCAGCCGCGGAGTGCCGTTGCTGTCGAGTCTCCAGTCAAAACGGGCGTAATCACGGCAGTCGAGGCGCTCAAAAAGATTGAGACAGCTGGCGCCCAGGAACCGTTCAACATCCTCTGAAAGATCGGCTGGTACCGACCTGATATTCCAATAGGGGGAATCCGGATTCCACTTGGCTTCATATCCACAGATTTTCGGCAATTCCTCCGGCAGCATTGAGTAGTCTTCTTCAATGATCGGAAGGATGTTATAGGAAGCCGGGGGATTACCGATGATCCCTACGCTGATATCCTTGCCTGGGAGGAATTCTTCAACCAGTATCGGGTTGTTATAACCGAATTTTTCCCTGATGGTGATTATGGCGCTCTTCAGTGACTGCAAGTCGCTGCACACACTTTCCTGGGTAATTCCGTAGCTGGAGTCGCCGAAGTTGGGTTTGACAATTACGGGAAATGTGAGGGGGAACTCCACAAACTGTATATCCTCCGGCTTAATCATGAACGCGCCAGGAACAGGAATATCCATCTCCTGGGCTATTCCCCGGATCAGGGATTTGTCGTAACAGTAGGAAAGGCACTGCGGCGAGCCTCCGGAATAGTGAAAATCAATCATCTCCAGGAGGGCCGGTACGTGCAGTTCCTTGGCAGCTTCATTGTTGAAACCTTCATCGCAGAGATTCAGGACGAAGCTGGATTTGAGCCGGGCTTTCTGCAGGTCCCTGATCAGGTCGTCATGCCCGTTAAGGTAGGTGAACTTGAATTGGGGTAATCCTGAAAGGGCTTTTTTAAGCTCATTAATGGTGTAGTAATCGTCCTCATCAAAACTGGAATCAGGTTTCACCAGGTCCATTTTTTCAGGATCACCCAGGATCACAACCACGGAATCCTTTTGTTTCACAGGTTTTTTAACCTGGGACCATTCTTTGTGGGCAACTGCGGTTACCACAATTCTTTCCGCCATCATTCCCAGGTCCTGGTTTCGTTTGGAATCTGCCGTTACCTTTGAATAGTTGCAGAATTTTTCAAATCCGGCCTTGGTCAGAAGTTTTTTCAGGTCATCTATCGAATAAAGACGCTCAGCGTAAAACTGGTCGGCGATGACTCCTCTGCTGACATGGGTTATCACTTCTCTCGAAACGAGTCTTTCCCTGTTTTTGGACAGGGAACGCTCACGGCACACGAAATAGTTCTTGTCGATCCATTCCCAGCTGCGCGGCTGGAAATTTTCAATCATGTAGTTGCCGTCAGTGATGTCGATCAACAGTTTCCCCTTGGGTTTCATGACCCGCATCACTTCACGGAGAACCCGCATGTCATCTTCTACTGACTCGAAGTACCCGAAGCTGTTTCCAGCAATCAGTACCGCGTCAAAACTATCATTGGGAAAGGGCATTTTCCTGGCGTCGCCTTCCTTGAAGGTGACGTTCATCCCGCTGGTTTTATTTATTTTTCTGGCCCGGTCAATAAGGTAGTGGGATCGATCAAACCCGACAATGTTGGTGAATCCCCGCTTGGCGATTTCCAGGGAGTGACGTCCCTGGCCGCAGCAGAGATCCAGGATGCTGCTTTCGGTTCCGGCTTCAATAGCGGAGAGGAAGATATCAACTTCATTCCTGGTAATGTCGTCATCCTTGACAACATCCCCGTCAGTCCTGAGGTAATTAGCGTTGAACAGGTGACGCCACCAGTCTGCTTTTACGTAGCTTTCCAGGTTGTCCACTGGGCCCAATACCTCAATCAGCTTTTTATTTTTATTTTTTGTAATTTTTGACATGGTTTTTCCATCGTAAACTGTTTGTTTTATAACTCCCTTGATCAGGCTAAAATCAAATTTATCCTATATTTGTAGCCGGAATGAAATAATCTCCAAGGCTTTTTCATCCTGCCTTGAAACACTGATTTTAATTAGTGCGCAGATTATCGCTCCAAGACGTTTTAAATACAACAATTTTTATGAAGTAAATCCAAGAAAACTGCAGGCTTAAATCACTGTGAAAAAGAAGGTTGGGCAGACGCGGTAATCCCGGCAGTCCCGAAACCGCCGGGGGATGAGAAACAGGAATAATAATTATTGGGCAGCAACAGCAGCAATCCGGTGGTTTCGGGAGGTATTTTAAGTGTTCGCGGGGATCTGTAAACTGGCTCTTATTGTATCAAGGCGGTTTTTCGCCTCCGGCACCATGCTGAAAAGAATTTTAATTTTTTCGCAACCGTAATCATCGCAATACGCGCAGTTTTCGAGGCCTTTGTCCCGGCAGCAGTTCCTGATCTCACACACCCTGCAGTGGCTGAATAGGATGTTGCCACTGGACTGGCAGCCTTCGCAGTTTATTTCCTCGGGTTTGAGTTCCGTGTCGAACTGTTCAGACCAGCGGCGGGCCACTTCAGCTCTCTGCAGGTCATCGTCGTCTTTTGTCGCCGCAAAGGCTTCGCATTCGATGCAGTTGATTCCGCAGCAGGCTATCATTTTGATCCTCCTCAACTCCCGCGGTCATTCTTGTTTACTGGCGACCACAGGGGATTGTTATAAATCCATCCGAGAAGATTTTTCTTCCCGGATGGAAAAAGCCTTTTTCTGCTTCAGGCCGGAGAGAACTCTGCCTAGCTCAACTGGGCCAGCTGGTCACGGTTTTCGTATACCTTGGCCAGGGCGTTGACCACATCGTCCATGTCCTCCCTGCTTCCCAGCAGTGGGCCGGAAGCCCATAGCATAAGCATCTCTTCTTCACAGACAACATCGCAGTTAGGACATTTGTTTTCATCCTTGTACTGTTCGAGACGCTGGGGGGAATACATTTTTTGATAAACCTTCTGGTCCAGGACATTATCCACCCAGGGCTCCTTATGCAGTCCGTTGCTTATGTAGGGACTGAGGTTGAGGCCTTCCGCGGCCAGGGCTTTGATCACTTTCACCCGGTCGGTGTTGTTTAATTCCTTCTTGTCGTAATTCATGGCATAGAGGTAGAAGGATCCTTCCGTAGTTCCGGGATAGAGCTTCTGGGGAGTGAATCCGGGGATGTCTTTGATTTTTGATGTGAGGTATCGGGCGTTTTCGTTCCGGATTTTATGGCGTTTCAGGGCGGTGGGAAGCTGGCCCAGCAGGATGGCCCCTTCAAATTCATTCATGCGGTATTTCGGCCCGATTGTCTCGGTGCGCCCCCTCCGGGAAGTGCCGTGATTCTGCACGGTGTAGCACCTGTCCATCAGTTCGTCATCATCGCTTATAATCCCTCCGCCTTCTCCGCAGGCAATAACCTTTGAAGACTGGAAACTGAAACACCCGGCATCACCGATTGTTCCGGCCTTTTTCCCCTGGTACACAGCAAAGTGGGCCTGGCAGGCATCCTCAATAACCTTGAGGTTATGCTTTTTCGCCATTTCCAGAAACCGTTCCATGTGGGCCGGCTGGCCCATTACGTGAACCGGCATTATTGCCCTGGTGTTCTCGTTGATCCGGCGTTCCACGTCATCGGGATCAAGCTGGAAAGAGAATCGGTCCAGGTCGGCAAGTACAGGCAGAGCCCTGGCTGAAAGTATGGAAGCGATTGTGCCCGGATCAGTATAGGGTGAGGTGATGACCTCGTCTCCGGGGCCGATGCCCATGGCTTCAACCACGGTATGAAGTGCCTGGGTGCCGGAACCGACCAGGACACAGTTCCGAACCCCCATCATTTCGGCCCATTTTTTTTCCATTGTTGGAACGGTCCCGGTTTTGGACTGGATCCTGCACCAGATCCGGCTTTTGGTTGTGTTGTTGATGGAATCTATAACGGCATCATCCCAGTAGGGCCATTCCGGCCAGTTCTTGTTGCTCCTGACCGGGTTTCCGCCAAGAGCGGCAAGTTTGCCGGATGTATTGGCTGAGGCAATCCCCGGGGCGATTCCCGTGACCGCGGCTGCGGCCGCGCCGGCCGAGGTTGTAGCTATGAAACGACGCCTGGAAACATTTTTCTTGTCTTCATTCATGATGGGACCTCTTTATTGAAATAATATTTTTTGCTGCTTCAAATATACCTTCTATGGGGACCGATACCAAGAGGAAATTTGTTCAGGATCTGGTTTCTGTAACGGAACTGGCCGCAAAACAGCTCATGTGCCGATTTTGTCGTGGCTGGAGCTGCCAGCTCCAGGATATTTGACCAGGGGCGCGGTCGTGAGGAGTACAGCAGAAATAAAAAGTATGGAACATAAAAACACACAAAATTTTCTTCAGCAGAAGGTTTTACAATTGGTCAACAAATGGTTAAAATTTATTAATTATCAAGGAGGGAAATTACCCTGTCCACGTCAAGAAATTCTCCTGCACTTGTCGAGAAAATGAACGAAATACAGATGCGCTGAATTGAAAAGAGATCTTGATTACACCATAACGCCAGAATTTCCATCAGGAGGATTAGATGTCGAAGGGTTGCCGGCCGGGTCGAATCTCACTTTTTTTTATTGCTGTAATAGCCTGCATTCTTTTCTCCAGTCCGCTTATAGCTCACAACACAGCTGTTGATACCGCAGCCGGCAGGGTTGTATGGTCGGAATTTTCCACCTGGATGGATGAAGTAAGCCTGGAAAGGAGCGGGGGAGGTTTTCATGTCGATGGCTATAACGGGGCGATGGCCATAATTGTCAGCGGCTCAGGTGTCAGTGCTGAGAGTATCAGCTTTACAATGGATTACACCTTTTCCGCGACCTATGGCGCGGTTATCCAGGAAGTGGCGGTTACCAATATCAGCGGTGGTGCCCTGACCTATAACATTACCTCTAATGGTGAACTCGGTTCCGGCGTGGATACCTGCTGGCATTATGTTTCCGCTTCCGGGAATTATTATTCTGTCAGTTCCGACATTCCTTTAGCCTTCTTGGATGGAATACGCCCGGTAATCTCCTTCATGTATGGAGATTCATCACTTAATGCCTATTCGACAAGTCTTCCTTACACCGATGGTATTGGCACCCATAGTTTCACAGTTTCGGGGGTGTCGATAGATCCCGGGCAAACCCAGCGCTGGCTGTTCCTGGGGGGAGTTGGTGACATAGATGATGGTACCTATAACCGCCCGGAACAGGCAGTAAGCGCGGTAACCTCCCTGATGGACCCCTCCAACTGGCCGGCTGATTTTACGAGCGGGTTGACCCCGTCCGAAATGGCTGAGGTGATCAACTGGGTTCGTGTGATTCCCACGGTAACTACCTCGGAGGTAACTTCAACAACCGGAACCAGTGCTTCTTCGGGAGGAAATGTCACTGACGCTGGAGGAAGCTCCGTCTACGCCCGGGGAGTATGCTGGAATACGACTGGTTCTCCCACTGTTTCTGATTCCCACACCAGCGACGGAAGCGGCACCGGGAGCTTTACATCCTCAATCACCGGGCTTTCGCCTGAGACTACCTATTATGTGAGAGCTTATGCCACTAATGAACAAGGAGTCGGTTATGGCAGCGAGATATCCTTTTCGACTCCAGGAGCGGAGATGGGCCTCAAAGTGGGGGCGACTCCCCTTGCTGACGGAGCAGTATACAATTTCGGCACTCTACCGGCTGGATCGACCATGGTCGTAACCTTCACAATCGAGAACAGCGGCGGAGCAGAACTGACGCTTTCCGGTTCCCCGGTCATCAGCATCACCGGAGCGGATGCCGGATACTTCGGTGTGATTTCGCAGCCTTCGGCGACGGTTTTGCCTTCCGGCAGTACCACCTTTCAACTCAGTTTTTCTCCTGCCGCGGCAGGGTCAAGATTCGCCTCCATCGCGATAGGGAACAATGACAGCAATGAAAACCCGTATTACCTGACCCTGGCCGGGACCGGAACAGCTGGAAGCCTGAACTACATACAGATCCGTGACGCATCCGGGGGCGGAGGAAGTGAAGTCACAACTCACAGCCTGACGGCGGATGAAACCTACACGGTATACGCCGCCGGATATGACCAGTACGGAAACTACCTCAGCGATCAGTCAGTGAGTTGGAGTGGAACTGGGGCCTGTTCAGGTCAGTTAAGTCCGACAAGCGGCACATCGGCCGTGTTTACCGCGGCAGCAGCCGGAAGCGGGACGATAACCGCGGATCATGCCACGGCGACCGATGACTCCACCGGAACGATCACCGTGACCCCTGGAACAGTTGATTCGGCTGAAGTGGAAACCGAGCATTTCGGAACGGAGACGGCGGGTACGCCCTTCAGTGTGACCCTGACAGTCAAGGATGCTGACGATAACGTGGCAACCGGTTTCACCGGAGATCTCGGAGTACATTGGGAATGGACAGCCACTGCTTCACCCAATGGGGACAACCCGACTAAACCGGGCAACGGGTTCGTGACCTTCAGTAATGGAGTGGTTACAGTCTCCGGATTTACGCTGACTAACTCCGATGAATTGGTGCTTTTAAGACCCACGGTTGAAGGTCTCTCAGCCATTGCTGCGATTACGGTTAATGACGGAGTCCTGAGCTATGTGAAGGTTGAAGACGCGGCCGGCGGCGCCGGCAGTGAGGTGTATGCTGAGACCAGGAATTCAGGTGAAACATTGACGGTATACGCCGCCGGATATGACCAGTACGGAAACTACCTCAGCGATCAGTCAGTGAGTTGGAGTGGAACTGGGGCCTGTTCAGGTCAGTTAAGTCCGACAAGCGGTACATCAACCGTGTTTACCGCTGCAACAGCGGGAACCGGGACGATAACGGCCGATCATACCACGGCCACAGACGACACAACCGGAAACATAACGATAAATGCGGTTCTTCCCGCAGTGACAACGACAGCAGTAACTTCAGTAACCGCCTCTACAGCTTCAACAGGCGGTGAGGTTACTGAGACCGGAGGTGCGGCAATAACCGCCCGCGGAGTATGCTGGGGTACGTCGGCTAATCCGACGACTGCCGGCAGCCATACAACTGAAGGTACTGGAGACGGATCATTCACAAGCAGTCTGAGCGGCCTGTCATCCGCTACTGAATATCATGTCAGGGCTTACGCCGTCAACGAAATCGGGACAGCCTATGGTGAGGAAAGGAGCTTTACAACTGATGCTTCTCTTGCTGAAGTGGAAACCGGATCTGTTATTGGATCGGTGACATCCGGTTCAGCTCAGGTCAGCGGTGAGGTTGTCTCTGACGGGGGCCTGGATGTCATCCGACGCGGCATCTGCTGGGACACTGCCCCCAATCCGATCGTGTCACCGTCAGCTCCCGCCGAAGGAGGCACTCCCGCCACACTGGGAGAAAGCACCCAGGAAGGCAGCGGAACAGGGCCGTTCACCAGCGTGATCAGTCCCCTGCGGGCCGGAACCAGGTACTACGTTCGGGCTTATGCCGAGAATTCCCTGGGAATCATCTACGGAAACGAAGAGACCTTCGTGACCCCGGGCGATGCCCGTGAGGCCGCCGGATCATTCATAAGTGAACCCGGCTCCCAGCTGGTATTCGTGCTGGATACCGGAATCAATGCCGAGGAACTCTACGGCACTGACTCGAACTACACCAGCAATTCGGTGCTGCAGTACGGACACTCAGCTTCGAAGCACTCCAACTTTATCAGCATCACCAACACCAACCCGGAACACGCGGTAACGGTTCACTTCCGTTACTTCAACTCGGACTGCGTGGATTTCTTTGATTTCCTGGTGGTTCTGACCTGTAACGACACCATGATGATTGACCCGTTCAACTTCACGGTACCCGGAACGGACAGCGTGAATGTCAAGGACCGTTTCTTCGGCTACCCGAACAAGGCCGAAGGCACCGGCCAGAGCTTTGACGCCATTCCGGCTTCGACCTTCGCCGACGGCCGCTTTCTGCTGTTTGTGACCGCTTCAGCGGATGTGAAGACCGGGTTTTCACCCGAGTGGAACAAGGACCGGCTGGATCCTGATTACGATAACCTGGATCTTATTCCCTATGAGTTCATCAACTACCGTGAGGAGAATCTGAACACCCACTGCGGGGCCTGGGAAGACGGAAGCGGTGACGCCGCCGATGAGAGCCTGTACGGCAGCTATGACGTGTATGGCGGCACCAACGGGTTCAGTGATGACAACCTGCATATCCTGAACGCCTCGGCGGTGTCCTTCAACTACCTCACCGGGTTCCAGACGGTGGCCAAGGTAACGGAGCTTGGAGCGCAGGCTTCCTACATGACCACGGCCTGGGCGCGTCCTGCCGTGTTTGCCGACGGAGCAGGCGGAGCGGCTGACATGCCGGCTCCGATTCACGCGCTGCTTACCGGCGGCGAGAGGATCTGGACGGAAGCCGGGGCCAACGGCGAACTGGTAACCAGTGTGGCCGGTGACCAGTACATACTGCGCCATGAGGCTCATGCCGGGGACCAGTGGGACCGGATTGAGGATTCGCTTGGCTTTAACTGGATCATTTCTGAAGGCGGAGCGCTTGGATGGGAGATCTTCCCCTCCTCAGCCATGCCGGCTGAAAAGCAGGTGGTTAATTTCATCTCCTTCATGGATAACTACAACGGTGAGTCCAACCTGGCGCAGGGAGCGACGCCCAGTGTGTGGGATGATGTTTCCTACAACATCCAGCCGGTGGTGACGATCTACACGGTTGAGCCTTTCAACAACTCTGAAGACCCATGGATCCCGAGTGATCCTGATGACCAGCCGATCGTTTCCCCGGTTACGCCTGAAAGCCCGCTGGTGACAGCCATTGCGGTCAAGTGTATCAACACCTATGAAATCGATCCTGAGAGCAACCTGAATGACGCGGTGCTTGGCTACAAGTTCGGGGAATTCACGCTGCAGGATCTTTATGACATGAACGCGGTTATTGGCACGGACAGCCTGACGCTGGAAGGTTTTCTTAATGTGCTGGCCGGTTCACAGAATGAGCTGGATAACGAAGTGGGTCCGGGATGGATGAGGCTGTCGAGGTGGTTCACCACCAGGAAGTGGACGACTGTTGATCTGTATCCTGAGTATGTGTATTCGTACTGGCAGGGATGGGATGATTCGACCGAGGCTCCCTATGAGCTGACGGGTCCGACTATCTTCACTGAAGGCCAGGCCAACTACGTGTTCGAGAACTTCGGCGCCGGCAAGTGGCTGTCGACGGTTATCTCGGAGTGAGTGTGCCAAGCCCGTCCCGGGCTTGGTCCTAGAACGTACTGCGGACTTCCAGTCTGCAGCTTGTAGCTGGAGCCTAGGGCTCCAGCTACAGCAATGAAGAGTCGAGCCCTACCTGAAAATGCCTTATTTACTCCATGCGAGGTTGGTTATTCCGGCGAGGTGTGAATTTCCCGCGGAGTTACTGGAGCAAGATGCTCCAGCTACAACGTCGAGCCAATGCTCCCGCAGTACCACGGGCGTCCTGCTCCAGCTGACCCGGATTACATCCCAACATCAACGCAACGGCGCTATGCCGCAATGACGCAAAGATTTTTTATTTCTCTGCGTCCTTGCGTCTTATTGCATGGAATCCCTTGGTCTTCAAGACCAAGCCCGGGACGGGCATGGCACGATGCCACGTCGAACATCGAACATCTCCGATCTCACTTCCGATGACCAAGCCCGGGACGGGCAGGGCACGCCACTAGAACGGACTGGGTATCTGGATCAGTTCGGTCTGGACCCTGTCGTTCCTTGTGATCCGGGCCTGGGTGTAGACATTGCCCTTCTTATCCACGGCTATGGAATTGACGTACAGGGGACGCGAACCGTCTTCATAGAAAACCGGGCCATGATCAGTATATTTGTTTTCCGGGATATCGTAGGTGATCAGGTGCAGGTTTTCTAAACCCTTGGCCTCTCCCATGGCGGTTGATTCCTTGCCCTTGACCCTTTTCCCGTCGACATAAATAGGCGCCCCGGTAAGGTAATAGAGGGTACGTCCGTCCGGACCGAGGATGAATCCAAGGTATCCGTAACTGAACTGGTCAAACATACCGCTGCGTTTGGAGGGCAGGGAGGTTAACCGTTCCAGAACTTCTACCCTGGGCTCATCAGGATCAAACCGGAAAAGGTAGCCGGAGTTTCCGTGTACTCCATATACCGAGTTTTCGGGTTCATACCAGATAGTCTGTCTCCAGTTATAGGCCATGTGTCCCGGCGAGGTGGGCTCATAGAGTCCGAAGTAGTCTTTCCTCATATCTTCGCCTTCGACAGTTTTCAAAGATTCAGATTCATAGCAGTAGTAGAGAATATCCCCGTCACCATTTGTGAAATAAACAGCTCCGTCGCGGGGATCTATGGCAAAGGATCGGCAAAGGGTGCGGTATTCTTCTCCAACTCCGTTTTCACCACCCCGGGATATGGGGCCCAGATTTTTCATTTTTTTTGATTCCAGGTCATAGGTGACGAACAATCCTTTCGGCCAGGTGATGCCGTAGATCCGTCCTCTTTCAGGATCCATGTTGGTAGTCAGGATACCTTCCCCTTCGGGAGCGATTGCCAGGTCCTCGAATTCCTCGGTGACGATATCGTAGGAGAGGAAATGTCCCCCCGGATAAGGTTTGAAACCTTCAGGAGGAATCCCGATTTTTTCCATTCCGTCGATCATGGAGTAGTAACCCAGGTGAGTGGAAAAATAGAGTTTTTTGTCAGCCTCCACGAAATTAACATGGGATTTTCCCTGGACAATGGTTTTCTTTCCTTTTTCACCGCAGGCCTCGGTGATATCTCCCAGGTGTTTTACCAGGTCGGTCTCCGGATCATAACTGTACATCTGGGCTCCGATTTCGTGGGATTGTGAACAGAGTACATAGTAGACCTTGTCGTCACTCGCGGTAGATGTTCCGTTATAGGTGTCATGGGCCAGGTCGAAGCCTGAGTTGATAATCCTGGCGGTGATATGGTCTTCACTGCCTTTTCCGGCCTGGGCAAAAGCAGGGGCCAGGATCAGCAAGGCCGAAATTATAATAACAAGGACAGATTTAGCTGGTGTCATGGAACATCTCATAATTAGATTCCTCTCTATTGTCTGGTTCAGGGTGAATCTGGTTGCAGAAGAGTGTAACCGAGGTTTTGAGGCGAGTAAACAGGTAAGAAAAAATGAAAATCAAAAGTGGTGAACCTGACCCTTACATTCGTGCCGGAAAGTGTCTGTCTACGGTCACCTCGGAGTGATCGTGGCTGGAGCCGCCAGCTCCAGTTATCGTGGTATACCCGGCACATCGAACATCGAACATCGAACATCGAACATCGAACATCGAACTTCGGTCTTGTCCTGATATAGGTTGTCACTTTAGAAGGAGACAACCAGATGGTACAAGAGGTACGACGCTACAGCGAAGCATTCAAACGTCAAGTAGTTGAAGAGTTGGAAAGCGGAAAATTCAAAACCGTCTTTGAAGCTGAGAGATCCTACGGAATTGGGAATGGGAGTGTCCGCAATTGGATGAGAAAATACGGTCGTGATAATCTTCTTCCAAAACTAGTGAGGATAGAAACTATGAAGGAAAAAGACAGGAAGAAAGAAGACCGTAAAAGAATCCGCGATCTTGAAGCCGCATTAAGTGATGCCCACATAGACAATTGCCTGGAGCATGCTTTTCTTGAAATAGCGTGTGAACGCATGGGAATCACTGTGGAGGAGTTTAAAAAAAAACACGAATTGACGCTGTCGGACGTGCGCAAGATGAGGGATCGAAAATAAACCTGACAAGAATAGTAACGAAACTTTGTGCAAAAACCGGGATGAGGCCTCAGAACTATTACAAGGGGAATCAGGAGCGAACAAAAAAACAGGCAGATGCCCAATGGATAAAGCAGATGGTACAGGAAAAACGTAAGCTGCATCCAAGGATGGGAGGGAAAAAATCATACGAGGTTTTGAAGCCCGCGATGAGAAAACTCGGGATAGATGTTGGGCGGGATATATTCCTGCAAGCCTATAAAAATGAAGGTCTTACTTTGAGTCCTTTACGCAGGAAACCCAGAACAACTAATAGCCGGCACAATCTGCCCGTGTTTCCAAACCAGTTTAAAGATATGGAGCTCACAGCTCCCAACCAGGCCTGGGTATCAGATATAACTTACATCAGCACAGATCAGGGGTACCTGTATTTGAGTTTGATAACCGATGCCTTCTCGAGGAAGATTGTGGGTTTTCACGGAGGAGACACTTTGGAAACAGAGGGCTGTTTGAGGGCTCTCAATAAGGCTCTTTCCGGGTTGAAAGGAACTCAGAAGCCTGTGCATCACTCGGATCGTGGATGCCAATACTGCTCAAGGATGTATGTGAAAAAGCTTCGTAAGAATGGATTGGGAATTTCCATGACCGAAAAGAATCATTGTGCCGAGAATGCCATGGCCGAAAGAGTCAATGGGATTCTGAAGCAGGAATATAGCCTGGGTTATCAGTTCAGGACCAAGGCTCAGGCTCTCAGATCCATTAATCAAGCAGTTTTTCTATACAACACAGGGAGACCGCATCTTTCTTTGAAATATAAAACTCCCGAGGAAGTTCACCGGACGGCCGCGTGATTTTTCCCCTCCTCCGGAGGAGGGGAAAAGATTCCTTTAAACTTAAATGGACAACAAAAACACAAAAAAAAGTGTCAACTTTATTTCAGGACTTGACCCTTCGTACTTCCGATGGCTCGCTGAAGCTCGCAGGAAAGCAGGGATGCTTCCAGCCACAACTGTTAGAGATTAGCTTTTCCGCAGGAAAGCTTCAATTTCCGGC
This sequence comes from Acidobacteriota bacterium, assembly GCA_963666915.2. Lineage (GTDB taxonomy): Bacteria > Acidobacteriota > UBA6911 > RPQK01 > JAPXNP01. The sequence goes on from CAXXEX010000009.1 coordinate 138,471, forward strand.
CGATGGGGGGCTGACGGCTGAGCCCCCGGTTTGGTCACTGAAAGTGCGGCGGCCGCGTTGGCGAATCGGACCGCCTGTTCCAGGTCCTGGCCCTCGGATAAGGCTACAGAGAGGGTTCCGTTGAATACATCTCCGGCCGCGGTAGTGTCCACGGCAGTAACCTGAAATCCAGGCACCAGGGACTCCAGTTCAGCTGATGAAACGAAGGCGCCCTTTGATCCCATGGTAATGATTACCTTGTCTACACCTTTGCCGCGCAGGATCAAAGCCGCATCTCTTGCGGTTTCGATGTCATCAACCGCAACTCCGGTCAGGAGTTCGGCTTCGGATTCATTAGGAGTCAGTATGCCGATTTTACTTAACAGCTTGTTAGACAGGTCTTGAGCGGGGGCAGGGTTCAGGATTACGGGAATACGTTTTTCAGCTGCCAGTTCAGCCGCTGTTTCGATCGTTTCCAGTGGCGACTCAAGTTGCATTACCAGCATATCAGCGGAAAGGATAACGTCCTTGTCAGCAACAATTCTGTCCGGAGTCAGTGACATATTGGCGCCGCTGGCTACGGCTATACTGTTTTCCCCGTCGTCTCCGACAAATATGAGGGCGACGCCGGAAGGGTTATCCGGATCTCTTGCGATCCTTCTTACATCTATACCTTCCTTATCAAAGCCTTCGACTGCTTCCGCACCGATATTGTCCTCCCCGATACAGGCAATGAATGTCACCTCAGCTCCGGCCCGCGCGGCGGCCACGGCCTGGTTGGCTCCTTTTCCCCCGGCTGCCGTCAGGAACCTGCCGCCCAGAATGGTTTCTCCCGGCCCGGGGATCCTCGGGACCTGTATGATCATGTCTGTATTTGAACTTCCGATGACTACAATCTTCACTGAAACCTCTTTCTGTTTTTAGATTTTGCATCACCCGGAAAAAAGCAAAGGCGTAATTGTTTTTTCTGGAGCCGGCGGCGCAGGCTGCCCATCACATAACCCTGGCGGCAATAATCATACCGAGACCGGCAATGAAGAACAGAAACATGAAGCCGATCAGTTTACCTGTGCCTTTGGGGGCTTCCCTGAATTCCTTCCAGACAAAGACCCCCCAGAAAGCTGCCACCATTGTGGCACCCTGGCCGAGTCCGTAGGAAATGGCGAATCCCGCCGCTCCTGAGGCGATAATGCTGAGGGCCATCCCGATGCTCCAGATTACTCCGCCCAGGATTCCGGTCAGGTGCAGTTTCAGGTTTCCTTCAGTGAAGTAATCCCGGTAGGTTACCGGTCTTCCGGAAAAGGGCTTGTACATGACTATAGTGTTCCAGACCAGGCTGGAGAGGAAGAGCCCGGCTGAAAAGACCACAACCGCGGTGTAGGGAGTAAGTTTGCCTGGTTCAGGATCAGCAAAATTGCCGGCCATGGAGGCGGCAACAAATCTGTAGAAAAAGCCCATTGTAATACCGGCGAATATGGAGAGTACCAGTCCCCTGGACACCTGCCTGTCCCCGCTTGAGGGGAGTTTTTTGTAAGCAAGGGCATCAAGGATAATGGCTACGACCACCAGGCCTACGCCAAGGAATAGAATAACTGGATTCCCCACTGGAACGGCAATGTAATTGGCAATAACCCCGATTGAAAGGGCCAGGCCGATACCAACCGGGAAAGCGACTGCCATCCCGGCAATATCTATTGCTGCCACCAGCAGGATGTTGGCCAGGTTGAAAATGACTCCGCCGGCTAAAGCAGAAGTGAGGGCGGCAGCCTCCGCCTGGCCCAGGTCTGCCAGAAAATCGCGGCCGACACTGCCGAAGCTCCCCAGGGTAAAGGCGAATAACAGGGACAGTAGCAGTACCCCCAGGGAATAGTCCCAGTAGTAGAGCTGGAACCGCCATTGGCTGCTGGCCAGTTTCTGGGTGTTGGCCCAGGATCCCCAGCAGAGCATGGTGATGAAACAGAGAATTACGGCAACTAGGTACGATTCAACTATGACCATTATAAAGATCCTGTTTTTTAAACATTTAGCAAGTTTTTGGTTGGCGCTTCAGCTCCGGTAGTTTGGTATAGACCCTTCGACATTCATCTATCACAATTCGACATTTTACCTTCGGCTATTTCGTTTACCCTCTCTCTCAAGGTATCATTCTTCAGCTAGGGTTTCGTTATTAACAGTAATCTGTTCCATTTCCTCTTCAGAAAAGCTTGTGTCTTCCCCAACCGGTCCGGGTTCCCAGCACTGCTCAAGCGGCCCCGGGTTTACCTGCTGGGTGGGAATAACGAAAACCTCTTGGCCGTTTTTATCTTTCTCCACACTTCCCCCGGCTTTCTGCACCGACCGGCGGGCCAGTTCTCCGCAGACTGCAAGCAGGCTTTTAAAATTGTAATCGGTGTAGGAAAACTCAGGTTCGGAATCCAGGGCGCTTGTGAATCTTCCCGGTAGCGATTTGGCCCCGATGGAGGTGAAAAGGATTCCGGCGGCATTGGATGGATTGCAGTCTGAATCCTGCCCGCAGCGGGTCGAAATAATGATTGTTTTGTCCGGATCGCCTTCACCATAGAGCAGGCCCATGACGATATATGCTCCATTGATTTTGGCGTCGATATTGAAGGTGTCTCCCGGATCTGAACAGGAGAATCTACGGTAATCGGGATCCTTATGATATCTCTGGTTTACCCTGTTCCAGGTTTCTTCCCAGTTGTCCGGATTTTCGCGATGCCACAGGAGAACGTCCCTTATGGCCTCGGCGTACTGGCTTTGCGGAGGAATGCAGCGCAGACCGGCCAGGACAATCTTTTCCATGTCGGTTTCAAAGAAGGCTTCAGCGTACATTCCGGCAACGAAGTTTCCCCCGTAGAGCCCGTCTCCATAATTCATAAGGCGGCCGAAAGTGTCTCCCAGCTCAATGGCGGACTGGGGCATTCCCGGGGAGATCAGTCCGGCGTAGTCAGCTTCGATCTGGTAATCGATGTCATCGGCGTGTTTATTGAACTCGGGATGGCCTGACCAGGGGGGAGCTATGCCGGAGCGCAGGTTATCACGCCCGGCCCGGTTGGCGTGCCACAATCGGTAGCGACTGTTGGCAAAGTCGATCCCGGCCTGGCGGATATCGACATCCAGCCCGTACTGTTCCAGGGTGCGCAGGAAGGTCATTTCCACGTAGATATCATCCTGCTCATATTGGTTGATCAGTTCCGGGGACCATTCCGGCATGGATTCCGCGGGGATGATTTCCCCTTTCCATTTAAATTCCGTGGGGCCTCCCCAGCCGACTCCGGCCATCTGGCCGATCCATCCGGCTTTCATCTTGTCCAGGTAATCCTCGACAGATATTCTACGGACCTCTTCACCGGACCTGCAGCTTGCGGCAGGAAAGGCGGAAAGCAGCAAAAACAACATCGAGGCAATGAATTTTCCCGACATTCTGTCCTCCCTATCCAGGTATGAATTTCAATAATAAACCTGAATCTAAAGATCTATACCAGGTCATTTTTACAGATTGAGGTGACGATTCCATCAACCGGTTATGCCAGGAGAAATCCAGTGTCCCAACCCAGCCCCAAGGAGAAAGTATAAGAAGGATTTTCTGGTTGAATTCCACAGTAAGCTCAATGAATTTTTATAAAGCAAAATGTATGAATCCGGACTAGTTGAGATCGTTAAGTGTTGATTATAATGTTGTTTCGGCGGCAGGTTCATGCAGGTGGTTCCGCATAATTAAACATTTTGTAAATAAGAATAAAATTTACTAAATATATGATTGTTTAGGCAGAACTTTTGTGATAAAAAATACATGTTTACGCAATCGGAGTTGGGGCCCGGTTTCAGAGACATAATATCTCTGCCCGAGATCCCTTTGATTTTCAATATATATTGCTGTCAATACTGTTGACAGCAATTTGGTTTTTTCAGGAGGTGAAGGTGATTTTCCACGGTTCTTTCCGGAAATCTGTTCTTGTTATTGGTCTAATTTTCTTCATTTTTGCAGGTTTTGCGCCGCTGCAGGCTGCGACCCAGGCTGAAATTGATACAGCCATTGAAAATGGTATTGACTGGCTTATCCCATTACAGGGCTCTGGAGGCGCTCCGGTAGGTGCCTGGCCCGGGGACACTTACATGGCAGCCAATTCAGCTTTTGCCGCGGCGGTCCTGGAGCATTACGCCGAGAAAATCGGTAAATCTCCCCTGGATCCCACCTATGCCTACTCGGCCAACATACAGGCCGCCCTGGATTATATTATCTCAGCCGCGACATATGATTCTGTCAATGGCTGGGTGTACTGGAATGAAAGACAACATGTCAACTGTTATGAAAGCGGGCCGGCCCTGATGGCCATTGCCCGTTGCGGGGCTCCTGATGCCGTGGTTTCCAGTGGCGACCTGGCAGGGTTCACCTATAAACAGGTAGCCCAGATGGCTGTGGACTGGCTGGTCTCCGCCCAGATAACCTCAGGGGACGGAACCGGCGCCTGGTACTACTACAAAAACGCGACAACCGGGGACCAGTCGGCTACCGGGTGGGTGACCATGGGTCTAGGATACGCGGCTCACAGCATGGAATGCGCAATCCCTTCTGAGGTGCTGACCCGCCTGGATACCTGGAACGAATTCATACAGAACCATACTGAAGGTGATCCCAAATTCGGTGGCGCAGCCTACATGAATACCTATCTTGACTGGCACAACGTATACAAAACCGGTCACCTGCTCTTTGCCCAGGGGCTGGTAGGCAAAACCATAGCCGACCAGAGAGTCCAGGATGCCCTGACTTTCATGGTCAATCACTGGAATGATCCTACTAATGGATCGGGTTCCTCCAATAATTACGGATGGCGGGGAAATCCTCCTTCAGTACTCCCTTCCTATATCGCCACTATGGCAGCGATGAAGGGATTCACTGAAATGGATATTGAGACTTTCGGTGATCCTGTCATCAATCCTTATAATGACTTTGCCGAAGTGATCGTGAATAACCAGTGGGAGGACGGACACTGGCTGGGCGGGGGGCATGGTGAAATGAATCACCGCAGCACCTGCTGGGCCCTGCTGACCCTGCTGAGAGCCACCTCTCATTTTCCGCCGGTGGTCACAACCAGCGCGGCGAGCAGTATTACCGGTTCATCAGCTGTCTTGAACGCCAGCCTGACTGACCTGGGAACAGCGGAATCCGCGGTTGTCTCCTTTCAGTGGGGTACTGTTTCCGGTTCCTATACCAACGAAACTACAACCCAGACTTTGTCCGCGATTCCTTCAACATTCAATGCCTCGATTTCAGGCTTGAGCAAGGGTGTAACCTACTACTTCAGGGCCAAGGCTGTCGGAGACGCCACAGGGTATGGAGAGGAGCTCTCCTTCACTACACTTACAGTTACAGATTCAGATGGTGATGGAATCTTAGACGAAATTGAGGGAGATGATTCCGTAGACACGGATGGCGACGGAACTCCGGATTACATGGACCTTGACGCTGATAACGACGGAATACCGGATGCCCGGGAGGGCACTGGGGATGATGACGGCGACGGCATTCCGAATTACATTGATGATAATCAGGCTGCCCGCGAGGCGATGGGCGCCCTGGTGAATGAACCCGGTTCCCAGTTGGTCTACCTGCTGGATACGGGGATCAATGCCGAGGAACTCTACGGCACTGACGCGAACTACACCAGCAACTCTGTGCGCCAGTACGGGCATGAAACCCCGGTTAACCAGAACTTCATAAGCATCACCAATACTAATCCGGAGCAGGCGGTAACGGTTCACTTCCGTTACTTCAATTCAGACTGCGTGGACTTTTTTGACTTCCTGGTAGTACTGACCTGTAACGACACCATGATGATTGACCCGTTCAACTTCACGGTTCCCGGAACAGACAGCGTGAATGTCAAGGACCGGTTCTTCGGTTACCCGAACAAGGCCGACGGCACCGGGCAGAGCTTTGACGCCATTCCGGCCTCGACCTTTGCCGACGGACGGTTCCTGCTGTTTGTGACCGCTTCAGCGGATGTGAAGACCGGTTTTTCACCCGAGTGGAACAAGGACCGGCTGGATCCTGATTACGATAACCTGGATCTTATTCCCTATGAGTTCATCAACTACCGTGAGGAGAAGCTGAACACCCACTGCGGGGCCTGGGAAGACGGAAGCGGCGACGCCGCTGATGAGAGCCTGTACGGCAGCTATGACGTGTATGGCGGCACCAACGGGTTCAGTGATGACAACCTGCATATCCTGAACGCCTCCGCGGTGTCATTCAACTACCTCACCGGGTTCCAGACAGTAGCCAAGGTTACGGAGCTGGGAGCGCAGGCTTCCTACATGACCACGGCCTGGGCTCGTCCGGCTGTGTTTGCCGACGGACCCGGAGGAGCGGCTGACATGCCGGCGCCGATCCACGCGCTGCTTACCGGCGGCGAGAGGATCTGGACGGAAGCCGGGGCCAACGGCGAACTGGTAACCAGCGTGGCCGGTGACCAGTACATACTGCGCCATGAGGCCCATGCCGGGGACCAGTGGGACCGGATTGAGGATACGAAGGGGTTGAACTGGATCATTTCTGAAGGCGGAGCGCTTGGATGGGAGATCTTCCCCTCCTCAGCCATGCCGGCTGAAAAGCAGGTGGTTAATTTCATCTCCTTCATGGATAACTACAACGGTGAGTCCAACCTGGCGCAGGGAGCAACACCCAGTGTGTGGGATGATGTTTCCTACAACATCCAGCCGGTGGTGACGATCTACACGGTGGAGCCTTTCAACAACTCTGAAGACCCATGGATCCCGAGTGATCCTGATGACCAGCCGATCGTTTCCCCGGTTACGCCGGAGACGCCTCTAGTGACAGCGATAGCGGTGAAGTGCATAAATACCTATGAAATCGATCCTGAGAGCAACCTGAATGACGCGGTGCTTGGCTACAAGTTCGGGGAATTCACGCTGCAGGATCTTTATGACATGAACGCGGTTATTGGCACGGACAGCCTGACGCTGGAAGGTTTTCTTAACGTGCTGGCCGGCTCACAGAACGAGCTTGATAACGAAGTGGGTCCGGGATGGATGAGGCTGTCGAGGTGGTTCACCACCAGGAAGTGGACGACTGTTGATCTGTATCCTGAGTATGTGTATTCGTACTGGCAGGGATGGGATTATTCCGGCTCGGCTCCCTATGAGCTGACGGGTCCGACTATCTTCACTGAAGGCCAGGCCAACTACGTGTTCGAGAACTTCGGCGCCGGCAAGTGGCTGTCGACGGTTATCTCGGAGTGAGCGTGCCAAGCCCGTCCCGGGCTTGGTCCTAGAACTTACTGCGGACTTCCAGTCTGCAGCTTGTAGCTGGAGCCTAGGGCTCCAGCTACAGCAATGAAGAGTCGCGCCCTGCCTGGAAATGCCTTATTTACTCCGGGCGAGGTTGGTTTATTCGGTGAGGCGTGAATTTCCCGCGGAGTTACTGGAGCAAGATGCTCCAGCTACAACGTCGAGCCAATGCTCCCGCAGTACCACGGGCGTCCTGCTCCAGCTGACCCGGATTACATCCAAACATTAACGCAACGGCGCTATGCCGCAACGACGCAAATATTTATTATTTCTCTGCGTTCCTGCGTCATGGCGTCTTCCATGAGAAGGCTTGTCAATAAAAATCCGTTCACGGATTACCTTTTTCTTCGAGGATGTTCAGATTCCACTCCAGGATCGTCGAATAGGCCCCAAAAATCAGGTATCCGCTAGTTTCATACAAGGATTGCCTTTCTTTATCCCCAACGGACCTCAACATTGTTACCCAGAACCCAAAAGTCTTTTATCGTCACACTTCCATCCGCACTCTTTAAGAGGCTGCCATTTGCCCCGGTGCATAGTAATATCCGCAGTTAGGGGGTGCTATCTTTGCGGCGCACTCGTTCTGCGTTGCCGGCAGGCAACCGGTGCAAGACGCAGACCGCACTCCCCTGGACGAGACATTGGTTTTTGATCTGGTGTTCATGATTAAGAACCTTTACCTGATATCATAAAAATCCGTCGTGCAAATTCTTTTCTAATTCATGCTGCCTTTTGGGACAGCGCATTGTAAAAAGGCTCATACTCCTCGCCGCTCACCCATAAATGATGAAGTAACACTGCTAGTTTCCGGGCCACTGCGACTGCGGCTCGCTTTTTCGCGTTTTTACCACCCCTGGCCGCTATGGCCTGCCCATGACGACGCAATAAACTATCCTGTCCATACTGCCCAAGAATATGGTGAGAACAATTGACCAATAGTTGCCGAAGGTAGGTGTTGCCCGCCTTGGTGATGTGTAGTTGCTTGTCGTTCGTACCGGACTGGTCACGTTTTGGAACAAGTCCCAAAAACGGACCTACTTGCCGGCTCTTTTCAAATCGTGACGGATCTTCAAAAGTCAGTATGAACGTAAGTGCTGTTACAGGTCCAACCCCGGGAACCTGCAACAACAGGGCAGTCTCTGGGTATTGATCCCGGCTCATCAAGAGAATACTCTCATCCAGTTCCTTGATCTTCCCATTTAATGCGGTGATGGATTCCAGTATCGGCCTCAATGCCAGCTCAAGCTCCTCCGGTATGCAATCGGCACAACGTCGAGAGAAACTCGCACCGCTGCACTTAGGAAGACGTTCTCCTATAGATTTCACCAATCCTCGCGCATGGTTGACCAATTGAGTGCGCACCTGCACCAACTTATTCCGCGATTTGATTACGCATAGATCCGCCTGCGCCTGGCGGCTGCGATGATGCAACACAGAAAGTAATCTGGGCTCAACTCGACATACCAGCCCCAGCATTCGTGCGTCTCGTTCATCAGACTTGTCGTTACTGTCCCAAATGAAACGCAGTTTGCGCGGGTTGCCTACATGAACACGACAGTTCAGTTCCTCGGTGAGGAATCGGCTGATCCAGGGAGAATGCGTACCAGCCTCCATCGCCACCGTCGCACCTTCGTACTCCCGAAAATACTTCTTGATTCCACTCTTGGTGTTGCGTACCTCGGTCGATCCTAATTCATTACCTTCCGAATCGAACGCTACCGCAATGTGAAATTTATCACCCAAATCCATTCCAATTGTGATACCGTTTTTCATGGCTGGTCTCCTTTCTTTTGCAGCCCCTCTGGGTGACTGCGGTTAAGGTTAGAGCTTGATCCTATCACGCTCAGGATTGACCAGCCTTCTCATTTTATCTTTGCGTTATGAACCTGCCGAAGCCCTTCCACTTCGCACATCGAACATCTCCGATCTAACTTCCGATGGCGCCTTCGAGTTAAAACAGGCCTGTCTGGCTGAATCTGGAGACTGCAAAAAATATTTTTTATTTTTCTCTTGACAATGCTTTAAACGATTTATATTTTTGATTAATCAAGTGATACGTTTAAATTTTGCAGGATTTTGTTTAGCTTAAACCAACATTGGTTATATCGGCAGTAATTAAGGACCGTATGCAGAGCTCGAAATTCTCAACCTCAAACGAACATTTCCATTTTCTATGGACACATTCTTTCTCCTCTACCCTGGTTAGTATTTATCCAGGCCCCACTCTCCTGGCAATGCTTCAGCACCCGAATAGAAATTCTATTTCATCCGGCGTTATCTCAATTGTCCAGTTTCACACTAATACCCAAAACGTATCTGTCTAAATTCAGTTGATATTGGATTCGAGCCTGGAACTAATGTTTCGCGGCTGATCCGTCCCGGTGAAAAACTGGGCCGGAAGGGTTGCCCCTGGGCATAGGAGAACCAGGGACAAAACTCGCGTGAGGACTGAAAACGCCGCCTGGAAGGTAGTCCCGGAGGAATCCCCCGGGATACTGCGAAGAGGAGGAGGAATGGAAGTACTTGCAGGAGTGGAGGAGTTCAAGTCATTCATCACAGATTTGATTGATATCAAGCCCCGGAAATACAGTGAGATTATTGTTCCAGCACGGGCTCCGGATGATCCAGAGGGTTTTTATTCCCTGACCAGCCTGCGGCCGGGAATTGAATTCCAGTTGGAATGCCACCGCACTGCTGATCCAGTCAAGGTTCTTTTTTATCTTTTCAGGGAGCGGGTAACCGGAAGGGATCATCCGGGGGGCGAAAGGCTTATTGCCGGTGTTAAAGCCTGTGACATAAAAGGGATGCAGCTCCTGGACCGGGCCATGATCAACGATGATTTCACTGATCCGGCCTATTCCGACTGGAGAAGCCGCACTACCATAATTTCCTCTGACTGCACGACCCTGCATTCCACTTGCCACTGTAATATGACCGGAGGAGGACCCTGGTCTGAAGCGGGATTCGACCTAAATCTCTCCCGGGTCGGCAATGAATATCTCATTACTTCCGGATCAGAAAAGGGAGAGGATCTTCTTGGGCTGGTCAAGGATGCGGTGAACTGCCGAAATGCCGGGCCTGCGGATCTTGAACAGGTCAAGGCGGCACGAGTTTCACTAAACGCGGAACTGGAAGCGCGGAATGGCCGGGTTGGATACGCGGATTTTATAGAAGGAATTCGAAGCATGGACTCAGGGGGATGGCAAGATGCATCAGCCGGATGTGTCGGATGCGGGGCCTGCACCAATATCTGTCCTACCTGCTACTGCCTGCTGTTAAACGATGAATCGAGTGAAAAGGAATTCATAAAGGAACGCAGTTATGACTCCTGTCAACTCGCCGGATACGCGACAGTTGCCGGAGGCGGTACGCCCCGTCCTCTTATGAGAGACCGTTTTCGTAATCGCTATCTTTGCAAGCTTGATTTGATCAAAAGAAATCTCCAGATCTTTGGCTGTACCGGCTGCGGCAGGTGCATTGAGGCCTGCGTGGCGGGTATAGACATAAGGAAAGTTGTAACTGGAACCACCGGGCTGGAGGTTCCCGCATCCGGGACCGGAAGTGAAAAAACCGTATTTCAGGGCAGGGGGGTATGAACATGGTCAATCCCTACGAAGTAATTCCAGCGACCATTTATGACATTGTCCAGGAATCTCCAATGATTCGGACATTGAGATTGCGTCCCCGCGATCCAGTGGAATTTAAGACCGGGCAGTTTATTGAACTGTCGGTTCCGGGCATTGGAGAAGGGCCTTTTACTCCATCCTCATCACATTTTGTATCAGATGTGATGGATGTGACGATCATGAAAACCGGATTCCTGACTGAATATGTTCACCGAACCGAGCCTGGAGAGGTTGTGGGATTGCGGGGTCCGTTTGGCTCCTGTTATCCGCTGGACAAATTTGCGGGCAGGGACCTGCTTATCCTTGGGGGAGGATGCGGACTGGCTCCGCTGAGATCACTTTTCCTGACTCTTCTCCATGAGGTGGAGAGGTACCGGAGCATCACTTTTCTTGTCGGGGCCAAGTCCCCGAAAGAGTGTATCTACAAGGATGAAACCGCTGGCTGGCGCCAATATGAAAATGTTAGATTTCTTCGGGCAGTTGATGAAGTTCCCGATGGGGAATCCTGGAATGAAGACGTTTGCCTGGTTACCGGATTATTGGAAAAGATAGATATTGATCCTACCGATAATCCGGCGGTTGTCTGCGGTCCTCCGGTGATGATGAAATTTGGAACAATGGACCTCCTCAAGATCGGCTACAAACCCGAAAATCTGTATCTTTCCATGGAAAAGAAAATGTACTGCGGTTTTGGACAGTGCAGGCACTGCGTTATGGGTGAATATTATGCCTGTAAGGACGGCCCGGTATTTACCTACGACCAGATCAGGAATGAGGAGGCGATATGGGACTGAAGAAGCTTTTTATAGATATTCCCAGGCTCCTTGAAAAGCCGGAGGCGGTGGATGAGATTAAGTGCGAATACATGTTTCACCGTGAAAACCAGGGGGCTTTTTCACTGCTTGAAGTTGCCCAGTTTGCCGCCTATTGCCGTCAATGTGAAGAAGCTTTCTGTGTCCTGGCCTGCCCGAAGGAGGCCCTGGAACGCCAGGAAAGCGGACTCATTAAACGATTCAACATGCGTTGTGTCGGCTGCAAAAGCTGCATCCTGGCCTGTCCTTTCGGAACCGTATTTCCCGAAGTAATCAATTACGTCACAGCCAAATGTGACTACTGCCTGCATCAACTGGAGGAGAATCCGGATTATGAGCCATTATGCGTCAGGACTTCACGGCAGGGTGCTCTCCAGATGGTGAAGATTGAAGCGGAGGATCCTGACCGTCACATCTACTTTGCAGGGAGTAACCTGGCTGTTCGAACTCCGGGTTGGAGACAGAAGGAGGGACGGGCATGAATTTTGAATATGTGTTCTATCTGCTTATCTTTCCGGGGATTTTATTCACGGCTCTGCTGGGATTTGTCATCGGCTGGGTGGACAGGAAGGTGTCAGCCCGCTTTCAGTTTCGTGTTGGTCCCCCGATAACCCAGAGTTTCAATGATTTTTTCAAGCTGATGGGTAAGGAAACCATAGTTGTCAGGGGCGGCCTGGGACCCTTGTTTATAGTATCTCCCTTTATTGCCTTCAGCATGATAGCCCTGGTTTCAGCAATTATCGGCACAGCTCTTTTTATGGGTGCGGGTTTCGGCGCGGACCTCCTGGTTGTCATGTACCTGCTGATGATTTTTTCAGTGATGGTGGTACTTGGAGGAAGTTCCACCGGGAACATATATGGAAGCCTCGGGGCCGGGCGTGAAATAAAACTGCTCCTGGCCGACGAGTTGGCTTTCATCCTGGTATGCCTGATTCCGATTATAAAAACCGGATACTCAATACGTTTTGAGGAAATCCTGGCGTGGCAATCTGAGAATGGAGCTATAGCCGGATCAATTTCAGGTCTTATCGGATTTCTTATCGGGCTGATTTGCATCCAGGCGAAAATGACCCTGCCTCCTTTCCACATTCCCGAGGCTGAAACTGAACTTGTTGAAGGCCCTTTTATGGAGTACAGCGGGCCTCCCCTGGCTTTCTGGAAACTGAACCACCTGATGATGTACGTGGTATTCCCGTTTCTATTGATAGCCCTTTTCCTGGGAGGCTTCTATCTGCAGGGGATGGGCATTCTGTGGGCTGTTCTCAAGTACCTGTTGATAGTAGTTTTAATCATAATAATCAAGAACACGAATCCCCGGATACGTATTGACACTGCCCTGAATTTTTTCTGGAAATACGCTGCTCCTTTGGGATTCGCGGCCATGATCTTAGCGGTGATAGGAGTCTAGTATGGGTTGGTATAACAAAAGGCTGGCCAAGTCGCTATGGGTTTTTCATGTCAGTGCTTCACCCTGCAACAACTGCGATATTGAAATTCTTGATCTGCTTACACCCAGATATGATGTGGAAAGGTTCGGAATAAAGCTGGTTGGATCAGTGAGGCATGCTGATGTGATTCTTCTGTCCGGGATTGTCAACAACAAGGTGGCTCCGTTTGTGAAGAAGATTATAGAGCAGGCCCCGAAACCGGTTTTTGTTGTGGGGATTGGAACCTGTCCGGCAAGCGGATGCTGTTTCAAACAAAGTCACAACTGTGATCACGAAGCACGAAAAGAGATCCCGATAGACATGTTCATTCCGGGTTGTCCTCCTGCTCCGGAAGCCATGATCGCGGGAATAGCCAAACTGATGGGGGTGCTCAATGCCTGACAGTGCAGAGATCAATGGATTTGTTGAAAAAATGGGATCCAAAATAGGCCCGTTAATCAGGAAGCAGAAACGCCTTTACTTCGAGGTGGATAACGAAAATCTTCATGAGGCAGTCAGGTATTTGTTTTTAGAAATGGGATGCCGCCTTTCTACCGCCTCAGCTATCGAAGTCGCGAGGGGAGTTGAGGTTCTCTATTTTTTCTCCCTGGACCGGACCGGTGAGTATTTCTGCCCCAGGGTCGTGATGCCGGACAAGGATAATCCGGAGATGAATTCAATCGCTACGATAGTGAAGGGCGCGGAATGGATCGAACGTGAAATGGCTGAATACTGGGGTATAACTTTCACCGGGCATCCCAGGCCGGAACCCCTGCTTACCAGGAATCATCCCAAAGGGGAAGGCCTTAATCAGCCTTTCAGGATCAGGAGGTTGTCATGAGTCGAAATATCCTGCCGGTAGGACCGTATCATCCCCTCCTTGAAGAAGCTGAGCTGTTCACCCTTACAGTGGACGGTGAGACCGTGGTGGATATTGATATGGATACGGGGTACATGCATCGCGGGCATGAACTGATTTCGGAGAGGAAGACATTTACCCAGTCAATTTACCTGGTGGAAAGAATCTGCGGGATCTGTTCCACCTCCCATCCCCTGGCCTGCGTTCACGCGGTTGAGGATGTGGACAATATTGAGATCCCGGAGAGGGCCGCCTACATTCGGAGCCTGGTTGGAGAACTGGAACGAATTCACAGCCATCTGCTGTGGCTCGGCCTGGCCGGTCATTTCATAGGGTACGACACCCTGTGGATGTGGGCCTGGAAATACAGGGAGCCTATCCTGCAGATGTTCGAAATCATTTCAGGAAATCGCAACCACTACGGAATGATGAGGGTCGGGGGAGTGGCCAGGGACGTGGATCCGGCCTCAATTCCGGAGATGATTGAAATCCTGGACAGTGTTGATGAAAAAATGCTGATGATAGCCAATGCCGCCAAGGATGACCCTGTCCTGAAATCCAGGCTGAAAGGAGTTGGTGTCCTCTCCAAACAGGATGCTGTCGATTACTGCGCGACAGGTCCGACAGCCAGGGCCTCCGGTGTGGCAACCGATGTCCGAAAGGATGAACCCAACGATGCCTATGGCTGGATTGAATTTGACGAGATAGTACTGGATGACGGAGACGTATACGCCAAAACCGTTGTTCGGATACTCGAAATACTGGAGTCCTCAAAAATCTGCCGCCAGTGCCTGGGGAAATTGGAAAATGGAATCGGCCCGATCCTCAACGATGTAGGAGAAATCGGAATAGGGGAGGGCATAGGGCGCTATGAGGCTCCGCGCGGAGAGGTTTTTCATTATGTGCGCACCGATGGGACAAACCGGCCCATCAGGCATAAGGTCAGGGCTCCCAGCTATTCCAACATCCCCACATTCCAGGCGTCCTGCAAGGGTATTCCGGTGGCGGATGCCCTGATAACCCTGGCCTCGGTTGATCCGTGTTACTGCTGCACAGAGAGGATTATTAAATTGCGGGACAGAAATCATGATCCGTTTCAGCTGGATTTACTGAAGATTTCCAGGGAAAAAACAGAGCTGATCAGGAGGGAACAGAATGGATAATAATATAATGTGGTATCTAGTTTTGATCCCGCTGGCTGCCGGATTCATCAACCTTCTGTTTCCGGTCATTATCAGGAAGGTGATCACCCTGGCAGCGGTAGCCTGGGGACTTTTCCTGGCTGGCAGCCTGTTCAGTTTATCTCCCCCGCCTGTGGAGTGGATGGGTTATTCGATCTTCACCGTAGATCCCCTGGGGAGATTCACTCTTTTATTCATCCAGGTACTTTCCCTGATCATTCTCCTGTTTTCCCTGAAGGGGGTGGACAGTCGAGCTGAAAAGCCTTTTTTCATATGGTATCCGATGACTGTTGCTTTCTGTAATGGAGTTGTCCTAAGCGAGAACCTGATCGCGTTTCTCCTTTTCTGGGGATTGTCAGGGATGATGCTCTACTTTTTCTCACTGCTGGGCACGACGGAAGATACTCCGCAGACTGCAAAGAAGGTGTTCATCCTGATCGGGGGAAGTGATGCTTTCCTGATTATGGGAGTTGCCTTGTTGTGGATGAGCCAGCCCGGGAATGGCTGGAACCTGGGTGAATACAGTGTTGCCTTGAACAGTCCGGGAGCCGTGACCGCGTTTATCATGTTTCTCATTGCCGCCCTGGCCAAGGCCGGGGGTTTCCCGCTTCACACCTGGGTGCCTGATTTCAGCCGGGATGCGCCGGTTGAAAGCGCTGCATTCCTGCCGGCTTCCCTGGATAAGTTGCTGGGAATATTTCTCCTGGCCCGCATGATGACCGGCATGTTTCAGGTTGGCCTGGTTGTCCACCTTGTGGTTGTGACAATAGGAGCCCTTACGGTTATTACCGCGGTTATGATGGCCATGAACCAGCATAACGGGAGACGGCTTCTTGGGTATCACGCCGTAAGCCAGGTCGGATACATGATAATGGGAATAGGAAGCGGCAATGTCATAGCCTTTGCCGGAGGACTGTTTCATCTTGCCAATCACACCATATACAAATCAGGATTATTCCTGGGCCTGGGAGCGGTTGAGAAAAGAACCGGAACCAATGAACTGGAGGAGCTTGGGGGGCTGGGTAAAATTATGCCCTTCACCTTTATCACCTCTCTGGTTGCCGCTCTTTCGATCTCGGGAATACCTCCTTTTAACGGTTTCTTCTCCAAGTGGATGATCTACCAGGGGCTCCTAGAAAAGACTTCGGAAATTGCTCCGGTGTACCAGATATGGATGCTTACCTGCATCATCCTGGCTGTTTTCGGAAGCGCCCTGACCCTGGCCAGTTTCATGAAATTCATCCACGCGGTTTTCCTGGGGAAAGCCGTAAAAACATGGGAAGGATTGAGGGAAGCGCCTTTTAACCAGGTTCTTTCGACCGGGCTGCTGGCGTTTCTCTGCATCCTTTTCGGTCTTTTTGCCGTGGAACTTCCCCTGCGTTTTCTAATCCGTCCGGTTACCGATGCGGCCGGCTGGGCCGAGCTGAATTTTAGCGGTTCATATGATCCGGTTTTGCTTGTGCTCCTGCTTGGCATTGCCTTTGTCCTGGGCTTTGGAGTGTACCTTATGACCAGGAAACTGCGCTTTGATGAATTATATATCTGCGGCAATGAGGATTCCTCTGAATACCGGGTAGCCGGGACAGAGTTTTACAAGGAAATCAGGAATATGTTTCCGCTTCGCCCGATCTTCAATGCCGCGGAGAATCACTGGTTTGATCTCTATAACATAGGCGGGAACCTGACATTTGCGTTCTCCAGGCTGTTCCAGAAAGCCCATCCGGGGCAGCTGCAGCTTTATGTCTTGTACATAGTCCTGGGCGTGCTGGTCTTTCTCCTGTTGATTCGATGACAGGGAAATGGAAACTGATTGGATATTGAATTAAGCGGAGGCAGTTATGCCAGTAGAAACTTGGTTGATTTTTATTCTGGGTTTTATGATCATCGGATCTGTAGCCGCCCTGGAAATCAGGGACATCCTTTCAGCAATTATTGCGATAGGGATTGTCGGCCTGGGAGTGTCTGTTGCCTTTCTTTTTCTCCAGGCTCCGGATCTGGCTATCGTGCAGTTCCTGTTTGAAATATTCGCGCTGATCATCCTTGTCCGGGCTTTTGTCGGAAAGGAATATCACAGGGAGGATGCTTCACAAGCAAATCGGCTGTTGTCGGGGGTGACTCTGCTTACGCTGGCGGCTTTGTTTGTTCTGAGCCTTTCTGTTTTCCAGAAGCTTCCGGCTTTCGGGGATCCCCTGATGAGCACTGCCGGTCATTACCTGGCCGAAGGCGCCGCGGAAACCGGGGCCGCCAACCTGGTGGCAGCGGTTATTCTCGACTACAGGGCTTATGACACCCTCGGTGAGATAACTGTACTTTTCACCGCGATTCTGGGGACCTTCACAATTCTGCGGCTAAGAAGGGCAAAGGATTCGAAAGGGGGGTCTGAATCATGAAGCAGCAAGCCGGCATGACAATTATCGTCAAGACAGTGACCCGGTTAATGGTTTGGATAATGCTTGTATATGGCATGTACCTGATTCTGCACGGTCACCTTACCCCCGGGGGAGGTTTCGGTGGGGGAGTAATACTTGCCCTGGCCTTCCTCTGCATATTTCTGGCCTACGGTCGGACCTATACCGAAGAATGGCTGAACATCAAGCTTCTTCACCAGGCGGAATCTGCCGCGATACTTCTTTTTCTCGTAGTGGGTCTCCTGGGGGTTACGGCGGGTGGAGTTTTTCTCACCAATTTTTTATACCACGGAGAGTTGTTCAGCCTGGTTAGCGCGGGAACAATCCCGATTCTGAATATCTTGATAGGCGTGAAAGTAGGTGTTTCTTTATTCCTGGCGGTATGGGTGTTGTCGGACCCCCATTTATTGGAGGAGGGAGGTGACATGTGACTGTTTATCTGCTTTGTTTTGTGCTGTTCCTGGTGGGTCTCTACGGGGTGTTAACCAAGAGGGACCTGATCAAGATCATACTGTCACTGACTATTATGGCCTATTCAGCCAACCTGTTCCTGATTCTTTTTGCCTACAGGACGGATGCTTTGTATCCCATCCTGAGCAAGGGCGTTCAGCCCGGGCAGATGGTTGATCCGCTGCCCCAGGCGATGGTGCTGACTTCTATCGTGATTGAGCTGGGTACAACAGCCCTGCTTGTAGCCCTTGTAGTCAGGATTTACCAGAAATACAAAACATTCGACATAACGAAAATAAGGAGGTTATCAGGATGATCCTCCCATATTTTATTGTTGTCCCATTACTTGCCTCGTTCGCGATTTCCCTGGCTTCAGGTAAAAAAGATACCTGGGCTGTATGGATTTCGCTGCCGGCCGCTATAGTGTTGACCGTGCTTTCTGTTTTTGCTTTCTTTGGTATGGAAGCGACAGAGACTGTTTACAGCATGAGCGGATGGGCGGCCCCCTACGGAATTGTACTGGTTATGGACGCCCTGGCAGCCTTCATGCTGGTAATGGTCAGTGTTATTTCATTGACTTCACTGTTGTTTTCAATCCAGTACATACGGAATTTATCGATGGACTGGAAGTATTACGCCCTGTTCATGCTGCTGGTTGCAGGCATGAATGGAGTAATTATTACCGGGGACCTGTTCAACCTGTTTGTGTTTATGGAGGTCGCGCTCCTGTCCGCCGTGGCCCTGGTAGCTTATGGCGGCCGGGCTGAAGAGTTTGAAGCGTCTTTTAAATATGCCGTGATGGGAGCCGTCTCCTCGACACTTATCCTTATAGGGATTGGGGTTACCTACAGTGCCGCTTCGACCCTTACCATGTCCCGGATTTATGATGTTTTCGCGGTTGGGAACACCGAGGTGATGTACTGGGCGGGAGGCCTGTTTCTGGCTGGATTTGGATTGAAGGCCGCGGCAATGCCTTTCCATGCCTGGCTTCCTGATGCCCATTCTTCAGCTCCTGCTCCCATCTCCTCAATGCTTTCCGGCGTCCTGATTAAAGCCCTGGGCGTTTACACGCTGATCAGGATATTCTTTAATGTTCTCGGCGCTCCCGAGGTGTTCATGAAGGCTTTTCTGCTGCTGGGAGGCATCTCGATTATTGTTGGGGTCCTGCTGGCC
This sequence comes from Acidobacteriota bacterium, assembly GCA_963666915.2. Lineage (GTDB taxonomy): Bacteria > Acidobacteriota > UBA6911 > RPQK01 > JAPXNP01. Next base: position 157,697 of record CAXXEX010000009.1, read on the forward strand.
ATCGCCCAGTGGGATATGAAAAGGCTTCTGGCTTATCACAGCATAAGCCAGATTGGATACATACTGCTGGGGATGGGGCTTGCCACTCCCCTGGGAATGCTGGGCGCGGTTTATCACCTGCTGAATCACGCGATGTTCAAATCATTGCTGTTTTACAATGCCGGAGCCGTGGAAATGGCCCTGGGAACCAGGAACCTGAAGCGTATGGGGAACTTGAGAAAAGTGCTTCCTGTAACCTCAGGCACTTCAATGGTGGCGTCCCTTTCCATCGCCGGAATCCCTCCGTTCAACGGATTCTTCAGCAAGCTGATAATAATCATCGCGGCAATACAGGCCGGTGAACCGGTATACGCTCTGCTGGCCGTGATAGGAAGCCTGCTGACTCTTGCTTCTTTCATGAAGGTACAGAGTTACGGTTTCCGCGGCAAACGGATAGTGGAAGAGATCCAGCAGAAAGTAGGGTGGGGAATGAATTCAGCCATGATTGCCGTTGCTGTACTTTGCCTGGTAAGCAGTTTGCTGGTCCTGCCGGAAATCAGGGAGGTTACCCTGGATCCGGTTGTTGATGTGATCCTGGGAAACACCGAATATATCCAGCTGGTTTTGGGGAGGTGAGGTTATGAAAAGACGAAGCCGTTTTACCGTATTCTTACTGGCATTTCTAACCTGGCTTGCCCTGACCGGGATCTCGGACATCCAGCAGGTGATAGCCGGTTTTTTCGTTGCCGCCATAGCCGCCCTGGCTGCCGGGCATATGCTTATTACCACAGAAAAAAAGAATCCCTTTTTGAAAAGACTGCTGTATGGATTGGGATATATCCTGATTTTTATCTGGGAAATGGTCAAGGCGAATGTGCATGTTGCTTATATAGTTTTGCACCCGCTCCTCCCGATTAATCCGGGGATAGTAAAGATTAAGACCGGATTGAAGAAACCAACTTCCCTTACGATCCTGAGTAATTCAATAACCCTCACCCCGGGAACCCTGACTGTGGATATCGATCCGGACGGGGAATCTCTCTATGTTCATCACATAGACGTGAAAACCACGGATATCAAGGAGAATACCCAACTGATAGGTTCCCGTTTTGAGCCAATACTGAGGGAGGTGTTCGAATGAGACTGCTGCGCTGGATTTTCGGCCTGGTTATTGTAGCTGGATTCCTGTATTACGATTTTTTCGTTTTTGAAGGAACTCTGCTGGTAAGGCTGATCAATGTGAGTCTTTTCTGTGCCCTGTTCGTTCTATTCCGGGTTATTTTCGGGCCGTCCCCGGCTGACCGAATTGTAGCTGTTGATATCCTGGGCATCTTGATAGTTGGAATGCTGGCCATTATGGGGATTTATTACGACCAGAACTTCTTTATGGACATCGCCTTGATCTGGGCCTTGCTCAGCTTTATCGCTTCGCTGGCTTTCGCGAAAATCCTGGAAGGGAGGCAGCTGGATGAATGAGATATTGGAATTGGCGGGAATGGTTTTAATAGGTATTGGAATAGCCTTCGATTTTTTTGGGGTGCTGGGACTTGTAAGACTCCCGGATGTATATAACCGCCTCCAGGCGGCTACCAAGTGTGTCACTTTTGGTACCGCCGGAATTCTCCTTGGCGTATTCCTTATCGAGGGTTTTACTGTCTTTGGATTCAAGGCGGTCCTGGGTATAATTTTTGTTTTCCTGACCTCCCCGGTTGCCGCGCACGCCATTTCCCGGGCGGCCCACCGCAGCGGGATCAGGCTGAGTGAAAAAACAGTTGTTGATCAGTATGAAGATGATCACGAATTGAAGGAGAATTCCGATGTATCTGCCTAAACTACGGGAAATAAAGGAGGCGTTGACTTCTTTCTTTACGGCTCCCTATACCAGCAGGTTTCCGTCGGAAGAATATGTTCCGGCCCATGAGTACCGGGGATTCCCGGAATATGATGCTGAGGCATGTATTGGCTGTGGAACCTGCGCCCAGGTGTGTCCGACCGGGGCCATTATCGTTTCAGATGACAGGAAACGAAGGATCCGCACTTTGACGGTTGAATACAGTTCCTGCATACACTGCGGGCAGTGCCATGAAAAATGCATTACCGGGACAGGGATTAATCGCAGCTCGAAATATGCTTTACCGGTGATGGATTTGAAGGCTCCTGAATTATTCGAAACCCTGGAAAAGGAGCTTGTGGTCTGTGAATCCTGCGGAGAAGTGATCGCCTGCAGGGACCACCTGAGATGGATCCGGCATCGCCTTGGGGCCAAGGCCTACGCCAATCCACTTTTAATGCTGGATCTGCAGGAGGAGTTTTTCGGGACTGAAAAGTCTTCGGTTAAATCCCGGATTCGCCGTGAAGATTATCTTAAAGTAACCTGCGCGAAATGCCGCCAGAAGATCGTGACAGCCGATGAATTCTACGGATTTGCGGGCTGACCTGAGCCGTTTTTCGAACAAGGAAATTACCTTCACAGGGTTGGGAAACCGGTATAGGTCCGATGACGCTGCCGGGCTGGAACTGTTGGAGTTAATCAGGGGGAAAGGGATTTTTTCGGGGGCTCGATTCATTTCAGCGGGAACCAATCCGGAGAATTTTCTTGAGCGGATTTTATCCTCGAATCCGGGCCTTGTTGTTTTCATTGATGCTTGTGATTTCGGCGGTAATCCCGGCGATATCCGGTGGATGGAGCCTGGAGAGATCAAAAACGCCGGGATCAGCACCCATGCCTACTCCATAACCCTCATCGAGAATTACCTGAACCTGGGACGGAAGGTCGCCTGCCGATACTTGGCGGTTCAGCCGGGAAATACTGGTATTGGAGAAGATTTATCCCCGGGAATGCTGCGACGCATAAACGAGTTTTTCGAATGAGACGGACGCCGCCACTTCGAACTTTCTATTAACTTCGGCGATTTTAAATCTTGGATTTTACTTCGAAATGCCCCACTAGTCAGCAGGGCAGGGCGGTCCGATATCAGTCGGCTCTGCTGTCAAGTGTTGAGGTTGAACGGAATTTTGGCTCAGTGACCCTCGGTTCAGACTTTCTCCCTTATCTCCAGTTTTATCAGTCCCTCAGTCAGCCCGGCAAGCCTTTCACCTTCATCTTCCTTGGGATGAGTACACATTTTTTCAATTCCCGGCACCTGCTTATTCACAATCTCCAGGTATTCGCGGACAGTCATAATGCTGTCGATTCTGATCTCAAGCAGGTCCAGCAATCGGCAGTCCAGCACATCGTTATAGGCCTGCTTGGAAGGGGACGGGGTCAGCTGGGCCAGGACATCATCACATTTCCCGTCAGCCATTAAATGTTTGCATCCCGTGCAGATGTCATCTGATCCAACAACCAGTTTTACCTTCAGGTCGGGATTCGAATGGATCTGTTCGGCTACTATATGCTGGGCGTGTCCGTAATCTGATGGCTCCATGACAATTCCCTGTCCATGGGTGGATATGATGTCCAGAATGTGGTGCGGCCTTAACTGCAGATCATGTTCTCCGGCCTCTTCAACCGGAACCTGGGTAGCTGTTTCTTCCGGGGCTTCAGCAACCTCCCCGGAAGGGGAGTCCTTCGGTGAACATCCGGCTGCGAGACAGATACTCATTCCCCCACTCCTGCCAGCAGGTCTCTACGTTTTACTAGAATCATATCTTTCTCCTTTTATTGATTGAAATATCCGACGCTCCAGGGAATTACTGAAGCAGGTCGCTGAGTGCGTATTAATTATTCAGGGCACCAGTATATGCCCCACGCCTTCCTTTTTCAGCAGTTTATTGAACTGCTCCAGGTCTTTCCCAAGAAGTTCGTTATATTGGCCCATGTATCTGTCATAGGTCTTCTCAAGGTCATCCAGCCGTTCCTTCATTCCTCCGGTCGGGGCCGCGTCATGATCCCGAACTATCTGGTATAGCCTTCCCATGCGGTTGGAGAGCCTTCTTTCCATCCCGATCGAATCCTGCCCGCTTTTAATATTGTTGTTAATCAGGGCATCCTCGACTTCAGAAAGACGACCGCATATTTCATCAGCAGAATTCTTAATCTCTGGAGAAAAACCATTTCTGGCAGCGAGATCTGAAATTTCTGTTATTTGACCGCGTATTGAGCGCATGTTTTTTATTGCGGTCTGGAAACGGGTGATCATGGCACTGATCCGTATTGCCAGCTCAAAAGTCTGCCGTAAATCTGAATCGGATGTATCCCAGCGGGGATCAGTTTTGACTTCGAAGGTTTCAGTTTTAACTGTTTCCCCGGAAGACAGTCTTACCTTGTAAGATCCGGGAACCGCTTTCGGGCCCGAAGCCGGATTCCTCATTACCATGGTAACCAGGTCATCCACGGTGAAAGGGCCGGGATAATTGAGGTCCCATTCAAACCGGTTCAATCCGGGTTTACTTTCAAGTTTCTCCGGGCCTCCCTGCCTGTCTTCGTCCTTTTTGTCATATGCTGTTGACCAGGCGCGAACCAGGTCATCGCTGCTGTCCAGGATTTCGAGCTTAACCGGCAGTTCTTCACCATTATCCGGAACATTGAAATATACGAGGGCTCCGGTTGGATAGGGGTCCGGTCCGGGATTTCCTGAATAGCCCGACAACTGGGTTCGATATGCTGTCCGCGGTTTAAAGAGGGTGAATTCAGAAGGCTCGGAATCCAGGTCAATCTGGTGCAGGGGACCCAGGTCATCGAGTATCCAGAAGGAGCGGCCCTGGGTGCTCAATACCAGGTCTCCGTTGTGGATCTTGATGTCGGTGACTGGTGTATGGGGAAGATTCATCTGGAACGGCTGCCAGTGTTTTCCGTCATCGATGGAGACAAACATTCCGAATTCAGTACCGGCATATAGGAGTCCTTCACGACCAGGATCTTCCCTGACTACCCGCACGAAATGATCAGCTGGAATACCGTTGTCACTGTTTGTCAGAAGGGACCAGCTTTCCCCGTAATTTTTAGTTTTGAATATATAAGGCGCAAAATCAGCCCGCCGGTATTTGTAGACCGCGACATAGGCCGCACCAGGACTGAAAGGGGAGATGTCTATGGAATTGACTGTCCCGTCCAGCGGCATGTCAGCCGGGGTGATATTTTTCCAACTTTTCCCGTTATCCCTGGATATGTGGATCAGGCCGTCGTCACTTCCTGTCCACAATTCTCCAGCCTGGTGAGGAGATTCAGTGAATGAAAAGATCGAACAGTATACTTCAACCCCGGTCGCGTCATGCTGGATCGGGCCTCCCGGGATCAAGTCCAGGTATTCAGGATTATTGGTGGTTAGATCCGGGCTGATAATTTCCCAGTTGAACCCTCCGTCAGCAGACCTGTGAACATACTGGGAAGTTATGTATATGTTTTCCGGATTGTGCCGGGAAATAACAACGGGATAGTTCCACTGGAAGCGGTATTTCAGTTCGGTCATCTTTGTGCCCTCAGTGTAGTGAGGGTAAGGGGTCATCTGCAGGACCTGGCCGGTTTTCCGGTCAAACCTTGTAACCTCCCCGCTGTATGTCCCGGCATAGACCAGGTCCGGATTCTCGGGATGGACCGCGATGTGCCCACTCTCACCACCTCCGACTGAAAACCAGTGCTGTTTTGGGGAAACATCTCCCTGGGACTTGCTGGGGACTGAGATGGTTGTATTATCCTGCTGGGATCCATATACCCGGTAGGGAAATTGGTTGTCCACTTCTACCCTGTAGAACTCTGCCGTGGGCTGGTTCAGCTGGGTGGTCCAGGTTTTTCCGCCATCGACGGTTACATTGGCACCGCCATCATTACTGTTGACCATGATTTTCGGATTATCAGGATTCAGCCAGAGGTCATGGACATCGCCATGGGGTACGGAAACGCGGTCAAAGGTTTTTCCGGCATCCGTGGATTTATAGAAGCCGGTGTTCAGGATATACACAGTGTTTTCATCTAGAGGATCAGCGTAGAGGTGGGTGTAGTAATACTGCCGTTGCCGGAGTTTGTGTTCACCGTTGACACGGTTCCAGGATTCCCCACCGTCATCGGAACGGTAAAGACCGCCGGTCTCTTCTTTTCCGGTTTGCTGCAATACCCATATCCTGTCGGAATCAGCCGGGGATATGGCAATATCCACCTTTCCCAGCAGTTCATCCTCCGGGAGGCCTCCCCGTACCTTTTCCCAGTTGTCTCCGCCGTCTACTGATTTATAAACTCCCCCTTCCTCACTTCCGTCCGTGAGGCTCCAGGGTTTTCGATCGGCGGTCCAGAAGCCGGCATACAGCACGCGTGGATTATTCGGATCGATATTTATATCTATGGCCCCGGTTGAACTGTTAATGAAAAGAACTTTTTCCCAGGTGCCTCCCCCGTCTTTTGACCTGAAAACCCCTCTCTCATCATTAGGCCCGAAGATGCAGCCCAGGACCGCGGCATAAACCAGGTCGGGATTGGCGGGATGGGCCCTGATTTCACCGATCTGTCCTCCATGGCGGAGTCCGCAATGTGTCCAGGTCCTTCCCCTGTCCGTACTTTTGTAGACGCCGATACCCGGGGAAATATTGCCCCTTGGAGCGTCTGAACCTGTTCCGACATAGATGACATTTGGATCGGAATCGGCCACTTCAATTGAGCCGATTGATCCTGCTTTAAAAAAACCGTCGGAGATATTCTCCCAGGACTGGCCGGAATTTCGTGTTTCCCATACACCTCCCCCGGTTGAACCCATATAGAAAACATGGGGATTTGAGGCCGTTCCTTCTACGGCGGTAACCCTTCCTCCCCGATATGGTCCGATACAGCGGTATTCAAGACCCTCGAGAAAAGAAGGTTTGATAACCAGGTTTTCGTCAGCGCCCTCTCCAGGATTACTTAACAGGGGTATGACTAAAAAGACAAGCACAAGGTAATTGACAAGAATTCTAATCAGACTTTTATTCATGACGGCCTCTTTTTTTTAAAAGTGCAGTAATGTAGGCATGTAGAACTATCCCTTGTTTTCAATGATATACCTACTTTTTTAGTTTGCATAACGGAAAATTTATTACTTGAAATCGTTGACAGCATCCTGCTTCAGGGAGGTGGAGTCAAGACAGCACAACCAGCAGTTTACCTTCCGTGGGAAGTTGTTTCGATCTGACCGGTTGCAGGGCGTCCTTGCGCCCGATGCTAAAATATCTGTTAGCTGTTAATCAGGTTTTTGATACGGCGGAATCAGATTCCGGGAATATAGTGAATCCATTTATGGAATCAAACTGTAATAGATATAGATATTTACCAGTGAATTTTAAAGATTCCCACATAAATTTTTACCAGGCTTGGAGATAACAATGTCAGAAAAAAAGCATTATCCTATTTCACGCAGAAATTTCATCAAGGTTTCAGCGGCAACGACAGCGGGAGTTTCCCTCCTGCCCCTGGGGGCATGCAAGGTGGAGGAACTGCCCCAGCCGATGACCCGCAAATTCGGCGGACTTGATTTTGAAGTGACGACAATTGCATTGGGCGGACAGGCATCCCTGCAGTGGACCCCCGAGGATGTTGATCCGGTCCCGATCATCCTCAAAGCCTTTGAAATGGGCATAAATTATTATGACACTTCGAATCTTTACGCCGGGAGCCAGCTTAATTTCAACAAGGCTTTCAAGATTCTCAACCTGATTCCCGGTGAAGACGGTTATAACGAAAGTCTCAGGAAGTCTATCTGGCTGACCAGCAAAACCCATCACAGGTGGGGGAACCCGGGATGGCCGGAAAGGGAGAATGTCCAGAACCGCTCCAATGGAGAAGAGATTCAGTGCGCGGTCGAAGATGTGAAGAGATCCCTTACCCAGATATTTGGTGACGGTAAAGGATTCTACCCGGAAGGGGCATACCTGGACATGGTGCTTTGCCACAGCCTGACATATGCTGAGGAAGTGGATGCCTTGTACGAAGGATTGGAGACACCCCTTGATCCGGAAGGAAGTTTTGGAGCGCTGGTGGCCCTGAGAGACCTGCGTGATGGAACTAACCACACCGGCATGAATCCGAAGAATGAAAAATTGATCAGGCATATAGGCTTCTCCGGTCATGCCAATCCTCCGGCTATGATTGACATGATCCAGAGGGATGAGTACGGAATCCTGGATGGTATGCTCATTTCTATCAACGCCAATGACAAGCAGAAATTCAACATGCAGCACAATGTGATTCCGGTTGCTGAAGCCAAGGGGCTGGGCATAATAGGGATGAAGGTTTTTGCCGACGCGGCCATGTACGGAAAAGACCTGCGCTGGTCACGGACCCCTGAAGACGTCTTCCGCAAGGTCGGCACTTCAGAGCTTCCCAGTAAACCACTGGTGGAATATGTCCTGACTACCCCGGGTGTTCATACCTTGATCATCGGGATAGGTCAGATTGACGAGGACCCCATGAATTGCCAGTTGGTCCAGAATTTCTATGCCGCCCAGGTTGCGCCGGACGCTTTGACTGAAGCAGAGCGGAAGGAAATTGAAGATCATGCTGCCGGAGTCAGGGCGGGTAAGACCAATTACTTCCAGATTGAAAGGGAAGAAATGAGTTCCCCTCGTGACCTGCAGCTGGTGGAAGAGGAGGGTGCCGCCAAGCTGACCTGGCAGACCGCTTTTTCCGACCAGGAGCCGATTTCCCATTACGAAGTGATGATCAACGGCGAGAAGGCCGGGCAGGTCGAACACAAACCTCAAATACTTAAAAGCAAACCTTTTGTGTTTGAGGGCAAAGTTGCCAAAAATGACAAGGTTGCGGTTGCCGCGGTTGATGCTGCCGGGAACCGGAAAGAAGCGTCCCTGGCTTAAGATTATCCAACTCCAGGAGTCCTCGTACTGCGGGCATCTTGCCTGTAGCTTGTATCAAAAGCTTCCGGTTTATGTGACCGGAAGCTTCCTCTTTTCTGGACCGAGTTAGAACCACTGCATTTAGTTCAAGGATCAAAGTTCAAGGTTCAGGTTTGGAGTCGTGGTTCACCGGGACAGCCGGTCTCCAGGCCGGCAGATGTTACATTCTCTTTCTCGAGTATCGATTTGAGATCCCCGGTCAGGACTCTCGGTATCGGTATTGCCTTCGGTATCGAACTGAAAAGCCCCCCCCGGATTTGGTATTGAAGCATTCAATAGCCATATTTTAAAAATTTCCATTCTCTCGATTGCTAATTCAGGTTTCCTGCATTAATCTGCTTCAGTATGAGCGAGGGCATTTTAGAGGCGGATTATCGCCGAGGAAATCATGATGTCAATTGGATTCATATGAAGCATCTTGGAGTGATTGCGGCTTCTGTCCTGGTTTTTTTCCTGCAGGGTCCCGTTTATGTGCGCCATATGTGGGACCGGCTTCCGGATGCCGGTGATTCAATCATAAACGCCTGGATCCTGGCCTGGAATGCCCATGCATTGTCTGATTCCAGCCTGTCAGTATGGGATGCCCCCCTGTTTTATCCGATTGAAAACGCCCTGACTTTTTCAGAAACCCTGTTTGGGAACCTCTGGCTTACCCTTCCGGTTCAGTATATAACTGGGAACCATGTTCTGACAGCCAACGTTTTATTATTTTTTTCCTTCATACTAAGCTCATATTGTGTTTTCCTCCTGGCCTATAACCTGACTGGTCACTACGGTGCTTCCCTGGCGGCCGGCCTGATATTCAGTTTCCATCCCTACCGCTGGTTTCATGCCAGCCATTTGCAGCTGCTGCCCATATTCTGGACACCGCTGGCTTTTATTTTTGCGATCAGGTTTTTCAAGAGCCGGCGAAGGGTTCCATTTTTCCTGATGCTTTTAATGATCTGGATGCAGTACTACAGCTGCATATACCTGGGAACCATGCTGGTTATTACTCTTGGCATCTATACCCTGTTTTTTTTCTGTTTCGGGGAGCAAGGCAGGGAGCGTTTCAGGTTGGTACTGGACCCGGGAATGTTGAAGTTGATGTTCGCGGGACTGGCCGGTTCTGTATTGGTGCTGCTGCCCTTGGGATGGCCCTATATCCAAACGGCCAGGAAACTGGGATTCGTTCGTTCGCTTAGTGAAAACAGTCTTTATTCAGCTGAACCCTTGAGCTTCATCCTGGGGATTTCCGAAAACAGCGGGGCCTACCAGTTTTTGAACAGGATTCCCCTTGATATCAGGGTGGGTGAAGGAGCGGTTTTCCTGGGACTGGTTCCGATATGTCTTCTGGTATTGAATCGGGTACTGAATTCCCGCCGCGAGAAATTGTTTAATAAAGACCAGAAACTGATGCAGCGGTCTTTCTTCTGGACCGGGATTATTTTAATGATCCTCATGCTGGGCCCTTACCTTGTCATTTTCAATGAGGCTACAGCTATTCCAATGCCGTACCAGCTGTTTTATTACATTTTTCCCGGGGCCCGGGCCATGAGGGTTCCAGGCAGGTTTTTTCAGCCTTTACTGCTGTGTGTTTCTATCCTTGCCGCTTTTTCCATATCCGGGTTTATGAAAAAAACCCTGGGATGGGCCCAATGGAAAAAGCTTGGGGCGGTTTTATTGTTTGCCTGCTTCCTCAGTTTTGATTATTCGATTAGTGAAAATGAAGGAGAAGTAATGGAATCAGTGGGGGAAATGCCTCCTGTTTATGATTATCTGGCCGGGGGAAGCGCGGACAGCCCTATACTTGAAATTCCGGTCAAGATCTCACCATACAGATACCTTCATTACCAGACCAGCCACTGGAGGCCCAAGATCGGAGGAACTAGTGGATGGATAACACCGTATGTTGACAGGCTGGCCGGGCTTCTTGATAAAAAACCATCTCCCCGGGCCTTCAAGAGGATCAACAAGTCGCGGGCTGACACTGTAGTTATTCACTTGAACCTATACGGGGAAGAAGCCGGGCACGCCTGGGAAAAAGCTGATTTTTCCCGGATTGGATTTCGGTTCGCGGGACGTTTTGAAGACGCTCTGGTGTGGGAGAGGCTGGTGATTAACAATGTGGATTCGGTTTTAAGACTAGACGGCAGGACTGACAGCAGGTGAGCGGGCAGAGATGGCACTAATGCATTATAGTTACAGGTACAGTTCAGGATGCAAGGACAGAAAAAAGAGATAGTTATTTTCAAGTTGGATCTGGTATGAAGCTTTCCATAATTATTCCCTGTTACAACGAGGCTGCTTTAATCCGCGAAGTTTTGAATCTGGTAGCCGGCATCCCCATATCTGACAAGGAGGTCATCGTTGTTGATGACGGATCTACAGACGGCACTCGTGAGATCCTGGAGTCAGGGGATGTATATGGAGTGGACAAGGTTATTTTTCACGAAAAAAACTCCGGGAAAGGATCAGCTCTCAACACTGGTTTCAAGGCAGCAACCGGAGATGTCCTGGTAGTGCAGGATGCTGATTTTGAATACAGCCCGGAAGAGCTGCCGATGCTAATGGCGCCTATTCTCGAGGGGCGGGCGGATGTTGTTTACGGTTCCAGGTTTACGGAAGGGAATCCCCGTTTCGCGGCCTCTTTTAAGAGTGTGGCGGCAAACAGGGTTTTGACTTATTTATCCAACCTGTTTACAGGGAGTCGGCTGACGGACATGGAAACCTGTTACAAGATGTTCAGGAGAGAGGTTATTGAACCCATTGAAATTGAAGAGAAACGATTTGGGTTTGAGCCCGAGATTACAGCAAAAATCCTCCGTAACGGCTGGGAAATAGTTGAGGTGGGAATTTCCTATAAAGGAAGGACTGCTGACCAGGGAAAGAAGATCGGCTGGAAAGACGGGATAAGCGCGCTCCGGGCGATAGTTAAATATAATATTTTTCGCCGGTGAGGAGCCCTCCGAAAGCCTTTTGGGGGAGCCCTATACATAATTGAGAATTCAAGATTCAGAATCAGCCGCTTAAGGAGCGGATGATTAACCCGGGTGTTCAAGGTTCAGTAGTTTTCAATCATCGGCAAATCCAGTCCGCACTCCCTTGCGCATTCCCTGGCTTCATCGTAACCGGCATCGGCATGGCGCATTACTCCTGAAGCCGGATCGTTCCAAAGAACAAGGTTAAGGCGGCGAGATGCCTCTGGGGTCCCGTCGGCGACAATTACCAGCCCGGCATGCTGGCTGAAGCCCATGCCTACTCCTCCGCCGTGGTGCAGGCTCACCCAGGTTGCTCCGCCGGCAGTGGAGAGCAGGGCGTTGAGCAGGGGCCAGTCTGAAACGGCATCAGATCCGTCGGCCATTGATTCGGTTTCCCGGTTGGGGCTGGCAACTGATCCCGAATCCAGGTGATCCCGGCCTATTACAATTGGGGCGGCAAGCTCACCCTCGGCGACCATCAGGTTGAAGGCCTCGCCAATCCGGGCCCGGTCTTTCAGGCCGATCCAGCAGATTCGGGCCGGAAGTCCCTGGAACTGGATCCTTTCCCTAGCCATGTCCAGCCATTGGTGCAGGTGAGGATCATCCGGAATCATCTCTTTGACCTTCGCGTCAGTCTTGTAGATATCCTCAGGATCCCCGGAAAGCGCAGCCCAGCGGAAAGGCCCGATGCCTTCACAAAACAGTGGGCGGATATAGGCCGGGACGAATCCCGGGAAATCAAAGGCGTTGGCCACTCCTTCCTCTCGTGCTATCTGGCGTATATTGTTTCCGTAATCAAGGGTGGCTGAACCTTCCTTCTGCATTTCCAGCATGGCCCGGACATGGGCGGCGATGGATTCCCTGGCGGCTTTCTCAACCTGTCGGGGATCTTCATGGCGCAGCAGATCGGCTTTTTCCATACTCCATCCAGCCGGCAGGTAGCCGTTTAGAGGATCGTGGGCGCTGGTTTGATCCGTGCAGACATCCGGGAAGATCCCTTTTTTAACCAGTTCGGGGAGGACTTCAGCACAGTTTCCCAGCAGTCCTACTGAGATTGACTCTCTTTTCCGGCAGGCCGATTCAATCAAATCAACCGCTTCAGGAAGGTTCTTTACCTTGTGATCCAGGTATCCGGTTGCGATTCTCTTGTCAATTCGGGATTCATCACACTCCACTGCCAGCAGGTTGAAACCCGCCATGGTGGCAGCCAGGGGCTGAGCTCCTCCCATACCTCCCAGCCCGCCGGTTAGTATCCAGCGGCCGGAGGCGTCACCGGAGAAGTGTTTTTTCGCGATTGAAACGAAGGTTTCGTAGGTGCCCTGGATGATTCCCTGCGTGCCTATGTAGACCCATGATCCGGCAGTCATCTGTCCGTACATCATAAGTCCTTTCCTGTCCAGCTGGTTGAAATTATCCCAGTCGGCCCAGCGGGGTACCAGGTTGGAATTGGCTATCAACACCCTGGGCGAATCGGAATGGGTTTTGAAAACCCCGACCGGTTTGCCTGACTGGACCAGCAGGGTTTCGTCATCTTCCAGACGTTTCAGGACTTCCACGATTTTGTCGAAACACTCCCAGTTCCTGGCGGCCCGTCCGATTCCGCCATATACTATAAGTTCATCCGGCCGCTCCGCGACCTCCGGGTCGAGGTTGTTCATAAGCATTCGCAGGGCCGCTTCGGTGAGCCAGCTTTTGGCGCTGATTTCAGTACCGCGCGCTGCCCGGATCAGGCGTTTGTGGTCTTTCCTGTTATTCATGGCTTCCCCCGTTTTTTGCAACCAGTAAATGGCAAAGTGCTGCCGCTGTCCTGGCTGTCCTTCCATCTATGTCAAAGTCTGGATTATGTTCGGCTATATCTGAAATCTTTATTTTTGACCCAGCCTCTGACGTAACAAAATTTAAGAGATGCTCCAGGATTTCCAGGGGGACACCCCGGGCGGCCGGGGCGCTTACTCCCGGAGCGGTTGCTGCCGGCAGGACATCCAGATCAATACTCAGGTAAATTTGCCGGCAATCCCGTACGAATGAGGCCAGTTTCTGTTCTGCTTCAGCCATTTTCCAGGGATAGAGTTCTTCGTCCAGGAGATAGTCAACGCTTAGGTCTTCAGCCCGGTCAAACAGGGTCCGGGAATTGGATGTCCTGCTGATACCGAGGCAGAAATATTTAAAAGGGTAATTATTTTCCCGGCAAAGATCAGCAGCCTGCAGAAATGGGGTTCCTGAATTAGGGCGTCCGGCCCGGCGAAGATCAAAGTGGGCATCGAAATTTATGATCCCGGTAGGGCCGACGGGTCCATGGTCCCGGAGATGCCGGGAAAATCCGGAAAAGTTACCGAAAGCGATTTCGTGACCACCTCCCAGGACCAGGGGAAAGTGATTCTGGTTGAGCAGTTTTCTGACCAGTTCGGCATGTTCTTCCTGCAGCAATTCAAGTTGACCCTCTTCGCAGTAGAGGTTGCCGGCATCATAGAGGGGCCTGTCCAGGAGGAATGGCAGGTTTGACAGGTATGGGCGAATGGCGTCGGGACCTCCAGCTGCCCCGGTTCTCCCCATGTTGCGCCTGACTCCCTCATCACAGCAGATGCCCAGAAGGGCGGTGCCCGATTCCCCGGAGGCTTCCCCTATGGCAGTAACGCACTGGTGCCAGCGCAGGCTCCTGTCCCCTCCGTCATCATCAGTACGGCCTTTCCAGATACTCATGTCAGCTGCTTTAAACATTGCTGATTTCTCCCATGAAGATCCTCTGGAGAAGGGGAATCCCCCCGAACTGGCAGGAGAGCAGGGCCGGATCATCCATTTCCCACAAAAGCATGTCCGCTTCCATGCCGACGTCCAGGATACCGATATGCTTATTCATTCCCAATGCCCCGGCAGCATGGCGAGTTGTCGCGGCCAGGGCTTCCTCAGGTGTCAGGCCGAAGAATACACATCCCATGTTCATCATCAGGAGCAGGGAAGCCAATGGGCTGCTGCCGGGATTGAGATCAGAAGCCAGGGCTACGGGTACTTTATATTTTCGAAGCAATTCCACAGGAGGTTTTTGGGTTTCACCCAGGAAATAGAAGGCTCCGGGAAGCAGGGTGGCAACTGTTGAGGATTGGCCCATTGCCCTGGCACCCTCTTCGGACAGGTGTTCCAGGTGATCCGCAGACCAGGCGCCGAACCTGGCCGCCAGTTCCGCCGATCCCGTGCTGGAGAGCTGTTCGGCATGAATTTTAATACCCAGCCCTGCCCTTTGAGCGGCTTCAAAAATCCTCTCTGACTGGCTGAGGCTGAAAGCTATGTTTTCGCAAAACACATCAACCGCGTCAGCCAGTTTTTTCTCGGCAGCCTTTGGGATCAGGTCATTACAGACCAGGTCAATATAGGAGTCCGCGTTATTTTTGAATTCAGGCGGGACAGCGTGGGCGGCCAGCAGGGTTTTCCGGACGCGCACCGGCCAGGAGGCCTCCAGCCTGGCCGCGGCCTCCAGCATTTTAAATTCATCTTCAAGAGTCAGCCCGTAGCCGGATTTAATTTCAATCGTTGTCACCCCTTCCTTCAGGAGAGCTTCCAGGCGGGGGGTTGATTCAGAGACCAGTTGGTCTTTTGTAAGGGCCCGGGTAGCGGTAACTGTTGAAAGAATACCTCCGCCGGAACGGGAAATCTCCTCGTAACTGGCTCCCTGCAGGCGCAGTTCATGCTCCCTGGCCCGACTGCCTCCCCAGATAAGGTGGGTGTGGGAATCGATCAGTCCCGGGGTGAGACAGGCGCCTCCGGCATCAATGATTTCTCCCTTGAAACCGGCAAGTTCAACCTCAGACATGGGGAGGATGGCTGTGATTTTTATCCCCTCTATACCCAACGCGTGATTTTTGAGAAAACCATATGGGTTCTCAACCGCGGGATTCATTGTGGCCAGGTTGGCATTGATCCAGATTCTGCTGCAGGTTTTTATGCGGTTTATCATTGATCCTTCCCGCTATTTCCCCCTGAATCTGCTTTTCAGGTTGAATCCTCCGTCAACCCGGAGGATTTCTCCGTTTACAAAATTATCATCAAGGAAAAAGTCAACTGCCCTCACAATCGGTTCCGTCCCACCCCACCTTTTCAAAAGGGTTTGTTCGATCACCGCGCCGGCTTCTTCCTTGGACTTGTCAGGCGGGGGCAGCATGGGGCCGGGTGCTATGGTATTGATCCTGGTACTGCCGCCCTGATACTTAAGGGCCAGGGTCCATGACAAGTGGGCAAGGTCGATTTTTGCCAGGGTGTATGGATTGATTTCCCTGCGGGGGGCCGAGCCTTCCAGCCTTTTAAGTCCGGCTTTTTTGACGGTTTCCAGGTCCAGCCTGGTGATACCTCCGAATTCCGCGTATGGATCAAGTACAGACTGATCCATGGATAAAAGGCTCCGGGTATCAGAAAAGAAGATAATGCTGAGTTCTTTTGCGGGATTATTGATGGAATCCAGCAAGGGAAGGGTGGTATTGAGGGCTGTGAAAAAATTAGAGTTGTAGAATTTCCAGTCTTTTTCTTCGATTTCCCGGCCATTTTCCCACCTCCGCCAGTCCAGCTGCTCATCCGGGTAACCTGAAGCTATACAGATGAGGGCATCAATCCGACCCAGATATTCAAGGGAGGAGGTAATAAATTTCTGGGCCTGATCAGGTTCAGATATGGAGGTATCGAAGCCGAGTACCGAGTCTTTTCCCAGTTTAG
Organism: Acidobacteriota bacterium; assembly: GCA_963666915.2. Taxonomy (GTDB): domain Bacteria; phylum Acidobacteriota; class UBA6911; order RPQK01; family JAPXNP01. Next base: position 174,148 of record CAXXEX010000009.1, read on the forward strand.
TGGAAAGGACTTTCACGGTTTTTTCTGAATTGTGTCCTTTCCTGAAGCTAACTGCCACCCTCCACCCTTTTGCGGCCAGGTTTTCTACTACAGGAATTCCCAACCTGCCAATACCGGCCAGCAGCACTGACTTTTTCAGCATGTTAATGTTCCTTGATCAGGTTATAAAATTTAAGTTCCATTTCTTTACTTTTCAGAAAAACCCCGCGAACTGAGCTGGTTGTTGTCCACGAATCCTTCTGCTCCACTCCACGCATTCTCATGCAGTAGTGGGCACCTTTTACGATAATGATCACGCCGAGCGGAGCCAGATGGTCGTCAATTTCTTCAACTATGGCTTCGGTAAAATCTTCCTGAAGGCATGGTTTTCTCCCCATCAGTTCAATAATCCGGGCCAGTTTGCTGAGGCCCAGGGCTTTTCCTTTCGGAATATAGCCGATAGTCACTTCATAGCGTATGGGAAGGAAATGATGGGGACACATTGAAAATACGGTAATTCCTTTTTCCAGTACGATTCCATCGTAGTGAGTCGGGAAGCAGGTATTGAAAATTGTATGTATTTTATGATCAATCTCTTCCAGGCCGGCGAATATTTCCGCGTAACTTTTGGCAAAACGCCTGGGGGTGTCTATGAAATTGGGATCTTTCATGTCCAGGCCCAGGCCCTTTTCCATGATTTCCCTGAAGTTGTGTTCAATGACAGCTGTGTTTATGCGATTTGTATTTTTCGACGCCATTTTTTTCTCCTGATCTGTTTGAATATTTCATCTACGGACGTTTGCACGAATGGATAACGGTAGTAGTCAGGATCAACGATATCTCCGTTGAATACTACTATGTCCAGATCAATTGTCCGGGGATCGTTTTTGTTAGCTGTTCGGATCCTGCCCAGTTCCAGTTCAATCTCCCTGAGTTTGTTTTTCAATTCCGGCTGGTTAAGGGAAGTAGAAATGTAAAATGATCCGTTCAGGAAGTCCGGCTGGTCAGTAAATCCAACCGGGCGGGTTTTGACGAATCCGGATACACTGATCAGGCAATTCATATCTGCCAGGATATCCGCGGCCTTGTTTATGTTTTTGAGTGGTTCTATATTGGATCCCACCGACACAATAACCAGGTTCATTCCCTTTTTCGGGACAATACAATAGACACGGAATCCGCAAAACGGAGGGCGTGCGGTTTGTCCAGTTCTACTGTGGCCCGCTCCACTTTTTGGTTGTTCATTACAATATCGAGTATGTGTCCGGCCAGCCTTTCAAGGAGATAGAAACTGCTGTTTTCAACACTGTCAACGATGTCATATTTTATCTTTTTGTAGTCCGCGCTATCGTCAACAGAGTCAGTATCAACTGCGGTTTCATCGGGAATGATCATTTCCAGGTTGACAAGAATATCCTGCTTTTTTTCCCTCTCCCATTCCTTGAATCCGATAACTGTCCGAAGGTGGAGGTTCTTAATCTTGATAATCATAACTTTCATCCTCTGGGGATTTGGAATGTGCCAGTTGACTTTAACTTACATCTATTGCGGAAAATTAACAAGAACAGAATTTGTCCAATTCAGGATGGAATGAAATAACTCAGGACGGGTTTCATTTTTTTAATCAAGGATTGATCAGGAGACACGTATTATGATCTCGGACAAGATTTCGATAACAGGTTTTTTCTTGGAAGGCCCGGCAATGGCTGAATCAACCTATTTCCAAATGTGATATCGTTGATTTTTAAATGACCGGGAATCCTGGGTATAACAGATCTAAAGATAACGGCAGACTATCAATATGAACAACCTACTTGGAATAGCGAAAAAGGCGGCTGTTGAAGCCGGTAAAATACATGCTGAATATTTTGAAAACGGCGTCCAGATTGGTGAAAAATCAGGCTCATATGACCTGGTAACCAATGCTGATTTTGAGTCAGAGGCAAAAATAGTATCAATTGTCAGGGAAGTGTTTCCAAGCCATAACATCCTGGCTGAAGAAGAAAAATACGAAGAAACCGATTCTGAATATACCTGGATAATTGATCCATTGGACGGAACCAATAATTTCGCTTCAGGGATACCGGTATTCTGTTCTTCAGTGGCGGTCGCATTAAATGGCGAGGTTCTGGCCGGGGCGATATATGATGTGACCAGGAATGAGCTGTTTTTTGCTGAAAAAGGACAGGGCGCTTTTGTAAACGGCAAAAGGATTTGTGTCAGCCCCGCTTCCAATCTGGAGCAGTCGATCCTGGCTACAGGTTTTTTCTACGACCGTGGGAAAGACATGCGGAATACTCTGCGCAACATCGAGAAATTTTTCATGGCCAATGTCAGGGGCGTCAGGCGTTTTGGAGCCGCGGCTATTGATCTCGCATATGTTGCATCAGGGAGATTCTCCGGTTTCTGGGAATTCCGCCTGCAGCCCTGGGATTTTGCCGCGGGTAAACTCATTGTTGAAGAGGCCGGAGGGCGGATTACCGGTCTAAAGGGAGAAAACCTGACTATTGACAGGCATTATGTTGTGGCTTCCAATGGCCGGATTCATGATGAAATCCTTGAAATTCTGAATTCAGGTGATTGAAAGTACTGAACAGGGCCTGAAACTGACATAGGCCCTTGCGGAACGGGCCGACCGGTTATATCCTTTCCAGATCACAACATTCAATGTTAAGGGGGTAGAAATGAACAGGTTTCTGGTGGTTCTTGTGTTGGGCTTGGTGCTTATCGGCGGTGTTTTGATGCTGAACTACCAGGAGGGAAGGATCTCTGATTCTGCTGACAATCCTGAAATCAAGGCCGCCGGAACTGAAGATCCGGTTGCCGCGGATAAACGGGAAGTGATCGGAAGCCAGGAGGGCCGCCCCTACAGTTCTGCTGTCAAGATCAGGCGTGCAGGGCAGAATGGTGCCGGGGAAACACTTTATGTTTCCGGCCAGGTTGGAGTAGATCCTTCGACGGGTGAAAAGGTTGAGGGTGATATCCGAGCCGAGACCAGGCAGGTGTTGACAAATTTGCAGGGCATTGTGGAATCAGCCGGATTCCAGATTTCTGACGCGGTGAGGTGTACGGTTTACCTGCTGGATATGGATGACTATTCCGCCGTGAATGAAGTTTACATGGAGTTTTTTCCTGAGAACCCGCCTTCCCGAGCCTGTGTCGGAGTCAGCCAGCTGGTCAGGGATTTCCGGATCGAGATCAGCCTGGTGGCGGAGAAGTAAGACCGCGGCTGGAGCCGGGGCTGCCAGCTCCAGCTACATTGAACCATGGGATATGATAGACCCTGAAAAAGCAATACCGCTGACGCGGCATAGGAAAGCAAGGATGCTTCCTGCCACGATCCTTGCTCACACTTACAGCGGCCACCTGGTCATTGTGTGGATTCATTTTTCCAGGATTCCCTTGATCTTTTCCTCCGTTTCGGGATTCCATCCCTTCAACACCCTTGTTAATTCTCCCCGGTCATCGGTGTAAAGCGATAATGGAATCGGAAAGCTCGCGGTGCCGAAGATTTCCTCCAGTGATTCCTTTTCAACCAGGTAAACAGGGTAATCGACACCCATTTTCCCGGCGAATGCCTGGACACCTTCGGGACCGGCATCAAGACTCAGTCCGATAAGCTTAATCCCCTTTTCCCTGAATTCCGGATACAGTTTTGCCAGCTCCGGCATCTCCTTGCGGCAGGGCCCGCAGAAAGTGGCCCAGAAATTGATGAAAACAGAACCATCCAGTTTAAGCGTCTCCCGGGTGGCTGTTCCGTCTTCATTCAGTTTTTTCACCTTTAACAGTGGAAGCTTATCTCCTTTTTCCAGTTTCAGCATATCCCAGTCGGCGTCTTCAGCGGTTATCGGATCGGGCAGGCTGAATCCGCGATAGGTGATCTCGCTGGTTCCGGTGGCCCCGGCAGAGCCTTCAACAATCTTCAGGGACTTTCCTGCCGGAATCCGGTGGATTCTTTCTTTTAATCCGGAAGGCCATAGGACTTCTATCCATTCGGCTTCCCCGGCTGAACCCAGGCCGACTAACAAGCGGTCGTCATGATGGGCCATGAAACCATGGCCTCCGGATTTAATACGGGTCAGGATCCCGGAGGGAGTTTTTATCCTGACAATTGTCCCGTAGGCATCCCTGCCGCTGTCTGTCCCCTCAAGAGTCAAGCGGATGGAGGCATTTCCCTGGCCGATGTTATTTCGGTATAAAAGATGCCCTTCACCCTGGATGGTTGTCAGGAAAAGATCCAGGTCTCCGTCATTATCAAAATCAGCGGTTACACCGGAACGGCCGTCGAGTATTGAATCAACTCCGGAAACCCCGGAGATGTCCTTGAATCCTTGTCCTTCCTGGTTGAGGAATAACCCGTTTCTTTCGTATCCGCTAAAGGAAAAGCCTTCCTTGAAGATCAGCCCCATATGGTTGTTCTGGTAGGAATCGTTTCCAGCCTTTTCTTCAGTCAGTGTAGACGCCACCACGTGGCGCCAGAAAAAGCTTCAGGTGTCTTTCATTGAATTTCCGCTGACAAAACCGCTGGAAATATAAATATCTTCCCATCCGTCATTGTCAAAGTCCATGAAGACTCCTCCCCAGGACCATCCCAGGGAAAAGGGTCCGGCCGGCTGGGTGACATCAGTGAATGTTCCGTCGGAGTTGCCCCGGTAGAGATTGCTGCCGGCCGAGATTTTCCGCAGGATGCTGTTATCTGGACCGGTATCAGGATAGAGCCTGTTCAGTATCCGGTTGCCTGCTGTGGAAGACATGTTTGTTACCAGGACATCAAGGTTTCCGTCATTGTTATAGTCTGAAATCGAAACCCCCATCCCGTTGCCGGGATCAACTATTCCCGAAGCTGCTGCTTGGTCAATAAATTCATGTCCCTGGTTTATGTATAGAGAGTTTTCACCGAAATCATTGGCGACGTAGAGGTCTTGCAGTCCGTCTCTGTTTAGATCGGCAAACTGTGCCGCGTAGCTCCAGCGGGTATCCCTGACCCCCCAGTTTTCGGCCTGTTCGCTGAAGGTTCCGTCACCCTGGTTAATAAACAGCAGGTTGGCGGTGCCATTGGTCGCCCTGTGCCAGGAGTTGGGCATGACAAACCCGTAACGGTTGTAACCGGCCACATAAATATCCGGGTACCCGTCGTTATTGACATCTCCTGCTACGGCACTGAACCCGTGAGCCGGCCTGGCTACCCCTGATTCCAGGGATATGTCAATGAATGCCAGTGTCCCGTCAGGTACAAGGCGGTTTTCAAACAGCATCTGCGGACCGGTTGATGAAAAATAGAGGTCAGTGTCTCCGTCGTTGTCGAAATCCAGGGGGAGCGGTGCGGTCAGGTTTGAATTGGGCGGGATTCCCACACTCCAGCTCACGTTTTCAAATGTGCCGTTCCCCTGGTTCATGTAAATGAAATTATCCTTGATGCCGGTAGCTATGATGTCGGTGTAGCCGTCGTTGTCAAGGTCCGCGGCCGCGGCGCCATGATATACGAAATTGTCATTGCCGGGAGAACCGTAAGAGGGAAGGGACAGGGCCAGTCCCGACGGATTACTGATTTCTGAGAAAAGGTCGGACTCCGCCAGGTAAGCATGGGAATCGTCAATCTCAAAGTTGATGATTTTCCATCCTTCCTCCAGTCCTCCTGAAGCTTTCATATGGCCGGTGCCTTTTATCCAAAGCCGCCGTGCTTCCCGGTCCCGCCCGACAAGGAAGAATTTGATGCCGCATATTCCGGTTGCCTGATTTCCGTTCTGTTTGAATTCAGAATTCTTGATTTTGAACCTGGCATCCTCCATTGAAGAAAACTGATCCAGCATTCCGCTCCAGGACCCAGTGAGGATCCTTTGATCAGCCTTAATTACCGGTTTGACGGTCAGGTCCTGGTGGCCGTGCCTGATCCACTTAATTTTCTCAGGAGTATCTTCCAGGTTGGCATCCGGCAGTCGAAGCTCCGTGGTATCTGCAAAATAGGGAGAGAGCCGGGCGGAATCAAGGGATTTAACCTCCCGGGAAAATTCAAGGAGAAAATTGGCGAGTGATTCGGTTAGGTTTTCGGTTTCCGCCAGGGTATTCGTATCCAGGCCGGGCATCTCCAGATCTTCAGCAGGAACTGGTGTGTGGGTGGATCCAGCCAGGGTCAGAAGGAGGATTGCCTGCAGGAACAGCTTTGTAAGATGATGATGTCTATTCATAATTTTCTTGCGGTGTCGGAAGTAGTTTTAATACGGTAATCATGTGTTTTATCGGAGCTTCTTTTTAGCCCGCCATAGCAATATGGCCGCAATGAGCCACACCGGAAAGATGAATGTCACGACGGAAAGAGAGTGTTTGTCCAGGATCCCCTGGGGGGCCGGAAACAGTCCGAATCGCAAACCTTTCCGGGTCACTGTCCTGGTTACGGAATCGTTTTCGTAGAACCCGGCTTCGGCCAGGGGATCATCGGGATCCAGCTTTTCTTCGACCTCTTCTACAACTTCAAATTTTGTATAGTAGTCGCCGCCTGTAGCCTGCCAGAGGAACAGTGATGCTGCCGTGCAGGCAATCGCGAAGACCAGTATTGCGGTTTTTGCTTTTATCATGATGTTTTCTTACAGGTGTTGATGGAAAGTCATTTGGCCGACGATTTTTAAGGATTAACTGACCCGGCCACAAGGCTTACTTCAATTCTGATAACCTCACCGACCTTGGCGCCTATGATTTCCATGCCTTCGGGGCCGGTAATGTTATGGTCAGACAGTCTGACATCGAAACCGGTTCGGACAGCCAGTAGATTGCCCGGCAGCCTGGTTTTCGTTTTTTCGTTTTCGACCAGGTAGCTTAGGCGGGCTTCCATCTTGACGGGCTTGCTCACGCCGTGAAGGCTCAGTTCTCCAGACACATTGACAGTGAATGTTTTCGAGGAATCGGTTTCCTTGAGGATCCTGGAATCCACAACCTTATTCAGCTTTAGCTTGATTTCCGGATATGCTCCTGCATCCAGCCATCCGGCAGACTGCAAATGCTCATCCCTGAGGGGAATCCCGGTGTTAAGGGAACTCACGGGGACGGTTAACTCGGCAAAGCCGCCCTCTCCGGGATTATCAGGATTGAACATGATATGCCCGGATATCTTGTTGGTGGTGCCGACAATATCTTCAAGCGGAGCTTCGCTTTTAAAGGTTACAGTATTGCGACCCGCCGGATCATCCACATTGAATCTTTGTATTCCAGCCGCGCTCAGCGAAGAATAGAAGGCAATCAAAGTCATCAGAAATATCGATGCATAAAACTTTTTCATTTTTGTATCTCCTTGAAACTGAAAAATGACCTGTTTAATCGGACCAGATAACAGTTCCTGCTTCAGTGGTATCAGAAGGTAATAGTATGTTTCAGAAGAAAAAGTTCCAATTTAAGGCAGGGCAACGGTAATTTTCTGATAAGGGCAGGTCAGTACCCATTTGAATCAGTGTCTATGGGTCCAGCCATCCTTTTGGGGAAGGGATTCGGGCCGAATTTTATGTTGGGGGATTTCATTCCGGGAATCTATGGAGTTTCCAGTCCGCAAAAAAGCCGGATATGGTCTAACACATCCGGCTTTTGAATCATCGGTTTTATAAACTTACTTACTGTCTAGACAGGAATACGGAAGGTTTTCCTGACGTATTCCATGTTTTTCCTTGTGTCGGCGATCAGGTCTTTGTTTGGCGAGCCGGTTTCAAGGACATACCAGCCTTTGTATCCAATTTTGTAGAGCAGTTCTGCCGCCTCAATCCAGGAGAAGCCCTTGACGCAGTAATCCTCCATCAGCTTGGGGTTATTCTTGACATGGACCTGGTGGATCCAGTCTTTGAGCAGGGGGATATCCTTGATCGGGTCACTGCCGTAATGTTTGCAGTTGGAAGGATCAAAATAAACGCCGACTGAAGGGGAACCCACAGCTTCGCAGAGCTTGAGGTGGTCTTCACCCGAGAGGGAAGTCTCCATTGAAATCACTACTCCCATTTTTTCGGCTTTTTCGGCCAGCACCTTGAATGAATTGATGATCATTGCGGCTTCGGCTTCATTTGACATATCCGGAGCATTGTCGCGGAAGTAGGGAAGGAGGATATTATTTGTGCCCAGATTTCTGGCGACCTCAATCGCGTCAGACACCCTGGCAACTCCCATGGGATTATTTTTAAACGGAGCACCCGGCCCCAGGTTTCCTATGGCCAGCGAGCAGATCTGGACTCCGTAATCAAGAGCGGCATCCCGAAATTGTTTCTGCACTTCAAGGGAGCGCAGGTGGGGTGTTCCGTCTTCGGGATAAAGTATGCTGACCTGGATCCCATCCAGTCCGATCTGGTTGGCCAGTTTTATTTTTTCGATCACTCCGCGTTGGCCCAGGTTCCAGTCGGTCATGCCGATGCGCATGGGACGCTGTTCCAGGTCCGGTTCCGCTTTCTGAGCTTTTAAGTCGAGGCCGGTTGCGGCGGCCACTGTAGCTGCCGAACCTGCCGAAATGAATTCTCTTCTAGTTGGTTTCATGATTCTTTCTCCGTATTTATTTTTCTACAGGCAGGCCCCGGGGAAAGGGCTTCCAGGAATGAGGCCCGGAGAGGCTCTGATTTTCTCTCCGGGCCTTGAGGCTAATTCTCTGAAGGATCAGGCTCCTTCTGGAACGTAGGTTTTGCGGACCGGAGGAGCGTCCAGGATTTTCCGGGTGGCGGGATCGAAAGCCATGATTCTTCCATAGCGGTAGGAATCCACACCCATCTTGATGGCAGTCATCACCTGGTATCCCCTGAGCACGTTATAGACCGGTTCCTGGCGTGACTTGATACAATTCAGCCAGTTGTCAGTCAGGCCGTCACTCTCTTCATTTTCAATAATTACTTCGGTTTTACCTCCGTTAGCTTCCTTGAAAGCTGTTTCGAACTGTCTTTCAGCCTTGATGCGGGCATACAGTCTCGGGGCTCTTCTCTGCTGAGGGCCCCTGGTCTGGTCACCCATTGAGTCTCCGGCTGGGGCCGGGCGTTCCGTCAGGATTTCCAGGGTTCCCCAGTTTCCATACACAGTGAGAGGAACGGACTGGGAATTTCCCATGCAGGAAATCATGTTGATTGTGTAATCCCCCGGGTATTCAGCCATGGTCATATAGGTGTCCGGAACTTCCCGGTTTTTCTGCACGTAGATTCCGCCAGCGCCGGTTACCCTGGTCGGGAATTCGAATCCCAGCATACTGGACATGGCGCCGAGGCGGTGGTAGAGAAGGTCGGTAGCGTTTCCACCTGAGTAGTCCCAGTATTTTCTCCAGCGGAAATAACGCTCGGCACTCAAGGGCCGTTTCGGGGCTGACCCGATCCACATATCCCAATCAATATTGTTTTCACTGAATTCAGCATCGGGCCAGGCTCTTCCGCCTACTCCGGGAATTGGATAGTCCCACATACCAGCATCAGTGTTTCTGTTGTAGCTGATCAGGCCCCAGAGGATCTTGCCCATTTTCCCGGCCTTGATATAGTCATTTACCTTCCAGTGCAGCTTGGTATCGGGGCCCGAACCTCCAACCTGGAGGATTCTCTTGGTTTCACCTACGATGTCATTCAGCTTGGCTGATTCCTCAATGGTGTAGGTCATTGGTTTTTCAAGGTAAACATCCTTGCCGGCTTTGCAGGCTTCGCTGGCGATCTGGAAATGCCAGTGATCCGGCACTACAACCACTACAGCGTCGATATCCTTGCGGGCCAGTACTTCGCGATAGTCCTTGTAAATGTCGGGAGCTTCGGTCTGTTCCTGGGCATACTTGGCCCGGGGCTCCCAAACATCACAGACAGCGGCAAAATTGATATCGTTGGCCCGGTCTTTCCTGGCTTTGAAGCGCCGTATAAGGCTCTGGAACTGCATTCCGCAGCCGATGAATCCGATATTGATACGGTCGTTGGCTCCCGCGGCTTCCTGGGTTACGGTACTGCGAAGAGGGTATCCGGCGGCTGCGCCTGTAACCATTGAAGCGGTCACTACTCCCCCGGCAGCCCGGGACATGAAATCCCTGCGGCTTGGATTTGGGGTGGTCTTCTCTTGTTTCATTGTATTCTCCTTGATTAACAAATATTAAACATATGGTTTCAGGCTGCTTCCTTGTTGGGTGGGCAACCTTCCAGATCATGAAGCTGCTGGTTTAAAACAGGTATTTTTTAAGCAGGTCTCTTCCCTTGGCAATTTCTTCCCTGCCGCTGGATTCAATTCCGTACCAGCCGCGGTATCCCGCATCCTTGCAGAGTTTGATCATTTTTGCGGTGCCTTCTTCAGTCGGCTGGTTTCGGTAGGACATTCCCCCGGCCCAGGGCAGCATTTTTTTGACATAGTTGTAATTGTCAAAGCTGTCTGAGGGGGCTCTCCAGTCCGGGTATGATCCGAAATAGAGGCTGTTTACTTTCTTCATTAAAGCAACCATCCAATCCGGATCATTGGATACTCCGCCATGGTTTTCAATGACGATGCTTATACCTGCCGGGACGGCATATTCAAGCATCATGTTGTAGGTTTCCGCGGCCCATTTGAGGGCTTCTTCCTTTGGCGGATTTTCCGGTCCGCGGCAATTAGTCCTGATGGCTGAACATCCCAGGTAATTGGCAATATCAATCCATTTACGATGATTAATGACGGTCTGTTTCCGCTCCTCTTTTGAAGGAGTACAGGTTTCACCCTCAGAATCCACCATTATCAGGACCATTTTTACTCCATGGTCATCGGCGTTTTTCTGCAGGCGGTTAAGGTAGCTGGCAGTAGGTACTTCAAAGAGGGTATTGACAAACTCAATGCCGTTGAGCCCGAAATCCTCCCTGGCGACCTTGGGAAAATCCAGGGTTTTCCATTTTCCTTCGCGGATTTCTCGGACCAGGGCCCACTGGGCCAGGGAGATGTCATCCTCAACGGCCCTGGGAGTAGCAGATAGACTGGTTTTATTCAGGGAGACAGCGGCAGCGATTCCTCCTCCAACTGCCAGTGAATTTTTTACGAAACTACGGCGGGAAACCTCGTTCATGGTCTTCTCCTTTCTGCCTGGACTAACCGTTCACAGGCAGCTGAAATATTTACTGGTAGAGAATCCTTTCAGGAAACGCTACATCATATTCGCGGGTTCTTCAGGCCATGGAGCAGAATCCTCGGGACCTGATTGTTAAGATTATATGTCCCATAACCTTAAGAGGCAATCAATTATTTAAAAGCTCTCCGGGGTATGATTGATCAGTCCGCCCGGGGAGATTTTTCTCTCTTCTATTGGCTGGATTTCGTTGGGGACGGCAGCCGGATTTCAGGCACATTTACCCTGTGGCCCAAGGGCATGTCCATCAATAAGGCTGCTTCCTTAATATGCGCCTAGAATGACATGGAGCTGCGAACTCTTCTGAAGCTCTCCCAGATTTTCCCGTCAGCGTCTTTTCTCAAGGCCCTTGCTCTTCGATTCGCCGCGTCCTCGGGATCCATTTGGGGTCCGGTATACTTGGCATTCCCTTTACCATGCTGGCTGGTGTGCTTTGTAAATGCCTCAGCCCTCAATTCAGCAACATCTGTCACGTCAACCTTGAAATTAGCCTCCGCGGCTCCACCCCGGAAAAAGAAATCGACAACCGTGAAAGGCTGCAGGTTTTCATTGATCAGGTGATGGGGGAAATAGAGATGATAGGCTGCGGCCCGGGCCGCATCCAGGGCAACCTTGGCTGCCATGCGATGGTCTGTTTTATGCCAGCTTACGACCTTGTCTCCGGGATCAAAACACATTACTCCGTCAGGGCGGTATTTCCTTACCAGCCGACACACCTTTTCAACAAGTTCTTTTTCAGGTACATACTCCAGCATTCCGTCATCATAGCCTAGAAACAGGAGGTTTTCCTCCGGGATGCCGAGGACTTTGTTTGCTTCGATATCCTCCTGGCGCCTGATCCTGGCCAGTCGTTCACTGGTCATTGTAAGGTCTCTGGAGCCTTTGTTCCCGCTGGTAAGGAAAACCAGGATTACGGTATTTCCGTTTTTTACCAGTTTAGCCATGGTTCCCGAGGAACTAAGTTCATCATCAGGGTGAGCCCAGATCCCCATGAGGGTTTTGTTTCTCCAGTCTTCTATTTTATCCGGATTCATTTCGCGGGTCTGACTCCTGTCGGCTACAACTTTTTTTTCCTGAGCCGTGGCCTGTGCCATTATCAATGGCAGACTGATAATAACCACGATCAGGATAATTACTAAATTGCGGATTTTCATATTTACCTCCCGGGTTGTTGATGGATGGATTTGTTGATAACTGAAGGATTGGCCTCAAAAGGAAACCTGGAGTCCTGGTTTCCAGGAGCAGCTGGCTTGACCCTTTTGGCTTCCCCTGTTATTCGCGGAGATATTGATTGATATTTCATTACTCCAGTCCATGTTATTTTATATTCACAGTTCCTTAATCTTTATATTTTTAAACCATACCCCTCCACCTTGCTGTTGAAATCCTATATGTCCTGACCGAGGGAAATCCTTGAGGGGGAGACTGAATTTATTTTTGGTGCCGTCAGTATTCAGGTTGGGTTCCGTGTACATATCGAGATTGATGTTAGACACGACCTGGTCCCCGTTCAGGGAGATTGAGATAATGTTGTTTTTGCAGGTGATAACTGACTGGTTCCATTCCCCGGCAGGTTTTGCCATATTGTGGCTTGGAGCCGCGATATCGTACAGGGCTCCGCAGTTGTGGGTGGCAAGCGGCCCGATCTTCGGCCGTGAAAATGAATCTATGATCTGCATTTCAAATCCGGTTTGTATGGGACTTTCCGTATCTCCCACCCTGAAGAAAATTCCGCTGTTGCATTCCGGAGCAATTTTGAATTCACATTTAAGAATGAAATCTCCGTATGTTGCTGAGGACCAAATCATTCCCCTGACGCCGCCTCCTTCTTCATCCGCGTTGGCAATGGTCCCACTAGTTACTTTCCAGGTTCCCGGAGAAGCCAGCGTCCATCCTTCCAGGGTGGAGCCATTAAATAGAAGCTTCCAGCCTTCATTTATTTCTGCCGGAGATAAAGCGTTTTCTTCAGCCGATTCAGTTCCGGATGTACATGCCGTGATGAATATCACAATTAGAATCAAAAACCTTTTATACATTTGAATTCTTCCCGTTGCACATTTGAATTTGAATACCCTGAGGACCAGCAGTCAGCCGATCAGAATCGTAGAAAATAAATGATGATTTATTAGATGAATAAATCCTGTTTTGGCAGCTGGCTGTGATCGAATTTTGATGAGGATCCATAGAATCTTTAGAGTAATTTCCGGTTGATTGATACGTGATAATGATCCCCCTAAATTATTAAATATGTCTTTACTAAAACATCTTTTTTTTATGGAAAATCCTTCGTTTTTATATACAAAATGGAGATCCGGGGATATCATTAACGTTGCAAAATTTAATCCGGATTGACTATTGGAAAACAAACAGACAGAGCTCAACAACGCAAAAATATTCAGACTGGGAAGCTGGATTGTAGAACCGGCCTCGGGGACATTGCGTCAGGAGGATGAGATTGTTCATCTTGCCCCCAAGGTAATGGATTTGCTCCTGCTGCTGGTCAGCCGCCAGGGGGAAGTTGTTACCAAGGATGAGTTGATATCCTCGGTGTGGCCCGATACGTTTGTGGCTGAAACCGCATTGACCAGGAGTATTTCAGAACTCAGGCATTCCCTGAATGACAGTACAGGCACTCCGGTTTATATAGAGACAATTCCCAAGCGCGGATATCGTTTCCTGATTCCGGCGGAAGAATTTGTTACGCCCAGGAATTTCAAAGCATGGACCATTCCGGTTTCGGTAATTGCCGTCCTTCTTTTGGTAAGCGCGGTGTTGTTATTTGTAATTGGGAATCCATGGGGGGGCGATACGTCTTCCGGATCACCTCAAAGAGTACGGAATCTTGTAGTATTGCCCTTTACGGGTATTGCTTCAGAACAGGATTCTGACGTGATGACTATTGGAGCCGCTGAGATAATTATTGAGTACCTGTCCAGGATTGATTCACTGAATGTTGCTTCCGGAACCTCTCTGACTCATTTTGAACATAATACAAAGGACCTGCGTGAAATCGCCCAGCACCTTGGGGTTCCCTATCTCATGGAGGGAAGCTTCCGGCATACGGATCTCGGCACAGGTATCCTGGTCCGGCTTTCTGATACCAGAACAAGAGAGGTTTTGTGGAGTGGTGAGTTTAATCTCAGGGATGACAATATCGAATTTGTGGCAGCCGAGATTTCCCGGGAGGTGGCATCCTTCATGGGAGTCGAACTGGATGCGGCTGAAGTAGCTGCTTCAGCCGGGCGGCCATCAGATAATTTTGAAGCACTTCAATACCGTTTAATGGCTGATTATTTCAGGAACAAGGTGCCTGATTCCCTGGAAATGGCGGTAGAGTACTACCAGATGGCAATTGAGAAGAGACCTTCTTATGCCCCCGCCTTTGCTGGATTGGCCATAACCTATATGGGACTGGACTCATGGGGTGAAAATCAGGTTTGGGCCATGAAGGCCCAGGAAGCCCTGTCAAGGGCGATGGCCCTGAATCCGGAAATTCCTGAAAGCCATATAGCCAATGGAGTATACCTGCGCATTTACAGGAAGGATTTTCTTGCCGCTGAACTAGCCTTGAAGGAAGCCATACGACTGGATCCCTTTCACTCAAACGCGAGACGTGAATATGGGCTGCTCCTGATGCGGGACCTGGGACGCCCTGATGAAGCTTTGTTTCAACTTACAGAAGCTACCCGCCTGGATCCGCTTCTGGAGAGAAACTACATACACCTTTTTGAACTATATTGTATCCGGGGTGAATATCTTAAGGCGGTGGAAATAGCCCGAAGGCAGCATGAACTTAATCCAGTCAACCCTCTGGCCTACCGGAATATCGCCCAGGCCTACCTGCTGCTTGGAGATAGAGACGAGGCCATAAAATGGGCCAAAAGATGTATTCACCTGTATGAGTTTTCTTCCAAGAGCCTCTATTTCGAACGCGGTTTTCAGTTGCTGGCTTCGCTATATCTGGACCAGGGGGAATTTGATATGGCCGCGGATGTTGGCGACCAGTTAAATGTTTTGTCACCCGGGGACGAAACAGTTCTTACTATTAGAGGTTTTTCAGCTCTTTACCGCCGGGATTTCGAAAAAGCCGCTGGTTTTTTTAGGGATTTTCTTGAATTGAAACCAACCGATATTGTCTGGCCAACCGGAATCCGGATTTCAACATACCTGGCCTATGCCCTTCAAGCTTTGGGAGACCGGGAAGGTGCCGCACAGGCCCTGAACCAAAGCACACAGGTTAACCGGGAAAGCAACGCCTCGGCCTATGAGCCGAATATATGGCCCCCCTTCATATTTCAGGATCAGCTTGCTGTCCATGCTCTCAGGGGCGAGAGGGATGAGGCGTTGAAATATCTTGACGACCTGATTGAAAACGGATGGAAAGCATATGCCTTGATAGAGAAGAATCCTGTTTTCGAAGAGCTGTTAATGGATCCGGCACTGCAGACCATGTGCGAGCCAGTACGGATCCTGGTTGATGAGATGCGCCTGCAGGATGAAGTGCAGAGAATGAGCTTGAGATGATATCAAGCCGTCGCTTTTAGTTTTCCGGCTTACCTGTATTACAATAATCCTTTGTGTCAGTTTCCCCGTAACCTATACATCCGTTTCCAGGGTGATGCCAGTTCAGGCTGAGTCATAACCCTAACATCAACATTCAGGCTTATTCAGAACCTGTGCCGGGATTGTTCAATTTATTTACCTGGGAAACAGGCGGAAGTCTGCGGAGATACAGGCCTGGCCTGACCGGAGGATTTTAGAGTTCCCAGATTACTGGAACTGTCCGGATACCGAGAGGGGGGATTTGCTGAAAAAGGTGAGAGGTGGAAGGAGGGATCCTACCACCTCTCAATCCAGGCAAGGACTTTACCTGAATGTTTTATTACTTCTTACCATTTGAACTTGAGACCGAACCTGATGGATCTTGCCGGGGCATTACCGTCAGTTGAGAGAATCTTCATGAAGTCGGAAGAAGTCACACTCGTATTGGGATTACTGAAGTGTGGTGTGTTGGTTATGTTAAAGGCCTCGACCCGGAATTCACTGGAAAGCCATTCGGTGATGTTGAATGACCTGAACAGAGACATATCCAGGTTGACATGGGTGGGTCCCCTGAGGATGTTGCGGCCTGAGGTGCCGTAGCAATCCAGATCGGTGCAGTCCACACCCGGAACCTGAGTCGGCTGGGCAAAGGCTGAGGTATCATAATAGGTGCCTTCGAACCCAATATTTCCAAGATTGGAAATTGCTCCAACCTGGTCCGCGGTCTGGGAATTGCTTGAAGCATTAAGGTCGCCACCGCTGGCGGATACTGTCGTGTTGGAATTGGAGTTAATGGAAAAGATTCCATTAATCTGCCAGTTCCTCAGGATTATGGCAGCGGCGCTGTCGGTATCCTTGCCGAACGGAAGCTGGTACAGGGTGGCCCACTGGAATACGTGAGGCCTGTTGTAGCCGGCGTTGGCCCGATTGCGATCCATGATTGCCGGATCATTCCAGCTGAAAGTCGCACCTGCATCGTCAGTCCTGTTGATGGCCTTTGAATAGGTGTAGGCACCTTTCACAAACAAGCCGTTAACAAAGCGACGGTTGATGGCGATCTGGAGGGAATGATAGTTCGCTCCCAGGAAGCCGTCAAACCACCTGGTGCTGGCGGTGCGGTTGTCCAATGCCGGGATATTGAAGGGCTCTCCGGCGCTTCCGGTTCCAGGTTTGGACCAACTCAGTTCATGAAAAGCCAGTGAACGCACGGTCTGAGTTCCGACATATCCGAAGGAAATGACGAATTCAGCCGGGAATTTGCGTTCATAGATGACATTCCATGACTGGATATACCCACGGTGCAGTTCATCTTCGGGCATCGATCTTATCGAGGCGATTCCGGGCAGGGCCACAGAGCTCTGGCTCAGATCCGGACCTTCGAAGAAGGGGATGCCGTTTCCGGTAAGGGTTCCCTCGGGCACATATGAGGTATTCGAACTTAATGAACCTGAATACGCCAGAGGAAAGCTGCCCCTGAGCGGCCTGGATAGCGGATACGGATCATTGGTTAAACCGTAACCGGCCCGCAGAACATCCTTATCGGATATCCTGTAAGCGAAACCCAAGCGGGGCGCGAAGGCCATCAGGCTGGCTTTTGTATCGTTTTCAAGCCTGAGCGTGGCATTGGTGCCGGAAAATAATCCATTCCAATCCATGACCTCGTATTCCCGGTTGGCCCTGGTCGGGATGGGGAAGTATTCCCAGCGCAGTCCCAGGGTAAGGGTCAGCCGGTCATTTACCTGCCAGCGGTCGCGGACAAAAAGGGCATGCTCCCAGATGCGGGGGGTCATGAGTTCCCACTGCAGGGTTTTGGACCAGGTAGTATAGGTGCCAAGCAGGAAGGATGCCATGGAATTCTGCATGTTACTTGATGAACCGGGAATCCTGGTCATATCACGGCCTATAGTAAAAACGCCGCGGGGACCTCCGCCTGATTCCGGCTGCCAGTGGTCCATCATGTGATGTACCAGATCATAGCCGAAACGGATTTCGTGGTTTTCCTTGGACCAGCTGAAATTGTGGGTAAAGGTGTAGCTGTTTTCATTACGGTCGGTCGGCATCCATCCGTCCAGTGTCCCGTAATCGGTGTAGCTGCTCAGGTCCATCCTGGGCACGCCTCCGCAATAGTTTTTACCCTTGAAGATACAGGCCTGATCCTGTCCGGCATTGTTGACTCCTGGAATTCCCAGGGTTTCCAAACCGTAGTTGCCAAGGGCGAGGTCTTCACCTTCAACAACCTGGTCCATGTCGGTGATACCGAAATTTCCATCCATAAGGAAGGTCGGTGAAAGCGTCCAGTTATGGCCGATTCCCCAGACCATTATGCTGGTGTCTCCGGTTCCGCCTCCTCCGCCCCCGATGGCGCCGCCGCTGGCGGGCCATCCGAACAGGACATTGTTGGTTACTTCAGCATCCATGTTGGAAAATTTGCCCCAGATACGGTGATCTTCACTACGGTACCAGTCAGCCTTGGTGTCATAGTTGTAGCGGTTGAACAACCTGGTGTCCTGCAGCTGGTAGTTATTGGTATCTTCCCCGATGTTCACATTGGGCAGTGGCACAGCAGCCAGCAGCTTAACGGCAGCCGGATCCAGGAGATCTGTGGGAATTACATTGTTGGGGAACAATTCTTTCCCGCTCCCGTCAGAATTGCCGGTAAACGGGTTGTAGATCTCGAGATTTGAGGGGTTGGAGCCTGAAAAATCACCAAGTCGCTCAGCCGCGTAGGGAACGGTCCCCGTTCCAGTCTGGGCTGTACGCTCAATGGTGGCTTCATAACCCCCGAAGAAGAACAGTTTGTCCTTTATTATGGGTCCGCCGATTGTAGCTCCGGCAATATTTCTCTTTCCGGATTTTAAATCTCCGTAGAGAAAATAGTCGCGGGCTGACAGGTAATTGTTTTCATGGTGCCAGAAAGCGGATCCATGAATTTCATTGGTTCCTGACTTGGTAAGGACCGTGGTGGCGGCACCCCCGGCAAATCCTGACTCAGCATCAAAATTGTTGGTGGAAACGTTCACAACTTCGATGGTTTCTGATGGAGGGACATAGCCGGTGTGGTGGGGCAGCCAGACGTTAACACTGATGGCCCCGTCAATACGGGTGCTGTTGTTGTTACGATTGGCGCCGTTGATGTTTGTTGTCAGGGCCCTGGCCGGGGTGTCAATGATTGCGTTTTGAAAACGCCCCGGAGTGGCGCCGGGCACCAGGTTGAGCAGGCTCTGGTAGTTCCTGTACGCTGACAGGGGCAGGTCCGTGATTTCCCTGGTTTCCAGCTGGGCGCTGACATCGGTACTATCGGTTTTTAGCACAGTGGCCGCGCTTGATACGGTTACTGTTTCAGTAAGCTGTCCAACCTGCAGAACCACATCCTGTCGGGTAACATTACCGGCGTTTACAGTAATGCCCTGGGTAACTGATTCCCTGAAACCTGTCAGAACAGCGCGCAATGTGTAGTTACCGTTGGGAAGGTTAGGAATGGTGAAGTTTCCGACATCGTTGGTAATGGCAGTTGACGTAAGGTTGGTACGGCTGTTAACCGCTGTTATCTCAGCGCCGGGGATGGCACCTCCCGAGGTATCTTTGACAGTTCCGGTTAAACTGCCGTATAGTACCTGTGCTGATACGTCATGGGCAACCAAGGCAAACGTCATCACCAGGCAGAAGCCCAGGATTGCCCATGATTTCTTAGATTTAAATCTAACCATAGAATTCCTCCTCCTTATTAGTTTTTTATGTTAATCCGACTATTTGAAAACTCCTTTATTTATATTTTCTAACTAACAGAAGCCGATCCTGTCGACATTAGAAACGCTGATCAGAATTGATTTGAATACACCTCGTTAAAATTGTAAATATCAGTTTAATTAGTTTACTATTTTGTTAATTAATAACTAAAACACATCTTTTTTCTTTATGAAAAGGCCTTTTTTCTCTCCAAAAATTCTTCGGACAGGTTTTCGGCCTATCCTTTTTTTGCCCGTTTTATGTTGATCAAAGCCTCAGGCCGGGAATAAGCTCTTGTTGATTCCCGGGTATAGTTTCAGTGAGTTCTGGTAGTAGATTTTTTTCAGCACGTCGTCGGGAAGGGAAACCCCGTAAGCCATCCAGCGACCCTGGTAATGGTGGGCCTTGGAAACATCGAAGTACTCGTCGTTCGTCTCGAACCATCTCCAGTTGAGGTGGAACATTTTGGCATTTATGTGGCCGTCTTCACATCCGTCTGTACCAAAGACTATCCGGTCTGCGTATTTTATGAGGAAATCCCTCGCTGTGAATGGCTGGCGTCCCATTTCGTGGATTCTTGCCGAAGTGTCATAGTAAAGATTGGGAAACTTGTCCAGCCATTCGCCGGCCAGGGCCAGGTTTTCGGACATGCCGCCGATATGGGCCCCGATGAAGTTGGTGTTCGGATGCTTGGCAAACATGCGGTTTCTCTGTTCCATGATTTCGTCGATCCCGTACAATTCGGGCCGGTTCCACATCCAGTCGGGATGATCTATAACCTCCTCCAGCCTTTCATTGTATTTGTCAAGAGGAGTGAAAAAAGCCAGGGGATCAGCCACATGAATGGTAACCGGCATCCCCAGCTCTCCGCATTTTTCCCACATAAGATCGAGCTTGGGAGAATCCACCGGCAGGAAGGTTCCGTCTGCCAGCTTTATTTCAAGGCCCAGCTCCTTTCTGATTTTCAAGGCCTGAGCGCCTTTTTCGAAATCCGCTTCCATTTTGTCGGCCATCTGCTTGTCAAAATCGGGATCATCCAGGTTGGTCCAGTCCACCCGGGTATATACTAGGAACCTGTCCGGATAGGTTTTTTTCAGTCTTTCCAGGCTCTTTTCAAACTGGCCTCCGGGATAACCGTCAAGGTCGACGACTATTGCCACATTGCAGTCATCCATGATTTTTACGAATTCAGATATGTCAGTGTCGGTATTTACAACATCTCTTCTCAGGTGGTTGTGGGCGTCGATAACCGGAAACTTCGCCTTTTCAATTTTTGTTTCCTTTACCGTGAGCATTGCCTTGGGATGGTAGTCGATCAAGCGGATATTCTTAAGGGGATTCTCGGCGTTTTCAGCAGTAGATGAAACATCTTCTTTCACAGAAGTACAGGCCGGAGCGCCAGTGGTGGCTAAAACCGCCGAACCTGCCGCGGCTTTTTTTATCAAATCTCTTCTCGATAACTTATCCATAATCAAAAAACTCCTTTTTTCGGGCGCCTGGAGAAATGACGCGAAATTTTAATGAAAAGGTCCCGTGTTGCTTCTCCGGCCGATTTTAATATAGGGAAAAACAGCTAATCCGGCCTGCGTAATCCGGCTGACCGGGGCAATTTATCAGCCTATGCCACATGTTCATTTTGAATCTAAGCGAACGATGAATATTTTTCTTGACTAAAAAAGGGTTTTTCTCTCCAGAAAATCTTCGGATCAACAATGTAAGGCGATGCCGGAGGAGGCATTAACCTGCATATTTCAACGGTTTATGCGGCCAGGACGGATGTATAGGCCACCGCGGCATCCGGTTGGAGAGGAATCCGGGTTAAGGGAGTTTCCCTGACATGTCCCTGTGCTGAAGTATATTTAGCCCAGTCATGGATAAAGCAAATGAGAAAAAGCCTGCGCCGAACTGTCCTAAATGTGGTTACGTGGTCGGGGAAGGTTCGCTGGAATGTCCGGTTTGCGGGATAGTTATTGCCAGGTATCTGGAGCGTAATCCTGAAGCCGCGGATCGTGGCCAGCCGCCGGAACCGCCTCCTCCTGAAGCCTGGCTTGGGGATCAGTCTTCCCTGGCGGGTGAAGGTGAATATTCGACCGGGGGGATGGTATTTGGAAGTGTTTTTCTAACCAGGCTGCTCACACCGGTTGAGAAAAACTGCAACCCTTTTATCACGGCCGGACACGCCGCGGTTCTCGCGGTGCTGCTGCTGCTTTCCTTCAGTCTTTGGGCTGCTCCCATTGAGTCGAACAAAGCGGGAGAGAGTTTTCTGCACCTGGTCAACCTTCCTTTTCACGAAGCCGGGCATATTTTTTTCCGGCCTTTCGGTGAATTTGTGACTTCACTGGGCGGTACCCTGGGCCAGTTCCTGGTACCCCTGGTCTGCCTGGGTTCTTTTCTGTTTTACAGGTTTGACAATTTCGCCGCCGCAGTATGCCTTTGGTGGACAGGTGAGAATTTTCTGGACATCGCTCCCTATGTAAATGATGCCCGGGACCTGGTGCTTCCTTTGATCGGCGGTAATACCGGGCAGACTTCGCCCTACGGATTCCACGACTGGGAATACATCTTAACTGAAGCCGGACTTATAGGTTACGAACATGACATTGCCCGGGCCTTTCAGTTCATCGGGACGATTATCATGGCGGCGGCCATGCTCTGGGCGGGTCTCCTGATATGGAAACAGTTTCAGATGTTGAGAAGGGCGACAACAGTGCAGTAGCCGGAACAGCCAGCTTCCAGCAGCAGGAAGTGAGCAGGTCCCGGCGAATGCGTTTTTGATTATTGTTGCGACTTGGCGTCCCTGCGACTTCCATGAGAAGGCTTGTCAATAAAAATCCGTTCACGGATTACCTTTTTCTTCGAGGATGTTCAGATTCCACTCCAGGATCGTCGAATAGGCCCCAAAAATCAGGTATCCGCTAGTTTCATACAAGGATTGCCTTTCTTTATCCCCAACGGACCTCAACATTGTTACCCAGAACCCAAAAGTCTTTTATCGTCACACTTCCATCCGCACTCTTTAAGAGGCTGCCATTTGCCCCGGTGCATAGTAATATCCGCAGTTAGGGGGTGCTATCTTTGCGGCGCACTCGTTCTGCGTTGCCGGCAGGCAACCGGTGCAAGACGCAGACCGCACTCCCCTGGACGAGACATTGGTTTTTGATCTGGTGTTCATGATTAAGAACCTTTACCTGATATCATAAAAATCCGTCGTGCAAATTCTTTTCTAATTCATGCTGCCTTTTGGGACAGCGCATTGTAAAAAGGCTCATACTCCTCGCCGCTCACCCATAAATGATGAAGTAACACTGCTAGTTTCCGGGCCACTGCGACTGCGGCTCGCTTTTTCGCGTTTTTACCACCCCTGGCCGCTATGGCCTGCCCATGACGACGCAATAAACTATCCTGTCCATACTGCCCAAGAATATGGTGAGAACAATTGACCAATAGTTGCCGAAGGTAGGTGTTGCCCGCCTTGGTGATGTGTAGTTGCTTGTCGTTCGTACCGGACTGGTCACGTTTTGGAACAAGTCCCAAAAACGGACCTACTTGCCGGCTCTTTTCAAATCGTGACGGATCTTCAAAAGTCAGTATGAACGTAAGTGCTGTTACAGGTCCAACCCCGGGAACCTGCAACAACAGGGCAGTCTCTGGGTATTGATCCCGGCTCATCAAGAGAATACTCTCATCCAGTTCCTTGATCTTCCCATTTAATGCGGTGATGGATTCCAGTATCGGCCTCAATGCCAGCTCAAGCTCCTCCGGTATGCAATCGGCACAACGTCGAGAGAAACTCGCACCGCTGCACTTAGGAAGACGTTCTCCTATAGATTTCACCAATCCTCGCGCATGGTTGACCAATTGAGTGCGCACCTGCACCAACTTATTCCGCGATTTGATTACGCATAGATCCGCCTGCGCCTGGCGGCTGCGATGATGCAACACAGAAAGTAATCTGGGCTCAACTCGACATACCAGCCCCAGCATTCGTGCGTCTCGTTCATCAGACTTGTCGTTACTGTCCCAAATGAAACGCAGTTTGCGCGGGTTGCCTACATGAACACGACAGTTCAGTTCCTCGGTGAGGAATCGGCTGATCCAGGGAGAATGCGTACCAGCCTCCATCGCCACCGTCGCACCTTCGTACTCCCGAAAATACTTCTTGATTCCACTCTTGGTGTTGCGTACCTCGGTCGATCCTAATTCATTACCTTCCGAATCGAACGCTACCGCAATGTGAAATTTATCACCCAAATCCATTCCAATTGTGATACCGTTTTTCATGGCTGGTCTCCTTTCTTTTGCAGCCCCTCTGGGTGACTGCGGTTAAGGTTAGAGCTTGATCCTATCACGCTCAGGATTGACCAGCCTTCTCATTTTATCTTTGCGTTAATTGTCTTACAGTGTCGTTTCCTCAGCCGAGGCCATGTATATGGCGTTGAACAGGAGTTTAAATGTACCGTGGGTCCAGAATCTCAACTGGGGCCGCAATCCCATCAAAACAACGTTGCCCTTTCCGAGAGGGGCATCCACTATAGCGGTTTTTCCGGCAATCAATTTTTCTCCATCCAGCCATCCATTAATCAGGATATCTTTTTCCGGGTACGTAGCCACCAGCGAATATTCTGAATTGCGGCGGTTCCCCCGTGAACTCACTGTAAATACCGGGGAGTTCCAGTTTACGCCGATGCCTCTCCAGGGCATTCCGTAGGCTACTGGATGAGAGTTGTCAAAGTCCACCCACAGGGTAGAACCGGGACAGAAGTAGTCTTTTGTATCAATCCCGCTGGTAATGTCCCTGACCGGCATCTTGAATTCATCTATTGCCAGGGCGGAAGCTGAATCAAGGGTAATAATGGTCCCGCCGGCTTCAGCAAATTTTTTAAGTTCCTTGATGCCGTCATCCCCCAATCCGCTGCGGTACTCGGGAGGCACAATGGCTTCTCCTGGAGTTGGTTTCTCATAGTCAGGGCCTTTCAGGGCTTCCACTGAATCATCCGGAATCACGATCACGTCATAGTCCCGGTTGAGATTACCCTCCTTGATTTCAGTACTGTAAAGGGATGTATAAGGTATGTTGAATTGTTCCAGCGTCCACCTGGTCCAGCCTTCATCCCCGTTTCCTCCCTGGTAGCGCCTGTAGACACCCAGGCGGGGTGAGGATATTTTATGAGCCCTGGTGCCCGACAGGTCGGGAGCTGAAGTAATATCCAGCCCGGTTTCAGAGGCGATTTTTTCCATTGTGTCCCGGTTGGTTTTAACAAGCATCGCTCCGGGAGCCTCTTTCCGGTCCCCGATTGTTACAGCCTCACCCAGCCACCAGGTTTCGACTCCAGCTTCGAGCAGGCTGTTCAGGGCTTTGAAGGAATCATTGGCCTTATGGCTTATAATCCAGCCGTTTGATCCCTCGCCGGAAACCGTGCCTTTAACTGAATATGGTGCGGCGACTGGTTCAGTGTTGACCTCGAGGGGCCTGTTCCACTCAACTACATGGACACCCATGAACTGGGCCAGGTTAAAAACAGTCATGTCATAAGGTCGAAGGGGGCGGCCGTCCCGCTGGTGAGTCCAGTCATTATCCGGGAACTTGATTTTTTCAAGGAGGCTGATGATAAGAGCCCTCAAAGGCTGGGCGCTGGAGATAACGAATGTTCCAGCCGGGTATACACTGCTTCCGAAACGGATTTCCTCGGTTGATTTTTCTATCCTGACACCGCTCCTCTGGAAGGCCTGCAGCAGTTCTTTGAGGGCGCTGGGATCATGCTGGACGGCGGGGACCAGGTAGGCGTAAGGAGCCTTTGTCTTTCCGGCTTCCACCTGGCGCTGCGCTTTCATTACGGCTGAGTTAAGAAGCCTTCCACGATTCCGGGCCCCGAGATCCAGGGCTGCCCAGGTGGCAATGGTCTGCTGTTTAACAATATCGGACAGCTTCCACCAGCCTCCCGGCCAGGGGTTTGGGAAGTTGACCGTAGCATGGTATTCCGGACGTCCGCGGCTGCTTCCCTGGAGCTGGTGAGAATGCACCCAGGCCGGATAAGCCATGTCAGCCGAAGCGCTTTCGGTCAGCATTCCGGTGATGTTGTGGTAATTCGTGGCCATGTGGAAGGACGGCATCCACCAGGCTGTATACGGCGCGCCGGTTTCCACGCCTGGACAATTTTCCATTTCAAGCATAAGTGCCATGTGGGATCCATATTCCAGGTGTTCCCGCCATGTCAGTGGATCAACATTGGGATGAATCGGATCGTAATACGGCGGAATATAGAAACGCGCTCCTGAACCGCCCATATGGTGCTGGTCTATGTAAGCGTGAGGGAACCACTCCTTATACATCACATCTGAAACCAGTTTTGCCTCAGCCTGGGAAATCATGAACCCATCCCGGTTATTGTCATGCCCGGTGTAGACATGGTAGAGCATGGGGAGTCTTGCTCCCTCGTATTCGGTTCCCCGGGTTTTTTCCTCCCAGTCCACAACCATCAACTGGCCGTCCGGATTGAAGCAGGGAAAGAGCAGGAACACGCATTCATCTAGCATCCTGGTGTGAAAATCATCATCACTGGTAGCCAGTTTCCAGGCAATCTCAGGTGAAGCCTGGGTTCCTCCGACTTCAGTCGCGTGGAGGCTCATTGTCATGGCCAGAGTGTATTTTCCCTTGCTGACCAGGTCCTGGATTTCGGTTTTGGATAATCCCTCCGGATTGGCTATTTTCCGATTGATTTCCATCAGCTCTTTCTTGGAAGCCAGGTTCTCCGGCGAGGAAATAACAGCCATAATCAGGGGGTTTCCAAGAGTGCTTTTACCCAGTTCCACAACTTCTATCCGGTCAGACTCCTGGTCCAGGTGATTGAAATATTCGACGATCCGGTCCCACCTGGCAAGGTTGCCGTCTGAGCCGATTTCGAAACCGAAAAATTCGGCAGGAGACTGGACTGCTCCCGAGGCCGAGAAGATAAACAGGGAAAGTATTGTCACTAGATAAATATTTTTTTTCATTACGTTATCCTTGAAGGACGGTGTTTCTTGCTTCGGAGACTCGATTGAATCACCGAATGAACAGGGTAATACCAAGACTAAAGGTTAAGTCAGCCGGGAGAAGTTTGCAAGCTAAACAATCAGGCGTAAAATACCGCCTCGCCTGGTTTGATGCTTGCGTTTTTTTTTATTCAGGAGAGAATTAAGTATTACAACTATGGGAAACCAACTATTTTTAAACTCATGAAAATAAAATGGAGAAAATCATGAACAGGTGTGTGAGATTTTTATGTTTAGCCATGATCCTGGTTTTGTTCGCCGGATCTGGAGCTGGCCTTATGGCTGCTGAATGGAATGAAACTCCCCAGCAGAAAGCTAAAAGAATGGAGTGGTGGACTGATGCCCGTTTCGGGATGTTCATACATTGGGGCCTTTATGCCATGCCGGCCCGGCACGAATGGGTCAGAAACCGGGAGAAGATCTCAAATGAAGATTACCAGAAGTATTTCGAACTCTGGAATCCGGATCTTTACAATCCCAAAGAGTGGGCAAAGGCGGCAAAGGCGGCGGGTATGAAATATTTTGTTGTCACTGCCAAGCATCATGAAGGCTTCTGCCTGTGGGATTCAGACTTTACCGATTATAAGGTGACAAACACTCCTTACAAAAAATCACTGCTCAAGCCAATGGTTGAAGCTTTCAGGGCAGAGGGAATCAAAGTAGGTTTTTATTATTCCCTGATTGACTGGCACCATCCGGAATTTACTGTTGACCGGGTCCACCCCATGCGGGACAGCCAGGAAGAGCGGGCCAGGAATTCCGGGCGTTCCATGGAAAAGTATGCCGAGTACGCCTATAACCAGGTAAAGGAGCTGATGAGTGATTTTGGAACGGTTGACTGTCTTTTCCTTGATTTTTCCTATCCTGGTGAAGACGGGAAAGGCCGGGATGACTGGAACTCAGAGAAGCTGGTTAAGATGATTCGCGAACTTCAGCCTGGAATAATTATCAATGACCGGGCGGATCTCCTGGATACCAGCTGGGGATGGGACTTTCGTTCCCCGGAACAGTTCATGCCCAGGGAATGGGTTAAGGTTGATGGTGAAAAGGTTCCCTGGGAAACCTGCCAGACCTTTTCCGGTTCCTGGGGTTATCACCGTGACGAAGATACCTGGAAGAGTCCCAGGCAGTTGGCGGCCATGCTGATTGAAGTTGTCAGCAAGGGCGGAAACCTGCTGCTGAATGTAGGGCCCACCGGCAGGGGTACATTTGATGCCCGGGCCATGGACAGGCTCTCGGCAATCGGGGAATGGATGGATGCCCATAATCGTTCCATATACGGCTGCACCCAGGCTCCTGAAGAATTCAAGGTGCCCCAGAAATGCTTCCTTACCTATAATCCCGAGCTGAAACGCCTGTATATACATGTCATGGAATGGCCGTTTAAAGCTCTGCATCTGGATGGATATAAAGGCAAGGTTAAATACGCCCAGCTTCTGAATGATGCTTCAGAGATAAGGTTTGTCGAAAGGGTTGGTCACTGGGGCAATGAAACAGAAGAAAACAACAATCTGATTTTGCAGCTTCCGGTGAAGGAGCCCGATGTTGCTGTGCCGGTGATTGAACTGTTTCTTGAGTAATGGGTGATGAGAAGAGGTCCGGGCGATGGCGGGCCTCTTCTTGTTCCAATGCTAGATGTACGAATTCGTGAATTAACCAATGCCCATCAACAATGACACCGATCCCTTGATCCTGCCGTGACGTACCGTAATGAACTTATTTTCGGGCTGAACGGCATGATTTTCTGACGAAATCCCCGGATTATTTACTCGTCATATCCCGGGTTTTCCCGGCGGTTCCATGGATGGTGCCCGGTATTGCTTTGAAGGGAACGGCTCAGGGAGGACTTGTTGATCTTCAGGATAAAACGGTTGCCCGGGATTTTAATCAGCTCTCCAATTTGCCGTGAAACTACAAGCATCTCCTGCAGTTGTTCATCATTTATCAATTCCGGATAATCATGGAAGACAAGCAGGTCCACATCGTAAAGCCGCAGAAGGCTCAAGGCCCTTTCATCGGGGAACAGGTTGGCAACGATCAGGTCCTGATAGGTTTGAGGCTTTAGAAAGCTTACACCGCTAAGCATTTTTGACCAGTGCAGGGTAGATCCAAGAACCAGCTTCGGGAAAAATCCCCTGCGGGCCTTTCTGACGTTTTCGGACGCCCTTCGGGCTTTAAAGGGGCCTTCTTCCCCGAAGTGCGGCCTGTTCTCCGCTTCCAGATTGGGTATTATGTGCGCAACTGTTAGTTCCCTGCCGGCCTCCCCGCTTATCTCGGCAATTTTTTGATCCACGGAGGAATACTTAAAAGATTTGTTGATTCTGAAAGGGAGATCAAACGGGAAGACTTCAATGATAAAGAAAAGAGACAAAAGAGAGGTTACGAGAACCTTCCTTTTATGAGAAGAAATTTTCTCAAGCATGAAATATAAACCCGCGGAGGAGAGGATCAGAACTCCCATGTAGAGAAGCAGGGAAAACCTGGGTGTTGCCCTAATGAATCCGAAATAGGGAATTGCCTTGCAGACAAAGTGCCAGGGAAGGGGAATTCCCAGGGTGTGGGAGTTATGTCCCAGGGAAAATATTCCCCCGGCCAGGATAAGGCCTGTGGAAAGCATTGCCAGCCTGGAGCAGGAAATGAATGTGAATGTTTTTCGTTTCTTCAGGCAAAACCATAGTCCGGCAAATGCCAGGATCAATGGGATGAATCCGATGTAAAGGGTGTTTTCGCCCCATATGGAATACCGGGAGCTGTCAAAGAATTGCCCGGGAAGGGTTGATGCCGGCGGGGAAATATAATCCCAGGGGAGGATTTGTTCTCCGGATGATCTGATTTCGACTGAAGCCATTTCACTTTTATGCGAGCCTTTTACATTGCTGTAAGCCAGGACAAAGGGAAGCATCACGCAGATGAAGATCAATCCGCCGATCATGGTTTTTAAAACGAATGTCTTGTTGAGATTCTTTTTCCCTGCAATGAATATAAATACTATTAAAAGCAGGAATCCGTTGATTATTGCCAGGTACCAGCCCACCAGGGACTGCAGCAGGGCAAAGATCACAAATTTGACAAGATGACTGGTTTTTTCTGTTTTCAGGAAAGAAACCAGTGATTCAACACAAAATGGAATCCATTGGAAGGACAGGATCTGGAGGTGTGTGAAGTGATGGGCCCTGAAGAACAGGAAACCCCAGAAGAGACCGGCCCAGAAAGAGCAGAGCCTGCTCCCTGTAAGGGTCATTGCCAGCCGATATCCTCCCAGGGCGGAGATGAAATAGGCGAGAAAAATCAGGATATTGTAGCCGAACCAGGGGCTGTCGCTGAACAGCCGGAAAACAGTATTGAACAGGGCCAGGGAAGTCATGTGATCCCAGGCGCAAAGGGAGTTAGGCTCTGGATGAAAGGTGTTACCGTCCAGCGGGTGAAGCGGGTCGGTTACCAGGTTATGGGACACTCTCTGGAGAATCCAGGCATTTAAGGCGGGATCACCTCCCATGATTCCGTGGCTTCCCAGGTCAGCCCAGCTGAAGAATGAAGTGCAGAAAAGGATAGAAAGAAGCAGGTAAAGGAGAATTGGGACTACAGCCCGGAGATGGGTTTCACGGTTCTCGGCAGGGCTGTTTTTTTGATGTTTTTTAGCTGTCACTGACATGGATATTTTCGGTTTCAGCATTGGTGTAAGCCAATCGGATTCCCCATTTCACTGCGGCAATCATACTATCCGGGTTTGCCATATTCCGGCCGGCAATGTCGAAAGCGGTTCCATGCCCGGGAGAAGTCCTGAATACCGGAAGCCCCAGGGTGGTGTTTACCGCCGAATCGAAGGCCAGGAGCTTCAAAGGAATCAGGCCCTGGTCATGATACATGGCCACAACCGCGTCGAATTCTCCAGATATGGTTTTGTTGAAAACTGTATCAGGGGGGAACGGTCCGGAGAAGGAATTCTCCCCGAACTTTTCCTTCAGTTTTTCGATTGCCGGAAAAATAATTCTTTTCTCTTCATCTCCGAAAACCCCATTTTCAGAGGCGTGGGGATTCAACCCGCAGACGGCAATCCGGGGAGAAGTATTCAGCCGGATTAAAGCTTCCCTGAACAGGACGCATTTCTCAAACAGTTCATTTTGGTTAAGGAGTTCCGGGACCCGGGAAAGGGAAATATGAATTGTGGCCAGGAGCAGGTGAAATGAATCAGAGAGAAAAGCCATGCAGAAATTTTCACTTGAGAATGCATGGGCCAGGAATTCTGTCTGGCCGGGATACTCGAAACCCGCCATCAGAAGCGACCCCTTGTTTACCGGGGCGGTAACCAGGAGGGGTATATCCCTGGACATGCAGGTTTCTGTTGCAATTTCCAGGGCGTTTAAGGCGAGCCTGCCCGCTGTTTTGTCCTGTTTTCCCCAGTCAGGCGTGAACGGTGTTCTTCCGGCTTCAATTACTTCGATCCGGTCCCACGGAAGGTCTATTGATAAATTATCACCCAGGGATCTGAGGTAATGGCTGTCGCCGGCAATTATCGGGTGAAATGACTCATTTTCCAGAAAAAAATGGAGCGCTTTGAGGGTGATTTCTGGGCCTATCCCATTGGGATCTCCCATTGAAAAGACAATTTCGGGTGTTTTTTCTTTCTGGCGTCCAATATGTTCAGCTGGATTCATAAACCGCGGTTACCTTATGTTGAGGCTGTTCTGCAAAGGAATCTGTCTGCGCCCCCCGGGGTTCAGGATTACTGGCAAGCTTAACAGGAAGAGCTCCTTTCAGTGAAACAAAAGCCCTTGTTTATCGTCTAATGTTAGCATTGGGACACTACTTTTACAATTGAATCCGGTAGAATTAAAACAATGAGATCCAAAGCGATATTTCCTTTATTCATGATAATGTTCATCATTATGGGAACTGCCTTATCCCAGCCGGGGCAGGGCCAGGGCCAGCAGCAAACCAGGTCCAGGGGGCCGGTTCTGATTAAGGATTTTGAAGATCCCTCTGAATCTGAAGAAAAAATTTATCCCCATGATCCGGTCGCGGCCAGAAAGAATCTGGAAGTAGGCGAGTATTACCTGAAAAGAAAAAAATACGATGCCGCGGCAAAGCGTTTCTCCGAGGCGGTTGAATATGATAAAACCTGGCCGGAATCCTACAAGAAACTGATCAGGGCTTACGACAAGCAGAAGGATTATGGATCAGCGGTTGAGGCCTGTTTGAAGTTTGCGGAAAACAATCCCGAGTCAGGTGAGATTGGATATTTCCGGAAAGAAGAAGTTAAATACCGGAAAAAGCAGGAGGAGCAGGAAAAGAAAAACCGGGATTGAATCAGTGGCTTTGAATATGAGGCGGCCGGCTGCCGGGCTTTCACTTCTCCAGTTTCACGGAATTTTCAGGCTCAGCAACCCTGGTATTTTCCCGAAGAGCATTTTTGTTTTTCTGGGGGCAGTTTGACCTCAGTTCAGCCTCTGGGTCAGAAGTGAAATTAAGGCAGCATTTCAGCCTTCCGCACATTCCGGTAAGCCTGGAAAGGTTCATGCCCAGCCCCTGGGATTTGACGGTTCTCACGCTGACTGATTCCATTTCGTTCAGGAAAAGTCGTGAGCAGTTTTCATGCATGGTGCAGCACCCCATGCTTCCGATCAGCCTGGCTTCATCCCGGGCACCTATCTGCCGCATTTCAATCCTGGTTCTAAGTTCCCTGGCCAGATCTTTAACCAGTTCCCTGAAATCCACCCGGTGTTCCGCCGTGAAATAAAAGATGACGCGGCTGCCGTCAAAGATGTATTCAACCCTGGACAGCTTCATAGGCAGCTTGCGGGTTTCTATTCTTTTCTTGCAGAGGTGGGCTGCCCTGATTTCCTTGTTCTTGTTTTTCTCATTCAGGTACAAGTCGCGCTCGGTAGCTTTGCGCAGTACCCTTTTCAGGTTTTCTTCAGGGAGCTTTTCAACCTTGGTGATCTCTGTAACTGTTCCCAGTTCGACACCCCTGTCAGTTGTCACAATGCAGCGGTCCCCAATCCTGAGCTCTATCCCGCAGGCTGAGAAATCATTTTTTTTTCTGCTTATAGGGAAGCGAACGGTTGCTATGTTCACTGGATATCCAATTTTTCCCGGAAAAATAAAGTTAGTCTATGTCTTTCAGGGAAAGCCACAGTGTTTCAAAACATATCTGGGGGCTGACATTCCGGGCTAAGTCCTTTTCAGCCTGCCTGATATGATAAAGGATTTTCTCGAGGCTGTCCAAAGACAACCGCTCTGACAACTTTTCCAACTGATCCTGGCAGTCCCTGTTTATAATCCTTTCCGAATTCTCCGTCGCTATTGAATATATATCATGACACAGGTTTGTCAGAAGCTGGAGGAGTTCCTCAACGGCGGCTCGGGTTTTGATAATTTTTTTAAAGGGCTCTCCCTGGCAGGCAGTAAAAATTGAAGCGAAGGTTTTCTCCCGCAGGAAAGTTTCAAGCAGTCGCAAAACGGCGTCTCTTTTTATGCGCGTGTCTTCCAGGTCAAGCTGCATGGCTCTTCCGAAGGAGCCTGCGGAAAAAGCGGCCCTCAGTTCCAGGTTGTCCAGGTCGGTTTTTGCCTGCAGGAGCCGCAGGATGGATTCCGGGGGCAGAGGCCTGAACCTGAATGACTGGCAGCGGGACAGAATCGTCGGCAGAAGCCTTCCGGGATAGGATGTAACCAATATGATTCGTGTAGTAGGGGGTGGTTCTTCAAGTACCTTCAGGATGCAGTTGGCAGCTTCCTCGGTCATTTTCTCCGCCTCGTCAATGATAAAGAATCGGAGCTTCCCCTCGAAAGGACGGTAGTAGGCCTCCTTGCGCAGCTTCCTCATGTCTTCGATTTTTATTGAGGCCGTCGGGGCGTCCGAGCCGGATGAGGAGTCGTACAGGTAGATATCGGGGTGGTTCCCGGAAAGTGCTTTAACGCACGATGAACAGCCTCCGCAGATGTCTGAATCATTTTCAGTTCTCTCCTTGCAGTTGGCCAGGGCGGCAAGCAGCAGGGCCAGTGTCTTTTTTCCAACCCCTTCAGGACCTGAAAAAAGAGCTGACTGGGGCAGGACCCCTTTGCGGAGAAGGTTTGTCAGCCGTGGGTTGCCTTCAAAATCATTGAAGGTTTTTATACTCATCATTGGAAAGGCTCCAGGGCCTTCATTATTCTCAGGTGAACTTCCTCGGGAGTTCCTGAACCGTTGATCACCGCGTACCTGGAAGGATCTTTGGAAGCCAGGTCCAGGTAGCCATCCCTGACTTTACGGTGAAAATCAATCTCCTCGGCCTCGAACCTCCCCATATGGCTCTGGTCACTGGTCAGGTTGCGGCTTCTGGCCCTGGCCAGGGCAATTTCAACATCAATGTCAAAAACCAGTGTTGTATCAGGAACAAGAAGCTTGAGGCGGTTGAAGAATTCACCGATAAGTTCCATGTCAACACCCCTGGCGTAACCCTGGTAGGCCAGGGTGGCGTCGTGGTATCTGTCGGAAAGAACAATTTCGCCGCGTTCAAGGGCTGGAAGAACAACTTCATGTATGTGTTGGTAGCGGTCAGCCAGGTAGAGGAGAAGTTCCGCGACCGGTTCTCTCGCCGCCCCGCCGTTTTTAAGCAGAATGTCCCTGACCTCTTTTCCGAATTCGGTTCCCCCGGGTTCACGGGTAGTGGAATAGGATATTCCGCGGCGGTCCAGTTCTCCGGCCAGCAGCTTTATTTGCAGGGTTTTTCCGGAGCCCTCCGGCCCCTCAAAGGTGATAAATCGTCCGGTATTTTTTTTCATTTTTCAGTATAGGATTGTTCCGGTTTTTCGAGGTATTGTCAACAATAACATTATGGATGGACTTGGAGTATACTCTAGAGGTAATGGAGATCAAGGACAGTATAAAAAGGATTCGGGAGACAGTAGAGAATACGGCTGTCAGTTGTGGCAGAAATCCCGGGGATATCAGGATTATCGCGGTATCCAAAAGATTTCCGGCAGACAGAATTATAGAAGCCGGTAAGGCCGGGCAGGTCCTGTTCGGCGAAAACCAGGTGCAGGAAGCCAGTATCAAGGTTAAAAGCCTGGCAGACAGGAATATCGAATGGCATCTTATAGGCCATCTCCAGTCAAATAAAGCCAGGATTGCCGCCAGGATATTTGACTGCATACAGACCGTGGACCGGGCCAGGATTGCCGTGAAACTTAACGCCCTGGCGGAAGAATTCGGGAAAAAGCTTTCCGTGATGGCCCAGGTTAATGTCGGGGGAGAAGAGCAGAAGGCCGGAATAGAACCGGAATCCGTCGGTGAACTGGTTGCCGTCATTGATGGATGCCCTAACCTGAAACTGGAAGGGCTGATGACTATCCCGCCTTTTGCGGAGGACCCTGAGGATACCCGGATTTATTTCAGGAAACTGCGGGAATTAAGGGACACCCTTAACCTGGACAGGACAGTTCTGATAAAAGAGCTTTCCATGGGCATGAGCCATGATTTTAAAGTTGCCATTCAGGAGGGAGCTACCATGATAAGGGTAGGCACGGCGATATTCGGGCAGAGACCTCCAATAGGCACGAAGGTAACCTGATTAATTAAAGGAAAGTGCTATGAGCGAAAACAATGTCGTTGTCTTTGCTGGATTCAAGGCTGCAGAAAACAGGAGTGCCGCACTGAAAAGAGAATTGATGAGCTTGGTCCTGCCCACCAGGGATGAGGAAGGATGCATCTCCTATCAGCTGTTCCAGGAGGAAGGCGAACAGGCATCCTTCATGTTTTATGAGGTATGGAGAAGCCGGGAAGACCTGGAGCGTCATCTGGACACACCGGCCCTGAAGCGCCTGCTGGGGGAGGTGGTTCCTGAACTGTGCCTGGAACCGCCGATGGTAAAAATCACCGAAAAACTGGCCTGAGATTCAACCCTGAGGCAGACTCTGAGGTTCAAGGTTCGTGGCAGGAAGCAGCCTTGCTTTCCTGCGAGCGTAAGCGAGCCGCATCGTACTATAGGCTTCAAGCCTGTAGGTTAAGCATCCTGCTTATGGCTGATGAGGTTTGAAGTCCAGGGTTAAATGCTGCGCTCTTGCCCTGCACTCCGGCAGAGTCTTGGCATTTCGTACACCTTCATCGTTGCTGATGCCCGCGAGGCCGACTCCCCGCGGGAGAGGGAAACTGAAATAAGGGTTTCCGGCCACATCCGTCGCATCAATTCTCTTCTAGCGGAAACCATACTTTCATGGCGCCGACTTCCCGGTTGGCCCAGGCATAATAAGGAATCAGGGTAATTTCACCTGATCTTGCGGCAGCACTAATAAACAGTGTCCCCTTTAAAACGCCCTCTTCATACTTTTCTTTAAAAACCGTGCTGTCGGTAATGGATAATGAGGAAATGCTTTCATCATTATCAATGGCTTCCGCGCAGAAAACCAGGGGCCCCCGCTGTATGGCGGCTTTACCGGAATCAGCTTCGACAAGCGGGTGAGCATTTACCGTCTTGATCCGCATGGGGAGGTCCATCTGTATGACGTCACCGGGTTTCCAGGACCTGGTTAGCGTGAGGTAGCCCTTGTCGGTTTCAGCCTGGATTTCATTGCTGTTGACCTTGACCGAATACGCCGCCTGATCAGCTTTGGAAAAGGTGTAGAGGTCTCCGGGAACCGGCTGGTTTACAGCCCATCCCGGTATTCTCAACTTTATTGAGAATTCTTTATCTTCTTCCGGATTGACTTCTATTTTCACTGATCCGTTCCATGGGTATTCGGTTTCCATATGGAGTTTGACCCGGGTATCCGGCAGAGTGATATCGGCAATATTCCCAATATAAAGGTTAATGAATATGGTGTTGGCCCTGGTCCCGTAGATATAACCGGGAACTGAAGGAATAAAGCGGGACACATTGGAGGGGCAGCAAGAGCAGTTAAACCATTCACTCCGGCAGGCGGCGCCCTGGTTGAATTGATTTTTCCCGTCGAACTCCAGGATATTGGGGTAGAAGAACGTATCTCCCCGCAGGGATACTCCGGCCAGCATGTTGTTGTACAGGCTGCGTTCAAGCACGTCTATGTAGGAGGTCTCACCTTTCAGCATGAACATGCGGTGATTCCAGAGAATATTGGCTATGGCAGCACAGGTTTCATTATAGGCGCTGTCGTTGGGCATTTCGTAGCTTTCACCGAAGGCCTCTCCCTGCCGGGTAGCTCCAATACCCCCGGTTATGTAAAGCTTCTTATTTACGACGTTATTCCAGATGCGGTCGATAGCCTCGATGTAATCCCGATTCCCGGTCAATGCTGCCACATCCGCCATCCCGGCATAGAGATAGGCGGCCCTGACGGCGTGTCCGACGGCTTCATGCTGTTCTGTTACCGGCTTATGGTCCTGGCAGTATTCCCCGTACAGTTCATGCCCTTCAGGATTACCTCTCTGGTCCAGGAAAAACCTGGCAAGGTCCAGGTATTTCTGTTCCCCGGTAATCCGGTAGAGTTTTGCCAGCCCGATTTCAATCTCCTCGTGTCCCGGGGGCATCATCAGCCGGCCTGGGCCAAATGTTGCGGCTATGAAGTCGGCATTTTTTATGGCGACATCCAGGAAGCTGCGTTTCCCGGTAGCCTGGAAGTGAGCAGCGGCTGCTTCGTACATATGACCGACGTTGTACAGCTCATGCCCTGATTCGGTATTGGCCCAGCGGGTGGCGCCCGACCAGTCGGTGGGGGGAGTGTCCGGATCAATGGTCCTCCAGGTCATCAGGTAGCCGTCTTCTTCCTGGGCACCGGCGACCTTGGCGATAAGCTCGTCCAGGTATTTATCCAGTTGGGGATCTGGATGAGTTGCCAGTGAATAAGCGGCTCCCTCCATGATTTTGTATACATCTGAATCATCATATGGATATTGTGACTGGAATCCTCCTTCCCTCATTCCGGCGGCAATCGCGAAATTCTCTATTCTTCCGGTTTCTTCGCACTTCCGGAAGGATGCCGGAATGGTAACCGTTCGGTTGGTTTCGATCCTTCCTGACCAGAAACCGTCATTGATTTTCACGCTGGTGAACGGGACAGGGCGAATTGGATAGTCATGTTCAGGATTTAAGTTTGATTCAGCCTTGTCGGCAAGGCCGCAGGAAGTAACAAGAAGGGCAAAAAGAATGAGCGCGGTTTGTTTCATGTCCATTTTTCCAGGAGAGACTTTCCCCGGGCGTATCCTTTCGGGCGGCAGACATGTCTGGCGGATTTCCGGAGCAAGTTGATTTAATGTTTGACCCGGGCTTTATTGTTAATCAGAACCCGGCGATTTTTCAATATCAGCCAGGATTTTTTTCAGTTCAGGCACCCTTATGTCATCCGGGTGATAATAAATAAATTCCTTCAGTTCCCTGGCCATGCTCTCCGGGTCATTAAGCTGCCTGTACAGCTCAGCAAGGGTCAGCTGCGGATGGGAAAAGTGGGCAGGGTCCAGGGATTTGCATTTCAGCAGGTGGTCTTCAGCCTCAGGATACCTTTTCAAAGCCAGATAACTCAGCCCCAGCTGGCTGTTGGCCAGGGGATCCCGGGGATTCATGTCAGTCGCTTTCCTGTTAAATTCAAGGGACTGATCAATTTTCCCCTGGGCGTAAAGAGCCGCCCCTAAATTTACAATCGGAGAAAAAGAAGAGGGGTCATGTCGCAGGGCTTCCCGGAAATAACCTTCGGCCTTTTCGAATTCATTGGAAACAAAGGATATGGTTCCGAGACGGTTCCAGGCATCGGAATAATGCGGGGAAATTTCGACAGCCTTTTCCAGGTGTTCAACAGCTTTTTCAGTCTCTTTTTTCTCAAGCTTTTTCAGGGCTTCCCGGAATTCTTTTTTTGCTTTGCCGGATACGGTAAGCTGTTTCAGGTTAATAACATCATTTTCCTGGGTCTGGTAATCCGGCTGGAACTTGAACTCCATCTCAATCCGGTTCCTGTCATCCGCGAATGACGGGCCGATATCTATGGAACGCTCCATCTGTCCCCAGTTAGGTACAGCTACTGTCAGTCTGTAGGGAGACGCGGACAGGTTTTTAAAACGGAACCTGCCAGATGGACCTACCAGGGTATTGGTGGTGAATGGGCTGGTAACGCTTCTCAGGAAAACAATGGGAACTGATCCTTTTATCGGTTTCCCATCATCGAAACGAACAACCCTGCCCCTGAACTCATAGGTTGTCTTCTTGTCATCAGCAAGACCTGAGGTCAGGACCAGCAGCAGGAAAGGTCCAATAATCCTTAAAATCCGAGAGCAGGCTCTTCCTGGTACAGCCATATTAAAAATAGTAAGCAGGACAATTCATTTTGTAAACAGAAATTTACGCGGCGGCAGGCTTAGCCCGGATTTCTCACCGGGTTTCGCCACCGCAGCAGCCAGCTGGCGAGAAATCCCGGTTGGGGCTGAAGTTGCCATAGCCTGCACTGGTTGTGAATGACCGGTCGCGGGAGTGCGGATCAGTTGAATATCATCCATTTAACTGTGAACACGACTCCACCGAAGAGGCGGCAGAAAATATTTAAAAAGACAGGGACAGGCTTGCGATTTCCCAAAAGCGGTTCTAGTCTATTAGCAGTTATTGCGGATACATGGAGATACAAAATGAAAGCGAAATTAGGAATATTACTTGGTTGTTTGTTAATTATTTGCTCCTGCGGCGGACCTGCCCCGTCACATGAGGCTGGAGAGGAATTAGACGCAAATATGAAGGATGAAAATACGTTTGGAGAAGACCTGGAGTTTCTGAAAAAGCATACTGATGTAGTCTTGCTGTCCAATGAACAGGGCAACGGGATGGCCGCAGTGGTTCCGGCCTGGCAGGCCCGGGTCATGACCAGCACTTGCCAGGGTATGGATGGCGGCAGTCTCGGCTGGATCAACTATGATCTGGTAGGTTCGGGTGAAATTCTTCCCCATATCAATGCTTTCGGCGGTGAAGACAGGTTCTGGATGGGGCCTGAAGGCGGACAGTATTCCATCTTTTTTAAAGAGGGGGACACCTTTGATCTGGATCATTGGCAAACCCCGGCATTTATCGATACTGAAGCATTTGAGGTTTTAAGTGTTGGTAAGGATGAAGCCGCTTTCAAGAGGGATGTTTCAGTAACAAATTATTCAGGAACGGAATTCGATTTAGGCATCACCAGGACTGTAAGGATGATCACTCCCGCGAAAGCATCCGAAATCCTGGATGGAGCGGACCTTGAAACACTGGATTACGTGGCGTTTGAAACCGAGAACCGCGTGATGAACCGTGGGGAGAATTCATGGAAGCCCGAAACCGGCCTTCTTTCCATATGGATACTCGGCATGTATATGCCTTCTCCCGAAACCACGATAATTGCCCCATATAAATCGGGGTCCGGTTTAGATGGAACCATTGTCAACGATGAATATTTCGGCAAGGTCCCTTCCGAAAGACTGAAAGTTGGAGAGAAAGCTGTCTATTTTTCCGCTGATGGGGAATACCGGAGCAAGATCGGGCTCAACCGGGAAAGGGCCGGGGAGGTAGTGGGAAGCTGGGACGCCTCCAGGAAGGTTTTAACGATTGTGAAGTTCAGTAAGCCCGAAGAAGCCGCGGATTACGTGAATTCAATGTGGGAAATACAGGAGAAGCCTTACAGCGGTGATGTGGTGAATTGCTATAACGATGGGCCTCCCGCCCCCGGTGAAGAACCTTTGGGTCCCTTTTATGAACTTGAAACATCGTCCCCAGCCCTGGCCCTGTCTCCAGGAGAGGAAGGGGTGCATTTCCACAGGACCTTCCATTTTACGGGGCCCCGGGAGAAGCTTAATTCCGTTGCTGAAATGGTCCTGGGCGTTACCCTGGATGAAGCGGAATCAGCATTTACTGTAGAATGAAGAAGCCTGCTGTTGATCCATAAGTTTCGAATCTGCCGCAGGCTGTGGAAGTTTTAATGTTGTAGCAAAAATGCTTAGCCGCGGGACGTGACATATGGTGACTATATTTAAAAAGCGCGAAAAAATTCCGGAAATCGTAAACAGGATCTTACAAACCTATAAGGATAAACCGTCAGATCTTCATCATTTGGGGGAGAGTCCCCTTCCTGATGAAAAGGTCATAGTCAGGATTCTAAATCGGGTCAGGGCGGTTATCTACCCCGGGTATTTCGGTAAATCTTCAGTGAGCCGCAACGGGGCGGAATACTACGTGGGTGAGCAGGTGATGGAGATCCATGAGATCCTCTCCGGCGAGATCTTTAAAGCACTCCAGGGGTTGTGCGCGGACCAGGGGCTGGAACAGTGCCATGAGCATGCCGAGGAACTCTCCCTGGATTTCCTGGGCAAGATTCCTGAAATCAGGGAAAAGCTGGCCCTTGATGTGCAGGCTGCTTTTGACGGAGACCCGGCGGCCAAAAGCCTGGATGAAGTTATTTTCAGTTACCCCGGCGTTTTTGCCGTGACCATTTACAGGATAGCTCACGAGCTTTACCTGCTGGGAATTCCCGTGATTCCGAGGATGATGAGCGAATATGTCCATCGTGAAACCGGGATCGACATCCATCCCGGAGCCTCAATTGGTGATTCTTTTTTCATCGATCATGGGAGCGGAGTGGTTATCGGGGAAACGACTGAAATAGGAAACAACGTTAAAGTCTACCAGGGAGTGACCCTGGGAGCCCTCAGTTTCAAGGAAGGGGTTGACGCCATGCGCAGGAAAAAGCGTCATCCAACAGTGGGGGACAATGTTGTGATCTATTCAGGGGCTACCATACTGGGCGGGGAAACGGTTATTGGAAATGATTCTGTTATAGGTGGTAATGTCTGGATCGTGGACTCCCTGCCTCCCAACACCAAGGTCATGATAGAGATCCCCAAGCTGAAGGTCAGGGTTAACCTCTAAGGCGCGATTTCCCCGGTTTTCCCCTGTTGCCGTTGTCAGCGAAGCGGCTGTCGTTGTCGTAATCGTGTGCGTAGTCGAAAGCCAGGAAAAATTTTTGAATTCTTATTCCATTTTTGGAAAAGATATCGATATGTCGACTTGAAATGGTCTAATAAAACTTGGCACCTTACAATGAAGACAAACGAAGAATAGAGAGGTATTTAACGGGAATAAGGCCAAGCCCCACAATGATCTGCGGCCCAGCCAGCAGTCCGCACCATCAGCCGATCTGAAGATCGGCGATCCACATATACATCGACTCCGGAGTATCCCCGTCAATACTCGCCCGGGCAATTAGTGAATTGCCTTTACATCTCCCGACTCTGTCGGGAAACGCGCAGGATTTTAAGTCCTTTGCGTCTGGCGATTCCCTAATATCTCGTTATCTGATCATCTGAGAACCTCCCAATCCGTTGTCGTTGTCAGCGAAGCGGCTGTCGTTGTCGTATTCGTTTCCGTAATCGGAACTCACCCTGATTGCTTCTTCATAATCAACTGGGAGAGATCGGCCTGTCGATAGCGAATTTGCGATTAGGACAACGATAGCGATAGCGATAACGATAACGAAAGAAGAGGGAAACTCAAGGCAAGGGTGAGTATTTAAGGCACAGTTCTCCCCGAATTATATGATTCCCTTCCGGGATTTGGAGGATGAACAGGAAAAAGCCTGTTTGAGGATGGGGGGCAACGGCGGTGCATTGACTGCACCGCCTGCGGTTTAAAATCTAACGGGTGCGGATGCGGGTGTCGTCTTTATGGCATACCCAATACATTCCACCAGGACCCAGATGAGAGCGGACTACTTTGGTTGCCACCATCGGAGCGCCGCACTTTGGACATGTCATTCCGCCTCCGGCCAAACCTCTTTGTCCAAGACTGGCTCTTGCGGTTTTACTAAGTTTTCCACCAGACATATTATGCCTCCTGAGTTGTATTATGCAGTCAATAACTGCAATTAAAATCTTAATTGATTACGTATTTACTGAAGGACCTCTATTTTAACTTAATATTTTTTGAAGTCAATTTTCAGGATGTTTTTGTAAGGGTTTTCCGGAAGCCTGCAAGGAGCAGTTCAGGGATTTCCGGATAGAATCTGTTTATCCGAGCAGTCCGATTTCAACATCTGTAACCTTGGAGAGGGATTCTTCCATGTAAGCCTTGATCTTCTCCGTCAGTTTCTTTTCGGTCAGCCGAATAGCTTCCCTGGTTACGTCAAATCGTTCAGCAATCTGCTGCAGGGTCAGCGGTTCCTGGGCCACCAGGCGTTCCTTTAAAATAATCTTTTCCCGTTCCGACAGGGTTTCTGAGAACTCCTCCATTTTTTTATTGAAAAGCTCCTGCAGTTCACCTCGGGCAAGGGCATCATCAATAGGGGTGTCATCCGCCCGCAGGGTATCGGATACATGCAGTGTTTCACTGCCGCCGATTGATTCATCCAGGCTGGTATCTTCAGATTTGATGCTGCTGTTGACGGCTATGACATCTTCCTCGGACGCGTTAAGGTTGCTGGCAAGCAGCGGGATGGTTGGTTCTATCCCCTGGAGCCTGAGGCGCTCTTTCTCTTTCCGCAGATTAAAGAGAAGCTTCCGGCGTTCGTTGGTAGTGCCGATCCTGACGATCCTGAAATTGTCTATGATGAACTTAATAACATAGGCTTTTATCCACCAGGAGGCGTAGGTGGGCAGCCTGTTCCCTTTATATGGATCG
The DNA here is from genome assembly GCA_963666915.2 of Acidobacteriota bacterium. Taxonomy (GTDB): domain Bacteria; phylum Acidobacteriota; class UBA6911; order RPQK01; family JAPXNP01. The sequence goes on from CAXXEX010000009.1 coordinate 217,054, forward strand.
AATCTCCTGACAGCCTCCATCAGGCCTATGTTTCCTTCCTGTACCAGGTCGATGATGTTGGAGTACGCCCGGCTGTAGATACGGGCAATCCTGACAACCAGTGACAGGTTGGCTGTTATCAACTGGTAGGCGATACCTTCATCTCCGGTTTCATAGTATTGAACGGCAAGATCGTGTTCTTCTTCGGCGGTCAGGGTTTTAAATTGTTTTATCTCCAGAAGGTATCTCTGGAAAGGGTCCAGTCTGGCCAGGCCGGTTTGGTTTTCAGGAAGGTACTCTTCATCCCCTGCCTGCGATTCAGCAGGTATATCTATGAGGACATCGTCCTCTGAGACAACTGTTTCAGGATCCAGGGGGGTGTCTGACATCACCCCAGATTTTAGCATAAAGCGATATGTTTAACCGGCAGCCCAATTGATTTCAGCGCGAATTGCGGCCCGCAACAGGGCATTTTATTTCTAAACGGAAAGCAGTGATTTGTGGGCTGTCGTTGTTGTTTTTGTTGTTGTAATCCTTTGTCGACAGGTCGATTGGATGATCCCGAAGGCGATACCGGGAGATTCGAAAGTCCTCACCTCCTCTCCGTTGTCCTCCTTGTCCCGGATCGCCTGCTTGTTTAAGGACTTGAATAAACTAAGATTTTCAAGGCTTCGTGAGCACTGCTCAGCAAGTTTGCCCCGCCCATAAACTTTAATAACAGGAGGATTCTCTGGTATGATCAGCTTCTTTAAACACCCCGGGACTTAATGCTGAAGAATTTCCATTGCCCGGATCGGTGCAAGTCTGTGTGAAAATTAAGTTTGAAGGAGCCGGGAATGTCAGAGATTCCGAAGAAGTATAAACATCTGGAAGTAGAGGAAAAATGGGGCGAAAAGTGGGAAAAATGGGGGATCCACAGCTGGGACCCCGATCGTGGAAGGGATGAGACATTCGTCGTCGATACTCCTCCGCCTACAGTTTCCGGCGCTCTGCATGTCGGTCATGTCTTCAGTTACACCCACCAGGACCTGATTGTCAGGTACCAGAGAATGAAGGGTAAGAATATCGCCTACCCCATGGGATGGGATGACAACGGCCTCCCCACTGAAAGAAGGGTGCAGAACCTTCTGGGAATCCAGTGCAATCCTCATCTCCCTTATGACAAGGACTGGAAGCCTGAGCGAAAGAAGGCTTCTGACAAGAGTGTTGAGGAGGTTTCAAGACTTAATTTTATTGAAGCATGTTCCGGTATAACCGAAGAGGATGAGCAGGCTTTTGAACATTTATGGCGAAGGCTGGGACTGTCGCTGGACTGGAATCAGCAGTACGCGACTATCGACGAACATTGCCGGAAGGTTTCGCAGTTGTCATTCCTGGACCTGGTGGAGAAGGACCAGGTTTACAATGTAGAGTCTCCAACCATGTGGGACATAGATTTTAAGACCGCGGTGGCCCAGGCTGAAGTGGAAGACCGTCCACGCAACGGTATGTTTCATGACATTAGATTCGGTGTGGAAGGCGGCGGGGAACTGCTGATCTCCACGACCAGGCCTGAACTGCTGGCCGCCTGTATAGCCGTCGTCGCCCATCCGACTGATGAAAGGTACCAGGATCTGTTTGGTAAATTCGCGATTACCCCGCTTTTTGGTGCCCGGGTTCCGATTGTCCCTGCCAATCACGCTGATCCTGAAAAAGGCACCGGAATACTCATGGTTTGCACATTCGGGGATTCCATGGACGTGGAATGGTGGAAGCAGTCGGGGTTGGCGGTTAAGCAGGTAATAGGGCGCAACGGGAGACTGCTGCCGGTAGAATTCGGCAGTGAACCTTTTGCAAGCATTGATCCCGGTAAAGCTGAAACCGCGTGGGCACGCCTGGAAGGGCTGACTGCCAACCAGGCAAAAAAGGTTTCGGCGGAACTGCTGGGCGAAGAAGGCAGTTTTGTTGATGGTCATAGCTCCGCGATGCCGGATGAGCCGAGACCGGTTGAGCAGGTTGTCAAGTTTTATGAAAAAGGGGACAGGCCCCTGGAGTTTGTCACCACCCGCCAGTGGTTTGTGAAGATCCTCGATTATAAGGAGGAATTGAAAAAGCAGGGTGAGAAAATCAAGTGGCATCCTTCATATATGCGGAGCCGCTACCAGAACTGGGTTGAAGGTCTGAACCAGGATTGGTGCATTTCCCGCCAGCGTTATTTTGGCGTGCCCTTTCCGGTATGGTATCCACTGGGCAGTGACGGGGAACCCGATTTTTCGGCCCCTATCTTCGCTGACCCTGAGATGCTTCCGGTGGATCCGCTTTCCACGCCGGCTCCCGGATATTCGGAAGAACAGAGGGATGTGCCGGGCGGTTTTTCAGGAGAGCCTGACGTAATGGACACCTGGGCCACCTCCTCCCTTACCCCGCAGATTCAGTCCCACTGGGGAGTCGATCCGGAAAAGCATTCCAAGCTTTTCCCCATGGATGTAAGGCCCCAGTCCCATGAAATTATCAGGACCTGGGCTTTCTACACCATAGTGAAAGCCTGGATGCATGAGAGGGAAATCCCCTGGAAGCATGTGGTGATATCCGGATGGATCCTGGATCCGGACCGGAAGAAGATGTCCAAGTCGAAGGGGAATGTTGTTACTCCGGAAGACCTGCTGACCGAATGGTCCTCTGATGCCATAAGGTATTGGGCGGCCCGGGCCCGGCTGGGAGCGGATACCGCGTTTGATCCCGGAGTTTTCAAGGTTGGAAGGCGCCTTGCAGTAAAGGTTTTTAATGCCAGCCGTTTTGTGATTATGCAGTTGGACCGCGGAGCGGGCGCTGGGTCATATCCCGGAGTGGAGAATATAACTGAACCCCTGGATATTGCCATGGTCGGAAAAATGCGCAAGGTAATCAACCAGTCCGCCGCGGCCTTTGAATCTTTTGACTACGCGGCGGCACTGCAGGTTTCAGAAGAAGCCTTCTGGACTTTTTGTGACCATTACCTGGAACTGGTCAAGATCCGTTCCTACATGGATGAGGACACCCCGGCCCGGAGGTCGGCTCTCGCGGGTTTGGCCTGGGGCCTGAAAACCTTCCTCAAGCTGTTGGCTCCCTTCCTGCCTTTCATGACTGAGGAGGTATGGTCCTGGAGATTTTCAGGCGAGGGAAGGGATCGCTCTGTACACACTTCCGCCTGGCCGTCAATCGAAGAGGTGAGCGAAGTTCCATCTCCGCTGCATGAAGAGACATTCAACGCGGCTGTTGAGGTTCTTGGTGAAATCAGGGCTACCAAAACCCAGGATCAAAAAAGCTTGAGATGGCCGGTAAACCGGCTTTCCGTGACCGCTTCCAGGGAACAGCTGGATGCTTTGGCCCCGGTTTTTGATGATGTTTTAATGGCAGGTAATGTAGTGCCCGACGCGGCTGAGACCATCACCGGCGAACCTGGTGAGGACAGGAAGTTCCTTGTGGTCCTGGAATTGGCCGAAGAGAGAGAAGAAAGTTGATTACGGAAAGACCGGAAATCAAGGAATTCTAAAGAAAAGTGTTTTTTATCAAGTATTTGGGGTGAATAAGGGGAGTGCCTGCCAATAAATTTCCCCGCGGCAAGAGAATTTCTCTTCTTACGCGGACGAAATTTATACACACCTTTTATTGTAGCGGCTAAATGAAAAAAGCTGCTTTTTTAAGCACTCAGTGTTCTTAAAAAAGCAGCTTTCTTCTGGCATTTGAGCTTAAAGTTTAACCTCTGCCTGATAGCTACATGATCTAGATCGGCCAGTTCGCACCAGAAAGGAAAACCGTCATCATCGCTGGCTATCCAGTCGATAGCTTTTTCTTTCAGCTGTACGTAATCCTTCCGGGACGATTCTTTGACGATATAAAGGTCCACGATCGCTTCCTGCCAGGCCTGTTTCAGGATCGCTACGGCAAGATTTCTTTCGGATCGGTATTCAGGTTGTGCTTTTTTTACATCATGACTATTCGCTAATCTGTTAAATCCCACCGAGTAATAATAGCACAGGAATTGGAGAATCCATTAAAAAATTTTCAATAATTTTCAGGGTCCGGATACGGGGTCGGGGCCACCTTGATTTCATACCATTGTCATGGCTGGATTTATTCCCGGATCACACCATTTGGAACCGGTTTCCAGTCAGGGTGATTGATCATTGTGCCGGGTATGAGGGATGCAGGATCAATGGATGTTTTGATATTTACTGTTGTTCTGCTAATCTGTTAAATTCAGTGATTGCGAATGCCCTTAATATCGATGATTGGCGGGGCATCTTCGATAAACAGAGGGAATTGGAAGGTTCAATTGAAAGAACAAGAGACCCGAATACCTTATCAAGCAGTACGGAGACCATTTCAGGAAGGGGAGCCGGTAATAATAATCGAACCTCAGGGTCAAAAGCATTTCCTGACACTCCGCTGTAAGGACAAGTTCCACCACAAACGTATGGGGCATATTGCCCATGATGAGATAATCGGGTCATCACCCGGCGCGCTGCTGACCAGCGAAAAGGGGCAGCCTGTAGTGTGCCTGAGGCTTAATTTTGAAGACTATATTCTAAAAAGGCTCAAGCGGCGCACCTCGATAATCCATCCCAAGGATCTGGCTTCCCTGGTTATGCGGGGGGATCTTTTCCCCGGGGCCAATGTGCTGGAAGCCGGCATAGGATCGGGGTCGGTTACGACAATGCTCCTGAGGTTGCTGGGAACCGGGGGAAGGCTGATTTCCCTTGAGCGAAGACGGGAGTTTATAAATCCCGCTCTGGACAACGTGGAAGAAGCACGGGTACTGTTCGGGGATTCCGGGGCGCTGCACCAGGTCATAGAAGGAGATGTGTATTGTGGAATTGGGGCTGTTGACCTGGATATGGTCCTCCTGGATGTGCCGGAGCCTGACCTGGCCGCTCCCTTTGCCTGGAAGGCGCTGAGGCCCGGAGGTGTTTTGCTTTCCTGGCTGCCAACGGTAAACCAGGTGTATATCCTGGGCAGGCATTTGCAGCAGTCTGAAGGTTGGGCAGTGTTGGATATCCGGGAACTGATCCAGCGGAGCTGGGATGTAGCCGAGAATGCTCTCAGGCCGTTCCACAAAATGACTGCCCATACCGGCTTCCTGGTGAAAGCGAGAAAACTGGATACAAGCAGGTATAAGGGTGAAGATAAACCTGTTTCCTGATTCCAGCCCATTGAGCTACGGGGATTTTCGGCTTCTTAATCCTTTTGGTTTTGGGAGTGTATAAACAGATGTCACCTGTCTGTATGATACTGGGAAAGGGTTTGTCCGGGGAGGTTGCCACACGATGAAAAGTACTGATATGTCAGTGATCAACGGCCCTGATGTTGATAAGTTATGCGGGATAGCTGAGATTCGGCGCATTTTGGTATCAATGAAAGCCGCCATGCCCGAGAAATCAAATGGCTGTGTCGCGGTAACCAGTACCAATCCGGGAGAAGGGAAAACAACCCTTTCAGTCCTCCTCGGATCAGCACTTTCTGATTGTGAGCAAAAGAAAGTCCTGATTGCCGATCTTAACTGGCGGTTTCCACGCATCCATCACTCTTTCGGGCTGGAGAGAAATTTCGATTTGAATTCATTCCTGGATGGAGATGATCCTGAATCCTGCGTGCAGAAAACCAGATTTTCAAGTCTGGATATTCTTTCCGCTCCCAGTCAAGATCAGCTTGCCGGACAGCGTAATCTTTCCTTTCTGGCTCTTTCTGTGGTTGAAAGGATAAGGGATCTTTACGATTTTGTTTTCCTGGATACTGCGGCGGTATTCCCTACCAACAGGAATATGGTAGATCCAGTGGTGGTATCAACTGCCTGTGATGGCGTGATAATGACGATACTTGCCGCCTCTACGCCGAAAACGATGGTGAGGCGCGCGGTCGTTAATATGGAGGTTTCCGGAGCTACCGTGCTGGGAACAGTCCTGAACCAGTGGAAGAATCTGGAGGATTCATGCAGGTTTTGAAGATTGCAGGTGATGGGGTGGCGGCAAAACCGGGGGAATGCTTCAGCGGGATATTGAAGGGGGGAACATGTTAGGGGATCTGGACTGTTCCATAAAAAGATATTTCAATATTTTTGTTGTTAAACCCAGGTTCCTTCTGATCCTGCTTGTTATCCCCTTATTTTTTTATATTTATACGCTTCTGTATCCGGTTTCCTATGAAATTTCTAATTCAATTGCATTTCCCGAGGATATAATCCTGGATCTGCCGGGTGAGAAAAATGAATTTATCAACCGGGACATGCTAACCAGGGAACCTGAGCTGTTTTTCTTGAATACAGCCTTTATGGCTGAGCTGAATCACCTGATAACCCGCAGCTGGGAGATGGAGGAGCCGGGAACAGCGGTCTTGGCTGGAAACGTGATGCGCAGCCTGGCCCTGGAATCATCGGGAAAAGATATCCTGACAGTGAAATACACCGGGTCCCAGTTGTCGGCGGGAGAACTGATGGTTTATTTTTACAGCCGCAAGCTGATCAGCCATTCCTTTGAGCCCGGAGAGGGTGGAATGGTTTCTGCTGCCGACAAGCCCATGGCAGGCGGCGCGGGTTTTTTAAAGAGGGATCTTGATATCAGGAAGAATTACAGCTTTTGGGACCAGCGGCGTCTTCGTCCACTGGCCTATGTTACGGTTCTTTCATTTCTTTTTATGCTTTTTGTGGTTGGCATGGTCGACTGGATGGACTCCTCCCTCAAGGATGAAAGCCAGGCGGCAAGGTATCTTGACCTCCCTGTCCTGGGATCCTTCCCCAATATTATAGAGCTGGGGTCCTCCCTGGACCGGGCGGCGGATCTGAACCGTCAATCCCCTGGGAAAGGCGAATGAATCCTGCCCCCTCCGGAGTTCTTCCCGCGACCTTTCACGCCGGCTTGCGAAATCTAATATAATCAAAAAATATCAGGAATAATGGTTATTAAAAGACACCCGCATTCCTGAAAAGAAAATAATCTGAAAAAAAGTCGATTTATATTTGTTTACTCCTTGCCTTTTGGCGGGAAATCTGTAACCTGTTAAGCAGTCATTTTTGAGTTCTTTAGTTCCTTCGGCGGGAGAGGTTTCAAAATCCGCTCGCGGAATGATCTAATGTTCATTGTTGTTAATAAAGGCCCAGATAAACGTGGGGATTGGTGAAGAGGATGAGTAATAATTTGGAAAAAACCATTGAAAGAATTTGCCAGAATTACAACAACGACCGAACTCTCATGATGAATGTTGTTAGTGATGTTCAGGCCGAGTTGAAAGGTCTTTCAAGCGAAGCTTTGGATCTTATAGCAAGCCACCTGAACACTCACAGGGTTGAAGTTGAAAGCGTAGTTTCCTTTTATGCTTTTTATTCTGAGGAATCAACCGGGAAAGTGGTTATACGTCTTTGTAATGACGTTATTGACCGTCTCCGGGGAGTTGAGCATATTGCGGAAGCGTTCGAAGAAGCTTTGGGGATCAGCATGGGCGAGACAACTCCTGACGGGGCAATTACCCTGGAATGGACTCCTTGCATCGGTATGTGTGACCAGGCTCCTGCTGCCTTGATCAATGATGAGGTAGTCACGAATTTAACTTCAGACAAAGTACACCAGATTATTGACGCGCTCAAGGCAGATCCGGATCCCGCCAAGCTTCCCAAGGAGCTGGGAGACGGAAATAATTCCAATGAGCTTGTCAATTCGATGGTCAGGAACAACATTCGCATGAGCGGACCGGTGGTTTTAGCTCCTTTCCGGAGCGGGCAGGCCCTTTCCCGGGCATTGGCGCTGCATCCGGCTGAAGTTATCAGGAATGTTAAGACAGCACGCTTAAGAGGCAGAGGCGGCGCGGGTTTCCCAACCGGTATGAAATGGGAGTTCACCCGTTCAGCCAAAGGGGATAAACGCTATATACTCTGCAATGCTGACGAAGGCGAGCCTGGAACTTTCAAGGACAGAGTACTGCTGACAGAGTATCCCGACCTGGTATTCGAAGGCATGACCGTCGGCGGTTACGCTATTGGCGCTGAGGAAGGCATTGTCTATCTCCGGGCCGAGTACGCCTATCTAAAGGGATTTCTTGAATGTGTGCTTGAAAACCGCAGGAACCTGGGCCTCCTGGGCAAGAAAGTCTGCGGTAAGGAAGGCTTCAATTTTGATATTCGAATCCAGATGGGTGCCGGAGCTTATATATGCGGTGAAGAGACTGCTTTGATAAGTTCCTGTGAAGGACTAAGGGGAGATCCTAAAAACAGGCCCCCTTTCCCGGCCCAGAAAGGATTTTTAGGGCAGCCTACCTCGGTAAATAATGTGGAAACATTTTGTTGTGTTGCCCGGATAATGGAAGAGGGTCCCGGATGGTTTTCCCAGCTTGGATCAGAAGGCAGCGCCGGAACCAAGCTGCTCAGTATTGCCGGGGACTGCATGAGGCCCGGTATTTATGAGATTCCTTTTGGAACCAAGCTGAGCGAAGTACTCAAGCTTGCCGGAGCTTCCAACGCGATTGCCGTACAGATTGGCGGTCCGAGCGGCCAAATGGTTGATCCGGGTCAGTTTGATCGAACCATTTGCTATGATGACCTGGCCACAGGTGGAGCAATGACAGTCTTTGGCCCGGGTACCGACCTTCTGGAAGTGGTTGAGGAATACATGGAGTTTTTCGTTGAGGAAAGCTGTGGATACTGTACTCCCTGCCGGGTTGGAAATGTTCTTTTGAAAAACTGTATTGGCAAGATAAGAGAAGGAAAAGGCCAGCCTGAAGACCTGGTTGACCTGGAAGACCTGGGCAACACCGTCAAAATGACCAGCCGGTGTGGTTTGGGGCAGACTTCTCCTAATCCAGTACTTTCAACGCTTAAGAATTTCAGGTCTCTTTATGAATCCCGGGTGAATGAAGCCAAGGATGGTATGAAACCAGCTTTTTCACTTTCATCTGCGGTTAAAGAAGCCTCAGGAATTGCCGGGCGGAAATCAGTACACCTGAATTAATAAATGGAGGTTGAAGTGAGTAAAACAGTCACTTTTATATTAGACGGTGAGGTTATTGAATGCAGTAGCGACCTCACTATTATGGAGGCAGCTGAAGCGGCAGGGAAATACATTCCGCGTCTCTGCTACCATAAGGATCTGGAACCCCATGGAAGCTGCAGGGTCTGTACTGTGCTGGTCAATGGCAGAAGCCAGTCCGCCTGTACCCAGCCTGTAGCTGAGGGAATCAATGTTGAGAGTGGTTCCGAAAAGGTAAAACAGCTCCGCAAAAATATCATTGAGATGCTTTTTGTGGAGGGGAATCACTACTGTATGTTTTGTGAGAAGAGTGGAGACTGCGAACTGCAGGCCCTGGCTTACCGGTTTGGGATTGCGGCTCCGAGGTTTCCATATCTGTTTCCCAAGCGTGATGTGGATGCTTCTCATCCTGATATTTACCTGGACAGGAACCGCTGTATTTTATGCGGCCGCTGCGTTCGGGCCTCCAGGGAACTGGACGGCAAGAATGTATTTCAGTTTGTCGGACGCGGACCGAATAAAAGAGTTGCTGTTAATGCCCAGGCCAGGCTTGGAGATACCGACGCGGAAAGGGCTGATAAGGCCTTTGATGTCTGTCCTGTCGGGGCTATTCTCCGGAAGCGTGTGGGTTATGCTGTCCCTGTCGGCCAAAGGACCTACGACCAGAAGCCAATTGGTTCAGATATTGAAAAACCTGTTGAACTGGAACAGGAGTAGAGGAGATAAAAATGGCCAAACCAAAAATTGCAACCACATCTCTGGCCGGGTGTTTTGGATGCCATATGTCTATCCTGGATATTGACGAACGCATTCTTGAACTCGTACAGCTTGTGGATTTTAATAAATCCCCGGTTAATGACATAAAGACTTTTACCGATAGATGCGCTGTGGGCCTTATTGAAGGCGGATGTGCCAATGAAGAGAATGTTCATGTCTTGCAAAGTTTCCGGGAAAACTGCGACGTGCTGGTGTCATTAGGTGATTGCGCGATTATGGGAGGAGTCCCTGCAATGAGGAATAATATTCCCTTGCTGGAATGCCTGCAGGAAGCCTATATTGATGGGCCCACTGTGTATAATCCAAGCGGCAAAATCCCATCTGATGCTGAAATTCCGCTTCTGCTTGACAAGGTTTACCCTTGCAAGGAGATTGTCAAAATGGACTACCATCTTCCCGGATGTCCGCCACCGGCGGATGCTATCTGGGAAGCCTTAGTCGCTCTGCTGAACAACAGGCCGATTGACCTGTCTTATCAGCTGATCAAATATGACTAGAGGGGAGAGTAATTAAGTGCCTATAAATAGTAGTAAAAGAATTGTCATAGAACCTGTCACCAGGGTGGAAGGCCATGGAAAGGTGACGATTCTCCTTGATGATGAAAACAAGGTCAAACAAGCCCGCCTCCACATTGTGGAGTTTCGGGGATTCGAGCGGTTTATCCAGGGAAGACCCTACTGGGAGACTCCAGTGACCGTGCAGAGATTGTGCGGCATATGCCCGGTAAGCCATCATTTGGCCGCGGCTAAAGCCATGGATTGGATTGTAGGAGGTGAAAATCTCACGCCTACTGCCGAAAAGATGAGACGCTTGATGCACCATGGACAGTTCCTCCAGTCTCATGCGCTTCATTTTTTCCACCTGGCATCACCTGATCTGTTGTTTGGTTTTGGTGCCGATGTTTCAAAAAGGCATGTTTTTGCCGTCGCCGCCGAGTACCCTGAACTGGCTACCATGGGTGTGATGCTCAGGAAATACGGACAGGAGGTCATTAAGGCCACTGCAGGTAAAAAGATCCATGGCACAGGAGCAATTCCAGGGGGAATAAACAAAAACCTTTCCATCGCTGAAAGGGATGTTTTCCTCAAGGATATCGACCAGATGGTTGAATGGTCTGCCGCAGCTGTGAAGGTTGCCAAGGACTACACCGTGGCCAACCTGGAAGAGCTGGGCGGATTTGGTTCCTTTGACTCGAACCATCTCTCAATTGTCCGCGAGGACGGAGCCTATGACATCTATGATGGCGGCCTCAGAGCCAAGACCTTTGACGGTGAAACCATATTTGACCATGTGGATAATCGCCTTTACTCTGACTATATTGCTGAAGAGGTCAGGGATTGGTCTTACATGAAGTTCCCCTTCATTAAATCCATTGGACCGGAAGATGGCTGGTACCGGGTCGGACCGCTGGCCAGGGTCAACAACTGTGCTTATTTCGACACGCCGATGGCCGAATCTGAACGCCAGGAATTCATGGCTGTGACCGCAGGAAAGCCCAACAACCTGACCCTTGCTTATCACTGGACCCGCATGATTGAAATGCTTCATTCGGCGGAATCCATTCGGGATCTTTTAAATGATGAGGACCTGCAGGGGGATGACCTGGTTCGTACCGGAGAGAGAAGAGGGGAAGCGGTTGGAATTATTGAAGCTCCGCGCGGGACTCTTTTCCATCACTACAAGGTTAATGATGACGACCAGGTGACAATGGCGAACCTGATCGTTTCAACAACCAGTAATAACGAGCCTATGAACCGGGCAGTCAGAAAAGTGGCCGATGAGTATATTTCAGGTGTTCCCGAAATTACAGATGGCCTGCTCAACCATATAGAGGTAGCAATCAGGGCATACGATCCATGCCTTTCCTGCGCTACACACGCAATGGGGCAGATGCCGCTGATAGTTGAACTGGTTGATAACGAAGGCCAGGTGATTGACAGGAAAACCAAGTAATGTGCCAGCCGGGCAAAAAGGTTCTGATACTTTGTTATGGAAACCCGGGCCGTCTGGATGATGGCCTGGGCGCCGCTTTCGGCCAGACTTTTGAAAAGGTCCGGCCCCGGGGCGTTGATATAGAAATCGACTACCAGCTGAATGTAGAGGATGCAATGGCTATATCAGAATATGATTCTGTAGTTTTTGTAGATGCCAGTGTGAATGGACAGGCTCCTTTTTTCTTCAGCAGGGTAAAACCGGTTCCCGCGGTTTCATATACAAGCCATAGTGTTGAACCTGAACACCTGCTGTCACTGGCAGAGGAAATGTTCGGATCTAAAGCTGCAGCCTATGCCCTCGGAATCCGGGGGTATGAGTTTAATGCTTTTGGTGAAGAGCTTTCTACCGGCGCAGCTCATAATCTGGACCTGGCCGTGGATTTTATGAAGAAGACAATCCTGGAAGGAAATTTCCAGGCTTCTTTAACTCCAGAGCCGAAAAGCCCGGGAGAAGGAAGAAATTAGGGAGATTGATATGCAAGATGGAAAGCATGTGATTCTGTGTGTTGATGACGATCCCGACATCTTGGAATCATTGAAAGTGATACTGGAAGCTAACGATTACATCGTTAAGCTTGCAAATAGCGCTGAAGAAGGACTTCACGTATATAGAGAAGTCCAGCCTGACCTGTTGATTATTGACCTCATGATGGAGGAGATTGATGCAGGCACCAGTTTTGTCAAGGAACTTAAGATTCTTGGCAATACTGCCCCGATTTATATGCTCAGTTCAACTGGTGACACGCTCAGCTCAACTACTGATTTCAGTGAACTGGGATTAACTGGAGTTTTCCAGAAACCAATAAATCCTGAAGTACTGCTGGCTTTGCTTAAAACCAAGTTGAAAAGCAAATAGTTTCAGTAATTAGTTTTAAGTAGCAGAGAATATACAGGCCACGGTTCTGTTATGGGAAGCCGCCAGCTTATTTTTACGGGCTTTTTCAAAACCCATTCCGGGGCCTGTAGCTTCCAGAGTACTAATTCTGGTTGAATCAGGGGACTTATGATAGATGAATCCTTGATAATAGCCCCGGATGCTGAGGAGCTTACCGAATCAATTAACTGGTTGATCCGGCTGCGGTGGGCTGCCGCAGCCGGTGTTTTCCTCGGTGCCGGACTCCTTAATTACCTTGCCCCCAATACCCTGCTCCTAAGGCATTTCCTCCTTATTGCCCTGATCATTTTCCTTTTGAACTGTGTTTTTTCAGTGATGAATAGACGGGCACTTCAGTTTGCCCGCCGACAGGGTTTTGTGCTGCTCCAGATAATTTGTGACTGGATCATGCTTCTCGTGGTAATACATTTATCCGGGGGGATAACCAGCCCGGGGACCATGCTTTTTGTTTTCCATCTCCTGATAGCCGGATTTCTTTTTACCAGGAAAACCTCATATTTCCTGGCTGTTATGGCTGGAGCCCTGCTTGTTTCCCATGCCATGCTTGTGAAAAAAGGATTGCTCCATAACTATACCAATCCCCTGAGTGATGACTACCTTTCCTATTCGCCCCAGGCATTCATTATGCTCGCGGTCTTCCTCCTGTTTGTTTTTGGAATTACCGCCAACATCGCTTCCGTTATAGCTGGGAGACTGCGGTTGAGGGAGCAGCTGCAGCTTCAGGCCCTCCAGTCAAAGTTGCGCTTTGCCAGGATGACTCACCACCAGCTCAGGGCTCCATTGGCGGCTGTGCAGAGTTCCCTGGACGCCCTCCCCTATTCCGGGGACCTTAATGTTAAACAGAAGGAACTGATGGGCCGCGCTTCCAAGAGAATCCAGGACGCGTTTAATACCATCCGTGACCTCCTGGATCTGGCCAGGGCCGAGAACGCCACCATGGAAGACCGGCGAGTTAGCACTGTTTTCCAGGATGCGGTTAAAAAAGCTTTTGCTACGGCCAGAGACCGGGCTGCCGGAAAGAACATAGCAGTCAATTTCAGGGTTCCTTCCCAGGCGATTTATGTAAGGCCTGAGGCTGATGATATAGACAGGATAATATCAAATCTGCTTGATAACGCTGTTAAATATACCCCCCGGGGAGGGCAGGTGGAATTGCGGGCAAGGGTAAAGGGAGAATTCCTGCTGGTTGCTGTTAAGGATTCCGGAATCGGTATCGCCCCTGAAGATCATTCCAAGGTGTTCGAGGGATTCTATAGAACCAAAGAAGCCAAGGCCACCGAAGAGGCCGGGACAGGCCTCGGCTTGTCAATCGTGAAACAACTGGTCAATCACTGGGGAGGAAGGGTGAGCCTTAAGAGTGAAATAAATGCCGGATCCACATTCAAGATTGAACTGCCGCTGGCCGGAAAGCCCAAGGAATCCCCGGATAAATCGTGATTTTTATCGATTGGGTATTCGGTATAATTAGCCAGTGCGACAGTTGTTTTTTCTTTCGAGTATGATCCGGTTTTAATCCACTGGTAAAATTAAGTAACCAAAAATCGGGATATTTGGTAATTTGTTGCACCCCGATGTGACAGAATATAAAGATAATATTTTAAGGTCAATGGGGCTTTAAAAAGGTTTTATAGGATTTAATTGAGATTAACTGCACCTAATATGGGATGATTAACAGCGGTTTAACTATTGTCAGTTATGACATATGTGTTCCATGTTTTGCTGATGCCGAAATGATGAAAATGGGTGCCGGAGTCAGTTGAGGCTTAGGGTGCCAAACCCCGTACCTAATGGGTGCTGAATGTGAGTTAAGGATAGTTACTTCATGCGCGCAAACAATGCAAAGTGTACTTTGTTGATAAGTGATGACACGGATTCCAATATCGACATACTTGTTGAAGCGTTTGCCAACGACTATGATGTGATGGTAGCTACAGATGGCCCCTCCACACTGGATGCGGTTGAGAAAGTCATTCCTGATCTGATACTTCTCGATGTCATGATGCCTGGAATGGACGGCTTTGAGGTCTGCCGCCGCCTCAAAAGCGAATCTCGCTTTGAGCAGATTCCAATAATATTCCTCACCGCCATGGATCAGCTCACCAGCAAGGAGGAGGGCTTCAGGGTTGGGGGAGTGGATTATGTTACCAAGCCTTTTGATATCGTGGAAGTGAAGGCCAGGGTGCAGACCCATATATCTCTTCTTCTGGCCCGGAGATCACTGGCTAACCAGAATGAAATACTTGAGGAGAAAGTACGGGAAAGAACCGAAGAAATTAATTTGACCCAAAATGTCACAATTTCCTCCCTGGCTTCCCTGGCAGAAACCCGAGATAATGAAACAGGATGGCACATTAAGAGATCAAGGGCCTATGTAGAGATCCTCATTGAGGCCCTTAAGGATAATCCTGATTTTGAAGAGCTGCGAGACAGTGAAACAGTTGAATTAATAATCAAGTCAGCTCCCCTGCATGATATTGGAAAGATAGGGGTCCCTGACAGCATTCTCCTTAAGCCCGGCCCCCTGACCCAGGAAGAGTTCGAGGAGATGAAAAAGCACACAGTTCTGGGTAGTGAGGCCCTGTTGGTGGCCGAAAAGGAACTGGGTTCAAGCACATTTTTGAAAATAGCCGCTGACTTGTGCCGGTCCCACCATGAGAAATGGAATGGTGAAGGATATCCTGACGGTTTGGCTGGACGGGATATCCCCCTGGCCGGGCGATTGATGGCAGTGGCTGATGTTTATGACGCATTGATCAGTTCCCGTGTTTATAAGCCTCCTTTCAGTCATTCGGATGCCACTGCCATAATCCTCGAAGGCAAGGGAACCCATTTCGATCCTGGCATTATCGATGCCTATGAGAGGGTCCACACTGAATTTGAACGCATTTCAACCGAAATGGGCGACCAGGATGAAAACCATCCCGACAGGATCAGGGAATAGTCCGTTTTGCCTGCCAGGTTATTTCCCCCCGCCGCCAGGAGAGAAACCAGTTCCATAGGGGATGTCATGTCCTCAAGCAGGCACAGGAGCATAATATGTTCAGGGATTTTAGACTGAGATCGTTTGTTTCCATATCGGCGTTCCTGTTTTTTCTGTTGATGGTTATCAGCGGAGCCGTGGCTTATATCAAACCGGAAGGCTCAATTGCCTCCTGGCAGTTCTGGAGCCTGTTGGGGCTGGGGAAGGGTGAGTGGGAGGAACTCCACACCCTGGCGGGCATTTTTTTCCTGGTACTGTCTGTTATTCATATACTGCTTAACTGGAAGGTTTTGTGCCAGTATTTCAAGGAAAGTTCTTTTCGAAGCAGAGAGCTGATACTGGGAATCCTGCTGCTTTTGTTTGTTACGGGAAGCAGTATCCGGGGAATACCTCCCCTGTCATTATTTATGGATGCCGGCGAATACCTGTCAGATGCCTGGAGTAGAGAAGGCAGCCCTCCTTTCAGCCGGGCTGAAAGAAAAACCCTGATTGAGTTTTGCCAGTCCCCTGAAATAGCGGTTCCCCTGGCTGCCGCAGAAGAAAGGCTTGAAGAAGCCGGTGTAGTAGTGGATGATCCCTCATCAACCCTGGAGGAGCTGGCCAGTAAGAATAGAGTGACTCCTCTTGAGCTTCATTTGATTATTTCAGGTGAGGCGAAGTCATGATTTCAAAGCGGCAGATCCCGGTTTGACTGCTTGAAGAGACACCCCTTTCTTAAGCCGGTATTTCAAGTGCCGATTATTGTTACATTCCGCGCCTGCATGTTTATTTGCGGTTATCCCGGTGAAAAATGCGGCGTGGAATGTAA
Source organism: Acidobacteriota bacterium (assembly GCA_963666915.2). GTDB lineage: Bacteria > Acidobacteriota > UBA6911 > RPQK01 > JAPXNP01. The sequence goes on from CAXXEX010000009.1 coordinate 233,456, forward strand.
AAAGGCGGAAACCATAATTTGAGATTGGTTTCCGCCTTAATCTATTTGCAATCCGGTACTCTACCGGCGCCTGTTTTCTGGTGGAGGTAAGCGGGATCGAACCGCTGACCCCCTGCTTGCAAAGCAGGTGCTCTCCCAGCTGAGCTATACCCCCATTTTTTTAAGAGAGGCTATTCTACCATAGATGATTTTTTTTATGCTACTCACCGGCAATGCCTTATCCGGTAGAGAATTTCACCGGCCCTGGGAACCATCATTCGGTCTTCCCCTTCCGCGGACCAGGTCTCAGGATCAATTGAATTGGGATCACAGTAACCCAGTCCAATCTTTCGGCAGCGTTCTTCAGAAATCCCGGTAGCCAGGGTGACCTTTATCCTGGGCGATTCAATTCCGGAGGCCGCATCATACGTCCCGAGGCCCTTTACATGGGTGCTGTGGGCAAGCACTCCTCCGGGGTAATCCTTATACCTTTCCCATTGCTTCAGGAAAAAATCGCACACATGGTATCCAACTTCGTCCAGGATTTCTCCATGGGAATAGCTGACCTCATCTATGTGAGGGGCATAAATAATGATTTCTCCCCCGTCCGCGGTTGCCGGATCCAGCTTGTACATTCCCTTGGCGGCGGTCCAGATATCCCTGTACATGCCAGGCATTATGGAGAGAACCCTGGACACGGGCTTCTCCAGCCATTTGATATGCACTTCTGATGAAAGGTTTGAGGCTTTCTCCCAGGCGTCCTCGGGAGAACCGTAATATAGTCCGGAAAGCCTTTCGCCTGAAACCACAAGGCTGAAGCAGGTTTTCGGGGTAGTGATAAACCGGGCAGCCATGTCAATAATCCTGCGCACCGGCGTGTACCTGGTTCCGATAATCACATAACTGCTTATCACGGCCCCGAGCCAGTGGGAATAGTTGATTATTTCGGATCCTCCTATGCCCGGAAAGAAATACTTATTTCCACCCGAGAATCCGACCACCTCATGGGGGAACGTTGGCCCGCACACGATCAGGTGATCATATTCAAAAGCCATCTTATTTATTCTTACCGGTATGTCGGTAATCAGGCCGGCATCATTGTCAAGGCCTTCCAGCCTGTCTCCGACTATCTCCCTGGTCTCCTCAGCGGTGATCGTGCCTGCCAGGCAAAAGGTCTCAGGATTACTCCATTCATGGTTGAAAATTCCAATATTTGAGTAAGTTGTTTTCCTTTCAGCCGCACTGATGCCCACAAGCCGGCACAGCTCTTCTTCGGTATGCGGTTGATGGGTTCCCAGGGCTACAAGGTAATCCAGCTTCTCTACCCTTGGATTCAGGCATTCAAAGAAAAGACGGAAGAACAGGGGAATCGGTGCCGTCCTGGTCTGGTCAGGGATAATTATAAGTACCTTTTTATTGTCCAGTTTCTCAGAAGCGAGGGATGTCTGGACCAGGTCCCTGATCTCAATATCGGAGAGAAACTTTCCTGTGCTGCCAGGTTCGGTTGTCATTTTTAAACTCCGCTGAAAGCTGAAAAGCCGCCGTCGATCGGAACGACCACGCCGGAAACAAATGAAGCTGAGGGGGAAAGCAGCCACATAACGGCACCAATAAGATCATCAGGATTTCCAAATCTTCTCATTGGAGTATGGTCGAGTATGGACTGCCCGCGTTCGGTCAGGTTTCCGGAAGCGGGATTGGTCAGCAGGAAACGATTTTGTTCAGTGAGAAAGAATCCGGGAGATATGGCGTTTACCCTGATCAGGGGTGAATATTCCTGGGCCATGTGCACTGCCAGCCACCTGGTGAAATTACTGACTCCGGCTTTGGCTGCTGAGTATGCCAGGACTTTGGTCAGGGGGCGGTCCGCGCACATCGAAGAGATGTTAAGAATTGATCCTTCTCCTTCTTCGGCCATGTGTTTTCCGGCTACCTGGCTGGGGATTATGGTTCCCAGCATATTAAGGTTAAAAACAAATTTCATCGATTCCTGGGGGATATCGAAAAAGGGACGCATCTGGTCGGTGGTTGCTTCGGGATGATTTCCGCCGGCGCCGTTAATCAGCACATCTATTTTCCCGAAGCGTTTAATTACGTTGGCCATGGCGGCTTCGACTTTTTCCTTATCCAGCACGTCACAAAACTCAATCATCAGGTTTTCGTTTGATGATTCTTCTGTAAATATCTGCCTGGCGCTATTAATGTCCAGGTCAAGTACAGCCACTTTGGCCCCGGCTTGGAGAAGGGCTCGCGAGATTCCGCTGCAAAGGACTCCTGCTCCTCCGGTAACCGCAATTCTTAGTCCGTTGAGATTGAAATGGCTGGGATTCTGTTCTTCATTTTTCACGGGAATTATTACTCCTTTTGATCCTGCATGTCATACCAGGAAAGGTTCCAGGTGTTTTCTGAAATGAATATCAAGGAAATCGTAATACTGTTCTTCGAATTTGTCGAGAATTTGCATGAGTTCCTGTTTGAATTCCGGTTCATTCAGGACAGAGCCAAAGGTGACATGCAAAACCTGGCGATCATGGAGGCTGTCAAAAACATTGATTAACTGCGAATCATTCATTGTCGATGTATCAGAAGCCAGGTCAAGGATGGCGGATACATGATAAGAGGCTTTGTCTTCAGAATATCTGCCAAGGGCAAACTGGTGAACCCTCCTGAAAAATCCAGGAGATGTGACTGCTGCCACCCGAAGGGCCTCCAGGTAGCTGGTGCCGGCGGTTTTCACATGGACCAGGGCTCCAGCGGCGTGGGAAAGCAGAGGATAGGCCAGGAACTTGTCGGAACCTGAATGCAGGCTGAGTTTATATGGGCCGAGTATTCTGGCTACCGCGGCGTGTTCAGTGAAGGATTTTTTCAGGGTGTTCAGGCTCTCCAGAATTGTATCTGATTCCTCAGCCTGGTAGTCCACTCCTTTTTCAAACCTTCCGGGGAACCTGGGAGCCAGGCTGTTCCATGCTACACCCAGGCGTTTTAATTCAGAAGCAATGTATACATGCTCCTCAACGGTAGTCGGGGTGTCAGTTTCATCAACACTGACTTCAAGTTCGAATGCGTCTCGGTTTCCGCCGGATACTTCAAGCAGGTGCCTGTACATCGCGACGGTGTGGGCTACAGCGCGTCCATATTTAACCGCTGCTACGGCCAATGCCTTCCGGCTGAATTCAACGGTGATTTCCTCGAAATGGAATGTTTTGTTTAGAAACCGTTCACCCAGGTCCGCCCGGGTGGATTCCAGCCGGCTCCATGGCAGCTTGTCAAGTTCATCTTCGAGCAACGAATCTGCGGCTGAGGCGTTTATATTCTTAACATGGTCTCCCGGGTCTATGGTGAAGAATGTATATCCGTTCTGGAAACACTCGGTGATTTCGCCCGTGGTTTTGAGGTGGTCGGCATCGGCTCCGTATCCGGCTGTCCATCCTGACTGCATAACGCCCCACATGGCATCATCAATTACCTGGGCCGAAGTTCTTCCGGTTCGCTGGTTCTCCCTGGTGGACTGCTGGGCGAACACCGGTCGAAAGAAATCAGCCGCGCCTTCACAGTTGACAAGGGATCTCACATGGCCGGGGGACGCGCAGCCCAGCCGGTCGCCAAATCCAGCCGAACTGCTTAATCCAATTACCGATGGAGACAGGAAAGAGAATTTCTCTCTGAGGGATTTGGCGTTCCCAGGAGACAGGGGGTGTTCAAAGACGGAAGGAAATTCCTCCGGGCCCTTGATTCCCTTTCCGGATTCCGGAAGGGCAGGTGTGTTTGTGTCACGCGCGGCTGAAAAAAGTTTTTTCCCTGAATCAGATTTTGCCAGGCAGTATATTGTGTCGTTATCTGCAAGGAAGGAGTCGGGATAAACTGAGGCGTTCAGGTTGTTTTTGAGCAGGTCGGCCAGTTGCAGTTTCGTTTTGCTGTTGTTTTCGTTTCCATGTTCCATGCGCGGATGCTCCTTATATATTCCAATGAGGAAACGAGAGCATGGCAACTCATATCAGGAGTATTCTGTTGCCCGGTGTCTGTTTTCCAACATCGGTTGTCAATGCCGGCAGACGGTTGCGATATCTGGACCTGGGCTTGGAAATAACCGCGAAACCACCAGGATCTGGATTACTATTCTGCAGCCGGCGGGTCTTCTGCTGGGGCCGCTTCAGATATTGAAGCAGCCTTTTCCCCTTTTGGGTCCAGACTGGAAATTTTAGTACGCGCTTCCGCGGCGGAAGTGGTTTCCCCGTATTCCGTGGCTACTCTCTGGTAAGTGGAAAGCGCTTTGTCCAATTCACCGTTTGCTTCCTGCAGCAGGGCCAGATTCATTAGGGTGAACTGCACCGGATAATTATCTGAAGGGTCTTCAATTATTTGCTCAAGCAGAGCTATGGCCTGGCTGATATCTTTATTGGCCGATGCCAGTTGACTTGAGGAATTCCTGGCCAGGTTCCTGACATCAGCATAGTCAGATTCAGCAATCAGTTCCTGGAGAATGGGCTCGGCTTTGGCGTTTTCACTCAGGTTTATGTAGCAGAGGGCGGCGTAGTAGCTGGCCAGATCGCTGATTTTGCTGCCGCTGTATTCTTCCGCGGTTTGCAAAAATGATTCCAGGGATTTTTCCAGCCTTTCATTCTGGGAGGCAAAGTCGTATGTGACTTCAGGTGCCGCAGGTTCATTTTCAGCTGCTTCACCTTCGGGTGTCGCCGGAGTGGTTGATTCTTCGGGTTTTACTGTTCCGTGATACAGTTCAAGGCCTTCAGCAAAAGCAGACTGCATTTTGTTATGCCGGGAGGCGCTGTAGCTGTTCCATCCATAAACTGCCAGAATACCAGCGCAAATCAGCACCAGTCCGATAATCAGCTGTATCCGGTAGTTAACCAACCATGAAGACGTGGTCTCCAGGGCAACCTGGATTGGATCTTTATGTACAATTTCTTTACGGGTCAGTCTTTTTGAAGCCAAGAATCTACCTCCCGAAGTCATTTCGGTTCGTCGGATAATCCTGGATTAACCAGAATATATCCTGTAAGCCGGGTTCACTGGTTTTCCTTTTTCCGGCAAAAAAATTCACACCATTTTTGTGCAATAAATATATGCGCCTGGCAGGACTCGAACCTGCGGCACATGGGTTAGGAACCCATTGCTCTATCCTGCTGAGCTACAGGCGCACAATTGAGTGACAAGTTTAGCATAATAGGCTCACAGTTTAAAAATCAATCAGGATGTGTAAATAGCTACGAGTTGCATATAGCGGGTCCCAACTTGGCGGGGAGTATCCAGCGTGACATGTTTGTGCGGAACGCCTCTCTCCAAAATAGTTGCGGGTAGCAAGTTGTGAGTGGCGGGGGCGCGGGGCGCGATCAGGACATGGTTTACATTATAGGCTCAGGACATGGTTTACACTTTCTGAGTTGATTGTCCATAAGGAGCCGGCAGCTCCATCTACGACAGCGCCGCCTGGCGACGGCGCAGGAAAGCAGGGTTGCTTCCTGCGACGACTTGCTACTTGTTTCTTTTCATGAACAAGATGCCCATGCCGTTTCCCTCACCTGCAACCCGTAACCCTGATTTTGACAGAGGGTAAATATAATCTGGAAAGAATATGCCGGAAGACCAGTACATAGCAGGATTCATCTTTATAGCCGTCGGGCTGGCCATATTATTTTTCGGATACCGGTTTTTTAAAATCGCGCTGGGAGTTATGGGATTCGCGTCCGGCTTTATCCTTGTTTCCACCCTGGGTACCGATCTTACTGAATTCGGAAGAAATGAGATCCTGGCAGCCGCGATCATCGGGGGAATAGCATTTACCTTTATTTTTGTCCTTGCTTACTACGCCGGTGTATTCATTATGGGAGCCTTCCTGGGTTATATCCTGGGCACCACCATATCCCCCTATATTAATTTGGACCCCCTGATTATCATTGCTGTTGCCGTAGTGCTGGGCGGAATGATCACTTTTGCCGTTCAGAAGGTCGTGATTATTTGCCTGAGCTCCTTTTTCGGGGCCTGGACAATTCTCCTGGGAGTGGGGCAGCTGCTGGGACGGGTGCGGACTGACAGCCTGATCGGGGAGCCGGGTAAGGTTTTATTGCTTTACCGGGAATTCAGCTGGATTATGCTGGTATGGCTGGCGATTGCCTTGATTGGTATATACAGCCAGTATCGGAAAATGGACAGCATTAAAAAATAACCGGCATCATCAGCTATCATCGAAGTATCAGGACAGGGCATCATCGGCACCCTATGTCGCGGGCTGCTGTTTCATTTGTGCATATTGTCTGAATCAAGGATTTTCCGGTTCATTGCGCTATGAGGATACAGTTTTGAAACCTGCTTGATTGTCTCCACCTCAACAAAGGCCCTGGGATTGTATTCATTGATAATGCGCAGAAGCTTGGGCAGTATTTTCCTGGGAATCACTGATATGACAAGCCGCACTTTTCCCCTCGAACCCCTGGCGCTGACCGAAGTTATCCCGAATTTTCTGACTTTAAGGTTGTCGATAAGTTCCGAAGCGTCCCTGGAGGTGATTATGGTGACTTTTACCAGGCCGGCGGCCAGTTTTTCTTCAATGATCAAACCGATATAGTTTCCAGCAGCGTAACCCCCGGCGTAGGCCAGGTAGTTTATGAAATGGGTCAGGTTTTGGAGCACGTAAGAAATGGCAATAATCCAGACCAGGACTTCAAAGAATCCGAAAATAGCCGCCCTTTTCCGCAGCCCCTGGGAGATGGAAGCCATGCGGAGAGTTCCCAGGGACACATCAATTACCCTGGCCATGAAAATAAGGGCGGGCATTAACACCCACTCCCAAATTAATTCGAAATCTTGAAAGTACTCCATAAATCTTCCCAGCTCCGGCAATCTTTAAACCAAAAAACAGACTGCCCGGTAAAGGTGCAGTAAATCAGGATATGATAAAGCCAATGGTAGGCTTTATGATAGTCTTTTCGCAAGTGCTGTGATATCAAATAATTTACCATGGATCTTAAAATTTAAAGGTTTGACTTGAACCGGGGTGTTTTTCTATTATTCGGGACTGTATATTTAGTAGAAAACCAGAAAAGGATGCTTTAATCGGACAGCTGTAAAATTATGAGTTTAAAAGAAAAGAAATCAGTTATGCAGACTCTGCCTGGTGACGAAGTCCGCCAGGTGATGTGGCGTTTTGCCGAAAGATATGATCTCCAGATGGTGGTTCAGTCCGCGCGTTCTGTTGCCAGGGGGCCGGTAGCACGGCTGGTTGCCGACGGAGCCAGGAACACTCATGAGTGGACCGGGGAAAAAAACAGCCTGCTGGAAGCCTTTGACCAGGCCGGAATAACTTCTCTGTTCATGGAGCCGGAATGGGGTGGTTATATTGCGGGCCCCAAGAATCTGGCCCTGGCCCTCACCGCATTTGAGCTGGGCTGGGTTGATGGGGGAGCAGCTACTTCAAGCCTGGCCGGATGCCTGGCCCTTTCACCCATTCATGAAAAGGGCACCGAGGAACAGAAATCTGAATATATGAGCAAGGCTTCCCCCGCTTCCGCCGGAGGCAGTCCGGCCCGCGGCGCTTTTGCCCTGACCGAGCCGCTGCCGTATGTAGGTGTTGACGCCAGCATGCTGGCCGGAAAATTAAGGGTTGCGGATTGGAATGAGGGCGGTGAGCCCCTGCTGCAGGTAGAAAAAAGAGGCCGGTTCATAACCAATATGGATTTTGCGGATTTTGTTACGGCTGCGGTCTCAAGTGATGATGAGAGAATCAAGGGATCCTGCATGGTGATTCTGGAAGAAGGGGATGAAGGGGTTTTTGACCGTGGAGCTCCCACCCTGAAGCTGGTCCACCAGCTTTCCTCAACCCGGGATCCGATATTCAATATGAAAATCCCTGCCAGCAGGATAATCGGAGGATACACCGTTCAGGATGGGATTATTGTTCCAAATTTCAGCCACAATGAGGTTATAGAGGCCGTGTTCCGCAGGACCAGGGTCACTGTAGGTGTTATGACCGCGGCAAAATTGCTATCCTCCATTGAACCAGTGATCCGTTATCACCGGCAGCGCTTCCGTGGAGGTGAATTCGCTAATCCGGGATCTCCCCGTTACGACCAGGGACTCCAGCAGAAAGAGGATACCCTGCACCGTCTGGCCGAAGTATGGGCTACCGGAGAGGCCGCTGCCTCCCTGGGATTTGCCGCGGCCAGATGCTTCGATGAACTGGATCCGATTGAAGTTGAGAAAAATAAATATTTTAAGGAAAACGGCATCCTCAGCGGAAAAGATAAACTGCGAGCCCAGCGGCAAATGGACAAGGACGCGGTGGAGTACATAAAGCTGCTGAAAGAGCCGGCAGCCGCCAGGGATCAGGCCAGGTTTGAAGAGCTTGATAATTCTCTGCTTGTTAAATTTGCCATGCTTGACGCTGAAGCAAATGTTCTCTGCCCGGCATGTAAACTCTGGAATACAGGACACGGCGCCTCGAAAATGAGAGAGGCGGTTGCCATGATGGGCGGATACGGAATTACTGAAGACTGCCCCGGCTTCCTGGGGCAGAAATGGATGGATGCCCAATTGGAAGCCACCTATGAAGGTCCCGAGGCCGTCCAGCGCCGGCAGCTTTCAATCACTATGTCCAACCCGGTTTTCCTGGCAATGGTCGATAAATGGATCGATGAGTTGAAACAGGTCGCCGAAGAAAATGTTGAAACCGGTGCCGGAAACCTGGCTGAAGCCATGGAGTTATGGACATGGACCCTGGCCTACCTGAAGGGTGCCAAAGACGCGAACGGCGTGACACTGTTCCGGAATAACAGGCAGGGAGTAAGTTTTCCAATGGCCGATGCAATCTGCTGGCTGATGGCAGCTCATAGAATGCTCCTTGATGTGGCGGAGCTTTCCAGTAAGGGAAAGGATTTGCCTACCCTGGCCGAAGGTATTGATGGATTAACCGACTTCTATACAAGCCTGTGCAAGATTCAGATTACGGATGCGGCCGGAGAGGTTGGTAAAATTTGTTCAAGGCTTGTATACGGTTACGGATCATCTGTTCAGGAACAGGAAGGATTCAGCCGATTGAGAGCCCGGGTCGATGCCGGTTCGGCCGGATGCCAATTGGCCAGGGACAGGGCAGGGGAATCCCTGGCCGAAATGGCCATACCTGAAGCCCTGGATTATCCCCTTTAGGCTTCCGGGTTTGCGAACAGGACATGCCGGACCGGAATAATCCCGCGGCAGTCCCAATTTTGGATTGAGCTGACCGGATATCCATAAATCCTGTTCTAAAACAGCCATTGAAAAATTTCAGCGGCAGGTGAATTTTATGAATGAAGAATTTCAGCGTTTAAGCATGGATGTGGACATTGTTTGTGTCGGATTCGGACCGGCTATGGGCGGATTCCTGACAACATTGTCCCGCGAGTTGCTCAATGAAGACGGGACACCCAGGCTGGAGAGCCGGGTGATGCCGGGAATGCCTCTCCAGATTTCCTGCTATGAAAGGGCTGATGACGTGGGTTTCGGAGTGTCCGGAGTGGCAACCAGGGCTCGCGGTATAAAGGTTTCTCTTCCTGATTTTGATCCCGCCCAGGTTTCAATGGCCGCGGACATATCAAATGAAAAAATGATTTACCTGCTCGACCATCTGGGAACCAGCCGCCGTCCCGGAATGTTGAAGTTTGCTGATTCACTGCTGAAGGTCTGTAAATGGCTGCCCTGGTATGACCGGTTTTCCTTTGAACTTCCCTGGATACCCTCTTTCTTAAGGAAGGAAGACGGGCTGGTTCTCTCCATTGGACAGTTTAATCAATGGGTTGCAGGCCAGGTCATGTCAACCGGAACCGTAATGGTGTGGCCGGGGACACCTGTCAGGGAGCCGCTTGTGGAAGATGGCCGGGTTAAAGGTGTCAGGCTGATGGACCAGGGTACCGATAAACAAGGCAGCCCCGGACCGGGATTCATGCCCGGTATGGATGTGCAGGCAGCCTTGACCGTTATTGGTGACGGTCCCGTCGGACCGGTCGGCCAGAAAATTGATGACATGTTCGGTATGCCTGACAACAAGGAGCATACCGAGTGGGCGGTTGGCGCCAAGATGGTAATTGATCTGAAGGAAGGAACTGAGCTGGAAAAAGGCTCGGTATTACACACCTTCGGCTTTCCCGAACCCGAAATTTTCGGATTTCTCTATGCCCATACATCCACTACCGTTTCCGTGGGCGTGTTTATTCCATCCTGGTTCCGGAGTCCGGTCCGGAATTCCTACCGCTACCTGCAGCACTGGATGATGCATCCCCGTATCTGGCAATACCTGGAAGGGGGAACACTTAAATCCTGGGGAGCAAAGTCCCTGGAAGAATCCGGAAAACACGCGGAGCCCCACCTGGCCGGAGATGGATATGCAAGGATAGGAGAGGGTTCAGGCAGCACCAACGTGCTGGCAGGCGCCGGGGTGGATGAGGCCTGGGTTACCGGATGCCAGCTTGCTGAGGCGGTAATCGAACTGGCCGGGTCAGGAGAGGATTTTACCCAGGAAAACCTGGATAGAACCTACGTGAAAAAACGGAGATCCAGCTGGGTCGAGAAGGAATTGACAATAGCCGAAAATTCCCGGAATGGCTTTAACAGTGGTTTTATTAAAGGGATGATCGGCATGGCCCTGGCGGGATTTACCGGTGGGCGATTGTCAGTCAAAGGAAGCCCTCCGGCTCCGGATAAACTGCTGCCGTCCCTGGAGGAATATTATCGGGGAATCATTCCTCCTGATGAGCTAAAAGAGATTGTCAGCGGATGTTACAAGAGCGGAGACCTGCTCTATGACACCCTCATGACCAGGGCGGGATGGCCTGAAATCCCCTACGATGGACAGCTTCTCGTATCCCAGCAGGATGCCCTGCTGGTGGGCGGAAAGGTGCAGGCCCCGGACGGTTATGCCGACCATGTGGTTTTTAGGGACCCCCAGCTCTGTTCCGACTGCCGGAACAAGATTTGTGTGGAGATGTGTTCAGGTCAGGCGATAAGCAACAATCCTGCCGGAGGCGTCTTGTTCGATAATGAGAAATGCATTCACTGCGGAGCCTGTAAATGGAACTGCTCCCGCCTGACTGAAGAAGGGGAGATGAATGTGGAATTCAGCGCGGGTGCCGGAGGATTGCATTCCGCTGAGAATTAATTGATCCGTTTCTGTAAAATGGTTTGGAGGCCCGGGTGGATTGCCTTCGGCCAGGATTTGTAACGTTAAAGAAGGAATACAGACCAGTATGAGTGATTTTCAAATAGTAGTATGCGGAAGTATTGTTCCGGATCCATTGCAGTCGCTGGAACCTGCACCCGGATCCGAAGTGCCGGTTTTGAAGAATGAAATGATGCTGCCTTCAGTTCTTGATCCCTGGGCGGCGCATGCTCTCTATGAAGCCGCTAACCTGGCAAAACAGTCAGAAGGAAGCCAGGTCTGGCTGGTTTCGCTTGGCCCGAAGGCCAAGCTTCAGCAGTTGATGATGACCCTGGCCCAGAAAGTGCCTTTCCAGCTGGTGGCCCTGGATGGCCCCGCCGGAGGGTTTACGGATTCCTTTAATGCGTCGGGCCTGATCGCTGAGGCCGTAAAAGGGATCCCTGGACTGGATATGAGCAGGCTTCTCCTGTTCGGAGGCTGGGAATCCGCTTCCCGTGGAGCAGGTTCAACCCTGCAGATGGTGGGAGAAAGACTTGGTATAAGGAACCAGTTCCAGGGAGTTGATGAACTTGAAGTTAAACCGGGTGAGCCGATGAAGATCCTGGAAAGGGTGGAAGGCGGAAAGCACCAGGTTTCAACCTGCCAGGCTCCTCCGGCAGTTTTGGGATGGGCTACAGGAAACCTTCCGGAACCGCCCAATAATCCGCAGACCGGAATGATGAATATGAGGACTGTTATGCCCGCCATACAGCAGGCCGGGCCGGTCAGCCTGGAAACCGGCGGTCTGAGTTATTCTGATGTGAAGATCCCTGAACAGAAAAGACAGACAAGGATTGTCAAGGACATGTCAACGGAAGAGGTTGCCAGGGAACTGGTGGACTGGATTAAGGAATAGCAGCAATGGAAAAAGTATTATTACTCATTCATACAGATGGCGAAGGAAATCTGCACAAGTCCATGATGGAAGCGCTTGCGGCGGCCCTAGCAGCCGGGAAACGGCTGGGTGAAGTTCGGCTCTGCGCTGGAATTGTAGGCGCCGGTGCCTCGGATGCCGCGGATAAACTGGCTGGTTCAGGAATAGAGAAGGTTTTCACTGTGTCAGGAGATGATTTCACCGCCTCCCGTTACAGCAGTGATTCCGCCGCGGCTGAAGCTGTTTGCCGTGCCGCTGATGCAAGCATCGTCGTTGCCGCCGGCACCTCCCGCTGGAACCGGGTGCTTTCAGGAGTGGCCTTCCGGCTTGGCGGAAGGATTGATACCCATGTCACCGGCTTTGGTGAAGGGGACGGCCTTTCGGTTAGCCGCTGGTTTTACAGGCAGCGAATTCTGGCCTCAGTTCAGAGAAGTGAAAGGCCCTGGATTATTTCCGTCGATCCCGGAAGCTTTCAGGCCTGGTCGGGAAGCGGAGCGCCGCCGGTTGAGACCGAAGAGGTGGAAGTCAATTTGCCGGATGTTCCGGAAGTTGAAGTAATTGGAGAAAAAACTCCTGCCGCCGGGGAGCAGACCATCAAGCCTGACGCCGAAATCCTTCTTGTGGCTGGTGCTGGATGGACCAAAATACAGAGGGACGGATCCGCCCATGCCGGAGAGGCCGAAACGCTTATCCTGGATTTCCTGAGGAAAGCCCAGGCTTCACTGGGAGGGAGCAAATCAATGGTGGATCAGGCTTCAGAGGGTGAAGCCGTGATTTCCTTTATGACCCACCTCAACCAGATCGGGCAGACAGGTTCTACACCCAGGCATCAGAAAGGCCTGGCCACCTGCTGCCACGGAGAGGAGCCTCACGCGGTAGGGTGGCGTTTTATCAATGAACGCCGGGCGATTAACCTGGATCCTAATTGCGGATGGGCCCAGGGCAAGGCGGATGTCCTCTATATTTCTGATTCTTTTGAGGTCCTGAAAAAAGTAAATGAAATGCTGTAGGATTTTCAGGTTTCCGATTGGCGGTTTGAGTTTGTGGCATTAGCTGGAGCATCCTGCTCCAGCAGGATATCGGGGCGATTTTTTATCGCCCCTTTTTTAATGTCAACTCCATACCGGCTATTCAAAGCAGGTGATTCCTAACTGCCGAAAACCTTTGCCACCTTTTTCAATTCAACGGGAATGTCAATATGCTGGGGGCAGCGCTCTTTACATTTCCCGCAGTCCGTACAGGCTGAAGCCCGGGCTTCAGGAGGAAGTACCAGGTTATATCTCCATTTGTTCCTGGCCTGGCTGATTTCATCGTCAAACATATGGTAATCAATATATATCTGCAGTGAAACCGGAATATTCACCCCATGTTCGCAGGGCATACAGTAACGGCATGCTGTGCAGCCAACGGGAATTTTATTCTTGTAAACCTCTTTGACTTTCTTGATGATTTCCAGCTCCCGGGGAGACATGGTATTAGCAGCGGCTTTTCCGGCTATCTGCAGGTTTTCCTCCAACTGGGACATCTCAGTCATTCCGCTTAACACCGTGGACACTTCCGGATGATTCCAGATCCATCGCAGGGCCCATTCAACCGGAGTGCGGTCAACTCCATAGGAATGGTATATTTTCCCGGCTTCTTCGGGACACATAGCCAGGCTGCCTCCCCGGAGAGGTTCCATTACAACTACGCCCAGGCCTTCACCGGCAGCGTATTGAAGCCCGCTTTTTCCGGCCTCGAAAGATTCATCAAGGAAGTTGTACTGCAGCTGGCAGAATGACCAGTTGTAGCCGTTCACTATTGGCAGGAAACTTTCCAGCGAATCATGAAAAGAAAATCCGGCGTACCTGATCCTCCCGTCTGCCAGGGCGCTGTCCAGGAACTCGGTGATGCCGAGGGCTTCCAGGGTTCTCCATCGCTTGAGATCCAGGGAATGAAGCAGGTAAAAATCTATAACATCAGTCTCCAGACGGCGCAGCTGCTCATCCAGTATCCGATCCATGTCCGCTCTTTCCCGCACCTGCCAGACTGGAAGCTTGGTAGCCAGGTTGACCTTTTCCCGGTAACCGTCCCGCAGGGCCCTGCCGACAAAAGGTTCGCTGGCTCCCGGCTGGTCAAGGCCGGTACCGTGATAAGGATAGGCCGTGTCCAGATAGTTTACTCCCTTATCAATAGCCTTTCGAAGCATGGGCAGTGCCTTTGCCTCGTCGATCCTGTCCGGATCATTATCCAAAGTAGGAAAGCGCATGCAGCCGAAGCCCAGAATTGATATTTTTTCTCCGGTATTCCCTAATTCTCTATACAACATTCTATTTTGCCCATTATTGATAAAACACCAGATAACAGGTGTCTATGTGTCTATTTGAATTTTGTTTTCTGTTAAACGCCCGCTTTATCGAAACGGACTTTTTTCACATCTTCTTCCAGGCCGGTAGGTTTGGCCAGGTCTCCGTATAATTCCGGCCTCCTGGTGCGGATCCAGCGACGGCCGGTATTGTTCTCAAGCAGGTCTTTGTCCAGCTCGGCGGTAACCATAACATCGTCGGCTTTCCAGGTTTCTGCCAGAATCCTCCCGTAGGGATCGATGATCATGGCATTCCCGGTTCGGACTTCATCGTCATCAACTCCCACTCCATTGCTGAATGCCAGGAAGATCCCGTTGTCGTGAGCCCTGGCCGGAAGCCATCTCAACAGCCAGCCTCTCCCTTTGTTTCCCTTGAATTCAGCTTCAATGGCTTCAGGATCAACAAGTCGGTTGTCCCAGAGTTCCCTTTCCACCAAGCCCATGGTATTGGGATTGGTGGAGGTGCACCCTCCGGTCTGGTGGGGAGCCAGGAGAATTTCAGCGCCTTTAAGGGCCGTCATCCGCACATTTTCCCCTATATTGTTATCGTAGCATGTTAAGACACCTAACCTGCAGCCGTGCGGATCATCAAAAACTGTATATTCATCCCCTGAATCCAGGTCAGGATTAATGAAAGTGTGAATTTTTCGGTGCTTGACCTGGTTTCCATCAGGCATGCTTACCAGGTAGGTATTGTAAAGATGTCCATGATCATCTTCCTCGATCAGGCCGGCTCCAATTGTTACCCCGGTTTCAGCAGAGAGTTCTTTCAGATGTTCGGACAGGGGTCCTCCGGGAACAGGTTCAGCCAATTCATGCAGGGCGCATCGGTCCAGGTGCCTCAGAAACCAGTATCCGGTAAGGCAGCATTCCGGAAATACCGCGATATCAACACCTTGTTCGGCCGCCTTCCTGCTGAAATATTCTACTGTCTCGAAATTATGGATTTTGTTACCGTCTTTATGTTCGAATTGTATTGAGGCAATTTTTATATTCTTTTCCATAATCTTTGATTTTATCAGGAAAATTCAGGGTATCAAGGAGGAGTAGTCGCGGGTGGCAAGTTACAGGTTACGGCCCTCCCGGCAACTGGACGGAATCTGGCTCCCTGCCACTTGCCGCCTGTTCCCCGCGGCTATTTCTGCCATAATGTCCACAAGCTAATGAGTTACGGACTGTATAAATCAAAGGTTGATCTTTATGATCAGACCTTCAGGAAAGTTAAGGGGCTGGAGCGCCCCGGAAAAGTAAAAATATCGGAGAGCCGGGCCCGTATCATCAGCCCGGCCCGGGGTTTTCTGGGCGGATTCGATTTCACCATGCAGCTGCAGGTGGGATGTCCCGGGGGATGCCTGTTCTGCTATGTTCCCAACTCTCCCAGGCTTGCCCCCTCGGATGTGCGGGCAAAATGGGGCTTCGAGGTCAGGGAAAAACTGCGGCCGCTCTCCCGTTTCAAAAAACATCTCTTGAAGGGAACCCTCGCGGGAAAGAAGATCTACTGGAGCGCGGTCACCGATCCATATGCCGTGCGAGGTTCAGTCACCAGGGGACTATGGGAAATATTACTGGACACTCCCAGGGAACTTCGCCCGAATCGTATCGTCGTGCAGTCCCGCTTTCGGGTGGACCGTGATCGGAAGTTGATTGCTGAATATGTGAATTCAACCAGAGACAATGATCAGCCTGCCCCGGTTGTGGTCAGTTACACCATCGGCACCGATAGAAATGATCTCATATATTCCTGGGAAAGAGCCACTCCTGATTATGAGCAGCGCATGAGTGCCCTCCGAAGCCTGCGGAAGTCGGGTATCAAGGTGGTCCCCAGTCTAAGTCCGTTTTGCGTATGGAATGACCTGGCATTAACCCTGGACAGGTTTCGTGAAATGGATATCAATGCAATATCGGTTATTTTCCTGAAGGAAAAGGAATCAACAGCCAATACCCCAGGGGCCTTCCTGGATTATGTACGGGAGTTTTATCCCTGTCTGCTGGATAAGGATTGGCAGGGGGAGCAGCTTTGCCTTATGGAATCACGGATGGGCCCCGGAAATGTTCTTGTGGGCCAGAAGGGCTTTGCCTGCCTGGCGGTTTCCCCTGAATTTTAAACACCGCCGGTTAGATCAATCCTGTGTTCCGACCCTGTATCCCGTTCTTCCTTTGCGGTAACCAGGGTGTTGGTATTTTTATTTCTCTGAACCAATCCCGAAAACGGTTGTATGGAAGCAGGCGTGATCTATTGATAAACCTCTGCCGCTGGTAAATAATAGTGGGTACTGAATGATTGGCCATTCGCGTATGGGTCAGAATTGATTCTCAAAGGGATACAGTTACAGGGGAAGGTATCACCAGCCATGAAAAAAATATTTTTTATTATTCTTTTGTCTTTAATGCTTAGTTCCTGCACTTCCCAGGAGGCCGCACAGGAGGAAGAAGGCCTTCCCAATATTGTGCTGATTATGGCAGATGATATGGGAATGGGGGATTTGGGAGCCTACAATCCTGAATCAAAAACAGCTACTCCCAACCTCGACAAACTGGCCTCCGAAGGAGCCATTTTCACCGATGTGCACACCCCCTCCGCGGTATGCACTCCTACGCGCTACGGGCTGCTTACCGGCAGATATGCCTGGCGGAGCAGGTTGAAAAGCGGTGTCCTCTGGGGTTATTCTCCCTACCTGATTGAGCCGGGGAGGAGCACACTGGCCTCAATGCTGAAAAAATCCGGGTACACTACCTCCGGAGTAGGCAAGTGGCACCTGGGACTGGGCGATGCTGAGAAAACTGATTATACCCAGCCCCTGGTTCCCGGGCCTTCGACAGCTGGATTTGATTACTACTTCGGGATTCCAGCGTCACTTGATATGGATCCCTACCTCTATATTGAGAATGATCTAGCCGTTGAATTTCCTTCCCAACAGGTGGAGGGCAGTGAACATCGCCGGCAGGATGGCGGAGGATTCTGGAGAGCAGGCGGGATAGCTCCGGGATTCAGGCATGATGAGGTCCTGCAGACCATCACCGATAAAGCCGTGGAAAGACTGGAAGTAATGGCTTCCGGAGAGGCCCCGTTTTTCTTGTACATGCCCTTGTCAGCTCCCCATACACCCTGGCTTCCAACCGATGAGTTCAAAGATAAAAGCAGCGCCGGTTACTACGGGGATTTCTGCATGCAGGTGGATGACTGTGTGGGGCAGGTCCTGGAAGCGCTGGAAGAAACAGCCGGCGATGAGGAAACCCTGGTTATTTTTACCAGTGATAACGGATCCCACTGGCCTGTGAGTGATATTGAGAAGTACGGACATAAGGCTAACCTGGATTTCCGGGGACAGAAAGCCGATATATGGGATGGAGGCCACCGCGTTCCTTTTCTGGCCCGCTGGCAGGGCAAGATCACGCCGGGCCGCGAGGTGAATGAAATGCTGTGCCTGACCGATATTTATTCTACTCTGGCATCCCTGACCGGGCGGGAAATCACAGGTTCTGAAGCGGAAGACAGCTACAGCTTTCTTCCAGTATTGAAAGGTGAGGAATTGGGCTCCCCAGTCAGGGAATCCATAGTCCACCACTCTGTGGATGGAATGTTTGCCATCAGGAAAGGGGACTGGAAACTGATCGAGGGCCTGGGTTCCGGGGGATTCACCCAACCGAAGAAAATTGAGCCCGTAGCCGGAGGCCCCGAGGGGCAGCTCTATAATCTGAAAGACGATCCCTCTGAGTGCAATAATCTCTGGCTGGAAAAACCCGAGTTGGTTGAGGAACTTAAAGCGGCACTTGAGGAGATCAGGAACCGGTAGAAAGAATATGGGGAATAGCGAATTTCCCCATATTGATGCAGGGGCAATTCACGAATTGCCCGGCAGCAGGGTAATTTGGGCACTTGTGGTTTAAATGAACTCGATCATGAAGATTGAGAACGCGTAAACCGCCCATGTCTGGCGCACACTGACAACTGGTCAGCCCGGAAGATTCGTGAATCGGTTCTACATTGATCCCCACCGCATTTTTTCTGCGAAACAGAATTGCAGGATTTCCGCAATCTACTCATCAGCCCACGTCAGGGAAAGCTGACCTTCTTCCAGGCGGTCGGCCAGCTGGTCTTCCGCCGGTTTCAGGTTCTTCCGGTGTTCCTCCAGGATCTTCTGGATTTCCGCGATCACTTCCGGATGATTTTCCGCGATATTGTATTTTTCTGAAGGGTCAATTTCCAGGTTGTGAAGCCTGGGAGGATCCCAGGTAACAGCCTTTTCAGAACCATATCCGGGACGGGTTTTGAAATGAGCCTTGTAAGGTCCGTTTCTTACCGCCCAGACCTGGTCTCCGCGGTAATAGAAGACAGTTTCCCTGGGGCCGGGGCTTAGCGACCGAAGGGTGTCAGCCAGGCTGCTGCCGTCCATGATCCTGTCTGAGGGAGGTTCCGCTCCGGCCAGTTCTAAAAAAGTAGGCAGCAGGTCCATAGTGGTTCCCGGCTCCATGACGACACCTGGCTTAATAAGTCCCGGACTCCAGAAAATTCCCGGTACCCTCATTCCGCCTTCCCAGGTGCTGCCTTTACCGTAATAGAGGAGTCCAGCGGATCCCCCCTGTTCATCAAAGGTGAGCCAGGGACCGTTATCACTGGTGAAAACAACCAGGGTATTGCTGTCCAGCTTCAGTTCCTTCAGGGTTTCCAGAATCTGTCCTGTGGACCAGTCCAGTTCTTCAACGACGTCTCCGTAAAGTCCCCGGAGGCTCTGACCCGCGAATTCAGCGGAACGGAACAGCGGCACATGAACCATGCTGTGGGCCAGGTAGAGGAAGAAGGGTTCTTCCTGGTGATCCCTGATGAAAGTAACCGCTTCTTCGGTGTAGCGCCTGGTAAGGTTGTTTTGGTTTGTGGGCCTTTCAAGGAGCTTCCGATTACGGTACAGGGGCAGGTTCCAGTACTCAGTTTTTGGTTCCAGGAAGGCGGCTCTGCCTTCCGGCGAATCGTTAACCCGGTCCATGTCATTTGAATAGGGTACCCCGAAATAGAAGTCGAAACCATGCTGGTCAGGATGGTAGGGTGAAAGGTGACCCAGGTGCCATTTCCCTATGCACCCGGTGGAATATCCGCTTTCCTTCAGAGCCTCGGCAATTGTAATTTCCGATTCCGGCAACCCTCCAGACGAATTGGGGAAAAGTACCCGCCTCTCACTGGAGCACATACCGCTTCTTATCGGGAGCCTTCCGGTCAAAAGTGCCGCCCTGCTGGGAGTGCATACCGAGGCCCCAGTATAAAAACTTGTCCATCGCTGGCCTTCCGTGGCCATGCGGTCGAGATGGGGGGTCGCAATGGTGGGATGTCCGTATGCGCCCAGGTCTCCGTAACCCATATCATCGCAGAAAATAACGATGAAGTTGGGTGGAGAGGAAATGTCTTTTTCCTCTTCTGCCGGGCGGTCCATGCAGGCGGCCGGCAGAAGGGAAACGAGAGCAAGCAGAACGAGAACACGCGTAAATTTTTTCATGATCTTAGACCTGTAGGAATTAAGTCGGTTATTGTGATCTGGAAAAAATTGTAGTTGATGGAAGAACTGCCGTAAAGGGGCGTGGACTTTATTGGTTTCGATAAGGGGAATTTCTCAACAGTTATTGAGATACACCCTGGATGGCCTGTTTAAACTGGATTGAGGAGAGGATAAATCAGCTTGAACTGATGATGGGCGTTGTTTTACCGAACAGTTTTCTGATTGCAGTTGCTGTTGAATTGAAAAATTTCAGATATCAAAAAGGCTTTCAAAGGCGTCCCTGGCTGATGCCGGCGCATTGCTGCTTGTCGAAGTTATTTTTTCAACGGTAGTTCTTATATCAAAGAATTCGCATTTGGCGGGAAGGTCTTTGCGCTCAATTCTCTTGGGTATCTGCTGGGTGCATTCGAACTGTCGGGAAGGATCAAAATAGGCACAGTGCTTACAGGTATGAAGATAAGCTTTGCACTTGGGGCACTGACTTTTAAGATCAATTTCTTCAGAGGAGGCCCTGGGTATCTTGGCACCGCAATTGGAACACCTGATGACCTGTTCCATTCCGGGCATTCTGGGAGATCGGGGACCTTCCCGGAAAGGCCTGGGGCCACGGCTGTTGCTTCGTTCCTGCCGTTCGTCATTGTCCTGGTAGCCGTTCTGGCGGTATTTTCTGCTCATGTTGGTTCTGCCTTCGGTAAAAAGATCAGTTCGGGGGAGAAAATAAAATTGCGATATCTCAGGAATTAAATATACCCTAAGTTTATGTCATAAAGCGGCATGTATTCAATTATTTTGAATAATTGTTACTCAATTATTTCCTGATGAATTGCCGGTTAATTGAGGAAATCCTGGATTGTAAGGAGGTTAAGAATGAACCGGTTGAAAGTAAGACAGGTTTTTATTGGGGAGCAGGTGTATTGAAAACAGGTAATCTGGTATTTTAGTGAGGAGGAAAAGCGGGGATTGGTTCCTGGTTTCCCGGAGAAAAACAATGTCCAAAAAGAGGGTCGTTCATCAGGATTACAAATGCAGCGAGTGCCGGGACACCGGATGGGTGATAGTGCACAGGGACGGCATCCGGAGAAGCATCAGGTGTCCTGAATGCGGCTTGAAAAAAATACAGGCCCGGCTGCTGTACGATGCCGATATTCCGGCGATTTATTCCGGGATGGATTTTAAACTGTTTAGTAAAGGAGATCCTTCCCAGTCCAATGCGGTCGCCCGGACAGTAGATTTTCTTAATAAATATCCCCGGGTGAGGAGGGGATTGCTTTTTGTCGGGCCCTGCGGAGTTGGTAAAACCCATCTGTCGGTTGCGCTGCTGAAGGCATTGATAACCGAAAAGCAGGTAAGGGGCCTGTTCGTGGATGAAGCTGAACTTCTCAGCCGGCTTCAGCATTCTTATAATCCCAATACCCTGGAAACGGAAGAACGGATTCTCAGCAGGTTAAAAAACGCGGACCTGCTGGTCTGGGATGACCTGGGGACCGGCCGGCCGACCGAATGGGCCAAGAGCAAGATCAGCGAAGTAATTAACCACCGCTATACCCAATGCAAGTGGACTGTAATGAGTTCCAATTATCCTATGCCCGGGAAAACTTCGAAATGGGGAAGCTTAAGTAAAAGTGAAACCCTGGAAGAAAGGGTCGGAACCCGGCTTTTTTCCAGGATTATGGAGATGTGCGAAGTTGTCGAGGTCGTTGGAGCTGATTACAGAATTGAAATTCATAAAGCCGGCATGGATGCCCGGGACAAAAATGGATCTTCAGAAGATTATTCCTCGCTAATAACTGAAGCTGCTTTGATCTGCCCTAAATGTTCTGATGGGGTAATAACCGTTATCGATTCGGCCAGAACCACGGTGAAAGGCAAGGGGCCAGTTATTGATTTTTCCAGTACCTGCTCAAAATGCGGAGACTATTCTCAGGGCCGTATGGATCTTAAAACAGGAAAAGTTGAATTTTCCTGAAACAAAATGCCGGTTGGCGGCATCTTTACTATACCCTTTTCTCATCATATTTTTTTCAATTGAAATATGAGGCGGGAATCCGGGATTTTTTTACTCATTTTTTTGAGAAGGTATAATTGAGAAGCCTACTGAAGAATTCATATTCGCGCTCCAGCTAACCATTAAGTTCCGGATGGTGGGCTGAGGAGGGGGCGAAAGTTGAGGGTATTTAGTCTCATCTTTTTGGTAGATTACCTTCGTGGCGGATGAGTGCTTGCTCAATACTATGTATCTGAGGATCATTAACTTAAGACTTGAAAATATAAGCAATGGAGCTTTTGGGGGATTTAAATGAAGAAATCATTTTTGATAGCATTTTTAGTAATTATAACCATCCTTCCCGGTTTGGCCCTTGGGGCACTGGATGAGGTTGCCTCCCGCAACCAGTTCGGTTCTGAGGCGATGCGGATAGATTTCGAAAATCTTACAACCGGAACAGCTGCAGCTAAACAGCTGGGTAAATGGGGCGTGGAATTTCTGGAAGGCTCTCATGGTATTCCTACTGTATCCCAGGCTTATGAATGGGGTGTTCTTACCACTGTTATTGAAAACACCCCTGTGGTCGGCGACTCCGCTGATAAACAGATGATAATTAATTTCCCTAACCCGGCGGCTAAAGTGGGATTCAATGTCTACAATCTTGGTGGTGGAGGAACAGTAGTCCTTACCGCTTATAACGCCCAGAATGAATTACTTGGTACATTGACAAAGAACGGAATGTCTAATTCTGATTTCATTGGTGTAGAGCCGAGTATCGCCCAGGGAATAAGCTCTCTGCATATAAGTTACGGGAGCGTATCTGATCCGGAGCAGATTGCGGATATCAGTATTGAACTGGTGCAGCGCCCTCAGTTCGTCAGCTACCTGGCACAGTTTGCCGATGGCCAGATCAGTGCCAACAGTGCTTTGCAGACTACAATTCTTATCTCCAACCTGAGCGACTCAACCGCAACCGGCTCCCTGGAGTTTGTGAAGATGTATGAATCGGACCCCGGCAGTGGTTCTGTACCTGACGTGGTGGACCTGGATATACCTCCTTATAGTGCCTATACATTCTCCACTCCGGCCAGTTTCACTTCGATAGTAGTTGGTTATGCCAGGGTTTCCTCTAACGTTCCCGTTGAAGGTTCCGGTATTTTTAGAACCGTGGACCTGGCGGGTGACATCATATCTGAGGCAGGCCTGGCCCTGGCAGAAGGAGCCTATACCTACGTGGGCGGAGTTAAACAGGACATTGCCAGGGGATTGAAAAGCGGAATCGCGATAGTGAATATTTCAGGGGCGTCAATTAATGCCTCAGTTGAATTGTATGATGAGGACGGAGACCTGGTTGCCACCAATGTCGAACTTCTCCAGCTTGAAGAAGGCTGGCATCGCGCGGTTTATCTCCCGGAGATGTTTCCCCAGAAAGCGGGACAGGATTTTTCAGGAACCATCAGGATAGTCAGTAACGGCAAGGTCGCCGGAGTAATCTTGCGGAGTGCCGACAGCGGAGCCGGGGACGTGGTTGTTTCCAGCCTTCCTCTGGGAACCCTGGAAAAATAGTTTTCCCGGCAGAGACATTTGTCTGGAAACTGATATATCTCAAATTAAGCCGGGCCGGGCTTTTCCTGATGGATCAGCCCGGCCTCCTTTTTTTGGTCCCTGATTATTAAATTATGGCCAGTTGATTGTTATGGGAGTCGGTCAATGAAGAGAGTACAGAGAGTCTTCCAAACGGTATGTTTGATCCTGACAGCCCTGGGCGGTCTTCTTATAGCGCAGCCCAGGCTGATAGTTCCTGAGGCCGGAAGTTATTTGCCGGGGGAAAAGCTTGACGATGGGATTTTTGTCTACGACTCAGGCGGGCGAAGGATTGCGCTGCGGGAACTCATGGGCTCTGGAAACAAGGCGATTGTCCTGAGCCTCATGGGAGGGGCCTCGGAAAAACCAGTCAGCAGTGATCACCGGGGGAACCTGTGGTGTGAGGATAGTTTTGATGACCTGGCTGTTCAGAGGGCCCTGGTGTCCCGCTTCAGGGATCAGCCCGTGAAATTTATCGCGGTTGCCATTCCCGCGGTTTTATCCGTTCCCGAGGGGCAGGAGGGGAACCTGTATCTCGAAGAGTCCGAAGAGGGCCGGGATTTTCTGGAAATATTTGGCAATTTCAGGCAAAAAACCGAGGCCGAGAGAATTTCAACTGTCCTGCCATTTGATGAAATTTTCTATGATCCCCGGGGACGGCTGATCCTGGGGCGAGACGCACTGGGAGAGATTGCGCCCGGATATGGGGAAGTTCATGACTGGCAGGGGAAACTGAAGTGGCACCTTGATCCCCGGACATACGGGCTTCCGACAATCTGGATCTTATCAGGAGATGGGGTGGTTGTTTCGGAACCTTTCTGGGGAAATGATTATGATTCTGTCCCCCCCCAGGTTAATTATGGTTTTGAAGAGCTGAAAGCAGCTGTGGAAAAATTACTGGAGCAGCCTCAAGCCGCTGAGTAGTGGAGAAGACCGGGGTATGCCAACTCTTGTCCTGCCTGCCCGCGGCATCCGGCACTGTTAAATGCCTTAATGGAAAGGCTGTCGGCCTCCGCCTTATCTCAGTTCCATAACAGGATTGCCCGAGGTAACGGTGGAATCCTCTGGATTCTCCTCTTCATCTTCCTCAGGTTCAGGAGGGATAGGCAGTTCAAGGAGGCGAAAACTCCGGTATAGCTCATTGATCTTGTCCATGTGAGCGGCAAACTCACCCAGCCCGATGATCAGCAGGCTGCGGCTTCCCCCAGCTACAAAGGCTATGTGCCAGTCCACTATTTCCTCTTCGAGAAGCCCCAGTCCTTCGGCGTAATAGTGCAGGGTGTCGTTTACCCTTATCTTGGGGTGTTCTTCCCTGACCTCGGGTTGATCGACATAGTTGGACACCTCTTCTTCAAGCGGGCCAAAAAACTGTTCGACAATCTGCAGCGGAGATAGTGTTATCCGGAGGGTCATGGTTCTTTCAGTATCAACGACTGTGAGAAATCCGTTTTGGACATCAAGTACCAGGCCATCGGGGATTTCCATTTCAATTCCGGCATCCCTGTAGGCTACTGAGCTTCCGGCGGCCCCGGAGGTAACCAGTGAAAGCAAGGTAACAATCAGGCAGATTTTAAAAACTCTTTTTCCCATTATTCCCACCATGAATTCTGATCCAGACAATTCCCATAATGATATTTTCAGGCCTTCCGCGAAAGTAAACGATACCATTGAAGCCTTTTAGTATCAAATCAAATTCCGGGACCCGCGGGTTTTAAAAACCAGGGCTGGTTATAGGTGAGTTGCCGCGCGCGGTTATCGCCTGGAACAATACTCCGCCGGTCCTGATGACTGCACGAGGGAATTGAAGTAGAATCGATTAGTACGATCTGTTTGATTTTCGGTTTGGAGCAATATGAAATATATCTTACTGTTTGTAGTCCTTATAACAATAATATTATGGGGAGAGCGCCTCTATTGGAAGCGCCGGGCCGAACTGGGCGAATTTCGAATGGCACGATGGAACCGGGCCGATTATGTGAAGAGTTTCATTGATGCCTGGATTGACACGAGAATGGAAAACCGTATCCAGAAATTGAAGGCCAGGCGCCCGGATGACTCCTGAAAATTCTTTCATGAATCCCGGCCGGGAGCGCTCCCGCAATGCTCCATATTTTACCTGGATGAGTCTGGACAATTTTGTTTTCTGCGTATAAGGTAGACCTGTTTAATAAGAATCTGAAAAGGAGTTGAAATATGGCAAGATCTGTAACTTTATTTACCGGACAGTGGGCTGATTTGAGTTTTGAAACAATTTGTCAGAAAGCCCGTGAATTCGGGTATGACGGATTGGAACTCTGCTGCTGGGGCGATCATTTTGAAGTCCCGAAGGCGTTGTCGGATCCGGGTTACTGTGAACAGAAATGGGACACCCTGAAAAAATATGATCTTAAATGTTACGCGATAAGTAACCACCTGGTGGGCCAGGCTATCTGCGATAAGGTTGATACCCGGCATAAATCCATTATTCCGGATTATGTATGGGGTGACGGTAAGCCTGAAGATGTTCAGAAAAGGGCCGCGGATGAGCTGATCAGGACTGCCCAGGCTGCAGCTAAGTTTGGCGTGAAGGTAGTGAATGGATTCACGGGAAGCAGTATCTGGCCTTACCTCTATTCCTTTCCGCCGGTTGATCCCGGAACTATTGAGGCAGGATTTCAGGATTTCGCAACTCGTTTTACCCCGATAATGGACGCGTTCAAGGAAAACGGGATCAAGTTCGGCCTGGAAGTGCATCCTACTGAAATCGCCTTTGATATTGCCAGCACCGAAAAAGCCCTTGAAGCAATCAATTATCACGAATGCTTTGGATTCAATTTTGATCCCAGCCACCTGGGATACCAGGGTGTCGATTATGTTGGATTCATAAGACAGTTCGGGGACCGGATATTCCACGCCCACATGAAGGATGTTTACTGGTCCGATCAGCCCACTAAAGCGGGTGTCTTCGGAGGCCATACTGACTTTGGTACTCCGGGTAGATTCTGGGATTTCCGTTCACTGGGACGCGGCAGTATTGATTTCGAGGAAATCATCAGGGCGTTCAACGATATAGGCTACTTCGGTCCTCTTTCCGTGGAGTGGGAGGACGCCGGGATGGATCGTGAACACGGAGCCGCCGAAGCGGCGGATTTCCTTCGCGCCCTGGATTTCGAGCCATCCAGGCAGGCCTTTGATTCGGCCTTTGCCCGGGAAGAATAGACCGGGTTTTTTTCTGAATCAAAACTTTGCTGCCCGGAGCAGGATGCCCTTTCAGGAGTCTCCTGTATCCGGGCATTTGAACCAAGGCCTGTCCCGGTCAGCCTTCCAGGATCTTGATCCAGACTTTCCGGCTGCGGGGCCCGTCAAATTCACAAAAGAATATACCCTGCCATCTGCCAAGCGCCAGCTGACCATTTTCAACTATGATTTGAACCGAGGGCCGGGTAATGCTGGTAAGGTAATGAGCCGGAGAGTTCCCTTCCATATGGTCAAAGCGTACATCAGGAACGGCCTGGGCCAGGGCTCTTTCCATGTCTGAGGCCACATCTGGATCAGCATTCTCATTGATAACCAGCCCGGCGGTAGTGTGGGGGCAGAAGACAACACAAATCCCGTCCTCAATAAAATTCTCCCTTAAGGCGGCAGTGATTTCAGGGGTAATGTTCTTCAATTGAATCTGCCTGGATGTTGTAATCGATATTTCCTTCTTTTTCATAATCAATCATCCTTTCTTTCCGGGCTGTCTGTCATAAATTTCCAGGTGATTTCAGGATAGGACCATTCCGAAGCGGATACCAGGTCCTCGACTTCTCCTGAGAGTGAACCTGCCCCGCCTGCCCGGGTCAGGAGTTTTTTTGCTGAATAGGCTCCGTTCTGGTATTCGTAGGATTCACCGTCATCGTCGTAAAGAAGGAATGAACCTTCGGATGACCCATAAACCCTTACTTCCAGGGGAATACCATCCCACTCAGACGTCTGTCTTATCGGGGTTTTGAGCATTGGAATAATGCCTCCGTCCCGGACAAATACCGGAATTTTATCAATGCCCGGTTTAACCCGTATGGTTTCAGAATTGCCCGCGTATTGCCCGGTATAAAAGTCGTACCAGTTGCCGCGCGGGATAAACACGTCTCTTTCGGATTCGCCGGCGAACAGCGGCGCGACCATGATTGAAGGTCCGAACATGTACTGATCCTTGATTTCCCTCCTGGTTTTTTCAGCATAGGGATTGGTGGTGGAATCGAGTTCCGAGCCGGCATCTCCATTTTTATCATTGCCGGACCTGTCGCTGTAGGGGGTGTAGAAATCTTCCAGGAGGTTAAGCGCGTAAAAGGGTGGGATCCCTTTGAAATGATATTCCGCGAAAATGGAATACATGTATGGGAGCAGCTGCATCCTGAGATAGGCCGCGTCCTGGCACTGCTGATAAACTTCGGGATAGGACCATGGTTTGGTTCCGTCTGCCCAGGCGTTGATCATGGCCAGGGGAGAAAAGCAGACGGTCTGCATGCGTCTCACCCAGTCTTCGGCCGAGCCTCCCGATCGGACTTCGGGTGTCCAGAGAATCCCGTTGAATCCGGAGTTGATAAGGGCGGTGATGAAATCACGGTGACTGTAGTAATCATTATAAATCACATACGGGAAACGTACTCCCCCGGCATTGGACGCCCTGGTTAAGCCATAAGTCCTATTCCCTTCCTTTTTGTAAATTTCATCGATCATCCGGAGTACCCGGAGGCCGTAAGTCTGCCGCATCTGCTCTCCGCTGGTGCCGGAAGGAAACTGAGCTGAATCCGGCCACAGCCAGTGGTCAAATCCATCAACCTCATCTACCTTGAACCCGCTAACGCCAATCCCGGTAATTTCCTTCCCTGCATACTCCTGGAAAATCGCGGAAGCCTCGGGAAGTGTATAGTCAGCTACAGCCCCATTCCAAACAGTATGGGAACCGGTGTAGGGAAGCATTTTTTCATAGATTGGAGAATCAGGCGACAGATAGGGATTCATCCAGAGATTTATCCTGATGCCCTGTAGTTTTAATTGATCAATGAATTCCCGGGGCTGCGGAAATCTTCCTTTATCCCAGGCAAATGTGCAGGGGTAGGATTTGCTGTGCCAGCCGGGTTCCAGCCCTATAACATCAAGCGGAAAATTTCTTTTTTTAAATTCTGACACCTCTGTTTTTACGTCTTCATCTGAAAACAGGGTGGGAGTTCTCTGCCAGAAACCAAGTCCCCATTTAGGTGGAATGAATCCTCCCCCGCAGAATAGGTTGTAGCGGCTGACCGTGTCCATCATTGTTGTGCCGGCAAATACAAACATCCGGGCATATTCACCGGGGAGAATTATTTCCAGGTTGTCGGACCTTGGCTGCGGTGTCCAGTTCTTGTCGGTGTTACGGTCCCGGGGGACAGCCGGATTCTTACTGTCACGAGTGACTCCGGTTCCAGCGTAAACATCTATGTAGCGGGGGCTGTCTATGAGAATTCCGTAACCTCTGCTTGAAAGGATGAAGGGGACCGGGGCGTGGGTTCTGCCATTGTCCCGTCCTCCATAGTGATCCATATGCAGCCTGAATATCCGGCCTCTCTGGTTGACGTTTTTAAAATTCAGTCCCAGGCCAAACAGCTGTTCCCTGTCATCCAGGGGGAATCTTATGTAGGTTTTGCCCTTTTCCATCCTGATGTTGATTCCTGATTTATCAACTGGAAACGAGGTTTCCGGGAGCTGTTCCAGGTCCCGCATGCGGGGCAGGGCGCCGGCTTCAGTCAGCAGGGAAGAGCTTTTTTCGGGACCGGCCTGGAATTTCCAGATTCCGGGGAGATGCTGCGCCACTCCCGGCCATTTAATTCAGTAGCATCCTGGCTGTTTTGGCACCCTGGAATTAAAAGCGCGAGCAGGGGAAAAGTAAAGAGAAGCAGAAATTTTATTTTTGATGGAAAAGATTTTTTAGACATGTTTTTATCTCCACGGAGAACGAATCCGGATTTAGCTGATGATACATTTTTCCTGGCCGTTGTCGTTAATCCTGCCTTTGAGACTGGCTTATAAGTCTCCCGGCAGAGCGTGTTTCCGGCAGGGGATCAGCCCCCGCACTCTCCGCATGGACGGCCTTCGTCAGGTCCGCAGAACCTTCCTTTACTGGTATTCATGAAATGCCTGCAGGTTTTATTATGACGCACCCCGGTGGAGGTGTTAAGCCAGTATTCAGTTGGCTCCCGGTCTTTTTCGGGATTAATGTCTTTCGCCTGGCTGCGGCGGAACACCCAGGGGGCTGTCGGATTGGGTTCTGACCATAGCCCCAGGCGGGAATAGCGGGCGAATATTTCAGAATGAGCCAGCCGGGGATCCTTGTTGAAATACTTATAATGCCAGGCCATGCCCATCCGGAGCATTTCCCGGTTGATCCATTTGTCTTGGACATACACCTGCCCAAGGAAACGTTCGAATTTGTCCATCCCTTCGGTAACTACATTTATCTCCTTGCCGAAGACAAGGTCTGAAAGGGTTTTTCTGGACTTGCTGCTGAACGGCTGGCCCCTTTCCGGGGCATCAATCCCCTGCAGACGTACCCGGTAGCTGTTGCTTTGGCTGTCCATGATTTCCAGGGTGTCACCATCAAATACCCTGACAGCTTTCCCGGTAATATCGGCCCTGGCTGGAATTCCCAGGGTGACGATCAACAAAAGGACGGCTGAGAGGATGGGATATTTAGAAGTGCGAGAGACGATTTTTATACAGGTCACGTTCTAAGAATACATCAGGATATCAGGAACCTCAATTAGATCAATTCGGGCTTTTCATCAGCATTGAGAGGGTGAAAGGATGATTTCAAGGGAGTAAAAAATGTTAAAAGCTGTTGTCGTTTTCTGCGACATAGTTGTATATAATGTCACAAACTGTAATATCGGGAGCTAAGACCTGATTAAAACAAACCGTAAAATGGAGGATTCGAGCGAAATGTCTATCAAAATTAATAAATGGATTTTGCTTTCCGCATTATTTTTCCTGGTTGTTACGTCCTGCGCGTCAGTGACCATGGCTTCCGGATTCGCAATTGTTGAACAGAGTGTAAAAGGATTGGGTGGAGCCCTTTCAGGTGTAGCCTCGGATACTGATGACCCGGCAGCCCTGTTTTTTAATCCGGCGGGTATTGCCTATACCGATAAGTTCACCCTGGCCCTTGGAGCTAACCTTATTGACCTGTCTTTTGACTTTAATGATGTGGCCTCAACACCGGTTGGCGGCCAGACTACCAATAATGGTGGGACAGCGGCTATAGTTCCTAATCTTTACGTAATAGTTCCGGTCTCAGATAAACTTAATTTTGGATTGGGTGTAACCGCTCCTTTTGGATTGGTGACAGAATATGATGATGATTGGATTGGAAGGTTTCATGCCATTAAATCCGACCTGAAAATGTATAACATCAATCCCACCGTCTCCTATGCCGTGAATGAACAGTTTGCAATTGCCGCGGGATTCAACGCGATTTATTCTGATGCCGAGTTTACCCAGGCAATTTCTCCTTACGTTCCTGATGCCCGAGCTATTGTTGGGGGAAGCGGCTGGAGCTACGGATACAACATGGGCACCATCATCCGTCCTTCTGAGATGACTACCCTTGGTGTCAGCTTCCGTTCAAAAACCACAATTAAAATAGACGGTGACGCTACTTTTGACGGATTGGCTCCAGACGCGGACGTCCATTCCGACGTAGAGATGCCATACAACATAATTTTGGGTGTGACCCAGAAAGTAAATGACAGGTTCCAGTTAATGGCCAGTGCCCGCAGAACCGGATGGAGCAGCCTTGAGGAGTTGAGGTTTGTATATGCTGACGGCAGGCCTGATACCGTTACTGAATATGACTGGGAAGATACCTGGGCGGTTTCAGTTGGTGCTGAAATCAAGGCCACCGAAACCCTGGATATTCGTTTCGGCGGATCCTATGACCAGACCCCGATCCCCTCACCTGAAACCCGTACTGCCAGGGTTCCGGATGCTTCCAGGTTCTGGGTCAGCGGTGGTGCTACCTTGAGACTGAATGAGAATTTTCTCCTGGATGCCGGTTACAGTCACCTGATAGTAGATGAAGCTGACATTAACCACACCTACGCTCCCGGCATGGTCCTGAATGGATTTTATGACAGCGTTGTAGATATTTTCTCAGCCCAGCTGCGGATGGAATTCTAGACCAGATTGAAGGTATGAACAGATAGGGGGCGGTAATTAAAACCGCTCCCTTTTTTTTGTTTTGGAGGGGAAACCCGGGTATAGCTGCTAAGTTGACGTTTCAATCTAATGCCGAGTGACGAATTTAGTGTGACAATGTCAAATCTTAATCACCCAGTTCCGGAAAACGGAATCTTTCCACCTCAGGCCTGGTACGGGCGCTTTTCATGAAAGCTTCAATTTTTTCTACAATTTCAGGATGATCAGCGGCTACATTGTTTGACTCGGAAGGATCTTCTTCCAGGTTGTACAGTTCGGTTTCCATGTTTCCTTTATCTATATCAATCCTGAAGCCCTTCCATGGACCCATGCGAACTGCCTGCTGTCCGCGGGGGCGGAATTCCCAGTACATGTATTCATGCTCCTGCTGTTCACTTTTTCCGGTCAGGGAGGGAAGCATGGAGATGCCGTCAATATCTTCCGGAACAGCCGCGCCGGAAATTTCACAGATGGTCGGCAGCAGGTCCCAGAACGCGGAAATATGTCCACTCTCGCTTCCCGGCTGGATATGGCCGGGCCAGCTGGCAATCATCGGGACCCTGATACCGCCTTCACGCAAAAAGCCCTTGCCCCAACCGTGTTCTGACCGGAAAGGTTTGGCGCTGTCAAAGTAGCCGGCGTCGGTCCCGCCCGAGTAGGTCGGGCCGTTATCACTTGTGAACATGATGACAGTGTTTTCGTAGATGCCCAGTTCCTTGAGGAGATCGGTAATCTGTCCGACCTGGTCATCCATGTAGGAGATCTGAGCGGCATATGCCGCATGGGGGTAGCGGTGTGGGAAATATCCGCGTTCTCCCAGGTAGGGCTCTTCATCTCCCAATTTTTCGACGTAATGATCAACCCATTCCCTGGGAGCTTGAAGCGGATTATGGGGAATTGGGGTCGCGAAATAGAGGAAAAATGGTTTTTCCTTGCTGCCCCTGATGAAATCCAGGGCCTCTTTAATCATGAAATCCGGTGAAAAATCATTAAGCCAGAATTTCTTGTAGCTTTCCGGATCTTTGGGGTCCGCTCCCTCTTCAAGCTTGGTTCCGGGAACTACCAGCTCATTGTCCAGCTGTACTTTTCCCTCATTCTTCCACATGTGGAGAGGGAAATAAGTATGGGCCTGCCTCTGGCAGTTATAGCCATAGAAAAAATCAAATCCCTGCTTGTTGGGCACCCCTTCGGATCCCGGCGCTCCGAGGCCCCATTTGCCTACGCATCCGGTCGCATAACCGGCCTGCTGCAGCAGTTTGCCCACGGTGACGGTATCAGCCGGGATCGGGTACTGGCCTTCCAGACCGGGGTCTTCGGTCGCCTTGGCAAAATCCCATACGTCACCACGCTCCGCCCATTCGTGGTTTCCCCTGACAAAAGAATGGCCCAGGTGCTTTCCGGTTAGCAGTACACACCTGGCCGGAGCACATACCGGCGCGCCTGAATAATGCTGGGTGAACTTGATGCCGTTTGTCGCCAGGTCGTCTATATTGGGGGTTTCGATCAGTTCCTGCCCGTAGGCGCCGGTTTCCCCGTATCCCAGGTCGTCAGCCAGTATCAGCACAATATTTGGGGGCTGGAAAGCCTGCGGCTCAGGTTTGCAGGAGTAAGACAACAGGGAAACCGCCAGCAGTAACAAGACAGCCGCGGAGAGGATAATATGTTTCCGGTCTTGATATGTGTTCATGATTGATTTCCTATCTCCAGGTAAAGTCTCCGAAGATGACATTGTTTCTTCTTGAGCTTGAAACAAATATTCCGAGTTCGGGACTGACAAAGTGAAATCCTTCCAGTTCATCCTTGGGTTCAAAGTCGAGAACCTGGACTATTACAGCTTCTCCCTTATCGTATGAAGCTTCCAGGTCAACCAGGGTAAGCCTCCAGAGCAGACCTTCGATCTGGTTCTGAATTAATACCAGTAATCCCTTTTCCTCCATCCAGTGGATGGTCTGAACCCAGGGAGTGCAGGGGATGCTTTTAATCAACACACCTGGATCTGAAGTTTTCTTCGATGTGGAGAGCGCCTCGGGATCATAGAGCCTTATGGCGTTGTCCACTTCTCCGTAGTCGGCAGTGGCAATCATTGACCTGCCCTTGACAGTGACAAATTCAGGCCGGGTTCCATTTACTGCCAGGTCATCGACAGTGGTATTAAGGATTGCCTCATCCAGGTTTTTGGCAGTCGTAAGTTTTTCCCAGTCAATTTTATGTATGGTTCCTATCCCGCTTACAGTGTCTCCCAGATAAGTTCCATTTGACTTGTGCCAGGTCAGCCCGGTGGGGTGGGAGGCGGTATCCTCTCCTTTTACCGTGAATTCAAATTCATTCCCGGTGTATTCAAGGGCTTTGCCGTCTGCGACCCGGTATTCCCGCATTACTCCTATTCCCCGGTCTCCGTAGAAGTAGAACAGACCGTCCCTCCATTCCACGCCCTGGCCCGCGCCTACGCCTTCGATAGAGAGGGGAGGCTGCATTGTGACCGAAGCCTGGTCAGCCGCGGGCAGCGCCGCGGACAGGATCAGACAAATAAAAATAAAAAGACTGAGACGATTTTTCATCCTGGTTTTCCCCCTGGTTTGCATTAGATATTTCCGGGAGGGATAATTGTCCTCCCGGAAAACTTCCCTCCATCGGAGAGGGTTTTTATAGAGTGAAACTAATTTTCAACTGAAGCCTCAACAATGGCTTCTACTTGCGAATCTTCAACCCTGCTCATCAGCGGCTTGAATTTGTTTATGGCATGATCCGTCAAGGGCGTCCTGACTGATTCCCACTTCAGAGGTTCGGAATTGAGGAATTCCTCTGACTTGAGGGCTGTAGCAGGCAGCACCGGTTTCAGGTAGGCCATCAGTACCCTGAAGAGGTTTATACCCAGTGAACAGACCCTGTGGGCCTTATCCAGGGTTTCTTCATCCTTGACCAGAACCCATGGTTTTTCTTCGTCTATGTATTGGTTAGCCTTATCAGCCAGTCCCATTATTTTCCGCATGGCCCGGCTGAATTCCCTCTTTTCATAACAGGCGGCGATGTCCTCGCCAGCGGAAACAAATTCTTCATAAAGAGCGAGATTGTCAATCTCTTCACTCAGGGTATTGTCGAATTTTTTGCGCAGGAAACCGGCACAGCGCGAAGCTATATTCACAAATTTCCCCACCAGGTCGGAATTAACCCTGAAAACGAAATCTTCAAGATTGAGATCAAGGTCATCCACTCCCGGGCCCAGTTTAGCCGCAAAGTAGTACCTGAGGAATTCAGGATCAAGGTGATCCAGCCAGGTTCGGGCCTTGATGAAAGTCCCCCGTGATTTGGACATCTTCTGTCCGCCTACGGTGAGAAATCCATGGGCGAAAACTGCCGTTGGAGTCCGGAATCCGGCCCCGGCCAGCATGGCCGGCCAGAACAAGGTATGGAAATAGGCGATGTCCTTGCCGATAAAATGGTAGAGTTCCCAGTCGCTCTCTTTTTCCCAGGCTTCATCGAAATTCAGGCCATGTTCTTCACAATATTTTTTGTAGCTGGCCATGTAGCCTATAGGGGCGTCCATCCATACGTAGAAAAATTTTCCAGGGGCACCGGGAATTTCGAATCCCCAGTAGGGAGCGTCGCGGGAAATATCCCAGTCCTGCAGGCCGGCATCAAACCACTCCTGCAGTTTATTGCCGATTTCCGGCTGCATCTTTTCTCCCCGGGTCCATTCCTTCAGCATATCTTCAAAATCGGCCAGCTTGAAAAAGTAATGTTCTGAATCTCTTTCGGAAGGAGCTTTTCCTGAAACAACCGAAACCGGATTAATCAGATCGGCGGGAGAGTAGGTGGTGCCGCAGGATTCGCAGGCGTCTCCATACTGGTCCTCAGCCTGGCAGAACGGACAGGTTCCTTTGATGAACCGGTCCGGGAGAAACATTTCAGCTTCTTCATCATAAGCCTGGCTTATGGTTCTCCGGGATATGTGCCCGTTTTTATTCAGCTCCTTGTAGATATGTTCAGCAAAGTACCTGTTTTCAGGAGAGTGGGTGGTGTGGTAACTGTCGAATTCGATCAGGAAATCACTGAAGTCAGCGGTATGTTTTTTCCATACCTCATCTATCAGTTCCTGCGGTTCTATTCCCTCCTGCCTTGCCCTGAGCATGATGGGAGTTCCATGGGCATCATCAGCACAGACATATATGCAGGTATTGCCGGCTAGCTTTTGGAACCGGCACCAGATTTCAGTTTGCAGGTATTCAACCAGGTGCCCCAGGTGGATCGGTCCATTGGCGTAGGGAAGGGCGCTGGTGACTAGAATCTTTCTCTTTTTTTCGCTCATCCCCCTATTATCACAAAAAAAGGAAACTTAAGCGAAGAGGAATCAGGGCTTCAGGGGTTAAAGAATTAAACGCTGAGTCGCAGGGGCGCAAAGGCGCAAAGATTTTGAGTTGCCAGGAGGGGGGCTTCCTTACCCGACGCTGTTATTGTTGTGTCGAAAGTGATTTCAGTCGAGGCCAAAGGAATTGGGAGAACTGAGCTGTAAAATAGACAACAACACCCAATCCAATCGCGTTCATTTCCAAAAACGAATAATGCGAAATGATCTCGGGAAATTGGGTTTGCAGGTAATGGAATAAAAGAGAAATCACGACAGCTGCAATAATTGACTTTCTCTGAACTTCCAAGGCGAATTGATCTCTCCTCATTGGTGTGAACGGCCTGTCTTTGTCAACCGAAAACCATCCGCTGTGAAGATACAGCACACTGAGACCAAAACAACCTAGAGCCCAGGCAGCGGCAATGAGATTAAATCCCATGCTGCTGAAAAAGAATAATGAGAAAATAACAATTCGAGAAATATAAAAGGGTAAGAAGGTAGTTCTCATTTCCCTGCTTCCTTTAATTGGAATAGATCATCAAGTCCGGTATCAAGGGCTCGACTCAACCGGAGTGCTGTTTCGATGGTTGGCAGAAATCTACCGGTTTCTATTGCGACTATCGATACTCGTGAAACCCCACATAGTTCTGCCAGTTGCGCCTGTGTCAATCCCAGATTTTTCCTTGTTTCCCGGACCCTGTTCGACACTTGATTGTGCGACATATGTTAAGTTTACTTATCATAATTCAAAGTGTCAAGTAAACTTAACATATTTTTTGTGCCTTCTTATCTTGTCTGGAGTGAGAGAGAGTCATCTGCAAGGTAGCACCTGAAGTACGATCTCCTGAATTGCCATCTCAATGCCAAGTCATGATTGGTGTGGCCAATAAACGCCGCCGCAGGCGGCATCCTCAAGAGAGGGACAGAGTCCCGATTTTCAGTAGCCTGGGGAGAGCCCGGAGCGCAGCCCGGGCCAGGACGAAGGGAACCCCAGGTAAGACCAAGCAAAAAACAAAACCCTCTCCCCCTCACCAGGTAGGGAGCTCTGAAGGAGCGACCGTCTTTTCCGGGCTGGTGAAAATCCTATCTGGGACGGTGACATTGACAGGAAGAGAAATCGACCTGTTCGACTGCGGAGACGATTACGACAACGACAGCGACAACGAAATTAACCGCCGGGAAAGCCTGTCATGCCCAGGATGAGCATGACATTTCCGCAACCTGTGACTTGCGACCTGCAACTATCCCACTACCAGGCTGACCAGCTTACCCGGCACATAGATTTCCTTGCGGATCTGTTTGCCTTCCAGGTGGCGGGCCACGTTGCTGTCCTCTTTGGCACAGGCCAAAATCGAATCCTTATCCGCCTCAGCCGGAACTGAAATTGTCGCCCTTTTCTTGCCGTTTACCTGGACAACAACATTTATGCTGTCGGTCTTGACCAGTTCGGGATCAAATTCCGGCCAGGGTTCGTTGGCAAGAGTTGTATCATTCCCCAGCACGCTCCACAGTTCTTCGCTGATATGGGGAGCGAAAGGGCTGAGCAGCAGCAGGAAAGGTTCCACAATGCTTCGGGGCAGAGTTTTCCATTTCATGGCGGCGTCAAGAAAGATCATCATTGCCGAAATCGCGGTATTGAAGCGCATTTTTTCGATATCTTCGGTGACCTTCCCGATCGCCTCGTGCAGC
Organism: Acidobacteriota bacterium; assembly: GCA_963666915.2. GTDB lineage: Bacteria > Acidobacteriota > UBA6911 > RPQK01 > JAPXNP01. Next base: position 271,113 of record CAXXEX010000009.1, read on the forward strand.
ACTCTCAGCTGCTCACGGTCCGGATCTATGTCCTGAATAGATGGATTGAGTAAGGTTGTGTCACTGTTTTCATCGGTAATCAGCCGCCAGACACGACCCAGGAAACGGTGCACCCCGTCCACACCTTTCATGTTCCAGGGTTTTTCCTGCTCCAGCGGACCCATGAACATTTCATAGAGGCGCAGGGCGTCCGCCCCGTATCCCTTGACTACGTCATCGGGATTTATTACATTGCCCCGGCTTTTGCTCATCTTGAAAGCCTTGGCTTCGACCTTGATCGAAGGGTCTTCCTTCAATACAAAGAAATCACCTTTTTTATCAACTTCTGATTCGGCAACAGGTTCAGAATTCAGGGACTCTCCGGTTTCCCGGTGTGAGCCGTCACTGGCGGCCATTTCCGCGGATACGGGAGTGCCCGAAGCGTCGCGGAATATCCTGTACTCCATTTCTCCGAGAATCATTCCCTGGTGCACAAGTTTGGCAAAGGGCTCCGGGGTTGAGACCGCTCCGATATCGTATAGGACCTTGTGCCAGAAACGGGCATAGAGCAGGTGCAGTACTGAATGTTCAGTTCCGCCTACATAGAGGTCAACAGGCATCCAGTATTTTTCCTTTTCCGGATCAACAAGGCTGCTTGTGTTTGCTGGATCAATATATCGCAGGTAGTACCAGCAGGATCCGGCCCACTGGGGCATGGTATTGGTTTCCCTGGTATATTTTTTCCCGTTGATTTCTGTGGTGAGCCAGGATTCGGGAGCCCGCGAGAGAGGCAGGACCGGGTCCGCGTCCGCCCCGTAACCTCCGGACGGCTTGAAGTCTTCCATTTCAGGAAGCTCGACTGGAAGGTCCTCTTCAGGTACGCCGGTCACTTCTCCATCTGGTCCGTGCAGAACAGGAAAGGGTTCTCCCCAGTAACGCTGCCGGGAAAAGAGCCAATCTCTCATTTTGTAATTAACATGCTTTGTGCCGAGCTTGTCCCGTTCCAGCCATTCAATCATGCTTTTCTGGGCATCTTCGACATTGAGCCCGTTTATGCTGTGGATATCGCTGGAGGAATTTACCAGGATTCCATCTCCGGTATAGGCTTCACTGGAAATGTCCCCGCCTGATATTACTTCAATGATCGGCAGATCGAAACGTTTGGCGAATTCGTAATCCCTCTGGTCATGGGCGGGTACGGCCATGATGGCGCCGGTTCCGTAGGTGGCCAGCACATAGTCGGCAATCCATATCGGTACGGCTTTTCCCGTGGCAGGGTTTACAGCGCTGGCCCCGGTGAATACTCCGGTTTTTGTCTTCTGCAGCTCCGTCCTCTCCAGGTCGCTTTTCCGGCTGGCCTCCTTGATGTAGTTCTGGACTTCTTCCTTTTTCCCGGGAACAGTGATTTTTTCAACCAGTTCATGCTCCGGGGCCAGCACCATATAGGTGGCCCCGAAGAGAGTGTCTACCCGGGTAGTAAATACCACGATCGTCTCATCAGGATGCCCTTCAACAGTGAAAACAATCTCCGCCCCCTCAGATCGGCCGATCCAGTTTTCCTGCATCAGCTTGGTGCTGTAGGGCCAGTCCACAAGTTCCAGGTCTTCCAGCAGCCGGTCGGCGTATTCCGTGATCTTCAGCATCCACTGTTTCATGGGTCTCCTGAAGACAGGAAAGCCTCCCCGCTCGCTTTTGCCGTCAATAACCTCTTCATGGGCCAGGACGGTCCCCAGTTCCGGACACCAGTTAACCGGCACCTCAGCCATGAAAGCCAGGTCTTTTTTAAGGAGCTGCAGGAAGATCCACTGGGTCCAGCGGAAATAGCCGGGATCTGTAGTGTTAACTTCCCTGTCCCAGTCATAGGAAAATCCCAGGGATTTAAGCTGTTCCCTAAACCTGTCGATGTTTTTTCCAGTAGTTTCCGCCGGATGGGTCCCGGTGCTGATGGCGTATTGCTCGGCCGGCAGTCCAAACGCGTCCCATCCCATTGGATGAAGCACATTGAAACCTTTCATCCTCTTGTATCGGGCCACAATATCAGTGGCTGTATAGCCTTCCGGGTGACCAACATGAAGCCCGGCCCCGCTGGGGTAGGGGAACATATCCAGGACAAAGAATTTCGGCTTGGAAGTATCAACATCATCAGGAGTCCTGAATGTTTTATTATCTTCCCAGTATTTCTGCCACTTTTTTTCGATTGTTTGGAACGGGTACCTGGCCATAATCTTTTATCCTGTTGTACTTGAAATCAGTACCTTGTAGTATGCAAGGGAATTGTTTCCGGTTGAGATATTATTGATCTTTCCATAAGAACTGCCGCTGAATCCTTATGGCGTAAATTGCTATAATCGTTATTTCGAACCACTAATTATAGCCAGCCGGAGGTTTTAAGTCGAATATTGCCGGTTTAAGTCGGTTAAACTTGAATTTAATTGAGAAATACCTATAATTTATTAACTTCAAGTACCGGTGTCCCACCGGACCGGTTAAAGTTGAAATAAAAGTTCATTATTTATAAACTATTTATAATTCACAGGATACATTAAAGGAGTCTCCTTAACGGAGCAGGTGTTTTATGGCAAAGAAAAGCATGGTAGCTAAGAATGATCGGCGTAAACAGATGGTCGCGAAGTATCGCACAAAAAGAGTTGAACTCAAGGCAATTATGAGCGATATGGAACGTACCCCGGAAGAGCGCGCAGAAGCAGGCCGCAAGCTTCGGAAGCTTCCCCGCAATTCCTGCCCGAACAGGGTGCGCAGCAGATGCCACGCAACCGGAAGAGCTCGCGGAGTTTACCGTAAATTCGGACTCAGCAGAATTACCTTCCGCGAATTGGCTCTGGAAGGTGAAATCCCCGGAATCACCAAAGCCAGCTGGTAGCAGGTTTCCAGGAATAACGGAATCGTTATCCTGCATAACTGGTTTGATTTTTAGATTCCCATCCGTTTTCATATTCGGATGGGAATCTTTTTTTTGTCTGCCGATTCCATGCTGAACTGCAGAAACCTTACGGCCGGGCAGATGATCATCCTGGAGATTGATCCTTTTCCGGACTTGCTTCGTCTTTATGAAAGAGCCTGGAGATGATGGGACAGCGTTCTTTCTGATTGGATCTTGCACTCATTAATTACCACCAGAAGCCGGAAGACTGATAAAATATTCTCATGAAACAGAAGACAGCATCATTGTTGATCCCCTTAGTGATAACCGGAATTTTTCTGCTTTCACCACTGGCCGCCCAGGATCTCGATAAGTCTGCTTACCACCTGTTCCTGGACTTTGATTTTGCCATAACCCTGGAAGTAGTGGAGGACGGGAAGGAGGTGGTTCCTATCCTGAACATCATTGCCTTCAGCGGCGGTACCTGGGAACTTTCCCCTCCCGATATGAAAATCCTTAATGATAAGGGACGCTATGCCGTGGATCCCCGTTTTTCTTTTGATACCGGGGACAGCAGCAAACCGTATGTGTCAACCTATCTCAAAATCGAAGGCGGTGACTTTATCGGGGTGGACCTGATCGGCGATTTCAAGGACTATAAGGAACCCAAACTGATCAGGATGAGGATTGGTGATGAATGGTTTCATCTTGAGCCGGTTGAAAAGGACGCATTTGAATCAATGCTGAGCGGGCTGGACAACCTTGACTTGAGGGATCCGGATCTGGTTACGGCTTTTGATAAACTGAACCTGCCCCTGATCGGCACCAGGGACCTGATAAATGAATAGCAGGATTCAAGGGGTGTTCCTGTTTTTCCTGCTTCTTCCCTGTTTTTCAATTCTGCAAGGCTGTGACGCTGCCGGCAGTGGTGATCCTGATATTTCTGTCCCTGACGACCTGGAATCACTTGCCGTGGAGATTGTAGCAACCTATCCTCATGACAAGAATGCTTATACCCAGGGTTTGCTTTGGGAAAACGGATGGATCTATGAAAGTACAGGCAGGAATGGGCATTCTGGAATCCGGGTATATAGGCCGGGAGAGGATCCAGGTTCTGCAAGTGTTTCCCTGCCCAGGCAGTTTTTCGGTGAGGGCCTGGCCAAAATAGGTTCAAGGATATTTCAGCTGACCTGGAGGGCGGGAAAGGCTTTCCTGTATGAATCAGGAACCTTGAAGAAAATCGGGGAATTCAGTTACAGCGGAGAAGGATGGGGCCTGTGCCATGACGGCAGATGGCTGATTATGAGCAATGGCTCTGACCAGCTCACCTGGCGGGATCCGGTGAATTTTGAAATCTGGAAAACCATATCCGTGAGGATGGCCGGGGATCCGGTTTATTACCTCAATGAACTGGAGTTTGTTGAAGGGTTTATTTACGCCAACATATGGCAGAGTAATTACCTGGTCAAGATAGATCCGGAAGAGGGAGAGGTCGTGGGTGTTATAGATGCTTCGACCCTGCCATATAAAAGCCGGATTCCGGGCGAGGATGTGCTGAACGGTATCGCCTATATTCCTGAAAGGAACACCTTTCTTCTAACCGGCAAATTATGGCCTGAAATATACGAAGTGAGAATCGTGGAAGTAAAATAATAAGGTTAAGGGACCAAAAAATATCGTTTTCCAGGAAAATATTACCTAAACCTTCAGCATTGTTCTTTTCTCCGGAAATCTCTTGCTTCATAATGTAACGATGTTTCAAACAAAATCCACCATGCATGTGGTCGGAATGATTCCGGCGCGATTTGAGTCGACTCGTTTCCCGGGAAAACCTCTTGCCGACATCAACGGCAAATCCATGATCCGCCGGGTCTATGAACAGTCCAGTAAAGCCAAATCACTGGATGCAGTAATCGTTGCCACCGATGACCAGAGGATTGAGGAGGAGGTCCGGTCGTTTGGCGGTGAGTGCATCATGACTTCACCGGATCATGTGAGCGGGACCGACCGGCTGGCTGAGGCAGTAGTCGGAATCGAAGCTGACATCATAGTCAATATCCAGGGAGATCAGCCTTTTATTGAGCCGGGAATGATTGACGAGGCTGTGGAGCCTCTATTAGATGATCCCGGGCTGCCTATGTCGACATTGATGCAGAAGCTCACTGACCCCAGGGATTTTGATAATCCCAATGTGGTTAAGGTTGTGACCGATAGCAAGGGCTGCGCCCTCTATTTTTCCAGGTCCCGGATTCCATATTCAAGGAGCGGGGAATCAATAGTCCTCTATGAACATATCGGCCTGTATGTTTACCGAAAGGATTTTCTCTGCCTGCTCGCTGTCCTGAGTCCCACCAGACTGGAGAAGATTGAATCCCTGGAACAGCTCAGAGTCATTGAGAATGGGTACAAGATTAAAGTGATTGAGACTGCCAGGCTCTCCTCGGAATTGAGCGGATTCAGCGTGGATACACCTGAAGACCTTGACAGGATAAATGAAATTCTGGGGGCGTCCAGCTGATTTCTGACATTCTTTTTAATCCCTTGGCTTATGGTCGGATATTCGGGAGATCCTAATGATTGATTCCTTGCAGCGACAGTTCATCACAGAATTGAAAGCAGGGCTGCCTTCCCAGGTGCGTGAAAGACTAGCCCAGGCTGTCCGGATGATTACGGAAACCAGGGAAAGGGGAGGGCGGATAGTAGTTGTTACCGGGAGCGGCCCGAACCTGCATGAAGGAGTAACCACCCTGATCGCGGAGCTTATCCGCAAAGGAATTGTGGGAGGTGTCACTACCAGTTCCGCCGTTGTCGCCCATGAAATGGCCGGGGTCCTGGACCGGGTAAAAAGGGTGGACGGAAGGGCCGCTGGATTACCAGCCGAGCATCTGCCGCACGGAAATCACTTTGAGCTCTCCCTCCATGATGATGACATCCTGCGCGGACTTGAGAAGGATATCGACCTCGACTGGGAACTGATTGAAAAGCTGAAGAAACTGCCGGGAGATGAAATTATAAAGGCGGCAGGTAATATGGGATATCCCATGGGTCTGTGGGTGGAAAGGATTACTGAAAAGATCCTTGAACAGTGCCGGGAGCGCAACTGCATGTTTGAAGAAGCTGTTTCGGCCGGGGCTGATCCCCGGACCATGCTGGGAGCCGGATATGAAAATGATGTTCCGGTTATGGTGACTGTCCCCCAGATGGTGGGAGGAGGCGCGGTCGGGATTGCCGTAGGAGACAGTGTCTCGATACGGGAACGGTGCGAGAAGGTGGCCGGAATGATGGCGAGTGCCGACCTGATTATTGAATCAGCGGTAGCCCTTACCCAGGAAATCCACGACGGCCCTTTTGAAACTTTTACCGGACACGGTGTCTGGGAGAACTGGAGACAGGGTTATTCCTATTCCCTGCGGGATAAACAACTGGTGCGGATAGACCTGGATCCGGCTTTGGAAGCGGCCTGGAAAGCCCAGAGAGAGAATGATAAGGTTCAGCAGGCCATTAACCGGGGACTGCCGAAAACCAAGCTGCTAAAAGTTCCTTTCCGGATGGAAATGTCAGGCTTTGCCAGGCTGGATGGGAGTTTGCCTGTCTGTGCCGATATAGGGGCGGCCTGGCCTGTGATTGCCCTGGGAGTTGCCGATAACCTGGGGATTGAACTGGACTTTATTTCGTTCCCCCAGGAATCAGGGTATGGCCGGGATATGAGGGACCGGATTGCTGATGAGATCAGGCCGGTTACTCTTGAACGTGTCCTGAAAGCTTGAGGATCGGTTATCTCGTCAACTGGCGGGAAATCGTTTCCGCGGTTTTCCGCAGGTCCGCGATCATCAGCCGCAGCGGTTCACCCTTCAGTACCCTGTAAACCGGAAACGAAATGCTGACTGCAGCAATTACTTTTTCCTCGAACCGGATCGGGGCGCCGAAGCATTGACCTTCCAGGGCGCTCTCCCGGTTGTCCTGGCTCCACCCCCGCTTCCGGATTGCTGAATATTCCTGCATGAGACTGGCATCATCGGTAATGGTTTTGTCGGTCAGACGCATCATTCCATAACCATTAATTAACCGTTCCTGAAGTTCATCATCCTGGAAAGCGGTTATGGCCTTGCCCATTGAACTGGCATGGGGGGGGATTATCGCTCCAACCCGGTTGCTCATCCTGATAAGCTTGGGACTCTCCAGGACCTTGATGGCTTCAATATGATTTTTGAGCAGGATTCCCAGGCTGACCGTCTCAGAGTAGCGGCTGCGCAGTCCTTTCATGTGGGGCAGCGCGGCTTTGATCAGCTTCTCCGCGGACACCAGGGCGACATAATCCAGTCCCGGACCGGAAGCGCTGTACCTTCCATTTTCGTCCCTTATAATGTGTCCCGTTACTTCCATGGTGTAAAGAAAACGGAAGGCTGAACTCTTGTTGATTCCGGTTCTCCGGCTTATCTCACTTAAACCCAGCGCCACCCTTTCTCCTTTAAGCAGGTCCAGGATTCTCAGGGCGCTATTTACAGCCCTCGAAAAATATCTGTCTTCGCTCCCAGGAGTATTTTTTTTATTCATAGTTCACCAGATTGATCCCGGGATCAGGATTTATTTTTAGCTGCCAGAGAAAAGCTGAAAGCTGTCAGCAGCATTACAGCCGTGCCCACCGCGCCAATCAGGATTTCTTCGATGTTGCATTGCCACCAGGCATCGCCCCTGATAAAGGTCCCCCAGGAAATTATCAGTATGCTTGTGGATATGGCAACAATGCCCTGCCAGGTTTTAATCCGCCGGGAAAGCAGCGCCAGCAGGAACAGCCCAAGTATGCCTCCTCCAAAGATGCCCGATATCTGCCACCAGGTGTCCAGGGCGCTTTTTGCCCTGATCATTAACAGGGCAAATCCAGTTCCCAGAACCCCCCACATTACAGTAGTCAAGCGCAGAACAAGTACCGAGGTTTTGTCATTGATTTCCGGCTTGAAGTATTTTTTGTAAACATCAATCAAGGTTACGGTGGCTGAACAGTTCAGGGCTGAATCTACCGTGCTCATGGCGGCCGCGATTATGGCCGCGATAATCAGCCCCTTCAGCCCGGCGGGAATTTCATTGACAATGAAAAATGGAAATACCTGGTCTCCCTTGGTGACAGTGTCTGCCAGGGTATGGGCATCACCGGAATAAAACGCGAATAAAGTGGTCCCGAGGAACAGGAAAAGGGCCGTCATCGGCACATATATCAAGGCTGAAATCCAGAGTGAGCGGGTGGCTTCCTTTTCAGAGGAGGCTGCCGCGTATTTCTGCACATAATTCTGGTCCGCGATCAGGTTCCTTAAGTTTTCAGTGACCCCGTAGATGATCATCACCCAGATTGTCCTGGATTCGAGGGAGAAGGAAAGATCTCCCCAGCTGAATTTACCGGCTTCAATAGCATGGTTTATAAGTGGTTCCGGACCGGATAAAACATGCCATCCCAAAAAGCCGGCACAGAATAATCCGCCGCCTACCATGATGGCCGACTGCATTACATCAGTCCATACAACAGCCTCCATTCCCCCCAGCAGGGTATAAAGGATCGTAATTACTCCCAGAATCAGTATCAGGTATTCGATGGGTACTGAAATGAAGGTGCTCATCAGCATGGCGGCCAGGTAAAGAATTACCGCGCTGCGGCCTACCATGTAAAGCAGAAAGGAGATGGATCCGTAGAACCTGGCCCATCCTCCCAGCCTCTCTTCCAGAAAGGAATAAACCGATACAAGCTTCATACGGCGGTAATATGGCACTACATACTTGCAGGCCAGCCAGGTTATGGGTGGAATTGTCAGGGCAAAAATGATGGGGTGCCAGTTGGTGTCAAAAGCCTTGCCCGGGGTTGCAATGTAAGAGATGCTGCTGGTGTAGGCACTCATTATGGCCAGCCCTACCGCCCAGGATGGCAGTCCCCGGCTGGCTACCATGAATCCTTCAGCTGTATTGCTTTTGCGTACAAAGTACCCTCCCATTCCCACCAGGATAACTCCGTAAAGAATGAGAACCGATAGATCAATCCATCCTAATCCACTCAAAATTCAACTCCTTTGCTCCCGGGAGAAGTACTCCTTAATCCTTGATCTTCTACGCCTTGTCCGGCCACAGATTTCCGGAAATCGAATGCGGAATCAGTTCAAACTATTGTAGCCCAACTTAAATCATAAAACTATCGTTTCTTATATAAAACACTATTTTATTTTACGGGAATATTGTTTTAATATTACATCTATGAAATTTAATGGAGTTTATATTGCCCCGGTAACCCCTGTGCTGGAAAGCGGAAAGATTGACTGGAAGAGGTATGAAGAATTGCTGGCTTTCCTGCTTGAAAAAGATGTGGATGGCTTCTGTATTGGCGGAGGAACCTCTGAATATGTGCATTTCAGCGCTGATGAGCGTAAAAAGCTGTTTGAAACCGCTTGTCGCCTGACTCCCGAAGGCAAGCGGATTTTTGCCGCGATAGGCACATCATCGTATCCGCGGGCGTTGGAGCTGGGCCGGTATGCCGATAACCTGGAAGTGGATGCTGTGCTTCTGCCCATGCCTCATTTTTTTGGCTATAAGCAGCAGGACCTGGAGGAACACTGCCGCCAGGTCAGTCGTAACCTGGAATCCCCGGTATTGCTTTACAACCTGCCGTTCTGCAGCAATCCTCTCGATTATGAAACTTCAGCCCGGCTGCTGGCTGAAGAAGAGGGAATAATCGGAATAAAGGACAGCAGTGGAAATACCGACCGGTTTGCCCGGTATGCGGAGGATTTCGCGGCCAATTCTGATAAGGAGATTTCCCTGCTGATAGGCCAGGATCCCTATGCCTTAGAGGCCCTTAAGACCGGGTGGGATGGGATTATTTCCGGCTTGGGAACCCTTTGCCCGGAACTCCTGGTCTGCCTGCGTCGAAGCGTCAGGGATGGGAATGAAGCCCTGGCGCGGTCCTGCCAGGGATTGATAGGGGAGATGAACGACTATGTCTGCGCGTTTCCTTTTCCCTGGGTTATAAAGTTTGGAATGGAATGCCGCGGATTGGACTGCGGGCCTGTGTCACTGCCGCTTTCTGCAGAAAGAGCTGAGCAGAAGAAAAAATTCCAGGCCTGGTTTGAGAAGTGGCTGGAGAAAAATTCCTCCGTCTGGCAAAATAATTCCTGAGTTTTTCAACTTCCGGAAATAATCCCGGTTCTGCATTTACTGCCTCCCGGGAATCTCGTCAGAGAGGAGGAATAGTGAAACCAGTTGCCAAGTCTAGATTGCTTATTTTTCTACTGACCTTCTCATGGTTGTCAGGAATAATTATTGCTTCAGACGCCCGGGTTGTCAGGAATGTCACTGTCTGCCTTGAGGAAGGCAGGTACGGAGGGTGGCCGGCAAACCATGGGATCTGGAGCTGGGGGAATGAAATCCTGGTTGGTTTCGAACTCGGCTATTACAAGTTTTCAGAAGAAAGGCATGCCATAGACCGTTCCCGTTTCAGGGAACACCTCTTAGCCCGCAGCCTGGACGGAGGGGAAACCTGGGGTGTGGAACGACCCAAAGAACTGATTCCCCCCGCGCCGGAAAAGGGTGTGACTGAAAAAGGAATTAAACTGGGCAGGAAGCCGGTGAAATTCCGTGGACACATCCCTTTTCAGCACCCTGGGTTTGTGCTGACTGCCCGAAGAATGGGCGGTAGCAACGGCCCGTCACGCTTTTACTATTCCCTGGACCGGGGCCGTAGCTGGGAGGGCCCCTTTGAGGTGCCTGATTTCGGCACCCCGGGAATTGCTGCCAGGACCGAATACCTGGCGTCAGGTAACGAAGAGCTTACACTGTTTTTGACTTCAGCCAAATCAGATGGATCCGAGGGCCGGGCTCTCTGTGTCCGCACTTTTGACGGAGCCCGGAGCTGGTCGAAAATTTCCTTTATTGGCCCGGAATATGAGGATGATGAATTTTTGATAATGCCTTCAGCTGTCAGGCTGTCTTCCTCGGAAATCCTGGCCGCGGTACGGCTCAGGAAAAGTATCGATACCTACCGTTCCATGGACAACGGCTATACCTGGGAGTTTGCCGGAAAGCCGGTCGCGGACACGGGAAGGGGGAATCCTCCCGATATGCTTAAACTTGCCGATGGACGGCTGGTGCTGGTGTATGGGTTCCGGGCGGAACCATACGGAATCAGGGCGATTATTTCAGGTGACAACGGCAGGACCTGGAGTCAGGAGATTGTTTTACGTGATGACGCCGGCAATTGGGATGTCGGTTATCCCCGCACTGTTCAGCGCCCTGACGGAAATCTGGTTACAGTCTATTATTTCAATGATTCCTCGCGCGGAGAAAGGTATATTGATGCCACGATCTGGGACCCGGGGGAGGTACGGAAAAAGTAAAAAAGGATTTTTACCGGAGCACATTTATGAATAGAAAGATGATTCTGCTTGCCGCTGGACTCACTCTCGGGCTGGGCTGGGCCCTGCGTGGCCACTTCGGGCATCAATGGGGTGCTTCCTGGGCCGGAATGCTGTTGTGCCTGATCATTGTAGCCATGGCCGACCGTCCTGACTGGACTGCCAGGATGCCGGTGCTGGTGGCCCTCGGCACCCTGGGTTGGTCGGTTGGCGGAACCATGAGTTACGGAATCATTGTGGGCTACGGCCGCGGAGACGGTTTTTCAAATGTCTATTACGGGTTGGTTATGCTTTCGGTGGTGGGTTTTCTCTGGGGTGCTGTGGGCGGAGGTTTTTTCGGCCTGGGCCTGGAAACGACAAGTGATAAAAAACCGGACTGGATATCCCTGCTGGCCCGCATGGCCGCCCTGGCCTGGATTTTTGATATCGCCCTGGTCAGGGTTCTTGAACTGAAAATGACACCTCCCCGCCATGAAGCCTGGGCCGGATGTCTGGGGGCCGCGGTCGCTCTGATTCATTATCTCTACCGCAACGGTTACTTCCGGGCCCTCAGGGTCGCGCTGTACAGTGCCCTGGGTTCCGGATTCGGTTTTGCCCTGGGGAATTTCCTGCAGACTGCCGGGGGATCTACCGGGATCAGTTTCAACTGGTGGAACGTGATGGAATTTACCCTGGGATTCTGTGGCGGTGTGGGAGCATCCTGGGCTGTATTTTCGACAGAATGGCCTGAAACCCACATCAGGAACCGGGCCGGAAACTGGCTGGCCCTCCTGTTTATCATGCCTGGAATCCCGGCCATAAACCTGATGATGACTTTTAAGCTTGAAAAATTTGTCGAGGCTGCTGAAAAAGCCGGATGGCCTGATCCAGCCGGCTACGCCCAGCTTCAGCCTTTACTCGGCGGAGCGGTAACAGTTGTGATGGCCCTGGCCGGAATCCTGGCCTGGAAGGTTTTTTCAGGCAGTGACCGTTTCAGGCCGGGAAGCCTGGTCTTTGTTTTTCTCTGCCTGCAGATGTTCGGATACATCCTGTTCAGCCATTTGATAAAGGGATTATTCTGGGGCTTCGGAGGGTTGCAGCTGGAACAGTACCTCTACTGGCCTATAGCTGTTGCGGTGGTTGCTGTCTGGGTTGTTTTTCTGCGAGGCGGGGAGCCTTCCTTTGGGACGATCAGCCTGGAGCCGCTTGGCCACTGGTTTAGACTGTACGGATGGATACTGGCTGTTGCCGCCCTGCTGGCATTGATCTCAATAAATCTTCACGATGGCTTGACCGGCGCTCAGGTTCGTTTTTAGGAACAGGATTACCTGATGAAGACAGTAAAAGTATTTACCTTGTGTTTGCTTGGCATTTTGGCCAGCGGATTTTTCGGCATGGCCTCTGAGTTTGAAGCCGCTCTCGTTGAGAATGTGAAAATATGGGACCGGGCCGAATACAACTCCTTCGTGGACCTGGTTAGGTTCAAGGAGACCTGGTTCTGCACCTTCAGGGAAGGTGAACACCACGTTTACGGGGAAGACGGCAGGATCAGGGTTATAAAAAGCGACAACGGGGCTGACTGGGTGTCGGCGGTTTTACTGGCTGAAGACGGGGTGGACCTGAGGGATCCCAAGATTACTGTTACCCCGGACGGGAGGCTGATGCTGGTCATTGGAGGCTCTGTGTATGACGGCAAAACCCTGGCTTCACGACAGCCCAGGGTAGCCTTTTCAGGCGATGGAACCAGCTGGACTCCTTTGCGGCCGATACTTGAAAAAGGGGATTGGCTTTGGAGGGTGACCTGGTTTGGAGAGACTGCCTACGGAGTTTCCTATTTAGTGGAGGAGCCGGACTGGATCGTGAATCTATATAAGAGCAGTGACGGAGTAGAATATGAACTGGTCACACAACTTCAAGTACCCGATTCTCCCAACGAAACCACGCTCCGGTTTACACCAAAAGGGGAAATGATGGCCCTGGTCCGCCGGGAAAGCGGCAGTAAAACAGCCTGGATTGGAATGAGTGCGAAAGCTCCCTATACTGAATGGAACTGGAAAGATAGCGGATACCAGATAGGCGGCCCTAATTTCCTGATCCTTCCCAATGAATCCATTTGGGCTTCAGGCCGAGGGTACGGGCCAGGTAAGCTCAGGTCAACCATGCTGGCCAGGATAACGGAAGATATGTTTTATCCTGTTTTGAATCTCCCCAGCGGAAAGGATACAAGTTATCCGGGAATGGTGTGGCACCAGGGCCTGCTGTGGATGGCCTACTACAGCTCTCATGAAGGGAAAGCGTGCATTTACCTGGCCAAAATCAGGCTTCCGGAGTGAATAGTCGCGGGTGCGGGCCAGTATCGTACTATACCCATCCTGGGTGTAGCTCGTACTGCGGGCATCTTTGCCTGTAGATATTTACGGGCGCCAATTGCGGTTTTTGTGGAACCGCGCAGTGATTTGCGCAGACAATAGTAATTTGAATCCAGGGATTGGAGATCTCATGATCTGTATTTTGATCAGCGACGTCTGGCAAGCGGCAGCATTTAGGAAGGGGCAAGGCCCCGATTTTAAATAACCCAGGTTAAGAGGTGCCATCGGATAACCGGGAGCTCTGTGGGAGCGACCGCGGTTTACTAACCAAGGATACCCATGATTTATTTTGGATTTGTTTTTCTCCTTTTGATGCTCTACGCCGGAAGCCGCTTCGGCGGCGTCGGACTCGGGGTTATATCTGGAGTAGGCCTGCTTATTGAAGTTTTTGTTTTCAGGATGCCTCCCAGTTCTCCACCTGTCACGGTGATAATGATAATTATGGCCGTGGTTACCTGCGCCTCGGTGCTGGAAGCAGCCGGGGGACTCAAGTACATGCTTCAGAAAGCCGAAAGGGTGCTGCGTAACCATCCCCGGAGGATTGTCATCTTTGGTCCTCTGTGCGCTTATGTGATGACCCTCATGCTGGGGACCGGACATGCTGTCTACTCAATTCTTCCCATAATCGGAGATGTGGCCCTTCGTAGCGGAATCCGGCCGGAGAGGGCAATGGCAGCTTCTTCGGTTTCAGCCCAGATGGGTATCACAGCCAGCCCGATTTCGGCCGCCGTGGTCTTTTACCTGGCCAGTTTGGGAAGTCTTTCAGATTCAATTACCCTTCTTTCCATTTTGAAAATCACCCTGCCTTCCACTTTCCTGGGAGTCCTGGGCATCTGCCTTTTCAGCCTGCGCCGTGGAAAAGAGCTGGAAAATGATCCGGAATACCTGGCCCGGCTGCAGGATCCTGACTGGGGAGAGAAAATACTCAATACCACCGCCACTTCACTGGATGAAGAATTGCCGGGGTCATCCCGGAATTCAGTCATTATATTTATTGGAGCCCTGGCCTCTATCGTCGTTGTGGCCCTGTGGCCTGAAATCCGTACCTTTCCAGGGCAGGAGGCCCCGGTGGCCATGGCCGTGATCATCCAGATCATGATGCTGGCTTTCGGCGGATTTATCCTCCTGGCGACAAGGGTTCCTGTTTCCAGGGTTCCCGAGGGGGTGGTATTCAAGTCGGGACTGGTGGCCGCTATAGCCATTTTTGGAATAGCCTGGATGAGCGACACCTATTTCCAGTACGCCCTCCCATCGGTAAGGGAAGGGCTTAACGCCATAGTTTCCAGCTATCCCTGGACCTTCGCCCTGGCCATGTTTATTGTCTCTGTAGTAGTCAACAGCCAGGCAGCCACCTGCCGCATGATGCTTCCCGTGGGCATGGGACTGGGGCTGTCCCCGGCCCTTCTTGTCGGTATCATGCCGTCCTGCTATGGATACTTTTTTATTCCCAACTACCCTTCCGATATCGCGGCCTGCAATTTTGACGTCACCGGAACTACCAGGATAGGGAAGTATTATTTCAATCACAGTTTCATGCTGCCGGGGCTGATCGGGGTAGGGATCGCCTGCACCTTCGGATACTTCCTGGCCATGGCAGTATTTTAATCGAGAAATATGCATCCTGCTTATGCATGAGCCTGCGCCAGAAGACGCTTTTCGTGAGGTCGGCAGCACTCACTTTGGGGGATGTGGGGCCATGCGGACTGCATGGACGATAATTTTCTGCTTGAACCTTGAACCTTGAACTCACTATCCCCCGGGAAGGTATTTCGACGCCTCCCTCACCGCGAACGGTTTCATGCGTGAGGAATATTCTTCGAGGAAAATTCCGGCCCGGTCCGGATTGTGCTTGGACAATTCCCGCAGCCACCATCCTATGGCCTTCTGTATGAACCATTCATGGTCATCAACCATGCCGGCGGCCCAGGAAAGCGGCCGTTCAGGATCCTTGCCCTTTTTTGCCAGGAACAGGGTGAAGACAAGCGACGCCCGCCTGACCCAGAAGCTGGGATGGTGAAGCCATTTATTCTCGATTTCGTCAAGATAGAGGGGCTCCTGCTCCAGGCATCGGAAAGCGGCGTGGGCCAGGTGGTCGGCGATTGCCCAGGAATCCAGGTCTTCCTTGTAGCGGTCTACACGGGCCCAGATTCCCTCGATATTTGTGACCTCTTTTCTTTCCAGGATTTTTCCTGCTGCAATCCTGGCCTCGTGGATATTGGTTTCCCACAGTCTGTCACACAGGGCAAGCAGATCCTTTCCTCCATATTTTCGGGCAGCGGCTGCGGATATACCGGTTATTTCCGGAACCCTGACACCCATGTAGGGCCGATTGATCTTGTGGTATCTCTTCGAACCTTCCGCTCGTTCAGGATCAGCAAATTGCTGCAGTTCAGCCAGGAATTCCTTCAGCATCGGTCTTTCCAGTTCCACCATTTCAGCAGCTCCGGGTCATGTTCTTCGTGATCAGCAAAGTAAACAGCGCAGCGGAAAACATACAGCACACAGGGGTCCTGCCGGGAGCCCTTCAGCTCGGATAATTCATCATACATTGACTGGGGATCTTCCCCCCTCAGTTCTCCAACATCCCGGTAACCCAGTTCAAAAAGATCCTCAGACAAGCTTTTCCCGATCCCGGGAATCACCTGCAGGTTTTTACAGACCTGTTTTTTCATTTGAAGCCTCCTTGATAACAGATGTCAGGAAACAATCAGCTTCTCTTATCCATCAATTCATAGTATCCGGCGAATTTATCTTCCTCATCCCTGACAGCCAGGAAGTACGATTTGATGAATCCGTCTTCCTCACTGATTGTAATCAACTCTTCCCCGGCTTCCAGACGTCGGGAAATATCGTGAATTTTCTTTACTGATTCTTCATTGTGGCAATCCAGCAGTGAATTTCCGACCAGGTCGGAATGCTGTTCCCTGGCTGCCTTGTTCATGTAGGTGATTATGTGATTCCTGTCCGCGGCAACCACGGCTTTAGGCAGGGATTCCAGAATTGATTCGCTCAAATTTTTGTCTGTTCATTAAAATCGATTCTACAGGGTTCATCCGGTCATTGCACCGTCTGTCCGAAAGCTTCAAGGTTCAGGACTTTTCCTTTATAGTTTATTGCCTCCCGCCGGGAGCTCAGATCTCCTGATCTGCAGACACAAAACCCACCATCACCCGTTCCCGGGATCACCGGTCTTCAGACCGGCCAAACCATCGTGGGAATGGAGCGTGGACGAGGTGGGCCCCATGGACGGAATGGACAAAAATTCCTGCTTGAACTTTGAATTCTTGCCGCTCCTGGATCTGGCAGATCCAGCCACGAGCCTTGGACCTTCGATTTTGAACAGGCGGCCCGAAGGTCGACTCCGAGGATTATTTTCTTGCGCGCCCCCGCGGTCTCTGATAGTTTTTTTCAATCAGGAGTTTAAAAACCATGAAAGATATCAACAGAAGAGATTTTTTAATAGAAACATCCCTGGCTTCTGCCGCCATGGCAGGACTGGGGGCTGCTGCCTGCGGAACCCGGGAGCCGGTTAAGCCCAATTTTGTCTTCATTCTGGTGGATGATTTGGGATTCATGGACATCGGTCCCAATAACCCGGACTGCTTTTACGAAACCCCCAACCTGGACCGGTTGGCATCCCAGGGTGTCCGCTTCACCGACGGGTACGCGGCCAATCCGGTTTGCAGCCCCACCCGGTACAGCATCATGACCGGGAAATATCCTACCAGGGTAGGGGCCACCAACTTTTTTGCCGGGAAGCGGGAGGAGAAATTCAAACCCGCACCGCTTCATGCCGATATGCCCGTCTCCGAGGTGACCCTGGGAGAAGCCTTCAAGGAAGCTGGTTACCGTACCGCCTTTCTGGGGAAATGGCACCTGGGGCCGACCGAGGAATTCTGGCCCGAAGCCCAGGGTTTCGATATCAATGTCGGGGGATGCAGCCGCGGTATGCCTTCCAGTTTTTTCTCCCCCTATAAAAATCCCCGGCTGGAGGACGGCCCTGAAGGTGAATACCTCACCGAACGCCTGACCACCGAATCGCTTAAGATCCTGGATAAGTTCAAGGATGATCCCTTCCTGCTCTACCTGGCTTTCTACACCGTGCATATTCCGCTGCAGGCCCCGGAGGAGATGGTGGAGAAATATCGCAGAAAGGCTGAGGCGCTGGAAGGCGATGAATTTGCCGAAGAGGAGCAGGTCTGGCCGACTGACGATCCCCGGCAGGTACGAATACAGCAGAAGCATCCTACCTACGCGGCCATGGTGGAGTGCATGGACGCCCAGGTGGGTCGGGTCCTGGATAAGCTCGAGGAGCTGGGCCTGGACGACAACACCGTGGTCTGTTTCATGTCCGACAATGGCGGACTATCCACCGCCGAAGGCCTTCCCACCAGCAATCTTCCCCTGCGGGCCGGAAAGGGCTGGCTTTACGAGGGCGGAATCCGCGAGCCCTACATAATCAAGTGGCCGGGGGTCGCCCAGCCGGGCACAACCTGCGGTGAACCGGTGATTAGTACTGATTTTTATCCAACATTTCTCGATATCGCCGGGCTGCCGCCCCGGCCCGAGCAGAACCTGGACGGCAAAAGCCTGGTCCCGCTTTTGAAACAGGAGGGAAGCATCGACCGGGATGCCATCTTCTGGCACTATCCGCACTACTCCAACCAGGGCGGATTTCCCGGCGGAGCCGTGCGCCAGGGGGATTTTAAGCTCCTGGAACGCTTCGAGGACGGAAAAGTTCAGCTCTATAACCTGGCTGAGGATATCGGGGAGCAGAATGACCTGGCTGAATCCATGCCTGACAAGGTCACCGAGCTGCGGAAGCTGCTGCACGACTGGTACAAATCAGTCGATGCCGAATTCCTTTATCCCAAGGAAGAAGGCGGAGACATGCCCTGGCGGCCGGGGGAAGAGTAAGCTGAGGATTGGAAAGGATACTGACAGGGAAAAAAAGAAGAACTGATACTCACATCTTCCTTAATGGGCTTCCTGATTATCATCTCCTCCAGCCTTCTCTATTACTGTGAGAATTCGGTCCAGCCGGAGTCGTTCTCGAGCATCCCCGCGACAATGTGGTGGTCGATCTCAACACTCACAACCGTAGGTTACGGGGATATCTACCCGGTGACCGTGCTGGGTAAGTTATGCGCGAGCGTCATTGCTGTTCTGGGAATAGGGATGTTCGCGCTGCCTACCGGAATTCTGGGTGCGGGATTTGTGGAAGAAGTTCAAAAAAACCGGCGCCGCTCGGTATGTCCTCACTGCGGCAAAGAGCTTGGCTGACATTCTGTTTTCTACGGTCGCTCCTACAGAGCTCCCGGATGATAACTGTTTTTTTAATCCTGGGGTTCCCTTCGTCCCTGGCGGGACTTTGGTCACCCCAGGCTGCTCATAATCGGGCTTTCAGCCCTCCATTTTATTATTCCTGTCTGCTTCATTATCTCCCGGCGTTGGGAACGCTTTAGAGACCGGAAATCGTGAAACGCTGTCACTTGCTGCAACGGAAAGATGCTGCAACTTGCTTTCCCGTCTATTGGAACCGCAGCCCCGCTCTGTTACACTCGACATCCTGTAATAAGGAAATCAAATCACGCTTTGTTAATAGAAAAATTGGAGGAAATGTAATGAAATTAAAATTGTTTTCCATGGCCCTCATCTTACTCCTGGCAGTCGGATTTCTGGTTTCCTGCGCGGCTACCGAAGAACCAGCGGAAGAGGCCGTCGAAGTCAATTACCTGGAGGAATCCCAGTCTGACCGGGACGCCCGCATGGAGTGGTGGAGGGAAGCCCGCTTCGGGATGTTCATCCACTGGGGACTATACGCGGTTCCGGCCGGTGAGTATAACGGCGTCAAGTCCGACCGGATAGGAGAATGGATCCAGGACTGGGCCAATATTCCCCGTGAGGAATACGAGAAATACGCGGCCGAGTTCAATCCTGTGAAATTTGATGCCGCTGAATGGGTGCGGATTGCGGCAGATGCCGGGATGAAATACATGGTCATCACGTCCAAGCATCATGAAGGTTTCTCCATGTTCGACAGTGAGGTCAGCGATTACGACATCGTAGATTCCACACCATACGGCAAAGACCCGATTGCAGCCTTGAGCCAGGAATGTAAAAAGCAGGGTGTAAAGTTCTGTTTCTACCATTCCATAATGGACTGGCATCATCCGTCCCAGTTTGTGGACCAGGAAGGCCGGCACCGCACAGCGGGCCATGGCCAGAACAGCATCCTGGAAGACCAGAAGGAAGAGTATGTCACCTACATGAAAACCCAGCTCCGGGAACTGGTCGAGAAGTACGATCCTGAAGTCCTGTGGTTCGACGGTGAATGGGTGGACTGGTGGACCGAGCCTGACGGCAAGGACCTCTACCAGTACTGCCGCAGCCTTAAACCTTCGATCATCGTCAACAATCGTGTTGGTAAAGGACGCCAGGGCATGCAGGGGATGAACAAGGGGCCTGACTATGCCGGTGATTTCGGAACTCCGGAGCAGGAGCTGCCTGCCACCGGGCTTCCCGGAGTGGACTGGGAAACCTGCATGACCATGAATGACACCTGGGGATTTAAATCCTATGATGACAACTGGAAGTCCACAGAAACCCTGATCCGTCAACTGATTGACGCGGCCAGCAAGGGCGGAAACTACCTGTTAAACGTGGGTCCGACTGATGAGGGACTGATCCCTGAAGCCAGCGTAACCCGCCTCAAGGAGATGGGTGAATGGATGAAGGTCAACAGCGAAGCCGTGTACGGCACCTCCGCCAGCCCGTTTGAAGCTCTGGAATGGGGCAGGGCTACCACCAAGGAGAATAAAATATACCTCTCGGTTTTTGACTGGCCAAAAGGATCGCTTGAGGTTCCCCTCGCCGAAGGAGAAGGGGTGAAGGCTTACCTCCTGGCTGAGCCGGACAAGGAATTGCGGGTGAAGTACGGGGAATCTTCCCTGAATATCAGCCTGCCGGCCAAGGCTCCCGACCCAATCGCCACAGTGATTGTTCTGGAAAAGTAAGGTTTTTTTGCCATATAAAGGGAGTTCCGGGAAAGGGGCTCCCTTTTACTGTAAAATGAAATGGAATTCCCGAAGATCCGCGAATAATTGAAATGAAGGATCCGGCTCTATTGATCGGATTCGGGGATGCGGCGAGTGACTGGAACCGGATAAGAAGGGCAGACCATGGAAAAACAGGAGCAGCAGAAAGAAACCGACCAATCCCGCACCGTATGCCGGGGCATCCGCGGCGCCACCACAGCCGAGGCTAATACTGAAGAGGCCATTCTGGCCGCCACCCGGGAATTGCTTTATATCATGATCCGGGTTAATAATATTAAACCTGAGGATGTAGCCTGTGCCCAGTTCACAACAACTGTTGATTTGAACGCCACTTATCCGGCCCTGGCCGCCCGCCAGCTGGGCTGGTACGATGCCGCCCTGCTGTGCGGACACGAGATGCAGGTCCCAGGGAGCCTGGATAATTGCATAAGGGTCCTGATCCACTGGAACACCACCCGCCGGATTGATGAAATCATTCACGTCTACCTGAAGGAAGCCAAAGCCTTGCGGCCTGACCGGGAAACCATTCCTGATAGTGTCCTGCACCAGTTGGAAGACGCCTTCCGGGAATTCGAAAAACATTCCATGGAATATGATCCTGAAGGACTTAAACATTGACGGTTGTGGCTGGAGCGTCTCGCTCCAGCTGGGGACTGTGGCATGCCCATCCAGGGTATGAATGGTGAGTTTTCGAGTGCCCAGTGTCGACTGCCGATTGTTGAGTGATGAATCTTCATTCGGTACCCGATCCCGACGCCGAGAGAAAACGCGCAAGAGCCAACACCTAACCATTCAGTTCCGTCCCTTTTGACCCCCGTTGTATTTGACAGTTTCGCTCCCTATAAGATATTATTTCGTGTAAGAAATATTCGTGTAGAAATATTTCTTGTCAGAAAAATTTTCACCCCAAGAAACTTCCCATGAACAATACACAAGAAGAAATATTTTTTGAGACTTGCGGCATGCGGGTGTTGATGGCCCTGCGCCGGATAATCCGGGCCGTTGATATTTATTCCCGAAAGCTTAACAGTGAATTTAAAATTACGGCCCCCCAGCTTATCTGCCTTTATTCAATCAGCAGAAAAGAGGGGATAACTTTGTCGGAACTGGCCAGGAAGGTTGACTTGGGTATTAGCACGGTTAACGGCATCGTGGACCGCCTAGAGGATAAGAAACTGCTGACCCGCCGTCGTTCCGAGGAGGACCGGCGCAGGGTGATCTTGAATATAACCGAGGAAGGAAAGGATGTGGCCAAGTCGGCTCCATCCCTGCTCCAGGACCGGTTGGCTGATTCTTTAAAACAACTTCCGGATCTTGAACAGGCGGCAATCGCTTTTTCCCTGGAGAGGGTGGTTGAACTGATGGGAGCCGGACACTTGGATACATCTCCCAATCTGGTATCAGGCAGTAATATCAGTGACCTGCCGGGGGAAGAGAGGTCAAAATTATGAAGTTATCGCAAGCGCAGCAAGACATAATTGATGTCGTGGACAGCGAAGCAAAGCTTTCCAACTGGCGTGACTGGAGATGGCAGGTTGCCCATTCGCTGCGATCTCTGGATGACATCGAGAATCTTCTGGGTATGACCCTGGAACCGGATTTTCGGAAGAAGCTGGAGGAAACAGTCGAAAGGTTTCCGGTTTCCGTTACTCCTTATTACCTTTCACTTATTGACACGGACAATTTGGAAAATGATCCGGTTTTCAAGCAGGCGTTACCCTCTCCGCTGGAGATGGTGATGTCCAATTCTGATATGGCCGATCCGTTACATGAAGATGTCGATAGCCCTGTCCCCTGCATAACCCACCGCTATCCTGACCGGGTATTGTTCCTGGTAAGCGGTATTTGTTCCATGTACTGCCGG
Organism: Acidobacteriota bacterium; assembly: GCA_963666915.2. GTDB lineage: Bacteria > Acidobacteriota > UBA6911 > RPQK01 > JAPXNP01. The sequence goes on from CAXXEX010000009.1 coordinate 293,630, forward strand.
CATTGCACCCGCAAGCGCCGGGTGGGTGACCGGGATATGATTCCGTCAAGGGAGGAGATGCAGCAGGGGATTGACTATATTCGGAATACTCCTCAAATCCGGGACGTGCTTTTATCAGGCGGAGATCCCCTGATGCTTCCCGATGAGCTGCTGGACTGGATTCTGGGAGAACTGCGTTCCATTGAACACGTGGAGGTTATCAGGATAGGGACCCGGATGCCGGTAGTGCTCCCTTACCGGATCACCGACGACCTGGTGAACATGATTAAAAAACACCATCCGGTGTGGATAAACACCCATTTTAATCATCCTCGGGAAGTGACCGCGTCCGCCAGGGCGGCGCTGGCCCGGATGGCCGATGCCGGGATTCCGCTGGGAAACCAGTCTGTACTCCTGGCCGGGGTTAATGACTGCCCCCGGATAATGAAAGCCCTGGTGCACAAGCTTGCCATGAACCGGGTTCGTCCTTATTACCTTTACCAGTGTGACCTGTCCGAAGGACTCTCCCATTTCCGTACCCCGGTAGGGAAGGGTATTGAGATCCTGGAAAGCCTGATCGGCCATACCAGCGGCTTCTGTGTCCCGACATATGTAATAGATGCCCCTGGTGGAGGGGGCAAGATCCCGGTAATGCCCAATTACCTGATCTCCTGGTCCACAAACAAGGTGATTTTACGCAATTACGAAGGCGTAATAACAACCTACAAGGAACCGGATTCCTATGAACCATGGTTCTGCGACCGGGACTGCGAGAATTGTGACCTGGATCTCCCGATAGAAGACGCTACCGAGATGAGGGCGGTAGGGATTGAAAAGCTGCTGTCAGATTACGACAAGTCGATATCGCTGGTGCCCAACGGTAACCTCCGCCTTGAACGGAGAAATGATAACTAGAGTCTCCCGGGTGGCTGGCGGTATCCCAGCGATGATCGGCGTTATCCCCCGGCAATATGTGGATCAGGCATGAGCTTTGCAGACTACCTTATTTTCGCCGCATACATGGCCGGGGTGCTGTCAATCGGTTTCTATCACTTCCGGAAGAATGGAAACACCGAAGATTACTATGTCGGCGGCCGATCAATCAAGGCCCACCACGTGGGACTCTCGATAGTGGCCACTGATGTCGGGGGAGGGTTTTCAATAGGCCTGGGAGGAGTCGGTTTCCTGATGGGCCTCTCCGGTTCATGGCTGCTTTTTACCGGGCTGGCGGGTGCCTGGCTGGCCGCGGTATTTATCATTCCCCGGATCAAGGCAATTGACCTTGAGCATTCGATGATGACCTACCCTGATTTTTTACGTTTCCGCTATGACGGCCGGGTAGCCCTGCTGGCGGCTGTGATTTCCGGTCTTGGCTATCTTGGGTTTACCGGGGCCCAGGTATTGGCCGGAGCCAAGCTGGCCTCGGCGACTATCATTACCAGGGCTCCATGGGGGATGGACCCCCTGCAGTTTTCCCTGTACCTGATAGCTGTTGTAACGGTTCTCTATACGGTTATCGGCGGGATCAAGGCCGTGATCTATACTGATACCATCCAGTGGCTGCTGCTGCTTTCCGGATTGATCCTGGTTACGGCCCCGGTGACTCTCTACAAGATCGGGGGATGGTCAGCACTGACCGCGGCACTGCCGCCGGAGTTTTTTTCACTTGGCAATATTGCTCCGGTAACCTTCATTAACTGGATGGTGACGATTATTCCGATATGGCTGATTGCCATGACGCTGTACCAGCGCATGTACGCCTGCAAGAGCGAAAAGGAAGCCAGAAAAGCCTGGTTGATTGCCGGGATTTTCGAGTATCCGGTAATGGCATTTACCGGGGTTTTTCTGGGAATGTGCGCCCGGGTGGTTTTTCCTGAGGCGGATGCTGAAATGGCCATGCCCATGCTGATTCGGGACATGCTCCCGGTTGTGGTTACCGGGATTGTCATTTCTTCCTATTTTTCAGCGATAATGTCCACCGCCGACAGCTGCCTGATGGCATCATCCGGAAACTTTGTAAATGATGTCATTGAGCGTTACCTGTGGAAAAATCTCAGTCCCCGGGGATCGATCCGGCTTTCCATGTTAGCCACTCTGGTTATCGGATTATTGGCAGTGGGGATGGCCAGTCGTTTCACCATGGTGCTCGACGCCATTCTTTACGCCTATTCCTTCATGGTATCCGGACTCTTTGTGCCAACCCTGGGAGCCTATTTCTGGAAACGTTCCAGTTCGGTCGGCGCCCTGGGCGGAATGCTGTCCGGCGGGGTGTTGACCCTGCTTCTTTTAACCGGGGTGCTGAGCCTGCCCGCTTCCCTTGCGGACATTGGCCTGGATCCCAGCCTTTACGGAATAGTTGTGTCAGCAATATTTTTTGTAACCCTCTCCCTTTTTTATCCTGATGGAAAAACACTGAAACCGGAGAAGACCGACAATGCATGATATTTGTGAAACCCTGGGAAATAGTGAGATCCAGCACGGCCCCTTCAGCAATCGAATATACCTGATGAAACTGGACAAAGGGGATCTGCCCGGCATTATTGAAGAACTTAACAAGAGGGCGGAGAAGAAAGGCTATACGAAGATTTTTGCCAAGGTTCCCGCGGAAGTTGAGATGGAGTTTACTTCCCGGGGTTATTCGCGTGAAGCCTATATTCCCGGGTTCTACAAGGGAGAGGAAGGTGCCGCCTTTCTTGGTAAATACTTCGATCCCGTCCGGGCTGAAGCTGAAAACCGGGAGGAACTGGAGAAAGTACTGTATCTGTCTGGGGGTAAATCCCGTGAGAATCCAGAAAAGGCCGCGCTTCCGGAAGGGTTCTCCCTGTTGAAATGCGAGCCCGAGCATCTTGGTGCAATGAGTCAGCTTTACCGGATTGTTTTCCCCAGTTACCCTTTCCCGATCCATGATCCCGGATACCTGGAAGAAACCATTCATAGCCATGTGGACTATTTCGGCATTGTGAAAGATGGGGCTCTGGCAGCGCTTTCATCCGCGGAAATGGACATCAAGGGGTCCAATGTTGAGATGACTGATTTTGCCACCCTTCCTGAATTTCGCGGCCTGGGCCTGGCCCAGTTCCTGCTCCAGGAAATGGAAGAGGCCATGATACTGAAAGGCATGCGGACCGCCTATACCATCGCCCGGGCGATTTCCCCAGGAATGAATATCACCTTTTCCCGCCGGGGTTACCAGTACGGCGGAACCCTGGTCAACAATACCCAGATTTCCGGCTCGATTGAAAGTATGAATATCTGGTATAAATCGTTGCAGGTTTCGGGTCGCGGGTAGCAAGTAGTTTTCGCTGCGGGCGCGATCAGGACATGGTTTACATTATAGGCTCAGGACATGGTTTACACTTTCTGAGTTGATTGTCCATCAGGAACCGGTACTTCTATAGCACTCTGGCTCCTCCTCAGGGCGACCTTTGCGTTATGAACCTGCCGGGTTCTGAAACTCCGGATCCCGCAAGGGAATTGGGGCATATTTTTTTAACTCATCGGAATGCCGAATGGCGAGTTTTCGATTGCCCGGTTCCGGGTGCCGACTGGCGAGTTCCGAGTTCTCATTCGCCACCCGCCACCCGAAAATCGCCACTGGGCACTGGGACATTCGACACTCGACTCCGAGAACTTCGGTGCCGGCAAGTGGCTGTCGACGGTTACTTCGGAGTGAGCGTAGTAGCTGTAGCTTCCAGCTCCAGCAAAGGAGATTTAAGCCCTGCCTGGAAATGCCTTATTTACTCCATGCGAGGTTGGTTTATTCGGTGAGGCGTGAATTTGCTGCGGAGTTCCTGGAGCAGGATGCTCCAGCTACAACGTCGAGCCCATGGCACGTCGCGTCTCTCCAACTTCGCCCTTCGAACATCTCCGATCTCACTTCCGATGACGCCCATGGTACGTTGCGGCCCTGCCCGGTAAATTAGTTTTTCAAGGCCTGGAAAATCTTGAAAATTTTTTTTTCAGGAAATGTTTACAATGGTTGCCGATTGTGTGAATATTTTTAATTAGATAGTCATTGCCCTCGCCGGGCGAATTTCTCCTGAGCCGGATGGGATCTTTGAAAAAAGCAGGGAGAACCATAGATTGATGCACCGAATTGATTCAGATAAATATTTATTTAGTCGCATAAAAAGAGAGCTTTCCATCAGGAGGATTCAATGTCGAAGGATTGCCAACCGGTCCGAATCTCAAGTTTTTGTATTGTTGTAATAGCCTGTATTTTTTTGTCCAGTCCGCTTATAGCTCAGACCTTGAATACCGCCGCCGGCCAGGTTACCTGGACTGAAAGCACCAGTTACCTGAACGAGGTAACCCTGGTCAGGGGCGGTACCACGCATGGAGACGGTTATGACGGAGCAATGCTAACGACTGTTATCGGTTCAGGTGTCAACCATACCATGGATTACACGTTTTCCTCGACCTACGGGGCTGTAATCCAGGAAGTGGCGGTCACCAATACCAGCGGAAGCGTTGCGACCTATTCCATAACCTGTTCGGGAAACCTTGGTTCTGACGGCAGTACCTACTGGCATTATGCATCTGCCTCGGGCGGTTATTATACGGTCAGTTCTGACCAATCCTCTGCCCTTGCTAATGGATCGGACCCGGTTATATCCTTCATGTACGGAGACGCGTCGCTGGATGTCTATTCGACCAGCCTGCCGTACACCAACAACAACGACACTCACAGCTTCACAGTTTCGAGTGTATCGATAGATCCCGGACAAACCCAGCGCTGGCTGTTCCTCGGGGGTGTTGGTGACATAGATGATTCTTCTTATAACCGGCCTGACTTCGCCATATTCGCGGTGCAGTACATGATGGATCCTTCCAACTGGCCATCCGATTTCACCAGCGGGCTGACTCCGTCGGAAATGGCTGAGGTTATCAACTGGGATAACGTGATTCCCACGGTCACTACCACGGCGGTAACTTCAGTGACATCAAGCACTGCTTCCTCGGGAGGTAACGTCACTGACGCTGGCGGAAGCTCCGTCTACGCCCGGGGAGTTTGCTGGAATACCAGCGGATTTCCTACCATAGCGAATTCTCACACCTCTGACGGAAGCGGAACCGGAAGCTTTACATCCTCAATCACCGGGCTCTCCCCTGAAACCACCTACTATGTCCGGGCTTACGCCACCAATGAAGAAGGAACCGGATATGGCAGCCAGGTGTCCTTCACGACTCCTGGTGCGGAAATGGACCTGAGCCAGGGTGCGACCCCGATACCTGACGGGGGAAGCTACAGTTTTGGAAACCGTGCCGCGGGCTCCAGTACCGATGTGGTGTTCACGATCAGCAACAGCGGCGGGGCGAACCTGACCCTTTCCGGCTCGCCGATAATCACTATAACCGGGGCTGACGCCGGATATTTCAGTGTCCAGGCCCAGCCCGCTACGTCGGTTGCTCCGTCCGGCAGTACCACCTTTACCATCAGGTTCTCGCCGACCACGGCCGGATCACGTACCGCCTATATCGCCATAGGCAACAATGACAGCAACGAGAATCCCTACAACCTGACCCTGACCGGGACCGGTGTAGCCGGCGGCCTTAACTATGTAAAGGTCCGGGACGCCTCCGGCGGAGGCGGAAGCGAGGTGACGACCCACAGCCTGACTGCGGACGATACCTACACCGTGTACGCGGCCGGTTACGACCAGTATAACAATTACATAGCCGACCAGTCAGTCAGCTGGGGCGGCAGCGGGATCATAGACGGAAATTTAAGCCCGGCTACCGGAACAAGTACCACCTTTACAGCAGTAAGTACCGGAACCGGTGTGATAACGGCCGACCATGCCACGGCCACGGATGACTCCACCGGCACGATAACCGTGACTCCGGGGGCGGCCGCGTCGTTTGACGTTGAAACCGAGCACTCGGGAACAGAGACCGCAGGGACGGCGTTCAGCGTGACCCTGACTGCCAGAGACGCTGATAATAATATAGCCACGGGTTACACCGGAGCTCACAGTGTGGCCTGGACCTGGACGGCCACAAGTTCTCCGGGAGGCGTGGCGCCGACCAAGCCGGCCGATGGCAGCCAGACATTTGCCTCGGGAACCGTAACCGTCAGTGGCTTCACCCTGACTGACGCCGGGGAGACCCCGACGATTACGGCAACCGCGGAAATCAGCGGCACCAGCAGCGCGATCACGGTCAATGAAGGTGCTCTGAATTATGTGCAGATCGAAGACGCGGCCGGGGGAGCCGGCAGCGAAGTCACTACCCACAGTATGAATTCGGGACAGACCTACACCGTGCACGCTGCCGGATATGACGCATCCGGAAACTATATCAGTGACCAGTCGGTAAGCTGGAGCGGAACCAGCGTGTTGAATGGAAATCTGAGTCCCGCCACGGGAATATCAACCACCCTGACAGCGGATAACGCCGGGACCGGGACGATAACCGCCGACCATGCCACGGTTACGGATGACTCAACCGGGACCATTACGGTCAGTGCAATTCTGCCGACTGTGACCACCACAACCGCTTCCTCAATCGGAAACACCAGTGCCGAGTCGGGAGGCGAGGTGACATCAGACGGTGGAGGAACGGTTACCGCCCGGGGAGTCTGCTGGAGTATCTCAGCAAACCCGGATACCGGGGACAGCTGTACTACCGACGGGACCGGAACCGGAACGTTTACCAGCAGCATGACCGGATTAACCCCTGATACTGAATATTACTACAGGGCCTATGCCGTAAATGAAGCAGGACCAAGCTATGGAGCGGAATTAACCTTCACCACCGAAGATCCTCCGGAAGTATCCACAACAGCAGCGAGCTCAGTGACCTGGAACTCGGCCCAGCTCAACGGGAACCTGACCTACGTGGGCAGTGCTTCATCGGTAGATGTTTCCTTTGAATGGGGGACCACCTCCGGCGGACCGTACCCGAACAGCACCGCTTCTGAGAGCATGAGTTCGACGGGCACGTTCAATGCCTCCCTGTCATCGCTTAGCGAGGACACAACCTACTACTTCCGTGCCGTGGCTGATGGCGGGGACAGCGGAACCAGTTACGGATCGGAGCAGAGCTTCCCGACCGATGATCCGCCGACGGTATCGAGTACGGCGGCTACATCAGTGACATACAACTCGGCAGTTCTGAACGGAAACCTGAGTGACCTGGGGACCGCGGCATCGGTAGATGTCTATTTCGAATGGGGAACGACTTCCGGCGGACCTTATCCGAGTTCGACAACAACCCAGAGCATGAGTTCCACGGGAGCTTTTAATGCTCCGCTAACCTCCTTGTCAGCAAATGAGCCCTACTACTTCCGGGCAGTGGCCGACGGCGGAGACAGCGGAACAACCTACGGTGACGAGGTTGGTTTCCAGACTGAAACGACCTTTGTGGATGTGGAGACCGACCCGGTGGTCGGCGAAGTGAATTCCGGTTCGGCAGTGGTGAGCGGCGAGGTGACCTTTGACGGAGGCTTACCGGTGACCCGGCGAGGGATGTGCTGGGACACTTCCCCGAACCCGACCGTTTCACCTTCAGTCCCTGCCGAAGGAGGCGTTCCTTCGATCATGGGAGAAAGCAGCGTGGAAGGCAGCGGAGTGGGCTCATTCAGCAGCCTGATCAGCCCTCTGCGGGCCGCAACCCGCTACTACGTGCGTGCCTGGGCGGAAAATGACCTGGGGATCATCTACGGAAACGAGGAAACCTTCGTTACTCCGGGTGATGCCCGCGAGGCGATGGGCGCCCTGGTGAATGAACCCGGTTCCCAGCTGGTCTACCTGCTGGATACGGGGATCAATGCCGAGGAACTCTACGGCACTGACGCGAACTACACCAGCAACTCTGTGCGCCAGTACGGGCATGAAACCCCGGTTAACCAGAATTTCATAAGCATCACCAATACTAATCCGGAGCAGGCGGTAACGGTTCACTTCCGTTACTTCAACTCGGACTGCGTGGATTTCTTTGATTTCCTGGTGGTTCTGACCTGTAACGACACCATGATGATTGACCCGTTCAACTTCACGGTGCCGGGCACTGACAGCGTGAATGTCAAGGACCGGTTCTTCGGCTACCCGAACAAGGCCGAAGGCACCGGCCAGAGCTTTGACGCCATTCCGGCTTCGACCTTCGCCGACGGCCGCTTTCTGCTGTTTGTGACCGCTTCAGCGGATGTGAAGACGGGGTTTTCACCGGAGTGGAACAAGGACCAGCTGGATCCTGATTACGACCGCCTGGACCTGATTCCGTATGAGTTCATCAACTACCGCGAGGAGAAGCTGAAAACCCACTGCGGAGCCTGGGAAGACGGAAGCGGTGACGCCGCTGATGAGAGCCTGTACGGCAGCTATGACGTGTATGGCGGCACCAACGGGTTCAGTGATGACAATCTGCATATCCTGAACGCCTCGGCGGTGTCATTCAACTACCTCACAGGGTTCCAGACGGTGGCCAAGGTAACGGAGCTTGGAGCGCAGGCTTCCTACATGACCACGGCCTGGGCGCGTCCGGCAGTGTTTGCCGACGGAGCAGGCGGAGCGGCTGACATGCCGGCGCCGATCCACGCGCTGCTTACCGGCGGCGAGAGGATCTGGACGGAAGCCGGGGCCAACGGCGAACTGGTAACCAGTGTGGCCGGTGACCAGTACATACTGCGCCATGAGGCTCATGCCGGGGACCAGTGGGACCGGGGCGAGGATTCGCTTGGCTTTAACTGGATCATTTCCGAGGGCGGAGCGCTTGGATGGGAGATCTTCCCCTCCTCAGCCATGCCGGCTGAAAAGCAGGTGGTTAATTTTATCTCCTTCATGGATAACTACAACGGTGAGTCGAACCTGGCGCAGGGAGCGACGCCCAGTGAGTGGGATGATGTTTCCTACAACATCCAGCCGGTGGTGACGATCTACACGGTTGAGCCTTTCAACAACTCTGAAGACCCATGGATCCCGAGTGATCCTGATGACCAGCCGATCGTTTCCCCGGTGACGCCGGAGACGCCTCTGGTGACAGCCATTGCGGTCAAGTGTATCAACACCTATGAAATCGATCCTGAGAGCAACCTGAATGACGCGGTGCTTGGCTACAAGTTCGGGGAATTCACGCTGCAGGATCTTTATGACATGAACGCGGTTATTGGCACGGACAGCCTGACGCTGGAAGGTTTTCTTAACGTGCTGGCCGGCTCACAGAACGAGCTTGATAACGAAGTGGGTCCGGGATGGATGAAGCTTTCGCGTTGGTTCACCACCAGGAAGTGGACGACTGTTGATCTGTATCCTGAGTACGTGTATTCGTACTGGCAGGGATGGGATGATTCCGGCTCGGCTCCCTATGAGCTGACGGGTCCGACTATCTTCACTGAAGGCCAGGCCAACTACGTGTTCGAGAACTTCGGCGCCGGCAAGTGGCTGTCGACGGTTATCTCGGAGTGAGTGTGCCAAGCCCGTCCCGGGCTTGGTCCTAGAACGTACTGCGGACTTCCAGTCTGCAGCTTGTAGCTGGAGCCTAGGGCTCCAGCTACAGCAATGAAGAGTCGAGCCCTACCTGAAAATGCCTTATTTACTCCATGCGAGTTTGGTTTATTCGGTGAGGTTTGAATTTCCCGCGGAGTTACTGGAGCAAGATGCTCCAGCTACAACGTCGAGCCAATGCTCCCGCAGTACCACGGGCGTCCTGCTCCAGCTGACCCGGATTACATCCCAACATCAACGCTACGGCGCTATGCCGCAATGACGCAAAGATTTTTTATTTCTCTGCGTCCTTGCGTCATAGCGTCTCTGCGTTATGAACCTGCCGGGTTCTGAAACTCCGGATTCCGCGAGGGAGTTGGGGGATATTTTTTTAACTCATCGGAATGCCGAATGATGAGTTTTCGATTGCCCGGTTTCGGGTGACGAATGGCGAGTTCCGAGTTTTCATTCGACACCCGGCACCCGGAAATCGACACTGGACACTGGGACATTCGGCATTCGACTCCGAGAACTTCGGCGCCGGCAAGTGGCTGTCGACGGTTATCTCGGAGTGAGTGTGCCAAGCCCGTCCCGGGCTTGGTCCTAGAACGTACTGCGGACTCCCAGTCTGCAGCTTGTAGCTGGAGCCTAGGGCTCCAGCTACAGCAATGAAGAGTCGAGCCCTACCTGAAAATGGTGTATTTACTCCGGGCGAGGTTGGTTATTCCGGCGAGGTGTGAATTTCCCGCGGAGTTACTGGAGCAAGATGCTCCAGCTACAACGTCGAGCCAATGCTCCCGCAGTACCAAGGGCGACCCGCTCCAGCTGACCCGGATTACATCCAAACAGTAACGCAACGGCGCTATGCCGCAACGACGCAAATATTTATTATTTCTCTGCGTTCCTGCGTCATGGCGTCTTCCATGAGAAGGCTTGTCAATAAAAATCCGTTCACGGATTACCTTTTTCTTCGAGGATGTTCAGATTCCACTCCAGGATCGTCGAATAGGCCCCAAAAATCAGGTATCCGCTAGTTTCATACAAGGATTGCCTTTCTTTATCCCCAACGGACCTCAACATTGTTACCCAGAACCCAAAAGTCTTTTATCGTCACACTTCCATCCGCACTCTTTAAGAGGCTGCCATTTGCCCCGGTGCATAGTAATATCCGCAGTTAGGGGGTGCTATCTTTGCGGCGCACTCGTTCTGCGTTGCCGGCAGGCAACCGGTGCAAGACGCAGACCGCACTCCCCTGGACGAGACATTGGTTTTTGATCTGGTGTTCATGATTAAGAACCTTTACCTGATATCATAAAAATCCGTCGTGCAAATTCTTTTCTAATTCATGCTGCCTTTTGGGACAGCGCATTGTAAAAAGGCTCATACTCCTCGCCGCTCACCCATAAATGATGAAGTAACACTGCTAGTTTCCGGGCCACTGCGACTGCGGCTCGCTTTTTCGCGTTTTTACCACCCCTGGCCGCTATGGCCTGCCCATGACGACGCAATAAACTATCCTGTCCATACTGCCCAAGAATATGGTGAGAACAATTGACCAATAGTTGCCGAAGGTAGGTGTTGCCCGCCTTGGTGATGTGTAGTTGCTTGTCGTTCGTACCGGACTGGTCACGTTTTGGAACAAGTCCCAAAAACGGACCTACTTGCCGGCTCTTTTCAAATCGTGACGGATCTTCAAAAGTCAGTATGAACGTAAGTGCTGTTACAGGTCCAACCCCGGGAACCTGCAACAACAGGGCAGTCTCTGGGTATTGATCCCGGCTCATCAAGAGAATACTCTCATCCAGTTCCTTGATCTTCCCATTTAATGCGGTGATGGATTCCAGTATCGGCCTCAATGCCAGCTCAAGCTCCTCCGGTATGCAATCGGCACAACGTCGAGAGAAACTCGCACCGCTGCACTTAGGAAGACGTTCTCCTATAGATTTCACCAATCCTCGCGCATGGTTGACCAATTGAGTGCGCACCTGCACCAACTTATTCCGCGATTTGATTACGCATAGATCCGCCTGCGCCTGGCGGCTGCGATGATGCAACACAGAAAGTAATCTGGGCTCAACTCGACATACCAGCCCCAGCATTCGTGCGTCTCGTTCATCAGACTTGTCGTTACTGTCCCAAATGAAACGCAGTTTGCGCGGGTTGCCTACATGAACACGACAGTTCAGTTCCTCGGTGAGGAATCGGCTGATCCAGGGAGAATGCGTACCAGCCTCCATCGCCACCGTCGCACCTTCGTACTCCCGAAAATACTTCTTGATTCCACTCTTGGTGTTGCGTACCTCGGTCGATCCTAATTCATTACCTTCCGAATCGAACGCTACCGCAATGTGAAATTTATCACCCAAATCCATTCCAATTGTGATACCGTTTTTCATGGCTGGTCTCCTTTCTTTTGCAGCCCCTCTGGGTGACTGCGGTTAAGGTTAGAGCTTGATCCTATCACGCTCAGGATTGACCAGCCTTCTCATTTTATCTTTGCGTTATGAACCTGCCGGGTTCTGAAACTCCGGATCCCGCAAGGGAGTTGGGGATATTTTTTTTAACTCATCGGAATGCCGAATGATGAGTTTTCGATTGCCCGGTTTCGGGTGACGAATGGCGAGTTCCGAGTTTTCATTCGACACCCGGCACCCGGAAATCGACACTGGACACTGGGACATTCGGCATTCGAAATTCCCCAAGGGCGGGACGCCCATGGCACCCAGGATAGTTACAAGTCGCAAGCAGTAGGTTACGTCAGTTTGTTACTCGCAACCTGGGACTTGCGACCGTGTAACTATTTCCCCTTGACAGCAGGTGAAAAAAAGGTGAAAATTAGATCATGGCTGATTTTCACAAATCTCTCAATGCGGCCCGGAAGAAGGTTTCCGGCGTGGTTTCCCTGCGGGAGCTGGGATGGCGTCGGGAATCCAGGAGTTTTCTTTCCACCGGGATCAGTCAGCTGGATGAGCTGCTGGGCGGAGAGGGGCTGCCTGTTGGGCGCATGTCTGAGTTTTACGGGTCTGCTTCCGCGGGAAAGACCAGCCTGGTAAGCGGGATCATGGCCGGGGTTACTGCCCGTGGAGGCTGTGTGGCCTATGTGGATTTTTTCAATTCCCTTTCTCCTGAATTTTTGCGGGCGGCGGGGGTGGACCTGGAGAATATCCTCTGGGTCAGGGGTCCCGGTGCCAGGAGGCCTGAGAAGGATATTGGCCAGGATGATTTGGATTACGGGAATGACCCTGATCCGGACGGCAGGGCAGTTATCATTCTCAGGAGAGCCCTGAAGCAGTCGGAGATCCTGGTTAAGTCGGGAAATTTTACCCTGGTGGTGCTGGATTTGGCGGAGTCCTCCTCTGTACGCGGGGGCGGCGCCGCGGCCTCCGGAGGCATGCTGCTGCCCAAGAGCGCGTGGTTCCGTCTGCAGCGGGCGGCTGAAAAGTCAAAGAGCGTATTGATCCTGCTGTCAGGGCGAAGGACCACTTCGGGGGCTTCAGCCAGGGTGCTTGCCCTGCAAGGCGGAAAAGGTTTATGGGGAGGGGAGCCGGTGCGTCCGGGTAAAGATGTTTCTTCCCCTCACGATCTTGGGAACCGGGAGAAACGTGCACTGCTGCTGGGTATGCAGGCCAGTTTATCGGTGATGAAAGGGGGGCGCAATGGCCGCTCCATTATATTTCATTGCCACCTATAGCAGCAGTGCTGATCTGCTGTTCAAGTCCCGGCAGTTGATTTCTCCCCGCTCTCATCCAGTGCATCCCGGGGGGCTGGTTTTCGAAGTGAATTCACGTTACCGGCAGGAGACCCTGGACCGGATTGCGGCCCTTTCCCTTGCGAACCTCCGGATCGGCGGGGCTTTTACCCGTACCGCCGCGGTGTTTGCCGCCCTGGTTGCCCCGGGGACCATCCTGCCCTATCGCAGGGAAAAGGGTTTTCTGGCTTCTTTTCCCCTGGAGCACCTGTCCCTGCAGGCTGAGCTCCCCGCCGGATTTCTGGACACCCTTCATTCCTGGGGACTGCGTACTTTCGGGGACCTTACTGAAATTGCCCCGGATGCCCTGGCTGCCAGGATGGGGCAGGATGCCCTGCAGCTGCGCGGGTTGGCATCCGGAGAGGATGTGTCCCTGCCTGAAAGTTTTCGTGAGGATCTGGTTTACAGGGAAAAGCGGGAGTTTGACTGGCCGGTGGCCAGCAGTGAAGCCCTGCTGTTTCCCCTGGGGGAAATGATGGAAGCCATATGCGGGAGGGTTTCCGGTGCCGGGTTGGCTGTATGCCGGATTAACCTGCTCCTGACTGGAAATGACGGGGAAAATCTTTGCAAAAAGGTGGAAACAGCCCTACCTTCCTGCAACAGCCGCCTGCTGATTTCCCTGCTTCGTCTGGAGCTGGAGGAGATTATTCTGCGTTCCGGGATTAAATCCGTGGAGCTGGAGGCCTTTCCGGCCAGGGCCAGGATTATCCAGCATTCACTGCTTGAAGCGGAGACCCTGGAACCGGAGGAAAAGGGGTTGACATTATCCCTGGCGGAGAGATCCTGGCCGGAAAGCTCCCTGGGTATTCCCGGGGTGATGGATACCCATGACCCTGATCCTGGAGATTGCGGGGATTGGAGGGAGTCTCGCCTGCTGAAGGGCAGGAACCGCAACCTGAATGAACCGGGAGGTGATAATGGCTGCAGGCCCGGTTATGAGGGAAACAGCTTGCACCTGGCCTTGCGTCGGGAGCGTCCGCCCCGTCCCCTGGAGCTGGCCGAGGGGGAGATTGTTTCTCTCGCCGGTCCCTGGAAATCTTCAGGATGCTGGTGGGTCGGTGATGAGATGCGGAACGGATGGACCCAGGAGGAATGGGATCTGGAACTAAAGAATGGGGAGCTTTACCGGGTGTCATGGAACCACCGGGAGAAGATCTGGTACCTGGAGGGAACCTATGACTGAGGCAGGGAGGGATTTTACGGAGCTTCATGCCCGCAGCTCTTTCAGTTTTCTGGAATCTTCGGCCTCGCCGGAGAGCCTGGCCGAGGAGGCGGCCCGCCTGGGGTACCGGTCCATGGCACTGGTGGACCGGGATGGGGTATACGGGGCGCCCCGGTTTTACCGGGCCTGCCGGGAAACAGGGGTCAGGCCCCTGGTTGGGGCGGAGATCACTACTACGGAGGGAAGCCTTCCCCTGCTGGTCAGGAACCGTGAGGGATATAAAAATCTCTGCAGGCTGCTGACCCGTATGCATCTTAGGGCTGAAAAGGGAGAGGCCCGCGCGGAACTTGAGGACCTGCGTGATTTTTCCAGCGGCCTGATCTGCCTGACCGGAGGCATGGACGGACCTTTTTCCCGTAAATGCGTGGGATCCCCGGCCGCGGCCGCCTTTTACCTGAGGCAGCTGAAAGGGATTTATGGCAAAGGCAATCTCTATGTCGAGCTCCAGCGTCACTTTTCCCGGGAACAGGAGAAGGTGAACCAGGCCATGATCCAGTCAGCAGCTGGTTGTGATATCCCTTTGCTGGCCTCCAACGGTCCTGGATATTCCGGCCGGGAAGGGCGGTTTTTATATGATGTGCTGTCCTGCATCAAGCATGGAGTTAAGCTGGATAATGCCGGGCGGCTGCTTTCCCGGAATTCCGAACGTTTTTTAAAAAGCCCGGCGGATATGGACCAGGTATTCAGGGATCTTCCGGAGGCTGTTTTTAACAGCCGGGAACTGGCGGAGAGCCTGGAATTCACCCTCCGGGACCTGGGATATGCTTTCCCGGAGTACCCGGTACCGGAAGGTGAGACTATGAACAGCTGGCTGCGCAAGCTTACGTTCAGGGGGGCCGCGGATCGCTACCGACCCCTGCATGACAAGGCCAGGATACAGCTGGAGCATGAGCTTAAGATCATTGAGAAACTGGAGCTTCCCGGATATTTCCTGATTGTCTGGGATATCGTGCAGTATTGCCGGCGTCATGACATCCTGGTGCAGGGGCGGGGTTCCGCTGCCAACAGCGCGGTCTGCTACAGCCTGGGGATTACGGCGGTTGACCCGGTGGGAATGGAACTGCTCTTTGAGAGGTTCCTGTCAGAGGAGCGCGGGGAATGGCCGGATATTGACCTGGACCTGCCCAGCGGGGAGCGAAGGGAGCAGGTTATCCAGTATGTTTACCGCAAGTATGGACGACGGGGCGCGGCCATGACCGCCACGGTTATCTCCTACCGAGGGAAAAGCGCTGCCAGGGAAGTGGGCAAAGCGTTGGGATTTTCAGCGGAACTGCAGGGCAGGCTTTCCAAGATGCTGGGAAGCTGGAGCAGTGAGCCTCCGGTTGAGGCCGGGGAAATGGCCGAGCAGGTAAAGCCATACAGCACTGAACAGGAGCGAGGCAGGCTGAACATCTTCCTGCAGTTGTGGAAGGAGATCCAGGATCTGCCCCGGCACATTGGACAGCATACCGGGGGGATGGTCATCTGCCGGGGGCGGCTGGATGAAGTGGTCCCCCTGGAGAATGCCCGCATGGAGGACCGCACCGTGGTGCAGTGGGATAAGGATGACTGCGAGGGCCTGGGCATCATCAAGGTGGATCTTCTGGGACTGGGCATGATGTCGGCTATTCATGATACCCAGGAGCTGATCAGGGCTTCCGGCGGAAATGTGGACCTGGCCCGTATTCCGCCGGATGATCCGGAGACTTACCGCATGCTGCAGGCGGCGGACACGGTGGGGGTATTCCAGGTGGAGAGCAGGGCCCAGATGGCGACCCTGCCCAGGATGAAACCGGAACGTTTCTATGACCTGGTTGTGGAAGTGGGCATAATCCGTCCCGGCCCGATTTCGGGAAACATGCTCCATCCATACCTGAAGCGCAGGGCCGGTTTGGAGCCGGTTACCTATCCCCATCCTTCCCTGGAACCGATCCTGAAGCGGACCCTGGGAGTCCCGATTTTCCAGGAGCAGCTTCTGCGGATTGCAATGGTTGTGGCCGGGTTCAGCGGGGGTGAGTCAGAGCAGTTGCGGAGGGCCATGGGATTCAAGCGTCCGGGGCAGGCCATGCTGAAGATGGAGGAAAGGCTGCGGCAGGGTCTGGAGGATAATGATATTAAAGGGGAGGATGCTGAAACAATTGTCCGCTATATAACCTCCTTTGCCCTGTATGGATTTCCGGAATCACACGCGGCCAGCTTTGCGTTGCTGGCCTACGCCAGTGCTTATTACAAAGCCCACTACCCGGTCCAGTTTTACACGGCGCTGCTCAATAACCAGCCCATGGGTTTTTACCATCCGGCTACCCTGGTGAGGGACGCGATGCGCCATGGCCTGGATATCCTGCCGATAGATATAAATGAATCAGGATGGCTCTGTACGGTTGAAGGAAAAACCTCTATAAGGCTGGGTCTTTCCTACGTGAGGGGCCTGGCCAGGGACACCGGATTGCGGATTTCCGGGGAAAGAAAGCGAAAGGTTTTTACTTCCCTGGAGGAACTGCGGGACAGGGCTGGGCTGGGGAGGCGTGAGTTGACATCCCTCTCCCGGGTAGGGGCCATGGAATCCCTGGGCCTTGAGAGAAGGAATGCCCTGTGGCAGGCCGAGAAGGTGAGCCGCTATGCCGGCCCGCTGCTGCGCGACCTGGAGGAAGAGGAGGAGGGTTGTCCCCTTTTCGAGATGGATGCGGCGGAAAGAATGTCGGCTGACTATTCCGGTACCGGGCTGACCACCGGGCCCCATCCCCTGGAACTGTTGCGGAACCGGCTTTCCTCCCGCGGTGTACTGAAAGCCGGAGAACTTCCGGAGACCGGAAACGGGAAGGATGTTGCTGTAGCCGGAAGCGTTATTGTCAGGCAGAGGCCGATGACTGCCAAGGGGTTCCTGTTCCTGAGTATGGAAGATGAGACAGGTATTTCAAATATTATTATCAAGCCCAAGAAGTTTGAACAGTACCGGCAGGTGATCCTGGAGAATGCTTTTTTGCTGGTTCGGGGCGAACTGCAGAACAGCAGGGGGGTGGTCTCAGTCCTGGCCGACAGGATCGAAAGCCTGGATTTCTCCGATCCCGGAATAAGTTCCTATGATTTTCATTGAATAGTTGCGGGTTGCATGCGGCAGGTTGATAGTGCCAGGGGGCAAGTAACGGGTAACATTCAGTCGTTGTCGTTGTCGTTGTCAGCGATGAAATGGTCAAATGAAACCGAACACCTTACAATTAAGACAAACAAAGAATAGAGAGGTGTCCATATGGTCCTCAAAGTCCGCCAGGGATATTTTTAAACAGCAGTAAGGCCAGGGGAAGGGAAAGGTGACAATCAGCCTGCCAATCTATATCATGAAAATTGATTTTTAACTTTTAAAAGGAATTGTTTTTATGAAAAAACGCGTGCTTTCATTCGGGACCCATCCGGATGATATTGAGATCGGATGCGGAGGCACTGAGCTGAAGCTAATTGAAAAGGGTTTCGAGGTTACCCATGTTTTTATTACATCCGGAGAGTCGGGAAGCCAGACCATAAGCCGGGAGGCCCTGGGCGCGACACGGGAAAGGGAAGCGGTCGCCGCGGCAACAATGATGGGCGTCTCAGATGTGCGCTTTCTCAGGTTTGAGGACGGGTTGACTGAATACACAAGGAGCATGAAGCTGGAGGTGGTGGACGTCATTCGCTCCATAAGGCCGGCTATCATTTTTACCCATTCCGCCCAGGATAATTTCCCCCAGCACCAGGTCGCGAGCAAGCTGGTCCACAATGCTATTATCCACGCTTCGGGACCCTGGTACCAGGAAACCAGTGAGAAGCCGTGGGATACCCCGGTTGTCCTTGGTTATGAAGTCTGGTTTCCCATGAATACCTGGCAAACGGCGGTAGATATCACCGGGCAGGTTGAACTGAAGCTGAAAGCCCTTGGATGCCATGAAAGCCAGGTAGAAGATGTGAAATATGACAAGGCCTTCGGGGGACTGGCCCGTTACCGGGGTGAAATGAGTTTCGCCGCTGAATACGCGGAGGCCTTCGAAGTGATCAAGATGAACGGGGAGAGCCTTCTGGGTTGTTTGTGAACTGAGGTGTTTAACGTCGTTGTCGTTATTGTCTCCATACCGATACCGATAACGTTCCCGACAGGGAAAAGACCAAGGGCTGGAAGCCCTTGGTACCGTCAATCGTCAATTGACTAGGCTCTTTCCTGGTATTTCCCGTCAGCTGTGGTAATCCTCACCTTGTCCCCTATTTTAACGAAAGGTGGAACCTGCACAACCGCGCCGGTTTCCAGGGTGGCGGGTTTCGGAGAATTGCTGGCTGTCGCGCCTTTCAATTCCGGTTCGGTTTCAGTGACTTCCAGGATTATGGTAGTTGGAGGCTCCAGCCCTATGGGTTTTTCTCCGAAGAACTGAATCTCGAGCACCTGTCCTTCTTTCAGGAATTTTTCGTAGTCACCAAGCAATTCTGAATTGAGGGATATCTGCTCATAGTTTTCAGTATCCATAAAAGCAAACAGTTCACCGTCTTTGTAGAGGTATTCCATCTCCTTCTGTTCCAGAGTTGCTTTTTCAACTGAATCATTGGAGGCGTAACGGTTATCGTAGGACGCGCCGGTTTCCAGGTTGCGAAGGAGAACCCGCACGAAAGCGGCACCTTTTCCCGGGGACCTGTGTTCAAAACTGAGTACCCTGTGCGGGACTCCATCAAATATAATTACATTGCCTTTTCTTATCTGTGTTGCGTTTATCATAAGTCCTAAGAAGATAACATAAAAGGGACATTTGGCAAAGGCGGCCAGGGTTTCTTGGCTTATAACCGCCATGGTTTAAAACGCCTCGAAATTCCTGGTGAACCAGTGCTTTCTGCCTCCTTGATAAAGCGGGATTCAGGAATCGGGAGGTCATTAATAAAGGCAATCAAGTCCCCGGGGGCGGAACAGAATTGCTCCCGGGTATTTTCAATCTTCCAGGCTTCTGGAACTGTGCCGGCTAATGAATGGACCTATTCTTCGCTTACCCTGACCTTTGTTTCCAGTTCCGGAATCTCCCTGTAGAAGTGGCGCGTATTCCATTTCTGCCGGTATTCTAGATGTTTCTCCAGGTTGGGGAATTCCTCGGTATAGGGCCAGGAGGACATGTTATGGAACGGAAGCGGACCCAGGAACTGTGGGCCGCCGGAATTGGGATCCATATCCTTGCCGAATCCATCCACGTAGATCAGGTAATCCCTGGTCCACCCGTCCGGGAGGCTGGGCAGGGTATCCAGATCAAACAGTACTTCAATCTCATCGCCTGACCTGGTTATCACATAGAAATCATCCGCGGCATCAAGCAGTTCAAGCACGTCTCCATAGCGGGTGTAGGCCCCGGCATGGACCTTCCAGTCCGGGAAATAAACCCGGTCATAATCATAGAGCCTGGGCAGTTTGCCGTCCGGTGACCAGGGCAGAGGATTGCCCTTGAAGTGCAGGTCTGCACTGGCAGCCTTAAGCCTGCTGATACGGTAGTCATTACGCGGTCTGCCGCTTTCCACTTCGATCTGGTCCCAATAGATCTTCATATTAGTAATGATCCTGACCTCCCTGGAGTCAGAAAGGAATTTCCCTGAAAGGTCTACTGTCATGTACTTGGGAAGCCCTGCCGGGAATCCCATTCGTTCAATTACCGTGACCCATTCTCCATTTTCATCCTTAACCTGGAGGTAAGGGGGAATCAGGTTGAGTCCGGCCTGGGAGGCGGCAAAGGTGCTGGTACTGTCGGCATAGTCTATCCAGGCCCACATCAGCAGGACCGCATAGTCATTGCTGACCGGGCCAAGGTCCATTACCAGTTCGTGAACATATGAAAAACCCTTGAACGGTTCACCCTCGGGTACCGGCGGATAAATTCGGTCTATACTGGATATAGCAGGCAAAACATCCCTTCCTTCACCATCATAAGCTGAGGCGGGAACGCGGGCGGATTCCGCGGTCAGGAGCCTGAACGGAAGATAAGGCGCCCCCGGGAGCAGTTTTTCATCCGGATAAACTTCATATTCGGAAGGGTGATCTACAACAGTAAGTTCCAGTTGGTCGAAAAAGATAACCTCTTCCAGCTGGCTGTTGAGGGTAAGTGCCAGATCTCCGTTTTTAAGCTTTGTGTCTTCCCGATTGAGTTTTATGTACTCATCCGTATCAGGCGGAGTACTGAAGATGCCGGGGGCCACCAGGTTTACGTAGGCGCTGCCGCCAAGGAAATCTGACTGGAACTTATAGGAATCTCCATCCCAGACATACATAATCGGGCAGCTGGTACCTTTTCGGTCCAGTTCCCTGACTTCAATAGTCTGGTTCACATTGTGGTCCTTTTCGGACTGCAGGATTCCGTTGGGCCACAACAGCCTCACAACCTCGGCCCTGGTGTGGGAGCCCAAGCCGAAGTGAAGCCTGGAAGGATTCTGGGTAAGGAATCCCCATCCGCCGAGGTTCTCAATTTTCTGCCAGTGTTTACCGGATCTGATTTCTGCTTTGACGCCGACGCCGCCTTTGTTACTTACGCTTCCCTCCAGCTTGACGTCCAGCCAGTTGTTACGGTTTCCGCCTTCATTCCGAAGCAGCAGGGGAGCTCCCCCGTTGACGCTTAGAAGCAGATCCAGGTCCCCGTCATTGTCGTAATCGGCAACGCTCAATCCGCGAAGCGGCAGATTGGTGAAAGCATCCAGGCCCGTGGAGGAAGTGACATCTTTCAGGGACTCCCCATCATTTTCAAACAGGATTATGGAAGGTCCGTTTACCACGGGTTCAAAAAGGGAAGAGTTGAGGGCCAGCAGGTCCAGGTCTCCGTCATTGTCATAATCGAAAGGCTGAACGTTAGTCAATCCGGTCACGGATTCCAGGGAATGGCGGCCTTTTTCCCTGTCGAAGGAGAGGTCTTTGCCTTTAAGTATTTTCAGGCCGTCTTGGGGTCCAGAAGGAATTATAAGTTCAAGAAGTCCGTCTCCGTCGAGATCGGCGGCTGAGGCACTGGTCACAGGCTGGTTTTCATTGAGGGTTGAGATCATGTCGAAGCTGCTGTCCCGGTTGTTGCTGAACAGCTGGTCAGGCTCCCTGTAATTCACCAGGAAGAAGTCAGTGTCACGGCTGTTGTTGAGATCTCCGGTTAAAACTGAGGAGGTTTTTTTTGCCCCTCCGGCCAGTCCGGACTCTTCGGTTACGTCTTTGAAGGAGCCCTTACCGTTGTTTTGGTAGAGGCGGTTTTCAGCCCCGGGAAAATCTTCAGGAAAGATTTTGTCCGTGCAGTCGAACCCGGTTAAATCAGTGAAATTTGCCACATAGATGTCCAGGTCACTGTCATGGTCGTAATCTACAAAAGCCCCTCCCAGTCCGGTCGCGGCATCTCCGACCCCGCATTGTTCGGTTACATTCACGAATGTTCCGTCTTTTTCATTTCGGAAAAGCTGGTTCATCCCGTGGTTTACCAGGTATAGATCGGGGTAGTCATCATTGTCGTAGTCTCCCCAAAGGGCCATGGATGTTTTGTATTCAGCAGTCAGCCCGGAGTTTTCGGTTACATCTTCAAACGTGCCGTTTCCCAGGTTGCGGAACAGGCCGCCGCGAGCTCCGGAGCTGCCGGAGTTTGCAAGGTATATGTCGTAGAATCCGTCCTTGTCAAAATCTCCGAAAGTCGCGCCTGATCCCATCCAGGGGACAACGTTGTTTTCAAAATATTCTTTGTCGGAAATCTCCAGGTTGGCTTTCCCGGGGCCTTTATGGATAAAGGCCAATCCGGACTCGGATGCGACATTCTTGAATGAAACCGTTATCCGGGGATTATTTTTTTCAATATATCCCGGAAGGTATTCTGCTGAAAGGTCCTGAATCGCAATCGCGTACTTGCCTTGCTCCAGGTATTGAAGGCCTACGGTTGTACTGCCGAAGAGTTCCTGCAGGTGACGGAACCGGTCCATTGCTTTCCGGCCTTCATCCATTCTTCGCAGTCGGCTCAGGGCAGTGGCCCGGTTATAGTGGGCCGAAGCATTGTAGGGCTCATTCTTGATTACGGTCTCAAAGTAAACCAGGGCTTCTTCATACTTGCGGCTGCGCATAAGCAGGCGTCCCAGGTAATAGTTGGCTGAGACATCCTCGCTGTCCTGCTTAAGGACTGTCCGGAAAGAAGAGATGGCACTATCCACCTGGTCACGATTTATATATATCAGTCCAGAAACAAAATGGGAGTGGATTTCTTCAGGATCAATGTCCAGTGCTTTTTGGAAAGCTTCCAGCGCCAGATCATATTCCTGTCCGTAGAAGTGGGATATCCCGAGGTTGACCCAGGCTGGGAGGATAGAGCTGTCCTGTTCAAGAACCTCATGAAATTCCTTAATGGCGGCTTCGAATTTAAACTGGTCCATCAAGGCATTTCCGCTGTTAAAGAGGGAGACTATGGACTGATTTTGATTGGCTGGCGGATTTTCCTGGCCAAGCATGAAGAAACATGACAGCAGGGTAACCAGTAGCAGGGAACTTAAGGCGAGAACTGATTTTATATTTATGCGGTACATGAATTGATTTTATCAGTTGTCAAGGGACAATGCGAACCAGGGCCTGTCGGTCAATTCTCGCCAATTGACTTTCGCGGTGGCGTCTCCGCCCCTTCGCTGGGGACCCCGGTGAGAAATTAGAGTTTGTGGACAGAACCGGGGAAATGCCTGGTCGGTTTGATCGGAAACGGATTTTGAACAGGCAGGGAGCGGATGTCCTCAGCCAGAAGTTCCTGGGCCTCTGTGAAACCCGTCCTCTCCCGCAGAATTGTTATGAACGGGTAAAAAGGTATTCCTTGAATCCGTTTCTCAGCAGGTAGGAGTTGGTGATGCCGAAATTGCCCAGCTGCTTTTCAAGGGCCGGCACTTCGTACCTGGGGCAGCTTTTCATTATGGATGAGTTGGAGTCGTAGTTTATTCTCTCCCGGTCCTCAATCCTGAAACTGGTTGGCACTTCCGGGATCTCGCGGCGAGTGTAAATCATGGCGAATATATTGGTCCCTGATTGGGAAAACCTGGACAGGTAACTGAACAGGTTTCCGATTTCATCCGGTTTCATATAGTTCAGAATATCCCAGAGTAAAATAATGTCGAACCTGACATCACTGTTGAATGGCAGCAGATAGGAAAAGAGTTTATCCGGGGAGCATTCATCAGCCGGAGCGAAGAAATCAAAATCCCTGAAGGAGGAATAGAAATCGTCGATATGCAGCCTGCATCGATACCGGGAAAAGAAGCCGATATTCTCCTTTAGAGCCGGCCCGATATCAAGGATTTCAAATTTTCTGTCTTCTTCCAGTCTTTTTGACAATAGTTTCAGAATGGGAGAACGGTGGATGGTGACAAGCCTTTGTTCCTGCTCCATGCTTTCGGGCTGCTCAGTTGTTTCAGTCTTCTTTTTGAAATCGAACCAGTTGGGTATCTTCATAAATATATATAGAAGGAATCCAAGGCATCTTCAATGCCTTAGATCCAGGGAAGAATTCTGCAGTTCCGGTCTGTTAGTATTCGGGGAATTATATTGTTTTGGGTTTGTTTACGTCACCGGATACTGGAATTTTGGGAGCCTCTGGTTTCATCGGAGCGGACGCGATGGGTTTCTCCTCAACCTTTTTGTTTTTAGGCATATCCATATCAATGGAACCCTTGAATTTTGCTCCGTCTTCCAGCATAACCCTAGGTGAAGTTACATTACCTTTCACCGAACCTGTCTGGGCAATGCGGACATTATCAAATCCAACAACATTTCCCACTACCTTGCCTTCGATATTCACGTTTTTTCCATAAATATCAGCCTTGAGCCGCCCGTTTTTCCCAACGGTTACAGAATGGTTGCGGAGATCTATGAGGCCTTCAACTTCACTTTGTATAACCAGGTTTTCTTCCCCGAAGATTTCACCTTTAAAACAGAGAGTTGAACCCATTACTGATCTTTCCGCGGCCTTGGGTGCCTGGAAAGGGGAGTCAGATTTACTCGCCGGGTTGGATTTATTAATGGGCGCGTCTTCATTTTTTTTCCACATATTATTACTCTCCAATTAATGTAAAAGTATTAGAATCGAATTCAGGCTGGGGCAGACCGGATGCCTGTCTCCAGATTCCTTTTAAAACCGGAACTATTCTAAACCTAATAAAGTATTGTAACCTTTTAGCCTTATCATGGTGAAGCAGAAAATAAAAATTAGAGGAAGAAGTATTCGGATCGGCAGATGAATTTCAGGGTTTTGCGGGTGACATACAAGGGGAAGTTGATGGAATCCCCATTCTCCCTGTTTCCCGAGCGGGTATTATTCATATTCGATCGGATCACTAATGCCGGCGTCCCTGAATCCTTTTAACCTGAGCAGGCAGCTGTCACAAGCGCCGCAGGCCGCAGACTGGTTTTGGTAGCATGACCAGGTTTTATTGAGAGGCACCCCCAGCGCAGTGCCCTTCAGGACAATATCTTTTTTAGTCATCCGTATCAGGGGTGTTTCAATTTTAATCCTGGTTTCCGGCCTGGTTCCTTCATCAATAGTCTTTTCAAAAGCCCTGAAAAAGGATTCTCGGCAGTCCGGGTATCCGGAGCTGTCTTCCTCAACCGCTCCCATATAGATGAATTCGGCCCCCAGGACTTCGGCCCAGCTCACTGCGGCAGCCAGGAGGTTGGCGTTCCTGAAGGGAACATAGGTAACCGGGATAACTTGGGGATTAAGGTCGTTTTCAGGGATTGAAATTTCGGTGTCAGTCAGTGCTGATCCTCCGATATCACGAAGATGTCCGGCCTCAGTCACCAGCCGGCCCTTCACCTTGTAATGGTCAGCCAGTTCATTGAAGGCCTTTAATTCCCTTTGGCTGGTACGCTGTCCATAACTTATATGAAGAAAGTAAAGTTCATGACCTGCTTCTCCCGCGCAGGCTGCGGCTACACTGCTGTCCAGACCCCCGCTTACTAAACATACTGCTTTTGACATATTAAAATTGTATTCTATTAATGAAATATTTTCATAACCATATACTGAGATCTGAAAAGGTGTGCCATGTAAGGTGTGGGTTTAAACTTTGACCTTACGATGAGGAACAGGAAGGAAATCTTCTGACAGGGATGAATAAGAAGTTACTGGTTGCCTTTTTGGTTATTATAGTAATAGGAGGCGTTTCTCTGTTGCTGCTCAAGCTCCATTCAGTGGAGATTGTGCAGGCGGTTGTAGTAAACGCGGTGATTCAGAAAGCTCCGGAAGGTTATGATCAGGACAGGATCAGGAAGGTATTTAACAATGCTCTGGCTCAGGCTGAAAAAGGCGGGAACAGTGCCGGGTATCTAGACAAGCTGCAGAAGATGTTTCACAGCCTGGAAAAAAGACAGTATCTGGAGCAAGAGGAAATGGACAATCTGCTTGCTGACTTTGAAACAGAGCCACAGCAGTAATAGTCCGACAGGATTTAATATGAGCGGTGATAAGCATAACGGAATTGACTGGCAGTCTGAATTGAAAGCCCGTCTGGAAGCATATGAGAAAAGAACCGGTCGGAATATCTCCGGGAAGAAAGATCCGGAAGAATCCGAGATTAGTTCTCCCGCGGAAGAGGATTCCGGGGCAGAAGCAGCTGCCGAAGAATCCGCTGAAGAATTAGTCGAAGAATTTGAAGAGGCATCAATAATCGAAGAGGAACCGGAAGAATTTTCCGGGGAAGATTCCAGCCTGGAAATAGAACTGAAAGAAGAAGATGATGATGAAGAAGAATTGGATTTTGAATCAGAGCCTGATTTCCTGGCGGTTCTGGACGGAATGGATGATGAAGAGGATGCCGATTCATTTTTGTTTCGGGAGAGGTTAAGCAGGGGGACTGATGATGAAGAGGACTCCGATGGTGATTTTCTAGACGAATCCGGGGACGGGGAATTGGAAGAAGAGGATTCCTATTTTGACGAAACCAGGGAGGAGAACGTTACTGAAGAACCTGGGGCGGAGCCGGTTGTTAAAGTCGTGAATATTGAAGAGTTCCGCATGGATTCTTCGGCGGAGGAAGGATTTGAACCATTAAAAGAGGAGCCTCCGCTGGGTCATGAAGATGAGTATACACCTCTGGAGGAAGAAGAGGAGGAAGTGCCAAAGGAAATAATCGTCTCACGTCTGTTGAGCGGCACGGTGGATATTGTAATAGCCGTAATTACTGCTGCTGGATTTATGGAAATTGCCGCCTGGAAGCTTTCGAGGAATTTTTTCGACGTAGGGATTCTTAAATGGATAGGAATCCTGGCAGTTTTCTTTTACATCCTCAACAGCCTTTATTTCCTGACCCTTGTCCGACAGACTCCTGGAATGCAGTTGACTGAATTGAAGCTGATTCCCGGAAAGGGCCGGGCGAACCTGTCGTTTAGCCCTGTTTTGATCAGGACCCTGTCCTTTTTCCCCAGCGCACTATGTGTCACCGGACTTGTTTGGGCGTTTTTTGACTACCAGGCCAGATGCCTGCATGACATTATTTCCGGAACCAGGGTAGTGTCTACAAGGAATTAATATTTGATCAGTGCCCTTGCCCGAAGAAAGGGCGCGCAGGTCCTGCCCGTAAAGCCAGGCACGGTTTCCCGCGGCCCTGGCCTACTTTACTGACGGGACTTCTATCCTGACCAGTCCCTCCGATATAGTGCCGGCCAGAACGTGGTTGTCAGATTCGGCGTGAAGGCAGGATATGTGCGAAATCACCAGGTCCAGATCGAACGAATTCCAGCTGTCTCCCTTATCAGGGCTGAAGAAGAAATAACCATTTGTCATATCCGCGCTGAAAAGGGTTTCCGGATGCCCGGCCGACATGATGGTCAGGTTTGGATCATGGCTGAGACTTCCTGGTTCCCAGGCGGAGCCATTCAGGTTCAGTCGGTAAATACCCTCTTCAGTGGTGCAGTATAGATAGCTGCCGTTTGAAGAGAATGAATTGACCGCGACATAGGGAAGCCCTTCCACATCTATTGCCCAGGTTTTGCCCTGATCATTTGAAGAAAAGACGCCCATTTTTGTTCCGGCGTAGGATTTCCCGTTGACAGTTATCACTGAAGAAACAGCCTCGTCATAAATACCTGTTTTGAGTTTTGAAATCCTGTCCTCACCCAGCTCTAGGCTGAATAAGCCTTCCCTGGCAGCCAGCAGCAGGCTGCTCTCGGAGGGATCCGCGTAAGCCGCCTGGTTGATTTGAATCTGGGATGAAGATGCCTGGAAATTCCAGGGTGATTTACCGGGGATTCCGGTATATATTCCATCCCTGGTGGCAAGAATGACCCTGTCGGAGCGTTTTGAAACCAGTATTGAGGTTATCCATGGAGCTGAATCTTCCAGGCCTTCATTGAACTGTGCCCAGGTTTTTCCATTGTCTTCAGAGTGGAAGAATCCTCCATATTCTCTGTCCATTGTCACGGCAATATAAAGGGAACTGGAAGCAGCGGTCTGTTTCCGGGCCAGGGCGGAAACCTGGCGGTGGCTGAAGCCTTTATTTGAAGGATTGAAAGTGTCTCCTCCATCTCTGCTTACCATCACCCCGGTGTCATCGGTCCCGATCAGCAGATGTCTGCTGTCGGAAGGGTGGACAATGATTGAATTGATAATTGTGTTTTTAAGGACAGGTTTCCACGAGAGCCCGTTGTCCCTGGACTTATACAACCCGACGGTAGTTCCGGCATAGACTGTATCCGGATTGGATGGATCAAAGCTGACAATCCTGGTTCTTTTGGCTTCATCGGTCAACCCATTTTTTATCTTTTTCCATTTTTCTCCCTTGTCCGTTGAGCGGTAGAAGCCTGAACATGCGCCAATGATCAGGTTATCCCTGTTTGATGGATTGATCTGGATGGAGAAAAAGTCACTGTCCCAGTAGATACCGTTTTTGAGGGCGGTCCACTTTTTGCCGAGGTCAATAGTTTTCCAGCCAAGCCTGAACGTTCCTACCAGGAGGGTTTCACGTTCAACCGGATCAAATACAAGCGAGTGCACATTGTGCATGCTCCGGTAGCCCCGGGAAATTCTGTCCCAGGATTCGCCGCCGTCCTCGCTCAGCATTACTCCTTCTGTAATTCCTACCGCAATCAAGGCAGGATCAACTGGAGAAACAGCCACAGCCCTGACACTGCTGTTGAAGTTCCGTCCCAGGGATATCCTGGTCCAGGAATCCCCTCCGTTTGAGCTTTTATAGAGCTCTCCCCGGTCTCTTTTCAGCTCCCAGCCCCCGGCATATATAACATCAGGATCGACCGGATCGAATACGATACAGTCCAGCACAAGTTTTCGGCGGCCCAATCCGGTTGACCTGCTCCAGCTTTCACCCCTGTCGGAGGAAATGAAAATCTGGCCGTCGGCGGTGCCCAGATAAAGCCTGTCCGGCTTCTGGGGATGGATCGCGAGGGTGCGCACGTCTCCACCAAAAGGACCCAGGTAGGTTATTCCGGGATTACCGGACACATGGACCACGGAAGCAGCCAGAAATAAGGTGAATAGGATAGCTAGCTTTTTCATAATTTTCAGCAGTTAATAATCAGTTATATGAGATTCAGTTTAATTGACCAAATACATCCCGGGAGCGTAATACTTTTTCCGGGGGGGGGCATGTATGTCCTCAGCCGGATTCATCCTTCGAATATCCAAAGGTTTCAATATAAAAAAAAGCGGTGGCCTGATTTGGCCACCGCTTAGATTTTAGCAGATTTGGACGGTTTTCAGAGAAAACCGGAAACCCGATTGTCAGGATTTAGGGTACATAGAGTTCAACAACAACTCTTCTGTTTTCCTTGCGTCCTTCACTGGTTCCATTGTCTGCAACTGGCTCTGCTTCACCGGCGCTTGCAGTTTCAATCCTGTCTTCGGCGATGCTGTGTTCTTTCACCAGGTAGGATTTCACTGATTCGGCGCGTTTCAGGCCGTATTTCATGTTTCCGTTTTCGCTTCCGCGATCGTCGGTGTGTCCTGTGAGCTTAGCCTTGAGCTCAGGAGTCTGCTGCATTTTAAGAGCAATTTCATCCAGCTGAGCTTTGGCTTTGTTGTCAGGTCTCAGTTTATCGAGAGGAATGACGATCTTTTCAGTTACCTTGAAGTTCTTGGTATCTGAATCGGATGCCCCACGGTCGTCGGTTACTGTAACTTTAACGGAATGGTTGCCGCCGGTGTAACCTGTGGTATTGATATCCAGGCTGGTTCCGGTTCCGGATTCCTTGGTTCCGTCTACTGCCCAGGCGTAAGTCAGGGGATCATCTTCCTTGTCCACACCCTTTGCAGTGGCTTTAACGGTCTGGCCGGCAAATACTTCGTCTTTATCGAGAGTAAGATCTACTGTCGGCGGAGTATTGGGCCTGCGGTTGATTGTTACAGTGAATTCACAGGAAGCGGACATGTCATCCACGTCAGTAACTGTGACCTTGACTGTGTGGTTGCCGAGTTCTCTTCCGGCTGTGCCGAATTCGAATTCCGGGCTGTTATTGGCAACGGAAGATCCGTCTACCGCCCAGGCGTAAGTCAGGGCGTCACCGTTCGGGTCAGAAGCCTGAGCTGTAAGGGTAACTGACTGCAGTTCAGTAACAGCTACGGTTCCAGGATTGCACTGGATTGTTGGAGGCATTTTCCGTTTTTCAACGGTTATGTCAACCGAACAGCTGGCAACGTTGTCATCGTCTGAGACATTAACAACGACTTCATAGTTTCCGGCTTCCAGTCCTGATGTATCCAGGGTGGCGGTTGGACCGTCACCGGAGATAGCTCCGCCGCTGGCTTTCCAGGTGTAAGTCAGGGTTTCATCATCAGGATCATTGGCATCTGCCGTGATTTCAACCTTGTCGCCTTCGGTTACGGTTGTCCGGGCTGCGGCACAGTCAACTGTAGGAACTTCGTTGATTTTGCGGTGGATAGCCAACTGGGCAAAGAATCCCAGTCTTTCTGAACCTTCGAAAGATCCGTTTTCGTCTTCAGCGTTACGAAGATGTACATTTGCGGCACCTGATACGGTAATCCAGTCAGAAGCCTTATACCTGAGTCCGGCGTAGGCATCCATGGGTGAAACCATATTCTGGTAAGTGTACATGGCATCGCCAACATAGTTGGTTCCGACCAGTTCACCGATAATGTCCACCTGTTTATCAGCTACAGGAACCGGGATATCGATGCCGACTCCCCAGTTCAGGTAGTCCTGGCGTTCGATGCCTTTGTAAGCATCGGCGAACCTTCCGCCGATATTTCCGGTAAGGGTGGCACCGCGGCCCAGGTTTTTGGTAAGGATCAGGTCTGCGCCGTAATCCGAAGCTCCTGAGGTCAGACCCCTGAGAACGTTCTGTTTATCGGCGGTTGTAGGCATCCTGAGCATGGGCTGTATGGCTATGCTGATGGGAGCGCCTCTTCTTTCAGACATCAGGTTAAGCTTTAATCCGAAAATAGCGTCACCGGTTCCTTCTCCGAAACCTGTGTCCATGAATGGAGCATCGTTGTTAAAGGCGATCTGGCCATTTGAAGCAACAGCAGGAAAGTATCCCTTGAAGCCCTTCTGCAACAGCGCGTAGGTTTCTGCAGGCATCCCCGGAAGGGCCTGGCTCGGAAGCAGGAGTCCGCTTGGATACATCTTGTGTTCCCAAATGTCATCAGCGTCTACTCTTTTGTAGGCTTCAGCGGAAACGAAGAATTCAATCCGTTCGTGCAGTCCGATTGAGAAAGAGACCGGAAACGTGGTGTAGTTCATGTCGAGAGGGTCTCTGTTGAACTGGTGGGCGGCAACACTGAAGCTGAATTCACCTGGTCTGATGGTATCAGCAACATAAGTAGTAAAGAATCCGCCTGAACCGATCGCGGATGGAGCCAGGTTTTTGATTTTTTCTTTATCCTGCGCCATCGGCATAGCTGTCAGCAGCACGATCAACAATAAGAAAATGAAAGTGTTTTTAGGTCGAAGCATACGCTTACCTCCTCAATTACAAAATTAAGCAAATTATTCTACGATGACCCACTTGGAATAAGTCGGTTCATTTAGTTCTCAGTAAAATTAATATTTTAAATGTTAACAGCTTATAGAGACTGTCATTAATAAACCGATGCAATGGATTATATCACCATTCACAAAAATCTTCGAAGTTGTTTTATTTTACCTTAAAAGTCCGGATAAACGGATAATGATAAACAAAAATAGAGTATAACCTGTCATAGGACGCAGTGATTATAAAAAAGATGTGAAAATCGGCCAAAGGTTCAGAT
The DNA here is from genome assembly GCA_963666915.2 of Acidobacteriota bacterium. GTDB lineage: Bacteria > Acidobacteriota > UBA6911 > RPQK01 > JAPXNP01. The sequence goes on from CAXXEX010000009.1 coordinate 325,175, forward strand.
TTTTTTGAGGTCCGGAACCGGGATGGTTAATACTTGATAAGGCATTGTGTGGAAATCACCTATGAAAGAGGAAAACAGGACACCACAACAGATTGAAGCTGTCTTTGAAGTGTTGGTCGCCGGGTTCGGTGGATGGGTCATCGTCATGCTTCTGCTGGTTATGACGGGCCTTCAGGATTCTGACATGCTTACCAGGCCGGTCTGGATGGCCGCGGTTCTTATTGGCGAAGCCGCAGTAACTCTTTTATTGATCGGCTTCCTGGAGGGATCCTCGTATTCGAAGGGCCGCGGCGTCTTTTCACTGATCCGCTGGTCTCCGGCTGATCTGGTGATTAGTGCCGCGGTGGTACCTGTCCTGTTCCTGGCTGTGTTTATCTCGGGCATGGTTTTTGAATATTTCTTCCCCCGGTTTGCCTCACAGGGGAATCCTGTCCTGGAACTCATCCAGACCCCGGCCGACCTGGCCGCTTTTATGGCGGCTGGGATTTTTTCAGGGGGGATAAAGGAAGAGGTGCAGCGGGCTTTCATCCTTCTTCGTTTCGAAAAGTGCCTGGGAGGGATAGTAACCGGATTATTTCTGTGGAGTGTTTTGTTCGGATTGGGCCATTATGAACAGGGGTGGAGCAGTGCCTTCAGCGCCGGGATACTGGGCCTGGTGTTCGGGGGGGTGTTTCTCTGGAAGCGCAACATTTTCACAGCTATCAGCGCTCATGCCATCTACGATGTGACTGTTCTGCTGGTTTACTGGAAATATTTCAGGAATTGATCGGCGTGTATTGCCTTACTTTCCGGGAACGAATCACGAAAGTCGTTTCTCCCGTGGAAGCGATGATCAGTCTGGTTTGTCCAGGGCTTTGAGGGCATTTTTGGCGGCATCCTGTTCAGCTGCTTTTTTCGAGCCTCCGCTTCCTTCGGCGAGGGCGATGTTTCTTGAACGAACCTCAACAGTGAATGTTTTCTTGTGCTGGGGTCCTTCTTCGGCGACAGAAATATATTCCGGCTCTTCAAGGCCCATGGCATGGAGCCTTTCCTGGAGGGTGGATTTTGAGTTTTTGAACCGGAATTCGCCCCGGGCAAGGTTTTCAAAACTGGATTTGAACTGCTCAAGAACAAAGCGCCTGGCTTCCTCAAGTCCGCCGTCCAGGTATATGGCTGCCAGAATGCTTTCGAACAAGTCTGCCAGTATTGCCTTTTTCTCCCTGCCTCCGGTTTTATCCTCTCCGCGGCCCAGGTTTATGAATTCTCCTGCCCCCAAGTTGCCGGAAAGTATGGAAAGCTGATCGGTTGAGACCATCTGCGATTTGATTTTTGAAAGGAATCCCTCCCGTTTGTCAGGATAGCTGAGGAAAAGGAATTCGCTCATTATAAGTCCGAGTATAGCGTCACCAAGAAATTCCATGGGTTCATAATTAGGGATTTCCTGGTCAGGACTGGACGCGGTTTGTTCATAGCTGTAGGAGCTGTGGGTTAAAGCCTGGTCAAGGAGAGAAAGGTCTTTGAAGTGATAACCGATCCTTTCGCAAAGGGGCTGCAGTTCCGCGGTTCGACTGGCATCCGGGAATCCGGCCCGGGATGTTTTTCCTGAGCTACGCCCCCTTATCTGGCTGATTAAAGTAGCAGCTGCTTTCCACAAAGCAAATTTCTCCCCCGGCTCTTTTTAACAAACCTGTCCTTCCCGCAAAATCGGGATGGATTCATTTTATAATCTATGGTCCGGAAGGCACAAAGAAAACTATCCTTTATGCCTTTCCGGCATCTGATTCAGGAACCGAAAGCTTTTAGTTTGGCGGTTTTTTCAGCTATAGCCTCTCGGGCTATCCTTTCAGCCTCAGCCAGTTCAACTTCCCCGTCCTTGATAATACTTTCAATAGTTTTGTCTTTCCATTCCGAATCGGGCGCGGCCTCCTTGATAAGGGCCAGGAGTCTTGAAAGTTCCTGGCGGGCCGGTTCCGCGGTTCTTCCGCCAATGGCTACCGCCCTGGCATAAGCGTTTACAGCCCCGACTGCCCGGTTAAGGTTACTGTAGGCATGGCCAAGCCTCAGGCTGGAGTATGCGTGCCGCGGATCATGCTGTAATGAGCTCTGGAAATAGCCGATAGCCCTGGTCAGGTTCATTTCCCTTTTTTCCGGGTCCTGGTCGGAGTAGGTTAAATAGGCCCGGCCCAGTGAATAATTGGCTTCAGCCTCCAGCCTATCCAGCTGGGAATACCAGTCAAGAGCAGAGGCTTCGTCCGGATCAGGCAGGCTTTTGATCAACTGCAGCACTTTAACGGATTTCTTCACGGCTTCAGCTGGCTGATTACTTTCAGCATATATGAAGGCGAGGTGGGCCAGGATATCCGGAAGATCAGGTAATCCTTCCAGGGCCTTTTCGCCATGCAGTATAAACTGGCTTTGATCGTTTACTCCCAGGTAATAGAGGGCCAGGAGATGATGAACGCTATAAAGAAGATCGCTGTCAGGGTAGCTTTCCAGAAAATTGAGAGCGAGTTCAGATCGGCTTTGGGGATCAATGGTTGAGGAAATCTTGTTCCATGCCTGGACGTCCGTGGGTGCAGCTGTGTCCTGAACCGCAGCATCCTGGCTGGTGCCTTCCTGCCGGGCCCACAGGCTGCCGGAAGAAGCAATGCATAGAATCATGATGAAAATGCTTATAACTTTTTTCATAGCTGTAATTATTCCTTAATTGATATACAGATTTTCAGTGCGAGTAATTTCCCATATTTACATTTTAGGTGCAACTGAATCCCGGGAAATTATTGGGGGAGTTTTCCAAGAAGAAACTCCGCCTCCTGGCGTGATTCTTTCAAATCACCTTCCATGGACAGGACCTTTTCGAAATTTTCACGGGCCTCGGCGTAGAGACCTTCGGCGGCATTGATCCTTCCGGTCTGGATGAGAGAGTGCGCGTATATCCAGGGTTCAAGACCCTTGGCGGCAAGTGTTTTTAAATGCAGCTGGCGAGATCTTCTCCAGTTACCTTTTTTGGCCGCAATCTGGGCCTGGTAGAAGAAGGCCTTACCGTTTTCCGGGTCCATTTCCAGGAGCTTATCCAGGCTTTCAGCGGCGGCATCCAGGTTGTCTGAGGCAATCCGGGAACCGGCTTCGTTCAGGAGCCTCTGTTTTTCAAGCATGGTTTCCTGGATCCTGATTTTTTCCTGGAGCTGCTCTTCCTCCTTCTCCATTTCCTTTTGAATTGCTGAGGCATCATCAATATCTTTTTTAATTTCCTCTCCCGGAATCACGGCGAGCATCTGGTCAAGGAAAAGGGGAAGGGTCATTGCGTTTTCAGTTTTTGTTTCGAAGAAATCCAGCCTTCTTTCGAAATAGGGGCAGAGGATCATCCCGCTTTTTACCAACCGCAATTTACGAAGTTTCTTTTCCTTGGGTGAGGCATTTATATCCGGATGCAGTCGGGCCAGGATTGACTCAATAAGGGACTCGGTCACAAAGAGATTATAGTCATCCCACAGCTCTTCGGGAAAGAGGGGCTGTTTATTGGCCAGTTCCAGGTAACTGGCTGATTTTTTCAGCATTTCATTCTTTTCGGCGATCAGCGGATCCAGCAGGAAATGCAGGTATTCATGCTGGAGCTTGATGAAGTTTTCCCCGGGATCTTCAGACGGACCTACAACGATGTAGTACACATCCTCCACATTTCTGGCGTTCACAATGTCATGGTAGGCCAGCAGGTCCGGAATGATCACGATATTCCGGTCAAAATAGATTTTTGCGGGAATCCTGAAATATCCCAGGGTATCCCGGATGACACTGTTTACAACCGGGCGGTAAAGCTGCAGTTCTCTCTGATATTCAGGCAGAACTTCCCGCCACATTTCTTCGAGGCCGGCCTTGGTATAAAATTCGGGCAGGAGCTGCTCAAATCCCCTGATTACGTCGATACCGTGCGGAACATTGACGAGCTGTTCCATGTAGTCGAATTCCGGGGGGCCTTCAAGCAGAAGGGCCAGGGAAGTATAGGCCGCATGGGTGGTTTCCGGGGCCCAGAGATTGGTGGTCTGGTACTGGAGCCGCAGTTCATTGATGGTACTCGAAGGCAGGCTGGAAAGCCTGTCGCGGACAGTGGCACGGACACCGGTTATCTCTTTGTTTTCAGATTCATAGTCGAAACCGGCAGCGTTCAGGGCCGTCATGACCACAAACATCCTGATGTCTGTCCTGAAATCCACATTTGCCAGATCCTCTACATTGTCTTTCAGGAGGTTGGCGGGCGAGATTTGGGCTTTTGCCATTGTGGCTCCCGAGAGCAGGATCGTCGCGAACAGTACTAAAAATAGGGGAAGCTGTTTCGATTTCAGTGTATTAAGCATGATTATCTGTGATGTATGTTATCCGAAAATTATCAATTAGTTCTACAAATAAAAGAATCAGGAGTCCATGGCTTTTGTCATTTTCAGTCCCGAAGACCGGTATCTGTTAAGGAATATTGCGGCTGCTTTATAGGCGAGTAACGCCAGGATAACGGACAATAGGAGCGATCCGGTAAAGGCGGGTATCAAAAGTACCCACTGGGAAACAAGCCATTCGAAAAATTCCCTGCTCATGATATCGGTTAAGCCCAGTTGTGCCGGAAAGCTTCGTCCCGGCATATCCAGGATAACTGTTCCAAGCCAGGTCGCGAAGGTGTAATAGGGAACAAGTATCCAGGGTAAATTAAGGAAAGCTCCAATCATGAGAGCCGGCTTGTTCAACCGGGTCAGGACGCAAAGAGTCAACGCCATCAGTGTATGCAGGCCGAGAAAAGGAGAAAATCCGATGAATACTCCTATGGCAAATGATAGTGATATTAACCTGGTAGTGCCTTCAAGGGAGGCCAGCTTGACCAGGATCTGTTTAATTCTGCTCATTTTTGTGCGGTCAAGATTCTATCAGGTTTCCAACCGTTTGAGGGGGAGTTTATAAGCTAGCTTTTTGACAGCAGCTGGTTGAGTTCCTGCATGAATTCTTCCGCGCTCTTAAAGTCCAGGTAAACCGATGCAAATCTTACATAGGCCACCTTGTCCAGCGCGCGCAGCTGATCCATGATCATCTGCCCTATTAGAGACGAAGGGATTTCCCTGTCCGGGGAGTCAGCCAGATGTTTCTCCACGCTGTCTATGATATTTTCCAGCTGTTGAGGTGATACCGGCCGCTTTTCACAGGCTCTCAGCAGTCCCCCAAGGAGTTTCTCCTTTTGGAAGGATTCCCTGTTGCCGCCTTTTTTCACAACCATGTAAGGGAGATGTTCAATTTTTTCGTAGCTGGTGAATCTGCGCCGGCAGCTGAGACATTCCCTGCGGCGCCTTATTAGATCACCTTCCTTGCTTTCCCGGGAATCTACTACCTTGTCTTTTCTATGCTCACAATAAGGACATTTCATTTTTTTGCTCGTTCCCTCCATTGTACCTGTAAAAAAGGCATCCTGCATTATCCCCGGGAGTTATAGTTGGCTAATTATCCCCAACCATCCACCGCTTCCGGGGAAGCAGTGAGTAAAGCTGGCTCGGACAATCCGTTCTATATAGCCCAGGAATCCGGATAAGAAGCCTGTCTGACAAAAGAATCAGGATAAAATGCTATTTGAGCCTTATTTTTCCATTCCCCGGTGATAATTGATTAAAGTCTGGTCCAATATCGAAAATTTGAGTTGAATTAAGTTCATCCCTGGATATTATGTAGAGAGAAAGACTTTGTGATAATTAACTTTATCGGCATTTAAATTGAACATTTTCAGTCTGGTAATCGTTTTCATTGGTGAAGATTGAAAATGGATTTGAAACATTTGGGGATTCTTAGTTGCAGGCTTCTGACGTTATTCTGGTAAATCGTTGTCTAGAGGGCGACTCCCAGGCATGGGAGGTGATCGTCAGGACCTACACTGGAAGGCTGTTGAATATGGGATACCAATATGTTGGAAATTATGCCGTTGCTGAAGAGCTTACGCAGGATATCCTCCTCAAGGTATACCAGAATCTTTCCAGTTTTCATCCTGAGACCGGCTCATTGAAAAGCTGGATTTTAAGGGTAGGACGAAATTTGATTATTGATTACTACCGGGCACATAAGAAGGAAAAGAATGTTGCCGGAAGTGAAGAACTTGAGGTTCTGGATCTTAAATGCAGCAATAAGAAAGAAACTCCTTTTGACAACCTGTACCTTAGCGAGAAGGCCGAGTTTCTTTATTCGCTGCTGGAAAAGATTTCTCCCGAGTTGAAAGAAGCTGTAATTCTTCGTGATATTGAAGGGCTGGCTTACCAGGAAATATCTGATCGGATATCTATCCCGGTAGGTACAGTAAAATCAAGGATAAACCGGGGCAGGATTGAACTGTCCAGGAAATTGAGGGAATCCAAAAGTGATCTGGTGAGAACATGAAGTGCGTAGAGTTTGAAAGACTATTATCGGAATATCTGGACAATGAACTGAAGCCGACAGTTGCCAGAGAAATGGAAAAGCACAGGGATTCGTGTGTTTCCTGCAAGGCCCTCCTTGCAGAGGTGACAGATCTCAAATCCTCACTTAATGATTTTCCCTGGTTGGAGCCTGATGAACACCTCATCAGCTGTATTCTGGAGAAAACCACAGGGAAAACCCGCAATCTAAATAGGATATGGGGCCCGATAATGGTCTGGTTCAAACCTGTTTTAACGCAACGTCATATATTTGCAACATTAATGGTCCTGGTGTTCTTTTCATTCGCGACGAATGTGCTGGGACCCGAATTTACCGCGTCAGGGCAGTCAGGCCTGAATCCTGCCTATTGGGGGGAGAGGGTGACTTCATTTTCCGGCACTGTGTATAAAAAATGGCGGGAATTTGATTCATTTAAAAAGCGGGTTGGAGATGAAATAAGTTTATTAAAGGATGATTTGCTGGGCCGGCTTGATTATCACCTGACAATGGCATTGTTCAAGAGTTATGAAGAATCTATAGAGGTGCAGAATGATGATGACCTGGCCGGATCAAAGACCCCCGGCCCTGCAGAAAAGGAATAAATTTAAGATTTGAATAGAGGAGAGTAATGATTATGAGTACACAAACTGGAACCGGAAACGTTAATTATCCACCACCGCCTCCCCGGAAGGACAAATCCGGTGAGGCCACCAAAGCTGCGATCTGCGGATTAGTTCCAGGTGTCGGAGCTGTTTATAACCAGGACTATATGAAAGCTGTTGTGCATCTGGCAGCTTTTTCCGGCCTGTGCATTTTTGCCGAAGCAAGTGCTATTTTCGGACTTCTGGCATTCGTGTTTTACATTTACACAATATTTGATGCCTACAGGTCGGCCATGGATCCCAAGAAGAAAAGAGAGTTCAGTGCCGACCAGATCAATATGCCGGTTTGGGGAGTCATACTAATTCTCCTGGGCGTGGTGTTTCTCCTGGACAGCCTGGATGCCATCAGCATCAGAAGCATAGTCAGATTCTGGCCGCTAGGCCTGGTTTTTCTGGGTTGTTACATGGTCTTCCAGTATTTCATTTCCGGAAAAAAGCAGGCTGAAACCCCGCCAGCAGCCTCATCTGTTTCGGTTGAAGCAGTGCCTGCAGCCCCTGCCGAGGCCCCTGCGCCGGCAGCGGCAGCAGAAACCGTGGAGGCTGAAGGAGACCCTGCGGAAAGCGAAGCCCTCGAAGACCAGTCTGTCAAGGATGCGTAATTATGATTAACAGAAGCGTTAGTACCTTAATCGCCGGTTTGATTTTTCTAGGCCTGGGATGCCTGTTCCTGGCGGTTAATCTCAACAGGGTTGAAATTGACTGGTGGATGGCTGTCAGGCTCATTATCCCGGCCCTGTTTATCTGGGGAGGAGCCCTGAAGTTGTGGCGTCATTTTACCTGGCCCCTGGATAAATTGCGGGATAAACCCGGTAAAGCAGGCTTATTAAGCGGAATATTCTGGTTGTCGCTTGGTTTGGTTATTGCTCTTGCTGTTTTCGACCAGCTTGATTTTCTGCCTACCGCGGGGATGTACTGGCCGGTATTGCTCCTGGTGTTCGGCCTGGGTAAGATCCTTGATTTTTTCCGTATGAAGGAGATCGCGAGATCAAATTTCAGTGAGATTACCGGAGTGATTTTCATAATTCTTCTGGGATTGGGCTGCATGAAACTCCACCAGCTGAATGTGCTGATCCTGGAACAGGATCCTTTCTGGGAGAGAATTCCCGAATTCATCGGCATTGAAGAACTAATCGAACCTGCCGTGGAACATTCCTCTTTCCAGGAATTCGATCTTGCCGGCGCTACGGCAATTGAGATAAGGAATGCCTACGGAGACATTATCGTAGAAGGCGTGGCAGGATCCGAAGAGATTATTTCTGCTGAGTTGGTTTTATCTATTAGGGAAAAAGATGAAATCCGCGCCCAGTCTATTTTCGACCAGGTTAAGATCGAAACTGTCGAAGAAAACGGAGTTCTGGTGTTGTCAACCAACCGCAGGGAATTAAAATCTCTCGGGAAGAGGCTGACGACCACGCTGAACCTGAAAATACCCGAAAACCTGAAGCTTAAGGTGGAAAACGATTACGGGGACATGAATGTCTCCGGCATTAAGAATGAATGTACCCTGAATGCCAGGAAGGGTGAGGTGGAGGCTTCTTCCCTGGAGGGCAGGCTGACGGTTACCTGTGATTCAGAAATGATTACCCTGACCGGGATTGACGGAGATATTGATGTTGATGCAAAGTTTACTGAAGTCGACATTGATGAAGTCCACGGAAATGTGTCAATACAAACAAGTCACAAGCAGGTGAATGTATCCCGGATAGAGGGTAATCTGAAAGTCGAAAACAGGCATGATGATGTAACGGCCTCCGATATAACCGGAACCGTGGATATAAATAATCCGGGCGGTGAAGTTGTCCTTTCAGAGATTTCCGGCGAGATAAATGTGGTTAATTCCAAAGGGGATGTTCAGATCACTGATGCTTCCGGAAAGGTAGTCCTGACCACGGCATATGGGGATGTAGACCTGGAAAATCTTGAGGCCGATGTCGAAGTGACCGCGCGCTATGCTGATATTGAGGGTCGGGGATTTAATTCGAATGTGATCTTGAGGGGAGAGAGTACCGTGGTTAACCTTGAGGATCTGCAGGGTGACCTTCTGGTTGAAACCAGCCATAAACCGGTGTCAGTAAGTGACGCGAGAGGCGCGGTGAATATTCAGAATGACCTGGGTCCGGTAAACCTGAGGCTGCTTGAGGATCCTTCTTCCGCGATCAGGCTGGAAAGCCGCCAGGGGGATATTGAACTGGAGCTGCCCGCGGAAGCTGGTTTCGCGCTGGATGCCCGGGTAACCAATGGAAAGATTGTTTCTGAATTCGGGGCTTCTCCGGAGCAGGATTCCAGGGGCGACTCGGTGTTTGAGAAATCAATAGGCGGGGGCGGCCCTAAAATCAACATCTCTACTTCCGGTTCCGTTATCGAGATCAGGAGAATTCAATAATCATGTATAAACATTTGTCAGTTTTAGCTTTCTTGGTGGTTTTTAATTCCGGCTGTGTTGCTGAAGTAGAAGAAATTATGTCGGAGATGGAGACTTCACGGTTAACCCAGGATCAACCGCTCGAAGATACTACAGAAATAAAGGCCAGCGTTAATTTGGGTGTGGGGAGCCTGGAGATCTCCAGGGGTGATTCTGAGAAGCTGTATGATTTGAGAATTGATTACACCGGGGAAAAGGATAGCCCTGAGGTGGATTTTAAGCGATCCGGAAATTCCGCCGTTCTTAAAGTTGAACTTGAAGGCAAGCGGGGATCAAGCTGGTTGAATAACGATAATAAAATCAATCTTGAGATATCCCCTGAAGTGGACATTGATGCCAGTTTTACGACTGGTGTAGGTGAGAATATTGTTGATTTAACCGGTTTGAAAATAGCAGGGCTGGAGCTTATCAACGGAGTTGGCAATACCGAGATCTATATGGACAGTATCAACAGGGCATCCTGCCGAATAGTTGACGTTACTAACGGAATAGGAAGTCTGGAGATGACGGGCATCGGAAATTTCGCTTTCTCTGATTTTAATTTCACAGGGGGAATTGGGGAAAGCACACTTGATTTTTCAGGTGAATGGAACACCATTGGCGATGTTGAGATACAGGTCGGACTGGGATCACTGGAAGTTACTTTGCCTGACAATATCGGTGTCAGGATTAAATCCTCCAAGAGTTTTCTCAGCAATATTGAAATGCCCGGTTTTAAGCAAATCGGAAATGAATACAGAAGCCGCAATATTGACGATGCTGAAAAGGTTTTGCTTATCCGCCTGAATACCGGTATAGGTGATGTCCATTTCACCCATAAATAGGCAGGTGCCCGGTTTGACGGTTGGGACGCCCTGATTATATCAGCTCTCCCTCGAGAAGATCAGACATGATCGAGGCCAGCCGGAAGGTTTCTTCTGCCATCATCTGCATGTTTTTGTCAAAGTGCCGATAGAAGTCCAGCATTCCGGATTTGCCTGTGTCTGAAATAATTTTTGGGGCTATGCAGGGGATTCCGTAGCTGTCGGCGATCATCATGGCAGCCGCGCTTTCCATATCGCAGATGGAAGCCCCCGTTTCCTTGAACAGTTTGAGCCGGTTTTTTTCCCTGACTACTGGTTTCCTGACAGTAATACCGGTTTCTTCAACAGCTATGCCCTGCCTGGAGAGGTTGTCTTTCAGGGGGGAACCGACCTCGAAACGGGTCCCGCTTTCCAGGCACCAGGCTTCAGGATAAACGATTTGTCCCAGCTTGAAATCAGGATTAAGCTGCCCGGCCACTCCGGTAAAGATGAGGGCTGAAGGAGACGCATGGTCAAAATATGCCTCCAGGTTTTTCAAGGTTCTGTCGGGGCCCAGACCCGTTACCTCAACGTGGTATTTGAATCCTATAGTTTTCCTTAAATAGCCGGCCTCTTTTTTAAGGGCACAGGCAATGACCAATGTTTTGCGCATAATGTTTGATGATACTCCCCGGTTTTTTCTGCCGGCCGGATTAACTGGTATATTGTAGTCATAACTTCAAGTTGGTACAAACTTTCCCTGGCTGGGGGGACTGGGCCCGAGGCTGATGGCAATAGAGCGCGCAAGGGGTTGATACCCTTATAGTTGTCATTTATGGAACAATAAAATAGTGGTTTTAAAGAAATTTTTTTTTGACTTTGAAATACAGACTGCAATAAACTCCGGACAGTATGAATAATACGGCTGAGATTACACTTGAATTCAAACCTAAATCCAGGTTTGAAATGATTCCGGTCAAGGATCACCTGGCTGAAGAATTTGGCAGCCTCCTGGCCGAATTCCAGCAGCATATTTATTATTCCTACCATACAACAGCTGGATATATTGATCCGCTGACCGCTTCCCGGCTGAATCATTCTCCTACTTCGATGAAGGCCTACGTAGAGTCCTTCCAGAAGCTGTTCCCTCCTGATGCCGACTATTTTCATGACCGGATTGATATGAGGGATGAACTTACGGCTACTGAAAAGCTGAATGAGCCCAAAAACTGCGATGCCCACCTTACCTATATTGGCTGCGGACTGCGCAATTGCGTAACCTATCCGAACCGCCTCGATATGCCGGTCTACTTTATTGATCTTGACGGCACCAATAAAGGTAAAAGCCGAAACCGCAGGACAACAGTTGTCGGTTTTAACCGGGAAGAACCTGAAGGATCCTGCCGGATCGTTGTCCCTGTGACCGATCATTCCATTGATACTGTTAATCTTCGTGATCCTGGGTTGGGCCTTTATGAGACCCTGCGGGAAGAGTTGAAGAAACGGGGAATAAGATATGGGCGCATTGATCTTCGCCTCGATATCAATGACAAGAATGCCGGTTTGACCGTTAATGAATTTGAGACTCTTTTAATGAAGCATGATCTCCATGAAGTTATCAGGGACCCTCTTCGCTTTATGGCTGAAAGGGGCAAGCATATCTTCCAGCGGCCGGGCTTGGTCCTGTCCAAGCTGAGAGGATACGCCCATTATGACATGGTGAGAGTTGTTCAGAAAATGATAGACGGGTTGGGCCTTAAGGAATCATTTTTCGAGGAAGTGCTTTATTTTTTCATGGCCTATCCGGCATCCCGCCGCCTCAGCATGAAAAGATCCCTCAGCCTTCTGGTCAGGGAGGAAGACGGTGTCTGCCAGATCGTACAGGGCAGGTACCAGAGCCCGATCCTGATCCAGTGGAGCAGGGCGGCTGATGATTGCCGCATTTTGAATGCCTCCTTTACAAGTTTCAGGTAGAAAGAGTTGCAGGCAGCAGGTAACAGGTTACGAGCAGCCTAATCCGGAACTACAAAATCTTCCCGGCAGCAGGGAATTCCCGAAAGCTTTCCCTGCCAGGAATCCCTGGCCGCGAGTGATCGGGAAATGTCCAGGATTATCTCAGCCCGGGTTTTATTCCATCTCGGCAGGATTTTTATGTCCGGCGGACACCATCCGAAAAGCCTCTGGACAATAATTTCCGGCGAAAGCCTCTCCAGGATGCCGCATATGAGATCAAGCCATTCCGGATATGTGAAGAGGTGAAACGGATTTGTTTTATAGATGGCCTCCAGCGGGGTGTCCTCTATCACATGCAGGTGGTGGAATTTAACAAAATCACTGCCGATCCGGTTCAGTATCTTCGGGTATTCAAGAAGTGTTTCCCGGTTTTCGCCGGGAAATCCCAGGATGGTGTGGGTGCAGAGGGGGAGTTTTCTTCTATGGATTCTCCTGGCCGCGTCCAGAAAACAGTTGAAGTCGTGTTTCCTGTTGACCCATTCCAGGGTGGTGTCCAGGCAAGATTCCATTCCTACTTCCAGGCAGACGTAATATTCCCGGCTAAACTCCTCCAGCAGGTCAAGCTTCTCCTCTTCCAGGCAGTCAGGTCGGGTGCCTACAGTCATTCCGATAATCCGCGGATCAGCCTTGAGCCCGCTGTCATAGAGTTCCTCCAGTACTTCAACCGGGGCATGGGTATTTGTGTAATTCTGCCAGTAAAGAAGGAATTTTTCAGCCTTGAATCTTCTTGTCAGATATTCAATGCCGTTTTCTACCTGGATGCCGAGTTCTTCCCCCCTGATGACCCCGTTAGGTCTGAAGCTTTCATTGCGGCAGTAAATACAACCCCCGGTATCCAGGGTTCCGTCACGGTTGGGACAGGAGAATCCGGCATCAACGGAAACCTTGTACACACGGCTTCCGAATTCTTTTCTGAGCCAGGGGCCGTAGGCGTTATATCGAATGTCCATAAGAATTAATTAATCTTGGCCGGTGAATTCCGACGATCTGATCCAGAGAAAATATTCCTGGTTTCCCTTTTGCCCGGTTATAGGGGAGGGAACACTTCCCAGCACATCGAAATCATTGCCGGCGGCTATTTTTTTTACCCTTTCAAGAATCTCCAGTCTTTTCTCCCGACTTTTGACAATGCCCCCTTTAGCAATTTCTCCAGGCTTGCCTTCAAACTGGGGTTTTACAAGCAGGACTATATCGGCTTCCGGGCAGGTTTCCCTTAACCTGGGAATAACCAGTCCCAGGGAAATGAAGGAAAGATCCACGGTTACAAGTTCAATCTTTTCCGGGAGATCTTTTTCTGTAATAAATCGGACGTTGAATTTTTCCCGCAGGATGATTTTTGAATTTCCCTGGAGGTCCCAGTCCAGCAGTCCCTTGCCGACATCGAAAGCGTAGACCCTGACAGCCCCTTGTTTCAGGAGGCAGTCGGTAAATCCTCCGGTGGATGATCCGAGGTCCGCGCATATTTTTCCATTTGGGCTGATGCCGAAATTCTCCAGGGCTCCTTCTAGCTTCAGCCCTCCCCTGGATACGTATTTGCGGCTCGATCCACGAAGTTCCAGGGTTGAGCCAGGATCCAGGAGGTGCCCGGCCTTGTCTATCCTTCGCCCGTCCAGGAATACGGTTCCGGACATTATAATTCCCCTGGATTCTTTAAGGTCTCCGGCATAGTTTTTATCCACCAACAACTGGTCAAGCCTGATTTTTTTCATACTTTTTTAAGAATTTAATCCGGGATAAAAGATATTATTGGTGCTGAATCTATCTGCTGAACCGGGAATCCGGCTGCGGAATTTTCCCCTAGAACCTCCTGATGGAAATGAACCTGGCCAGTTCATCCAGCACCTTTCCCTTGTCTCCCAGCCATTCCAGTTCCGCAACGGCCTCCTCAACCAGTTCACCGGCTTTTTCGCGGCTTGCTTCAATGCCGAAGAGAGAGGGATAGGTTGCCTTTTCTGATGCTTCATCTTTTCCTGTTGTTTTACCCAGGGTTTCGGTTGACCCGGTCACATCCAGCAGGTCATCGACTATCTGGAAAGCAAGTCCGGCCTTTTTCCCGTATTTTTTGAAATGGGTAATTCCCTCACTGTCCGCCCCGGCAAGGATGGCTGCTCCAACCACTGAGGCCTCAATCAGCGCCCCGGTTTTTGAGGAGTGAATATAATATAAATCTTCTTCAGTGAAAGCTTTGCCTTCAAGGGTAAGGTCCATAACCTGGCCGCCGAGGAGTCCCTGTTTGGTGCCGATTGCCCGGCACAGGTAGTTCAATGATTCCAACTGTTTTTCCGCGTTTTCCGCCCTTCTTGAGACGATTTCAAAAGCCTGGACCAGCAGGGCGTTTCCCGCCAGTATGGCCAGGCCTTCTCCATATATTTTGTGGGAGGAGAGCTTTCCCCGCCTGTAGTCATCATCATCCATGGACGGGAGGTCGTCATGGATCAATGAGTGGGTGTGTATCATCTCCAGGGCGCAGGCAAAGGGAATTATTGTGTCAGGGCTGCACTCCAGGGCTTCGCCGACGGCCAGGGCCATAACCGGGCGGATTTTTTTACTCCTGGAGAAAAGGCTGTAGTGCATGGCCTCGTGAATTATTCTGGGATGGGTATCCCGGGGAGGGATATAGTCCAGCAACAGCTGGTCTATGAGCCTTCCTTTTTCTTCCAGGTATGATTCAATATCGGATTTATTCATTTCGTTTTAATGATAGCCTGTATGAAGTATCAGCCCGAATTTGCAGTTGCGGCTGCTGCCTGGTCAAACCGGTTGTCCTGGACACGGTCTGGATTTTCGGGATTGGTATTACGGATAGCTACTCCCCAGGTTCGCCGTTGACGGAGAAGGGCACCTCTTCCTGTTCGCCGTTTTCGTTTTTGACAAGCATCTCAACTTTTCTCTGGGCCTGGTTCAACTGTTTCCCGCAGGCCTTGGAGAGCTTGGTGCCTTCTTCAAACAGTTTGAGGGATTCTTCCAGGGTCAGCTCACCCTCTTCCAGTTTGGCGACGATTTCTTCCAGCCTTTGCAGGGATTTTTCAAAATCCTTGAATTCCATTATTCTCTCCTGGCAGCAAAACTGCCCTTAGCTACATTTACTGTTACGAGATCTCCTTTATCAACCTGGGATGGATCCCGTATGACCTCATTACTGGTTTTGGAACTGACAATCGCGTAACCTCTCTCCAGGACGCTGTGCGGAGAAAAAGCATTCAGTTTACTGTCCAGATTTTTCCAGTCCGCGCTTACCCTCACCATATAGTGCTCCAGCGCTGACGGAAGTGATTTTTCCAGCTGTTTCAATTCTGACTGAAGGGGAGTGACCATCTGCAGTGATGTCGCGTTCATCCTCAGAACCAGTTCGTCCAGCCGCTGCGTCATCAGGTTAAGGCGGCTCTCAGCATCCAGGAATCCCCGGCTGGACACCAGGGTCTTATATAAATCATTTTTGCACTGGATCATGAACTTGACACCCCGGATGAGCCTGGAGGCCAACTGTTCAAGCTTCCCGACCAGTTCGGTTCTGGCCCCGGCCACCATTTCAGCAGCCGCTGAAGGCGTGGGTGCCCGCAGGTCGGCAGTGAAATCGGAAATCGTAAAATCAATTTCATGCCCAACCGCGGATATGACCGGAATTACCGACGCGTGGATCGCCCGGGCAACGATTTCCTCATTGAACGGCCACAGGTCTTCCAGTGATCCGCCCCCTCGTCCAATGATGATTACATCCAGCCCGCCATGCCTGTTCAACTCTTTGATTCCCCTGGCAATTTCCCTGGCAGCGGTTTCTCCCTGCACCCTGGTGGGATAAATCAGGATATCTATCCTGTCATTTCTCCGCTTGAGAACCCTCAGTATATCCTGTATAGCCGCCCCGGTCGGGGAAGTGACTACCCCCACCCTGGAAGGAAGCTGGGGCAGCGGTTTCTTCAGTGACGGGTCGAAGAGCCCTTCCTTGTTCAGCTTTTCCTTCAGCTGTTCAAACGCGAGCTGCAGTGCTCCATGCCCCACCGGTTCAATTCTCTCAATGATAAACTGCATCTGCCCCCGGTTGGCATAAACCGAAATCTTCCCCCTGGCAATTACCTCCAAACCGTCAGATGGATCGAATTTCAAGCGGCCATAAACCGGGCGGAAACATACCGCTGAGATTTGAGCGCTGGAATCTTTGAGCGTCAGGTAGGCATGACCTGAAGGCGCGGCCCTGAGATTGGAGATTTCCCCCTGTATCCAGATTTCATTGAACTGCCTCTCCAGCGATCTTTTGATCTGGGTGACAGCCTCGAAAACCGAGAGTACCCGTGGTTCCGGCGGGGATGTGTCTTCTTTTTCATCTTCGATGGGGGGAAGGGTATCCCGGATGTCAGCAGCCTTGGGGGCTTCGCTGACTTTCTGTTCTGGTTCTTCTTCCCCGAAGAGAAAACTCTGCTGTTTCATTCTGGACCTTATTGTAGCGATTAAGCTCTGCCTTGTCAGGAGGAAGCTGTGACATAAACCGGATTACTTATGATCCAGGGCTTTCCCTTGAGCATATAGGGCGGATCTATAAATGTGACCTCAACCCGGTAAGGTCCTGGAATATTTACAGGTACGGTGAAGTCCCTTCCTTCCAGTTCCTTGAAGATCTCTCCTGAACGCAATATCCGGAAATGAACCGGGAATGGAGCAATGATCCGCAGGTTTGATCCGGGAGGAACTGTTGATCCGGGAGCAAAATTGCCGCCGCTGTTTTCGGCATGGAACGAAAATCCTTCAGGATCACCCAGCCCATCGAAACATATGTAAGAAGCACCCTTGCGAAGAGCTTTTATAACCGCGGCTTCGGTCAGCGGCTCATCCCGGGGCAGGAGCAGGTGATTGGAGACTGAATTCATGGAGGTTTCGTAACTGTCTACCTGGATCGTCAATAATTGGTCACCGGTGCCGGTTTCAAGAATAAGCCCCAGGTTTTGGTGGGCATCGTTGCCGGCTGTGGCGGTCAAATGCTGTTTTGCTGTCGCGCTATCCCAAAGTGCGAACCTGTCCCGGTTGATCTCCCATATCTGGAAGAAGAACATTTCGGGTTTGGTGAACCGGTGATATATCCAGCTTATCCAGGAGTAAATGTTGTTGTGGGCTTCCGCGCTTTCAGCCAGGTTGAATATTTCAATTCCCCCGGAGTCCTCCGGAACTGAATCTCCATCAAATTCTGAAAAAATGCGAAATGTTGAGCCATCATCCCTTAATTGTCTGCCGCTTCCGTATCCAGGGTCCTCCCAGCCGTAAATCATAAGCGGTTCCGGGGAACTTATTTTGTTGAAGATTCTTGGCTCCCTGGGATGTTCAGTCAGAAAAATCCACTTCATCCCGGTTTTCTCCCCGGCTTCGATTATTTCCGGGTAGGTTCCCCGGCTGTGCCCTCCCGCCGCGCTGTGAATATGGATTACTCCCTTCACATCCGCGAAAGGAGATTCCGGGCGGTCCTCCTCGGGCAGGGATTCCAGATAGGAACTGAGCCAGAATGATTCCAGCACTTCATAGATAAAGGGTACCTGAATGATTAACAGCAGGAACAAGGCTGTTTTCAGGAATAAGCGAACTTTACTTTTTGCCATTTCCAGTGATCCGGGTCAGGTTTTAGCGGGAACGAATTAATGTTACACGGTTATGCTCCCCAGTTTACAGGAAAATATATTATGTGGAGGGAAGTATCCCCGCTTTCCCGCAAGCGGGAGCGAGCCATTGGAATTGAGATCGAAGATCTTTGAATGCTGAAGGTGATTGGTCGAGTTTCATTAAATCCCGGAATAGGTGCAGGGGCAATTTGCGAATTGCCCGGGGATGGCATTCATGGATCACAGCCAGATGCGGTTTCTGACTGGATCGCCGATCATCAGATTGGCACAGGGCGAAGAACCACTTCGCGCTTCTCATATTTAATGCGCACCTGTTTTCAAGCTGGATGGAGCATTGGGGGTGGACAAAGACAGTCCGGATCCAACTATTATTTCTTTCGATTCTTCTTTGATTTGGCCCGTTTTTTCATGGCGCCGAGGCGTTTTTCTCTGCGTTTTTTCACCTCAATCGCCTCCGCTGTTTGCTCCTGTTCATTTCGCAGCCGGAGATAATTGGCCAGCCGGCGGGGATCCAGCTCCTTGCGCTTGATGGCCTCAATTACCCCGCAGTCGTCCTCACTCTGATGCCGACAATCACTGAAACGGCACCTGCTGGCAAACCCCTGGACTTCTTCAAAGAGTTTCGCGACACCATCATCGCATTCGCTCAGCTTTAGTTCACGCATCCCTGGACTGTCGAGCAGCAGACCACCGCCGGGCAGCAAGTGCAGGGAACGGCCGATAGTTGTGTGGCGTCCCTTGGAGTCGTCCTCACGAATGGCCCCTGTTTCCTGGACTGCCGCAGCGCTTAAAGTGTTGACCAGTGTCGATTTGCCAACGCCGCTTGAGCCGACCAGGGAAACGGTCTTCCCGGTAGTACACCATGGACGCAGGATGTCTATGGTCTTGGGGTCCCGGGAATTGACGGTCTCAATGTCCAGGCCAGGGCGCAGAGTTTTGGCCTTGTCATAAAAATAATTTACGTCCTCGACCAGATCAGCCTTGGTGAGAATGAGGACCGGCTTGACCCCGGCTTCCACAGCCATCGCCAGATAACGTTCCAGCCGAGAGAGATTGAAGTCGAGATTACATGAGGTGACAATGAAGAGGATGTCCACATTGGCAGCCAGTAACTGCACCCTGGCCTTGCGACCCGGGGCCATACGTTTAAAAAGGCTGCTACGCTCCAGAAGTCGCGTGGGCAGGTTGGCACGGTCTAGCAGTATCCAGTCACCCACTGTCGGAAGGTTTTCCGCCTCACGGCGAATCCATATGTGAGGCAGCGAAAACTGACGGTGGCCATGCTCCCCCATTCCTTCGAAAAGGTGTCGGTTGAGTGAAAAGACCCGCACTGGCAAGGTTGAATTCAATTCCTCAATACTCAACTGCTGCTGGAAGAAATTGTTCCAGCCAAGTTCCCGCATTGAAATAGAAGCTTTCGGCATTTAGTGTTCCCTGGAATGAAATGAGGCTGTATGTAATGGTGTTACCTGCTCTTGAGTATACTGGAAAATCAGGAGATTGTCCCTGCAAAAGATTCCGTTCGTCCCGGACGTCTATTTTGGCTTGAGCCAGGATGCCCGTGATAAAGAAGGCTCGCCCCTTCCTTAACGCTGCCAGATTCTTCTGGTTTTTTCGGATACAGTGCTTCGGATTTCCCCTTGAACATAGCGAAGGGGATTTGATTCCTGTACATTCTGTGACGTGAAACTGTACGACGTCAGCACAAAAAGGAGTTTTTCGAGTGGGCGGGCACTTCAGGAACCATAATTTTATGGAGCAGTAGAAAACTGTCTTATATTCTGTTCACTTTGATCAACTTTGCTGATGATCATTCTTACTTTCCCGGTTTCATCAGGGGGAATACCGTCTTTGAATTCCACTTCGTATTTGATCTCAGGGCGAAAATTTGTCTCCAGGTTTTCCACCAGTGATTTTTTAATTTTATTTGGGGTCTCCTGGATGCTGTCTCGCAGTGGAGACAATACAATAAGAATTCTTATATGTTCGTAGCTTTCCTGGATAATCCGGAATTGAGCTATGCTCGAAGAAAAGCCAGACATGATTTTGTAGAAATGGTCCATCCCGCTCCTGGTGCCATCCTTCCATACCAGCCAGTCATTGAGTCTTCCGACTATTTTTTCAATTCTCTGAATACCCGATTCATCAGTGTAGGTTTTCAGGTGATCTCCCAGCTGATAGCGAATCATCGGGAAGCTGTATATACCAAGATCAGTAATAAGGCAGCTGCCTTCATTTTCCGAAATTGATCCATTCGGGGAGATAAGTTCCAGGATATTGGTGTCGTGGCTGAAATGCATACCGGAGGTTCCCCTGATCTGAAAGCCGATAACCCCGATTTCCTCAGCACCGTAGGTCTCAAAGAAATTGTCCTCACCTAAAACCCTGTAGAAAAGTTCCCTGCAGTTCTGGTCGATGACGGCACCGCCAACAGAGTACATTTTCGGTTTTGTTATTTCAATATTGTGCTCCAAGGCGTATTTGCAGAACCTGATAGCGCCGTTCCGGCAGTTATAGTAAAAATCTGGTTGCAGCTCCTGGTAGGATTCAACAATTTTTTTGATGGGAGCGGTATATGGAATAAGATTTCTTCTGAAAAGGCCAAAAGATTGCAGGAATGTATCCTTTTCGGAATTGGGCCGGGGCCGGGTAATCGCCCGAAAGGAATGATCAGTACAGCGATAACCGTTCAGGTAGAGTTCTCTCAGCCATTTGGCTATCATGTAACCCCTTTCAGGCCAGGAACGCACTATTTCCAGGGGGATTCCGGTGGACCCGCTTGTTGTGTCAAAATACCAACTTTGATATTTCCCGGGATTTTTTTTGAGTAGATCATTGGTAAAGGATCTGTATTCCTCTTTGGTCAGAATCGGAAGCTGTTCAAGTTCGCTAATGTCCTGCATCTGGTGGGGATCGAATCCGCGGTCATCCATCCTGGTTCGGTAAAAATCGAAATTGCGATAGGAATGGATTAAAAGTTTTTTGAGCCTGGCCAACTGCAGACGGGCAATTTTTTGTTTATCGAACGGGTATTCCCGCATCAGGCGTCCCAGCGCCATCAGGATATGGAAATCTGTAAATACTTTTCCCTTGAATAAGCTTGCCCTCATGTTTGACTATTATTCCTGCCGAAGCTTTGTATGTCCAATAATCTTCACAGAGAATCCGCCGCCATGGAGGTAAAACCTGAATTTATACTTAGACCCCTGCAGGGAGCAATCCCTACAAGCACCATGTGCCGGGAATATTGGGACATCCAGAATCGCGAACAACGATTCCGGATGCGGAAAAGACAGCTTTCTCGCCCGGGGGCCAACAGATGGATTTTTGTCTTATCGATCCCCAGGCAGGTTGCTGGTGGAACGGCTTGCTTTTGTTCGCAGGAAAGCCAAGATGCTTTGGGCCGTATAAGGCCCCAAGGGCAGGATTCTGGTGGTACGCTTCAGCCTTCTGACATTGCCATAAACCGCTTTTTTCTCTATCATGGCACCATGGCATGGTTTAAGAAAAAAAATAAGCCACTGGAGACGCCTCCCGACAAGGACCGGAAGGTGAAAACCGAAGGGCTGTTTATAAAATGCGGATACTGCGGGACTGTTATCTGGAAGAAAGACCTGAAAGACCGGCTCTGGGTATGTGAAAAATGCGGATATCATTTCAGGATAACCGCCAGGGAAAGGCTGGGCCTCATATTTGATGAAGGCCGGTGGGAAGAATTTGATCCATCCCTGAAATCATCTGATCCCCTTGAATTCAAAGACAGGAAAGACTACAAGAGCCGCCTGGAAGCAGCCATGAAATCGACTGGTTCCTCTGAAGGGGTAATAACTGCTTCAGGAACCCTCAAGGGGCTGGAACTGGTTTGTGCCGTAATGGAGTATCGCTTTATTGGCGGCAGCATGGGTTCGGTTGTCGGGGAGAAAATAACCCGGGCTGTTGAGAAATCTCTTGAAACCAGGACCCCTCTTCTTATTGTTTCCTCCAGCGGAGGAGCCCGCATGATGGAAAGTTTTCTCTCCCTCATGCAGATGGCCAAGATAAGCGCGGCCCTGGCCCGTTTGAGCGCCGCGGGGATTCCCTACATTTCCCTGATGACAGATCCCACAACCGGGGGAGTTACTGCCAGCTATGCCATGCTCGGAGACCTTAACATCGCGGAACCCCGGGCCTTGATCGGCTTCGCCGGCCCGCGGGTTATCGAGCAGACTATTCGCCAGAAACTGCCTGAGGATTTCCAGAGAAGCGAATTCCTCCTTGAGCACGGAATGCTGGACGCGGTAGTGGATCGTTCCGAACAGAGGGATTTCCTGTATGACTGGCTTCGCTTTATGACATCTGAATAATTTTCGGAAGATACTTCTGGAAACTGGTGTATGCTCCACGCGGGAATGTTTTTCGCGGTACGGATACTCTAATCAGCAGGGGGTTTTATTGAATTATTCAGAAGTATTGGCTTACCTGGACAAGCTGGGAAATGAAATCCTGACCATGAAGTTCGGGCTGGAAACCACCCGGGCCATCCTTCGGAAACTGGGGAACCCCCAGTTTGAATATCCTTCAGTTATTGTTGCCGGAACCAACGGCAAGGGATCCACCTCCACTTTTATACAGAAGTCTTTAACCGCGTCAGGAATTCGGTCCGGAATATTCACTTCTCCCCATCTTGAGAGGATCGAGGAGAGAATCAGGATTAACAACCGCGACATAAGCGAAGAAGAATTTGCCCGGAATTTCACGAAGGTCCTTGATGCCGCCTTATCACTGGAGACCGGCGCGCATCCTACCTTTTTTGAGTTGATCGCCTGTACGGCCCTCTACAGCTTTGCTGAATGGAAAGTTGAAGCCGCGGTTCTTGAAGTGGGTATGGGTGGAAGGCTGGACAGTACCAATGCCGTTGATCCGGTTTTGTCTGTCATTACCAGCATAGGACTCGATCACCAGCAGTACCTGGGAGCAACCCTTGAACTCATTGCTGTAGAAAAAGCCGGTATCCTGCGTTCCGGTGTGCCGGCCCTGTCGGCCCCGCAGAAGGAAACGGTCTCCCGGGCCTTGAAAATGAAAGCCGGGGAGGTCGGGACCGATATTCGTTTCATCAACGAAAAGGATTTCCTGGTTACAGGCAGCAGTCGCGGAAATTACAGTTTTATTTATAGGGATGAAGAGTACCAGCTCGGAATTCCCGGCGCGCACCAGGTGGAAAATGCTGTTTTAGCCCTGGAGGTCCTTTCAGAACTGGAAAAATTGGGATGGGCCATTGAAAGAAAAGCTGTCAATAAGGCTGTATGTGAAACCACGCGGCCGGGTGTTATTGAAGTATTGAAGGGTAATCCGGAAATAATCCTGGACGGGGGGCATAATCTTGACGCCGCCGAAAAGCTCAGGAGTTTCCTTGACGCTCACAGGGAAAGCCCTCTTACCCTGCTGCTGGGAATGATGAAAGATAAGGATGTCGCATCCGTAGCCTCTCTGCTGGCGCCTTGTTTTGAACGGATATTCCTGGTGCCAATTGATTCTCCCCGGGCCATTGATCCCTCGGGATTGAAGGTGTATGTCCCTGGTGGGATGGAAACCGCGGGAACTGCTGAGGCGCTTGAAGCCGCCATTGAGATAGGGAATCCGGTAGTTGTAACCGGATCTTTTTACCTGGCAGGGGCGATACGCGGATTGCTGGGCAGCGGCAAGGTTCCGGGATACAGTCCCGCTTAAAAATACCCGCGGGACTGTATCCGGTGGAAATGATTTAAGCTCTCCAGGGACGGTTACGGTCAAAACCCTTCTCAAAGATATCCCAGGCGATATTGGTATCTTCCACAACCTGGAAATCGTACATCCCGAGGCATACGAAGTCAGCACCATTTTCGAAGGCATACCTTACACCCTCTTCAGGAGCGATAGCCCCAGCGGCCAGCACCTTGAAGGCGATCCAGGGTTCTTCACGTTCGTTCATGTAGGCTATGGTTTCTTCTGGTTTAAGGCACCAGCAGTTATCGTTGTATTCTTCCTCGGTGCGGGCCGACCAGTAGTTATTGCGGTGCAGGGTCTTAACCCAGAAATCGGGTTTGAGACCGGCATCCACGCAGCCCTGTATGGTTTCGATCTTGTGTCCGCCGATTCCGGCCGGAAGGCCGTTTGCCCTTGTGTACTCCAGGGCGGCGGCAATCTCATCAAATTTCCCCTCAGCTACAAGGGTGTCACCTATACCGCCCTGTACGTAACAGGCCTTGGCTCCCCCATCTATTGATTTTTTGACGCCGGTGATCAGGTCGGAAGCGCCGGCGCAGTCGGAGATGAACTGAATGGTCCCGCCCTGTTCATTCCAGTACCTGTTGATAACCCGGGACAGGGTAGTTGTAGTCAGGATGGTATTGAGACCGCACCTTTCACCCAGGCGCAGGGTTTCAAAGACTTTTTCATCAGAGTGATAGGTTTTGATGAGCTTTGAAACATAAATAAGATCCCTGGCGTGGGCCCATCCGCCGATCAGGTTGCCGCCCATGAACATACGGCTCAGTTCGAGGTTGCCGATTTTTCCGTATGGCAGGTTGCCCTTAAGATCCTTGAGATCGGCATAGTGGAAGGTCTTGAGAGTCGCGCTTGTAACGGTATCAACCCCTCCCGCTTCGGCGAGATTTTTTTCTTCCCAGCTGTTGGGGTTGAGTTTCAGGGCCGCGGCGGCGGAGAAGCCGGCCAGGACCGGAACTCCTGAAAGGCTCCTTATCAGTTCCCGTCGGGGCAGCGACTGGGGAGGGGCGTCCTGGGCGGATTCTCCTGATTTTTTGTCTCTCCTGAGCAGGCCGATGATTCGGTCCAGGCCGGGAAGGCCCAGCACCGGGATCATGGCCAGCACTCCCAGGGCCATGAATTCAACCAGGTTTTTATCTATAAACAGGTAGTTGCCTTCCATGGCCATTCCGCTGGTTGCCATGAATGGCGGATTGGCTATGTAGTACATGGCCAGCAGGAGCATTCCTGACAGGGCGGCCCACCTGGTGAAGAGACCCACTATCAGGCCGGCTCCAATGAAAATCAAGCCCCAGATATTGAGGGCATCCACGACGGAAAGAACTCCCGGGGTTTCTGCTATCCAGTTGAAAAAACCTGATAACAGCCATTTTGACTGGGCCAGGAATCCAACAGATGACCAGTTTGGATCTACCAGTTTAATTATGCCTTCGTACAGGAAATGCCAGCCGATGATAAATCGCATCACTAAAAGAAACATCGATAATGGGCTGGAGAATGTACGGGATACTGCTTCAGATTGAATATTTTCTTGGGTCATTAAAATTACTCCCTGTGAAATTTACTGGATAACTGGTTTTTTATATTGGGTTAATCAGCAGGGAATATCAATAACTAGAGTTAAAAAAATGTGTTTTTTCCTGGGAACCGGAATGCAATGTTGGTATCAAAGTTAGAGAAGAAGGGTTTACAGCCCCTCATAGGAGGACGGCCTTCTATGAGGTTTATATAGATGGGGTGGCTTGCCGCCCCCTTTTTTTTGCGCGTAAAACCCGAAGAGCTTTCAATCTCAAAGAGGATTTTTGCGGCCGAGGCAGAACGAACCCGCCTGGATCCTTGTCCCCTGAAGTCATCTGGTCCATTTCCAGTTCTGGAATTTTATGAATGGTGGGCCGGTGCGGCACCGGCAGGCCTGATGCCGCACCTGATTACTTTTAGCCGAAGTTGATCCCCTGGGCCAGGGGCAGGCTGTCTGACCAGTTAAGCGTGTTGGTCTGCCTTCTCATATAGCCCTTCCAGGCATCTGAACCGGATTCTCTTCCGCCGCCGGTTTCTTTTTCTCCCCCGAAAGCGCCTCCGATTTCAGCCCCGCTGGTACCGATGTTGATATTGGCAATACCGCAGTCAGAACCGGTGCAGGAGAGGAAGCGCTCTGCTTCAGGAAGGTTGTTTGTGAACATGGCACTTGATAATCCCTGGGGTACCGCGTTGTGGATTTCGATTGCTTCTTCCAGGGTCTTGTATTCCAGTACATATAGAATGGGGGCGAAGGTTTCCTCACAGACGAGAGGCGTTTGGGTCGGCATTTTTACGATCGTAGGGCTGACGAAACACTCTCCCAGTTCGGGCAGTTTGCCCCCGCCGGTCAGGACCTTGCCGCCCTGTTTCTCGACCTCGCCAAGAGCGGCCATCATATCGTCCACAGCCTTTTGGTTTACCAGTGGACCCATAAGGGTCTCATCATCCAGAGGATCACCGATTCGGACCTGGCTGTAAGCATTAATAAGCCGGTCTGTGAGCTCTTCGGCAATATCCTTGTGCACTATTACCCGGCGGGTGGAAGTGCATCTCTGACCCGCGGTGCCAACCGCGCCAAAAACGATAGCCCTCAGGGCCAGATCCAGATCAGCCTGCGGAGACACAATCACCGCGTTGTTGCCGCCCAGCTCCAAAATTGATTTCCCGAGCCTTTGGGAAACCGTGGTTCCGACATGCCTTCCAATGTTGACAGATCCCGTGAAACTGATCAGGGGAACCCGTTTGTCATTAAGCATTGTTTCCCCGATGGTTCTTCCGCTTCCCGCCACAAGGTTAAAAACGCCTCCGGCATCATGCTTCTGCATCACCTGGTTGGCTATATGCTGAATTGCCACGGCTACCAGGTTGGTTGAGGAAGAAGGATTCCAGAGCATTGTGTTTCCGCAAACCGCGGCGATGGCGGCGTTCCAGGCCCACACGGCTGCAGGGAAGTTAAAGGCGGTAATGATTCCGATCGGGCCTAGAGGATGCCACTGTTCGAACATTCGATGCCCGGGACGCTCGGAGTTCATGGTCAATCCGTAAAGCTGGCGGGAAAGGCCTACCGCGAAATCACATATGTCGATCATTTCCTGGACTTCACCAATGCCTTCTGCCTTGATCTTGCCCATTTCCAGCGCGATTAATTCACCCAGGGGTTCACTCACTTCGCGCAACGCGTTTCCCAGGTCCCTGACAAGGAGGCCTCTTTTGGGAGCTGGTACAGTTCTCCAGGTCTTGAAAGTCCCCGCGGCATTTTCCAGGATTCTTTCGTAGGTGGGCTCAGTTATCTGCCTTATGGAAGCCAGGGGAGATCCAGTTGTGGGATCGTAACTGACCAAATCCTTGCCATCCGGGTCGGTGGTCCAGGAATTTACACAGCTGCAGGCTCCCGGATTATTTTCCTTGATTCCAAGTTGTTGAAAAATTGCTTTAATACGTAAATTACGATCTTCCATGGGATTCCTCCAGAAATACTAAATTCTCCTTAAACGAACGCATTAACGAGTGATTCCATTTATGCATTATCAGGAGGTCTTTTTCAACTTTTTTATTGATAAATGCGGCTGTATTCAATGCCTGTTTGGCACCTTGATTTATGAGGGCTTAAAATAATGCCGGAAAAACAGATGAAGTGAACCTGCAGCATCATTTGATTTAAAAATTCCGGATCGATTTCTGTTTCCTATTTTGGGGTTATCAGCTTTTTTCAGCCTCGGAATTCCCGGAAAGAGGGCAGGCTGCCAGAGGTTTATTTCGAAATACTGTTATAATTTTGTTAGCATAGAAATAAGCTGAGGCAGTTGGACTGCAGGCATTACCCAAAGCGGAATCTTCCGATTGAAATAAATCTTCTGTATATCATCGGCGTCCGGATTTCCATCTACCGGAGACAAAATATTGAATAATGAACAGTTTCGATTAAAGAAATATAAACCTATTATCGGCGGAAAGGTCCGTGAAATTTCCCAGTGGGAGAAAATACCCGCGGATGCCAGGGAGGCAGTGAATGTCGTTTCACTTGTTTTTCCGTTCAGGACCAACAATTACGTAGTCCGTGAACTTATTGACTGGGAAAATATCCCCGAAGATCCGATTTACCAGTTGACTTTCCCTCAAAGGGGAATGCTTGGCGAAGATAATTTTAATGCCATCAGGGATCTGCTGCGGGCAGGCGCGGATAAGAGTGAGATTGATGAGTGCGTTTCAAGAATAAGAAGCGAACTCAATCCTCACCCGGCCGGACAGCTCTCTCACAATGTTCCCATTTATCACGGCACGCCTCTTGAGGGTATCCAGCACAAATACAGGGAAACCGTACTTTTTTTCCCTTCACGGGGGCAGACCTGCCATGCTTATTGTTCATACTGTTTTCGCTGGCCCCAGTTCATTGGAAAGACCCAGTATAAATTCAAGGCAAAGATGTCGAGCCGGATTGTGAGGTATTTGAAGTCGGATACCGGAATCAGGGATGTGCTTATGACCGGGGGAGACCCGATGGTTATGAACAGCAGGGGACTCAGTTCCTGCCTGGAGCCGCTGCTTGATGAATCCCTGGAACATCTCAGGACCATCAGGATCGGAACAAAATCGCTTGCTTACTGGCCTTATAAATATGTAACTGATCCTGATGCTGATGAAGTCATACGCCTGTTTGAGAAGGTGGTTAAATCGGGCAGGCACCTGGCTATTATGGCTCATTTCAGCCATCCCGCGGAATTGAAGACTGACATTGTGAAGGAAGCGATCCGCAGGATCAGGAATACTGGAGCCGAAATCCGTATGCAGGCTCCGATGATCCGCCATATCAATGACAATGCTGAAAACTGGCGTGACTTGTGGACAGAAGGGGTCCGGCTGGGAATGGTTCCCTATTACATGTTTATTGAAAGGGACACGGGTGCCAGGGAGTATTTTGAGATTCCCTTGATCAGGGCCCACCAGATTTTTACCGAGGCCTATAAAAGTGTTTCAGGCCTGGCCCGTACCGTAAGGGGGCCATCAATGTCTGCTTTTCCCGGGAAAGTCCTGGTTTCAGGCACAGCAGAAATCGCCGGCGAAAAGGTCTTCGTACTGCAGTTTCTACAAGCCAGGGACCCGGACTGGGTAGGGCGTCCGTTTTTTGCCAGGTTTGATCCTTCAGCCTGCTGGTTTGACGCTCTTCGACCCGCATTCGGCGAAGATAGGTTTTTCTTTGAAGATTAACCGCCTGATTAAACACTGCCGGGACAGGCAATGCCTGGCTGGAAGAAAGCTATGTGTTTCATTTTTGTTTCTATATTTGAATGAAAATGGATTGTAAGACGGAACTGCAAATCCTACCCGGATAAATATGTTACCAGCCGCGGCAGAATATCCTTGCCGCGGCTGGTATCGTATTCTGACACATTCGGTGTCCCCGACCTCTTTCCGCGAAGATATTTCTATCCCCTTTCTGCTGCCCTGGCAGATTATTGCTCCGTGCTGAATGTCCTTTTCCCTTGTTTTTATCCCGGCCAGTTTGCTAATTTTATCCTTGCCTTTTTATCCTGCGGATATACAATCTGAGTAACCATAAAAATTCAAAAAAAGGGGTATGAAAAGATGGGAAAAATTTCCAGACGCAGTTTTTCAAAGATTTCAGCAGGAGCAGTGGCAATGGCCGGAATCGGCAATGCTTCCGCGGCAGTCCGCACTTCTTCAGCCAGTCCCAATGATAAATTGACGGTGGGCCTGATCGGAGCGGGCGGGATGGGCATGGGAGACCTGAGGGACATGCTTCGCATCCCTGAAGTCGACTGTCTTGCCATAGCCGATGTGGACACACGGAGAGTGGAAAAGAACCGCGAGGCTGTTGAAAAGCTGAGAGGACGCAAACCTGATGGTTACCAGGATTTTCGGCGGATTATCGAACGGAAAGATATTGACATGGTGATTGTTGGGACGCCGGACCACTGGCATGCCCTTCCCACGGTTATGGCCTGCCAGGAAGGAAAGGATGTTTATTGCGAAAAGCCCCTGGCTACCTCAATAGCTGAAGGCCGGGTGATGGTAAAGGCCGCGGAAAAGTATGGCAGAATCGTCCAGGTAGGCACCCAGCAGCGGAGTGCCAAGCATTTTCAGGATGCCGTTGAATATGTGCAGTCCGGGAAATTGGGGAAAATCCGCAATGTGAAAGCCTGGGCATACATAGACTGGACCGGAGCACTGGGAAACCCTGCTAACGCAACCCCACCACCTGAGGTCGACTATGACATGTGGCTGGGCCCCGCGGTTAAGAGGCCGTTCAATCCTGCCCGATTTCATTTTACCTTCCGGTGGTTCTGGGATTATTCAGGCGGTCTTATGACCGACTGGGGAGCTCATATGGTTGACGTGGTTATGTGGGCCATGAAGGAAGACCCGGTTGGGGCCATGGCGACCGGAGGAAAATATGGATATCCCGATGACATCATGGAGACCCCTGACACCCAGCAGTCAATCGTGGAGTTTCCCAGTTTTTCAATGACCTGGGAACATA
Source organism: Acidobacteriota bacterium (assembly GCA_963666915.2). Classification (GTDB taxonomy): domain Bacteria; phylum Acidobacteriota; class UBA6911; order RPQK01; family JAPXNP01. Next base: position 355,309 of record CAXXEX010000009.1, read on the forward strand.
TGCTGGGTTGCGGACAGGGTCCCTGGCAGAGGGAGCATGGATGTGAGTTCCACGGGGAGGATGGAATATTGGTTGTTGATCGCGGAGGATGGGAAGTGCATCCTGAAACCGAGGCCATTGGAAAACCCAAATTCTACAAAATGACTCCGGTGCCCAGGCAGGGAGGCTCCTCTGATTACCACTTCACCCATGTTAAGGATTTCGTGGATTGCGTGAAGAGCAGAAAACAGCCGGTGGCCAATGTTGCACTTCATCACAAGTCAGTCAATGCCTGCCACCTGGCAAATATTGCCGCCAGGCTGCGAACCCAGATCAGGTGGGACGCGAAAACTGAGACTGCTTCGGGTCATCCAGATGTCAGCCAGTATGTTGAACGTCCGTATCGGGATCCATGGAAGCTCCCAGAGTTGTAAATGGAACCGTGACTGAATCGTGATAGAAATTTGTTAGTGTATTAGAATACCTTTCGGAGTATTGATGCGTGGGTGGTCTGGAGAAAGCCGGTGTAGGTTCAGAGGCAACTGACTTTTCGCCTCTTCCCAACCCTGTGATTACATATGCTGAATTGAAAACTCCGGTTCTGCCAGCCATATTGGGAGCTGCGGAAATATAATTAATTAATGGATAGAAAGAGAGGAAATGTCTTATGTCTCAATGGTATTTAAGTTTCAGCGGGCAGCAGGAAGGGCCTTTAAGTGAAGAGGATGCGGTTGCTAAAGCCAAGGCGAATCCCGCCGGGCACGCCTGGAAAGAAGGTTTCGCCGAATGGAAACCGATAAGCCAGATACCGGAATTAAGTTCAGGAAATCCCGGGCCGGGAACTCCTCCTCCTCCATCCGGAACTGTCGCTCATGAAATTGACTACAAGATTTTCGGAGAGGAAATGCAGTTCGTAGAGGTGGAACTGGATCCGGGAGAAAGTGCTGTGGCTGAAGCCGGAGCCATGATGTACAAAGACCTTCCGGTCGGTCTCGACACTGTTTTCGGTGACGGAAGCGCCAAGTCGGACCAGGGTGGTCTTATGGGTAAACTGGTTGGTGCCGGCAAACGCCTGATAACCGGTGAAAGCCTTTTCATTACCGTATTTACTCATAAAGGCGGAAGCGGAAAAGCCAAGGTGGCCTTTGCCTCTCCTTACCCTGGAAGCCTTATCCCGGTATCGCTCAAGGATATGGGCGGCACCCTGATATGCCAGAAAGACAGTTTCCTCTGCGCCGCCAAGGGAGTGGAAATTGGCATATTCTTTCAGAAAAAGATCCTTACCGGACTGTTTGGCGGAGAGGGTTTCATAATGCAGAAGCTGGAAGGTGACGGAATGGTTTTCGTGCACGCCGGAGGTTGTGTTGTGGAACGTGAATTGCGAGCTGGTGAAACCCTCCATGTTGATACCGGATGTCTCGTGGCCTTCCAGCCTTCAATTGATTTTGAAATCCAGCAGGTCGGAGGAATTAAATCTGCATTGTTCGGCGGGGAAGGCCTCTTTTTCGCTAACCTGACCGGACCGGGCAAGGTATGGATGCAGTCCCTGCCGTTTTCCAGGCTTGCCGGCAGGATGCTGCAGGCCGCGCCTGCTTCCAAGGGCGGCGGCGGTAAACGGACCGGTGAAGGTTCGATCCTGGGAGGCCTTGGCGACCTTCTCGACGGTGACTAGAAATCCAGGTGTCGGGATAATTAAGAAGGAGGGGAAACCGCGTTTCCCCTCCTTCGCGGATTAATAAACCGCCCCGCATAAGAAGGTCATCAATCAACCAGTCAATCCTGTTTCCGAGTGAATCTGAGTTTCTGTACCTGGTTGCCGTCAGCTGCCAGTAGGAATCCTCTCACCCTTTCATTTAAGTCTCTTAGAATTTCAATGCTTCTGAACCGCCAGGAGTCACCCTCGAAGTAATCATTGAGTTTCTGGGAAAGATAACCGTCCTCCTGTTCCGTTCTCGAAATTAAGCAGTCACTTTGATATTTCGTCAAGAGTGGAATTGAGGGAACTGGAGCCGGTGGATAAGGCTGCGCAGGGATCGGCGGTACTTCTTATCAAAATTGGCCCGTGATTACGCCACGGTTCAAAGAAGCTGTTTGGGAAATATCTATTTTTATCCACCGGGTTAGATCCGCATCGTCTGACTGGGAAATTACATCCTCACGCAAGCAATTATCTGCGATTGTTCCCGGATTGCATCTGTGATGGGGGTGTCACAAATGGAGGATTTGATGTTAATTTGCAGGTAATTTTAAGTAAATAGCCTTTTTTTTCAATAAGTTGTAGATTGGCCTATTTTCTTATGGTATAGATATTAGGAATTTTGTCCCGATTAAACCGGAGCTCGCGCGGATCAGACGGGAAAATATTAATTTACAGAAGCTGACTGGGGGAAGGCATGTTTGGTATCGAAGATCCTGTTATTTTTATCGGATATTTATTAACTGTTCTGAGTCTTATTCTCTGCATTGTCTATGGTGCGGTTAACTGGAATAAGGGAGATGACCCAAAGGGCGAAGACCTGGAAACCGACGTCCAATGGGCAGAAAAAGAAGAGGAAATTGAAAGTCAGATCTAACCTTCAACACCACTGAACAAACGACTTAAGGGAACACCATGGATACTTTTACGCTTGGACTGGTAGTTATCGCATATTTACTGGCAATTGGATATCTGGGGTATAAAGGCTATAAACACACTGTAAACGCCAGGGATTATCTTCTTGCAGGGAGTAATATTCATCCTTTTATCATGGCCATGTCTTATGGCGCCACCTTTATATCCACATCGGCAATCATAGGTTTCGGGGGTATTGCCGGTATATACGGAATGGGCCTTATCTGGCTCACATTTCTCAATATTTTTGTAGGCATTTTTATTGCTTTTGTCTTTTTCGGGAGAAGAACCCGGAAAATCGGGCACAATCTGGATGCCCATACCTTTCCGGAATTCCTGGGGAAAAGATTCCAATCGAAAGGGATTCAGACCACCTGCGGGGCCATAATTTTTATTGCCATGCCATTGTACGCGGCGGTAGTCCTGATAGGCGGAGCCCGTTTTATTGAGAGTATTTTCAACATTGATTTTTCGATAGCCTTAATTTTCTTTTCGCTGGTAATTGCTGCCTATGTTATTGCCGGAGGGTTGAAAGGGGTTATGTACACCGACGCTCTCCAGGCTACGATTATGTTCCTCAGCCTGTTTTTCCTGCTGGTTGTAACCTACGTCAAGCTGGGAGGCATAACCGGTGCTCATGAAGCCTTGACCAATATGGCTGCTTTGGTTCCTGAAAGCCTGCAGGCCCAGGGACACATGGGATGGACGGTATTCCCGAAATTTAATTCAGGTTGGTGGTGGGCACTGACGACAAGTATCATCCTGGGTGTAGGCATAGGCGTTCTGGCCCAGCCCCAGCTGGTTGTAAGGTTCATGACGGTTAAAAGCAATCGTGAACTGAATCGGGCCGTACTTGTTGGCGGTATTTTTATTTTTGTCGCCACCGGTTTTGTTTTTACCGTGGGCGCGCTGACCAACCTTCATTTCTATAACGAAACCGGGCAGCTGGCCATCCAGGCAGCCCAGGGGAATGTTGACCTGATAATTCCTGAATACATCAACAGCGCCATGCCTTCCTGGTTTGTGTACCTTTTTATGCTGGCGCTTTTATCGGCGGGCATGTCCACTCTCAGTTCCCAGTTCCATACAATGGGAACAGCCCTGGGTAGAGATGTAGTCCAGAATCTTTTCCCTAACAAAAAAATAAATACCATGATGATCACCAGGCTCGGCGTTGTTGTAGCTATCCTGGTCAGCATTTCCATCGGGTATCAGCTTCCGATCAGCATCATCGCCAGGGGAACGGCCATTTTCTTCGGGATCTGTGCCGCCACCTTCCTGCCCGCCTATTTTGCCGCCCTCTACTGGAAGCGGGTAACCAGGGCGGCCGCCAAGTGGAGCATATATACAGGACTGCTGGCCAGCGTCTTTGCCTTGGCATTCATGCACCAGAAAGAGTCCGCCCCCCTGGGGATCTGCAAGGCTATTTTCGGTAAGGACGCCTTGTTTGACACTTTTCCGTGGATGATCGTGGATCCCATGCTGATAGCCATGCCCCTGTCAATTATCGTATTGGTAGTGGTCTCCTATCTGACTTCCGGAATTGATGAAGAGCATTTGGAGAAGTGCATGAAAGGGATTAAATAGCAGATTAAAACTGCGGGATTGAGGAGTTGGAACCAAATGCTGTTTATCTCCAGAGGCAAAGCGCGCTGTTCAAGGACTCCTCAATCCTCCATTTAGGTTTGTGAAAACAGATCAATCCATGCCCCGGAAGCATAATATCCGGATCTGTGCGGGCAAAACGACGAAGTGATTCCAGGTAGGCTGTTTTGTCAAAATCTATAGACCCGTCCCAGCCGAAATCTCCGGAAAGCTGGGTGCCGATGATGTCTCCGCTTACCACGATCTGTTTTCCTTCATGCTTGAAAAAATAAGCGGTACATCCCCGTGAGTGCCCGGGCAGATGCATGACATCAATATTGATTCCACATAGATCCAGTACCTCTCCATCCGAAACTATCCGGTCAGCTTCAACCGGCTTGAAATCCTTATGGTAAAGATAGCCTCCGCAGCGTTCGTCTCCGGCCGAAATGGCTTCCGCCGTCTCTTTTACGGCGATTAGTTTCACCCCAGATTTCCTGAGGATTCCAGCGCCTCCGGCATGATCCAGGTGGGGGTGGGTCAACAGGCAGAATCGGATATCTGAAGCGGAAAGTCCCCAGTACTTGATGTTGCTGTGAATCTGGTCAGATGTGTCTCCACAGCCGCAATCAAACATGATGTGCCCCCGGGGTGTGGCCAGGAGATAGGAATTGGCGTCATTCCAGAGGGCTCCCTGGACATCGAAGGTCAGGCCGTTAAGGTCTCCGCTTACCTGGTATAGATTTTTTAGAATTTGCATTGCTGATAATAATTAAACGGATTTCAGCCGGCGTCAAGAAAAGACGCCGCTGCAGCTGCAATTCAGTTATGGCAGTTCTTGTTTGAATTCAGGTGAAATCCCGGCCGATGAGGAGTATATTTGGCAGTAACCTCCTGCCTGCAGAGGCAGTCAATTAATCCTGATTATATTAGTAAGAAGAAAAAGGAATAATATGAAAGCAGTACTTTTTAATTGCAGCCCCCGGCCGGAAGGCAACACAGCCTTTCTGCTCAAGCGCGTAGCTGAGATTTTTCAAGTAAACGGAGCTGACACAGCACTTGTTCAGGTTGGCGGTGAGCCTCTCCGGGGATGTAAGGCCTGCGGCACCTGTAAAAACAGACAGGACAGGCGTTGTGTTGAGGATCGGGACATCATCAATGAATGTATTGAAGAAATGGTTGCCTCCGATGCCATAATTATTGGATCTCCGGTTTATTTTTCCCAGATGACCACGGAGGCTAAAGCCCTGATCGACCGCTGCGGTTATGTGGCTGGAGCCAACGGGAAATTATTGAGCCGGAAAATAGGAGCTGGAATAGCAGTCGGCAGGCGTGCCGGAAGGATGACGACGTTCAATGCCCTCAACCAGTTTTTTCTGATCAATGACATGGTAGTGCCGGGTTCCACTTACTGGAATGTGGGTGTTGCCAGGGATCCCGGTGAAATAGCCGAAGATGCTGAAGGCCTGGCAACGATAGACCGTTTGACTGAGAATATCCTGTGGCTGGATAAAAAGCTGAGATCAGTGTGAAAACTTTCCTTTATAACTTTGTCCCCAATTGCGGCTAATCCGGAATTGAAAGGATCCTGAAATTCAGGATCCTTTCTTCTGGGTTCCCGGGCGAATTCCTAAACCCTGCTCCCATTTAGCTTAATTTCCGATTTCCGGGATAGTTGCGATCTACTTAATTGCTTTTTTTTCGCTACCCCAAAGTGCCGAACCTATGAGCTTTTCCTCCTTTTTTACCTGGCTATAGGTATAGGGAGGAAGTTTTTCCTTGAAAAACTGAACGAAATAAACTAAAATCGTTTATATCGTTAATTTAATAATTTCGACCTGGTTGATTCAAAACGGTAGTTTTTAAGGAGTAGCGGGAAGGCATTGGTGTTGCGGAATCGGCATTAAATCACGATGCTAAAAATTATCGGGAAGCTGTTAAAAAGAACATTACCCAATTAATCAAAAAGGTGCGAGCAGAGATCAAAGGAAAACAAGAGATGAAAGCTTTGCTCATTTATCCTGAGTACACTACCACTTTCTGGAGTTTCAAATACGCCCTGCCGTTTGTATCCAGGAAGGCAGCCTGTCCCCCTTTGGGCCTTTTGACCGTAGCCGGCATGCTGCCGGGTGACTGGGATCTGCGCCTGGTGGATTTGAATGTGAGTTCTCTCAAGGACAGTGATTTCGAAGAAGTAGACCTGGTGTTTGTGAGTGCCATGCTCATCCAGCGCGGTTCAACTATTGACATTCTCAAGAAATGCCGCGAAAAAGGGAAGAAGGTGATTGCGGGAGGGCCCCTGTTTACAAGTTGCCCTGATGATTTTCTGGATCTGACTGACCACTTGGTGCTTAATGAAGCTGAAATTACCCTTGGAATTTTTTTGGATGATCTTGAATCCGGAAATCCCAAGAAAATCTATACCTCAAAGGAATTTCCTGATCTGTCTTCAACCCCCTTACCCAGATGGGATTTAATCGGGATGAAGGATTACCAGACTCTTATGATTCAATGCTCGCGAGGGTGTCCATATAACTGCGAGTTTTGTGATATCACGAATCTGTTCGGCCGGTGGCCCCGGGTTAAATCAGCTGAGCAGGTAATATCTGAACTCGAGGCGGTATATGCGGGAGGGTGGCGGGGCCCGATGTTTTTTGTTGACGATAACTTCATAGGCAACAGGCCAAGGATCAAAAAGATCCTGCAGTCTCTTATTCCCTGGCTCGAAGAAAGAGGCCACCCTTTTACATTTACAACTGAAGTTTCTGTGGACATGGCTGATGATGAGGAATTAATGGAACTCATGGCAAAGGCCGGATTTGACGCCCTCTTCGTAGGGCTGGAAACTCCGAATGAGGAAAGCTTGAGGGAATGCGGCAAAAGACAGAACTGTACCAGGGACATGGTCGGCTCGATTAAAAAATTACAGTCCAAAGGCTTCCAGGTGCTTGGCGGATATATTGTGGGATTTGACAGTGATGATGAGAGTATATTTTCCCGACAGATCAGGTTTATCCAGGAATCAGGAGTAGTTACGGCCATGGTCGGCCTGCTGAACGCGCCTCCGGAAACAAAGCTCTGGCACAGGCTGAAAGGCGAAAACAGGTTGCTGGACAATTCCTCTGGTGATAATACCGACGGGTCAATTAATTTTGTACCTAAAATGGAGATGGAAAAGCTTATTGCCGGATACAAGCGCATTGTGAAGACAATTTATAGTCCCAGGGCCTTTCACGAGAGGGTCTTTACTTTTCTTGAGAATTACCAGCCGCGCCGCCGGAAAGGGATGAGAGTCAGGGAAGTACGGGCTTTCCTGAAGACGATTTTCTTTTTGGGGATTTTAGGCGATGGTATTTCCCAATGGTATTACTGGAAGACTTTTTTCAAGGCCCTCCTTTTTCACAGGCAGGCCTTTACTGAAGCAATGACCATGATGGTTTACGGTTACCACTTCAGGAAGGTCTCCAGGGGCATTTAACCTGTCGCCAGGGCAATAATTGGTTGATGGTATCGCATAACAGTCGGATAATGTATTGGCCCGGCATTTTAGGACGAGGAGTAAACTGCTATCTTGGAGAATTGGAGAGGAATAAGTGGATAAGCGTACAGAAATAATCCTGGCAGCCCAGAGACTCTTCGGGCAGTTTGGCCTGAAGAAGGTAACAGTTGAAGAGATTGCCGCTGAAGCGAAGGTTTCCAAGGTCACAATTTATCGTTATTACAAGAATAAAAATGAGATTTTTAATGATGTGATACGAATAGAAGCCGACCAGATGTATGATGCCATTAAGAAAGCCATGGATGATGAGAATTCAGCAGAAGGAAAACTGAAGGCCCATCTTGTAACCAAGATCGGAAATATCAAGGATCTTGTCAATTTTTATCTGGTAACCCACGAAACCGTGAATTCATATTGGCCTTACATCGGAGAGGTTGCGGATGCCTTTACGGCAAAGGAGCAGAAACTTGTAGCAGAAGCTCTGGAATTCGGGAATCAGAGCGGTCAGCTTGATGTTAAGGATGTTAACCTGATGGCCCATATCCTTGTGGTTTCACTTAAATCCCTTGAACTTACCTGGGCAGTTGACATGATGGAAGTAAGTCTTGAGACCTTTACCGAAATGCTCCTGGCGGTAATTTTTAATGGTCTCAGGAGGTCTTGAGAGGAGAAATCTGATGGATGTTCTTCTGATTAATCCGAAATGCACCGCTACCTTTTGGAGTTTTAAACACGCCCTTAGGTTTGCCTCCGGAAAAGCCGCCTGCCCGCCGCTGGGGCTCCTGACCGTGGCCGGAATGCTCCCGGAAGAATGGAACCTGCGCCTGGTTGACATGAATTTAAGGAAGCTCAGGGACCGTGACCTGGAATCCGCTGACATGGTAATGGTGAGTGCCATGATGATCCAGAGGGCATCTGCTACTGAAGTACTGGCAAGATGCCGTGAAATGGGGGTTAAAGTTGTTGCCGGAGGTCCCCTGTTCACTAGTAATCCCCAGGATTTTACCAGCTTGGCTGATCACCTGGTACTGAATGAAGCCGAGATTACCCTGCCTGGATTCCTGGATGATTTGAAAAATGGGAAAGCCCGCCAGGTTTACAGTTCCGAACAGTTTGCCGACATGGCCGATACACCGCTGCCTCGATGGGATCTGGTGAAGCCGGGGAATTATCAGACCCTCATGGTTCAGTATTCAAGGGGATGTCCTTTCAACTGCGAGTTCTGTGACATAACCAACCTGTTTGGCCGGGTTCCCCGGGTTAAATCTGCGGATCAGGTGATCCGGGAACTTGATGCCGTTTATTCTCTTGGCTGGAGAGGGCAGCTGTTTTTTGTTGATGACAATTTTATAGGCAACAAACGGGAGGTGCGCAAGGTCCTGAGAAACCTGGTGGAGTGGGTTGAGGAGAGGAAGCATCCTTTCAATTTTCTCACGGAAGCTTCGGTGAACCTGGCAGACGATGATGAGTTGATTGATTTGATGGTAAGGGCTGGATTTGATGCCGTCTTTGTAGGGTTGGAAACCCCCAACGAGGAAAGTCTCCAGGAGTGTGGAAAAAAGCAGAACTGCCGCCGGGATCTTACGGCGGCCATTAAAAAGATCCAGGGAGCAGGAATGCAGGTACTTGGAGGGTATATTGTCGGATTCGACAGTGATGATGAGAGCATATTCTCCCGCCAGATAAAGTTCATCCAGGAATCAGGGGTGGTTACAGCCATGGTAGGACTGCTTAATGCCCCCCCTAATACCAGGCTCTGGCACCGTCTCAAATCCGAAGACCGCCTGTTGCCGGGCGCGACGGGTGATAATACCGATGGTACAATCAATTTTATTCCAAGAATGGATGTAGATGTACTGCTGGAAGGGTACCGGGATATCCTGAGGACAATATACAGCCCCAGGCAGTACTACCAGCGGGTTTCAATATTTCTGAAGGAATATAATCCTCAATACAGGAAAAGACTCAAAATTCGTGAATTAAAAGGCTTTCTTAAATCTCTTTTCTTTATAGGGGTACTTGGAAATGGTGCCTCCCAATGGTATTACTGGAAAATGATGATAAAAGCGGCATTGTTTCACAGGGAATCATTCGCTGAAGCTATGACCCTGATGGTTTATGGTTATCATTTTCGGAGGGTAGCCCGACGGGTTTAATCCTTAAAAGAATCGGGACTTTGATCTTCCAGAGTTATTAATTGTCGCTGGAAATAGAATATGAAGTGTATTCCAGGGAGGATGTGATGAGGCCTGTTGTTTTTATTTCCATTTTTTTCCTGCTTTTCACTCCTGTTGTTGCGGCTTCTGAGAAAGCTGCTAACCATTTCAAAGTAACCATTTTGTATGACAACTATGTCCATATTGAGGGCACGGCTTCGGACTGGGGTTTTTCCGCCCTGGTTGAGGGCGGGGAAAAAACAATCCTTTTTGACACCGGGACAAAACCGGAAATTTTAAGGGACAACATAAAAGCATTGGGAGTAGACCTGTCCGCGGTTGACCTGGTTGTCATCTCCCACAACCATGGTGATCACACTGGAGGCCTCGAATATTTCCTGGGAGAGAATGCTGACGTGGATGTCTACCTGCCGGCGTCATTTCCCGAAGCTTTTTTCAGGAAGGTAGAAGAAACAGGTGCCAGGACTGTGAAAGTCTCAGGACCGGTTCAGATTTGCGAGGGAATATATTCAACCGGAGATATGGAAGGACCGGTAAGGGAACAATCCCTGATTTTTGACACTGGTAACAGTGCGGCAGTGATGACCGGATGCGCGCATCCGGGGATAGTTAACATAATCAGTCAAGCCTCTGAAGTTATGGGGAAAAAGATTACTTTCTGTTTTGGAGGTTTCCACCTGATGCAGAAAAAGAAATCTGAAGTCGGGGCACTGATCGGAGAGTTCGAAAAGGCAGGAATCATACGCTGCGGGGCTACCCACTGCACCGGAGATTCGCAAATCGGATGGTTCAGGGAATATTATGGTGATAAATACGTTCCTATGGGGGTAGGCCGGGTTATTGATATTGACAATCCGGGAGGAAAGTAGTTCCGGGCAGAGGTTTGCTGGAAACCCGGCACCTTCTGTAAGCATACTTATGATTTATGGAGGTTAAGTATTGAACAGGCGCGATTTCATTATCAGGAGTTCTTATTTCGCTGGTGCGGCCCTTTCCCTGCCGTCAATTGGGGCAGCCCGGGCAACCGCGGATTTTATAATGACTGTGCATGGCCCGCTGCAGCCTGCGGCGCTTGGCACGACCTTGAGCCATGAACATGTCCTGGTGGACTTCATTGGCGCGGACAAGATATCTGCTGATCGTTACGATTCAGATGAAGCATTTGAAGTGATCCTGCCCTACCTGCGGGAGCTGAAGGCTGCCGGGTGTCAAGCCCTGGTTGAATGCACTCCTGCCTACCTGGGCCGCGATCCCCTGCTTCTATCCAGGCTTTCCTCGGCCAGTGGAATGCATCTGCTGACCAACACCGGATACTATGGAGCGGCGAAGGATAAATACCTTCCGGCGCATGCCTGGGATGAATCCGAAGATCAGCTTGCCGCGCGCTGGGTCCGGGAGTGGGAGCAGGGAATCGGGGATACCGGTATCAGGCCTGGTTTTATCAAGACAGCTGTTGATCCGGTGCCGGTATCCGGCATTGACGCCAAAATCATACGAGCGGCAGCTCGGGCCCACCGGCAGACCGGCCTGACCATCATGTCCCATACCGGACCGGCCGTTCCGGCTTTTGACCAGTTGAAAATATTGAGGGAAGAGGGAGTGGCTCCCTCCGCCTGGATATGGACCCATGCCCAGGGCGCCGATGACTTCAAGGATCATTTCAAGGCGGCAGACGCGGGAGCATGGATTGCGTTTGACGGAATTAATACTGACGATTTTAAACGGTATGCTGAATTCCTGGAGGAGATGAAAAAGAGAAAGCAGCTGGGGCAGGTACTCCTGTCTCATGATGCCGGATGGTATTCTCCAGGTGAACAGCTGGGCGGGAATTTCCGGGGGTATACTCTGCTCTTCAATAAATTCCTTCCTTTTCTCAGGGGAAGGGGATTTCCGGAGGATGACATTTCACAGCTGGTTGAAAAGAATCCCGCCGCGGCTTTCACGGTGAAACCTCGACTCAGTTAAACCCCAGGCTGATGATCAGGTCTGCCCTTTACTTGGAGGATTACCTGAAAGATGACGGGAACTGCCGGCTTTTCCGGCTTCCGCTGCTGTCGGAGAAACAATTTGAAATGGACATATTCCCCGGCATAGTCTTGAATTCCAGATCATAAGGACTGGCAAGGATTTATGAACAGGAAACTGCCCATACTGATGTTTCACCATTTGGAGGATTCAGCTGAGCCTATTTCTTTCCCTCCATCCTTGTTCGCAGGTTTTATTTCTTTTTTATCTGGAGAGGGCTACAGGAGCATTACCCTGGGGGAGGCTGTGGATCTGATTCGCTCCGGCAAAGGTTTCCCTGATAAATCCTTTGCTATCACCTTTGATGATGGTTTTCGTTCAGTATTTAATATGGCTTTCCCGGTTTTATCCGAGTATGGCTGCAAGGCCACCATTTTTTTAACAACCGGGAAAAACGGTCCGATATCCGGGGATTCCCGCCTCCCCCAGGCAGCGGGTAGGGAAATGCTGAGTTGGAATGAAATAGAGGAAATGACGGATGCTGTATTTGAACCTGCAGCCCATACATTGACCCATCCGGATCTAACCCGCCTTGATGATGAAATGATCTACGATGAAGCCTTCCAGTCCAAAGAAATAATAGAGCAGAGGCTAGGAAGGAAAGCAGATCTTTTTGCCTATCCTTTTGGATCCTTCAACAGCAGGGTGCGGGGAATAATTTCGGAGATTTTCAGGGGCGCGTGCTCCGTGGAACTGGGATTGGCCGGCACTGGGAGCGATCTCTATGGTGTGGAACGTGTGGATGCCTTCTATTTGAGAAGTGAATATCTGTTCCGAATCTTTGCTTCAAGATATTTTCCTTTATACCTGGGGTTGTCAGGGATTCCGAGGGGCATCAGGAAAATGCTGGAAAGAGGGGGCGGGCATCGAAGATAAATTAAGATTCTGCATGATTGCTACTTTTTATCCTCCCTACAGTTTTGGAGGGGACGGGACCTACGTTCACCAGCTCTCCAATGGACTGGCCCATAGGGGATATTCGGTTGACGTTATTCATTGTGTCGATTCATTTCGTATCCTGGCCGGAAAAGAACCGGATGGATCATATATGGATCACCCGAATATCACTGTACATCCCCTGAAAAGTAAATTAGGACCTCTTTCTCCCCTGCTTACCCAGCAAACCGGCTATCCCTTTTTAAAGAAAAAGAAGATATTTGAAATTCTTGATCAAGGTTTCGATGTTATCCACTATCACAATATTTCCCTGGCGGGAGGACCCGGCGTTTTGAAATTTGGAAATGCCGTGAAGCTATATACCATGCATGATCACTGGCTGGTTTGCCCCATGCATATTCTTTACAGGAATAACCGCCGGATCTGCCGGAACCGTTCCTGCCTGACATGCTCACTTATGCATTTGAGGCCTCCGCAGCTCTGGAGATATACAAACCTTTTGAGGAAATCAGTCCGACATGTTGACTGCTTTATTTCCTCCAGCCGGTTTACCATGGAGAAACACCGGGAATTGGGATTTTTGGAGGAATCGATAGAGCTTATCCCTCCCTTTGTGCCTCTCTCTGCCGATGAATCACAGCGCCAGGAACATGGAGAGACGAAAGCCGGCCTGGAATCCGATAATCCCTATTTTCTTTTTGCGGGGAGACTTGAACAGCTCAAGGGTCCGCAGAGCTTAATACCTGTTTTTGCTGAATACAAACAGGCGGATTTGATTATCGCGGGGAGGGGAGGTTTCGAAAGGAAATTAAAACAGCTGGCCTCGGGAATAGAAAATATAGAATTTGCGGGATTCAAATCCGGCCGGGAACTCGCCGACCTTTACAGGGGTGCCAGGGCTGTCATTATCCCTTCGGAGTGTTATGAAACATTTCCATTAGTAGCTGTTGAGAGCATGCGGTTTGGAATTCCGGTAATTGCCAGGAACAGGGGAGGCCTTCCTGAAGCGGTCGAGAATACAGGCGGAGGTCTGATCTATGATACAGGGGAAGAATTGATGACAGCTGTTGACCGGTTGACAAACGATGACGATTTGCATGCCCTTCTCAGCCGCAACGCCCGGGAACAGTCACAGCTGCTTTGGAATGAGGATGCGCATCTGGAACACTATATAGGGCTTGTCAGGAACCTGCGGGGTAAGCAAAGGTCTTATCCGTGATTAGTGGATTTGCCTCCCTGTTTTCTGTTTCGAGGCAATGTTTACTGAAAAGGGCTTCTCCCAGTCAATTCAACCGGCCCATGATTTTGAACAATGCTTTCCCTGGCTAAGCGGCTTGGTTGCCGCTCTCAGCAGCTTGGCCGGAGTTAAGATTTATAAGGAAACACAAAACAGACCTGTCCCTCAGGAATAATTATCGAAAATACCGAAGCCAATTAGTTTTTATCAAAGATCTGAGTTAATCACCTGGGTCATATATCGAGAGCCATGAAGCTGAAAAGATTTAAATCATACGGCCGATTCTTATCCGGATTTCCCGGTTATTTGAAGACTCCGATATCCCTGCAGACCTCCCGGGAGGAACTTGAAAACCGGATCAGGTTGAGGAACAGCAGCTTTTTGGAATTCCTCAGCCGCTGCGTATTTGGAAATTCGCGCAGCCCGTATCTGTGTCTGCTGAAGGAGGCTGGCTGCACCTATGATGACATTGCGGCGGGAGTACACAAGGATGGTCTGGAGGAGATGCTCCTGAGGCTGAAGGAGGCGGGGGTATGGATCACCGCGGATGAATTTAAAGGCAGGGTGCCGATCAGGAGGGGCAGTTTTAGCTGTGCAGTTGATCCTGATGACTTTGAAAATCCCTGTATTGTCGGAGGATTAGGGGTTTCGACGGGAGGTTCGTCAGGAGGATCCGTCAAGACCAAGCTGGACCTGGAATTCCTGGCGGCCAGATCCGCTTATGACCAGGTTATGTTTGATATGCTTAACCTCAGAGGCATGCCGATGGCTATATGGTATCCCGCTCTCCCAGCTTCAACCGGGATAGGAAATATCCTCCGTTATGCAAAATGTGGAAATGTTCCGGCTCGATGGTTTGAAATGAGAAGGCATGACATGAAGACTGTTGGACGGGAGAGCCGGATTGCGACAGATTTAATAATCAGAATGGGTCGCCTTGCCGGTTCTCCGCTTCCGGTTCCCGAGCCCCTGTACCTGGATTCCCCCGCTCCAATCATTGAACAGATTGTTTCCTGGCTGGACGAATTCGGGGGCTGTGTTTTTCAAAGCTATGTCAGCCAGGCTGTCCGGATCGTGGGTGAGCTTCAGAAGCTTCGCGGCGACTTGAGCGGTCTTGTCCTGATAGTTGGGAGTGAACCGCTAACCGGGGCTAAAAGGAGAAGGATTGAATCATCCGGAGCCAGGCTCTATTCACGTTACGCGGCAACAGAAATCGGGACAATTGCCATGGGATGCGGAAACCCGGAAGCGGTGGACGAATATCACCTGATGTCAGATATGACGGCAATAGTGAGGGATAGAGCTAGCAACGATAAAGAACCGGGGCCTTTGTTTTTCACTTCTCTAAACAGGGGGATGCCCCGAGCTCTTCTCAATGTTCAAATGGGGGATATGGCGGCGGTTTTCTCCAGGAAATGCGGTTGTGCCTTCGAACAGCTGGGCTTTAATACCCATTTATCGATGGTTCGCAGCTGCCAGCAGTTTACTGCCCAGGGAATGGCTGTATCCAGAACCAGCCTGGAGCAGATAATTGATGAGGTGCTGACTGTTAAACATGGCGGTTCCTCAGTTGATTATCAGTTCATCGAGACTGAGAATAACGAAGGAGAGACTTCCGTGAAACTGAGGATTTCCCCGGAAGTCGGCGCGATTGATACAGAATCCCTGATTGATGATTTTTTAACTGAGCTGGGGAAAAAGGGGGAAGGGGAACAGCTGATGGCTGATATATGGAACCAGACTCATGCTGTTTCAGTGGTGCGGGAATACCCCCGGCCGACGCCCCATGGTAAAATTCTGCCGCTTTTAAAGGAATAAAGACTGAAGAAGGGATTTGCCTCTTTGAGAAATTTAGAAATGCCCGGATCATCGAACCAGGATCATCCTGAACCCAAAATCACCTTTCGCATAATCCGCCGATGCAACTTTGACTGTCCGGGGTGCTGCACTTTCAGCAGGCTCAACCGAACAGGCGCGGTGAAGCTGGACGATTTTAAAAAAGCTGTGGATATTCTGGATGAAGCCGGATTCCATGGAATACTTAACCTGTCCGGCGGTGAAACAACCTTTCATGCAGATTTGCCGAAACTGATGGGGTATGCGTCCTCCCGGCTCCCAAATGCCCGGATTGCCCTGTTTACCAATGGAGACTGGATTGGCTCCAGGGGATGGAAGGAGAAGCTGGGAACCCTGTTCGCGGGGCCGAATGTACTGATCCGGTTGTCTCATGACAGGCAGCATTCTGAAGGGAAGCTGCTGGCTTCCCGCCAGGGCCTGGATGAAATTCTTTTATCTCAAACCGATCGGGAACGAAACCGCCAGGCCGAAATGTTCAGAGACGCCATGATATCCCTGGGAGGAGTTCCCGGAATCAACTTTGATTTTGCGTTTAAGGGTTCAATCCAGGAGGCTGAAAAATACATGGAGGCACTTGGTAAAGTGCCGGTTTATTTGATTAAGTTCAGGGAGGATCCTGAAAAGCGACCAAGGGAATATGGGTTTCTGGCGATTGATGTTCAGGATAATGATGACCTGCTTGTCTTCCCCACACTTGGGCATATACCTGAAAAAGAACCTCTCGGAGGATTGGAAGCTCTGGGGGAAGCCCTGGAAATGAACCGTTCATCTCTCAGGAATAAGAATAAAATCGATGAACAGCATCAGTGGATCAGACATGATAGGGATTGAGGTCAAAATCACCGACCGTTGCAACCAGAAGTGCTTTTTCTGCGCGAACAATGACGGTCCGTCGAATAGATCTGATATTGACCAGAAACTTTTCCTGGAGCGTTTTCAGGATTTGGTCCGCGATGGCAAGGATTCCGGCTGGTCAGTTAAAGAGGTCAGGATGACCGGAGGTGAACCCCTTCTCTTTATGCCGGGACTTCTTGAAATTGCCGGTTGCTGCTCTGCTCTGGGGATTGCCTCAGGGATCAATACCAATGGCACCCTTTTAAACGAAGATGTTGCCCTGCAGTTGAAGGATGCTGGACTGCAGACAATTAAAATCTCTCTTGATAGCCTGGATCCTGTACTTTTTCAAAGGATCCGTGGCGTACAGGCCTCACTCAGCCGGGTGCTGGACGGAATCAAGATAGCGGTTGGCGGCGGATTTAACGTCGTGATCCGGTTTACTTTAACTTCTCTCAACCGGGATGAGATGATTTCCTGTTTTCAGTGGGCCGGTGAAGTCGGGGCTTCTCGTTTCCAGGTAAAGCCCCTAATAGAATCCGGCAGGGGAAAACATCACAAAGCCAGGCTTGATTCCGATGACCTGTTTTCCTCTATTGAAGGATTATCCAAGGCTGAGGGCAAGCTTTCCTGCGTTCCCGAGATTCTATGCCTGCCGCCCGGAAAGGCCTTCGGGATGGCTGGTAAGTGTTGCGGCAGTGTCAATAAAATATACATATCAGTCGATGGAGAAGTCTGTTCCTGCAATTTTATTCCCGGTCCCGCGATTGGATCCATCCGCTCAGAGTCGCTTTCCGCGATTCTTGAGAAACGATCACGGATTGTTAAGTTCAACAGGATCAATGGGGATCTGGCTCTGGCCGGATGCCCCCAGTACCCGGATGATTTTATAAGATAGGATTTTCCTGCTTGAGAGCCGGGCCTTTCCGCGAGATTTCCGGCTGGTACTGATGACTAATCAACTTTCCGGACAGTCTGTTCATAGGATCCTTTTTTAAAAGTAAGGCTGGAGACTAAGCCGTTCTCATCTTTTTGGAATACCCAGTGGGCATCCTCATGCCAGGGATAGAAGCTGTTTTCTGATTCCGGGAAAAGCAGGTATTCCCGCCAGCCGTCATCAACCGTTAAACAGTTCTGGTCAGTTTTAATCTCATAAATGCTATAGCCGAAATCGTATTTACCGGTGAATTCCCGGAGTTTTTTATCGTCCAGGGTTATGGGTTTCCTTACTGGTTCGACTGTTAATGATGCCTCATGCGGGATTCCCTCATCGTCGGTCATTTTCATCCCGGATAAATCTCCCTTTTCATTCCTGGTAAATGTAAAGGCAGTGAATGTATTTGGATAGAAAAAGGACTCTTCTGAAGAGGGAAACGCTTCCATGATGGGCCCGCCTGTTCTGAGGGTATACAGCTTGCCCTCTTTGATAATCACCTGGCGGGTGGAGGAATCATCTATCCTGTAAACTCCCTGGTAACTCTCCAGGATATCCGCCGACATTTCAGTTTTCCTGAGGATCTTGACAGGTTCTCCCCGCAGATAACGGGTGATCCACCTTGTGATATAAGCTGGATCATCAGGACGCGGAAAACCGCTGGTATTCGGGAATATAACCACTTGGGTCCGGCTGACTGGCAGGTAGAATGCGTTGGTGAAAAATCCATTGCAGTAGCCTTCCATTTTTATGGTCCTCACGTCGTCTATCCTGGTCACCCAGAATCCGTGGGCATACTCATCCGGCCTCCCATCCTTGTGTTCCAGCGGCACAGAAAAAAGATAGTCCAGGCTTTCCCTGCTGATGAGGACGCCATCTTGAAGTGACTGGATAAACAGGCTTATGTCCGCAGCCGAGGCAAACATCATGCCGGCACCAAAAGTATGCCCTGTATCTTCAGAACTTGGTTTGATGGAATTGTCGGTATACTCGTAACCCAATGGAAGGCTGCCTTTGACAGCGGAGATATCGAAGAATGTGGAATTCATTCCAGATTTTTCCAGGATCTCCTTCGTGACAAAATCCTGATAGGTTCCGCCGCTTGCTTTTTCGATGATTGAGGTCAGGATAATGTAGTTCGAATTGCTGTAGTTGAACCTGGTTCCAGGATCAAAAAGAAGGGGTTTGTTTTTTGAAAAGGATTTCATCTGTTCCAGGGAAAGGGATGATTTGTCCTCGCAGTTCAGGTACTCCGGGATCCTGTTGTAGCTGAGAATTCCAGAAGTGTGGCTAAGCAGGTGTCCAATATTGACTTCATCGTATTCCGGAGAGAATTCAGGGAAATATTTAGTGAGGCTGTCAGAGGTTTTTAACTTGCCCTGTTCTTTCAGGATCATTATGGAGACGGCAGTAAATGATTTTGTTATGGAACCAATCGGAAATACCATATCCGGTTCCATGGCCGCCTGTCTTTCCAGGTCAGCGAGGCCCGAAACAAATAAGTCAGCCGGAGAGTTGCCCAGCTTTACAAGTACTACCGCTCCCGGTTTGTCAGCCGCATATATGTTTTCCAGGAATGGTTTGATGCCGGTTTCTTCTTTTTTGCATCCTGTAAGGTGCAATGAGAACACGGGCAGGATAAAGCTAAGGGCCAAAGGGATTATTCTGCTTTTCAAAATGATTGTTCCTTTCCATCTTATTGGGCATTTGGGAGTCTGACAATGGCTGCAATTTATCGGTTTCCTATTTATCTGACTCTAGAGAAACAGTAATAGTCGGAAGATTTTATTACCAGGAGGGATAATGCTCATGGGATAAGCCATTAAATCCTGCTGTTGCTGATCATAAAAGTTATCTATACTAAAAAGATGATCTACGAAAGAATCCGAATTGACCTGGAGAAAAAGCTGGGAACAGAACTGTATGACCTCATGCAGGGACAAATTGTAGAGGAGATTCTTAAAGAAGCCAGGATAGAGAAAATTGAGAATGAGTGGAAATTTATCCTCGAGGGGCACAGCTTTAAGGTAGTCTCGAAAATGGCCCCCCGACTTGATGGGTTGATCGAAGAGGTTGCGGACAGGCTTCAGTTCAAGGAGAAAATAGATTTCTATGTGACCAACAACCCGGAATTGAATGCTTTTTCGATATCCAGGCTGGAAGAGGATCAGGCCCACATAATCAACCTTAATTCAGGCCTTGTTGAAAGGCTTGATGATGATGAATTGAAGTTTGTCATCGGGCATGAGGTGGGTCATCTTATCAGCCAGAATGCCGGAATAATGAAACTGGTTCAGTTTATTTTTCCTGATCCGATGCGGACGCCTCTTTTAATAACCCACAAGATAACCCTGTGGAAAAAGCTTTCCGAGTTAACTGCCGACCGCTTTGGGTTTATTGCCAGCCCTCGTCTTGACAAGTGTTTCTCAGGGTTTTTCAAGCTGGCTTCCGGGCTTGATAGCGACAGGATCAAATTTGACTATAAAGCCTACATGGCCGAAAACGAGAAAATTCTTGATTATTTCCGAAAGGAAATGGTAGCCAATCTGTTATCCCACCCGATAAATCCTATAAGGATCAAGGCCGTTGAACTGTTCAGTAAATCTGAATTTTTCAAGTCCCTGCAGGATGGCGGAGACGGCACTGATGATTTGGCTCTCAGGAAGGAAATATCACAGTTGATAGAAATCCTTCTGTCGCTGAGCCATTCTGAAATGGATCTTCACCGGAGAAAGTATATTGCCGCCGCCGGGTTGATGGTTGCCGGATTGGATGAGGATGTTTCGGATGATGAATACGAAAAGATCATAATGACCCTCTCCAGCTTTGCCATATTTCCCAAGGAGGATTTTGAGAATATACTCCATTCCGGACGGATTGATGAAACCGCGTCTGAATCAGCCCAGTTCATCATCGGTAAAAATCCGGCAGAGCGTTATCCATTGTTCGGATACATGATTGAAATGGCCTTGTCAGACAGGAAAATATCGAAGAAAGAGGTTTCGTTCCTGTATGAAATCGGAGAGAAATTTTTCGGATTTTCCCGAAAGGAGATTGCCCAGCTGATAGCCGAGCCTATCCACCGGTCATTCGTTCCTGAGATTTACCTGTAGCAGGATTATGAAACAGGTATTCTTTTTTAAGAAATAGAGAGATTTTCGATATTGATGTCGAGGCTCTAAGCATTTACTGGATTGGTCCGGGGGATTCCGGGATGGACTTACTAAGGGGTTGCCATTATGAAAAATAAGCGAATCCTGTTTTTGGTTTTTGTTATTTTTATTTCAGCCTGCCAGGCCCAGGCGCTACAGGAGGATCCCGGCCTGGATGCCCGGGTGAACAGCTTCCTGGAGGAACAGTCACGGCGCTGGTATGACATGAACGTGCCGGCTTCTGACGGTAAGCTGCTGCATGACCTGATCCTTGAAAACGGCTATACAAGCGCGCTTGAAATAGGAACATCTACCGGTCATTCCACTGTCTGGATGGCTTGGGCACTGAGCAAGACCGGAGGCCGAATGATAACAATTGAAATTGATGAATCACGCCATAAACAGGCCCTGGAAAACCTGGAGAAAGCCGGTTTGTCCAGTTATGTTGACGCGCGGCTGGGAGACGCTCACCAGATTGTGAAAGAGCTGGAGGGCCCTTTTGATTTCGTTTTCAGCGATGCCGACAAGGGGTGGTACAAGAATTATTTTATCGATATTGAACCTGTACTGGCTGTAAATGGATGCTTCACTGCCCACAATGTTTCCGGATCAGGCCGTTGGGGAGCCGGAGAGTTTTACAGTTATGTCAGAAGCCTCCCTTATTTTGAAACGACGTTGAACCGTTCCGGGGGAGGATTGTCTATAAGTTATAAGCGTTCGAACGAATAACTGAAGCCAGTGTTAGTATAGAAGTTAAACTGTGTCCGCTCTTAAATATGCTGGAAAAAAAGCTTAAAAGAAAACTTGGACTTTTCTCTGCCTCCAATATAGTTGTGGCCAACATAATTGGCGCCGGAATTTTTACCACATCCGGATTGCTGATGGCGGAACTGAAAAATCCTATGTTAATGCTTCTGCTGTGGGTCATAGGCGGAGGCATAGCCCTTTGCGGGGCCCTTTCATACGGTGAGCTTGGAGCGGCAATGCCCGGTTCAGGCGGAGAATATCTTTTCCTGTCCAGGCTGTATCATCCAATTTTCGGATTTCTTTCCGGCTGGATTTCCCTGACAGTGGGATTTTCCGCTCCCATAGCAGCTTCTGCCATCGGATTCAGTGAGTATTTTTCAAGAGCGATTCCCTGGTTTGACTCCCCGCTCTCCCTCAAGATGCTCTCGGTAACAGTCATTGTGCTGTTCACTTTCATACATTGTCGAGGCATTGAATTCGGATCCGTGGTGCAGAACTGGCTGACAGTTTTGAAAGTGCTCTTGATTGGAGGCCTGATTACAGCGGGATTTCTGGCGGGAACAGGGGATGTTCAGAATTTCTCCGTCGGAGGAAGCCCCGCCGGCGATTTTGCCGGTTGGAAAACGATGGGACTTTCCCTGATGTGGATTATGTTTGCCTACAGCGGCTGGAATGCTTCGACATACATAGGATCAGAGATAAAAAATCCTTCCCGGAACCTTCCCGGATCACTGCTTTTGGGGACGGGGATAGTCGTTCTTCTTTACCTGGGCCTAAACACGCTATTTATTTACTCCATCCCCCCGGCTGAAATGGAAGGCGTGATATCCATCGGAGGGTTGGCCATGGGCAAGTTATTCGGACCTGATGCCGACCTGATATTTTCACTTCTTATTTCATTTTCCCTTTTTTCCTCCCTCAGTGCCTTCATGATAATAGGGCCCAGGGTCTATTATTCCATGGCTAATGACGGATTGCTTTTCAAGTCTGTTGCCAGGATACATCCCAGGTTCAGGGCTCCTTACACAGCCATAATCCTGCAGAGCGGCATTGCCATAATTTTGAGCCTTTCCGGTACATTTGAACAGATTCTGACCTATATGGGATTCGCTCTCGGAATATTTCCTCTTTTGTCAGTTGCCGGAGTTATCAAGATCAGGATGGCCGGGCAGAGCAAGCTCAAGCTGCCGGGGTATCCTTTCGTCCAGATTATTTTTATCCTGACAGGTATTTTTATCCTGGGCCTGGCGTTTATGGTAAAGCCTGTAGAATCCTCAATCGCGCTGCTGACCATGCTGGCCGGGATCCCTGTTTACCTGCTTTTTATCAGAGAAAAAAGAAATTAGCGGATCAGGGGAACTTGTGGAGGCCCTGATTTTCTAGGAATGTCTTCTGATGAATACCGGGAATATGCGGTTCTGGGCATCTTTGTTTTCAAGGAATGACCGCCGGGAGGCGGAAAGTAAGCAGGAGGAGAATTTGAGCTGCTCCCCCTGTTTGCTTTTAACTGATGCGGATTTTCAGGCTAGATAACGCCGTGGGACATCATTGCGTCCGCCACCCTTACGAATCCGGCAATATTGGCGCCGATTACATAGTCTCCGGGAGAGCCATATTCTTCAGCGGTTTCGTAACATAATGTGTGGATGTGCTGCATGATTTTCCTGAGCCTGTCCTCGGTATAATCAAAGGACCATGCGTCGCGGCTGGCATTCTGCTGCATTTCCAGGGCGGAAGTAGCTACCCCTCCGGCATTGGCGGCCTTGCCCAGGCCGTAGGCGATTCCGGCATCCTGAAATACCTTTACTGCATTGGGCGTGCAGGGCATATTGGCGCCCTCTCCGATTGCGATACAGCCGTTTTTGACAAGGATTCCGGCATCAGATTCCCGCAGTTCATTCTGGGTTGCTGAAGGCATGGCCACCTGGCAGGGGATTTCCCAAAGGTTTCCGCCCTCTTTGTAAACGGCATCCTTATGGCTTTTTACATACTCCCTGATTCGTTTCCGCTCGACTTCTTTAAGCTGTTTAACCAGGGCCAAGTCGATTCCTTTTTCGTCATAAACGTATCCGTTTGAATCGGAACAGGCCACCACCTTTCCTCCCAGCTGGTTGATTTTTTCTATGGTATAGATCGCAACGTTTCCTGATCCTGAAACTACACAGGTTTTCCCTTCGAAGGTGTCATTGCGAACCTTGAGCATTTCATCCACGAAGAAGACTGCTCCGTAACCCGTGGCTTCAGTACGAACCAGGGACCCTCCCCAGAGAATTCCTTTCCCGGTTAAAACTCCGGCCTCCCAGCGGTTGGTTATTCGTTTGTACTGGCCGAACATAAATCCGATTTCGCGCCCACCTACGCCTATATCGCCGGCCGGGACATCAGTATGTTCTCCAAGGTGGCGGTACAGTTCAGTCATGAAGCTCTGGCAGAAACGCATCACTTCGCCATCTGACTTTCCTTTAGGATCAAAGTCGGAACCTCCCTTGCCTCCCCCGATTGGCAGACCGGTCAGGGCGTTCTTGAAAATCTGTTCAAACCCCAGGAATTTTATGATTCCCAGGTATACTGAAGGATGAAAGCGGAGACCGCCCTTGTAGGGGCCGAGGGCGCTGTTGAATTCAACCCGAAACCCCCGGTTAACCCTTACTTTTCCGGTGTCATCAACCCAGGGAACCCGAAACATGAATTGCCTCTCAGGTTCGCACAAGCTTTCAATAATGCAGCGTTCGGCGTATTCAGGGTGCTTATCCAGGACAGGACCCAGGGATTCTAGAACTTCCAGGCTGGCTTGGTGAAATTCCGCTTCCCCGGGGTTTCGGGCAATTATCTCCTGGTAGATAGGCTCGATTCTTGGATCAAGTGTCGTTGTCATTTCTATCCTCTCCTTCATTGTTGATCATTAATGAAATAGTAGGGTGCGATGATGCCTGGAACATGATACGGAAGCGGTAATTCCACTAGATGCTGTATTCGCTGCAGCGCTGTTAGTGGAGCGCTTTTTTCAGGATATAAGGCGGACTTTTTAAGCACCTCTAGCTTCATTTCTAATCCCTCCACAGGACTGATGCCGGATGATACCCATAATTGTTATTTAAGAATAAAAGCACAAGCTGAGTGCGGGATCAATGATTTTTATCAAATAAATATGCAACCGGGGTCAGGCGGATGGGATTTCATAACTGATAATCTTCAATTAAAGCAGTTATTGCTTTGCAGTTCAAAGATGAAGACTTCTTCCTCGCCGGAACTTATTTCATAGGGGTTTCGTCTTGTTTTTATAACATGGAAATTTTAAGATTTTCGTTAATGCCGGAGAAATAGTCGTTTCCCGGTGGGATGTCCAGGTAATCAGGGGTTAATAAAAATGAAATCAAATGCAGACTCGAAGACGTGTCTTTTAACAGTTTTTTCAATAATTCTTTTTTTAGCTTTTCCATCCATGGCCGGAGGCCAGATTATGAGTGACGGAAATAGTGAGGGATTAGCTGAAGTAAATGGGGCTGTGCATTACTTCAAAATCATCGGCGAGGGTGAACCCCTGGTAGTTTTGCATGGCGGGCCGGGTTTGTCCCATGAGTATTTCCTGCCCCATCTTGAGAGCCTGGCTGATGAATACCAGCTCATATTTTATGACCAGAGGGCTTCCGGAAGATCGCCAAAAGATGTTCCGCCGGAATCTGTTAACACGGAAAATTATATCAAGGACCTGGAGGGCATCCGCGAACATTTCGGTCTTGATAAAGTCAGCCTGATCGGGCATTCCTGGGGAGGGTTGCTGGCCTTGCATTATGCTCTCGCTTACCCGGAAAGGACGCAGAGATTGATTATTGTGGATTCGGCCCCCCCGAACGCGGAGCTGGATGATGTGAATTTTAAATGCAGGGAGGCTCGCCGATCTGAAGAGGACCTGAAGAAAATTCAGGAGATTATGGGTTCCGAGGCATTCCGGAAACTGGAACCCGAGGCCGTTAAAAATTATTTTCAGACCAGTGAGAAGGTTAAGTTTTTCAATCCGGACCTGATGTCAAACATGAAATTGTCCCTGGACAGGGAAAAGATCGAAAAGTTGATGTGGGTGGGACAGTTGATGAATCCTCATCTGGCCGATTACGATATTGTCGAAGACCTCTCCTCCATAACCTGCCCTCTACTGATCATTCACGGTGACTACGACACAATTCCAGTTGAATCAGCCCGATTAATCCATAAGCAGGTGAAGGGATCAAAACTGGTTATATTGAAAGACTGTGGACATTTCCCTTTCATAGAGGCTCCGGGTATTTTCACCCGGGAAGTTAAGGCTTTCCTGGATGAATAGAATGGGCCCCGGTGCGGAATCCGGCCGGCCTTGTACAATAAGCATATGAACCGGCAATGATCCGTGGACTTTTCCCTTGTGACAGTTTACACTCTTCTGTAACTTTTCAACATAATTCATATTTCAAAGGACAGGGGAAAAGTAATGAAAAGAATCCTGGTTTTAATGCTGGTTGGTTTAGTGTTGTTTTCAGTTGCCGAAGCCCGGCAGTACGGGGATGTGTCGATTCCTGACACACTGGAAGCTGGAGGAGAAAGCCTGGTTCTGAACGGGGCTGGATACAGGTCCAAGTTTTTCATGAAAATGTACCTTGGAGGGCTCTACCTGAAAGAGCAGAACTCTGACGCGGAGGCAATCATGGCTGCCGATGAGGCGATGCTCATGAAACTGCACATTACTTCCGGTAAAGTCACGACAGAACGAATGATCGATGCCATTGATGAAGGATTCAAGAATTCCGCCGAGGTAGGCATGTACGCGCCTCCGGAAAAGATTGATCAGTTCAAGGCATGTTTTTCCGAGAAGATAGAAAAGGGCAATATTTTTGATATCGTTTATGTTCCCGGTGAAGGTGTGAAGGTTTTCAAGAATGAAACCCTTGCCGGAACGATAGAAGGAGCTGATTTTAAGAAGGCTGTCTTCGGAATTTGGCTCTCCAGTAAGCCCGCTGACAAGGGTTTGAAAAAGAAAATGCTGGGCCTGGAAAAATAGAATCTGGAAATCCTTGAATTCGCGGCCGGGCCGGATGGTGAATTTCGTCTGCATCAAGATGTAGAATTAATTTTTATCTACCAGAAAAACTGTCTTCCGGCTGCGGATTTATGTCTTGTACACTTACTTTAAAAAGATCTTTTCCTGAACTTGAATCCTGCCTGCTTGATGACCTCGCCGCCGCCTGCGAGCGCGACCCCTTCTCCCGGAAATGGGTGCTGACTTCCAGCGGAACCCTGGCCGGACACATAAAGAACCGCCTGGCGAATAAAATTAAAGCGGATTCCACCCTGTCACTGGGGGGGATTCGAATAGTCTCGCTGAGTTTTTTTGCGTCTCGTCTCTTTGAAAAAGTTTTCAGGAAGAATTCGGCTTACAACTCCCCGATGAATGATATCCTGCTGGACTCCATGGTCCGGAATCTGCCCGAATCCTCTCCCCTGGCAAAGGTTGGATCAATAGATAACGGCTATTCACTTCTCCGGCCCACCTTTCAGGATCTTGCCGATGCCGGATTCGGCACTGAGAACTCCGAGTTGCTGCTGGAGGCAGTCAGGGAAAGCCGGATTTCCGCCCGGGAACTGGCTATCGTGGAACTCTACCTGGAATTGATAGGGGAAGTAGAGAAGCTGGAAGCAGTATGGTCTCCGCTGGGACAGCAGTTCCTGTCCCGCTGGCTTGAGGAGGCTGAAGGAGAAGTTGTGTCCTCCCTGCTTTCCTCGGAAGCGGGTGAATCCTGCGAGCTGTTTATTCACGGGTTCTATGATTTTACCGATAACAATCTGCAGTTGATTTCCGGTCTCAGCAGGCTTCTCCCGCTGACATTGTATTTTCCGGACAACCGGCGCGGAAACAAGGTGCATCCGGCGTTCGATTTTTCGGCTGAAGTGCTTGAAAACATCCAGTTGCGAAGCCGGCTCACCAGGGAGGATGAGCGGACTGGTCCCGTGCCGGAGACAGGAAACGAGCTGGCTGATTACCTGGACCGGACATTCCCTGAAGGATCCAGGGAAGCCCGGCCTGACTTGATCAGTTACCAGAAGGCTTCTTCCCCCAGGGGTGAAGCCATATCCGCGGCGCTCAAGGTGAGGAGCTGGATTGACGACGAGGGGATTGACCCAGCTGACATCATGGTTGTGTTTACTTCGGCCGGCGAGTACCTGCGTCCGGTGCGTGGTGCCTTTGCTTCCTTCTGCCTGCCCGTAAACCAGGTAGACTGTCCGGTTGAAATGTCGGACCGTAAGAGAAAGCTGTCTGTACTGAGGAATCTCTGGACCGATGCAGCTCCGGCGGAATGGGTTTTTCCAGTACCTGCGGGACAATCCTGGTTTTTGCGACGCGCGGGATCTGGACTGCTGTCATTTTGAAAAGGAGCTCCGCAAGGTTGCGTTTGGCGGCGGCGCCAACTGGAAAGAGCTCCGGCTGATGGCCGGGAAACAACCCGATAAACACGGCCGCCTGCCGCAATTGAGGGAACCTGAACTCGAGCTTGTAGACCTGATTATCAATACCTGGGTAGAAAAACCTGGTTTCCCCGTCTCCCCGGATACCGCGGGTGAACTGGTTAAACGAATATCGCCCTGGCTGGGAGATGAAGAGTTTTTCCAGGAAGCCGCCGCGTCTTTTGCCGGAATGCCCGTTATTAATCTTTCTTCCGGGATACCGGAAAGCCTTTTTCTCGCCCTGGTGTTTGATTCCGGGGGAATTGAAAAAACCGGGGGAGATGTAACATTGCCCGGGGTCAAGCTGATCCCGATGATGCGAGCCCGGGGTTTAACCTGCAGGGCCATGGTCCTGATGGGGCTGTCTTCGGGGGTGTTTCCGCGGAAGGCCGAGGAGGATTATTTCCTGGGAGATGCCACCCGGGCCGAAGTTACCAGAAGGGCCGGAGACCTGGGCCACCGCTACCGCAGCCGCCTGCCGGTGAAGAGCAGGCTGACCGAAGAGATGATGCTGCTGTTTTACCTCCTGAATACTTCGGCCGAAGTGATTCACTGGGTGATACCCGAGACAGATGGGGAAGGAAGGCTGGTGGCGCCCACATCCTGGGTACAGTCTTACCTGCAGGAGTGGGGTGCATTGGCCCCCGGGGCTCCCGGCAGGATTCCGCCTGGCCCGGCCGAGCAGGCCCAGTACCTGATGGGCCTGGATTCGAATAAAGGATCATGCTTTCCGCCCGGGTATGCCTTCCTGCTGGGATCGGATTTTGCGAAAAACCTGTTTGGATCAGGCGATGTGCCCGATTCCTGGCGGACTCATTATGCTTCGGGTGATATGGGGCCTGAATTTTTCGGCGTGGTGAAATCAGCCTCCAGACTGGATCGGAAGGAGAATCTTCGCGTTACCCGCCTGGAGCGCCTCGCCAGGTGTCCCTACATGTTCTTCGCTGAGTTTCTGCTTGAACTGGAAGCCCTGGAGGCGCAGGAGCAGCCCTTTGGGCTGAACTCGATGGAAAAGGGTTCCCTGCTTCATTCCTGCCTGGAAAAAGTTTTTAGAAAATCCGAAGCAGTGATCCCGGCAATTCGCCGGTTCCTGCTAAAGCCGGATGAAGTGGAAACCATAGTTGCCGCTGAAATGAGAAAGAATCCGACGCTGCGGTTTATTCCCCCCCTGTTCCTGGGGGCAATGCGGGCCCAGTTGACAGGAGTGATTCTTGACTACCTGAAGTACGCGGAATCCCACGATGCTGATGGCTGGTGCGTTGAGGGCCTGGAACACAAGTTTGAAAAGCCGTTTCCGCGACTTGCCGGGGTTAATGTCAGTGGAACCGCTGACCGCATTGACCGTGAAAAAGACTCAGGAAACCTGAGGATCATTGACTACAAGTCCGGCAGTAAAAAGGATGTGTCCGGAAGGGGCAGGAATTACCAGGTGAACCTGGGATGGAAAGCCCAGGCGTCCCTCTATCCCTGGATGCGCGGTGACTCTGAAGAGGAATTTGATATTTCTTTCAGCTACATTTTCCTGGGGGAAGAGGATAAAAAAGAGATTCCGGTCGTGCCTCGCACCAATGCTGAACAGCTCCTGGAATCATTGCGGACAATCCTTGAAAAAGGAACATATGTCCCTTCCGGGAAAAGGGTTATGGAAGACTGCGGATTTCCCGACTCGCTTGATCCCTGTCAATACTGCGCTTACCAGCCAATGTGCCGCAAATCAGATCCCGGCATGATGGTAAGGGCCTGTGAATTATTTAAACGTATCTGCCGGGAAAGAACCGAGGCCATCAGGGTGGTTTCCGGGGAAAAATCAGGATGAGTGGAGTAATTGGAGACATGGGTAATCTGGTGGGATGGGGCATAACAGGATGGCGGTGCAATGAGTAGAGTTAAAGACGCTTCCCAGAGGCTGGAAGCGGTAATTACCCCGAACCATGCTTTTGTCAGTGCCAGTGCCGGCACCGGCAAGACCCATACCCTTACCCTGCGGACGATATACCTCCTGCTTACCGTGGAGGCGGACCGTTTGTACAGGCGGGCTTCCTCGCGGGGTGAACTGCAGCGGGCCGCCCGGGATTCGTTGAATTCACTGGTCCTGACAACATTTACAAAAAAGGCTTCGGCTGAAATGCAGGACAGGGTATTTGGCTACCTTAACTGTATAGCCGGGGCTGAAAACCTGGAAGAACTGGAAGCGGAACGGCAGGAAAAGGATTCCATGTTCCTGGAAGTGATCAGGAACGTACTTCAACTTGTGCCCGGAGGGGATTTTGAACTGCTGCGAAGAGGAGCCCAGGCCCTGGCGGAAAGATCCCCCGAACTCCAGATTTCCACGCTTCATTCCTTTGCCAGTACTCTCCTCTCCCGGTATCCGGTCGAGGCCGGAATTCCCCTGGACGCCAGGTTTGAGTCTGATGATGATCCGGCCGGCATAGACCGTGAAGGGAAACTGGCGGATATCTGGCTGCATCGTTTGGCCACGGATGGCCCCCGGGATATGCAGGAAACCCTGGAGCAGGTTTTGAAGCAGATCCCCCTTGATAACCTGCGGGAACTGTTGAAGCAGTGCCTGCTTTATGAATGGCTGGGTGAAGCTTTGGGACGGCTGGCGGAGGATTCCCCGGCCTCCAGGAAGGCAGCTGAATTCTGCCTGGACAGCCTGCGGATATGGTGCGAAGGAATCAGGGAGAAGGGTGGAAGGCTGCGCAAGGCAAAGGAAATCGCTTCATCCCTGGAGAACCTGATCCTGGATGAAGGGGAAGAGAAGCCGGGATTATGGGGTGAATTGACCCGGATATTATCGGAAAGTTTTGCCTACATGTCTGCGACTGACAGTAATCCCTCAGCCGGTATGAAGGCGGTAGTGGCGGGATTGCCGGGTGGGTGCCGGGAGGCCTTCAGTGAAGAGAGTACCCTCTACGGAATTGCTGTCGCCGAATACCTGAAAAGGGACAGCCGGGATTCATGGGAATCCTTCCTTGTTTTGCTGGATTCATTCCTTGAATGGGGACGGGAAAACCTGGTCAGGGAAACCGGTGTGGTTACTTTTGATGACATGATCAAGTTTGCTGCCCGGCTGCTGGGAGAATATCCTTTGGTCCAGGAGAGGGAATACAGCCGGCTTAAATCGGTACTCGTGGATGAGTTCCAGGATACTGACCCGGTGCAGCTGGAAATGCTGCGAAATCTGCTGGCCCGGCCGGCCGGCAGCGGACACGAAGTACTGGGATTCTTTGTCGGGGACGTCAAGCAGTCCATATACAGGTTCCGGTCGGCGGACGTGTCCGGGGTGGAGGATTTCCAGGATGAGTACCGGGCGCTGGTGAAGTGCCGCCTGCCGGTTGATGTATACCGCCTGGAGACCAGTTTCCGCAGTGATCCCGGCATTATCGACCATGCCAACGATATCTTTAATAAGCTGCTGAACTTGGAAAGGCCGCTGGAAAACCTGCTTTCTTTTCACCCGGAGAAACATCCTCTTCCCGAATGGCGCCTTGTCTGCTTCGAAGACGACAAGGTGAAGGCCCATGTCAAGCGGACAGCAATGGCCCTGGCGGTTGAAGCCGCTATTCGGGAATATATGCTGGAGGGTAGGGATTCCGAAGAGGAACGTTCTTACAGGGATGTGCTGATATTGTGCCGGGGATACAAGGAACTGGATCCGGTTATAGATGTTTTGAAGCGGGCCGGAATCCCTGTAATTGCCAGTGGGCGCAAGATTTTCCAGCTGAACGTGGAGGTGGTGGACACAGTCAGCCTCCTGACAGCCCTGCTTGACCCCCTGGACAGCCTCAGTGTGGGGACAGTTTTGAAGTCCCCGATCGTGGGGCTCAGCGATGAGATGCTTTTTCGCCTGTTCGGGGAGACGGATCCCGCGCGGATTTTTACGGGGGATGAATTAATCCCGGATTTTGTTTCCGGCCGGGCCAGGAGCCAAGTTGAAAGCATCGTCCGGCTGGGCCGGATCTGGAGATATGGGGGGATCGTTTGGGGCCGGGAAACTTCGGAAGATCTATATTCCGATGAACCCGGGGATGATTGGGACAATGAGGAGGAAGGCGAGGAAGTCTCTTCGGTCAGCCTGGATGACTGGATGAGGATGGTCTTGCGGCTGATTCCGGTTGAAGCTTATCACCGGGACAATGATCTGGAAGGGTTGGCGGTATCCCGCATAACAAAGGTTCTCGATGATTTTGCCGAGGTTCTCCTGGACTCAACTGTCCCGCCTTTGGCCTGGCTGCTGGGGGAAAGGGAGAAGGCTGTCAGCCGACCGGATTTGTCGGTGAGCTTTTCTGAGGACGTTTCAGTTTCAGATGAGAGCGTTAACGCCGCGCGGGCCATGACCATACATAAATCCAAGGGCCTGGAAGGCAAATTTGTCATAATCGCCGGATGGGCATCGCTCCTGAAGGAGAGCCTGGGGATTTTTGACAGGAACAGGAAAGAGAGTGTGTATGACTTCCCGGTTCCGAATGCCCCCCGGGTGCGGGCTTTCCGTTTCAGGTGGGGAGGATTCAGCCTGGAATCCAGCAATTACCGGAAGGCAATTGTCCAGGACCGGCGAATGGAAACCATGGAAAGTCGGAGACTTGCCTATGTGGCCGGGACCAGGCCCCGCGACCGTCTGTTGCTGCTGGCTCCCGAAGATTTTGATCTCGAGAAGAAACCTGGAATACTGGAGAATATCGAGGCATACCTTGAACAGGCGGTAAAGGGCCGGCTGGTTACCAGGAGTGTTAGGGAGAGCGGGGAACTCAAGGAGATTTCAGGGGAGGGCAGGGCCGTCCCGGAGATCGACAGGAAAGCTTACCTGTCTACCTGGACCGGCAGGCTGGAGAAGGTAAAAGAAGCCGAGGCGAAGCAGGAAGAAAAAAGAGGGCGGCTAACCGTGGGCCCGGGCGCAATGAAGAAGATTGCCGATGCTTCGGGAGTGAGGTCAGAAGAGCCCGCCGCTGATAAAGATATCGGCATCCAGATTGGTTCCCTGGTCCATAACTACCTGGAAATGTACCTGGGTGACCAGGTGCTTGTCAGGGAGAACCTGGAATCACTGGCCCGGCTGATGGGCCCGAAGCCGACTGGCGCTGCCGTGGTTGAAAAGGCCCGCGAAATACTGGAGCGTTTCTATTCCGGAGTTACCAGGGACGAGAAAGGGTCCTCCCTGGTCGAGAGGGTCGGGAAGGCCCGAATTATGGGGCGGGAGTTTCCGGTTATGGTCGAATATAAAGGGGCTGTACAGTCCCGGATTATCGACCTGCTGCTGGAAGAGGAAGACGGCATCACGATTGTTGATTACAAGACCGGCGGAGAGCCGGTTGAACTGCCGGAAAGGTATCGCATCCAGCGGGAGGCCTATACTGCCGCCGTGGAGCGCCTGGCCCCCGGCAGAAAAGTCGCGTTCGAATTCTGGTGGCTGTGAGTACCATGCCCATCCTGGGCTTGGTCTTGCAGCTGGAGCCGCCACCGTGGCTGGAGCCGCCGGCTCCAGGAAAAAACTACCGCCAATAATACCTTGAAGAACTCGAAGGCGATACCGATACCTGCCCTGAGAGTTCGGTGAACCTGGATATGATGCCGGATGATTCGGATTTCGTGCTTCGGATTTAGGATTTTCCCGGCGAAGTCGGGAGCCGGGAGCGCAGATCCCCTAATCTGCAAACGCAGCCTTCTGCCTCGGCGTTGACGGTTATGTGGATTGCCAATCTCCAGCTCGGCATTGGAATCAACGGCACCGAAGGCGACAATAAAAAAGAGAGGGACGAAGTCCCGATTTTCAAGTTTGCCCGGCGAGACCGGACCGAAGGTTCGGGGAGCCCCAGGTAACGCAAAAAGAAACGAACCCTGCGAGCGCTGTAGGTGCGAGTTTAAATGTAACAGGGGCAGGATGCCCTTAGCACAGATTAAGACCAGGGGCAGGATGCCCGTGGCACTTTAGGGTTGGAAGTCCATGGAACGGATTTCCCGAAGCTCAGGGGAGGGATCCCCAGGTGTGAGGCAATGGTCTGGCCAATGTCGGAAAAGCTGTCGCGGATTCCGGCGCTTCCCGGTTTAACCCCGGGTCCGAAAAAGAGGGCGGGGACATATTCCCTGGTGTGGTTGGATCCCCTGAAGGCTGGATCGCAGCCGTGATCCGCGGTGATTACCGCCAGGTCGCCCGGGCCGAGCTTTTCTGACAACCCTGCCAGTTGACGGTCCAGTTTTTCGAGGGCGCAGGCATATCCGGCGGTATCCCTCCGGTGTCCGTACAGCATGTCAAAATCAACAAAATTTGTAAAAACCAAACTGCCGGGTTCCGCTTCAGTGGCCAGGGTGTCCGTCAGGCGGAAATTTCCGTCGTTGTCAGCCGCCTTGAGGCTTTTGGTGATGCCGCGGCCTGAGAAAATTTCGGAAATTTTCCCAATGCCGTAAACCTGGTGATTCCGGGCTGTAAGCCGGTCCAGAAGGGTTTCTCTCGGAGGCGGAACTGAGTAGTCTTTCCGGTTGGGCGTCCGGATGAAATTTCCGGCGGTTCCGATAAAAGGCCGGGCAATGACCCTGGCAATGTTCAGCCCCTCCTTATCCAGTATGCCCCTGGCCTGGGAACAGAGTTGGTGAAGCCGGGCCAGGCCGAAACTTTTTTCATGGGCCGCTACCTGGAATACGCTGTCAATCGAGGTGTAGCAGATCGGCTTTCCGGTTTTGACATGTTCCTCTCCCAGTTCCTGTATGATCTCGGTTCCGGATGCGTGGCAGTTGCCCAGTATTCCGGGAATTCCGGACTGTTTTAGCAGAAGTTCAATCAACCGGGCGGGGAAGCTGGGGGCTTCCGGGAAATAATCCCAGTCAAAAAGAACCGGGGCCCCGGCAATCTCCCAGTGACCGCTGGAGGTGTCCTTTCCATGGCTTATTTCCCGGCAGGCGGCGAACCTTGCCAGCGGAGAGGCTTGTTGTTTGAATCCTTCAGGGAGGCGTCCGCTTGCCAGTTTAGCCGCTTCCCCCAGGCCGAGTGACTCCATGAAAGGGATTTTCAGAGGTCCGCTCCGTTCTCCCGCCCGGTCAGCCTGGCCTCGTGAACATGAGGAGGCAATGTGGCCGAGTGTGTCAGCTCCCGGGTCCCCGAATTTATCCGCGTCAGGAGCGGCCCCGATACCAAATCCGTCCAGTACGAGGATAAATGCCCGGTTGGAGTTTCTGTCTTTCATGCTGTTGTTTATTGTATTACAATCGGCCGGCCCGTCTCAGGTAGTCGCGAGTTGTGGCAGGTCTGATCCCGAGAGCCTGTGAGTGAAAGCGAGCCGTTAACCTGCCATGGGCTTCGAGCCCATGGGTAAAAGATAGCAACCGCGAAGTGTCGAATTCCGGGTGATCAGTGTCGATTTTCGAGTGTCGGGTGACCAATGCCTGCGGCGCCTCGACACACTCGACACCCGGAAATAACCACTCGAAATACATTACTCGCCGCCAGGCGGAGACCGGCCTGCTTTATTTTTGGGGAATACGTTATTCTGCTTGAACGGCTGCACCCTCCACCGTAGAATGTAGCGGAAGACAGATTACTTAAATTGAATTATTGAGCCAAAGCCGGAGGATGGGCGTTGACAGGTACAGCTGTTACCGGATTTAGTTATTGGGACTGGGTTACCTTGACCCTGTTTTTCCTGGGCCTGGCCGCGATTGTCTGGTGGGTGCTTAAGCAGAGTGAGGAAACCTCAACTGATTATTTCCTGGCTGGAAGAGATGTCGGATGGCTGGCCGTAGGGGCATCTATTTTTGCATCGAACATCGGTTCTGAGCATATAGTTGGGCTGGCCGGGACCGGATACAAAAGCGGCATGGCCATGGGCCACTTTGAGATACATGCCTGGGTACTCCTGATCCTGGGCTGGATTTTTGTTCCTTTTTATGCCCGAAGCCGGGTTTTCACCATGCCGGAATTCCTTGAAAGAAGATACTGTTCCGGGGCCAGGTCATTTCTCTCGGTGATATCCCTGGTAAGTTACGTGCTGACCAAGGTATCCGTTACGGTATATGCCGGCGGAATTGTACTCAAGACCGTGCTGGGAATAGATGAGTGGATGGGCATTGATTTCTTTTGGATAGGGGCGGTTTCCCTGGTTCTTGTAACGGGAATCTATACTGTCCTGGGCGGCATGAAATCAGTGCTTTATACCTCGGTCCTCCAGGTTCCGGTCCTGCTGATAGGATCAGCGGCCATCCTGATCATTGGATTATCGCGTCTTGGCGGCTGGGGGGAACTGGAAAGAATCTGCGGAGACCAGATGCACCTGATGCGCGCCGCATCCGACCCCGATTTCCCCTGGACCGGAATGATCTTCGGATCAGCCATTATAGGGCTCTGGTACTGGTGTACCGATCAGTACATAGTGCAGCGAACCCTTTCAGCCAGGAACCAGAAACAGGCTCGCCGCGGAGCCCTTTTTGCCGGATACCTGAAACTGCTTCCGGTTTTCATTTTCCTGGTTCCCGGAATGATAGCCTTTGCCCTTAACCAGAAGGGTATGGTGATAATCCCTGATTCCGACGCGGCTTTTCCGGCCCTGGTCTCCACCCTGCTGCCCGTGGGGCTGAAGGGCATTGTGATCGGCGGGCTGATCGCCGCCCTGATGAGTTCCCTGGCTTCGCTGTTTAACTCATCCGCAACCCTTTTCACCGTGGATTTTTATAAAAAATTCAGGCCTGATTCCAGTGAGAAACAACTGGTTCGTGTGGGGCGGACGGCTACAGCGGTTGTAGTTCTCCTGGGGATCCTGTGGATTCCGGTGATGAGCATGATTGCCGACGTGCTTTATGAATACCTGCAGGTGGTGCAGTCCCTGATCGCCCCGGCAATCGCCGCGGTGTTCATGATGGGAGTCTTCTCAAAACGGGTTACCTCCGCCGGAGGATTGTACGGATTGATTGCCGGTTTTTCCATAGGCATGTTCCGGCTGTTTCTTGTGGTTTTCAGGAGCCGTCTGGAGCCGGGCGGACTGCTGGACTGGTTCGTCTCTATCAACTGGCTGCATTTCTGTGAGTTCCTGTTTGTGTTCACTTCGCTCACCATCGCCCTTATTTCTGTCTTCACAAAGAAACCTGATGATAAACAGCTGGAAGGCCTGACCTTCGCCACCGTTACCCGTCAGCAAAAAGATGAAACCCGGGACAGCTGGGACAAATGGGATGTATTTCATACCGTGATCATCCTTGGAGCGGTGATAGCCTTCTATGCCTATTTCTGGTAGTAATTTCCTGGTATTTCGGCATTTCCAGGGCCATGAGCACCTGATCTGTCCGCCTGCAAACGCTTAATACTCCTTTCCCCTATGGATTTCGGAATAGAATTGCCTTCTAAAAGGCTTTTTTTAAAGCAATACTATGTAGAAAACTACACAATGTAATTAATTACATACAGACAAGGATTCGAACCTGGGATCCGGGATTAATATGTGAAATTTTTTACCCATTAGGTATATTATGGTTAAGTCTTTTATTTTCAAATGTATATAAGATTATTCAAAAATGTCTCGTGGCGTTTTTACCGTTCTGGCAAGGTTTTTGGCATACCTTTTGCGTTTCTTTGGGCAGTGAGTAAGAAATTGATTCTGCAAAGTGAGTTACGAGGAGACAAAAAAATGTTTAAAAAAGCAATTATTTCATGCGGCGTGTTAGTTATATTTCTTTCCTTAACTGTTGCGTTTGCCGATCCGGTTTCCATAAACATGGAAGATCTGGTACAGATCGGGGATATTCAGACCGGTAACAACAGCAGCCTCAATGACGCCATGGAGCTTGCGGGTTTATCTGACCTGGAATGGGCCGGGAATTCCTGGAATACTTCCTACCTGTTGGTCTGGGACTATAACGATGGGATATTCTGGTGGTTCGGTCCCGGAGAAGTGACCCATATCTCCATCAAAGCCGGAAACAGCTGGGTTATGTATGAATTGCCGACAGCGTTGCAAGCCGGCGATTTCATCCAGCTGGAATCCGAGATTTACAACAAGAAGGGTGCGGCCAAGGAAATCGGTCATGTAACCGGTTACTATTCATCTTCGGCTTTGTCCGCGGGAACCGCTTCGGAATCGGCCGAATCGGTTTCGGAACCGGGAACAATTTTATTACTCGGATTAGGTTTGTTAATGATTCCTCTTTGCAGAAGGAGAATGGCCTCGTAACTTACTCACTATATGATTCAGGCCATCGGGGGCCGGGATGTCGCATCCCGGCCTCTTTTTTTTTATCAAGAACTACGGGCAGCCAGCCTGTAGCTCGCAGCTGGAGCGTCTCGTTCCAGCGCGGTCGCTTCTCAGCGAAACGCAAAGGATTTAAAGTCCTGGAGCTCATTTTCGTAACTATCTTAAGAATATACATAAATCCCGTCTCCCGTAAATCTGCATTTTGGCTGGAGTGAGTTGGAGAGGTAAGGAATGAGTTCCCCGCGGGCACAGTTTAGGCACACCCCTGGAGATGGGGTTGCACATCAGTCACCGCATACATCTCCCGGCCCTTCCATGATATTTCCCTTGGGCTTGAAGGCATGGGCAAGCAGGGATAATGCGGGGGGGCTGCACAAAACCCCGAATCCCTCAAGGGATCCGGGATAGGGAGGGGCGTAGCCCCGATTTTCAGTAGCCTGGGGTGATGCCCCGCGGCTCGAAGAGCGAGGGGCGGAACCCCAGGTCAAAATCACCCCACGAACAAAACCATTCCCTAAAAAGTAAGGGAGCTCTGAAGGAGCGACCTCCTTTCCAAATTCCGTAAATATTTTTTTCAAAACGTTTTTAGTAACAGGAGGAGAAAATATATGTCACAAACACTGGTCAAGAACCTGCAGCATATTGTTTTCAGCACGAAAGCTAACTACAAGATGATTAGAGGGGAATGGGCTCCGGATTTGTACAGTTACATTGGCGCAGTCATGAAAAGTATGAATTGTCGGCTGATTTCCGCTGGAGGTGTAGGTGACCATATTCACCTCCTGGCATCTCTCGATAAAACCATATCGATTTCGGAATTAGTGATGAAAATTAAAGCGCTCTCTTCAGGATGGGTTCACAACAAAATACCTGGAGGCAGAAAATTCGCGTGGCAAAGAGGGTATGCCTCATTTTCCGTCAGTGAATCAAACATTAATGCAGTGAAACGATATATCGAAAACCAACCGGAACACCATCGCCAATTAGCTTTTCAGGAAGAATTAATATTGCTACTGGATAAGAATCACCTGGAATATGACGAACGCTACCTATGGAATTGATCTAGAGTCGCTCCTTCAGAGCTCCTGTGGTATGGGGCTGATGGTTTACCTGGGGTTCCCCCGAACCTTCGGTCCGGGATCACCCCAGGCTACTGAAATTCGGGGCTCCGCCCCTCTCTGTCCCGAATTCCGTTAGGTATTCGGGGTCTTGACGTTCTTTGATTCCATGAAATCCTTTTCGGATTTCCCTCTAAGCGAAACGCGCAGGATTTTAAGTCCTGAAGTGCGGTTTTGTAACTTCCTGTAAAATATGCAGAAATCCCGTAGCCCTTAAACCTGTATTTTGGCTGGAGTGAGCTGGAGAGGTGTGGAGTGAGTTCCTCGCGGGCACATCTTAGGCACACTAGCAGAAGAGGAAAATGAGTACAAGGTTAAAATTCTACAGCTGGACTTTTCGGCGCACTTGTTAAACTGATTCCGCCTCTTCAAAAATCACATTATGCTTCCGCATAAAGTCCTTCAAGACGTCGACATGCATGCAATGCCCGACGTGGAGGATAGCCTGGTTTTTAATGTGCTTGCGCTGTCCCTCTCGAATCACCTTCATTTCAACGTCAAAATCCAGGTCGAGATGATTGGTGGCTGATTGCATGCCCCATACCTGGCCTTGGGCATCAAAGACAGGGCCTCCGCTCTGACCCCGCAGGCCGGGGGTTGACATCTCGAAACCGACAATGGCCCCCTTTGGTCCAAGAAGATTTCGAGTTACCATTCCCTCAATTGGAAACCGAGGAGTTACCCCCTTGCCCTGTTTGTTCCAATCAATACTGTCTGTTGATGAATCGTAGGCAAAATTACTGAACTCCGCAAATGGATAGCCGAGTCTGCATAAAAACCGACCCTGCTTCAATTCAGTTTCACTGGAAGCAAATATAGGATAACCGGTAACGCAAAGTGCGTGAAAACCCGAAAACTTGAGCAGAGCCACATCCAATTCGGGGTGCAAATAGTATTCAAGATTCAGTGGCCCTTCAATACAATCAAAAACTAAATTCTTAAGCTCAGCCAAGGTACCTTTACCAAATTTATACTTTCGCTCTAAGGCCCTTTCATGTTGGCGTCTATTTTTGCTTGAAAGGGCTTTGCACTCCTCCTTGAAGTCGTGATAACGTTTCGCAACTTGTTCACTCAAAAGGAATTGATTCGCAACGTGTTTACATGTGAGTGCCCACCCATCGGAGTTAACAAAGAATAATGTCGCAGCACCAGGAAGTACTTGCGTGGCACCGAAGAATCTTTGGATTGTATGTATCGGTCGAGTAAATTTGCTTGCCGTCTCAATTGCATCAACAAACATTGGTCATTCCATCCTTCTGGATAATAATGATTCTATCTCTAATAGGTTTTGACATCCCTTCGGTCTCTATGACTTCCTCTAATCGTATCATCAGGGCAGGACAAACTTCTTGTCTATCAGATGTTTAAATTAAGTTGATCAGGATGGTAAGGCCTTCTCTGCATCCTTGGGCTGGAGAACATGGACAGGTATAGGTATTACGGGAGAGCAGCGGAAAGCCAGGAGAAGTCTTTGGCTCAGGAGGCTATTCTGGATTTAGATTTAGCTGGCCGGTTGAGTGATTTAACTATTTATTACTTGGTCAAAGACTCCGGAATTAATAGATTCAGAAAACTTCATCCTTAAAAAGTTAATACTGACACCACCAAAAACCTCGGTGTAATTAGATGCAATTTGCCCCGTGTAGTCAGGATCAATGACGATAATTTCAGGAGGGCCTTGTTCCCTGTTAATAAGCGCTAGCCCGCATTTCTCACCAGACTCAGGATAGTTGAGATTTAATGATGTTGAGACATCAAATCTGTAGATTTGTTTGATCATTTGAAGATCGAAGCAAGCTTTCACCCCATCCGGCATCCGGACCAGGCGTTGAAGGGGGCAAAATAGCAAAAAGAGGAGACACCTCTCCCCTTGAGAAGTAAAATCGCAGGTTTTTCAGCAGAGATTTTTGCTACTCACAGTAACAAGGGTCTCGCAATGAGAAGGTTGTTATATGCAGCATTGAAGATATTCTCATAAGGGTAACCTGAGGCCATGGAAACCATAATCCTTCTTGTGCTGACTTTAACCAGAGCGCCAATCTTAAACAGTTTGTTTCGGATCGTATGGCATTGAGCCTTGGCCATCTTGGAGCCCTTGAGGCCAAAGACTCTTATTACATTCATCAGCACATAGGCTATGGAAGAAAAATAAAGCCTCAGCTGATTTGATCTCAGATGAGCCGTGCTGGTCCTGTCGGCAAAAAGATAAAGTTGCTGTTCCTTAATCCTGTTTTCCATTTCACCCCTGGCACAGTACTGCTCTTCATACAGAGTCTTCGCGCTGACGTGTTCTTTCTTCAGAGAGGTGACCACAAAGCGGGGATTGGCGCCCTTATCAAGATATTCGGCTTTGCCGACCACTCGGCGTTCCCGCGACCAACTCTTAAGGGTCTGATACCTGAAATCTCTGTATACTCTTGAAGCCGAGCCGGTTTCCTGGTGCATTTCTCTTGCCTCAAGCATCTGGAGCTCAATTTCTGCTTTTAGTCGTTCATTTTTGGCAAGTCCCAGACAATAATCGACCCGATTAGCTTCACACCAGCTCATGATTTCTTCCCGACAGAATCCGCTGTCACCACGAAGGATGATCTGCACTTCAGGCCAGGCTTTGCGAATGATCGGAACAATACGCTTCAGTTCATCAATCGTGCCGTCTGAGGCATCAATATTGGACGGCCTCAAACGAGCTGACAGAATAAAATCTCCACAGAAAATATAAAGAGGAAGGTAACAGTATGCTTTGTAGTAGCCATGGAAAAATTTTCCTTCCTGATCACCATGCAGGGGATCGTCCGTAGCATCAGCGTCGAGGAAAATTCTTTTGGGAACCTCCCTCTGTTGCTCTATGAAAAATTTCACCAGAAGATTGTCTGCAGCCTCTTCATCTAGGACAATTTTTTTGTATCTATGTGAGGAATCCGCATCGGCTGGAGTAAGCTCCATTCGATTCAGCGTACTTTTCCCGGCCAGAGGAATGCTCTGTTCTCTTTTCCTGGAACGATCATTCCCGGTAGGATCATGTTTCCCAACCAGTGCTGCCAGAAGAACATCCTTGCGCAGCTCATCATGATCCGCCAAATCTTCGTAACCCATCATTAAGGCAAGAATTCGCTGGGAAACAAGATGATGAACCGAGTGTTCAACCCTTTCCGGATTTCGATGATCAGTGAAACACTCGGCAAAACGGGATATAACCTGAAATTTCTCTTCCGCTTCCCCTGCCAGCAATGCTCCCGAATCAGAGGTGATCCTTCCTCCATCAAAAG
The DNA here is from genome assembly GCA_963666915.2 of Acidobacteriota bacterium. Classification (GTDB taxonomy): domain Bacteria; phylum Acidobacteriota; class UBA6911; order RPQK01; family JAPXNP01. The sequence goes on from CAXXEX010000009.1 coordinate 397,872, forward strand.
ATCCTTCTACTTTTCTCTTGCCGCAGGGTTGAAATCTGAACTTGGTTGGTCTACACTTTGTTTTCATGGAGTTGTTCCTTTGTGTTGATTTAAATGCTTGGTAACACTTATTTTACCAAAGGATGCAACTCCATTCCATTCTTTTTTCGTGAGAAATGCGGGCTAGGCTAATTAATGATTTCATAAAACCATCCGAACTCGGAAAACTGTACCCTATAAAAATCCATTTATCTGCGGCAATAAGTGAATCGGCAGCCTGTCTCCAAATATCGCGAATCCAAGGATAATCTCTTAATTTTGCATAAGTAGGAGGAATGATTGCTGGAATGAAACCTTCAACCTCCCTCAATACGTAAATGGCATCCACAGCCATTATTGAAGGCGCATTATTCGGAATTGTAGATTTCCGAATCGAAGAATTAGCAACATCAGCCACAATTTTTAGGTTGTTAGTATCATCTAACTTCTTATCTCCCGGTTTTCTATTAACAATATTCTGGGGAGTTTTACTCTCTTTAATAAAGTAGTTTACACTACCATGCAACTTACACAAAAAGGGGATTTCTTTAACAGGTTTAGAAGGAGCGCAGACAGCCACACGGGATGATTGCGGGCAAAGATCATAAAAACCAAAATGTTCCTCAGATATTGGGTAATTAACCTGAATGCCCTTTTGTAGAAATATGTACTCAAGACTCATATCATAATTAGTAGTTATTAAAGAGATGTTACTCAGTCCGAACTTTTCAAGAATCTCAATAAAGATATTATAAGGGTGGATATCAATTTTATAACGTTGGGGGTTGTGCAGTGGGATTCGTTGATAAATCTTCCAAAGCCACAGTTTTATAGCCTCTAATATTTCGTTAAGTGGCTTTCTGTAATTATTTAATTGAACATTTTCAAATCCGCAAACACTCATCATTTCGGCTAATGTAAATATGTCCTCCATATTGTCGGCAGAAAATGAGGTCAAATTTAGTTTGTTATAGGTTTGGAGAAAACCACAAAACTCTTCATATAATTTGCCATTCTTAATTAGGAGTGGGGCAGCATCTCTAGGATCTCCTGAACCATATCCGTGCTTTCTTGTCATAGTACCAAGTTGATCCCTACTATATCTGCCAAAATTAGACATAACGGGCAGATCCGCTTCGCTTGAAAATCCTGCTCCAAGGAATATTGCTATTTTCCTCTCTCCCATATTTTTCATTTCCTCTGATAACTCTTTATTCATAGCACCAGTCTAATCACCTGACCGACACTAAAATTTTTAAAACAAGGGTGAACTAGAGTCTTGCTGATAGACAGGGATTTCCTCCACCACGGCATATATCTTCCGGCCCTTCCTTGGTATTCCCCTTGGGCTTACGGACATTGTTAGGTTTAGATATGGATGGAGAGGTATCAGGTGACAGAATTGAAGCTGTTGTTATACTTAGGCTTTGCATCTAAAATGTTCGATAAGCCCTTCTTCAAAAAAAGTCATAGCATCCTTTATAGACAACCTGCAAATTACTGTCTTTTCGCCACTGCGACTAATCAATGCAGTATCACTCATGTGAAGGATAAATGCTGCCTCGTGAACAAACTTAGACCGTAATTCATACAGAAATTTTGCGAGTTTCTCTATAGAGGGCTTGTTCCCTTCAACCTTCAAACACGAAATTAAAGCAGCTTGGCGCTCAGGACCCAACCTCTTGAAAAAAGCAATGCATGATCTAATTGAGCCATATTCCTTCTTATATACTTTATATAGTTCGGAAAGAGAGTCCTTATTTGGAATAGGAAATTCAACTTGATGCTTCTTCATAACAAGAAATTGATGAAAATCTATAAACTTCTCATCTGACAGTGATTCTATTAGTGCGAATATTCCAATATATTTGTAAGTGTTTGTTAAATAATCAACGATTTTATCTGAATCGGGATCGTCAACAGCCCAATCACCGTTCTTAACCAAAAACAAATAAGAAGCCGCTGTTCCCAGAAATTTATCCTTTCGGACATCCCCGTCAATTGAGCTGAAATACTGATCGAATTTCGCACGTGAATCGAATTGGTCTTCAAGGGCTCTAAAAGCATACTTACAGAATGTATCTTTGTTATTTAAATATCGCAAATCTTGTGTTGTGATTTTCATTGGTATCTTTATTATCTATTACTCCAGGCACAACCAGGTTGAAAAGGATGTATTAGTCTCCAGAGGTCGTATCCCGCGCAAGGTCAATTAGTTGATGTCCCATTTTGAGCTGTTCATGTCTTGGTAGTTCTCGAAGGTAGCTTAAATCAGTTTTAAATAGCTGTTTTAAATTTCCCGATGCAGTATGTTTTATAAAATCTGGATGAATGGCGAAGAACCATGAAATAAGAGTAACCATTTCTGGGGTAAGATGATTACCAAGGTCCTGATAAAGGAGACATGAAATCACCAGAATCCCTTCATTAACTTCTTCTTCTACATTATCGATTATTCCATTAGGATCCTTGTCCGCATGTTTCAAAAAATTTGCAGGTCGATTAATTATGCGCCAAAATTCGCGCTCCAGACTTGGGTTCAGCATATTTTTCAGCATTTTGTTGAAATAATTATCCTCACTCTTCGCAGACAAATCACGCAACATTTGGAAAGATGCCATTGCTAAAGTATGTATTGCAATTGGATCTTCATTCTCAAAAAGTATTCTTATTGAAGCATCAATCTGACGACGTATAGCCTCTATTTTACTTAACTTTATCGTTCCCATTGATTTTGATTTTATCACCTGGGAAGGACTATAGCATCCTCTTTTATATATTCACCCTCGCAGGATCTCCGGTCCTGTGCGCCATGCCGCAAGCCCCGGGTGACGGGCCGCCTCGAAGGTGATGTGCCTAAAATGTGCCTGTTGGAAGGCGCAGCGGAAAACTTCCCCGACGGCTCTATAGGTGTCCTGGTGCCCAGGTGGTGGCTGAGAAGCCCGTTCCCGGGCGTTTCTCTTAGGCTTTTCCAGGTTGAGGGGTTTAAGGTCATGGGCTACCCTCTGCCCTTGCTCACACCCCCAGAGTAGGTAAAAGTAGCGTCACTGGTGTCACAGCGTCACGGGGTATAAAACCTGAGGGAGGGAAGACGTGACGACGCGACGCTGATGACGATGGATTCTCTTACTTTAGACCCTGGCCCCCTCTCCCTGAACCTGCTTGGCCTTCATAACGAAGCACAATATCAAGAAACGCTGCAGGGTGGCATGCATTTGGGGGGAGACCCACTCCCCCCCTACTGGTTCCTGAGGATGCAAACCAAGTGCTAGTTTAGCTTTGGATTATAAAAATTTCCATATCGCAACATAACACTGTTTACCGATTTGTCTTTTGCAACTGTGACAATGTAAAGTCGATCGAACTCGCTCTCTTCATTTATTTCCAATCCAGGGTCACCTCCAAGCAGTTCTACCATTGCCGGTGTACTGCCGCTGTGCCCAACCACCAAATGCCGACCGCCTGTTCTCCGCAGTTTTTCGACCAGGATAGATAGATTCACAGGATCATACAGCTCCAGTTCAAGATCTTGTGCATCTGCAATTGGGGCAGCTGTGTCCCTTGTCCGGATAAAGTCAGAGCTATGTACATGTTCGATCTTAGCATTCCGGAGTACTTCGGCAAGTGTTAAGGCCCGCTCCAGCCCTTCAGCTGAAAGGTTTGGATCTTTACTGTTGTCGATTTTTTCACCATGCCGTACAAGGAAGACCTGCAAAGGTATCTGTGTGTTTGTATCAGGCTTTGATGTACAGCTGGTCAACAAAATTATAAAAATAAAAACGGCAATTTTTGACTGAGTAGATATTTTCAATGGTCGCCTTTCTTTACTAAGGATTATTACAAAGTTTAAAACAATGGGTCTTCCGTTACTGAAATTTCTTTCTCTTATGAATTAAATAGTAGTGCTTTTAAAACAAGAAACTTCGTATTTAGGGGGGGGTATATTCAAAGACCAATGCAACACTGCAACATCTGGCGTCCCGGGAAGGTGCCATGAGCCCTTTTTATGTACTTTAAAGACTTCGTGACACCCTCTATACCATCCTGCCCAAGAAGCTGGGAGAGTGGCGTCACCAGCGTCACTGGCGTCACTGAGCCCGGAACGGCGGGCCTCTTCGGATGACGCTACCATCCATCATGATGACGCTGGTGACGCTCCAAACCTTGAGTGAGCCGGGTTTAAGCCTGTATGTGCCCCGGTGCTGACCACCTTCGCTTTTCTTCCCTCTCAGCACTCAGCAACGTCAGCATTGCCTGCCCCCTGGAGGTTAGGCAAAGTAGCGTCACTGGCGTCACAGCGTCACGACCTCCTCCAGGTTCACCCTGAGGTTCCCTGCACCCATGCCGGTAACGGAACAAGCCCAGGAGGGTATCTCCCTTGGTTCCCGTTGGCCTCTATGGTCCCAGTCGCTACTACCATAGCCACCCCGGGTTTGAGGCCAAGGAAAAGGGCAGGAAATGCTTTTACGGACAGTGGGTTATCCCGGCACGCCCAGCCATTGACGGATGACATACCGGTGTGATTTTTTGGAAAAAAGTGAGGTGTTCGGCCATGGGTACAGTGTTTAAACGCAAGTTAAAAAACCGCTGGGGTGAGGTCCGGGAGTCCTCGGTCTGGTGGGTCCAGTATTACAAGAACGGGAGGAAGTTCCGCGAATCCTCCGGGTCTTCCCGCAAGTCAGACGCCGAACGCCTCTTGCGGGAGAGGGAAGGCTGCATAGCCAGCGGCCTTCCCTTCAACCCCAAGGCAGACAAGTTAAAGATTGACCTCCTGTTCGAGGATGTGGTCAACGACTACCGGGTCCAGGGGCACCGGACGCTGCCTGACCTGCAGCGTCGCCTCACCAAGCATATCCTCCCCTACTTTTCAGGTTCCAGGGCCATGAGCATCACCCGGGCCAACATCATGGACTACATTGTCCGCCGCCAGGACCAGGGTGCTTCCAGCGCCACCGTCAACCGGGAACTCTGCATCATCCGCCGGGCTTTCGAGCTGGGCATCGAGAATGGCCGTATCCTCCGCCGTCCCAAATTTTCCCTGCTGAAAGAGCGCAATGCCCGGTCAGGCTTCTTCGAGAACCACCAAATTGAGGCCGTGCTGAGGCGGCTGGATGAAGACCTCGCCCCGATGATCAGGTTCTCCTTCCTTACCGGCTGGAGGACTCAGAGCGAGGTCCAACCCATGATCTGGTCCCAGGTGGACTTTGAAGGGGGCACAGTCAGGCTCGACCCCAACACCACCAAGAACTCCGAAGCCAGGACTTTCCCCATGACCGGGGAATTGAGGGCACTGCTTGAAACCCAGCGCAGCAGGACCAATGCTCTGCAGAAGAAACTGGGAATCGTCATCCCCTGGGTCTTCCACCGCCAGGGTCAGCGCATCAAGGACTTCCGGGGCTCCTGGAAAAGTGCCTGTCTGAAGGCAGGGTGTCCTGGCCGGATTGTTCATGATCTGAGGCGAACAGCCGTTCGCAACCTGGTCAGGGCCGGGGTTCCTGAGCGGGTCGCCATGCAGCTGACCGGCCACAAAACCAGGACAATCTTTGAACGCTACAACATCGTTTCAGAGGGTGACCTCCGTACTGCAGCGGAACGTCTCGACCAATCCAATCACATCAAACCCCAAACCGTTATCCAATCCTAGAAAGGACACCACCATGATGAAATCCAGTTGTACAAGTGCGCCCATTTTCACACCTTTCAGCCTCTTTACCACAGTGCTGCTACTGTTGCTGCTTACCCCTGCTCTGCTTGCAGACAAGGTGATCGTTGTGCGGAGCAGCTCCCCTACCCATGCCAAGCTGGCCTCCATTGAGGACGGCTCTCAGATGGTCCACCAGTCAGACATTGACACCTGGAAGACCATCCTGGACAGGCTCTCCGGCAAATGCTCCCAGGACACCAGGAAGAAGGTTGCCAACCTGATCCTGACCAGCCACAAGCTGCTCAAGGACCGGGGCAAGGATATGAAACTGAGGGACGCAGCCCGAATCCTTGATGAATCCATCCCACCAGAGGGGTCCGGGCTGCTTGACTGCCACACCCTGTTCTCCACAGCCGTCACCAGGGAAGTCACCGGCCAGTACAGGTTGAAAAAGGACAAGGCACCATACTAGGAGGTGATCATGCTGACAGTAAATTGCTGGGATGAAATCAGCTGCGAGTGGCAGCAGGTAGAGGTTGACCTGCCGGAGGATGTCACACCGGCACAGATCGCCTTCACCCTGGATGCTCAGACCTCAGGCATTGATCCTGAGGATTTTCAATCAATCTGGGAGGTGAAATCCTACTCCAGGACCGGGCCAATCCTGACCATTGAATGCCGGTCTTCCAGAAATCACCTGAGCATCCTGGTTGTGAATTTCGAGGAGAATCCAGTCGTCACGCCTCTGGTCAATCCTTTTAAATCCCAGGGCCTTACTCACGGACCGGAGAAGCGCTCCTGACACCATGACTGATAGCGGAGGTGCCCGTCAGGGTATCTCCGTTGCCTTCCGTTGCATTCTGTGACCAGGGTCGCTATATCAGTGGCTATCCCCTATGTCGAAGCCAAGGAGAATACCTTCCTTTCACAGCAGGGTTCAGGGCATCCAGGACGTTTAGGAAGGATCTGGGAAGCAACAAGCAATTGACAGCCAGCCTATACTTGGTAACCAGGAGAAGGTGTCAGGCCAGGATATAAAATTTTCAAACACCTTATTATAGAGGGAGTGGGAACCCCCTAAAAGGGGTCCCCCACTTACAGGTTAAATCAGGAAAAGGAGTTTAGAAGGATGAGCCTGTTTCTACAGTCAATGTGCATGAAGGGATGGTGATATGCAGAGGAGAATGCTGAATTTGTTAGGTTCGAATCAGGGGAGAGTGACAGGCTGGTATCGTTCAAGATTCATGCCCCATATGGGCAGCCAGTCAAGGTGACATTCTGGACCAAGGCTACAGGTGATTACATTCGGCTCTTCAAGACGGATGGAGTTTTCCGGGTGGACAGGGGCACGGCCCTACTCTGGTTATTATCCAAATGTAAATTCTCGTCAGTCATCACAATCTTCTGCATCCAAAACTGTTACTCGCGACATCTACATGGTAACAGAACTGGTCCAGCCAGCGAAAAGCGAGTACGCAAAATTTCCAGTGGCTAGAACTCCCAGCCGGACGGGGTCAATCCGAGAAGGATCTGGAGCACAGTTATAAACAGATGGTTAAACACACATACACATTGGAGGAATTAATGAATCCTATCGTAATCTTTTTCTTGATCGCCTTTGGAGTTCCCTGGATTGGTTGGTCGGTAATCACATTTGCTGGTGACAATTTGACAACACTGCAACGCACGATGCTGTTTTATACCGGAGATTTCTGTTCGATTGCCGGAATCGTGGCGATGTACGTTCAAGGTGGGAAAGTGGGCCTACGGCAATTCTGGCGGCGCTGTATCAACTGGCGGGCACCGCTATTCTGGTGGTCATTTATGATCTTCGTGCCGTTATTGATTGCGCTCGGTGCAGTCTATGTCTGGGGGCTTGAGCCAGGAAATGTTGTGGGAACGCCCGCGCTTCTAGCATTCTTCTCAACTCCGGCATTATTCAGGAGTCTGCTGAGCGGGCCGCTGGGTGAAGAACTAGGGTGGCGTGGATTCTTGCTTCCGAAATTGTTGACAAAGTTTTCGCCTCTGACGGCGAGTATCCTTTTGGGATTGATCTGGGGTATTTGGCATTTTCCGCTGTATATCCATTCGATCTTTAGCACAGTTCCCGGTGCCCTTGGTTTCATCTTAACCACAGTCTGTTACTCGATCATCATGACTGCATTATATAACCACACTCGCGGTAGCATATTTATTGCAGTGATGTTCCACTGGTTTATGAACATCATTCCAAATGCAGTATTTCACATGTATGGAAATATTTATTGGCCGTTTGTTGCAAATCAGATCATATGGGGCTACTGCATTGTCACCGCCATTCTTCTGATTATTCTTGGCACTAATCTGCAACGAAAGGGAACCACCCCTCCCACCGGAATAATGGAGGGTGTATAACTATGAAAATCGGAATACATTTTTTAATACCTACAATTCTCGTATTGACTTTATCGGGTGCAGCAGCAGAGCGAGGCGTTCTACCCATGCCGCAGGGACCATATAGCGCACGATTAGACCCAAGTGTCACGATTCCGATGCGTGATGGAATAAAGTTGGCAACAGACCTCTATTTCCCGATAGAACCCACAACAGCGACGCCACTGCAGTGGGGGACCATCCTTTTGAGGACTCCCTACGACAAGAGCAGATACCGGCCGGAATCATTGGGACGTATTGCCACAATGTTCGCCTCGCACGGATTCACCGTTGCTATACAGGACGTTAGGGGAAAATTCGATTCGTATGGAACGTATGGCGTTTCCAGCCACGATGCGCCGGATGCATATGACACAATCGATTGGATTGCCAAGCAACAGTGGAGCAATGGGAAGGTCGCGATGTTTGGTTGCTCCTATGAGGGTGAAGCGCAGATCCTTGCTGCCCCACTAAAGCATCCGGCTTTGGTAGCATTAGTGCCTCGGGGTGCGGGTGGAGCAGTAGGAAAGGCTGGTGGTCGGCATCGATTCTTTGGGGCATGGAACGGTGGTGCTTTCGAACTCGGGCTCGCAGCGAAATGGTTTCCAGTCAATGGAAACCAAATTTATTACAAAGCACCAGACAATATCCCCAAAGATCTCATTGATATGACGCGGCTTCAGTTTACGGTTGCGCCCACCAAACCAAATGTGGATTTCACCCTTGTCACATCGCATTTGCCCATCATCGACTTGATGCAGGTTGCTGGCGCCGAACACGTTGCCCCGATTTGGAAGGAATTTATAACTCGGGACATTGATTCGCAAGTATTTGACGACATCGGATATTTACATGAGGGACAAACCGTGGCTACTCCAGCACTACATGTAAATAGTTGGTTCGACTCTGCTGTGGCCGAGACACTGTTCACTTTCAATTTCTTTCGCGAACACGCTGTAAACAAGCTCACTGCGGAAAATCAATATGTGATCATTTCCCCCACGAGACACTGCGAAAGCGAGTTCGTTCCTGAACATTATCTTCTTGGCGAACTCGATCTTGGTGATCCGCGAATCGATTTGTGGAATCTTTATGTCAGATGGTTTAAATACTGGCTCTATGAGGATGGTGGGTCGCTGCGTGACTTGCCGAAAGTCCAGTATTATCTGATGGGAAAGAATGTCTGGTGTTCTGCTAATGAATGGCCGGTACCTGGCACAAAGTTTGAGAAATTCTATCTGGACAGCAACGGGAATGCGAACAGCCGCTTTGGCGATGGGAAATTAAGCCAAGGAGAGCCTGGAGATGGAGGAATGGATAGTTTTGTCTATGACCCTAACACTCCTGTCCCTACTTTAGGAGGTCAGTCGGACATCTCCGGATCGGGTTCTTTAGATCAAAGAGATATCGAGATGCGGAACGATGTTCTTGTCTATACAAGCGACAATTTAGAGGCAGGGATCGAGGTGGTTGGGCCGCTATCTGTAAAGCTCTTTGTTTCATCCTCCGCCAGGGACACGGACTTCACTGCCAAATTGGTGGATGTATTTCCGGATGGTCGTGCTCTTAACATCCAAGAAGGCATCCTGCGTATTCGGTATCGTGAGGGGATGGAGAAAAAAGTATGGATACGTGCTGGAGAGATCTGTCCCACCAGCATCGACTTGCAGGCCACGGCGTATTACTTTGCACCCCAACATCGAATCCGGATCGAGATCTCGTCGAGCAATTTTCCTAGATTTGATCGCAACATGAATACAGGGGGCAACACTTTTGATGAGACACAACCACAGATTGCCACCAATACCGTTCACCATTCTTCACTGTACCCATCGCACCTGATCCTACCGATTCTTAGTCGGCAATAGACACGCAAGGTCATGATTAAGGGGTTTGACAAAGCCAGGGGTCATTCCAGCCCCTGGCTGGTTCAGGTTAAGTTACCTTGGATTTTCCCAAATCTCCCCCATCAACAGAATCCTCCCTTTCATCCCTCTATCCTGGCTACAGTGAGCTGGAGTGAGTTTCCCGCGGGCACACTTCAGGCACATCACGGGCACATACAGGGGTTTTGAGGCACATCCGGCATTATGCCCGGGTGGCGGAATCTACAGACGCAGAGGCCCGTGGGACGGGGGCTTGGGGAGCTTGCCCGGGGCGGGAATCGAACCCGCACGAGGTATAAGCCTCGCAGGATTTTAAGTCCTGCGCGTCCGGCGGATACTGGTTTCCCCTCGGGGTCGGTATCGGTATCGCCTTCGGTATCGATGTGGATAGTCACAAGCAGCAAGTGAAAGGTTAAACCGAATCCGGCTGATGGTCGGATCATACGGGGGAGAAACCTGAGGGAGCTGAACCCCGGAGAAATTCACGAATTACGGTTACGATTAGAACAACGATAGCCGCTTCGCTGACAACAACAACGGTAATGGCGCTACCCTCTACTTGTGACTCGCGACTATCCTGAGGCAAGATGCCTACAGTACGGGCTCATTCACCATTTCCAGCTCCAGGAGGCCGCCGCTGGTGATGTCCACGTGTTTAAGGAAGGGACGCTCGATCGGCCGCCCGTTTAATTTCATTTCCTTCACGTATTTGTTTTCCGGGCTGTTGTTGGGGGCGACGATCCGGAATGGCTCGTTCCCTGGCCCATTGCTGATCGAAACCTGGTCGAACATCGGCCGCCCGATGGCGTATTCCCCGTTGGCCGGGTTGACCGGGTGGAACCCCAGGGCGGAAAGCACGTACCAGGCCGACATCTGTCCGCAGTCCTCGTTGCCGGAAAGGCCTTCAGGCCCGGTAAGGTAGAGGGTCCTCATGATCTCGTCAACCTTCTCGGCGGTTTTATGCTGCATGCCGGCGTGGTTGTAAAAATAAGCCACGTGGTGCACCGGCTCGTTTCCGTGGGCGTACTGGCCGATCAGGCCTGAGATGTCCGATGAAACATTCTCACCCTCCAGGTCTGATTCAGCTGTGAACAGCCGGTCCAGGTTTTCCACGAATTTGTCCTCTCCTCCCATAAGGTCCATGAGGCCGTCGGGGGAGTGGGGTACGAACCAGGTCCACTGCCAGGCATTGCCCTCCACGTAGTCGGAATCTGAATGATCGGAATGGTTGGGATTGAAAGGCGTCCTGAATTCTCCGTCATTATTTACACCGCGCATGAATCCCGATTCCGAATCGTAATAATTCCGGTAAAGCTCGGATCGTTTCATGTAGTACTTGTAATCCTCTTCCTTTCCAAGTTTTTTCGCGACCTGGGCGATGCACCAGTCGTCGTAGGCATATTCCAGGGCTTTAGAGACCGCCTGGTTAACTTCATCGGCAGGAAGGGTTTTTAACTCAGAAGCATAGTTTATGCCGTCCTTTTCCTGGCTGGCCGCGGCGATTATGGCCTGCCAGGCTTCTTCATAGTCGGCTTCATCCACAAGGCCTTTCATCATGGCGTCGGCAATCACCGGGACGGAATGGTAGCCGATCATGCAGTAGTTTTCGTTGCGCCACAGCTGCCATTTAGGGGGCAGTCCCTGCTCCCGAAAGGTGGCCAGCATGGATTTGACCATGTCCCTGACCCGGTTCGGCTGGACAATGGTGTAAAGGGGATGGGCGCTGCGGAAAGTGTCCCACAGGGAAAAGAGTGAATAGTTGTTGAATCCTTCCGCTTTTACGATTTCATCCCCTTCGGTCCGGTAGCGGCCGTCGCTGTCTCCGAACTCAACCGGTGCCAGGAAACTATGGTAGAGAGCGGTATAGAAAATGGTTTTAAGGTCTTCATCCTGCCCATCTACCTGTATGCGACCCAGTTCATCACTCCAGCGGGCCCTGGCGGCCTCCCTTACAGCCTCAAAATCCCATTCCGGAATTTCCTTCCGGAGGTTGTTCAGGGCTCCGTCCTCGTCCACCGAAGAGATGGCTATTCTGGCCAGCAGGGGTTCTTCGGATGGGCTGAAGTGCAGGGTTGTTATCAAACCCCGACCCAGGGTTTTTTCGATCTTTCTTTCTTCGGCAGAGAGTCTTATCCAGGGACGGGAGAATTCCAGGGCGAAGAACACTTTCTGGTTGGGGGCCCATCCCTGGGAGAACCGGTAACCGGTTAGCAGGGAATCGCTGCTTGAGGTGATTCGGCTGTCCCCGGTCGCATCCCAGTTGAGCGCGGTATCCAGGTTGATCAGAACAATCGGGTCTTTCCCTTCAGGAAAGGTATAGCGGTGGATTCCCGCTCTGGTGGAAGCAGTCATTTCAGCTGTCACGTTGTAATCATCCAGCCGAACCCGGTAGTACCCGGCCTCAGCTGTTTCCTCTTCGTGGCTGAAGTGTGAACCGTAGGTTGTGACATCCTGGTTTGAAGTGACCTTGACCAGCGGTTCCACGGCAGGGAGAAGCAGGATGTCATTGAGGTCTCCGATGCCGGTTCCGCTCAGGTGAGTGTGGGAAAAGCCTATGATGCGATCGGAGGAATAGTGGTAGCCGGAACACCAGTCCCATCCTTCGTCTCCGTTGGTGGGGCTGACCTGGATCATTCCGAAGGGCACTGCCGCGCCGGGGAAAGTATGGCCGTGGGCACCGGTCCCGATCATGGGATCCACGTAAGCCGCGGGATCCTCCACGAAGACCTGGGCGGCAGGGGTTGTATCAGATTTTCCGCCGCAGCCGGGTAAAGCCGCTGCCATCAATATTAAAAACAAGATCCAAGTTTCTGTTTTGAATTTTTTCATTTTATCTTCCACTCATTTTCCGGGTTCGGAGTCCTCAAGCTTTCGATCACGCCTGCAACCTGGCTCAGTTTTTCAATTTTTCGGTACCTGGGGCTGCTGATGCTGTTTTCGTCAGCCTGTTCATGCTCCCAGGTTGTGTGAAAGGGAACGTATACCGCTGAGCCTCCGATATTGAGAATGGGAATTATGTCGGATTTCAGGGAATTGCCGACCATCACAAACTGTTCGGGATTGATATCAAGGTGCCCGAGCAGCTTGAGGTAATCAGACTCTTTTTTGTCACTCATGATTTCGATATGGTGAAAGTATTTTTCCAGCCCTGAATCTTTCAGCTTACGTTCCTGGTCCAGCAGGTCTCCCTTGGTTGCAACTATCAAGCGGAATTGTTTACTGAGGCCGTTGAGCACATTTTCAACGTTATCCAGGAGTTCCAGTGGTTTGCTCAGTTGTTCCTTGCCCAGGTGTATGATTTTTTCAATTGTGGACTGCGGTACCTTTTGGTTACTTATCCGGAGGGCGGTTTCCACCAGGGAGAGGGTGAAGGCTTTAATCCCGTAGCCGTAAAGAGGCATATTGGCGGTTTCAGTCTTGAAGAGCTCGGCTGAAATTTCTTTGCTGCTTTCCCGGTATTCAGAGAGGAGCCGGCAGAACTCTGCTTCAGTTTCGTAGTAGTAGGTCTCATTTACCCAAAGGGTGTCGTCGGCGTCAAATCCGATGACTTCAATTCCATTTCCCATGGAAGCTGTTTATACCCTATTTGCCGGAGTATTGCCAATAATCTGTATCGGGGAACCGTACCAATGAGCTTCCAGCTTATGGATTTGTAGCTGGAGCTGCTGGCACCAGTAATTAAATTTAGCCCGAAGGGATAGTGTGATTTCTGCTTCCTTCTTCGAGGATTGAATCGAACTTCGCACTTCACAGTTCAGTGTTCTGGATCTCACCTGCTTATATTGCTGTTTCGGGTGCTGGAAAGATTCGGCACATTGAGAAAGAAATCTCCAGTATCTTTTTACCGGTGCGGTATTATATTGGGATCTAATTTATTGCAATCACGAAATTTTTGCCGTTTTTGACGATAAGGAGATCATTTATGAGGGCATTTCAAGGTCTTCTGGTTTTAATGATTTTAGGTGTCGCCAGTTATACTATTGCAGTAGGTATCAATCATGGCTGGAATTTGCTTCCAGTTTTTTTCGGTGATATGGCAGCGGTGACATGGCCCGGGCAGTTCAATAGTGATTTTACCTGTTTCCTGTTTCTTTCCGGATTGTGGCTTGCCTGGAGGCATCATTTTTCCCTGGGCGGAGTTTTGCTGGGAGTGCTGGGTTTCTTTGGCGGAATAATGGTTCTTGCCCCGTATCTTCTTCTTGCGAGTTTCAAATCAAACGGAGATATTAGGGAACTGCTTCTCGGAAAAAACAGGGCTAAGGTTTAAGATATTTTCATAGAGTCAGGCTGCCTGGCAGGTCAGGAAAATTCGTGTCTTCGGATCCTGGCTCGGCAAGGTTGCGCTGGCTGATATTTTGATTCTGCAACAGCGGAAACCTAACCGTTGGCAATATTGGAGGAGGAGTCATGAATCAAGACGAGCATTACCTTAATCTCCTGGGAATCTTTCATTATGTTGTCGGAGGCATTACGGCTTGCTTTGCCTGTATTCCGATCATTCACCTGGTCCTGGGTTTGGCCATGCTCAGCGGCAAGTTCGATGGGAGCGATCCTCCTCCTCCCTTTCTGGGATGGATCATCGTCATTATCGCTTCGACCTTCATCTTGATCGGGGCGGTTCTTGCGGCAACCATAATTTTTGCCGGTCGGCGATTGCGGCAGCGCCGGTCTTATAACTTCTGTTTCATTCTCGCCTGCGTTGAATGCGTCCTGATGCCCTTCGGCACAGTGCTTGGCGTCTTCACGATTATTCTCCTTCATAAGGATTCAGTCCGGCAGTTGTTCTCCTGATCATGGGTTCGTCCTTGGTCGGAACCTTCCAGTTTTCCGGCCACGTCCCCGGTGTGGAAGTGGCTGGAGCCGATGGATCCAGTAAATCCAGATCAGACCGTCGTCTCAGTTTCGGGATTTGATACCGGATTTTGCAGGTGCGGTTTACCTTCGGCTTGGACAAACAAGTGTGCTGGATCATCCGGAAGATTTTTTAACGATTGCATAATCTTAGGCAGAGGTGCGTTGCGGGAATCCCATGGTACGCCAAGCCCGGGATGGGCAGGGTACGTGGGGCTCGCACCTTCAGCGCTCGCTGGATGGTTGGTTTACGATCTGACCCAGGGCTAGCCTACGGCTTCGCCCTGGGCTATTGAATGCTGGGCTTTCAGCCCGCCCTTGTTGCTGCCGCCTAGCGGCGGCGTTTTTTCCAGAGCCAATCAGGAGATTGGCGTTCCACATCCCGACTTCGTCGGGAAAGCATTAGATCCTAAGCACGAAATCCGAAATCCACCTTGAACTCAAACTACATCGCGCGGATTTATCTTTTTACGGATTGCCGGCACTGGTAGAATGATTTTCAAGACTGGGAACATGGCAATAGGCTAAGCGCGGGTGGATATATGCTCGAAATTAGTCGGTCGGTTTATGCGGATGGTGATTTTGAAGCTGAATCCCGGAAGGAATCAACCAATGAAGCGATATATTGTGTTTTTTATCACCTTGTTTTTATCAGCAGGAAGCCTCCTGGCCGTGAGGCAGCCGGACAGGATTGTCGAATACAAATCGATCGGGGATGTCACCCTGACCCTGCACATATTTAATCCGGAAGATCATGCGGTTACGGATAAGAGGCCTGCCATGGTTTTCTTTTTCGGCGGCGGCTGGGTGAGCGGCACTCCGGCTCATTTCTACAACCAGAGTGATTACCTGGCCTCCCGCGGTATGGTGGCTATATGTGCTGATTACCGGACCCAAAACAAACATGGCACATCGCCGGCCGAGTGCGTAAAAGACGGGAAATCCGCTATACGCTGGGTTCGTAAACATGCTGCAGAACTGGGGATTGATCCGGACAGGCTGGCTGCCGGAGGCGGTTCGGCCGGGGGACATGTGGCTGCCGCCACCGGGACAACAAAAAACCTGGATGAAGCGGGAGAAGACACTTCAGTCAGCTGCCGTCCCGATGCCATGGTACTTTTCAACCCGGTCTTTGACAACAGCCCGGAAGGTTATGGATATGAGAGGGTCCGGGAGTACTGGAAGGAGATATCCCCCATGCACAACATAGACGGTGATACCCCTCCGGCAATTGTGTTTCTCGGCACCAGGGATAAACATATCCCGGTAGCATCGGCGGAGAAGTTCCGTGACCTGATGGAGAAAGCCGGCGTTCGCTGTGACCTCCATCTTTACAAAGACCAGCCCCATGGATTTTTCAACAAAGTGAAATATTACGAGACTGTGGTGGAAATGGACAGGTTCCTGGCGTCACTAGGCTACCTGGAGGGAGAACCGACCGTTCGGGAAGATTCCCTGAAGTGATGGCGGAACGCGATTTTGACAGATGAAGTCAGGATGGCATAGGAGGATAATATTGAAGTTGCGGGAAACTGGAAAATCGGATAACGCGGAAATTGAAAAAATCCATTTAATGGCTTTCGGGCCGGAACAAGGCCCGGAAATTGTTGAACTCGTGCAGAACCTGCTGGCAGATGAAACGGCACGGCCCCTGATTTCCCTGGCTGCTGTAGAGGAGAATGGAAACCTGTCCGGCCATATCCTGTTTACAAGAGCTGAAATAGAACAGGCCGGGGAATCGATCCCGGTTTCAGCCCAGTTGCTGGCCCCGCTGGCGGTTCATCCGGATCATCAAGGGAAGGGTGTCGGTGGACTGCTTATTAAAGAGGGCCTGCGAATGCTTAAGGATGCGGGAGTACAACTGGTTTTCGTACTCGGCCACCCGGATTACTATCCCCGTTCCGGTTTCCGTCCAGCCGGTGAACTCGGCCTGGATGCTCCCTATCCCATTCCACAGAAAGACGCCGGGGCCTGGATGGTCCAGGAACTGGTTTCGGGCATTGTCGGCAGGATACAGGGAAGATTACATTGCGCTGAGGCGCTTGACAAACCTGAATATTGGAGGGAGTAGGTGAAACCCAAATGCGCAAAATAATTACTCTGATCCAGAAATACGCGACCGGACGTTTGGTCCTGCTTCTTTTCGGCTTAACTATGGGAATATACGCCGTAATGCTGCTCTATTCCATTCCGGCGGTAGTGAGTGCCGCCCCTGACATGAAGCTGTTTGACATGTCTCCAGCCGGTTACTCTCCAGGGTACGCGGCCAGGCTTCTTGAAGCTATAGGTCCTGAGGGGCGGGGCCATTACCTGTCCATCCAGCTTCCGCTTGATTTTGTCTATCCCGGATTGTTTGCCTTGACCTACACCCTGCTGCTGGTCTGGCTGTTCAGGAAAAGCTTCGATGACAATTCGAAAATATTTTTTCTTTCCCTTGTCCCTATTTTTGCCGGTTTATTTGACTACCTTGAGAATATCGGAATTATCACAATGCTAAGAACCTTTCCCGAAGTCTCACCTCAGGTAGTTAAGATGGCCAGCATGTTCACCATATTGAAAAGCGGTTTCACAATTATTTTTTACATTCTCTTGATCACGGGATTGATTTTTCTGGCCGTGGGGAAAATAAAAAAGGCTTAGATTCAGTCCGCATTTCTCGCCGGGTTGCACAGCCAGGACGTATTTGTAAGAAATCGCAGCAGTCATTTAGTGAGAATTGCGGATTCGTACACCAGTAGCCATACCTGTTTTTGCCGCTGTGAATTGAGATATCAATCAGTTGGGGCTGATTCATAACTTTTAGAGCTATCTGATATCGCAGTAAATAGGACCAGGACCTTGAACTACAAATAAGCTGATACCCAGAAAAATTCTAGAAAAAGTATGGTTTGACTCCGGATCAGTGGCGGGATAATCTGGTCTTTGCTGAAATTTGGTTATCTGTAAATCGCGAAAAAGGGTTTTTAGCTAAAAATAATAAGGTCTATCAATTGTCTACTGTTGGCACCCAACATTTCCCCTTACGTGTACCAGGTTCAATTAAACGAAAGCTTGTCCGTTTTGTCTTGTGGAGTTCGCGTACGCCCATCCTCCAGATCTATAAGCTTGTTTACCGGCTGACAGTCCAGTTCGCGGTATTCCTTTTAAGGCATTGTCGGGGAGTTATTTCAATCTATATCTGCAGAGGGATTGCCAAGAATGAGATTACGCCTGGAGTAAGCGATATTGATTTATTTATTGTAACTGAAGACAACAGCAATTCCAGGCGGTCAGTTCAAAAGCTCTGTCGCATTCTTGGCATCATGACTGGAAATTTGATTGACTATCATCCCAATCTTGTAACCCCGTTGGAAACATTTTTTCACCGCTGGAAAACTTCTCCCGCCTGGCAGTACCGGTACCGGGAGGGTAAATTCACCTGGAAACTGTTATACGGTAGAGACGTCCTTAAAGAACTCCCTCTGCTTGATGAAATTCAGAGGAAAGGCAGTTGCTATGCCGAAATGAACCACTGGTGGATCAGGTTTGTCGATGTTCTTTTCAGGTCGCGGGCATATTACGAAGATTCTGTCATGAGTAATGTTATCTGCTGCAAAGCAGTGAGTGAACTTATGAATGCCCGCCACGCACTGTTTGCCGGAGCATACAGGTATTCCAGGGCGGCTGGACTGTCGGAAATCAGCAGTCCTTTGGCTGAGAAACTAACGCGGCTGGTCGAGCAAAGATTCCTGGGATCTGAAGAGCATCTCGTCGATGAGGTTTATCAGTTTCTCCTGGATTATTATCAGGAGCTTTGGGAGGAGTTTGAGAAAAAGCCTTTTCTAAGTATATTTCCTGATGTTTCAATGGAAGTTGATTATCCCGGGGATGAATTCATTATTTCGGAGCAGACTGAACGATACCTGGCTCTGCTGCGGAATCATATCGAGGTTAAATGGGACGGAAAATGTAGAAAAACAACACTTGTGAAAAGCGCTTTCTGGGATATTGGGGATATCCTGTTCATAATTGAAGCGGCGGAGAATCAAGAACCGACAGTCCGGGAATTAGCGGATCTCATAGAATTTCATTACCGCCACAATGAAGCTGGAAAACCCCGTATTTTTCTATTTCTGCGCGTGGGAATGATTGCCTTTCCCTTAACCCCCGTCATCCCGGGCGATTTGCATCGGGGCATTTTGACTCCCGCGACTATGCCTGATGTCTTTCTGCAGCTAGGAGAGAAGCCGGTTTACTGGACCGGGTACGCGAAATGGTACCTGGCCGAGTGGATGTCCAATGAGCAATGGCAAGGGATGACAGCTCTGAAAAACAGGCAGTTAAGAATAATAACGGGGTCCGTCCGGACCGACAGCATAATTCTCCCCTTATCGCCGGAAGCCATTCAACGAGCCGGCAGTGATAATAGTATTGAGGAAAATAAGTTTATGGATGGTTACAGTGCCGGTTCTGAAAGCGAAGTGTTCTCAGTTAAGGGGCCGCTGACTTTTTGCGGAAACCCGCAGGAAAGGCTTCAGCAGTGCCTGGCGGAAGCCAGTCGAATGATAGATTCGACATCAGTTTATGGAATACTTGAGCAGCATTTTTGTGAGCGTGAAGATTTGTACCTGGTGCTGGATTCTGTTCTGGATACAATCCATGTGGGATTCCTGCATGCGGGCATGGACCTGACTTTCAGCCAGTTGATCCGGGAGTCGGAACGAGCGGGATTCTGTGTTGATCACACCATGGTTTCCAGTGAAATAATGTCTCATGAACTTCAGCTGTTTACCGGCCGTCCTTCAGTTAAAACAGATATTTTTATTGCTCGAAAAGAGTCCTTACACGGGCGATCCGGTTACGTGGAAGTATTCATTCCGAATATGGATTCAGATAGGATCCAATCCTTCGTAGAACAGGAAGTCGGGACCCATATTGGTCTCACCCTCTCTGATACAGGGGTCATGCGGCAGGTCCAGGATGCCTTCCTGGCGGAAGGATTTAAGATTCCATTATTTATGAAGGGCAGGCCCATGGTCGTGCCGCGGAGGAAATTGGAGGCCATATATTTTGAAAAGGAATTCAAAGGGAAAAAAATCAGAATTGAGGTGCTCAATTTTCTTGAAGGGAATCAATGATGACTTCAAAAAGCAGCAAGGTTGATATTAAGGAAATCCTTTATGGGTTTAGCGTCTCGCAGTGCCTGTACGTGGCGGCTTCACTTCGTATTGCAGACTGTTTGACCGAAGGCCCCAAGACCTGTACCTGCCTGGCGGAAATTACCGGTTCCGACGCGGGCGCCATCCGCAGGG
Organism: Acidobacteriota bacterium; assembly: GCA_963666915.2. GTDB lineage: Bacteria > Acidobacteriota > UBA6911 > RPQK01 > JAPXNP01. The sequence continues at coordinate 417,974 of CAXXEX010000009.1, forward strand.
TTTTGAGAACCCTTGCCAATATAAATGTTTTCCGCGAAGAGTCTGATGATTCTTACGCGCTTACTGAAATGAGCGAAATGATGCGATCCGATGTGGAAGGATCAATTCACACAGAGGTTATGCACATGCTCAATCCTACTTCCTGGGCATCCTGGGGGGATCTTCTTTTCAGTGTTAAGACGGGTAAAGCTTCTTTCCCCAGGATATATGGGGAAGATGCCTGGTCGTACCGGCTGCACCATCCTGAAGTAAACACTGTCTTTGAATCGATGGCGGAAGAGATGTCCAGAAGAGAAGCGCTGTCAGTGCTTCGGCATATGGATATTCCGGAAGGCAGTCGGATCGTTGATGTGGGGGGCGGTAAAGGAGAACTCATTGCGGCTATATTGGCCAGGCACCCCGGACTTTCAGGGGTACTGTTTGACAGTCATCATATCGCTTCCGGAGCCGCTGAAATCTTGCGGAAAGCAGGTGTTGAAAAGCGCTGCAAAGTAGAAACAGGCGATTTTTTCAACTGGATTCCGAAGGGTGGAGACCTGTACCTGCTAAAGGCGGTCATGCATAACTGGGACGATGATAAAGCTGTCACCATCCTGAAAAACTGCAGGGAAGCCATGAAATACAGTGCCAGGATTGTGTTGGTTGAGAGGGTTTTGGGCCTCAACGAGAATACCGCGGCAGGCGCTATGGATCTCCATATGCTGGTCATCCATGGAGGGAAGGAGAGGAGCAGGGGGGAGTATGGGGAACTGCTTGAAGCTGCCGGATTTGAGTTGGATAAAGTAGTTGAAACACCTTCCGGACTGAGCCTTATAGAAGGAGTGCCAGCCGGGAGGCCCGGAAGGTAAATGCCTGTGGACAATCCTGATAAGCTGACCATTGCCATTTCCATGCTGTCGGAAAACGGGCACTATGCCGGGACTTTTCGACTGGCAAGAAACCTGCGGGCCAGGGGACACCGGGTTTTCTATATCGGTATTGCGGATTTTAGAGAACTGGTAACCGCCCAGGGTTTTGAATTTGTTTCCTTTGCTGAAGATTTGCTGCCGCCCGGTTACATTCAGGAATTTGTTTCATCCCAATCGATTCGTTCCCGGGGAATTGTGGAGCGGATAAAAAAGCGAGGGAAGGATGAACAGGTATTTTCCGCCTACCTGGACAGAATCCTGGGCGGCTCCCTGGATGATTGTCTTCTCTCGTTTAAACCGGATCTGCTGTTGTGTGATACGTTTGTCTGGTATATAGCCGCCAGGGCCTTGAAACTGGGAATTCCGACGATCAACCTGTCAATTATCCTCTCTTTATTTAAAAATCCAGCAATACCTCCTGTGATTTATTCGGTTCCTCCGGGACAGGACTGGAAATCCGCGCTTCTGGTCCGTGGAGCCTGGATTTGGATGCGCTTCAGTTTTTTCTTTACAAAGCGGCTGGCGTCCGTGTTCCTGGGAAGATTCCGGTTTCCTACACGCATGCATCATCTTGTGGGAGTTTTCCTGGAAATCGCCAGGGCTTCTGGATATGGACCCAGGGAAAACGTAACTTACTGGTACGGGGAAATGGGGCCGCGTTTAATTCTTCCTGAAATAGTATTCTGCCCGGAGACTTTCCAATTTCCATCAAAACCTGATGACGGCAGGATGTATCTCGGTTATCCTGTTGACGCTGAACGGAAGGAGGACTCCTTCAAAGACGCAGATCTGGATAAGCAAAAACCCCTGGTGTATTGTTCCCTTGGATCCAGTGCCTTCCTCTATCCTCATGCTGAGAGGTTTTTTAATGCATTTATCGGTTTGAGCAGACTGCGGAGTGAATGGCAGTTCGTCCTGCATACCGGAGATTACCGGTATGAGCATAAGCTTGATAAAGCAGGACCGAACCTGTTGATTCGTAAACGGGTACCGCAGCTGGAATTATTGCGCCGGGCCGCGGTTATGATAACCCATGGGGGGCTGAATTCAATAATGGAATGCATACATTTCGGGGTCCCTATGGTAATTGTACCCGGGATGCGAGACCAGCCAGGCAACTCCGCCCGAGCCGTTGGTCATGGTATTGCTGTGACGGCGAGTATGTCCCGGGTAACGGCAGCGAAGCTTGAGAAGCTTTGCTGCCGAACGATGGATGACGAAGGGATCAAGGAAAACATTAAAGCAATGCATCAGAAAATAAGCCGGGAACAAAATCCAGAAGAGATTATCCGGTTTATTGAGTCCTATGCAATTGATTTATGAAGCGTCCGATTTTTTTCTTCTCTCGTAAAAGCTTTGAACCTGCTCGCTTACCTTGTTATTTACCAAGTCGGCCAGGCTGGAGTAGCTCAGGTCTTCGGCCAGGACCGGGGGAAGGAATGTAACCTCGATCGGGGTGAATGGGCGGGGCAGGAACCTGCCGGTCGGGAGGGCTTCAAATGCCCCGGCAATGGCTACCGGCACAATCGGTACGTTCAGCTCCCGGGCCAGGATGGCAAAGGTTTCCTTGAACTTGCCCAGGCTGCCGTCGTGGGTCCGGGTTCCTTCCGGAAAGATGATGATATTCCGGTCTTTTTTCAGGGCACTGGCCAGGCTCTGGATCGATTCCTTGAGGTTGTTGTTCAGGTCCAGCACGATAACGTTGTTGGTGCGGGCCAGGAACTGCAGCCATTTTTTCCTGACATGTTCCGCCTTGGCATAGAAATATGTTTTTTTCATTACCCTGTTTTTGATGAAGATTGAGACCAGGAGGCCATCCATGAAGCTTTGGTGATTAGGGGCGAGAATGAACGGGCCTGAAGGGAGATTTTCAAATCCTTTACCCTTTATCCGGAAGTAGCTCTTCAGGAACAGGCGGGAAAAATTGTTTATCCACCCCATTGTGAACCAGCTGTCCGGAAGCTTGAAGTGGGTTTTTTCCCTCAGTACTTCACCCCAGTGGAAGGAAGAATCACTCACGTGCTCTTTTCTCTGGTTTACTATTTCGGCAATTTTCTCTATGGTTGGAGATCCGGCCAGGTCTTCATCTGAAATGTCACAGCCGAAACTGTTGCGGATGAAATACTGCAGGCTCACTTTCTCAAGGGAATCCAGGCCCAGGTCAATCTCGAGATGATCCTTGGGGTAAACCGGGGAGCCGGTTCTTTCGGCAAGGTAATCCCTGATTATCTGGTATTCCCTGATTTCGGGTTCGGGTGAACTGTCCTGCTGGGCGGAACGATCCCGTTTAACCAGCAGGGCCGGCAGTTCATGGCGTTTCAACTTGCTCAGCCTGGTACGCGGAAAAGGTTCCCTGGCAACGGTGAATTTGATGATCCTCTTGGAAGGGGTGCATTTCCGGTTATATTTGTCGATGACATTCCAGCGCAGGGTTTCTTCGATCTGGGTTATCCCCTGGCGGGAAATCTCCTCCATGTTGGGAAGGATCAAGGCATGAAGGTTATCATCGGCCATCAATACCGCCACATCTTCGATCAGGTCAGAATACGCGGTAAGCTTTTTTTCAATCTCTTCGGGATTTATATTTTTACCGTTAGGAAGAACGATTATTTCCTTGCGGCGTCCGGTGACGTAAATGTGTCCGTCAGCGTCGACATGACCCAGGTCTCCGGTATACAGCCAGCCATCTTTGATGATGTCATTGGTTTCTTCAGGGCGTTTGTAATAGCCGAGCATGACATTGTCGCCCTTGACAGTAATTTCTTCATTCACAATCCTGATTTCGTTAATCTTCATGACCTCGCCGGAAGATCCTTCCCGCTGTCCTCCGGGATGGGTGAAGGCAATCATGGGAGCGGTCTCGGTCATTCCGTATCCGGGAAGAAGCTCGAATCCCAGGGTTCGGAAATCGCGGACAACATCAAAATCAGGGGCGGCTCCGCCGCAGGGCATGTAGGTGATGTGGCCTCCAAAACGGCGTTGAACCTTGCCGAATACCAGTCGGGAAAAGCGGAAGGAATCCACTTTTTCAGCTATTTTGAAGAGCAGGGTGGCAACCTTGTTGGCTCGAATCTGGGTCATGATACCGTCCCGGAACATCTTGAAGAGCCGGGGCACGCCAATCACAATATTGACCTTCCAGTCACACATGGCCTTCAGGATGCTTTCGCTGTTGAGTTCTTCAACAAAAGCCATGGTGGCTCCCAGGGATATCGGCATCACCATGGTTCCCGCCAGGGGGAAGATATGGTGCAGCGGCAGGAGCACCAGTACCCTGCTGTCTGATTTGTATATGGGAATGTCCACTGTAACGGCATGAACGTTGGTCTGGAGGTTCCGGTAGGAAAGCATGACACCCTTGGGATCTCCGGTGGTTCCTGAGGTGTAAAGGATAACCGCGGTTGAATCAAGGTCGTGGTCGGGAGGTTCCGCGGGGGCGGTGTCAGCATCCGGTTGAATTGATGCTATATCAATGATTCTGGGGGAGAAATCCAGGCTGCTCGCGGCTTCATCCACGGTGGAACGGCATTCAGGTGAACAGAAAATAGCCGCGGGGGTGCTGTCTGCCAGCGTAAAGTTTATGTCTTCGGCAGAGGCCATGAAATCCAGGGGAACCGGAATGCAGGATTTCTGCCAGACCGCATAAAAGGCATAGACCCATTCCAGGCGGTTTTCGGAGACGATTACAATCCGGCTTTCCGGTTCTGCCGTAAATGATTCAGCAAAAGCAGCAATGTGCCGGAGCATTTCGGGGTATGAGATAGTCGTATCACGAAAGCAAAGCGCCGGTCTTTCACTTGGTTTTATTAATTTCAAAGCTGGCTCCCATCATTAATCATTTTCCAGGTATAGATAAAGAGAAAAATTATTATACATGGAGAATCTCCGGTCTACCTAGCTGTATTTGGATAAGAATTACAGCGGAATTATCTGAAGCTGGATCAAATCCTGCAAAACAGTACCGGGAAACCCTGATTATCTATTGTAATTCCGGAAATACTTAATCCTGAATTCTATTTTGTCACTCTTACCTAATATGATGGAATCGCAAAATTCTACCCGGGATTAGAAGATGAACAACGCAGACAGAAGCAGGATATTTATAATTGACAACGACCTGGAGGCTATTTCCGCGATAAGCCGGTCCCTTTCTCCTGAACACGATATTTCTCTTTACACCAGCGGTGAAGCCGCCTTGGAAAATCTCAAGATTGAGCGGCCGGACCTGGTGCTGATGGACCTGGAATTGCCAGGAGATGACGGGGTGGAGATTTTCCGCGGTCTTAAAAACGCGGGCAGCGGTGTCAATGACATCCCGGTAATAATTGTGTCTTCCACCCAGTATCCGGAAACAGAAGCGCCGGCTTTGACCTCCGGCGCCATTGATTACGTAACCAAGCCGGTCCATGGATCCCTGCTGCAGCTCAGGGTCAGGAATTACCTGGAGTTGAAGAAACACCGGGACAACCTGGAGAAACAGGTCCAGCAGAGGACCATTGAACTGCTTCTTACCAAGAAGGCCACGATAACGGGAATGACGGTAATGGCTGAACGCCGTGATCCTGAAACCGAGGGCCATCTTGAGAGGACCAAGAGAATTGTCAAATGCCTGGCTGAGCATATTGCCCCATTATGCCCGGATGAGCTGAACGATGAATCGATAGATCTTCTATACCAGTCGGCCCCGCTGCATGATATCGGAAAAATAGGCATTCCTGATCGGATTCTTCTTAAACCGTCTTCGCTTACTGATGAAGAATACGAAGAGATGAAAAGCCATACCCTGATCGGTAAAACAATTATCAGTGAAGCTGAAAAAGACCTGGGTACCAACAGCTTTCTCCGTACGGCCCGGGAAATATCGGAATTCCACCATGAAGCCTGGGATGGGAGCGGTTACCCCCATGGCCTGAGGGGTGAAGAAATCCCTTTGAGCGCCCGGCTGATGGCGGCGGCTGATGTATATGATGCCCTGGTCAGCAAGCGTCCCTATAAAGAACCATTTACCCATGAGGAGGCCCTGGACATCATCATGAAAGGAGACAACCGAACCAAACCCGGACAGTTTGATCCGGTTGTCCTGAAAGCTCTTTCTGCCAGGAACCAGGCTGTCAACAGGATAGCCGTGCAGTACGCTGATTAATTTAGCTCAGCTGCCGATGTGAATCCCCGCGTTTTGATCAATAGCCGCTAGTCCCGGGTAGATAAAAGACCGGTTTTGTCTGACTGCTTTCTTTTTTCAGCTACGGTAAGGGCCGCCAGGATATTTTCTGTAACCTCGGAGGAACTGTTCCTGGACACCAGTTTTCCGTCCCGGTTGAAAATCAGTATTTGAGGAACTTCCTGGATGTTGAAATGCCTGGCTACCTTCCCGCTGAAGCCTTGCCTTGTAAGAATCTGGGGCCAAATTACACTGCCGGAATTGCGTTGCAGCCATCTTCTTGTCGTCCGCCTTTCCGCGGTATCCAGATTAATACCGAGGATAAACTACATCTTCATCCCGGTATTCTTCATAAAGGGCTTTCATATGGTGAATCTGTTTAAGGCATGGGGCGCACCAGGTAGCCCAGAAATCCATGACCACAATTTTATTTTTTCAGGTTACTTTCATTCCCAGGACTGGCCGCGGGTGTCCATGAGTTTCATGTTCCCGGGCAGATAGCCTGACGGTTCAGTGGACTGTCCCAGGTGATTTCCATGTTGCCTGTAGCGGCCTTGACCCGCGGCTGCGGGTGGGCCTTTTCGCTCCCGAATGTCCGGCAAGGGCACACCATACAGGAATGGCAGGCCGGTGAAAAGCAGAAGGGAGAATGAGGATAAAAATTCTTTTTTGCATGATATTTAAGCCGTCCTGAGACCGGGCCGCAAGAAGGATGAGCTGACCTTGTGGCTCGGTCCCTTTTCAACAATCAAAGGTCTAGAGGTTGAAAGCAAGCGACAGGGAAGAAAGTCCTGGGAGCTCTTGGCCCCCAGAGATATCCGGCGTCACGGTCGATGGTTTTATCCAGATCATCCTGGAATTTGTCAGTCAGGTTCCTGACTCCAACGTTCAGGTTCACTTTTTTGTGGTCACTGTTGTAGAGATGGAAATCCCTGCTGTAGCTGACATCCAGGATTCCCCAGGCCGGTGTAGTTTCCAGGCGATCCTCTTCAATGTATCCGGCATAGTGTGGAAGCTTGGAACCGCTTTCAAACCTGGAAGCGATGAAAAAATCACCGACTTTTTCATTGAAGTAAATAAGGGATACTGATCCGTAGCGGTTCGGAGTACTGAAGTAATCCGTGCAGTTGAAATCAGGATCAGGATCATCCATCTTGGCTCTCTGTTCTACTATTCCCGCTTCTACCTGGAACTGGTTGGCAACGTCCGTAGCCGATGTTGAATTCAACACCATAAACGCTTGATTTGCCGTAATTCATGCGGGTGAACTCGAACTCATCGGTCCCGGGCAAGTCATCTTCCACTACAAGGAAAAGATCCTTGATTTCAGTGTCAAAGGCGTTGGCTTCGAAAAGACCATAGCCTCTTCCTATTGTAGGTCTCCAGTCCATACCCAATGTATAGGTGATGGAGCCTTTCTTCCTTGAGGTTGGGATCATTTCTGATTACCTGGCCTTCTCCGCCTACCTGGGTGATATGCAGGTCTTCGTCAAAGACCTGGGGGGCCTGGAAGCCAGTAGCCACGGATCCCCCTGAATTTAAGTTCAGGAGAGGGGGAATACATAAGGGCCGCCCGGGGAGAGAAAACCGCGTCATCAAGTTCAGAGTGTTTATCAACCCGAAAGCCGTAGACCAGTTCAAAGCCATCCAGGAAGAACCAGTCATCCTGCAGAAATCCGCCGGCATTGTAATAGGTTTCGTCGGTCATCCGGCTATAGGCCGGCTGGGAATCCCTTATAGTATCGGATCGGAACTGGCTTCCCCAGGAAAGGATATGTGATCCCAGGTAGTGATTGGACCTGTCCGTCAACCAGCCAGAGCGGATTCTCACTTGATCCGTAGGCATTGGGATCTTGTTCAGCTCCGTAGTAGGTATCCCTGTCTGTTTCAGCCAGTGAGAAAGACAACCGGTAATCCAGGTTGGTACTGGGGGAATGGAACCAGCTGGTATTAACTCCGTAAACGCTTGCTTTCAATCCATTCAGTCAGGTCAGCTTCGTCCTGTCCTAGATCCAGTTTATTTCCGCCACGACGTTCTTCCCACATGTAGTTGAAGTCGATGGTGAGTTTTGCGCTCTGGTCAAGGAAGTTTCGGCCGAAACGCAGGCCTGAAGCGGACAGTTGACGGTCGGCACTTTCGGTAATGGCGTCATCGTTGAAATCCCATGGGATTGGAATTGTCTGCCTGGGTATAAGCCGTAATGTAGGCATCTCTCGATTTTGAATCCCAATCGTGCAATGGTACCGAAAGACTGTACCGGAGTTCCAGAAGCCCATTCGGTTGAGCCCTGGATATGCACCCCGTTACGATGAGGGCGTGTGCGATATCACATTGACGACTCCACCGACGGCACCTGGGCCGTATATGGCTGAGCCGCCGCCCTTGACCACCTCGATCCTGTCGACCATCTGGGCCGGAATATGATCCACTCCGTAGACCTTGGCCAGGGATGACATGGTAGGCAGGCCGTCAAAAAGTATCTGGGTGTAGGGCCCCTGCAGTCCGAGCATGCGGATGGTTTTGAAGTTACAGTTCTGGCAGCCGCTTTCAACCCTGATTCCAGGATTGTATTCCACGGCATCTCCCAGGGTTTTGGCCTTGGACATTTCGATGATCTCGGGCATGATTATTTCAGTTCGAATGGGAACATCTTCCAGCCTTTTTTCAGTACGGGGTGGCCGCTGTAACCGTGATGGATTCCCTCAGGTCGGCTGGATGAATGACTACAGCAACATCGGTTGAACCGGGCTCTACATTTTTCACCCATTCATTCGCAAATCCCTTGTAAGTGACAAGCAAGTTGAAGGGGTGTGAAGGGGCCTCAGGAAAACAGAAGTGACCTTCACCGTCGGTGGTCTGGATCAGGCTCAGTTCTTCCAGCAGAACATTCGCCCCGGGAATCACGTTGCCCAGGGGATCCTTGACTGTACCTTCGATTGAACATTTTTCAGTCTCCTGTGCCGTTGCCGCGAAACCATAAAGGGAAACCGAGCATAGTATTAATATTAGTATGATGGACTGGAAGCTGAGAACTTTTCTTATTCCAGAGTGATTGCTTTCGTTCATTTAATTATCTCCAGGCAGGACACCACCCAACAGGGTCAAGTGAGGACCTGTCATTAGTATCTATTGAATTGGGATAGCCCGTGTTCCAGGCTTGTTCTTATGGAATGGGCGAGCCTGGTACAGGATTAGGCCTTCCCCCGGGCTGAGTTGGGACGAGAGCGTTAACGGGTGCTTCAGTCCTGTATTGTGTGTCCCATTAGTCCAGGGTTATACCTGAATGCATGCCGGAACACTTATGCTGGTTCGCTGTTCAGCTTAACCAGAACACAGCCTGGAGGGAAACTGGATTTGATTCAACAAAGATTAGCAGGTTGGAGGAGACCTGCCTGGAGGCGAAATTCTGTATACATTCCCGGTCGCTGGCATATTGGACTGGGAGTCCAGCCAGCAGATGACAGTGATTTCCGGGATTACTGCGGTCGCTACCGTTTCAGCCAGAGGGAGATGATTGATCTGGCAAAGAGCACATTCTTCGTCATATCCCCCGGGGTGATAATCTGCGGCAGCTGCAGTTGAACTCAGCACGATCACAAATAGTGTCAGCAGGACCAGGAATTTTCCTGGCAGAGTTGCTGCAGTGTGACGAATCTTCAAGATTTTGCTGCCTTTCAGTAGATTTGGTATCTGATTAAAAGTTTGCATTACTTTGAAATGTTTAATATGCCGAACATTTTAATGTAATTCTTGTTTACTGGCAAATGAGGAAAAGATTAAATCATCCCTATTTTTTCAGAAGTTCCTTAACGGCTTCCCTGGCGCATGTGGCTGAATGGCACCTGTAAGCCAGTTCCCCCTGGCGGTCGAAGATCAACAATTCCGGGACATCTTTAATTCCGTAGCAGACAGGCAGGTCTCCGTTGAAGCCCCCGCGGTTGAAGAGCTGGGGCCAGGTGACCCGGTTCCTGTTAAGCCTCAGCCACCTGCGAAGCGAAACGGTTTCCTCCGGAATCAAGATTTACCCCGAGAAGCTGCAGGTCGTCACGGCTGTACCCGTCAAAAATTTTTTTCACCTGCGGAATCTGGTCCAGGCAGGGGGCGCACCATGTGGCCCAGAAATTAAGGACGACAATTTTGCCTTCCAGCTTTTCCCTGTCCCAGGTTCCTCCCTCCATATCCCTGGGCAGAGGAGCCTGGTAAAGGTTTGGATTGGTATGCCTGGTCCTGGGGCGATGTCCATAGCCCTGGCCCTGCCCCTGACCATATCCCTGGCCTTGGCCTTTCAGGTCCTGACCGGGAAGATTCAGCTCCAACATCGGGAAAACCAGTAAAAATAATATAATATCAGCGGGCGTTTTATCATTTTATTTCCATTACCTGGTGCCAGGGGTGCCGTGACATCACAGGTCAAATCCCAGGGAAACGTAAACTGTCCTGGGGGACCTGGGACCCCATATGTAACCGGCGTCCCGGTATACTGTCCTGTCTATGTCATCCTGGAATTTATCAGTCAGATTTTTGATTCCGAGGGTGAAATTCATTTTTCTCCTTTCACTGCGGAGAAGGTTGAACTCTTTTGTGTAACTGGCATCCAGCGTTATCCAGGCTGGAGTTGTTTCGAGCCGGTCTTCCGCGATATATCCCGCGTAATGGGGGAATAGTGGATTCTCCTTCAAACCTGGTTCCCAGGAAAAAATTTCCGATAGTCCTGTTGAAATACATGAAGGAAACCACACCATACCGTTTCGGAGTTCGGAAGAAATCTTCACTGTTGAAATCCGGATCAGGTTCGTCAAATTTGGCTCTTTGTTCCACGATTCCGAATTCGAACTGAAACAGGTTTGATATTCCGTACCCGAAGTTTAATTCAGCCCCGTAGATGCTGGCTTTGCCGTGGTTGATCCTCGTGAATTCGAATTCCTCGGTTCCGGGAAGGTCATCTTCAACTGAGAGAAAAAGGTCTTTGATCTCAGTATCAAAACCATTGGCTTCGATCAGCGCGTTTCCGGGACCCAGCACCGGCCTCCATTCCATTCCCAGCATGTAGGTTTTGGAGCTTTCCTCCTTGAGGTTCGGATCATTCCTGATGATTTGGCCTTCGCCGTTTACCTGGGTGATGTGCAGGTCCTCATCAAAAACCTGGGGGGCCAGGAATCCGGTGGCAATAGAACTCCTTAACCTTAGTTCCGGAGTGGGTGACCACATAAGGGCCGCCCTGGGGGAGAGTATGGGGTTTTCAAGGGCGGAATGCTTATCCACCCTGAACCCGTAGACCAGTTCGAAGCCGTCCAGGAAGAACCAGTCATCCTGTATATAGGCACCAACATTGTGATAGGTTTCGTCGGTAGTCCTGTCGTAGGCCGGCTGGGTGTCCCTTATGGAATCGGACCTGAACTGCCCGCCCCACGAAAGAATGTGGGGACCCAGGTAGTTATTGGCCTGCCCGTCAATCAGCCAGAGCGGATTGTCGCTGCTTCCGTAGGCGTTGGGATCCTGGTTGGATCCGTAATAGGTTTCCCGGTCAGTATTGGCCAGGGAGAACGAAAGGCGATAATCCATATCCGTGTTGGGAGAATGAAACCAGCTGGCACCCAGGGAAGTGCGCTTACTGTTGACCCATTCGGTTAAATAGGCCCGGTCCTTGGGCAGGTCCAGGTTACTGCCCCCCCGGCGATCCTCCCACATGTAGCTGAAATCGATAGTCAGCTTGGCACTCTGGTCAAAAAGTTCTGGCCGAAGCGGAGGCCTGATGTTGAGAGTTTTCGGTCAGAGATCTCAGTGATTGCATCATCATTGAAATCCATTGGGTTGGTATTGTTGTTCTGGGTGTAGCCGGTTAAAAAAGTGTTCTTGGACTTTGAAATCCAGTCCGCGATAAGCCCGAAGCTTTGAGTCGGGGTTCCTGAAACCCATTCTGAAGAGGTATCCAGGTGTACCGAATTTCTGGAGGGGGTATGGGAAATAATGTTGATGACTCCGCCCACAGAGCCTGATCCGTAAATTGATGATCCTCCTCCTTTAACGATTTCAACCCTGTCAACCATCTGGGCCGGAATGTGCTCAACCCCGTAAACCTGGGCCAGGGAGGACATGGTCGGCTGGCCGTCAAAAAGTATCTGGGTATAGGGTCCTTGCAGACCCAGCATGCGTATCGATGAGAAATTACAGTTCTGGCAGCTGTTCTCAACCCTGATTCCCGGGGTGAACTCAACCGCGTCAGCCAGGGTTTTGGCGGAGGACATTTCGATAATCTCCGGCATGATCACCTCAGTCCTGATGGGGACATCTTCAAGTCTTTTCTCAGTCCGGGTGGCTGCTGTAACGGTGATAGATTCCTTTATCCTTGCCGGTTCCAGGATTATTTCAATTGAGCCGTTTTCCTGCTGGACCCCGTTGATCCATTTTTCTTCAAATCCGTTGAAAGCCGCCAGCAGGGTAACGGGGCCCTCCGGGAGTGAGGTGAAGCAGAAATTACCCTCCTCGTCGGCTTCGGACAACTGGCCTGATTCTTCAATTAAAACAGTCGCGCCTGGAAGTCTGTTACCCAGGGGATCTTTTACAATCCCGGTAATCAGGCAACTGGATTCACCTGAATCCGGTTCCGCCGCCAGTGTCGAAGTGAACATAAGTAAAACCGCTGTGAGTATGGATAAAAGGCAAATGAATAAACTATATTTTTTATGGTATTGATTGAAGAACATTTAGGTCTTTCTATATGGATTAGGGATTCAATCCGGGTATCCAGGATACTGATATTCAGGATGAATCTTAAGAAACAACAGAGTGATCAGGTGGAGATCCGAGAAGATACAAACCTGAAATCAGGGGAGATTGTTATTTGGAGAAAGGGGGAGCCCGGCCGGTGGCAAGGTTGATATCCCTCTCAATCTGCCGGCAGGAGTCTTCTTCAGAGTACCACCAGGAAATAAGAGAGCTTTCGGGAATGAAAGGAGTATTTATGATTTCCGCCAGGGGAAGATGGTTCACCTGGCACAACAGGCAGGAATCATCATATCCGCCCGCGTGGAAATCGGCTGCCGCGGCTGTCGCGGTCATCACAGTCAATATTATTGCGATGAAAATAATTGTTTTTTTCATATGTTTTACAACCCTGGCCACATGCCCGGGCTAGACTGTTTTTCAGGCGGCAGAATTATTCAGAAAAAGGTGATTCCGCAAACGCCTTTTTTAATATTACTTTATCGCTTTCATCCCTGCAACTGGAGAATGGCCATGCGAATAGTCCCCATTTTCACACAATCTTCATTTATAATTAATCTATGAGTATAAATATCCAGAATCGCAAGTTTGAACCGAGTCAGAGTTATGAAAAAGTAGTAGAAAGGCAATCAAGGAAAATACTCAAACTGCTTCCCACGTTTCCCCCTGATTCTTATGACCTGAATGTGGTCACTGAGAAGCTGGTCAGGGGAAATCAGTACGTTACCTCAATTATTCTTAATCTTCCCCAGCGTTCCATTAAGGTCGAGGAGACCGAAGATAATCCAATAACCAGTGCTGTCAGGGCTTTTGCGGAGATGCGCAAGCGTATTGGACGATTCAAGAGCCGCCTCACCCGTGAGAGCCTGTGGCACAAACAGAAACAGGTATCTGTCCAGGAAAGGAGTGTTGATACCGGACGGAACATGGAGTTCGCCATTGATGAAAATCTGAGCAAGGTGGAAAATTATATTCGCCGGGAGATTTACTACGAAGTCGTCAATGGGAACATATCTCCAGAATCAATTGATCCCAATTCGTTTGTGGATGAGGTTTTCATGGAGATTTTCGCCAGGCCCCGTCCCGAGGAAATATATTTGGATCACTGGGTCCTGACAGTGGCCAGGCAGGTTCTTAACAAGAGAATAAGCGACATTGAAATTCACGAACATGATTCCCATATTGAAGACTCTGCCGGAGGACGCAAGCAATGGGAAGATGAATACCTGAATTTTCATCAGCCTGATGAGTCGCTTCATATAAGTGATCTGCTTCGGGATAATTCAATTTCCGATCCTGAACAGCTGCTGGAACGGGATGAGGCTGAATCCCGGGCGCAGAAAGCCATAGCCGCCCTTCCTGTAGAGCTGAGGGAAGCCTTTGTTCTCTATTCTCTGGAAGGCTTCACCTCAGAGGAAGTGGCCATGGCTACAGAAAAGACCCCGGATGAAGTGCTTGAAAACGTGGAAAAGGCGAGAGCTATTCTTAAAGAAGAGCTTTTTTGATGCGTTATTCCGACCGGGTGAACAGGCTTGAATTGTCACAGACCGCGGCTGTGATGCAAAAGGCCCAGGCTCTTAAGGAAGCCGGGACTGATGTCATAGACTTTGGTCCCGGCGAACCGGATTTCGCGACTCCTGAAGCAGCCGGACAGGCCGCGGTTGCGGCCATTAAAGAAGGCTTCACCCGTTACACCGCCGTTGCCGGCGTCCGGCCATTGAGGGAGGCCATAGCTGCCCATCTCAATAAAAAAACCGGAAGCCGGCTCAGCGCATCCAACGTCATTGTCACCTGCGGGGCAAAACAGGCTATCCATAATTTGTGCGCCGCACTGTTCCAGGAGGGTGACCAGGTGCTGATTCCCCGACCCTACTGGGTTACCTTTCCCGAAGCCGTAAGGCTTTCCGGCGCGGAGGCCCGGTGGGTTGACACTGATATGGATTCCGGTTTTGTTCCACGCCTGGATACATTGAAGTCGGGAGTGAATCCAGCTGCCCGGGGCTTGATAGTCAACTATCCCAATAATCCTACGGGAGCGGTGCTTCAGGAATCAGGAATCAGGGATATTGCCGGGCTGGCAGCTGATACCGGGATTTTTTTAATCTCTGATGAAACCTATGATTCCTTCAACTTTACAGGGGATCCCGCTGGAGGAAATTCTTTCCTGGGTGCCTGGGACAGTGGTTTGGAAGGCCTGGCTGTGGTTGGTTCCTTTTCAAAAACCTATTCCATGACCGGATGGAGAATAGGATACGCTGTCGGATCCCGGGAACTGATAGCAAAACTGGCAGCCCTGCAGAGTCATCAGACCGGAAATCCGGCTTCCATATCCCAGAAAGCCGCCCTGGCCGTGCTTGACGAAAATCCTGAATTCCTGGAGCATAGAATAAACGAGTACCGCAAAAGAAGAGACCTGATTGCTGACGGCCTGGATGACCTGCCCGGAATCAGGTGCCCTCGTCCCGAGGGAGCCTTCTATGTGTTTCCGGATGTCAGTGGACTGCTTGAAGCCAGTGGCTGCCGAAACAGTATCGAGTTAGCCGAAGAGCTTCTCAGCGAAGCCCGGATAGCCGTTGTTCCAGGGGCGGCATTTGGATTTGAGGGGCATCTCAGGTTTTCCTATGCCACTTCAACTGAAACTATAGAGAAGGGGCTGGAACGCCTGCGGAAGTTCTGTCGGAGTGTTGGGTGAATATGGATAGACCGGCTTTGGATAATATCAGTGTGGTGCTTGTCGGCACTCTTTACAGCGGGAATATCGGCTCAGCAGCCCGGGCTATTATGAACATGGGCATCAAGGACTTGAGGCTGGTCAATCCTGAGAGTGTTTTAACCGAGGAGTGCCGGAACATGGCGGTCAACGCCTGGCCTATTGTTGAGAATGCCCCAGTTTTCAATACCCTCAACCAGGCCGTCGCGGGATCCTCCCTGGTTGTGGGGACCACCTGCCAGCGCGGCAGGCGACGCAAGATTCGTGAGTATACCCCGCGCGAAATTGCTCCGCTCCTTGTAAAAACATCAGCTGATTTAAAAACCAGCCTGGTATTCGGTCCTGAAAGAGGCGGGCTTACTGAGTCCGAGCTCGCTGAATGCCAGTACCTGGTAAATATACCTGCCAGTCCGGAACTGCCCACCCTGAACCTCGCCCAGGCCGTGCTGATAACCTGCTACGAATTATTTGCCTGCCTGGTGCAGCCTGAAGAAGATAATATGCCCCAGCCTGATTTTGATCTCCCCTCCCAGGAGGAGAGAGCGCAGATGTTTCGGCATATTGAAAAAACGCTGGTATCAATCGGTTTCCTCAGCAGCAGCAACCCCTCTCACATAATGCTGTCCCTGAAAAGACTGCTCGGAGGAGAGCGGCTGTCCCGGCGGGATATTAAAATCGTCAGGGGTATAATGAGCCGTATGGACTGGTATGTTGAACATGGAATGGACCTGCCCCCGGAAAAGATAAAGAGACCCTGATCCGGGAGTGACTGACTTTCCCGGGTTTCCGGTAATGTAATTTTACAGAATCTGCAAGGACCAGATGGGGAATAAGGATAAGATCACTGCTGTCGCTACCCTGAGCGGGATGGTGGAACGGATTACCTTCCACAATCCGGACAACGGGTTTTCCGTCCTGAAGGTGAAACCGTCCGGGCGGAGTAACGCGGTCACCGTGGTTGGCAATGTGCCGGGAATCGCGGTCGGGGAAGCGTTGGAGGCTGAAGGGGAATGGATTCGCGACCCCCGGCATGGGATGCAGCTGAAAGCCGAAAAAATTATATCTTTCCCCCCTGTTTCCGTGGAAGGAATGGCCAAATACCTGGGTTCCGGCATGATTAAAGGCATCGGCCCGGAGATGGCATCCCGGCTGGTGAAGGCATTTGGCAAGGATGTTTTTGAAGTCATAGATAAAAAGAAGGAAAGGCTGTTGGAAGTACCCGGCATCGGCAGGAAAAGAAGGGACATGATTGCCGGAGCCTGGGAGGAACAGAAAAAAGTCCGTTCCATAATGCTCTTTCTGCACAGTCACGGAGTGGGTTCATCCCGGGCTCACCGGATCTACAAACAATACGGCGACCAGGCTGTAGGGCTGATTAAGGAGAATCCTTACCGGCTATCCAGGGATATATGGGGAATTGGCTTCAAAACAGCTGACGGAATAGCTGCCAGCCTGGGTATTCCGCCTGATTCCATGTCCCGGGCCTGTGCCGGAATTGAATATACCCTGGACAAATATACCGAGGATGGCCATTGCGCCTGTCCCAGGGAAAAACTGGAAGAGGAGGCGGTTGAGCTCCTTGCAATCCCTCCTGGAATCATAAGTGAAGCCCTGGACAAGATAATTGCTGAAGGACGGCTGGTTGCCCAGAAGCATGGCCGGTCTGACCTGGTCTATCCTTACCGGCTTTTTCATGCTGAGAGGCAGCTGGCCGGCGATCTGCGGGCATTGCAGTATGGCAGGCATCCCTGCGCCCTGAAGAACCCGGGTTCAGCTATCGCCTGGGTTCAGGAACAGGTGGGGCTGGACCTGGACGATTCGCAGGAACAAGCCCTGGTTAAAGCTCTGGAGTCCAAGGTGCTGGTTGTAACCGGCGGGCCGGGCGTGGGGAAAACTACCCTGGTTGATTCCATTGTCAGGATATTCAGGGCGGCAAAACTTGAGGTCAGGCTTTGCGCTCCGACCGGGAGAGCCGCCAAAAGGCTTGGCGAAACTACAGGCATGGAAGCCCGCACAATCCATCGGATGCTCGAATTTGATCCGGTTGGATTCAGGTTCACAAGAAACCGGAAAAATCCCCTGGATGGGGATGTTATTGTCTGTGACGAGTTTTCAATGGTCGATCTGCCGCTGGCCCATCAGTTGATCCGGGCGGTTCCTCCTCACGCCGCCCTCCTGATAGTGGGTGACGTGGATCAGCTGCCTTCGGTCGGGCCGGGCCGAGTCCTGAGGGATATTATTGATTCTTCAGTTATCCCGGTTGTCAGGCTTACCAAGGTTTTCAGGCAGGCGGCCAGGAGCAGCATTATAACCAATGCCCACCTGGTAAATAGAGGAGAAATGCCCCGGCTGCACAATGGGCGGGATAGTGGAACAAACAGGCTTTATGATTTTTATCACATAGAATGCGAAGAGCCTGAAAAGGGAGTTACCCTTATTAAAAAACTTGTAAATGACCGGATCCCGGGCCGTTGGGGCCTGGATCCGGTAAGGGACATACAGCTCCTGTGCCCGATGGTCCGCGGTCTCCTGGGAGCTTCCAACCTTAATTTTGAACTGCAGTCATTGCTGAACCCGTCGGGTCCATCGTTTTCCATTTTCGGATCGACCTTCAGGGTTGGGGATAAGGTGATGCAGATCCTGAATAACTACGATAAGAATGTGTTTAACGGGGACATGGGGATTATCACCGCCATAGATGAAATTGAAAAAGGATTGGCTGTGCGGATTGATGACCGCCAGGTTTTCTACCAGGGAAATGAACTGGATGAACTGGTGCTGTCCTACGCGGTTACAATTCATAAATCACAGGGATCAGAGTATCCCTGCGTGGTCATCCCGGTCCATACCCAGCATTATCCCATGATGCAGCGTAATCTGCTCTACACCGGGATTACCAGGGGAAAGAAGCTTGTCATACTGGTGGGAAACCGCAGGGCCCTGGCCATCGCGGTGAAAAGAACCGGTTCAGATGAACGCCTGACCAGCCTCAGCCAAAGGCTGATAGAAGCCGGGAACATAATGTTAAGTGAATTGTGAGGCTTGGGAGTGGTGACAGGTGAAATCGCTTGAAAAGGATGTCGACTTTATGGCAGATTCAAAACATAATATTGCGGAGTGACAGTAATTTTAAATTGATGGATTCAGGAATATATTTCCTGAATTCCGAAAATATCCAGTCTGGACAGCCCTGTGGCTGATCGAAAATCCCAGCCTGCAGAATGAAGAGGGAATTGTAATGTCTCTGAAGAAGACGATCCTCATGGTGTCTCTAATCTTTTTGATTGCTCCCGTCCTGGCAGGAGCCGCTTCTCCCGATGGCCGGGCGGTTTCAATGGAGGAAGTTAAAACGATTTTCAGTGATCCTCCTGTTGAATACCGAAGCGTTCCCTTCTGGAGCTGGAATGACAAAATGACCAGGGAGGAAATTGACCTGCAGCTTGAAGACTTCAAGGCCAAGGGGATCGGAGGCGTCTTCATGCATCCCCGGTATGGCCTGATTACTGAATACCTCTCTGACGAATGGTTCGAGATGGTCCGGTATACAGTGGACAAGTGCAGGGAACTGGGCATGGAAGCCTGGATCTATGATGAGAATTCCTATCCCAGTGGATTTGCCGGAGGCCATGTGCCGGCCGAAATGCCTGAATCATTTAACCAGGGACAGGGACTCAAGATGAAACGGGTGACGAAATTGAGCCCCGGTGAAGCAAAACAAGCCTTCCTGGCAGTTTACCGGGATGAGCAGGGTAATCTGGCAGTTCTTGATCCTGAACAGGCCGGTGAAGCAGCTGAAAGGGAGGGCGAGTATTTCCTGTTTGAGAAGGAATTCAATTCCAGGAGCAAGTGGTATGGCGGCTATTCCTACGTGGACCTGATGGTAAAAGGTGTTACCGAGAAATTTTTAGATGTAACAATGGCCGGATATGAGAAGGTCGCCGGCTCCGATTTCGCGGGAGTGGTACCGGGGGTATTTACGGATGAGCCCAATATTGCTGTTCCCAATTCGGGCGAAGCCATCCGATGGACGCCTGATCTTTTTGAGAGCTTCAGCTATAAGTGGGGATACAGGCTCGAAGAAAACCTTCCGTCGCTTTTTACTGAAACCGGTGACTGGATGAAGGTTCGCCACAATTACCAGTCGGTTCTTTTAGACCTGTTCATTGAAAGGTGGAGCAAACCCTGCTGGGAATATACTGAGAAGCATGGCCTCAAGTGGACAGGGCACTACTGGGAACACGGATGGCCCAGCCCCAGGCATGGACCGGATAATATGGCGATGTATGCCTGGCACCAGGTCCCAGCCATTGACCTGCTGTTTAACCGTTTTGAACGAAAGGTCCAGTTTGGAAATGTCAGGAACGTCAAGGAACTCAGCAGTGTCGCCAATCAGCTTGGACGTCACCGAACCCTGAGCGAGACCTATGGCGGAGGCGGTTGGGAGCTCAGTTTTGAGGATATGAAGAGGCTCGGGGACTGGGAATATGTCCTGGGCGTCAATTTTCTCAACCAGCACCTGTCCCACGTGTCCCTCAAGGGAGATCGCAAGCATGATTATCCCCAGTCCTTTACCTACCATAATCCCTGGTGGGAGCATTACCGTCCCCTGGCTGACTACTATGCCAGGCTTTCGGCGGCCCTCTCCTCCGGGTACCAGGAAAACCGGGTGCTGGTTCTTGAACCGACAACATCGGCCTGGATGTATGCCGCTCCCGGAAATGACAATAGCAGGATGACTTTGATTCATGATAGTTTCACCGCGCTTACGGATGAACTGGAGAAGCTTCATTGTGAATATGACCTGGCCAGTGAAAACATAATCAGGGACCATGGAGAAGTTAAAGGCGACATATTCGCGGTTGGTGAGCGTGATTATGACCTGGTTGTAATCCCTCCGCATATGGTTAACCTGGACAGCAGTACTTTCCAGATGCTGTCCTGGTACCTGGAAAAAGGCGGGAAAATTGTCCTGCTGGGAAAAGTGCCTGAGCTGGTTGAAGGCTCCTCGGACAAGAAACTGGACGGCTGGAGCGAGAATTATAAGGACCGCCTGACATTTGCTGATTCCGCGACAGGGATTGCTTCGATGCTCCAGCCCGGGGATTTCAGCCTGAAAGCAAGTGAAGGGAACAGCCTTCTCTATCACCATCGGCGGCAGTTGAAGGACGGACAGATTATTTTCCTGGTCAACTCCAGCCTGGAGGAGACCAGCAGGGGAGAACTCTGTGTCAAAGGAAAATCTGCTCAAATCATGGATCCCTTCACCGGTGAGCTTTCGGACTGCCGGGTGGAGCCGGGTGAAAAAGAAGGATTTATCCGCAGCTCGTTTGAGCTTCCCCCGGCAGGAAGCCTGCTCCTGTTTGTGTCTGGTGAGGATTCTGAAACCGCGGGTGCCGGCCAGGAGAAGAACGAAAACAGTATCGCCGCGACCAGCCTATTAAAAGCGGTCGCGGCCCAGCCGAACATGATGACGCTGGATTACTGTGACCTGGTGATCAAGGGTGAAAAGACCGAAGGGATCTATTTTCATAAAGCCACGGATATGATTTACCAGGCCCATGGATTCGAGGACAATCCCTGGAACCGGTCGGTCCAGTATAAAACGGGAATCCTTGATAAAGGTGACTTTGGTGAAGATACCGGATTCGAGGCATTTTTCCATTTCCAGGTAAAAGAGGGAACAGATGTTTCTGGTTTCCAGGCTGTGGTCGAGCAGCCCGGAATATGGAATGTAACAATAAACGGCGATCCGGTGAAAGCAGAAGATGGAAGATGGTGGCTGGACCGTTCCTTCGGGATTTTCAATATCGGCAGCCATGTTAAATCCGGAGTTAATACTATATCTTTGCGGGTGTCTCCGATGAATATCCTGGCTGAGCTGGAGCCGGTATACCTGCTTGGCTCCTTTTCGCTGGAATCGCGGGAGCAGGGTTGGGAAATTACTCCCCCGGGCCGGTTGTCGGCTGGCTCCTGGAAAGCCCAGGGAATGCCTTTCTATTCTGACCGGGTCAGCTACGCGAAGACCTTTGAAGTTGATAGGATTTCAGGGCGGGAATTCAAGGTGGTCCTGGGAGAATGGGCGGGAACCGTGGCCGAGGTCAAGGTTAACGGGAAGAGTGCCGGGATCATTGGCTGGAAGCCTTATGAGCTGGACGTAACACCATTTATCAGTGAGGGTGCAAACCAGGTGGAAGTTGTCATAGTCGGCTCCCTGAAAAACCTGCTTGGCCCGCTGCACACACCCTGGCAGAAAGGGATTGTGACCATCGGGGATTTCCAGCAGGGGCCGGACGAGCAGCCGGAAGGCGTGAAATACGACACCCTGGACTACGGGCTCATGGATGATTTTGAACTGGTGGTGATGGAATAGGAGAAACGTGGCAGGAAGCATCCCTGCTTTCCTGTGCCGCCTCAGCGGTACTGTTTTGATTGTAACTGGAGCGGCAGCGGACCAAGGGCAGCCTGCCCTTGGTCTTCGCTCTTGTGAAAGACCAAGAGCTGGAAGCGTATGGCACATCCTGCCGGGAGCTTGTTCGTGGGGCTCGACCTTTATCAGGATTTTGGGAGGGGGTTGAAAAATGATATCCCTGTTCAGACTATTAGCATTCCTGATCACGATTTTCCTGGCTAATCCCATCTAGCTGGTTGCGGATTGACTGGAACCTGGAGTTGCCTCGTTGTCGTTTTCGTTGTCAGCGAAGCGGTTATCGTTGTCGTATTCGTAAACGTAATCGATCCCGATACCGACGCTGACACCGAGTGATTGGGGCTGATGGCTGGAGTTCTTCCGGGACTGATCGGATGGTGAGGTTACCTTCGGTGTTCTATTAATGTGTGGATCGCCTATCTCCAGATCGGCCCGGTGGATAGTCGCAAATCAAAAGCTGAGGGTCACGGGTCGCCCTGTACCATTATTATCAACAAAGGTGCCGCTAGCGCGGCACCGGAAAGCAGGGCTGCTTCCGACCACAACTCAATCCGTAACTGTTCTAGACAACGTCCCGCTAGATCAATCCCTCCAGATCATATTCTTCGACATACTTGGGATTGATATATATATAGCTTTCAGCGATGAGGTTGGATGTGTACTTATCAAGCTCCGGCCCTGATTTCACCTCATAAAGGGCCTCGGTGATCTGGGGGCGAACATCCCGCAGCGACTTGAGCGTCGGGGGAGTTCTTTCGAGGACCTTGACAATCTGGTATCCAAAATCAGCTTCAATTATGTCGCTGTAGGTTCCGACATCAATCGAGAACACAACATCAGCCAGGGTCTGGTTGATTGATCCAGCTACGAATTCCCCTATTTCCCCTCCCTTGTCCGCGGTGGGGCCGTCGGAGTTTTCCTTGGCCACCTCTTCAAAGGACCTGGTTTTCAACTCTTCCAGAAGGGCTTCTGCCTGGGTTCTAACCGCCGCTTTATCTTTGCCTTCGGTGAGGAGGACGATTTCAGCCAGTTTGACTTTCCCTTTCTCGGTGAAGTCGTCCTTGTGCTCCTCATAGTAGGCTTCAACTTCGGGGGTGAGCAGGGTTATCTTGGAATAAACAAACTGGGAAATCATTGATCGAATAACCATTTGTTCACGGATACTGCGGCGGTACTGGGCCAGTGAACTGCCTCGCTGCTTGAAGTATTCATCAATGACATCCAGGCTGGCAACGCCGGAATCTTTCCTGACGCTCTCAATATACAGGTCAACATCCTGGTCAATATCATCGGAAACGCCGAGCTCTTCGGCTTTCTGGACGATAATTTTATTTGTGATCATGGTCCCGAGCAGGCTTTCCTTCATGCGCTGGTACTGGGCATCCCTTTTGGAAGCGTCCGGCACATTCTGATCAATGTCCATCTTCAGCCGGTTCAGGGATTCCTCCAGGTCGGTCAGGGTAATTATCTCGTCGTTTACCTTGGCAACGATTTCATCGAGTACCCTGGGTTCATCGGCTTCTTCCGGCTCCTGGGCCTTGATATTGACCTGCAGGGATGGCAGGAGTAAGAGAAGCAGCATGCCTCTGAAAATAAACTGAATTTTACTAACTGTCATCTTGCTCAAAACTATGCTCCTTTATATCAGCAGGAAAATTTGATTCATATATTGTAATCGAATATTGGTTCTTCAGTGAATTAATATACGTTTCAGTCTGGAGGCGCTCCTTTTCGGCAGCGATTCTCCTGAATATTTCAGCCTTTACCTCGTGAAACTTATACTGGTGGCTGGGAATCCATTCCTCCATGTAGAAAAGATGGAATCCGTGCATGGTTTGAAATGGGGCACTGATTTCCCCCGGCTTCAGTGCGAAGATTACCTTGTCAAATTCTTCGGGGAGGTCCCCTTTCTGAAAGAAACCCAGGTCTCCTTCGGCCTCCGCGGTGGCACCCCTTGAGAAATTTGCTGCCATTTCCCTGAATTTTCTGGAATCCCCGGTATTGATCCTGGCTTTCAGTTCCTCGGCCTGTTCACGGGTGTCGCAGAGTATTTCCAGCACATGGGCCTGGTCTCCGACGGTGAAGCCTTCTACATTACGGTCATAGTGATTAATCAGTTCCTGGAGGGTGATTTCCATTTCTCCGTTAACCGCCCGCTTGAGGAGTTTCTGTACCTTGAGGTAATCCCTGATCACCTCCTTCATTTCATCAGTATTAGTGTCTCCCTGGGTGAGCGACCATTCTTCCAGGTGCTGCCGCACTTCGATATCCGATATTTTTATCCCGGACTTTTCAGCCTCCCGCAGGAGCAGTATCTGGGTAAGAAACCCATCAAACAGTTCCCTGGTGGAGACAGTGCCGACATCTTCCAGATCATCATCCAGAAAGGATTCAAGGTATCCGTTGAACTCCGACAGAAGCAGCGGTTCTCCATCTATGATGGCCAGCTGAACTTCTTCGTTGCCGGCAACTGAACCGCTGCCGTCAGCAGGATCAGCGCAGGAAACAAAAAAAGCGCTGAAAATCAGGAGCAGCAGGCTTTCCGGAAAACTGATTTTGATCATCCTGATAAACCTTTCAGCAAGTTTTTAGCTTCAATGAAGATGCCTGCATTATCCAGTTCCTTCAGTTCAAGAGAAATTGACATGTTCCTGGATATGCTCATATTTTTATTTATTCCGGCAAGTGCCATCACAATGTCGGCAGTCACCGGAGTATCTTTGTGAAAGCTGAGTACCAGGTGCTTACCCTTTCGTTCCACCGATGTAATACCAAGGTCCCTGGCGATAATCCGTATTGTCGCATATTCAAAAAG
Organism: Acidobacteriota bacterium; assembly: GCA_963666915.2. Lineage (GTDB taxonomy): Bacteria > Acidobacteriota > UBA6911 > RPQK01 > JAPXNP01. Next base: position 442,719 of record CAXXEX010000009.1, read on the forward strand.
ATTTGTGACTGTTTTGGGATATCTTCCGAAACGATCGATGGTTTCTTCGCTGATAGTGTTCAGTTCTTCCAGTTCCGAAACCGAAGAAATTCTTTTGTACAGCCAGAGCCGGGTGTTGGAATCATCTATATAGTGTTCCGGGATGTGTATATCCAGTTTGAGGTCGACTGTCGTTCTGAAATCTTCTGTATAGTCGTCACTGGTCAGGCTGCTGACAGCTTCCCTGAGCAGCTTGGTGTACAGGTCGAAGCCTATGGCGGAAATATGGCCGCTCTGCTGTCCGCCCAGGAGATTTCCTGCCCCCCTGATTTCCAGGTCCATGGCGGCCAGGCGGAAACCTGCCCCCAGGTCACTGAAATCCCTTATGGCCGCCAGCCTTTTTCCGGCTTCAGGCGTTATCCGGTCCTGTTTAGGGGCCAGCAGGTAGGCATAGGCCCTGCGGTCAGATCGTCCTATTCTTCCCCCGCAGCTGGTAAAGCTGGGAAAGACCGAAACAGTGGGCCTGGTTGATAATCATGGTGTTGGCCCTGGATATGTCCAGGCCGTTTTCAATTATTGTGGTGCAGACCATCACATCATAATTGTATTGGAGAAAATCCATCATGATGTCTTCCAGCATTTTTTCCTTCATCTGGCCATGGGCTACGCAAACCCTGGCTCCAGGGACAAAAGACTGGATTTTGCGGGCAATTGAATAGATTGTCTTTACCTCGTTGTGTACGAAGAAGATTTGTCCTTTACGCTTCATTTCCATGTCAATGGCGCTGCGAATCAGCCTTTCGGAAAAACTGGTCAGAACCGTATGTATAGAAAGCCGGTCTTTGGGGGGTGTCTCTATAATGGAAAGATCCCGGATGCCTACCAGGGACATGTTCAGGGTCCTGGGGATCGGTGTTGCTGAAAGGGTCAGGACATCTACCTGGACCCTCAGCTCCTTGAGTTTTTCCTTATGGGCTACTCCGAATCTCTGCTCCTCGTCAATCACTATGAGGCCCAAGTCATTGAAGCGTATATCCCGGGAGAGCATACGGTGGGTGCCTATCAATATATCCACCATGCCCAGTTCGGCCCTTTCCAGGATATCCTTTTGGCTGGAGCGGGGAACAAACCTGCTGAGCATTTCAATATTTACCGGGAATCCTGAGAATCTTGCCCTGAAGGTATGCAGGTGCTGGAATGCCAGGACTGTTGTGGGAGCCAGCAGGGCAACCTGCTTTCCGCTGTTTACCGCCTTGAAGGCAGCCCGCATGGCGACTTCAGTTTTACCGTAGCCGACATCTCCGCAGACCAGTCGGTCCATAGGCTCCGGTGATTCCATGTCCCGCTTGATATTAATAATGGTTTCAGCTTGGTCGGCGGTAAGCTGGAAGGGGAAGGCATCTTCGAATTCCCCGGTCAGGGCATCATCCGGGGAGTGGCGGAATCCGTTTGAGACCTCTCTCCTGGCATACAGCTTGATAAGGTTTTCGGCCATCTCCTGTATGGCTTTTTTTACCTTTTGCTTGGTTTTCTCCCAGGAAGTCCCGCCGAGCCGGTCCAGGCGGGGCGGAGCCGCATCGCCTCCGGAATATTTTTGGAGAATGTCAAGGCGGTCCACTGGCACATAAAGCTTGTCGTCACCCTTGTAGCTGATGACAACAAACTCATTGGATTCGTTGTCAATCCCCAGTTTTTTAAGTCCCCTGAATTTACCTATGCCATGCTCCACATGTACAACAAGATCTCCCGGCTCCATATCCCTGAAATCAGGAAGGAATCTGTCGATACGGTTGACTGAGGGATCTTTGCGGCTGATTCCGGCTTTAGGCTCATCCCTGCCGAATATCTCGGTTTCCGTAAGGACATGGAGACCGGGGGAAGGGAGGTAGAAGCCTTTTTGCAGCCAGCCGTTTATAACGCAGTTCCCCAATTCAAGCGCTGCAGGGAAGCCATCCCGGCACCAGGGCAGGGCCACTTCGTATTCAGCGGAGATTTCAATTATGCGTTCCGCCAGTCCCCTGGTCGGCAGGACAAAAATGGTGGTCTCTCCTTTTTTGCCGGCATTCTCGAAATCCTTTAAGAGTTCCTTGAAGTTGCTGTTGTAAACCCTTTCAGGCTGGAAACCAAGGCTGGCGGATCCTGTATCGGAATCCATCATTTTCCGGCGGGAATCCAGTCCTGCTGAAAAGGAATAATCGCAGTGGGAGACCTGTTTTTTCAGCCATCCAGCCGACTGCATGAGCTTCCGGGGCGGAAGCGCCAGTAGCCCGTCTTTCTGGCATGAATCAAATTCCCTGGCAGCCAAATCCAGGAGTGCGTCTGCTTTCTCCAGGGTTTCAGCAGGTTCAGAGATGATCAGCTTGGGAGGGGCCTTGAAATAATCAGGAAGGTTGACCTGGTCTGTATGGAGAAAAGGAAAAAGGAATTCAAAACCGTTGAATAATTCCCCATGACTTGTAAAAGCTGATTTTTCCTCCAGGTCTTCGGCAAAACGGATATCCTTCCAGTATTCAAATGACCGCTTATCCCATTCATCCAGTTCCTGATCCGGGACGATGATTTCCCGAACCGGTATGATTTCGCATTCCGGAAGCATCTTGATTGATCTTTGGGACGAGGCGTTAAATTCTCTTATGGAGTCGATCTCATCACCGAAGAAATCTACGCGCAGCGGATTGTCCCCGGCTGTTGAATAGATATCTACGATGCCTCCCCTGGTTGAATAGGTTCCCTGTTCAGTAACTGAGTCTGCCCTGGCGTAGCCGATTTCCCTGAGATCGGAAATCAGTTTTGCGGGTTCCATATTTAAACCTGTTTCCAGGTGAATACAGTGGCGGAACAGGCGCTCCGGAGGCGGGATGAAGGTGAGCATGGCCTTGACTGTGCTCAGGACGATTCCACTGAATCCCGAGCATAGCTGCCATAGGGTAAGCGCCCTTAATACCGCTGTACTGGGATGGGGAGAGGTCCCCTGGTAATAACTGGATTCGAATTCGGGAAAGACTATGACTGGAACCTGTTCTTTTTCGGGCGGGAGAATAGTAGCCAGTTCCTGGGAGGCTGTATCGCAGGCGTTGTTGTCGGGAAGTATCCAAAGCAGTGGAGATTTTTCTGAAGCTGCCAGCAAAGCGACAAGAAAAGATGATTCAGAAAAGTCTATACCTTCGATATTCCGGGATTTTTTCAGCTTGTCAGTAAGTGAAGAAAAGCGCAACATGATGGCTAACAGGAAGAACCTGGTTCTCTCCCGGATATGATTGTTGCAATCCTCTCAATAATCCCGGTTGTTGAGTAACCTGGTTCAAATCTGATATTCATAACCTTTCCGCCATGTTTTTCAACGGTTTCCCTGCCGACTATCTGGTCTGTAGGCCAGTCTCCTCCCTTGACCAGAACTACGGGCAGCAGTTCGTCTATGATTTCCTTGGGAGTATCTTCGGAAAACAGGGTCACAAAATCGACACAGTGCAGGCCGGCTATCAGTTCGCACCTGGATTTTTCATCGAGAATCGGGCGTTCCGGCCCTTTAAGCCTGTGCACCGAATCATCTGAATTAATGGCGACAACCAGGCAGTCTCCCCAAGATTTGGCTTCTTCAAGGTATTTAAGATGCCCGGGATGGAGAAGGTCGAAACAGCCGTTGGTGAAAACAACAGTTTTTCCTGAATCTCTCAATTGTTTAAGTTTGAGGCTCAGTTCAGCCCTTGGCATAATTTTCAGTGACGCGCGTATAACCGAATTCTGCTTAATCATTGTAATTTTTTTCATTTAAGGATTTAGAAGCTGAAAACAGCAACAGCTGCTGATCAGTATAGCAGGGGATTATCCTCAGAGCGAAAGCTAAGTCCCGGATCAGGATGTGCTGTTTTTCAGCGTTAACCTTACTGTTTCGGGCCTTATCGCCTCAATGCGGATAATATCCAGGTACTCTTCCGGGATAGCTATGTCGGGAACCACTTCAATTTTACTGCCGGCAGGCTGGTCGTCATCGGCGGAGACATAGGCCCTGAAAAGATCCTGGTTGATATTATCTGTATAGGATACTGGTTTTGATATTGTTAACTCCACGGTACGGTAGTTGATCAGCGCGATCCTGTTCTGCCCTTCAGCAGGCCGGACCCTCACCCGGAATTTAACCTCGTCTCTTTCTTCCTCGATATTAACTACCACGTCGACCGAATCCGTTTCTTCAATGCGGATACTGATGTCATCAAGATCCAGGTAGACAGTCTGGGTGAATGACTGATTCCGGTCCGAGATATCTATTGGTTCGGTACCGGCGGAGGTTATTTTTTCAATTTTGGATTGTGGTCCGCTGATAAGAACCTCTCCCGGATATACCTGGATAACTCCGGCCTGGAAGCCTTCTGCCGGGACTCCCTCGATATACGGATTAACCTTTACAAGCTTCCGGATGGTTCGTTCGAACTGGAGGCGCAGCCGCCTTTGCTCGAAGTCTCCGGCTGACACCCCGCTGGGCAGGTTTTTGATATTCTCTTCCGTCAGCGGCAGGACGGCAATCCCGGGCTGGGCATTGCGTAAATCCACGGCAAGGGAAAGGCTGTTTTCATCAAGCCTGGCTGATCCCTGTTTGGTAATTAATACATTCACTGCCTTGGGATAATCATTGGTAATCTCCAGATCACCGGGCATATTAGTGAATTCGATTGGAATTGCCACGGTTGTCTGGACTTCTTTCTGGCCGGATGTCTGGAACCAGAGAAGGAAGGCCAGGACAAAAGCCAGCAATTTCAGGGGGAGATTGTTCAGGAATATTGTTCTAAACAGATTCATGAATTTCCCCTCACAATACTGAAGATTCTTTCAAGGACACTGGAATGATAGCGAACTCTTTTCAACTGGCCTTTTTCTTCCTTGGTGGCATCCCTGAGTGCCGTAGTCAGGTTTTCTCCGCTGAGTCCCCTGAGCATCTTGCCTCCGGAAACCATTGAAATCGTCCCTGTTTCTTCAGAAACCACTACCGCTATTGAATCAGTCTCTTCAGTAATTCCAATCGCTGCCCGGTGCCTGGTGCCCAGGTTTTTACTCAACATTGGATTCCTGGTCAGGGGCAGGAAACATCCCGCCGCCGCTATCCGGGAATCCTTGATGATAACTGCCCCGTCATGAAGGGGCACAGACGGGCTGAAAATAGTAACCAGCAGGCTGGCTGAAAGCTTGGAATCCATTTCAATTCCGCTCTCGATATAATTGCGCAGTCCGATATCTCTCTCCATTATGATCAGCGCGCCGATTTTCTGGGAGGCCAGGGAACATACCGCGGAATCGATTTCCTCGATTATGTCACCTTCGGTATGAAGCTGGAATCCGCTGAATATCCCTCCTTTTCCAAGCTCGGCCAGGCCCCGCCTGATCTCAGCCTGGAAGATGACAATCAGGGCAAAGACAAAGTAGGCGAAAAGATTCGACAGGAGCCACTCGATGGTGCGGAGTTCGAACCATCTTGAAAGGTAATACAGCAGGAGGATGGTTATGGTTCCCAGGATCATCTGCCATCCCCGGGTCCCCTTTATGAAGAGTATAAGCTGGTAAACAATAATCGTGATAAGGGTTATTTCAAACAGGTCCCAGAATCCGGGCACTGATATGGTTTCAAACATTTCCCTTATCATTTATCTAAATTCTCCAGGGTGACGGCATCTGCGACCTTTGCGGCATCCTTCATTTCAGCAACATCATGCACTCGCAGTATATGAGCCCCCTTCATAATTGCCGCTACCGATGAAGCGATGGTCCCATAAATTCTCTCCGATACAGGTTTGTCCAGGGCAGCTCCAATAAATCTTTTCCTGGAAGTGCCTATCAGGAGAGGCAGTTCCAGTTCTGCCAGCTCCGGCAGCCGATTGAGCAGTACCAGGTTTTCCCTGTGGTTTTTACCAAATCCAATTCCCGGATCTATAATGATTTTATCACGGGAAATGCCGGAACTGACAGCATTATCCACAGAAAATTGAAGGCCTTCAGTTACTTCCCGTACGATATCTTCGCTTGGTTCCAAAAGATGCATTGAGGAGGGCTCTCCCCTCATGTGCATAAGAATGACTCCGGCATCCCACCTTCTGATGCATTCAGCCATATTGTTTGGCGATTTCAGGGCTGTAATGTCATTAATAATGTCCGCCCCCGCTTCCAGAACAGCAGAGGCGACTTTGGGTTTACAGGTGTCTACAGAAATGAAAGCATCGGTTTCGGGCCTGATTTTTTCAAGGAGCGGGAGAACCCTTTCGATTTCCTCGTCAACTGAAACCGAATCAGATCCGGGGCGGGAACTTTCCCCGCCAATGTCCAGGATATCAGCACCCGCTTCCAGCATGGCGAAGCAGCGCTCCAGGGCAGGTTCGACGGTATTGTAGATTCCTCCGTCTGAAAAGGAATCAGGCGTCATGTTGACAATGCCCATGATGCAGGTTCTTCTGCCCAGCTGGAGTTTTTTACCCCTGGCGGAAAAAGTAAACACGGGCCTGACCATGAACTCTCTCATTTCTTTCTAACTTGTTTGATTTGTTACGACCATACAACCATGGATGGGTGACAAAGCTTACAAGGGGGCAGCAGCAAAATGGATTCTCCTGGAGCTGTCCGGGACCGGGCCACCGGAGTCAGGCTAGCCCGGTTCCTGCAAACCGGGCTAGCCTTTTTCCTCCCCGGTCCCTGTGATTTCCTCGTTTTCCGATGCAGTCTCTTTTGACTCCAGAATTACTTCAGGAACCGGCTCTTCAGCTTCTGGCTCCTGGGCCGGGAGTTCTTCCTCATTACTTTCAGGAGATCCGGATTCGTGATAATCAAATCCGTTTTCCCTGAATATCTTTTCTCCCTTGATAACCTGCTCAACTTCATCAGTGTTGAGGGTTTCGTATTCAAGCAGAGCCTCGGCCAGATTAATCAATGCTTCACGGTTGGAACTCAGCAGTTCTTCGGCTTTTTTGTAAGCATCTGTAACAATTTTCTTAACTTCCTTGTCGATCTTTTCCGCAGTGTCTTCGCTGAAGTCCTGGTGCTGGGCTATTTCCCGGCCCAGGAAAATCTGCTCTTCTTTTTTCCCGAAGGTAAGGGGGCCCATTGCAGCACTCATGCCCCATTCACATACCATGCGGCGAGCCAGATCAGTGGCTCTCTCCAGGTCATTGGAGGCCCCCGTGGTTATGGATTTCAGCACCATTTTTTCCGCGATTCTTCCTGAGAGGAGGATCGTAATGGTGGTGTTCATGTAGTCCATTGAATAATTGTACTGGTCTTCTTCAGGTAACTGCATGGTGAGGCCAAGTGCCCGCCCACGAGGTATTATTGTGACTTTATGCAGGGGATCAGCGTCGGGAAGCATCAAAGCCGCGATGGCGTGGCCGGCTTCATGGTAGGCCGTTGTCCGTTTCTCTTTTTCAGTCATGATTACGGATTTTCGTTCCTTGCCCATCATCACCTTGTCCTTGGCTTCTTCAAAAGCCGGCATGTTCACAGCAGTCTGGTTCCTCCTGGCGGCTATAAGGGCAGCTTCGTTCACCAGGTTGGCCAGCTGGGCTCCGGAAAATCCGGGAGTGCCCCGGGCAATTACTGAAATGTCGACGTTGTCATCAAGGGGAATATTCTTGATGTGTACCTTGAGGATACCTTCCCGTCCTTTAATATCAGGAAGGGCAACTGTTACCTGGCGGTCAAATCTTCCCGGGCGGAGGAGTGCGGGATCAAGCACATCCGGACGGTTAGTGGCGGCAATAAGAATTACTCCCTCATTTGATTCGAACCCGTCCATTTCCACGAGAAGCTGGTTCAGGGTCTGTTCGCGTTCGTCATGACCACCGCCCAGTCCGGCTCCGCGGTGCCTTCCAACCGCGTCTATTTCATCAATGAATATAATGCAGGGGGCGTTCTTTTTTCCCTGTTCAAAGAGATCCCTCACCCGGCTGGCGCCGACACCTACAAACATTTCAACAAAATCAGATCCGCTGATTGAGAAAAACGGTACGTCTGCTTCTCCGGCGATGGCCCGGGCCAGCAGGGTTTTGCCCGTTCCCGGAGGTCCCATTAACAGGACTCCTTTAGGGATCTTTCCTCCAAGCTTCTGGAATTTCTGGGGTTCCATGAGGAATTCAATAATCTCCTGCAGTTCCTCTTTGGCCTCTTCAATACCGGCGACATCCTTGAACGTAACCTTTTTGCCCTGGCTGGTGGACAGTTTTGCCCTGCTTTTTCCGAAAGAAAGAGCCTTGTTTCCGCCTGACTGCATCTGGCGCATAAGGAACATCCAGAAACCTATGAAAATGATAATCGGGAACCAGGTTGTGAGAATCATGTAGAACCATCCGCCCTGGTCATCGTCACCAATCTCAACGGCCAGATCCTTGGCTACCAGGGTATCCGCGACGGTTTCTTCCGCGCCCTTGGGAATCAGCACCTCGAACTGGACATCACTTCCCCCGTCATCATAAACGCCTTCAACAGTGTTGCCGGTAATTATTACCGGAGTCTGGTTGTTTCCCCTGATTTTGTCGTTTTCAACAAGCTGGTTGAATTCAGAATACTTGAGCTGCTTGACGTCTCCGCTTCTAAAGTCGTTCAAGAAATTCCATAACATTACAATGGAGACCACTATCAGCAGCCATAAAAAAACATTTTTTGCGGTGGTATTCACAACGGAACCTCCAGTTCCAGGTCATATCTATAAGTATTCATATCCCTAAAGCAGGGGATTCATAGAAAATACTATATTCGTGTCAAAGTAATATACTTTATATATCTATATTTAGTTTCTATAATATCCGCACAGGCCGGAAATCAAGCTAAAAATGTCAACATCTTCCCGAAATAATCTATTTTTATTATAAAACATCCCGTAATTGTGGGGGCTCGATTAATTTTAAGGATCTGTATTCCTTACTTTAAAGCCTTTCATTTCATTTTTTATTGTAATCGTGATGGTACGTTTGTCGCTTGTCCTGATTTCGGAAGGCATCCCGATACCTTCTACCCAGTGGTAATTGTCAGGCAGTTCCAGAATCAGGATACGATCGCGGTCACCTTCCGGGATTCTGTGGCGGGTGCAGATATTGCTGAATGCCTGGCGGGGTCTTTTTTCTGAAATTTTAAGCCTGTCCCCGGGCCTGCGGTTGCGGACTGTTATTTTGCAACCCGGTAATTTATCCCCGGCAGTCGAGGGGGCATCCTTGTATTCCAGTCTTATTTTTTTTCCGGCTTCCGGGATGAGAACTTCACCCGGAGCTTCCAGTCTGTATTTGAATGGAGGGGTGGGTTTGCCCGGAAAGCGAAGTGTGAGATTTTCAAAATCCTTCCTGGCTTCAAGCCCTCCGGGTAAACAGAGTTTTCTGCCGCTCTGTTTGCCGCACAGTTCCAGAAGTGCGAAGATATGACCGCTTGTGAAGTCGGTCGTGTTGCCCTTGATTTTTGCAACAGCCTGTCGCAGCACCTCTCTCTGCAGGCCTTCCGGAAGCTCCGAAAGTTTGTTAGCCTGAATCTGCAGGGTCCCTTCGCCGGACATCCGGGAAATTTTTTCTAATTCAGATCTCGCCGCGTCTTCCAGGAACCGGGCGGCCTCTCCAATCAAAACTGATGCCCTGGCAATCCTTTCCCCCTGTCCCGGATTGAATCTCTCCTCAAGCCTGGGCAGTAATTCATGACGAATCCAGTTGCGGTCAAATACCAGGCTGCTGTTACTCTGATCTGTCCTGGAATCCTGTCCTGTTTCCTCCAGGTATTCTGTTATCTGGCCGCGGGTACACTCCAGAAGAGGCCTTATGATCTTGCAGGATTTACCGGTTGGGTCCAGATGTTCCCTGACAGGAAGCATTCCGGAAAGGCCCTTGTACCCAGCTCCCCTTAGAAGGTTTAGAAGGAAGGTTTCCGCCTGGTCATCTGAATTGTGTCCTGTGGCAATCAGCATGCCTTGACGGACGGCTATCCTGGAAAGGAAATCATAGCGCAGGTTTCTGGCGTTTTCTTCCAGGTTTCCGGTGCCATTATTGCCGGGATCAGTGTTAATAACCTGAAGAGGAATATCCAGTTTATTGCAGAAATCCTTTACGAAGGATTCGTCCTGGTCGGAATCTGATCCCCTGAGCCCATAATTGACGTGACCAGCTTCCAGGGAAATATTGAGCTTTCCCCTCAGCCGGTAGAGCACCGTTGCCAGGCACATCGAATCAGGCCCTCCCGAGAGCGCCAGGAGAACAGTCTCGCCTTCCCGCAGCATGGAATGCCGCCTGATAAAACCGAGGATTTTTTTCTCGAAAATTTTCATGCTATATGGTTTTCCAAGTTCGTTTTTCCCCATTTTACTGCTAAAGTATTTACATGAACAGTAAACCCATGATCATCAACAGGCGCGAATACCTTAAAAAGGCAGGTGCCGGAGCCGCCGTGATGGCCCTGGCTGGATGCACTTCAGGAACTGAACTCCCGGCTTTGGAGCCCAAACTTAACATGGTTTATATCCTGGCGGATGACCTTGGTTACGGAGACCTGGGCTGTTACGGGCAGGAAGTCATCAAGACTCCGAATATAGACCGCCTGGCTGAGGAAGGGATGAAATTTACCCGGCATTATGCCGGCTCAACTGTCTGCGCGCCTTCCCGATGCTGCCTGATGACCGGATACCACACAGGGCATTCCTACATAAGGGGTAACAGCGAAGTTAAGCCCATGGGCCAGCGCCCGATCCCGGAGGATACCGTAACCCTTCCTGAACTGCTGAAAACCCAGGGGTACACAACCGGCCTGGTAGGGAAATGGGGCCTGGGTGGTCCTGATTCCGTAGGCCATCCGAACCAGCAGGGTTTTGATCATTTTTTCGGATATCTCTGCCAGCGGCATGCCCATAATTATTATCCTGAATATCTTTTCAGAAACAGTGAAAAGGTTAACCTGGAAGGCAACAAGGTTGAAAATGACAGGGAAGACGGTGCCGGGGTGGCTTCTGAAAAGGTGACCTATGGCCCGGACCTGATGATCAACGAGGCCCTGGATTTCATCCGGAATAATAAGGAGCAACCGTTTTCTCTCTTCTATACAACAACCTTGCCCCACGCCAATAATGAAGCAGGGAACGAAGGCATGGAGATTCCTGATTATGGTGAATACTCCGGGGAAGACTGGCCGGATGCCCAGAAGGGACACGCCGCGATGATTTCCAGGCTGGACAGTGATGTCGGCAGGATCATGATGGAATTGCGGGAACTGGGCCTGGATGAAAATACCCTGGTAATGTTCAGCAGCGATAACGGCCCTCACAGGGAAGGTGGAGCGGATCCTGAATTTTTTAAAAGCTCTGGTCCTCTCAGGGGAATAAAACGGGATCTTTACGAAGGCGGAATCAGGGTTCCGATGATTGCGCGTCTTCCGGGAAAGATCAACCCGGGGCAGGTATCAGAACATGCCGGAGCTTTCTGGGATATTCTGCCAACCATGGTTGAGCTCGCGGGAGGGGAAATACCGGCCGGCATAGATGGCATTTCAATGGTTCCGGCCCTGATGGGAGGAGTCCAGCCGTCTCATGATTGTTTGTACTGGGAATTCAGGGGGAAACAGGCTGTGCTGCAGGGTGACTGGAAGGCGGTAAGGCTCTCCCCGGGTGAAAAGACTGAACTGTATAACCTGGCCGCAGACCTTTCGGAGACAAAAGATGTTGCAGGGGATAATCCTGAAAAAGTGGAGGAACTGACTCAGTTGTTTGATTCGGCCAGGATCGAATCAGAATTATTTCCCCTGGAGCAATGACCGGGATTTAGTTGAAACATTTTGAGGTTTTCGAACATATTCCCGGCAGGTTATTTTAAGTTTTAAGCCGTGGTGTGTTAATTTATTTAAGAAGGAAATCGGAGTTGTGATTTCCGTATCACGCGATTCAGGAGCTTCATTCGGGAATTAAGAATTGAATTCCCGGTGCTGTTTCGGTTATTATTTTGGCTCTTTACATGTGGCGAGGTAGCTCAGTTGGTCAGAGCAGGCGGCTCATATCCGCCGAGTCGGGGGTTCAAGTCCCTCCCTCGCTACCATCCCCTTCTGGTTTGAAATGAAAAAGAAATCCCTTCCCGAGAGTTCCCGTCTTTTGAAACTGGCTTCCCAGGTTATCCCGGGTGGTGTCAATAGCCCGGTCAGGGCTTTTAAGGCTGTGGGCGGCACGCCTCCATTTATTGAAGCGGCCGAAGGATGCCGCATCAAGGATGTTGACGGTAATACCTATATCGATTACGTTGGATCCTGGGGGCCGATGATATTAGGCCATGCCCATCCTGATGTGGTTAAGGCGCTGCTGAAAGCCGTACCCAGGGGAACCAGCTATGGAGCCCCAACCGGAGCCGAGGTCCAGCTGGCGGAAATTATTTGTGACATGGTCCCCTCGATTGAGAAGGTGCGGCTGGTCAGTTCCGGGACCGAAGCTGCCATGAGCGCTCTCAGGCTGGCCAGGGGATATACCGGCAGGGCGAAACTAATCAAGTTTGAAGGATGTTACCACGGACATGGAGACAGTTTCCTTGTTGAAGCCGGATCCGGGGTGGCAACCCTTGGTATACCTGGTACGCCGGGAGTTCCGCCGGAGTTGGCGGAACTGACCATCAGCCTTCCCTATGGTGACCTGGACCTGGTCCGGAAGGCTTTCCAGGATAATCCCGGCAGTATTGCGGCGGTTATTTGTGAACCCGCTGCCGGGAACATGGGGCTGATTCTGCCGCCGCCTGAATTTTTGGAGGGTCTTATACGCCTGGCGGAAGAGTATGGGGCACTGGCCATATTTGATGAAGTGATGACAGGATTCAGGGTAGGCCCCGGGGGAGTGCAGGGAATGTTCGGTTTGTCTCCCCACCTGACCTGCCTGGGGAAGATCGTCGGTGGAGGTTTGCCGATCGGCGCCTTTGGCGGCAGGGCCGATATTATGGGCCGGATCGCTCCGGAAGGGGATGTGTACCAGGCTGGAACCCTGTCCGGGAATCCCCTTGCCGTGACAGCCGGGCTTGCAACCCTGCGGATATTACAGTCTGGAGAGATTTACCCGGGACTTGAGAGGAAATCTTCCCGGCTGTGCCAGGGCTTGACGGACGCCGCCCAGACAGCCGGGGTGCCTGTCCAGCTGCAGAGATGCGGATCAATGTTTACCGTGTATTTCAGTGAGAAGCCTGTGAGGAATTTCAGCGATGCCAAACAATGCGACCTGGAAAGGTTCGGCGGTTACTTCAATGGAATGCTGGAGCGGGGCATATATCTGGCGCCTTCACAGTTTGAGGCCTGTTTTGTCTCGGCCGCCCATGAAGAGATAGACATAACCAGGACCCTGGAAGCTGCTGAAGAAGTTTTTTCCAGCCTGAAGCAACCGTGAATTCCGGGATGACCCGGTAAAGGATTTGGCGAACCTGAATGCGTAGTAAGACCCCGGTTTGGGTTCAGGAAGGGTTGGATTGTTTGTAGGTCTCAAGCAGAATATCTTCGAGCTTCTGTTCGACCTCTTCGAAACTCAGATCCTCTACTATGGCTATTTCCGAAATAACCAGCTGCATGGCCCGCTCCATCATCTTTTTCTCCCTGAATGAAAGATCCTTCAGCTGGTTAAGGAAAAACAGGTCTTTCATAACACAGGTCACTTCACGGATGTCCCCGGTACTCATTCTTTCGGAATTGGATTTATACCTGACCTTCCAGTCAGCTGAAGTCGTTTCTTCTTTTTCTTCAAGAATGCTGTAAATTTCACCAACAACCCGTTCATTACTGAGAGATCTCAATCCTACGTTTTGGGCATTGGACACCGGGATCATAACGTTGGATTCACTGTCATTAAGCCTGACAATATAGAATTCAGTCTTGGAGGATCCTCCCAGGCTTTTTATCGCGATATCTTTAATGGTACCGACTCCCTGGTTGGGATAGATAATCTTGTCACCAATTTTGAATCGCATTCAGAAGTTCCTCGGGGTTTGGTAATGAAGGAGCCCTCTAATATTACGTTATTCAGGGGGTATAAGTCAAAATATGTATCCAGATACCCGGCTTATCTGGATCAGGCAGGCAGTTGAATAGATTATGTTACCGGATGGACGATTGATCAGCCGCGCTGGATTACTGTGAGAAAAAAATACAGAATGCGGTTAACCTGGTCAGCGCATCTGTTATATACTTTGTTTTCCGAAAAATCCCGATAAAGCCGGAGTGGCGGAATTGGCAGACGCACCAGACTCAAAATCTGGCGGGATTTAACTCCCGTGGGGGTTCGAGTCCCCCCTCCGGCACCAGGATAGTTGCGAGTCGCAAGTTGTGGCTGGAGCTGCCAGCTCCAGATTGAAACTCCAGCCTCAAGCTGACAGGCAAACCAATCACGCCTCCTGAATCTCTGGCCGCCTTCTACGGAGATAATTTCGCTAAGCCCTCGTTATCATCCTTATGTAGGGAGAATTCACGAATTGTCCCGATTGAACGCTTGCCCCCCCGAGGGGCTTTTCTCCTTTTTTAGAAACAAATGAATTGGTGCCCGTATTCACTAAAAAGGGAAAAACATTCAGGGCCGATACATCTTGTCCGCATAATAACGAATGGTCTTTCTGAATCTGGGGATGAATTATATCTGTCAAGCTTAAGGAGTTGAATCATGGGGAGATCAGGCAGGATTTTTAATCTGGTTTTATTGGGAATTGTTGTAGCGTCTATGGTTGCCGGCTGTGGAACCCGGGAGGAGAAAACGGAAGGCGATATCCACTGGGTATCCAACGAGGGAGGACCGGTTCTCGGATACTCGGCCGCGTCGGGTGTACGACTTATCGAAGTGGAGGGCTTGCTTTTTAAGGACCTGAATAAGAATCAGGAGCTGGATCCTTATGAAGACTGGCGCCTGGGCCCGCAGGAAAGAGCCAAGGACCTGGCTTCGAAGATGTCAGTTGAACAGATTGCCGGGTTGATGCTCTACAGCAGCCACCAGTCAATTCCTTCCCGGGGAAGGGGAGGCAGGTCTTCTGATACATATGGAGGGAAACCCTATGCCGAGAGTGGGGCCGAACCCTGGGAGATTTCAGACAACCAGGAGAAGTTTTTAATTGAGGATAATGTGAGGCATGTCCTGGTTACTTCGGTGGAAAGCCCGGAAGTCGCTGCCCTCTGGAATAACAGCGTGCAGGCCCTGGTCGAATCCGAGGGCCTCGGTATCCCGGCTAACAACAGTTCCGACCCTCGTCACCGGATTCAGGCCAGCGCTGAGTATGATGCCGGCTCCGGAGGAGATATATCTATGTGGCCAGGTTCGCTGGGTATGGCCGCTTCCTTTGATCCATCACTGGTCCGGCAGTTCGGCGATATCGCTTCCAGGGAATATCGCGCTCTTGGTATAGCAACCGCGCTTTCGCCCCAGATCGATCTGGCCACCGAGCCTCGCTGGTCACGGGTCAGCGGCACTTTCGGGGAAGATCCCCAACTGGCCACTGATATGGCCCGGGCCTATGTGGATGGATTCCAGACCTCGGCCAGTGAGTTTGAGATCACCAATGGCTGGGGATATCAAAGTGTGAACGCGATGATAAAGCACTGGCCGGGCGGCGGAACCGGTGAAGCCGGCCGGGATGCCCACTATGGTTACGGGAAATATTCAGTCTATCCCGGAAACCAGTTCCAGACCCAGCTCACTCCTTTTATCGAAGGTGCTTTCAAGCTGGATGGGCCTACCGGAATGGCCACGGCAGTAATGCCCTACTACACCATCTCCTTCAACCAGGACCAGAAGTATGGTGAAAACGTGGGCAATTCCTACAGCAAGTACATAATCAATGATCTCCTTAGAGGGAAATATAGTTTTAATGGAGTTGTTTGTACTGACTGGGGAATCACCAGGGACGAGGGCACTGGCTCTTCGTTTGCCGGGGGAAAACCCTGGGGTGTTGAAGATGGTTATACGGTTGCGGAACGGCATTACAAAATCCTCATGGCCGGTGTTGACCAGTTTGGCGGAAATAATGATCTGGTGCCGGTCGTCGAAGCCTACAATATAGGGAAAGAAGAGCTTGGCGAGTCAGCCATTCGGGAACGTTTTGAGCAGAGCGCGATTCGCCTCCTGATGAATATTTTCCGGGTGGGATTATTTGAGAATCCCTATCTTGAAGTAAATAAATCCGTTGCTGCCGTGGGTAACAGTGAATTCATGAAAGCCGGCTTTGAGGCCCAGCTGAAATCAATTGTGATGTTGAAAAACAAGGGACAGGCTCTGCCTCTCAAATCCGGCCTGAAGGTGTATATTCCGAAAAGGGTTGTCCCCGCCCGCCGGGACCGCCGTACCGGTGTTGAACAGCCTGAATCACTTGAGTACCCGGTCAACATGGAATTGGCCGGAAAGTATTTCCCGACAACCGATGACCCCGAGGAGGCTGATGTCGCCCTGGTGTTTGTCCAGAATCCGGCATCCGGAAGGGGATATAGTGCCGAGGATAAGGAAGCGGGCGGCAATGGATATCTTCCCATAAGCCTTCAGTATGAGGCCTATACTGCTGACGCAGCCCGGAATCCAAGCATTGCCGGTGATCCCAGGGAAAAAGACGTGTTGAACCGTACTTACCAGGGCAAGAAGGTGGCAACATCAAATGCATCTGACCTGGAAAATATACGGAAAACTGTCAAGGCCATGAATGGAAAACCGGTCATCGTTTCAGCCAGCATTACCAATCCGATGTTGTTCTCGGAATTTGAAAAACAGTTAGACGGGATCCTGGTGAATTTCGGGGTCCAGGACCAGGCCGTTTTTGAAGTTCTGAGCGGAAAAATTGAGCCTTCCGGCCTGCTTCCGCTACAGATGCCGGCGAATATGAAGACCGTGGAAGAGCAGGGTGAAGATGCTCCCCATGACATGAAGTGCCATGTTGATTCCGAGGGCAATTCCTATGACTTCGCTTATGGACTTAGCTGGGAAGGAATTATCCAGGACGAGAGGACATCAAAATATAAGAAGTAAAGAAAACCCTCCCTGTAGGGGAATTTGAAATGGCCGGAATCCTGAAGAGATCTTTGGGGCTCCGGCCATTCATTCATGTGCTCATTTCGATTATCTTTTTTGCCCGTGTTTTATCTTGGATAGCCAGCAGTAGTTAATGTGTTGTTGAGGCCCTTTTCAGATCAATAGCTCCCGGACAATATCATCCCGGCCGAATTCTGCCTGAAAACATCCTGAGATTTTCGAGGAAAGGCAGCAGATTTTTTCCCTTGATTTCCATTCCATGATACCTGAATCAGGTTAAATCTTTTTTATTGACAGGTTTTATGAATTCTTCTAATATATCTGTGATATATCACAAACAGTATTAAAGAAATGTTTCCATCAAATACTTGCGGGGAAACGATTGGAAATCATGTTGAAGGCACGGCCGCAGATTGGATCTCGGGCAACCGGTCTATTGGAGCTTGATTGGCGTTTAGTGTTGGGTTTAAGAATTTGCAGCAGTTGTTTTGCAGCCGGACTGCTGGATAAGGCTGAAGCGTTGTTTTAAGGAGAATACCATCAATAGCCACTTTACATTTTTTGACTGGATCGTTTTAGCGGTTTATTGTACCGGGACCATTGGCATCGGTATGCTCTTCTATCGGCGGACCCGGACGACAGAAGGCTTCACGGCTGGTAACCGATCGCTGCCCGGCTGGATTTGCGGGCTGTCCATATTCGCTACTTACCTGAGCAGTATCAGCTACCTTGCACTGCCGGGCAAATCCTTTGCAGACAACTGGAATCCGTTTGTATATTCATTATCGATACCGCTGGTCACCTGGATTGCCGTCAAGTATTTCCTGCCCTATTATCGAAGCGGTGGTGAGGTCTCTGCCTATGCCATGCTTGAAAAGCGTTTTGGTGCCTGGGCGAGGATCTATGCCAGCTTTTTTTATCTTCTCACCCAGATAGCACGGATTGCTGTTGTCATGTACCTGATGGCCCTGCCGCTTCAGGTTCTTTTTGGTTGGGATATTTACACGATTCTCATTATCACCGGGGTGAGCGTGACGTTCTATTCTTTTGTGGGAGGCATTGTCGGAGTGATCTGGGTGGACGCGATTCAAGCCCTGGTACTGATAGTGGGAGCTGTACTCTGCCTGGTCCTCATGCTGTTCCAGTTGCCGGGAGGGATCCCGGTTGTCCTGGAGGTTGCATCAGAGCAGGGAAAATTCTCGCTTGGCAGTTTTGGGCCCACGCTTGCCCTGCCAACATTCTGGGTAGTTCTGTTGTACGGCATTGTGATCAACCTCCAGAATTTCGGAATTGATCAGAGCTATGTGCAGCGATACATTGCGGCGGGATCGGATCGGGCGGCTCGCCGAAGCCTGTGGCTGGGTGGGCTCCTCTATGTGCCGATGAGCGCGATCTTTTTTTTCATAGGCACTACCCTTTTCGTTTATTACAACAGCGATCATAACCTTGCCCAGCAGCAAGAGGTCCGCATGATCGTGGCCAGGCAGCAGCTGCTCCAGGAAGGGATTTCTGCGGATGATCCAGAATTTTCGGAGAGACAGGAGCAAGTGGCCGGAGAACTGGGTGACCAGGCGATCGGAGACCGGGTTTTTCCGCACTTCATCGCGACACATCTTCCCCCCGGCTTAACCGGTTTACTCATCGCCGCCGTTTTCGCCGCTGCCATGAGCACGGTTTCTACAAGCCTCAATTCTTCTGCAACCCTCCTCATGACAGACTACTACCGGCGATTCATCCATCCCGGAGCCACGGAGCGTCAATCGATGATCGCGCTTTACACCGGAACAATCACCTGGGGAGCCTTGGGTACCGGTTTGGCCTTGCTGCTGGTCCGGCTGACAGAAAGCGCCCTCGATATTTACTGGACGCTTGCTGGAATCTTCGGAGGGGGCATGACCGGCCTGTTCCTGCTGGGATTCATCAGCAGGCGGGCCAGACGGCCTGCCGCGATGACCGCGGTAGCGGCCGGGATTGTCCTGATTCTGTGGATGTCTCTCCCCGAACTGCAGAGATTCTTCGGATCCAGTTCACCTGAAGAGGCATGGTGGATAAGTCCTTTTCATTCGTTTTTAGTGCCAGTGTTCGGGATGCTGGTGATCCTGCTTGTCGGTGTTGCCGTCAGCCGGATACTCGACAGGGAAAAATCATGAGTAAACTAAAGAGAAATGGGAAAGAATCGCTCACGCACCAGGCGCAAAACCGGATCCTGTCGCTGATCGTTTCAGGGGAGATTGAACCAGGAGAGCGTATCTCAGAGCAGGCGCTTTCTGATCTGCTGAAAATCGGACGCACTCCGGTACGCGAGGCTATTCGCGGATTGGTTTCCACAGGGCTCATGCAGCAGATTCCCAGATACGGAACCATGGTCCGCAAGCCGGAGGTGCGAGACATCATTGAGATATTCGAAGTGCGTGAGGCCGTGGAGTCATTCGCCGTCTTCAGTGCGACCGAAAAACTTGATGCGGACGACTTTAAAGCCCTGGCAGAATGCTGTCAGGTAATGGCGGACGGGGCAAGGAGGGTGGAAGAGGATCCGAAGCAGTTAAGGAACAAGCGGATCATCGCAAAGATTGTGGAGGCGGACCAGGCATTTCATCTCCATTTGATTCGCGCAGCGGGCAACCGGCGCATTATGAAGATACTGTCAGAAACCCAGATGCTAGGACGAACCTTCGCGGGGAAAGTAGCACTGCAGAGTCCCGAGATGATCGCCAGGACCTGCCGGGATCATGAACAGATACTGCGGGCCCTGAAACAGGGTGACGGGATTAAGGCCCGCGACGTAATGATCCAGCATATCCGGCGGAGCCGCCAGGAGACTGTCGAATACTTTGAACGGATCAACCGGGATCCCAAGACTGTGATGGGCAATCTGGCGGAAACCTGGCAGGAGACGACATGAAACTGCGTGGCGTTGTCCCTCCAATGGTCACTCCTCTTGTTGGAAGAGATGAGTTGGATATCGAAGGCCTCGAGCGGCTTGTGGCACATCTTTTAAAGGGAAGGGTGCACGGCATCTTCATCCTCGGAACCACGGGTGAAGCGCCGAGCCTGAGTTATCACTTGCGGCGGGATTTGATCACACGTGTCTGCAACCAGGTTAATGGCCAGGTTTTCGTGTTGGTGGGAGTTTCGGATACGGCGTTTGCGGAATCGGTCCGGCTGGCTGAGTCGGCTGCCGACGCCGGTGCCCGCGCCGTGGTATTGACCATGCCTTATTACTTTCCTCTGGTACAGGCTGAACTTATAGAGTTCTTTGAGAATATTGTCCCGAGGATGCCCTTGCCGGTCATCCTCTACAATATGCCGGAGATGACCAAGGAGCGGCTGGAGATTGAGACGCTGAAGCGGCTTTCCTCAATGGAGCCGATCATAGGTGTCAAGGACAGCGGCGGCAGCATGGATTACTTCTCAAAACTGCTGCAGTTGAAGCAATATCGTCCGGACTGGTCTATCATGACCGGGCCCGAGCCACTGTTTCTGGAATCGCTGCGGCTTGGGGGTGATGGATGCGTGAGTGGGGGAGCTAACGTATTCCCCGGACTATACGTGGATTGTTATGAATCTTTTGCGTCCGGTGATTTGCCGAACGCCGAGAGGTTATATCGCCGCATCATCAAATTTCAAAAGCTGTACAGTATTGGGCAATATTCGTCCCGCGTGATCAAGGCCCAGAAGTGCGCGCTCAATATTCTTGGTATATGCGACGACTTCTTGGCGGAGCCTTTCCACCGTTTTCGCGAGCCCGAACGCGAACAGGTAAGGAAGATCCTTGAGGCCGTCAGAAAAATGTAATGCGGGGTCCCGGGATTTTATTACCAATCGGCCGACGATTCATAGATAACCTTCTCTTAAAACCATTAATTCTGATGAAAGCTGGGGATTTTTATATCTTCCAGTTATTTTAGTTGACAAGAGGATTGTTGTTATTTGAAAATATTAAAATGAACGTTCGATCGGGTGATAAGAAACAGGCTATATTAGAGGCCACTATGGAGCTGATTGCCGAGAATGGACTGCATGCCACACCCATGTCCCAGGTTATCAAGCGGTCCGGTGTTTCAGCCGGAACCATCTACCACTATTTCCCGAGCAAGGAAGCGATAATTAATGAACTCTACCTCAACTTGAAGAGAGAGATAATTGAAGCCGCTTTTTCAGGTTATGACAACAGTAATCCCTATGAAGAGAGATTTTTCCTGATCTGGCGGAATTATTTCAATTACCTGGTGTCGAATCCAAGACAGCTCTCCTTTACCGAGCAGTGCTCGACCTCTCCTCTTATCTCTGCAGAGGCGCGGGAGGAGGGTTACCGCTACCTGTCCCCTATGATTGAATTTACAGAGGATGGAATTGAATCAGGGCATCTTAAAGATATGGAAATTAAGCTTATCTCTTTTCTGCTTTACGGAAGCATAGTCAGCACGGCAAAGCTTCACCTTTCAGGTGCTCTTGAAATTACTGAAGGGCTCCGGGAAGCTGCTGCCCGCTCCTGCTGGGATGGGCTGAAAGCCGTATAGGAACTAAACGGTAAAATTTTTTTAACCAGAAAATAGAATGAATATTCATTCACAATACTGTGACAGACATTTAATAAGATTGTTTTAACCATTTATTCAAAGAGGAAAGTACAGGGGAAATTATTCATGTTATACAGGGAAGTACCAAAAAACGGAGACAAATTATCAATACTGGGTTACGGATGCATGCGCCTGCCGACCCGTATGGGATCGATTAATGAATCCCTGGCGGAAAAGCAGATCCTGCATGCCATGGACCAGGGCGTAAACTATTTCGATACTGCCTATCCCTATCACAACAAGAAAAGCGAGCCCTTCCTGGGCAAGGTTCTGGCCAGGAACAGGTGCCGGGACCAGATAAAACTGGCTACTAAACTGCCTCATTGGATGGCTGGATCCAAAGCAGATATGGAACGCATCCTGGATGAACAGCTTGAGAAGCTGCAGACCGACCGGATTGACTATTATCTGGTCCATGCCCTGACCGGAGACTTGTGGAAAAAGGCTAAACAGCACGGGGTGATCGAATTTCTGGATGACGCGCTGAAAAGAGGAAAAATCATCAACGCCGGTTTTTCATTCCATGGCCTGTCCGATCAATTTATCGAAATCGTGAATGACTATGACTGGATATTCTGCCAGATACAGTACAACTACCTGGATACCCGTAACCAGGCCGGAACCTCCGGCCTGCAATATGCCGACTCAGAAGACCTGGCAGTGATGGTAATGGAGCCATTACGGGGCGGAAACCTGGCCAAGACCCCACCTCCCACGGTTTGGAAAATCTGGGATAAAGCCGAGAAGAAAAGAACTCCTGTCGCCTGGTCCCTGGACTGGCTCTGGAACCAGCCGGAGGTTACGGTCGTCTTGTCCGGTATGAATAATGATGAGCATATCGAGGAGAACCTTACACTTGCCGGAAAAGCGCTTCCGGGATCTTTGACTGATGATGAGGTTGCCCTTGTTGAAGAAGCCGCAGCGGAATTCAGGCGAGTTATGAAAGTAGGATGTACCGGCTGCCAGTACTGCATGCCATGTCCTTCGGGTGTCAATATTCCGGCCTGCTTTGACAGCTATAACTCCAAGCATGCTTTCAAGGATCGCGGAGCCGGATTTATGTATGTCTTCCAGAACGGCGGGATCGTCACTGAAAAACCTTCCATGGCTTCGCAGTGCACTAAATGCGGAAAATGCCTGGAGAAGTGTCCGCAGCACCTGCAGATTCCTGAATTGCTCAACAATGTACAGAAGGACATGGAAGGTTTCATGACCAAACCGATGATCTGGCTGACCCGGCGATTCATGGGAAGTAGGAGAGCGTAATGCAGCCAATCCTCATTAGTCTGAAATCAGCCTCATCCTGTTTACATCGTAAATTCATCATTGAATCTCATATTTTTTGTTTTTGTCAGCAAATCAACCATTCCGAAATCTGCTTCCAGGTGGAATAGTATGTCATCTTCGGGATTTTCAAAATAATCCTTGCCGCTTTCATCGAATCTCGAAAAGAAAAGAAGCGCTCCGCTGTATCCTTCGTAGGGCCCCTGGTACCTGAGAATGGGCACATGGACATCCCGGGAACCTTCTGACAGCCAGACCTTGTTTTGCAGTGACGGAAGGGTGGCCGTCCGGAAAAATCCTTCGATTTGTCGAATTGCGGGGTGTCCTTCCGGCTCGGAACGGAAGGTGATTTCAACAGCAACTTCCGGGCCGTTTTCCTGGTCCACATACTGTTTAACCTGGCTCTCAAGAACCGTGTTTTCGGGATCCGCAATTAACCGCATCTGACCAATGGCCGCCTTAAGCGGTTTGGCAGTAAGGAAGCGAATCTGCATTATGAGGTGAACCTCCCTGTCTCCGGTTGATCCGCCCGCGTTGCTGTCCCCAAAACTCCTGGACGGAGTCTGGCGGCTGGTTTCAAAGTTCATCATTCCGGGTATGGATACTCCTGTGATGGCATAAGGATATGCCCAGGGTGAGTCTGCCAGGATCCTTTCACATTCCTTTTGGGTCCACTCGTTGTAAGGTTTCTGGTCCCAGAAGTCAGCTGCCAGTAAACTGGTGAGGCTTAGAAATGATATCAGGGTTGCAAGAGCAATTTTTTTATTCATAGTCCGTCTCTTTTCCTGGGCAGGAGAATAAATAAAGATTTTAAGGAAATCCGTAAAAGCGAATGGGACGCACAAATCTATATTACCCTATGTTTTGTAAGAGCTTACACAGTTCCGCAGGAAAAGGAGCAATTCCGGCATCATTGTTTGCAATGCTTTCGGATCAGGTTTTCCGGGAATTACCCTGCCGGCCCGGAAAAAAAGGGATCACAGTTGGCGCTGCGATCCCTGAATGGTTGAATGGCCGACCAGCCGATATATAAAATATTATCAGCCAGTAGGGTCGATTTCATTGTATCTCCCGGTGGTGACAAAAGTTATGCATTTAAATAATTACCGGAAAATGCGGGTCTAATGGCTTTTTTTACGGTAATTATCTGTATATTCGCGGAATAGATGCTGGATTCTCCGGGTGATTTCTCCGGGTTTCCCGTTGCCTATAACCTGATCATCAATCTGCCTGACAGGAAGAATTTCCTTGTTTGATGAAGTTAAAAATATTTCTTCAGCCCTGTAAATCTCATCTCTGGAAATGGCCCTCAGCTGCGGATTGAAGGGCCCTGCCGCGATATCCAGGACTACATCACGGGTTACTCCGGGCAGGATTTCATCCTGCGGTGTTGACAGCCGGCCGTTAATAACCGCAAAAAAGTTGGAGGTTGTTCCTTCCAGTACCCATTCATTATTGGCCACGTAAAGTGATTCAACCGCACCCAGTTCATGGGCAGTGTTAAGGGAAATGATGGCCCTGATGTAATCAATACTCTTGGCCCCGGGCACATATCTGGTGATATTGGTTGTAATAACTTTAATTCCATCCTCATACCACTGGGCAGGGAATTCTTTTACAGGCGCCACCATGACTACTAAACGGGGCTTCTGGCCGGGCGTTATCGAATCGGCACTGTCCCCGCCGGTAATCAGTAGACGAACCGTGGATTCCTGGTTGTCATTCCGCACCAGCGTTTCTTCGACGATGCTTCCGATTTCGTCGAAACCCCAGGGGCACCCCAATCCTATGAGCCGGGCCGAGTTCATCAGTCTCCGGACATGGGCATCCAGGTGAAAAGCCCTGCCGCCGTAGGTGCGCATGTAATCGAAGACTCCATATCCCCTTAGAATTGCCAGGTCACTGAGGGGCAGAACCGCTTTCTCAGCTTCCACAAATGATCCGTCCACGTAGTAAATATTCATGAGATTTCCTTTATTCAAATTCAAGCATAACCGGCTGGATATAATTATTCAAAATAGTAGCGAAAACAGCAACATGCAGTATTAATCTACTGTCGACAGGCCCGGGGGATTTTGTAATTAATTCAGGCCTTAACAGATTTTGGGCGATTACCGCGCTGTTCAAGCCGCTGGTGTTCTTTGCCCGTGATCTTTTCTTATCTTCACCACTATCGAAGTAAGGAGAGGGGTCAGAATGACCGTGGTTATTGTAGATGCTGCTACAAGAGGCGCAGCAGCTGTCGCCATGGCCGCCATGGAAGGATCAGCCAGGCTGACAGCGTGAGGGGTGGCTACGGCATTTCCAGCTGTACTTGATGCGGCCGCTCCGGCAATGCCGCTTCCCCCTGCAGCCCGGTCTGCCAGTACATTTATGGTGCCGCCCACGAAAGCTGTAATTACACCCAGCAAAATCCCGGGAAGTCCGGCCTTCAAAAGCATGGCCAGATCAATGCCCGCTCCCAGGGCAAAGGCGAAAAACGGAATAAGGACCGGACCCCCTTTAAGCAGGAAAGCCTTCATGTCCTTGTCCAGGTTACCCAGAAGCATCCCGACGATAATCGGGACAATAACGGCTACAAGGCTTATCAGCGGGATCTGGGCCATTCCTGTAGCTCCCAGGGCGATCATGGTGAGGAAGGGGCCGTCATTTATTGAAATCAGCGAGATGGCTCCAACGTCGGTTTCATCCCCGAATTCTCCGGCGAGGGCGGCATAAAGCCCTCCATTTGTATTGCTCATAGCTGAAACGATAGCCAGGGCGGAGAGGCCCCAGATTCCGGTGGGCCCGAAAAGCCAGGCTACTCCAAGGCCGAAACCCACCGCGGTTGAAAACTTGGAGAGGGTTATCACCGCGCCTTTTTTGAGGGCCCTGGGAGCGGCCCTGAAGGTAATGCCCGCGCCCATGCAGAGCAGGAAGGCCCCGATCAGCGCTGATGCGCCGTTTTTGAAAAGGGCTGATGTGAATCCCCCGATCTCCAGAGCCTGGGGGAAAAAAGTATTAACGGCGGCTCCCAGGATCAGGGGTACAACCATCATGCCGCCCGGTATTTTTTCAATCGTTTTTTTGATTTTCATGAAGTGACCACCCTGGCGGACGCTGGATATTTCCTTCAGGCATTGTTTTTAGAGCCAGTTCAATTGATTAATGCTTCATGAGAAAGTTTGAAATGGATTGTAACCTGAAGGAGTGACCAATGACCGGTGTGAAACCTGTCGCCGGGAACCGTACGGTTTGCCCGAAACACATGTTTATAGCATCCTTGAGCGGCAGGGCTGGTATCCCGTCAGGCAGTCTCCGTATTGCGTCAACTGAAGAAATATTAAACAGTTACTGCCGATTTTCATGAGCCTGGCAAGTGTAAAAAAACTTTTACTGCCGGGGAATAGCGGATTTTGAAAGGAGCGGGTAGATGTAAAAATAACAAAGCTAAGCACTTAGTCTCCCCATAAGTCCTGTCGTGGTTCCAGCGGGGTAATTTATGTTTCTATAAAAAAGAACAAATACTCTTGAATTGGTTTTGTTTGTGCCCTATGATTCTATGCGTAGAAACATGGAGGCTAAGTGAAATCAAAAAGTGAACTGGTAGATGCTTTATGTCAAATCAGGCAAAGGGATGAGATGACCCGTTTTCTCCAGGAGTTGCTCACTGAAAAAGAGATGGAAGATGTTATCTTTCGATGGCGGCTGATGAAGGATTTATACAAGGGTGAGACCCAGCGGTACATTGCGAAAAAACATGGGATCAGCTTATGCAAGATTACCCGAGGGTCCAAAATATTAAAAGAGGATGACTCTATGAGTCTGAAACTCATTAAAAAATTGGAAGATTAATATGATACACACCTATGATACCCCCGACAAAAATGGATATTTCGGCGAATACGGCGGAGCTTTTATTCCCCCTCAACTTGAAGCTGTGATGAAAAACATTTCCGCTGAATATGAAAAATTAAAAACGGATCCTACTTTCTTCGAAGAGCTTTTCGATCTGTATACCCACTACGTGGGCAGGCCCAGCCCGATTTTTCACGCGAAGAACCTCAGTAAAAAATTAGGCGGAGCTCAAATATATTTTAAACGGGAAGATTTAAATCATACCGGCGCGCACAAAATTAACCATTGCCTGGGTGAGGCACTACTGGCAAAACGGCTTGGCAAAAAGAAGGTTATTGCTGAAACGGGCGCTGGTCAGCACGGTGTAGCCCTGGCCACGGCCGCTGCCCTGGTGGGACTTGAATGCGACATTTACATGGGTGAAGTGGATATTGTCAAAGAGCACCCCAATGTAATCCGCATGAAGATTCTCGGCGCGAAAGTCATCCCTGTCAAATCAGGTTTAAAAACCCTCAAGGAAGCTGTCGATGAAGCATTTGTGGCTTACCTGCAGGATCCCGATACCCAGTTGTATTGTATCGGTTCAGTCGTCGGACCTCATCCCTTCCCCGGAATGGTGCGCGACTTCCAGTCTGTTGTCGGCCGGGAAGCCCGTGAGCAGTTTCAGGCTATGACAGGTAAACTTCCCGAAAACCTGGTTGCCTGTGTCGGCGGCGGATCCAATGCCATCGGTTTATTCACTGCTTTTTTGGAAGATGAAAACGTCAACATCATCGGGGTGGAACCGGCGGGAAGCAGTTTTAAGACCGGTGACCATGCGGCCACGATCACCAAGGGAAAACCTGGCGTAATTCACGGATTCAGGTGTTACCTTCTCCAGGATGAAAACGGTGATCCTGCTCCGGTTAACTCTATAGCTTCCGGCCTGGACTATCCTGGTGTGGGTCCGCAGCATTCCTATCTGCACGATATTAAACGTGTCAATTATACCTACGCCAACGATAAAGAAGCCATAGACGCCTTTTTTGAACTGTCGCGCGTGGA
This sequence comes from Acidobacteriota bacterium, assembly GCA_963666915.2. Classification (GTDB taxonomy): domain Bacteria; phylum Acidobacteriota; class UBA6911; order RPQK01; family JAPXNP01. The sequence continues at coordinate 470,388 of CAXXEX010000009.1, forward strand.
AGGCATAATTCCGGCCCTGGAAAGCGCCCATGCTGTCGCGGAAGCCATTAAGATGGCGCCGAAATTAGCTAAAGATGAGACTATCCTGGTTAACCTGTCCGGTCGCGGTGATAAAGACATTGATTATGTTGCTGAACATTACGGCGAAGCCTACGGCGTGATTGACTGATTTGATTCCGAATTTTTCGTGTGAAAAAGGCCCGGTTGATTCCGGGTCTTTTTTTTTGTTCAGGTCGCTCCTACAGAGCTCCCGGGTGTTTTGTGGTGATATTTAACCTGGGGTTCCCTTCGTCCCTGGCGGGACTTCGGTCACCCCGGGCTACTGGCAATCGGGCTTTCAGCCCTCCAAGATAGTCACGAGTTGCAGGTTACAGGTTGCGGGTTTCAGGGGCGCGATCAGGACATGGTTTACATTATAGGCTCAGGACATGGTTTACACTTTCTGAGTTGATTGTCCATCAGGAACCGGTACTTCTATAGCACCCTGGCTCCTCCTCAGGGCGGCCGGCCGCCCTGAGGAGGAACGGCTCCGCCTTTTCTTTTTTTGATTCATAACCGGCAAAAACTTCAGGACATGTAGATCAATGTATCCAATTCTAAAGCAATCAAAGTAGACATCAAGTCTATCATCGACAGGTTGCAATCCAATTATATGCCCTGCCAAAGCATGAGAGACATGAATATTGATCTTGCTTAAACTGATACAGCCGCTGCTTTTCACTCTGCGTTCCAGCCAATTTTCAGGATAAGTAATATCAACTTTCCCTGGTACATAGGATCGTTCAGAAGGCGAATAAATTTCACCCGGGGTCTTCATATCGAGTGATTCATGAGGGCGAATCCAGTTAAAAGTATGTCTCCATTCGTCAAAAACCTCTTGGGATTGAGATAGATTTTCAGCGGGATTGGCTTCCAGTTCATCTCTGATATCAAGGTGCATACGTTCATGGGCCCCATTTTGGTAGGGCTTTCCTGGTTCTATACGATCCAGGCGGATTCCTAAAGATATCCACCAGCATGAGAGCCGGCTCAAACCCAGGGGAGCACGGGGGGAGGCAAAAGGGGATCCGTTATCAGAACGAATGGCATTTGGGAGACCGTACAACTCAAAAATCTTTTCAAACACAGGCTTTACAGCCTTTTCTCCGGTACTTTCCATGACCCTGAGATCTAATACAAAACGAGCAAATTCATCCCTTACTGTTAAAGGATCACACCGGCTGCGATCTCGCGTCTTCCACCAGCCTTTAAAATCAACCGTCCACAACTCATTCGGAGCCTTTGGAATCACTCCATGTTTTATACGGGCGGTTTCTCCCCGACGTCGTCTTCGACGATGCCGAACATATCCTGCACGTTCCAATACTCGTTTCACACTACTTAATGAGGGCGAATCCTTTGATCCATGTTTATTCTCATAGATTCTCAAAACCTTTTTGGGCCCCCAGGTGGATGTTATTGAATTCTTTATTCGAATCAACTCACAAACCACGTCTTCCTTGAGGGCATTAGGACTCGCTTTTGGTCGGCGGGACATATCGTGAAGGGCCGGTAACCCGCCTTGTCGAAAACGTTCCATCCACTTATGCCCGGTTGTTCGGCTTATTCCATACTCCTCGCACAACCTTGTTAGAGGCAGGTGCTTCCCCAAAGCTTTCAAAACAAATTCTTCTCTTAAGTTCACAGTATCAGTCGCTTTCCATGGCATGCTTAACTCCTCCGGTTAAGCACTCCATATTGCCCCAGACTGTAAACTATGTCTTGAACCTCTTTTGTAAACTATGTCTTGAACCTGCACCCAGGTGGAGGTAGCAACTCGCAACATGCAACTCGCTGCTATTTCAGCTCCATAGCCAGATCAAAGGCATTGAGGAAACTGGTGAGCGATGCAATCCCTCTCCCCGCAATATCATAGGCTGTTCCATGGTCAACGGATGTCCTTATAAAGGGCAGGCCCAGGGTGACATTTACTCCGCCGTCAAAATCAAGCATTTTAAGGGGAATATGGCCCTGGTCGTGATACATGCAGACCACTGCTTCATAGCCTCCCCTGAGAGCCTGGTGGAAGACAGTATCCGGCGGTACTGGTCCGGATACCTCAAAACCTTCCTCGTGGGCGGCTCTGACAGCGGGCGTAATTTCCTCGATTTCCTCTCTGCCGAAAGCTCCTCCTTCACCGGCATGAGGATTCAGGCCGGCCACGGCAATCCTGGCCCGGGGCCGCAGTTTCACCACGGCATCGTTAGTCAGCCGGATCACATCAAGGATCCTCCCCTTTTTAACCCTGTCCAGTGCTTTCCGCAGGGAGACGTGGGTTGATACATGGGTCACGATCAGTTTGTCGGAAACCAGCATCATCGTATAGTTGGTGGTCCCGCAAAGGTCGGCGATATAACCGGTGTGCCCGCTGAAATCAGGCTCCGTCAGGCGTATGGCCTCCTTGTTGACCGGCAGGGTGACAATTGACGTTATCTCGCCCTGCTGGGCCATCATGGCGGCCGTTTTCATGTATTGAAGAGCGGCCGCTCCTACTTTATTGTCTATCTTGCCCGGAGTGATATCGACTGCGGCCAGCAGGCCGGGGTCGTATATGTTGACAGCTCCGGGGTGGAATCCGGATGGCTCCGCGATGACGCGCAAATGGGTTTTTAAGCCTAGTTCTTCATCGTATTTCTGGAGTGCGGAAAGGTCACCGAAAACGACAAAATTCTTTTCCAGCAGGCCCTCCCGGAAAGCCCGCAACAGGATTTCCGGCCCGACACCATTGACGTCACCCAGGGTGATTCCGATCATTGACCTTTACCTTTCGCATGGTTGATTATCTCCATTATGGCATCCTTTTCACCGAAGCCTCCCGCTTTGCTGATGAGCGTCGGTTCCTGGTTTTTCCCGTTGAACCTCGAAACTACGATTCCCGGAGACATTTCTCCGAGCGGAACGATCCCGTTGACCCGCAGGGCTTGCAGTACACCGATAAGGGTGTCTCCGCCGAACACGGCCAGGGTGCGGAAACCGGCCTCCCGCAGGATAGCAGAAATTATCTTGCCCAGGCCTTCTGAAATCCGTTCGCAGATGTCGTTCGCATCGCGATTATGGCGATGTTCAGCTGATAGTGCCTCCGGTTCCTTTTCAACCGGGAAGCTTCCCAGGATCACGTTGCGGCCCAAGGCCGCTTCCCGGGCCAGTTCCGCGGCCAGTTCCTGGATTTTCCCGACTGCTTCCGGGGTCGAATCCAGCAGCATTTCCGGGGAAAGAGTATAGGTCCTGATACCCTCCTTTTCCGCATGGCGAACCTGCTCGAGCGAGGTTTTATTAAGGCTTCCGTTCAGGATCAGCAAGGGTTGCTCCGGGAGCGGGAAAGGGGTCTCGGACCTTGGGAGTCCCAGCATTTTTGGCAGAACTCCGGCGAAACCGGCCGAGCCTGCTGTCATTCCGAGCAGGCCCAGGTTTTTGAGGGCCATGCCGATTTTTTCCAGGTCGGAGTCGCTCGAGCAGTCAAAAACCAGGAAACCGGCAGCCCCCCTGAGCAGAGAACCCAGGGTGTCCAGCTCGGCAATCCTTACTTGTGCCGCAGCTAGTTCAGATTGGAATGACAGAATCTCGACGATGCTGCTGGTTTTAACCGGGTTCAGGGGGTCCAAACCAAAGTGGGTCAGGTGAACCGGTTTGTTTTCGAGGTAATGAATGCCCTCCCGGGTCAGCCTCCCGGCCTTGGGAAAAGCCGGTATGAAGCAGAGATGATTGAATCCGGAGGCTTCCAGGGCCGCTTCCATTTCGGCACCGATATTCCCTCGGAGGGTTGAATCGGTCTTTTTGTAAAAAGCTTCGATCCCGAATTTGTTCGCTGAAGCTACAACCTTTTCTACCCGGGATGCCGCTTCCCGGGGAGGCAGGTGCCGGCTTTGGGTGTCGACAACCAGGACCTCTAAATTTGCCGGCTGGTCATTGAAATCCGGGTTCTGGTCCATCGTGACCCGGGTGGAGATCCCCTGCCGGGCAAACTGCACTCCCGTATCCAGCGCTCCGGTCAAATCGTCGGCAATTACCAGCAGTTTAATCATGGCGGAAGTCCCTCCGCTGATTATGGCATTTCTCCCGGGAACTGTCGATTTAGAATTGTGGCTTGTGGTGGGAAGCATCCTTGCTTTGCCGCGAGCGAAAGCGAGCCGCCTGTGATTATCTCCGCGGTGATGTTTGGACTCGTGTTGCCTGTGTCCTGACTGATCTTTATTGCCTTTTGTCTTGATTGCGCCCGGCAACTCCAGTTGCGGGCGGTCCCGGCGGGACAGGAAAGCAGGGATGCTTCCGGCCACGGTTCAATCCCGTTATCACTGTCAGCCCGGCGTCGTTATCGTTATCGCCTTCGGTATCGAATTGAATCGGGCTGGTGGGTGGTGTTAAAAAAATAAATAAGAAGGTCGCTCCTACAGAGCTCCCGGATTTGGTGTGGCGTCCTTGACCTGGGGTTCCCCGAACCTTCGGTCCGGGATCACCCCAGTCTACTGACAATCGGGCCTTCAGCCCTCCGTTTTAGGTAAACTCCAGCTTTTACTGTCCCTTTGGACCTTCAGGTCCTTTTGGTCCCTTGAGTCCTTTAGGTTCATTTACCCAACTGATTCAATAGTCTGAAAATAAAAAATAATTTGTTTATTTCTTTTGGGGGGAGGTAGAATGTGGAACATGAACAGCCGCTCAATCCCCAGACCCAAACTGCCTGTCAGGATTCTGGTTATCTTTGTTATCGCCTGCGTGGTCATGAGCACTCCCCTCTTTGGCTGGGGCAGCCCGCCGCCCGGACGCTGGGAAAAGGCCTCAATGACCCGGCCCGGGGACAAGATCACCGTTTATCTCCAGGGCGGAGACACGCAGACCCTGACCTTTGTTTTGGTTGATTATGAATTCCTGCTCTGCGTCAACCAGCATGGCGGGAACCTTAAGTTTGAAAAGGCCATGGTTGAAAAGATCGTCGTCCACAAGGCTGGCAAATATGCCAGGAACGGATTCATGTGGGGAGCACTTGGAGGTGCGGCAGTCGGTGGTGCTTTGACTGCACCTTCTGGGGAATGGACGACGTTGGGCAAAGTTATGTGGGCAGCGATCTTTGCCGGTGTCGGCGCCCTGGGCGGAGGGTTGACCGGAGCGGTCGTTGGGTCTCCGGGGGAGACGGTTTACATTTCAAAGGAAAGAGCCCTGGCTGATGCGAAGTAGCTTTTCGATTTCCGATTGGCGATTGTGGCTGGAGCCGCTGGCTCCAGTTAGCAGATGTGAGGTTCAAGGTTTACAATTTGCGATTGTGGCGCCCTCCCGGGCGCGCCGGTCTTCAGACCGGCAAATGTTGAGTCATGCAGCCAGCGTAACAATTCAGGAATCCTGGATAGACCACTCGGCGTCGTTATCGTTATCGCCTTCGGTATCGAATTGAATCGGGCTGGCGGGTGGACTTTTCAATTTAGATCAAGAGGTCGCTCTTACAGAGCTCCCGGATGTTTTCTGTATACCTTTCCTGGGGTTCCCCGAACCTTCGGTCCGGGATCACCCCAGGCTATTGACAATCGGGCTTTCAGCCCTCCTGGATTTTGCTACCTTGTCCCTTTGGTCCTTCAGGTCCTTTTGGTCCCTTTCCCTTGTCCCTTACCTGGCTGAAGCCTCAAAACCACACCCTCAAGGCCGAACATGGTATCATATCCCTCGAAATTCCCGGATGGAGAACAGGCGGCTCCGGGTGTTGCCCGGAGTGATCTCCCGGCAATCAACAACATCCTTATTTTTCTCTTGATTGTTTCATTGATGCGGCGGCGGTCTGTCAAAACTCTGTCGTACCTGATCCCAGGATGTTGTCCAGGGCCTTAAAGTCCTTATTTTTAGTATTTTAGACAGTGAATACGAGAGAAGTCTGCACATGGAAAACCTAAGAAATATTGCAATAATCGCCCATGTTGATCATGGGAAAACAACGCTTGTCGACCGAATACTGCACCAGGTGAAAATGTTTCGCGACAACCAGCAGGTGGATGACCTGATACTTGATTCCAATGACCTGGAACGGGAGCGCGGCATTACTATTCTTTCCAAGAATGTTTCGGTTCGCTACAAGGACTGCAAGATCAATATTATTGATACCCCGGGGCATTCCGATTTCGGCGGCGAGGTGGAGAGGGTGTTGAACATGGCGGACGGCGTACTGCTGCTTGTGGATGCCTTCGAGGGTCCCATGCCGCAGACCAGGTTTGTGCTGCAGAAAGCCCTGGAGCTGGATCTTAAGCCGATTGTTGTAATCAACAAGGTGGACAAGCCTCATTGTGATCCGGACCGGACACACGAGGCCGTATTCGACTTGATGTACAGCCTGGATGCCTCTGAAGATCAGCTGGATTTCCCAACGATTTACGGTTCCTCCAAGGAGGGATGGATGTCAGAGGACTGGAATAATCCCACTACTGATGTGAGTTATCTCCTGGACCAGATAATCGAACATATTCCTTCTCCCAAAATCGAAGAAGGTACACTTCAGCTGCAGATCAGCTCCCTGGACTACTCCTCCTACCTGGGGCGTATTGCCGTGGGCCGGATCACCCGCGGTTCTATTGAAGCCGGACAGCAGGTTTCTGTAGTGAAAAGGGATGGAAGCGTATTGAAGTCGGCGATTAAAGAGCTGTATCTTTTCGAAGGCCTGGGCAAGGAAAAGATCAAGCGCCGCCCGGTTGAAGCAGGTGAAATCTGCGCTTTGCTGGGACCCGAGAATTTTGATATAGGGGATACAATTGCCGACATAGAGAATCCTGAGGCCCTCAAGCGGATTACCGTTGATGAGCCGACGATGAGCATGCTTTTCACAATCAACAACTCGCCATTCTTCGGCAAGGACGGCATGTATGTGACTTCCCGCCATCTCCGGGACAGGCTGTTCCTTGAAGTTGAGAAGAACCTGGCTCTGCGAGTGGAGGAGACCGACTCTCCGGAACGCCTTCTTGTATTCGGCCGGGGGATCCTGCATCTTTCAGTCCTGGTTGAAACAATGCGCAGGGAAGGCTATGAACTGCAGCTTGGTCAGCCGGAGGTTATAAGGAAAACAATCAACGGTGTTGTGCATGAGCCGGTTGAAGCCCTGACCGTGCAGGTCCCTGAACCTTTCATGGGAAAGGTCATTGAGCTTGTGAACCAGCGCCGCGGGGAAATGTCCAACATGGAAACCAGGGGAGATCGGGTTGTGATGGATTTCCGGATTCCTTCCCGCGGAATGATTGGCCTGTCCAATCCGCTGCTCAATGCTACTGAAGGAGAATCAGTTATTGCCCATCGCCTGGATGGATTTATTCCCTGGAAGGGAGATCTCCAGAGGCATCGGAACGGGGCACTGATAGCCATGGAACCGGGTACAGCCGTGACCTATTCACTGGATAAACTTCAGGATCGCGGCCGGTTTTTCATTGATCCCGGCGAAGAGGTTTATACCGGAATGGTCATCGGGGAAAATAACCGGCAGGGAGACATCATGGTGAATGTCACCAAGACCAAGAAACAGTCCAATGTCAGGGCCGCCAGTGCCGACATCAAGTCCTCGATTACTCCAGCCGTTAAATTCTCCCTGGAGGAGTGCATGGAATATATCCGAGGGGATGAATACGTTGAAGTAACCCCAAAGGCTATCCGTATGCGCAAGATCCTGCTGGATGAGAATGCCCGTAAGCGGGCTGAGAAGGCGGCACAGAAAACTGCTTCCTGAGGGTGTTTCTGATTTCGCGCTATCCGGGGATATTTTGTGCCAAGGATTTCAAGACTGTCTGTTCAGGGCCTCGTCAAGGGGTATAAGCACGCCTAGGTATTCAACAAGCTGGGTTTTCCATAAATCCGGGAGGGCGGATTCCGGGGGGATATAGAATTTGATTGCTGTATGCGGCCAGGAGTCTACTTCAGCGACAGCGCCGCGGTGTTTTTTACTGGCAAACACCCCATCCTGCAGGTTAGCCCGGCTCCTGAGAAGGTTTATTCTTCTGTAGCCTTTAGACGCGGCCCATTCAAAGAGGATCGGATACATAACCGCCCGGGCGGTAAGCCTGGATGATTTACTGTAATCCGGCAACAATCCTGACGCTATTCCCTGAATTTCATTACCGCTGATCCGGACAACATCACCGGCTATCCATTCGTTTTTGTGGAATATCTGAAGTATGAAACCATGGCTGACAGCTTTTGCAATCTCGGCATAACTTCTTGGGTAAGCCGTGGCCTGGAACCTGTATGATACGAAAGGAAGATAGAGGTCCCTGTAAAAATGACGGATATCCTCCTTGGCCGAAGTGATTCCCGTAGCGTAACCATGTTTTCGCATCAGCCTTCTGAATTCACCCATTAATTGATAACGGCGATTCTTGTATTCCTCGGAGTCAAGCGATACTGCCTGCCTGATCCAGGGATAACTGGTGAATCCGCCTTTGGGAAGGAATCGGGCCAGTATCCTGTTGATGTCAATTACCGTATGTGTTTTGTCGCGGATATTTTGTTTGATTTCACTTCTGCATTTCCAGAGGGGAATTTTTTCCGTTCCAGCCAGTTGGTGGTATTGGAAAAGGGATCTTTCCAGCCAGTGTATGTTCTCCAGGTTTCCGATGTAAACAAGCGGGAATGAAGGAGTGTTCATATTTGGGGGGGATGTATAGGTCCTGACCTGCAAAGACAGGCAGTTCCAGGCCATAAGTAAGCGTTTCAGGCGGGACTGCAGGAAATATAAATAACAGTTCGCGGGTTCCAGCATTCGAATATGATTTTCAACGGAACAGCCTGGGAAATTCATTCCTGAATCTCCAGCGAGGCTCCCGGGACGAATTTTCGGCCTATGGGGAAAACAGGCAGTCCGGGAATCCTGCTGAATCTTGCAGGCTGGAACAAAACATTGAAATGTTCCCTGGCCTTGATTGATGCGGTATTATCGCGGTCCACAAAATTCCCGGTGTATCTGTATCCCTGGCTTTTCAGGTCCGTGTAGACTCGGTAAATCATGCTTTGGAACAATTTGTTACGCCTGAATTCGGGGAATACAACACTATTGAAATGAAAAGATCCTCCCGGCGGAACGTCAATGATTTTCATCATATCCATCATCATCACCCGGGTATCAATCCAGGTGTAGCCGGCCGGTTTTCCTTCCGCCCACGCTATATAGCAGGAACTGCCGTTTTTCATGGCAAATTCAAAACGAAAGGGAATCTCTCCTCCCTGCAGTCCGGCTACGTCCCTGACCTCTTTTTTGCTGGCCAGGCTGATCTCGTGGTCAAGGGGGGAGTCAACGGGAGGGATATCGGTATTGAGATTTTTTTCTCCGTAGAGGGAGTCAAAGTAGCGGATACCGAGGTTTTTTGCGCCTACTGCCGCGGCTTTATAAAAGAGGGAGTTCCTGTTGAATGACATGGAACAAGATTGCCACAAGCGTTCAGTTCTGTCCACATTCGGAAGGGATTTATAACAGGCTGCCCCGGATAAATTTTTGGGTGAGAGACTATGGCTTGTTAAAAGGTTTCGTGCTGTAGAATCTATGCGGGATAACCTGTGGATACCTGCCCTGAATTTTAACTTTCCAGGGCAGGTTCATCCCGCGGATTTCTTGACCAATAGCGGTCTGGAGAAAGCCGGCTGCTATGGTCAAACAAGGTTTAAGGGAGGCCTGGTTTTCCATTCCCCTTTGGTGAAGTCAGGAAACTCAACCGGTTTACTCCCCTGGGAAACTGAGGCTTCCGAAATCGGAGAAATGACGCTGGAGGTTAAGGAATCATAAACATCCCAGTCGGGCATGGTGTCATTCCGCAGGGCTTGTACCATGCGGTGCCAGGTGATGTGCGTCCTCCTTCCGGAACCATGTCCTCGAATAGCACTTCTCTCAGGCGGGTTATAGTCCCTTAGTATGGGATGGTGATATTCGGGAAGCATGTCTCCGGCCTTGCGTTCTTCCCCGTCAATAAATACCAGATCATTATTTGAAAAAGTATAGCGGTGCCCCCAATAGGCGCCCTTGGTGCCGGCCACCCGGTAAAAACTTCGGGGATGGGGGGTATTGGTGTCAAAGTTAAGTGTGAAAAATTTTCCGTTGACTGTCTTGATCAGGGATGCATTGTAGTCCCCCTGGGCCATTTTGACGGTCGCGTGGGGATGACTGGAACCATAATAAAGGGAGGCGAATTGGTTAAGTGTCTGAGCTGAAGAGCTCATGGAAACAATGTAATCTATCCGGTCGCCATGATTGATATTCATATGAGGGAAAATATTACTCATGGGATGGTCGGGATACAGATTCCCGTTCCTGCTTATTGAATGCCTGAGTCTCCAGGGTTCTCTTTCCGGATCATATTTAACCAGCCTGAGGTCGTGCATATAACCTCCTTCGGCATGCACCACCTCCCCGAAAACTCCTTTTTGGAGCATTTGCAGCAGGTTCAGGTTACGGAAACCTTCCAGGCCCATGGTGGCCCATTTGCCGGTTTTTTTCCAGGTTTCGACTATCTCCCAGGCTTGATCTGTTGTAAGGACAATGGGGACCTCGCTAATTGCGTGTTTGCCGTTGCGCATTGCTGCCAGGCAGCAAGGTGTGTGAAACTCCCAGGGTGTCGCGCAGACAACCACGTCAAGATCTTCGGTTTCGCACATTCTAACGAAGTCTTTTTCATCCTTCCCGTAAAGCGCAGGTGTGGGCCGTCCCGAATCCTCAACCCATTTTTTTTGCCCGGTATAGATAACTGTCATCGACATCACAAAGGGCGGGCACCTCTATTCCTTCTATGCCAAGTGCTGAATCCAGGTGGTAGGAACCCCTGTCTCCAACGCCAACAAATCCTATACGGATGATTTTTTCTGCCATTTTGATTCATCCTTTTAATGAGCCCGGTATTCCTCGAATTATTCTGGTGAGTACCGGACCTGAAGTATTATGTGCAATCTGTTTCCGGTTCAAAATCAGGCGATTACGATAGGTTTGTTTGCCTTCCATTTGCCCTTTGTGAAATCCGGAAATTCAATTGGTTTGCTTCCTCCGGCGACGGAGGCTTCACTTATTGGAGATATAGCGCTGCTGGTTACTGAATCGTATACATCCCAATCAGGCATGCGGTTTTCCCTTATTGCTGTAACCGCCCTGTGCCACCTGAAAGGAGTCTGGGTTTCGGATCCCCCGTGACCACGGGTAGCCTTACGTACCGGCGGGTTGTAGTCTTTCATTATCTGGGGGGTGTATTCTTCCAGGTATGGTTCAGCCAGTTCCCAGTCATGTGCTTTGGGGCTTCGGCCGTCAAGGTAAATATATGGCCCGCCTGTTCCGCGTGCCTGGTAATAAATCCCCTTGCTTCCCTGTATACGATGCATACCCCTGGGGTGCGGGGTGTTGGTGTCAAAATTCAGGGTTATCATTTTTCCATTCACAGTGCGGATAAGGGACGCGTTGTAGTCTCCCTGCGCCATTTCAATCTTCGCATAAGGATGGTCTTTACCAAAATAATGGCGGGCATATTCACTCAGGGTCTGGGCCGAGGAGCTCATGGAAACCATGTAGTCAATTCGGTCACCATGGTTGATATCAAGGTGGAAAATCATGTTGCGCATGGGATGATCGGGGTATAGGTTTCCGTTTCTTTCGACAGAATGCTGGAGTCTCCATGGTTCCCTTTCCGGATCATATTTAACCAGCCGCAGGTCATGTATGTAACCGCCTTCAGCGTGGATGATATTGCCGAAAAGGCCTTTCTGAACCATATTCAGCAGGGAAAGGTTGCCGAGCCCTTCCAGGGCAATGGTGGCCCATTTGCCTGTTTTCGTCCCAGGTTTCAACAAGCTCCCAGGCTTCGTCAAGAGTAATCACGATGGGGACTTCAGAAATCGCGTGTTTATCGTTTCGCATTGCTGAAAGACAGCAGGGGCGTATGCCACTGCCAGGATGTGCAGCAGATTACGCAGTCCAGATCCTCAGTTTCACACATCCTTTCAAAGTCGGTTTCCGTTTTACCGTACAAGGTGGGGGTTGGCTGTCCGGATTCTTCAATCCAGCTTTTTGCCCTGTACAGGTATTTATCATTAATATCGCAGATCGCGGGAACCTCCACACCCTCTATCCCCAGGGCGGTGTCAAGATGGTAGGAGCCCCTGTCGCCAACTCCCACAAAACCGAGGCGGATTGGCCTGTCCGCTGGAGGCGGCCTGGCTGAATGCGTTTCCGCCAATGGTTGACAGGGCGGCTCCCCCGGCCGCGGTGTACTTCAAAAAGTCTCTTCTGCTAGGATTGTTACTCATATTTTTCTCCCTTGATACCAGGTACCTTGAATGGTTTGTGGAAATTACATTTATCAAGTTTAATTACCAACCATCATTCCACACAAAAAAAACATTTTCCCTGAAGAAAAAAGGATGTTTTCATCTATAAAGTCTTCGGATAGGATTAGCAGGGGATGGAGCCGGTAATGCCGGGTTGATGTTAAGGCGCCGCGGAAATATGGAGGAGAGTCGATCAATACCCGGTTATTTTCTGGTATCAAGAGAATCTGATCGATCAAATGGAGGTGGCAGGAACAGATTGGTTCGTACTCTGTCCAGTTGCTGTTTTTTCTTATCCGGGTCGTTGATAAGTTTAAGGTCGGCCTATAGAATTCAGAAGGCTCGGGAAGGTTGGGGTTGATTTTTAATGTCCCAGGACTGGAAAGTTTCAACCTTTGTGCGGAAACCTGCGTGGAGCACTATTTGATAATTTTTAAACCGAAAGTATTTTGAGGAGCATAGATTCTAAGTGTGTGGAATTTGCGGAATAGCATTTAATGATCACGGTATTGAGGCGGATGAAAACAGAATCCAGACCATGATGGAGATGCTGGCCCATCGCGGCCCCGATGAAGAGGGTTTGATAATCAAACCAGGGGCGGCATTGGGATTTCGGAGATTGAGTATTATCGACCTGGAGACCGGAAATCAGCCATTTTCCAATGAAGACGGGAGTATCTTCACTGTCTGCAACGGGGAAATATACAATTACAAGGAACTTAGATCCCGCCTGGCCGGAATGGGGCATAGGTTCCGGAGCCGTTCTGATTCTGAAGTCATCGTGCATCTGTATGAAGAATACGGGCTCGATTTTGTAAAGCATCTCCAGGGCATGTTTGCCATTGCTCTGTGGGACTCAAAGAAACGGGAGCTCCTGCTGGCCAGGGACCGGTTCGGCATAAAGCCTCTTCATTATGCTGTTACCGGGGAAGGGATACTTTTCGGTTCTGAACAGAAGGCCATCCTGGTAGATCCATCTGTGGAACGTGATATTGATGGCGCGGCCATGGAAAGCCTTTTTTCTTTTGGTTTTGTTACCGGAGACCAGACTCTTTTCCGCGGTGTCAGACGGGTTCCCCCGGCTGCCCTGATGCGTTTCAGCCGGGGCCAAATCAGCAGGGAGACCTACTGGCAGCTGGACCTGGGCCGGGAACCGGACAGTTCTGAGCAGCGCATGACGGAGCGGGACTGGGTCCAGATGGTCAGGGAGAGCCTGGCTGAAAGTGTGAAAAGCCATTTGATGTCTGATGTTCCCGTGGCAGCCTGGCTCAGCCCGGGAATAGACTCCAGTGCCATTGTCACTACCATGAGACGCCTGGGCCATATGCCGGCTGAAACTTTTTCCCTTCGTTGTGATGACCCATCGGCGGACGAGATAGCTGGAAATCCTGTCTTGAGCAGTTTTCCCGGTTTTAAGGATATCCCTAATAAACTGGTTACGCTTAAACGATCCGACCTGAACCTGATGGGGGAAGCTGTATGGCATGGGGAAGAGCCTTTTACTTCGGCAACTGAAATAGCTTCAATGATTCTTTCCCGGGCCTGCGGCGGTGACTATAAGGTTGTGCTGACGGGGGAGGGCTCGGATGAAGTGTTTGGAGGTTATTCCTGGTACCGGGCCCAGAAGGTGTTGACGCCATTCCTGCCAATCCCCCATTTTCTTAGGGAGATTATGATTAAGTGGCCGGGTTTCCGGAACAGTCATCCAGGGGCAGCCGGATTTCTGTCAGTGCCGGACCGGAATGTTGGCCTGTCGCATTTTCAGGCCATGCTGGGCTGCCCTACATATCATCGGGAAAAGCATTTGTTATTCTCATCAGGGATGCTGGAGGTTATCCAAAATGGAGAACCTGCTGACCTGGAAAGAGATCACGTGATTGCCGGAAAGTCAGGTTTCCGATCCTTCCAGGCCTGTGACATGAATTACCGCCTTTCCAACGTGATCACCCATCACCTTGACAGGTCTTCAATGTCCCGCGGACTGGAAGCCCGGGTTCCATTCCTGGATCACGTTTTTGTAGAAAGGTGCGCAAGGATCCCGGACCATCTGAAGCTGAAAATGATGCGGGAGAAACATATTCTGCGCGAAGCCATGAAAGGAGATCTTCCAGCCGAGATTCTCCGGAGAAGAAAAAGGCCTATGGGAGCTCCCTTCGCGAAATGGCTGAGGGGGGATCTCCCGGAGGTTGTTTCTGATTCCCTGTCTTCTGATTCCCTGAGTGCCGCGGGTTACTTTAATCCATTGGAGGTGCAAAGGTATTTGCGGGAACACCAAACCGGCCGGGTGAATCATGGACGGATTTTGACTGGGATTATCGGGATTCAGGTCTGGGACCGGGTAATCAGGAAAATGTAATTTAATCCTGCCTGATAACGATGATATATCTATCTGCTGGTGATCCATGAAGTATAAATTGTCGGATATACCGGTGATGTTGACATCCTCTTTCGGGAGGGCGCAGCTGCATGACGGTATCCAGAACGTTTTATGGCCGCTGTTTTTTAGGTTGGCCTGGGCATATCGGATCCTTACCCGTCGTTTTACCCGGCAGGTCGTGGTAATCGGTTCTCTGGGTAAAACTACATGCAGCAGGGCCGCCGCTTCGGTCCTGGGACAGCTTACCTACCGAAAATACTATAGAAATTTCAAAACTCCGGTTGCCAGGAGAATTTTGGAAGTGCCCCCCTGGCGGAAGTATTCTGTAACCGAAGTAGGAATTGACGGCCCCGGACAGATGGAACGGTTCGCTGAAATGGTCAAGCCCGACATTGTCATAGTCACTTCGATAGCGAGTGAACACAACCGATCGTTGAAAAATCTGGAAACAACCCGCCTGGAAAAATCAAAGATGCTCTGGAACCTATCCAAGGACAAAGTGGCAGTTTTGAATGGGGATGATCCAAATGTCTTGTGGATGAAAAGCAGGACTGAAGCCCGGGTCGTTACCTACGGGTTCGATTCGTCCTGTGATTTCAGGGCCTGCAATTACAGTTTGAACTGGCCTGATGGTGCAAGCTTTGATGTCCGGACACCCGGCGGGATTCAGCGCATCAAATCAAGGCTGATCGGCCGCCATATGGTTTATCCCTTGCTTGCGGCAATGGCCTTTGCGGAAAATGCCGGGATTTCACCCGGGCAGGCATTATCCAGCCTGGAATCCCTGATTCCCGCTGCCGGACGCCTGCAGACTGTCCTTCTTCCCGGGGGAGCTTACCTGATAAGGGATGAATTCAAGTCCAGTATTGAAACAATCCATACCGCTCTTGACGTCCTGGAAGAGGTGAGGGCTCCAAACCGCGGAATCATTCTTGGAGATATTTCCGAGCCTCCTGGATCCCAGGGGCCACTGTATCGTGATATTGGAGAACGAATCGCCGGCATAGCTGATTGGGCGGTGTTTTATGGGGGGAAGAGATACGATTATGCCTCCGGAGCCCGGTCGGCTGGCATGCCGGACGAAGCTATTGAGAAAGTCAAAAGCGATCTGGCGGGGATAGCCGGGAATACTCTCCGGAAACTCCAGCCGGGAGATGTTGTGTTAATCAAGGGAAGATCCAATCAGAAGCTTGAAAGGATTTCACTGGCCATGATGGGACGGACAGTCAAGTGCGATCTCAAAGTTTGCAAGGCCAGGACATTCAGGTGCGATGACTGCCCGGTTCTGGAGACTGGTTGGGGAAACAAAAGGGTCGTTATCTAAGGGCCGGAACACTCCGGTTTGAGTTTGCCGGCCGTTAAGTACGATAATGGGTAACCGTCCTAACCATTTGCTCTGCATACTGACCCGCGTTCAGGCGGTCGGAGAATCAGGAAAGCTCGAATATTATGAATGCCGAAATGCGCAAAGATCCCATGTACAGGTTCCTGATCCTGTTGACGATCGCCGCGGCCATGGGACTGCAGTTCTGGCGCACCCTGTTCAACAATTTCGGGGTGGAGATAGCCGGCCTGGAAGGATACCAGGTGGGAATTATCCAGTCAGTCAGGGAGGTCCCCGGATTCCTGGCTCTGCTGGCGGTTTACGTAATGCTCCTTGTGAAGGAACATCGTCTTTCGGCCGTTTCAGTGCTGGTCCTGGGAATAGGCATCGGGGCTACTGGTTTCTTTCCTTCCTTTTACGGACTGGTTTTCACCACCTTGATAATGAGTTTTGGCTTTCACTACTATGAAACAACAAACCAGTCCTTGACTCTCCAGTATTTCGACCAGGAAACCTCTCCCCATGTATTTGGCCGCCAGCGCAGCTATGGCGCCGCGACCAATATCGTTGTGGGAATTTCAATTATTCTGCTGACGGGTGTTTTTTCCTACCAGAATATTTATCTCCTGGTTGGCCTTTTGCTTTGCTTTTTCGGGCTCTGGGGGCTGCTGCAGAATCCGGTCAGCCGTGTTGTTCCCGTTCAGCGCAAGAAGATGGTTTTCAGAAAGAAATACGCGCTTTTTTATATCCTGACTTTCCTTGCCGGAGCCAGGCGCCAGATTTTCGTGGCATTTGTTGTTTTCTTAATGGTGGAGAAGCTTTCCTTCAGCATCAGGGAAATAACTTTGTTGTTTGTTATAAACAACGTGATTAATTATTTTCTGAGTCCTTTAATCGGCAAAGCGATTGTCAGGTTTGGAGAGCGGAAGCTTCTGTCCCTTGAGTATACCAGCATGATTTTGATTTTCCTGGCTTACGCAGTTGCTGACGAGAGAATGCTTGTAGCGCTTTTATATATCCTGGATCATATCTTCTTTAATTTTTCCATTGCCATCAGGACCTTCTTCCAGAGGATTGCCGATCCTGAAGATATTGCTTCAAGCATGGCAGTGGGGTTCACTATAAATCATATTGCAGCCGTATTGCTCCCGGCCCTGTTTGGCTTTCTTTGGATGGTCGATTACCGGATTCCTTTTGTGGGTGGATCTGTGTTAGCTTTGTGTTCATTAATCGCGGTCCAGTGGATTCCGAAACGCCGGAGGATTGAGGCTCGGGAGAAAGAGCGTTAGACACAGGAGATCTTTAACGGTATATCCCGATCTCAGAAATTTTATGTGATAGTTTTAAGAAAAATTGTTAAGGATTGAAACTAATGAAAAAGACAGCAATGTTTGTATTTAATGGTGATCCAATGTGTTTCATACATGTTCTTCTGAACGCTCTGGATATGAAAGAGAAGGGGCAGGAAGCCCGAATTATCATTGAAGGTTCAGCAGTTAAGCTTATCCCTGAACTATATAACGAGGGCAATCCCCTCAACAGTTTGTGGAAGAAAGTTCTGGAGGCAGACCTGCTGGAAGGTGTCTGCCGGGCCTGCGCCGCCAAGCTGGGAACCCTGGCCGAGGCTGAATCCCGGGATCTGCCGATCCTGGATGATATGATGGGCCACCCGGGCATGGCTGGATACCAGGCACAGGGGTACGAGGTAATCAGCTTCTAATAGTCGATCGGATTGTTGCCGGGACCCCGGGAAAACAAGGATGAATTCCTGCCGGGGCCCGGTGTTTCATTTCCTGGGCTGATGACTATTTACGGGTTTGTCTTCCCTCAGGCGACTGGATTTTTATAGTATTCCACTTTACCGTCAGCCAGGTCCGCCACCTTGTCGATAAGTTCATTCCTGTTTTCTTCGCTCATTTCCGTGAAGGCTTTGGCTAACTCGATTTTCTCTTTCATGAACCCGGCATTTTCAGCACCGGTTATCAGCACGCTGACTGGAAGGCTCCATACAAAATTCAGGGCATCGGCGAGGCTGAGACGGCCGGGCACCACAGGATTTTCACTTTCCCATATGACGCCGTCCAGCGTTTCTTTTTGGGGGAAGAATCGTCCATCGGCCAGGGTTTTCATGGCCAGAAGCGCGATGTTCCTCTCCTGCAGTTTTGGGACGACCTGCTTGATGAAGCTGTGATAATTAGAGTCCATCACGTTGATCGGCATCTGGGCGGTATCAAAGATGTTGGAGTCGCTGGTGCGTTCCAGCATTCTCAGGTGGGCTTCCGGATTGCTGTGTCCGGTGAAGCCGATGAATCTTACCTTGCCGCTCTCCTTGGCCTTTACGAATACATCCAGGACACCATTCTCAATCCGGTCATCCACGTCCTGGGGATCTCTTAAGGAGTGAACCTGCCACAGGTCCAGGTGGTCGGTTTTCATGCGGGTCAGGGATTCATCCAGGTGCCTTTGTGCTGTTTCGGCATCTTTTCCTGTCGTCTTGGTCATTATAAAAACCTGGTCGCGGTATGAAGGGGTCAGGTATTTGCCGTAGCGGGTTTCACTGCCTCCGTTGTCGTAAGACTCCGCTGTATCGAAGAAAGTGATCCCTCCCTCGAGGGCGGTTTCAATTACCTCCCGGGAATCTTTTTCAGTTGTCCATCCGACATGGTAGCCTCCGACACCCAGCATGGTCACATTTTCCCCGGTTGCCCCCAAAGGCCTGAGCGGGAGGGTTGAACCAAGTTTTGCAGTCTCAACCGCTGCATCGGTGAGTGTTCCGGCTACTTCTTGGTTATTGCAGGCTGCCATCATTGCCGGGGTTGCTGCTGCCAGGGATTTTAGAAAATCTCTTCTCTCCATACATTTCCTCCTGCCTTGTTAATCTGTCTATGTGAAGATTTAATTATACATGTGAAAATGGCAGACCCGGAGATGTTTTTTACCAGGACAGCTTTATCTGTGAGCTGTGCTTCCCTTGAAAAGGGAAAAAATACAGGATGTTCATCGGAAATCAATTATCGCCCGGGGTGTAAATAGTTCCGGGCCGGGGTCAAAGGGTGGAAATTTTTTTACTCCCCAATTATGATTGATGGAATGGCGATTGGCACTGAAGGATTTGAGCGATTATGACAATCATGGGAAAGCTGCTGGATAACAAATTATTCAGGATATTCATCTGGTCATTTTTCAGCTTTATACTCAGTTGCGCAATCTACTTAGCGGTTATACGGGAGATGCTAAGGCCTGAATCCAGGATGGATTCCGTGAAAGCCGTTATTTTTATTACCTTGATTATTGCCTCGCTTCTCCTGGCTTTTGTTCGGCTGCAATGGGGGACAGGGTCCGGTTCCAGGGGATTTTTCACGGAGCTGGTTAAAAGTCATCCCGGCTTATTCCGGGCTTTTTTAATAGCCCTGCCGGTAATCATATTTAACCTGGTGAATGTTTTTGGCCCCCATTATCTGTCTAATGATGATCCCTATCGCTACCACCTGAGCCTGAAAGGCATAGACCTCTGGGCCTCCTGGCTGAGGGGTTTTGAACTAAACGACTTCACCGAGGGATTTGCCTGGTGGACCATGTCCCGATATTCGCCGTATGTGGTCAGAATCCAGTATCTCCTGGTCTACCTGGTTGGTATCAGTTTCTGCTTTTACTGGATATCCAAACGGATATTTAATTTGACTCCAGTGTCCTGTTACCTTGCGGCGGTTATTCCGGCGATTTTGCCATTGCAGAACCAGATAATCGCGGGTATTAACATTTCCTACACCCTGGTGGGGCAGTTGTTTGTCCTGATCGGGTTAATTTTTGGATTTTGTTATTTGAGCAGGGAAAGACATTCCTGGTGGCTTGTGTTCCTGGCTGGATGTTTTTTCGTTGCCGCTACCCGATTGATGGAGCAGGCAATGTTCCTTTCGGCAGCGATGGGAGTGATTTACCTGGCTACCTCAAAATACATATTACGGAAGGTGCTCCTTCTTGTCCCGGTCGCGGTTTCCTCGGCTTTTGTGCTGCATGACATGATTGTAACTCCCAGGAATGCGGCCATTCCGCGTTCACTTTCCGCTGAAGTTATTCTTGGCAGGGTGGAGCAGTTCTTGGTCTATATCTCCCCGATTGCCGATCGATACTCTCTTATTATCAGCCTGGCTTTACTGACTGCCGGAATGGCGGCTCTTTTCTGCTGGCCTGAGATGAAGGCCAGGATTTCCGGACTGCCTCATTTTGGCTGGCTTCCGGAGAAGTTACGACACTTGGTTCTTCCTGGATTTGTTTTTGCCTGGACGTTCTTTTCGGCTTTTCCTTTTATCGCGCTTAATTCTCACATGCAGTTCAGGACAATCCATATGGCAGGATACGGCCCCTGGATGATAATGGCACCGGGAGCCTGTTTTTTATTTTCATCTATGATCTTAATCCCCTGGAAACCGGTCAGGAAGAGACTGGTTGTATTCGCTGCCCTGGTCATTGTTATGCTTTCGGGACTGGAGCATTACACCCAGGCTGTAAATAAATACAGGACTCCCAATTTTCATTGGCACAGCCTTTCATCGGCCGTGTCTTATCACGCGTTCCCTCCTGGCAGCCAGATCGTGATAACGGATGCCTATATGGGATCGTATCAAAGCTATTACATCTGTACCGGATATCTTTGCAGGCTGCTTAACAACCGGCTTGATATTGGCGGACTGGTAGGTAATGAGTATTTTTTTTATGATCCTTTCTCACAGCATAATAAGTGGTTGAGCCGGATGACCGGGCTGGCGGGGATTGAGAACCTTCATCTTTTCAGGCACGTGTTTGAGCGTGATTTTCTATCACCCGGATACCTGGAACCCTATCAGTATTTTCTCAGGGTAATTACAGATAAAAGTAAGATGGAGGAAGGTCGCAGAGCCGGAGACTGGTACCTGTATCAGGCCGGTGAATCAGGCGGCTTCCGGATCAGGAATAAAGGACATGGAATCGAGCAATATCAGCAGCTGCTTATTGAGCTTGAGCGTTCAGGAATATATCCTGAGGATATCTGCTGGGGAAATCCTGAAGATGAATACGGCTATTCCAGCCCTTTACTGGAATAATTGTTTTTGTTCCCGGTTGGAATCCTGGCCAGGTGTCTGCCTCTGATAATTAATATGGATTCGGGAAAGGGAGTTGTGGAAAAACGTTTTGAGATCGGGGACATCAGCGAAAAAGTGGTGAGTGTTCTGCTGAGCATGGTTTTTGGTTTTCTTGTATACCGCAATATTTTTCCGGAATACTGGCAGGCTGATTCCCCACTCGCGGCTGCCTTGGTCCAGCTTCTCCTGATGAGCGGATTTTTTGGTTTATGTTCGCTTGTTGTTTCTGGCATCCATGGCAAGTCTTCACCCTCGCCGGGATCATTCAGGGGATTCGTGGAGAGGCATGCCTTGATTTTGCTTTCCCTGTCTATTGCCCTGCCGGTAATCATATTTAACCTGGTTCATGTATTCGGACCGGAATACCTTCTGGCGGATGATCCCAGCGGATATTACACTGGAATAAACAACATTGCCAGGTTATGGTTATGGAAACAGGCATTTTTGCTGAATGCCTTTACCGAGACATTTTCCTGGTGGATGATGTCTCATTTTTCTCCATATGTGGTAAGGCTTCTATACCTGCTCATCTATTTAACCGGGATCAGTTTTTGCGTATACTGGATTGCCGGGAAAATATTTAATTTAAGGCGGGAAGAAGCCTATCTGTCCGCGTTAATACCCGCCGTGCTTCCTCTCCAGTTCCAGATAATTGCCGGGGTGAACATGTCATACACCCTGCTGGGACAGTTCCTGGTCCTGCTCTCATTGATTACCGGGTTCTGCTACCTGACAAGAAAGGATCATTCCTGGCTCCTGCTGGGGCTGGCGGGATTGCTTTATACAGCCGCGACCCGGCAGATGGAGCAGGCGGTTTTTGTATCGGCCGCCGTGGTGTTTATTTACCTGGCTGTTTCAGGGAATGTACTCAGGAAAACAGGATTGATACTTCCGGTTGCGGTTTCTTCAGCCGCGGTACTTCACCGGATGCTGACAGCGCCCCGGGGGGCTGCCGAAATCCAGGAAATACTTCTTGGAGAAATGATTCACCGGCTGAAAATTTTTATATTGTATCTCTCTCCCTGGATCTCTCCGGTACACAGGGAGTATGCGATTCCGGTTGTAGCTGTTCTGATCCTCGCGGGCATTGCGGGATTCTATTTTCATTCTGATTTACGAAGCAGGGCTGCCGGGGCAGACCATTTTTCGAGGCTTCCCGAGGTTGTGAGGATATTTATGCTTCCCGGGTTTGCCCTGCTTTGGACAATACCTTCAATTTTTCCTTTTATTGCCCTGAACAAGCACATGGATGCCAGGACAATGCATCTTTCGGGCTACGGACCCTGGCTGTTGATAGCCCCGGGTCTGTTTTTTTTCCTGGCGTTTTTTATTTCACTTCTACGAAGCCGTGCAGGACAGAGTACCAGAATATTTGTCGTAGTTTTTATTGTGTTTCTGTCTGGCCTGCAGCATATGCGGTATGCCGCTGGTTCTTATGAAAAAGGGAATTATTTCATCCGGGGCATTTCCCGTTCTATCAGCATGTTTTCATTTTCTGAGGGCAGCCAGATTGCCATTGTCGATGCCGATACCGGAACCCACAACAGCTATAGGCCTTGTACCGGATACCTGGCCAGGATCCTGGGGAACCGCACCGATATCGGGGGAATTGTCGGGCCTGAGCATTTTTTCTATGATCCATTTGCCCAGCATGATCTCTGGAAAAGGCCGATGACCGGATTGCAGGGCCTGGATAATCTTCATCTGTTCCGGTTTCTGCCGGGAATTGACCACTCTTCCCAACCGGGCCGGAGCAGCCTGGAGGAGTTTCGTTTTTTCCTGCGGGTGATGACCGGAGAAAGTGAAAGGGAGCCAGGACAGCAAACCGGGGACTGGATTCTTTACCGCCTGGATTCAGGGAGTGCCGCAAGCGCAGCCTATACCGGCCATGGCCTCGAAGAGTATATGGAACTGTTGGAATCCCTGAAAGCCGAAGATGTAAAATCGGCGCAGATTTGCTGGGGTGATCCCCGGGATGAGCCGGGATGCAACAGCCCGTTGCTGGATTGAGGTTGCAGGTTTTTACTGGCTTTTTTAAAAAACGCAGAGGATTTTAAGTCCTGCGCGTCGGGTGATTCGCGAATTAACTCTCGGAGTCGGTATCGGGATCGGGATCGAACTTATCGACCTGTCGAAAGCGGATACTATCGCCATAACAACTACGGATTGCCTGTCAGGCATTGTGACCTACGGAGTCGTATAAAAATTAACCCCTTGGTCAAGGCAGGTTCCTCGCAAAAGGGGCGTAGCCCCGATTTTCAGTAGCCTGGGGTGATGCCCCGCGGCTCGAAGAGCGAGGGGCGGAACCCCAGGTCAAAATCACCCCACGAACAAAACCATTCCCTAAAAAGGAAGGGAGCTCTGTAGGAGCGACCGGTTTCCCGGATTTCGTAAATTTTTTTTCTGGAACGTTGTTATTAACTGAAGGAGAAAATATATTTCACAAACACTGGTCAAAAATCTGCAGCATATTGTTTTAAGTACGAAAGCTAACTACAAGATGATTAGAGGGGAATGGGCTCCGGATTTGTACAGTTACATTGGAGCAGTCATGAAAAGTATGAATTGTCGGCTGATTTCCGCTGGAGGTGTAGGTGACCATATTCACCTCCTGGCATCTCTCGATAAAACTATATCGATTTCAGAATTAATGATGAAAATTAAAGCGCTCTCTTCAGGATGGGTTCACCACAAAATACCTGGAGGCAAAAAATTCGCGTGGCAAAGAGGGTATGCCTCATTTTCCGTCAGTGAATCAAATATTAGTGCAGTGAAAAGATATATCGAAAACCAACCGGAACACCATCGCCAATTAGCTTTGCAGGAAGAATTAAAATTGCTACTGGATAAGCATCACCTGGAATATGACGAACGCTACCTATGGAACTGATCTAAAGTCGCTCCTTCAGAGCTCCTGTGGTATGGGGCTGATGGTTTACCTGGGGTTCCCCCGAACCTTCGGTCCGGGATCACCCCAGGCTACTGGAATTCGGGGCTCCGCCCCTCCCTGTCCCGGATACCGTGAGGTATTCGGGGTCTTGACGTTCTTTGATTCCATGAAATCCTTTTCGGATTTCGAATCCGGATTTTCGGATTTCCCTCTAAGCGAAACGTGCAGGATTTTAAGTCCTGTGCGTCTGCCGCTTCCCGAATAGCTCGTTATCTGATCATCCAAGAACTTCCAAATTCATTGTCGTTATCAGCGAAGCGGCTATCGTTGTCGTTGTCGTATGCGTAATCGGGAGTAGGGAAATCAAGGGCTGGATTAAACCCTGACAGTGTCAGCAAAGAGATTGCCGATCTGGAGATCGGCGATCCACACAGAGAACCGGTCTGGAGAAAATCCGCTTACAATCACGGAAAGCAGGGATGCTTCCACCACCACTTCGAACGTTGAACATCTCACGTCGAATTTATCAGTGGGACGCATTCGGGATCAAAAAATTTTACCGCTAGTGACCTGCAAGCCAAGAATAATAATGGCACGGATTAAGACCATGGGCATGATGCCTATGGTACCGATCGACAACGACAACAACAGCGACAACCAGTCAAAGTCTAAAAAAGGAATGCACCTGCCTGACAACCTCATCAACCTCGGAACTGGTTAATTCGTAAAAACAGGGAAGCCGCAAGAGCCTGGCTGAAATTGATTCCGTTACCGGAAGCCTGGGAATCTCTCCGGCCAGGCGGGAACCCATGGGTGATGTGTGAAGGGGTATGTAATGGAAGACAGCGTGAATTCCCTTTTCATCCAGGAAGCTGATCATTTTGTCTCTTTGCTCAGCTGACGGAAGTACCAGGTAGAACATGTGGGCGTTGTTTTTACATTCCTCAGGAACCGATGGGATCTGCAGGAGTCCTGAATCTTGAAGGGGTTTGAGCCCGCGGTAGTAGGTGTCCCAGATCCAAAGCCGTTTCGTGTCAATCTTGTCGGCTTCCTGGAGCTGAGCGTAGAGGAAAGCCGCGGTCAATTCGGAGGGAAGATAAGAGGAACCCAGGTCCACCCAGGTATATTTATCAACTTCTCCACGAAAGAATTTGCTGCGGTTGGTTCCTTTTTCCCTGATGATTTCGGCTCGCTCCATGAAACGGGAGTCATTTATAACCAGGGCTCCTCCCTCACCACAGATGTAATTTTTTGTCTCGTGAAAACTATATGCCCCCAGGTGACCGATTGTACCGAGCGCTTTGCCTTTATAACTGGCATTTACTCCCTGGGCGGCATCTTCTACCACTGTCAGCCCGTATTTGGAAGCAATCAACATGATTTTGTCCATTTCACAGGCGATACCTCCGTAATGCACAGGCACGATAACCCTTGTTTTTTCGGTAACAGCCTCCTCGATTTTATTCTCATTGATGTTAAGGGTGTCCGGGCGGATATCAACGAATCTCAGCCGGGCGCCCCGCAGGGCAAAGGCGTTGGCAGTGGAGACAAAGGTATAGGAAGGAAGGATGACTTCGTCCCCGGGGGAGATGTCACAAAGAAGGGCGCTCATTTCCAGGGCAGCTGTACAGGAGTTGGTCAACAGCACCCGAAAAGCTTCGAACTCTTTTTCCATCCACTTTTCGCAGCTGCGGGTAAATTTTCCATCACCTGCCAGGTGTCCGGTTTCTACGGCCTTTTTTATATTGGAGAGTTCTTTGCCAATGATAAATGGTTTGTTGAATGGAATTTTGCTGTTATTCATTTATCTGTTTCTCTTCAACTGGGCTTGCAGGGTAACCAGGATATCCTGGATTCTCACCCGGTGGAGGCGTTTTATGATGGCCCGGAATCCTTGTTTTTTCCTTATGGATCCCATATTCGAGGAGACCCTTCTGTAAAGTTTAGGGGCCAGGTTGTAAAAGGCTTTTCTTGCTGACCTGTTGTTGCTGAGAACCGAGCTAAGCTTTTCAATTTCAGAATTAAATATTTCTCGGGACTTTCCTGACAGGAGTCCTATATGGCTCTCAGAGAATTCGACCGGATGGATGTTTATTGAATACTTGTCGGAGGCTCCATTGATTGAGACTTCAAGCAGGAATGACTGCCTTTGTTCAAGGCTTCCGGCGATTGACATCCCGGCAAAACTGACAGGGAAAATGAAATTCCCCAGGCAGTAGGCCACAGTTTTATCATTTATTGATTCAATTCCATTTACTACATGGGGATGGGCTCCGACGACCAGGTCCGCCCCTGCCCGGATCAGTTTATGTGCCAGCTTTCGGACTGCCGGCGCGGGTACTGTGGCGAACTCATAGTTCCAATGTGGAAGCACGATCACGAAATCTCCATTTCGGCTGCTTTCCCTGATATTGGCGAACAGGTTTCTATTTCTATCTGAACAGGTGCCGCTTCTTGTTTTTGTTCCGCAGTACCACTGGGTGATTCCAAAGAAGGCCAATGATTTTTCGTTTATCTTCAAACGGAGCGGAAGAGCGGCCTTTTCCGCGGAGCGGCCAAATCCAAAATATGATATTCCGGAATTGTCCAGGAATGCTGCCGTTTCCTGTGCCCCTTTCTCTCCGAAATCCATAATGTGGTTATTGGCAAGGGAGAATGCAGTGAAACATTCGGTAAGCGGATTCAATTCAGGAGCTGATTTCAGGTTTATAAATTGACCGGATCGGGATGATGATCCCTGGGTAATCGGACTTTCCAGGTTGCCTATGACTCCGTCCGCGCTTCTAAGGAGAGCCGTCAATTCCGGATCAATTTCCATTTTTTTGAAATCAATGCCCGCCGGGCAGTAGTCCCCGGTAAACAGCAGTTTTATCTCCTTACTCAAGATTTTTCTCCTTCCGGACATTATCCCACAGCATAATAAATCCCCCTATGGAAACTGTGAGCAGCAGACCTATGAGACCCAGGTAAGAGGCTGAAAGGGAGGTGGTTGAAGAAATTCCGAATAATCCGTATAGAATAATAAATACGCCTTCCCGAATCCCGATGCCGCCCAGAGAAACCGGGACCATGGTCAGGAAAAGCATCATGGGTACCACGAAAAAGTTGATCATTACTGAAGTGTCCTGGTAGAGGGCCAGCAGCACCAGGTAGCCTCCCAGGGCTGAGCAGCTTCGTATGAAAATGGAACTGCCCCATAGGGCTGCCGCTGTCCGCGGAGTGCAGCAGGCCCTGATTCCCTGAAGCAGGACGCTTTGGTCAGCAGGTGGCGCGGAGTTTTTCAGGAATTTGAAAGACATCTGGACGATTTTTGCTTCAAGGTTTCCGATAAGGGTTGCGGAAACTCTCTTCATAAAGAAAGCGGCAACCGCGCAGATGCCGACGATTATCGCCAGGAGGTAGATATAGTTGACATATGCCAGGATTTTTTCTCCATGCACAATTTTATCCGCAACAAAAGGATAGCTGACCATGATCAGAATCAGGCAGGAAAAAAGGCCGATGAACTTTTCCAGGATTACTGCCGTGACATGGACCAGGGGCCTGTTTTCTTTCTGGTTCGCCACAATGATCCTGTAAGCATCCCATCCCAAATGTCCGGGGGCGAAATACCCTAGGAACATTCCTTTCCAGTAATGTTTCAGTATCCATATATAGGGGAAATTCAGCCCGTATACATGTTTGAGGAAGTAATGCCATCGCCAGGCCCCTCCGGTTATCTGGAAGCCGAATCCCACTAGCAGGCTCAACCCGAAGTATCCAGGATGAACGTTGATGATCTGCCGGATAACCGCCCCCAGGTCAACTCGAGAAAAAATTACCGCGAGCAGAACGACCGGAATCAGGATTTTGACAAGGAAAATAAATTTCCCCTTTAATTTATTCACCTTGTTTAATTTTACTGACAATGATCCGCAGCTTTCCGTTTTTATCCGGGGGAATCTGGTTTACGAATTCGACATGGTATTCCACGTCGGGCCTGAGATGCTTTTTCAGGCCGTCCACAATTTGCCCGGCCATAACCCGGGGAGGAAGAGCGTCACTCTTTTTCAAGGGAGACGGTACTACCAGAATCCTTATATATTCATAGCTTTCCTGGATAATTCTGAACTGGGAAATTCCGGAAGAGAATTTTCCCATGATTTCATAGAAATATCCCATTCCGCTTCTGGAACCATCCGCCCAGATAAGCCAGTCATCAAGCCGTCCAATAATCCTGTCAATTTTCCTCAAGCCGTTATCATCGACAGAAGTCTGAATATAGTCTCCCAACTGGTAACGTATCAGGGGGAAACTGTAGATGCCCAGATCAGTAATAAGGCAGTTGCCGCTTTCCTTGTTAATGGATCCATTCCGGTCCTGAAGCTCAAGGATGTTGGTGTCATGGCTGAAGGTCAGGCCGGGAGTTCCCTTCAGCTGAAATGCCAGAACCCCGGTCTCTTCACAGGCGTAGGTTTCAAAGAAATTCTCTGATCCGAAAACCGCGGAAAAAAGCTCCCTGGAATTTTTATCGAGGATCGCCCCGCCGATAGAATAAATCCTCGGTTTTTTTATCTCCAGTCCATTTTCCAGGATGTATTTTGCTATCAGGACGGCTTCAACCTGGCTGCAGTAAAGAAAATCGGGTTGCGCTTCACTGTAGGCTTCAGCCATTTCCCGGGGGGAGAGGAAATAGGGGACCAATGATCTTTTGAACAATCCAAATCGCTGCAGGAAAACCTCTTTGCCCGGTTTAATGCGGCTGGGGACTACGGTCCTGAAGGAATGATCCGTACAGCGATAGCCGTTCAGGTAAAGTTCCCTCAGCCATTTGGCTATCATGTAACCCCTTTCCGGCCAGGAACGCACTATTTCCAGGGGGATTCCGGTAGAGCCGCTTGTTTTATCAAAATACCAGCTTTGATATTTTTCAGGATTTTTTTCCAGTAAATCATCGGTAAAGGACCTGTATTCCTCCTTGGTCAGTACCGGAAGCTGTTCCAGTTCGCTGATGTCCCGAATTTGGTGGGGATCAAATCCGCACTCGTCCATCCTGGTTCGGTAGAATTCAAAATTGCGATAGGAGTGGAGTAGAAGCTTTTTGAGCCGCGTCAGCTGCAGCCGGGTAATTACAGCCTTATCGAAGGGGTATCCCCTCAACAGGCGGGCCAGTGTTTTCAGGGCGTAGAAGTTTGTAAATGTTTTTCCCATGAATCAACTCTTTTTCACTAATTAGAGACTTCTGCCTGGCGCCGGGTCATTTCCCGCAGTTCATCAGCTTTTTTTTGCCACTCGTCTTTATCAACCTTACTTGAAATAGTCCTTAATTTCCCGTTTTTTTCGTGAGGGAGGTTGTTCACATATTCGACCTGTACGGTAATATCCGGGCGGATTTTATCCCGCATTTTCTTTATTATGTCGTCCCGCAGGTAGTTTTTTTCTGCATTCCTGTGCAAGCCTGGGCCAAGGATAATCAGGACCCTTATTAAATTCCAGGTTTCCTGGATAATTCTAAACCTGGAAATTTGCTGACTATACCTGCCCATTATTGAATAGGGGTAAACCCTGCTGGTCCTGGACCCGTCTTCCCATAGCAGCCAGTCATCGGTTCGGCCCTGGATATTTTTGATCCTGGGAATACCTGCGGCGCTGGTGTCGGTGTCAATCAAATCCCCCAGGCGGTACCTTATCATAGGAAAACTCAGGATTCCTAAGTCTGTGATAATACACTCCCCCGTTGTCTGAGATATTGATCCGTCGGGATTGATTAATTCGAGGATGTTTGTGTCATGGCAGAACTCCAGTCCGCTCATTCCTTTCAGCTGAAATGCCAGGCTTCCCATTTCTTCACAACCGTAGTATTCGAAGAAGTTGTCCGAACCAAAAACCCTGTTGAGAAGGTTTTTGGAATTTTCGTCAATAATTTCAGATCCCACGGAATAGAGTCTTGGTTTTTGGATTTTTTTGCCGGTTTCAAGGATGTATTGAGCCAAATCCGCAGCCAGGGTTCTGTTGGCATAAAAGAAATCAGGATTAATTCGCTGAAAGGCTTCGGCCATTTCACTTCCCGAAGAGAACGTTGACATCTTCGTGAACCTGAACAGGCCGATATGCTGCAGAAACGAACTCCTTCCGCCGGTCATTTTGTGGGGGGCAATAATCCTTAATGTTTTGTCTGTGCAGCGGTAGCCGTTCATGTAGACAGCCCTCAGCCATTTCGCGTTCATGTAGCCCAGTTCCGTCCAGGTCCGTACAATCCTGAGGGGCGTTCCCGTGGAGCCGCTGGTCTGGTCAAAGTGCCAGTTTTTGTATTTCTCCGGGTTGTCGACCAGCTGTGAGTTGGTGAAAGACCGGTAATCCTCTTTGGTGAGGAGAGGCAGTTTCCGCAGTTCTTTCACGTCAGTTAATTTATAGGGATTGAGGTCTCCTTTATCCATGCGCTCCCGGTAAAACTCATGATTTTCATATGAGTAGATCAAAAGCCGGCGGAGCTTGCGAAGCTGTATGTTTTCCAGTTCTCGCGGATTTTTCGGATAACTGCGCAGCAGCTGTTTCAGGAAAATCCAGGTTTGGATATTAACCAGTGATTGTTGCAGACTATCCTTGATTTTCATTTATTTAAATTACTGACAGCCATTTTCACCTTGCCGTTTTTGGCGGCCGGTATTAAGGGTACAAATTCCACGCGGAATTCGATTCCGGGCCGCACTTCAGTTTTGAACGCGGCAATCATTTCCTGACTTATCGCATTTTCCGACTTTTGGGGGGCAACAATCCCGGGGGCGCGCACAGCGAGAATTTTGATGAGGCGATAATTTTCCTGGATTATCTGGAATTGGCAGATTTCCAAGGCATACCTTTCCATTATTTTAATGAAATCAGCCAGCCTGGTTTTTGAGCCGTCCTCCCAGGAAAGACTGTCATGGAGCCGTCCCCAGATTTTTTTAATTTTCCGTACACCTCCGGCCTCCTCGGATAATTCAAGATAATCTCCCAGTTGGAATCGGATCAGCGGAAAGCTTTTGATTTCGAAATCCGTTATCAGGCAGTTACCCGCTTCTCTACTTGGATAACCGTCTTCATCCAGTAATTCCAGCAGTCCGGTGTCGTGGCAGTAATGGTAATCGTTAGCGGCTGTTATCTGGAATCCCAGGGTTCCGAGTTCGTTGGATCCGTATGTTTCGAAAAAGCCATCCTTTCCAAAGGCCCTGTAAATAAGCTGCCTGCAGTTTTCTTCGATGATATCTGCTGCCGCGGAACAGATCCTGGGTTTTCGGATTTGGATGTCGTGATCCAGAAGGTAGTAAGCAGTCATAAGCAGCTGTTGTTTATTGGCATAAAAGAAATCGGGATTCACCTCCTGGTAGGCTCTCACCATTTCCTCAACCGTAGCGGTGAATGGGACAAGCTTCCTTCGGAATAATCCAAGGTGCTGCAGCCGGGAATCTCCCATTTCGGGGATGCGAGTTGGCGCAATAATCCTGTATGACAGATCGTGCCATCGCAGCCCGTTTAAAATCAGCGGACGCAGATATTTTGCCACCATGTAGGCTCGTTCATTCCAGGTTCTGACAATCTGGAAGGGTACCCCGGTGGTTCCGCTGGTGGTGTCAAAAAAACAGTCCTTATACCTGTCGGGGTGTTTTCCATATTCGGAATCGGCAAATGTCCGGTATTCGGCTTCGGTCAGAACCGGGAGTTTTTGAAGCTCCTCCACATTTTTTATATGGCGGGGATCAAGGCCGCAGCCATCAAAACGTTCCCTGTAGAACTCAAAATTCTTGTATGAGTGTATGAGCAGTCTTTTGAGTTTTTTCAGCTGAAGTTTTTTGATTCTCTCTTTTTCGAAAGGGAATTCCCTTAATAATCTGCCCAAATGGCGCAGGATATGCATGTTTAGAAAGGATCTGTTTATATTCATTATCCAGAATCTTAATTCCACTAACGGTGACTGAGATATTTTCAATTTCAATGATACTTTAAGGGGTCTTTGAGTCAAGGGTGAAATTCTGATCCGGCTGCGGCCGGGGAACCACGGTTCCGCTTTTGCTTGAATGGTGTCGCCGGGTCTGTTTATATTTCAATAGTATCTGTTATGATGAACTGGAAAATGGAGCCTCTCCGGAAGTTACAGATGTCAAGCGGTAAGGTTTCCGGAGGCGGACTGCACTGTGAAGGGAAATGTGGAGTGGTGATGAACGCAAGTGACCCGGGCCTGTTGAAAAAACATTCAGTGTCAGTAGTGGTTCCAGTATTTAACGGTGAGGCCACAATTGAAGAATTGTGTTCCCGGATTGCCGGTGTTCTCAGGGACTCGGTCAGGGAGTTTGAGATTATCCTGGTCAATGACGGGAGCCGCGATGGAAGCTGGCCTGTTATTTCGGGGCTATCGGGAAGCACTTCCTGGATTCATGGCATAAATCTGATGCGGAATTACGGTCAGCACAACGCTCTGCTTGCCGGAATCCGGAAGGCGGATATGGATGTCATTGTTACCCTTGATGATGATCTGCAGAATCCGCCTGAAGAGATGCCACGGCTGCTTGAAAAACTTGCTGAAGGATATGATGTCGTTTACGGCAAGCCCTCCCACAGGAAGCACAGGTTCTGGAGAAATGTTTCATCCTGGATGCTGAAGCTGATTTTAAAGGTCGTCATGGGGAGTGAATTCGGGGGGAACAGCAGTCCCTTTAGGGCTTTTAACTCGAAATTGAAAAAAGGATTCAGTGAGTTCAAAGATGCCAGGCTCTCAATAGACGTGCTGCTGTCCTGGGTGGCTGAAAGCTCTGTCTCCGTTGTTGTTGAACACCATGCCAGGCGGGATGGCAGGTCAGGTTACAGTTTCGGCAAACTGGCTGTGCTCGCTTTTGACATGCTTACCGGATATTCCATTCTTCCGCTTCGGTTGGCCAGCGGAACCGGTCTGGCTACCTCCCTGTTTGGCCTTTTCGTCTTTCTTTATGTTGTGATCCGTCGTCTCCTTGAGCCGCATTATGTTCCCGGATTTGCTTTTATGGCTTCTGAAATTGCCCTTTTCGCCGGACTTCAGCTCTTTGCCATCGGTGTAATTGGGGAGTATATAGCCAGGCTGCATTTCAGGACAATGGGAAAGCCTCCGTACGTCATCCGTGATGAAACAGAAAAAGATACATTACCAGAGTGACTGGGCGGAAGCCGGTTTTCATTCTCCCTTGAACAGCCGGGCTCCCGGATCTGAAGGAAATCGGTCTGTCCACGAAAGGGAAATAGACGGAGCGCAATTCAGATGGGTTGTCCATGAGAATTCATTCGAATCAGAATTCTATGGTATTCCGGTCCTGGAACTCCGAATGGAGGTCTCTGATCCCGGGCTTGTATTTCTGGATGACGGCCTGGACAATCCGGGTCTTGGTGAACAGGTGCGGACGGAGACCGCCCTTTTCCTGGAAGGCCATGCCTGGGAATCGTCTTACCTGTATTCCAGGATCATTAAAAATGAACCACTTTACAACGCCCTGTTGGAACTGGGATTCAAGGAAGTTGAACAGCGCAGCCTCTATGGCTGCCGCTTCGGTGAGCTGGAGATCGGCCGGAGCGGGACCCCACCTGGAAATGATGTGCATTTTTCTACCCTTGCCGACTTGTCCGAAGACCAGTCCCAATCTGCGCAAAAACAGATTATCAGTATCTGTCGTGAAGCTTTCGACCAGGGATTTTCCCGCCATTTCAGGGATGAATTCCTCTCGGGCATCAGGCCCGGAGTTGAGTATATTCTCCTGGCAATGGAGCTTAACTTCAGGAAGCTGGATCCGGGCCATATACTGATAGCCTCATCAATTGACGGGCAGGTTTGCGGATTTTCTGCTGTCGGGACCAAATCAGGGTTTGATGGTGATGTTTATACCCAGTTGCTCAGCGCGGTTTCCAGCCCCTGGCGGGGAAGGGGTATATACCGAAGCCTGACCAGTCTCCTGGCCAGGATTTTTCCTGGAAATGCTGAGTTGCTCAACGTGACCCATACCCGGAACCGAAGTATCCGGAAAGCATACGCGGCGAGCGGCAGGAAACATATTGCTGATACAGTCATTCTGCGAAGGGTGTTCAAGGATTGACTTCGTTTTGGGCTCAATGAGATTTCTGTCCCGTGTCATTTACTTCAGCCTGTCAGTCCTCGTTTTCTGTTAAATCAAGATCAGGATAGAGTGTATTGGCGCATTCCGGGCAGATGCTGTGGCTGAAGTCCGCTTCTGAATGGGTTTCAATATATGACTCAAGGTGATTCCAGTACCCCTTGTCATCCCTGATCTTTTTACAGTGGGCGCAGATGGGAAGAAGCCCGCTGAGGGTGATTTTTTCCTTGATTGTTTTTTCCAGTCGCAGGTTGGTTTTCCTGAGTTCTCTCTCCGCCTCTTTCAGTTCAGATTCAACCCTTTGGTTGTTGATCATCACCAGGCATAATCCCCAGCTGATTTCATAAGCCAGGACAATCAGGTAGTAAATCGCGTAGCGGTTGCCCATCTGGAACAGATCGGTTGAGGTCGGGGACCTGAAAAGCAGGGGCCCAATTAACAGGGTGCTTGCCATGAGGATTGTCAAGATTGCGGCGGTGTGGAACAGCCGTTTGTTCTGTAAGGGTGCCGATTTAATAAAACAATAGGCAATTCCGAAAGCGATGGCTGAAGTGTATATTCCCACAATTGATGTCCTGATCACTATATTGGGAATCACCAGGTAAAAAAAACAGATAAAAAATATGAAAAGGAAAAGCGTGGAATAATGAATTTTTGTTAAAGATTTATTCCTGGTGAATCTGTGGACACCATCAAGCCTGAGAAGCGCCCCTAAACCGAAAAAAAGATTTCCCAAGATAACACTCAGGATAAGCGGGACAAAATCCCTGGCCAGGAGGGAAAAATATCCTAGAGACAGAATAAAGAAGGACCCTATCCAGTAACCGAATCCAGGGAAGGTTTTTTGATGGGCCCGGTACAGGGTGAGCCCGCACCCGTAGACAACTGTAACCAGTATAGAAGAAAGCAGTAATGTTTTAATATCCAGATCCATTTTTTGCTCCAGAAAATTAGAATCTTCTCCGGTTATACTGGAATCCTGACTGTAATGCCAGCCGCCTATGTATCTAAAGGCCAGTTATTGTCGCCATTCAGATTTTACCCCGGACAGGGAAGGCTATCCTTATGTAGGAAAATCGATTATATAATATCTTGTGCAATGTGTTTTGAGAAAAACATTACTTCATCCTATTTACCAGTATTAGTATTTACCCTTTGGGAGCTTTAAGGTACAACATCAGCATTCTAGGCTCTGGAGGTATACTGTTCGGGGCCGGACAGCATAAAGGACAACCCTGCAGAAGGGTCCTTGCGGATTGAGGAAATGACAAAGCAATTGAACTTAAACCGGAAAATCCTCGAGGCCTTGATCTCTCCGGTGGAATCATTGTCGTTAACAGGATTGGTGGAAAATGGAAAAATTTATTATCAGCGGGGGACGAAAACTGCATGGAGTGGTTTCGGTTTCGGGAAACAAGAACGAAGCGCTGCCTGCTTTGGCCGCGTCGATACTGACTGATGACCCCGTTCTACTAAGTAATGTGCCTGAAAACGCAGATGTTTTAACCATGATGGAGTTGCTGCGTTCTACCGGGGCGGACATTAAAAAAACTGGGTCAGGTGAATATAGAATCTGCGGTAAAAATGTAAACGTCAGTCTGGTGGATGAAGCTCAATGCTCAAGTTTAAGAGCGGCGATTCTGCTGGCAGCTCCTTTTGCAGCCAGGGCTGTTGATTTTATGCTTCCGCCTCCCGGAGGGGACGTCATTGGCAGGAGGCGGCTGGATTCCCATTTTTCGGCTTTCCAGGAACTCGGAGTGTCGGTGACGGAATCAAACCGCAAGTATCATTTCAACAGGAAAGCGTTGGAAGGCAGCGATATTTTTCTGGAAGAGCAGTCTGTAACAGCTACTGAGAATATTCTCATGGCGGCTTCGCTTGCCCGCGGTACTTCAAGGCTGGCCAATTGCGCATGCGAGCCCCATGTGGAGGGCCTGGGAAGAATGCTCAACTCCATGGGCGCTTCCATAAATGGACTGGGAACTCACAGGCTTGATGTTGAAGGAGTGGAGGCTTTATCCGGCACTGAACATACCATATCCCCTGACTATCTTGAGGCCTGCGGATATATTGTCCTGGCGGCGATTACCGGATCTGAGCTGACAGTCCGGAACATAAGAAGCGAGGATTTGATCGTAACCGCCAGTACCTTTAAGAAGCTGGGCATCAACTTTGAGATTGGCGATAACGAGGTTTTCATTCCAGGTAACCAGAAGCTGGAGATATCAGAGGATTTTTCCGGGGATATTGCCAGGATTGACGATGGCCCCTGGCCGGCCCTTCCTTCTGATCTTATGAGCCTCATGATAGTCGCTGCCACCCAGGCCAGGGGAACTGTGCTGTTTTTTGAAAAGATGTATGACGGAAGGATGTTTTTTATAGATTACCTGGTTGCCATGGGGGCTAAGATAATCATGTGTGATCCTCACCGGGCCGTAGTTGTCGGGCCGTCCAGGTTATATGGATCAGTTCTCAGGAGTCCTGATATAAGGGCGGGAATGGCCCTGATACTAGCGGCTCTGTGCGCTGAAGGCGAGAGCACTATTTACAATGTGGGGCAGATTGACCGGGGTTATGAGAACCTTCAGGAAAAGCTCAATCTTATAGGCGCTGATATTAAAAGGATTCGGGAGTAGATTAGTACGGTGTTTGAATCATTTAATCCTGAAATCAATGGTAATCTGAAATGCCTCAGCAACATCAGGGTTGGCGGGAAGGCGGATTATGTTGTCAGGATTGAATCCAAAGATGAGTTTGTGCGGCTGTCCCGCATGTGTGGGGAGGTCGGACAAAGAATTATTCCTGTAGGCCATGGATCCAATGTGTTTTTTTCAGATGGCCGGGTTGAAGGTGTTGTGGCAGTTATGCTGTTTTCGGGAATGAGAATTTCCGGCGCGAACAGGGTTATTGTTTCCTCCGGTGTCCGCCTTTCAGATTTGCTTGAGTTTTCTTTCCGGAACTCTCTGTCCGGCCTGGAGCTTTTTACGGGTATCCCGGGAAGCGTGGGCGGAGCCTTGTATGGAAACGCCGGTGCCTACGGATCTGAAATTGGCAGCCGTCTGCTGCGCGCCGAAATAATGACCAGCACAGGGGAGATAATCAACGTTGATAACAGCTATTTCAGGTTCGGTTACCGTGATTCGGTGCTTAAAAGAAACCGTGCCGTAATTTTGGAAGCAGAACTTGAATTAACCAGGGGGGAAGAATCGAGGATTCGGGAAAAATCTGCAGAAATACAGGCTCTCCGGGACAGAAAGCTTCCTCCGGTGGAAACGCTAACGGTCGGCTCATATTTTAAAAACCTGTGCCTGGCTTCAGGAGAACGAAAGGCAGCGGCCTACTACCTGGACGCGGTCGAGAGCAAAACCTGTTCAGTTGGTGATGCCTTCGTATATGAAGGCCACGCCAATATTATCTGCAACCGGGGTAATTGTTCGGCTGAAGATATTCTGAGACTCGAATCTATCCTGGCGGAAAGAGTGAAAACTAGATTTGGAATCAACCTGGAGAGAGAGGTGATGTTTATCGAATGACATACCTGTAATGACGCCGGGGTGTGCCGTATTTATTTTTACCGCTCAAGCTCCCTTATATTCTTTTCCGGAATAAATCTCCTCCCGTTGAAAATCCTGTTTGAAAGACAATAGCTTCTGATTAATAATGAGTTCTAAGCCTGATCGGAGCATCCCCTATTCCGGGAATGGGTTTAATGTGTATCCATAGGCACCAAAATTAGCCTGCCTGATCAGCTGGACTTATAGAACAGGAGTTGTGTTGTGAAGAATGAAATCAAGATAAACTTTGTCATCGATATTTTTATGTTCCTGGTTATGGGTGTGATAGGCGGGACCGGTCTGCTGCAGAAGTACAAGCTTATTTCCGGAAGTGAACGATGGGATTTATACGGGAGTAACCCGGAACTCTACATGCTTGGCCTGGACCGGCACCAGTGGGGCTACATCCATCTGGTCCTGGGATATGTTTTGTTGGGACTGCTTGTCCTGCACATCATTTTTCACTGGAGACAGATCAAAGGCATTCTTCAGTTGCTGCTACCATCCAGGGCTGTGCGAATCACCTTTGTTACCGTTTTGGTCATTCTTTTTCTGGTTTTCCTGCTTTTCGCGTTTGTCAGTCCAATTGTCGTTGATCCAATTCATGAAGGGGCCGGAAGAAGACAGGCGGATACTGTTCGCCAGCGTGAATTAGGCCTGGGTAATCGGGTGCAGCAGGCCCCGGGAGGAGCCCAGTCCACCCTGGGAGTCGATGAAGACGAGACAGTGCCGGAGAAAACCCGTGAGGAGATGCTTGAAGAAGCCAGGATTGCCGCCGGCCGGGGGCGGGAAGATTCTGGAGCGGGTTCTGTCTCCACCGGTCGCGGACAGGATGCCCGGCGGGAGGAGTATCCTGAGCATGAGGAACATCAGCTTGACATAAACGGGACCTACACCCTGGGAGAAGTGGCTTCCAGATACGGTGTTCCATCCAGTGTGATCAAGGAAGGTCTCGGCATACCCTTGAGTGCTCCCGATGGTGAACGGCTTGGGCGCCTGAGGCGGCAGTACGGATTTTACATGAGCGATGTTGAGAGTATTATTCTTGAGTATAAGAGTGAAAACAATTAATAGCCGGTAAGGAGAATGAATGAACTACAAAGCCGACGATAAACGTTACAATAATATGATTTATAACCGGTGCGGCAGGAGCGGGCTGCTGTTGCCGGCCGTCTCTCTTGGCCTCTGGTATAACTTCGGGGGAGTTGATCCCATCGAGAATTCCCGGGCCATGTGCCGCCGGGCCTTTGACCTTGGGATCACCCATTTTGACCTGGCCAACAATTACGGTCCGCCCTATGGATCAGCGGAGGAGACATTTGGGAGAATAATGTACAAGGACCTGGCTCCCTACAGGGATGAACTTGTCATATCCAGCAAGGCGGGTTATGACATGTGGCCGGGCCCCTACGGTGAATGGGGATCCCGGAAATACCTGGTAGCCAGCATTGACCAGAGCCTCAAGAGAATGGGACTGGATTACGTGGACATTTTTTACCACCACCGTCCTGATCCTGATACTCCCCTGGAAGAAACCTTGGGTGCTCTCGACTATATAGTCCGGAGCGGCAGGGCCCTATATGTGGGGATATCCACATATGATCCCGAGCAGACAAGGGAAGCCGCCTCGATTCTGAAGGAACTGGGTACCCCCTGCCTGATTCACCAGGTACGTTACAACATGTTCGACCGCTGGATTGAAGACGGGCTGATAGAGACTTTGAAGGACGAAGGAATCGGTTGTATTGTCTTTACCCCGCTGGCCCAGGGAATCCTGACTGATAAATATCTCAGCAGCACCCCGGATAGCGCCAGGGGAATAAAATATAAAGGGAGACTGGCCTGGGGAGACGCTGTGACCGAAGATCGGCTGGAAAAAGTACGTAAGCTTAAGGTGATAGCGGATGAAAGAGGGCAATCTGTGGCACAGCTGGCCATAGCCTGGACCCTGCGCAATCCGGTAATAACTTCCTCCCTGATAGGGGCCAGTAAGGTTTCCCAGATTGAAGACTGTGTCAATACCCTGGATAACCTGGAGTTTTCTGAAGATGAGTTGAAAAAAATTGAAGATATTCTTGCCTGACCGAATATGGTATTTAGCCGGGTTTTAGTGATGATCAGGATTTGATCGAATCTCCATGAGAGAAGGTTTCAATGTTGGTTTTTACAGCCATTATCCGGTTTCAGAAGCCCGATTGGGAAAGATGAGGCAAATTAATGTCGGGACCATTCGGGATATGTGTAAGAATGTATTTAGATCAATAATCTAAAAGGAGGTAATTAAATGTCTGAAGAGGTTGATGTGGGTTGTGACCGCCCGGCGGGTGGTCCTGTTGAGGAAATAATCGAAGAATCACAACCTGTAAACAAAGAAATCAGGAAGGAAAGAAAAATGATTAGAGTGGGGCAAAAGGCGCCTGATTTCACAGCGCCTGCGTATCATAAGGGGAAATTCACAAGCGAAAAGTTGTCAGATCACCTGGGGAAATGGGTCGTACTATGTTTTTATCCCGGTGATTTCACCTTTGTCTGAGCGACTGAAGTTTCGGCAGTTGCCGAAAAATATTCTGAGTTTAAGGAGCTTGGCGTAGATGTTTTGTCCATGAGTATCGACAGCATGTTCGTGCACAAAATGTGGGATGATCATGAACTCTCCAAGATGGTTGAAGGCGGAGTACCCTTCCCAATGATGTCTGATACAGGTGGGAAAGTCGGAACATTATATGGTGTTTATGACGAAAATGCCGGTGTTGAGACCCGCGGAAGGTTTTTGATTGATCCTGATGGCGTAGTGCAGGGATTTGAAGTTCTCACTCCCCCGGTAGGCCGGAATGTGAGTGAAACCCTCAGGCAGATAAAGGCTTTTCAGGTAGTCAGGGCATCCAAGGGAGCTGAAGCAACTCCTTCCGGATGGAAACCCGGACAGGAAACCTTGAAACCAGGTCCTGATCTGGTTGGCAACGTCTGGAAAGTCTGGACAGTTGATAAGGCGTTTGAATAACCTTTCCTTTAAGCAGGGTGGGCGGATAAGCCCATCCTGTCCTATTTCCCCTCGACACCGGGCGCGATCGTTTTCCTCCCGACCATCCTTTAACCTTCCCGCACAGTATATGAAGCAGCGTTTTTGCCGCGATCTATCTGAAATTTGTGCAACATTCCTGGTTTCAGCGGGGTATAATTACCCGAATTATTCGTTATGTCCAGATGAAATAAAAGGATTTATCCGGAATATCTGCGGCTTCGGCCTTGAGTGCTTTTACCGGCCGATGCATAATGAAAATTCGGATAAATATGGTAATGGGAGCTACAGGATCAGCCGTCAGTGAATCCTGTACTGAACGGGCCGGGATTATGGGCTCGTTTTTCTGTGGAAAGGGAACAATGAAGAAGTCGATTTTACTTATCATAGCCCTGTCAGTTTTCCAGGTGACTTTTGCCGAAAGCATTATGAAGCCCGTGAATGATCTGGGACTGGGTACGGTCTCCGGACGGGCGCAGTATTTTGGCATGCACCGTTATTTTGAAAGCAATAATCCCGAGAACGCCAGTTCTCATACCCTGGGAATAAGGCTCAGCTATCATTCTCCCGAGATGGCCGGCTTCGAATTCGGGGCTACCTACGACTATGTAGGTGTAGCTGCGGCCAGTGAAAGCAGTAATGATGGAAACACCTTGATAAGCAACGGAAAAGTCAATGTGCTTAACGAGGGGTATATCCGTTTCAAAATGGGGGCTTTTGATCTTCCGAAAACCTCGCTTGTTGCCGGCCGGAGGATCATCCATGGAGAAGTATTCCGCTCGGATGAATTCCGCCAGAAACCCCGGTCAGTAGAAGGTATCCAGCTTGAGAGCCGGGATATTCCCGGAACCTCCCTGATAGTGGGGCATGTTCGAAAACTAAGTAATGTCTGGGATACCGGGGATAAGTGGAAATTTAATAACATGACCCATGTTTTCGGAACTCCTGAGAAAACCGATGGTATAACCTGGTTTGAGATGGTCAATAATAGTGTGGACAACCTGGAGTTGGCTTTTTTTGATGCCTATGCCCACGATGTCACCAACATGATAGGGACCCGGCTAAGGTATTCCTTTACCGACCGCACAGCGGTTAATGGTTATTATCGCCATGAAGGATCAGTAGGTTCTGCTCCAGAGATGACTTCTGACATGTTTTCCTTTTCAGTACAGCAGCAAGCCGGG
This sequence comes from Acidobacteriota bacterium, assembly GCA_963666915.2. Lineage (GTDB taxonomy): Bacteria > Acidobacteriota > UBA6911 > RPQK01 > JAPXNP01. Next base: position 512,232 of record CAXXEX010000009.1, read on the forward strand.
AGATTCCTTCTTGAACCTGGATATTTCGGGGTGAAGGGTGACGGCCTCAGGTTACAGGAGGTTACAACCGGAATTAATCATCCCCTGGGTATCTCACTGATGATCTATCCGGGAATGTTTAATGGAGACTCTGATACCGGATTTTTGAAAGCTACGACCAAGGTTGGTAAGACCGTGCTTTATTTTCTTTACCACGCTACCTGGCAGGATAACGCCTCCTTTGAAAAAGCCCAGGAACTGGATTTTGTAGCCAAGTATCCCCTGGTGGATAGTCTGGCTATTGCCCTGAAGGTTGGAGTCGGCCAGAGGGATACAGTTGAAGACACTACAGCGACCGATACCAGGCTGTTTTTGACCTATAGTTTTTAGATCTGACCTTTCCCTGTCCGAATTAGTTCCCGCTGTATGAGGTTCAGAAAGAGCAGCTGACAAAAGCTGCTCTTTTACTGTCCGGGCTCCAGGATGGCACATTGATGGTTCCCTGGCCTCCATAGAGCCAGGCCTCAACCCTTGGAGTTCCTCCGCCCGGAGCCATGGTCCGTAGCATGACATGTTTGTAGTGGGGATGAGACTCCGCCTCCACCTCCGGCGGATAGGACAGGAAGATGACATTTTTGCCATCCGGGGAAATGTGGGGAAACCAGTCATTCCACTGGTCAAAAGTCAGCTGCTCCTGGCCGCTGCCGTCCGCCCTCATCCTCCAGATCTGCATTGTTCCGGTCCGGGCGGAGTTGAAGTAAATCCATTGGCCGTCAGGGGAGTATTCAGGTCCGTCATCCAGAGTTTTCTGGTCTGTGAGCTGGATTTCATCTCCCCCTGTGACCGGTATCCTGTAAATGTCATATTGTTCGTTGCGACGGGCTGTGTAGACGAGAAACCTGTCGTCTGCTGACCAGCCATGCAGATAGGAGGGGGCTTTGTCGGTGATTAGTTCAGGGGTTCCGCCTTCAATTGGTATTATGGATATGACAGATCCTTCTGTTGAGCTGTTTTCTAACTGGTGGCTGATCCCCAGCAAATGCCCGCTCCAGGAAATAACGTGATCGTTATTATTCCTCACCGCATTGCCGGTGTCTATCGGTGTTGATTCCCCTTTTTCCAGGTCAAACCTGTAGAGCCGGCCCTGGCTGTTATAAATAAGGGATTTTCCGTCCCGGGTCCAGTTTGGAGCCTCCAGGGGTATTTCAGAATCCAGGACTATTTTTCTCAGTCCTGTCTCCAGATCCAGGATTTCCAGGCGGCTTCCGCTGTAATCCTGGTACGGAATAATATCGGGAGATGCCGGGATTTCAATTCGCAGGTTTGAGATCATCGCTTTCTCGGCGAAGCCTTCCTCGTGGGAACAGATGGCCAGCCCGGCGTAGACTTCTTCGCCCAGGCTTATTTCGATGGAGCCCGTAGTAACCAGGGGCTGACCAGGGGCTGCTGTTCGCATCGTGATCCGGTTGCCTGACCGTTCCAGCTGAAGAACACGGGGAGCCGGGTAGGGGGATCTTTTCTCTTCGGTTTCCGCTCCTGAACCGCGGCGAAACTGTAATGCAGCCAGGCCGTCTCCGTGGATAACCGCGTCAGCATAGGGGGAGTTTGAATCAAGAGACCGCCTGATCATCAATCCTGTTTTTCTATGGGCGTTGACGCCCTTTCCAACCAGTTTGAATTCAGCGGTCATCAGGAAGTCTCCGCTGATTTTTTTCCAGGCTAAACTGAAATGATCATCTGTAAGCCACATGTTCTTGCCGGATCCGGTAATACTGTAGACCTGTGAATCCGGATCGTACTCGGCCGTGCCTGGAACCCGGCATTCCCCGATATCTGAATAGCCCTGAAAGCCGGCATGATCCCGGGTTTTGAAAACAGGATTTCCAGCAGGAGCAAAAGCGGCCAGGACTAAAAAGAGGAATGTTATTCCGATCACGCGGGTCGGCAGGTACGGTTTAGAAGCTGTTTTTGACATCATTGAATTCTCCCTTGAAGGATCAAGCATACTCATTATGACATCATGAAAATCGGATTTTTGAAAGAATTCTTTCCCTGGATCGAACAGCAGCCCTGCCAGTTTTCGGGTGGATACATGGCAGGGATTAGGAAAAAAGGATAGTATTTCCAGTTATCATAAATATTTAGGAAAATAAGTTTCCCGAAGGTAACCGTGAGGCTGTTACAGTTTCGGGATCAAGGGAGTAATTAATTGATCTGTCCGTTGTGCGGCTGCAGCCATTGTTTTTATATCCACAGGGATCGGAACCGGAAATACTGGAACTGTCCTGATTGCGGGCTTGTTCATGTCCCATCCCGCTATCATCTTTCTCCTCAGGAAGAAAAGGAGCGGTATGACCTGCACAATAATGACCCTGAAAACAAAGGGTACATGGAGTTATTAAATTCTCTTTTTCTTCCTGTTATGAACAGGCTGGAACCTGGAGCCCGGGGACTGGATTTCGGATCGGGGCCCTCGCCTGTGCTGGCCTCGATGTTCAGGCGGGAAGGATTTGAAGTTGAGCTGTTTGATAAGTTTTATGCCAATGATCCATCTGTGTTGGAGAGGACTTATGACTTTATCACTGCATCTGAGGTTGTCGAGCATTTTGAAAATCCCCGCGCTGATCTGGATCGGCTGTACGGGATATTGAAACCCGGGGGATTCCTGGGAATCCTTACCGGGATGCTCCCGGAAGCCGGGGAATTTTCAAAGTGGCACTACAAAAATGATAAAACCCATGTGTGTTTTTTTTCCAGTGACACCTTCCGCTGGATCGGAGCAGAATGGGGCGCGGAAATCGAGTTTCCTGGAGATGATGTGGCCATAATCCGGAAAATGGTCGATCCGGTCGCGTAAATCCATATGCCTGGGGAATCACTGCCGGGATGGGCCGCTAGTGTTGATTAGACTATCTCCGGGAATCCCTGCTTCTGGATTTCGTATTCGGACATACGCAGCACCACATCGGGATCCCTCGACATAGCGGCTTGAGGATCCCGGCGGGAAGCGAAAGCCCGAAGAGCTGATTCCCGGTCTTCGCCTGCGATGTAGAGCCTTCGCCAGAGCTCCACTAGAGGCTGATTCAGTCCCCGTCCCCGGAAGACAATTTTATTATCCGGTTTCAGGTTTGCGGCATTCAGTCTGATGCTTCCCTCTCCCGGGGCAACACCAGGTTTGAAATAGGTTATCGTTACATCTGAACCCGGCCATTCGATTTTCTGGAGCAGGCTGCTGTGCAGTGAAATGCTGGCTTCATCTTCATCCAGTTTCCACAATCGGGGATCAATGCTGTTTTCTTGCAGCCTTGATACGAGTTCATGAATCTGTCTCGATGAGGACGAAACCGAGAGCCTGCGCAAGTGCCCGGTGGCGGTAAGTTCCTCGAATGCCCGGGGGAAGGCGCTGGCCCGCTGTTTCCTGAATCCACGTCCCTGGAAACGATGCTTATATGGAGAAGTGCAGTAGTTAACAGGGAGATCTATTCCATTTTCAACAGCGTGGAGCAGGAGTTTAAGGGCGCAGATTTCTGATTCATAAACCGTGATGCCGGGATAATCTCCGGTGAAATGGTACCCTCGACGCATTAGTTCCCGGCAGTTTTGCTCCTCAACGGATAACTGGTGGATATTGAGGAAATCCACGCCCGCTTTTCTGATTTCCGGGAGAAGTGCCGTAAGCTTCTGGTGATCTTCCGGAATGCAGGGTATTTCCACGGTAACCGTTTTTATATATTCCCTCGCCATTTTTGCGGGTGACAGATCATATTCACCGGCGGCGATGTTAATCCTTATTTCATCAAGCCCGGCATCCCGCAGTTCTTCGAGTACACTGCTGTCCACCAGGTCTCCATTTGTGTACATCCATATGTATACTGAATCACCCAGTTCATCGCGGACCGCCGCCATATGTTGAAGCAGGCGTTCCTTTACAAGAAGCGGTTCCCCGCCGGAAAATGAGACTCCCTTGATGTGGAAGGTCCTGAGGTAGTTTAAATGCGCGGTGGGATCTGGAAAGAAAAATCCCCAGGTTTCAGGTTCCAGTTCCTCCCGGACCAGGCTGTGCGAACGCTTGCAGAAAAAACAGTCCCGGTTGCAGAGGCGGTTGACGAAATTGCAGGCCCAGTCTCCTTCAATGCAATGCAGACATCCCGGGGACAGTGATCCGATATAAAGCTTGCTGCCTCCAGCCGTGCTTCTGATCCTGCCGGTAAGCTTTGCTATCAATCCATTTCTTATTTCGTCAGCCTGCCGGGAGGAACGATTGTTAAACCAGCGGAATCTCGGGTAAATACCCGAAATAAAGGAGAATACATAACATGCAATACCTATATTCCAGCGCAGAAAACTAAAAAGGACCTGCCTGACCGGGCTCGGACAGTAAAATTCTCTGTTTCGTACTCCCAGGTATAGCTTGAGCATGAAGTAAAGAGGGTTCCTGGCGTGGGTCCTGGCTGCTTTTTTTGTCATTTTCTAATTGCTCTGTTTTCGATAAGGTTACGATATCAGTAACGGTTTATGCCGTGGTGACGGAAAAATTTACGGATAGCGGGATCGGAACACAGTGGTTTATCCAGCTGCAGCATGCACAGTTCCGTCCAGCTGTTAGTTTCTATCACGCATATGCCGTCTTCAACCAGGGCAATATCCCAGGCAATATAAGGAATTGCGGACAACAGTCCCGCCAACCTGAGGATTTCTGATTTCAACTCCTCCCAGTTCGGAATAACCAGTCCTTCCAGCCGAAGACCGGTGTCCGGATGGACATCGAGCCAGTTGAATGGTTTCATTTTCACCTTTCCCAGGCGGCCTGTCTGGAGGTCAATCAGGCCCGACATGCCCCCGGCCGAGAGGTTGTCGACCGGGTAGGATCTGGAACTGCCTGCTTTCTGCACGGCTCCAGTGATAAAGGGGTCTCCCGATTCTGGATCAATCATTGTGATAATCCGCACGGTGTTTACAGTTTCAGGATACAGTCTGGAGGCAAATTCGCTTTGTTGTACGTATTCTGAAAGTATATAGGTGCCCTGTTCGGAAGGAAGGGTCTCAAGATCCCCGGGATTTATCGGTTCATTGTTCCTGAAAAAGGAGCCCTCCCTGAATTCAAGGACAGATATGCCCTGTCCGCAGTTTTTGTCAGTCGGCTTGAGGATCGTTTTACCCTTTTCACGGACCAGTGATGCCAGGCTGGGATCAGCCCCTGTTTTTAAGGGATAGATCCGGCGATCCTTTATGAAAGCGTATGTCTCCGGGATCCTGGCAATCGGTTGTAACACCAGGGTGGAGAGGTATTTGTCATCAATGACGATACCGTATTCCCGGTTCAGGTAGGCGGTCAGGAGAATCTGCCTGTCGTTTATGTAAAGCCTCCAGTTGTTTTCCCTGAATTTGTACATATCCAGCTTGTTGGGAAGGAAGCCCCTTAGATATAGCAAAATCCAGGTGTGGGGAGGAAAGGCCCATGGTCGCCGGATACGTATTGAATAGAGGAAGTACCAGGTGAATTTGATCCAGGCCCTGGCCAGAGTTAGTGGTCTGTTCATGAGAAAAATATCCCCTGTGTTAAGGATGCTCCGGGATGTAACCGTCAGGCATATGTCCAGTAGCTTTAACTGGGTAAACTCTATATTTTCCGGGATTATCTGGCAAGCGATTAAACAGGATTTTTTTAGGTGGTATTCGATGGGGGATTCGGAATGGGGATCTGTGCGGAATGGTTCAGGAGTATGAAGCGGGGAGAAGGCCAGCCAGGCCGAAATCGCGGGTGCTGCCTGGTTGGCCTTGGCGATGTCTATTTTTTTACAGGAAGGATATGAACCGGGGTCACATTGGCAATGTTATCTGAAACGGGGCATCTTTCTTCAATGGTCCTGGCCCATTTCTCCAGGACATCCTGGCCAGCAGAAGTTTTGGTCTCCATTTTTGCGGAGATGGACTGAAATCCAGCCCTTTCTTCGAATCCCTGGCCTGAGAACTTGGCGGGATTAAGTGATCCGCTGGCGCTGATTTTAAGTTCTTCAATTTCGAAACCCATCTCCTTGGCCACAATATGACCCACTACATTCAAGCAGCCTAGCAGGGATCCCAGGAGGTACTCAACTGGATTGGGTCCCAGGTTGGTGCCGCCCAGGGCCTCGGGCTCATCTACATTGAAATCAAAGCTTCTGGCTCTGACATTGATGCAGGTGGGATTTTTTGATTCTCCTTTAACTCTAAATGTTACATTTGCCATATTTATTCCTTTCCGGTCCGTTGTAAATTTTGTTGCGGTTTTTTTGCGCGGCACAACTCCAGCACCTGGGATGTGCAATCGATTCTGTCGCGGGATGTCGGCCGCACTTCCAGGCTAATAAGAGGTGATTTCGGTAAAAGATTCGCCGGGAATCCTGAAACCGTAAAACGGGAGGGCCGGGGAAGGGTAAATTGCCGGGATTATTCCCGTGGATCGAACGGGGAAAATGGCTTTTTCCCTCAAAGAAGGAAAACGGGATTGGGTTTATTCCGGCATTTCCTTTTTCTTACACCACGTGATGATATTTGAAGAACCTGAGTATTTCCGGATTTTTTTAAGGGGTTCTTCGATTTCATAGGCCATGAGGTCAGACCAGCTGTTGGATTCAATGACGCAGATACCGTCATCAAGCAGGGCAATGTCCCAGGCAATATAGGGAGTGAGGGGTAAATGAGCCGAGAGTTCAATTACCTGAGCGCATATCTCATCCCAGCCCGGGATCACCATTTCTTCAAACCTGACACCACTTTCCGGATGCTCTTCTATCCAGTTCAGGTTTCTATCCATGAATATCCTGGAGGCCTTTCCCAGGCGTCCGGATACAATATCAATCCTGCAGGCCAGACCCCCGGAGCTGACATTGTCCACGGGGAAGGAATTCGAGGTTCCGGCTCTCTGTACGGCACCGGCAATAAAAGGTCGGGACAGGTCCGGATCAAGCATGGTAATGACCCGGATTGTGTTCACCGTGTCCGGATAGAGACTTCGAGCGTAAGATCCCTGTTGAACGTACTCGGAAAGGAGGAATTGACCGCCCGGGGAGATAAGGTCCTTGCATTCCTGCTCAGCGATTACCTGCCGGTTTTTCAGGTAAACCCCGTCGCTGTATTCCAACAAATAGATGCCCTTTCCCCCGTTCTTGTCAACGGGTTTAAGGATGACCCTGCCGTTATCCCGAATGATTGATTTAAGGTCTTTGGTCCTGCCTTGCCCGGGCAGGTAAATCTGGTTGTCAAGGATGACAGCCAGGATTCGTGGGATGGATGCCATTCCCTCCAGGAGATAGGAGGAAAGAAGTTTGTTATCGAGGAGTTCTCCATAGATTCCGTCGATATAGCGCGTTGCCAGGATCTGCCTCTGGTTGAGGTGTATTCTCCAATCTCGTTTTTCCCGGAGATTATAGAGGTCAAACTGCAGGGGTAGGAATCCCCGCAGGTAAAGCTTGATCCAGGTCAGAGGAGAAAAACACCATGGCCTGCGGATACGGATGGAGTGCAGGAAATAATAGGTAAATTCAGTCCAGATTTTGAGCCTTTTCATTGCTGTTGTCAATCTAAATCCTGGTCTAATCTTCTCACAAAGAGAGAATATTTCAAGGTTGCTTTTTTAATCGCGGAACCCGCACCATTCCTGGATTGGATGCCTGGGTTGTTCGAGGATATCACCGGTTAACAGGATTCAGGACAGCGGAATCACCGCGAATATGAAAGCGCTCCAGAGGGAGTGAGAGACGATAACCGGGGCCAGGTTGCGGTACCTCATGTACATGGCGCCCCAGAACAGACCAGCTACACCGGCTGCTCCAATCAGCATGAAATTGAAAGACCAGATATGTACAGCGGCGTAGAAAAAAGCCGCGAGGAGCCATCCCTGCCTGATCCCATACTTGAGCATCAGTCTTTCCTGCAGGCATCCTCGCCAGAAGATTTCTTCACAGGGGCCGGTTATGAAGAGAAGCAGCGGGATTATGAACATGGCCGGGGTCCCGTCCCCCTTGCCGTAAATACCGCCGATCTGCTGTTCGGCAAATGGGAAGAGAAGGGTGGAAACCTCTCGCCCCGCCCAGAAAATGAAATAGAGAGCCGCGGCTGAAATGAATCCCATGATTACCGAACCGGCATCCAGCTTGAAACGGATTGTTATCCGTGGTTTCAGGAAAAAGGAGAGAATGGCCAGGATTGAAGCTGACACCCCTATCTTGATCCAGAAGGTACTGAATTCAAGAAAGAAGGTTGCGAACCACAGGACATTGGCCAGGATAATGGTAGCGATTACCGGCTTCAGGGAGATTTCTGTATTTTTCATAGTAGATTCCCGATTATCAAGGATATCAGGAGCAGGATTCCAAAGGCCGTGTTAAGTTGTGCTGTCCGGGCATCAGCGTCCGGAGGAGGATTGTGGGCTATCTGGCGCAGCAGTTTTAAGAATAGCGGAAAAGAAATCAGGACTCCCAGTGACCAGGGGGTAAGGGGCCCGAACAGGGACATTAAAATCACTGACAGGTAAGCTGTTGCCACCAGAAGTATATAAACCAGGATTCCTGTCCTCGGCCCCGTCAGGATCGGCACAGTCCTGATCCCCTTACTGCTGTCATCCCCGGCATCCCTGATATTGTTGGCCAGTAGGACCAGGGCTACCAGTATTCCCATGGGAACAGATATCAGCAGCGCGTCCCAGCTGAAGGCTCCGGACTGCACATAGCAGGCCCCCTCAACCATCAATGGTCCCCAGATCAGGAAAACCGCGATTTCACCAAGTGCTTTGTATTTGTACTTGAAGGGCGGGGCGGTATAGAAGATCAGGGCAAAGGCCGCGGCCAGGGAAATCCAGAGGATCATAATCCCCCTGGTTGCCGCCAGGTAAATACCTATAGACGCCGCGATGGACAAAAATATTAAAGCTTCAGTCAAGACAGCTCCCGGACTCAGGCTTCCTTCAGCCAGCGGGTGTGGTCTATATTGAGCGGTGGAAACATCAATAGTGTCTACCCCGCTTTTCACGTCAAAGTAGTCGTTCAAAAGATTGGCGGCGGCGTGGGAAAAAACCACTCCAGCCAGGGTCAGCAGGAAAAGAATCCAGGAAAACTCGGCCAACCATGATCCCAGTACGCTGCCGATTGCCACCGATATGGCTGTCATTGAAAAGGACCAGGGCCTGCTGGCCAGGAACCATTTTTGATAGATACTCATATTTTTCCTCGAGGATAACCAGGGGCCAGTCACCCCCGGCCTCCGGAAGCAGTAAATGCAGGCCTTTATCAGCTGGATACTGCCGGGATTCCTGTCAATGCTGATTGCCTGTATCGGATCCGGGATAAATAATCCATAATTAAACGTGTATATTCTAATCTATCCCGACATATGGTCGCGAATATTTTCAATCGGAACAGGCCAGGGATAAGGACTTGTTGTTTAATGGATATCAGAGTTTTGTCAGCTGAGTCCCTTGGGACCAGGGGCTTGAGTTGTCTTGTTAGAACCCGCGAGAGAGTCATTCTCATTGATCCGGCCATGGCACTGGGTTACCAGAGGGCAGGGCTGCTTCCCCACCCGGTGCAGGTGGCCGCGGGAGAGGATGCCAGGGAGAGGATCCTGGAGGCGGTTAAACTTGCCGGGGATATTGTGGTATCCCATTTCCACGGAGACCATGTGCCCCTGGAGAATGCCAATCCTTTCCAGATGCCGCTGCAGCGTTTTGCCTCTTCCCTGGGAGAGAAAGTCAGGTGGTGGATGAACAGTGTGCCCCCGGACGCGGGGAAGGCCGGGATAAGGTTCAGGAACATACGTGATGCCGTGGATTGTGAGGATGGGTTGTGCTGGGGCCGGACAGACGGCAGCATGTCTTTTTCCCGACCGGTGCCCCACGGATTTGCTGAAACGTTTATGGGCCGGGTAATGATGACCCGGATCGAAGATGGAAATGAAGTCTTCGTTCACGCCTCGGATATCCAGCTGCTCTCTGATGGGGCCGTGAAGCAGATTCTTGAATGGGAACCGTCAATATTGCTGGTCAGTGGACCTCCCCTCTATCGTGACCTGTCAATTGGGGATGTCGCGGATGCACTGGGAAGAGCCCGGATGTTGGCGGATAATATAGGGGTGTGTATATTTGATCACCATCTTCTTCGAAGCCTGGAAGGAGAAAAATGGCTGGATTCACTGGCCGCTGAATCCCCGGGAGAAGTTATTTCCGCGGCTGAATTCATGGGACGGCCCCGCCGACTGCTGGAAGCCAGAAGGGCCGAATTGTATGAACGTTTTCCGGTTCCGGAAGGGTGGCATGAAAAATACACCCGCGGAGAGGTGGATACATCAGAATACAGGGATCTGGATATCATAAACCGTTCCTGATTTAAGGTACGCCTCCTCCTCCCCTCGGCACTGACCCAAATTCAATGATGTCCCCGTTTCCCGGATGCTTTCAAGAGAAAAAATTTGACATATCATTTAATTTGTATGAAAATGTATTTGGTTACACAAAATATATTTCATAAGAGAGTATTTAATATGGGCAAAATGATGGAAAGGGAATTGAAGAGGGGAACCCTGGAACTGATCCTGTTGAAGCTGCTGGCCGAAAAAGATATGTACGGATACCAGATCAGCAGCACCCTGGAAGAGCGGAGTTCCAATGAATTCAAGCTCAAGGAGGGCACCCTGTACCCGGTGTTCTATCGCCTGGAGGATGCCGGGTATATCGAAGCCCGCTGGGAAACCCAGGGCCGGGGAAAGCCCCGCAAGTATTACAGCTTGACCGGGGCGGGGGTCGCCCACCTTGAAGAGCTGCTTGTTGAATGGAAGGATTTCGTGAGGGTCGTCAATACCCTCCTGGAAAGCGAGGAATAAAGATGAACATAACCGAGAAATATCTTAGTGATGTAATGAAACTGATCCAGGGGCCTCCGCAGGAGGTGAAGCGAATTGAGTCTGACCTGAAAAATCACCTGCAGGATCTCGGTGATGAACTGGGAGAGGAACTCACCCTGGAAAGGATCACTGACCGCATGGGACGCCCCGAAGAAGTTGCCGAAGAATTCATGGCCGGAATAAAATTGCACTATGCCGGGTTCTTTTCCAGGGCCCTGGCCTTTGTTATTGATATGGCGGCCCACCTGTTTGTTGCCGGGTTTTTCATCCTGCCGGCCCTCTTTTTTACCGATTCTCCGATGTCCGGATTCTCAGCGGTAAAGGTGTTTACCGGGATCTTCGCTTTCAGCCTGGTGTTGACCGCCGCCGGATTGATGATCCTTTACTTTCCTATCCTGGAGGGACGTTACGGTACAACCCTGGGGAAATATCTCCTTAATCTCCACGTGGTCAAGGAAAACGGTGCCCCGATCGGGTATAAGGAAGCCTTCCTCCGGCGGATACCCTACTACTTCGAGTTCCTGGTGGTCGATGTCCTCTTCATTCCCTTCACCGAGAAAAACCAGCGGGCCTTTGACCTTATCGCCCGGACGGTGGTTATCAGGAATGTTTAGGGCTGGTTGCGGTTGTGGCGGGAAGCATCCCTGCTTTCCTATCCCCCGACATCGTCGGGGGATCGCTTGTGTCCCTCCGGGACCGGAAAACAAGATGTTTCCGACCACTATCGTAAATTGTCAAAGGCTGCTTCCGGCAGCATTTCGTGGTTGCCGGTGAATATAACCAGCCGCAGGTTGCCGCTTGATTTTTCCAAACAGATCTCCCGGCCGCCGATGGCGCCGAATGCACCCAGAGGTTTCCGGAATTCCAGCAGCCGGGCCTTTTCCTCCAGGCTCACAGTTGCTTCACTGCCCGGGTACAATTCAGACAGCACCTTGTTGTAGAAGTTTATGGACTGGGTTATCGGAACGCTTCCCTGGATCCCGTCATATACCCCGGCATAAATGATTAACTCCGAATTATCCAGCCTGCCGGGCGGGGTTTTCCAATGCAGCGGAGACCTTCGTTTCGCTTCTTCCAGCTCCAGTTCACCATCCTTGGATCCCGTACAGGCCAGGATATCCCCGGCGTACTTGTTTCCCCTGATTTTGCTTTCTTCAAACCAGGCCACGAGATCGGAGATGGGAACCCAGGCGGAATAACGGCGTATCTGATGTCTGGATTTAATGAACATCGCCAGTGTGGCGTATCCTCCGCCGCTGACCCCTATAACGTTGATGTTCGAAGTATCCACATTACTGTTCCCCAGGGCGAAATCTATGGCGTCATCAATGTCCCCCAGGGCAAGCGGAGAGCAGCAGGCGCCCACAGTCCAGTTGGGACCCCGGAAATCAGGATGGATATAGTTAACATCTGCTTTCCGGCACAATTCAGCCAGGGGATCCTCCTGGGTATAGTCCCCGCTCCAGGTGTGCAGGCTGACCACCAGCGGAGCGGGATTGACTGATTTTGAACTGTAGAAATAAGCCTTGCCGGGCATACCGTCCAGGGAGGATTCGATTTCCACTATACTGAATTCAGGATTCCAGGCATTCTCAGCGGTTGAATCATATTGGGGATCCTGGGCTTCCTCCCCGGATTCAAGCTCTGACCGATCCGGTTCCGGATCGAATACTGTGCTGTACAGAAACAGTCCCAAAAAGATACCAAGAAGACAAATAGTGAATTGCAGGAACAGCCTTTTCATTGTGTCAATCCCTTTTCATGTTCGGGAGTAGTATACTCGCCCGGAGGCTAGAACTTAACCAGCCCGGTATCAGCCGCGTTCTTCAGGTATTTGTATACGTCATCAGCTTTAACAACACCGTAATAATGGGAACCCGCCCGCCGTGCCTCAGCCCGGACCGCCCTGAAGATATCAAGCGCCGTCCGCTGTCCATCTATAAAGGAAATAACTTCAAAGGCCATGACCCCGTGCAGTCCGCTGACTCTTTTAATGTTCCTGCGTTCGGAGAGGAAGTCGTCAGCGTCTCCCTGGATGGTCGGTACCAGGTTTGACATGACTCTTTCAGCTTCCGTCAATTCCTCTACATCCGGAGGATTGCTGAACCTGGCGGTGTACTGGGATTTCAGCGAATCGAGCAGACTGGACCCGGTGGACTCAAGCTGGTTAAGGTTTCCGTTGATAACTTCCTTCAGCTGACCTTTTTCGTCAATCTGCCGCAGCGATTCCACCGCCCGCTTTTCCCGGATAACCGCCTGCTTTACCTGGTGTAAGGCATCGAAGTAGCTTCCCTTATCTTCAGAGATCATTGAAAGGGCCAGACGATAGTCAATCCCGATCCTTTCCATCCCCCGCCCCGCGACATGGGCTGATATCTCAGGTATTGTGGATTCCCCTGCGGACGCGATTGTATAGCCCATCATGGCCACTGCAAAAGCGTTACGCTGCAGCTGGGTGGCATCAACATTCCAGAGATCATCGTCTGAAGAATGTATGTAATTATCCGGCCAGTTGGTGAAGCTTATTCCCGGTACTCCTATGGGGGCTTCATTGAAGGTCATATGATCTGAATTGTTATGGAAGGGAATGACCGCGGCATTGTAGCGGTGCCTGGTGCCCAGCTTCGAGAGAATGGCCCGCGGATACAGTTCGGAGTTTCCGGCCTGAAGAACTGCCAGGTTGGCCCGGTTGCCTTCGATAACGAAATCGAGGACTGACTCGGCCACGTCATTAAGGAAATGAAAACGGGAAAAGGGAACCATGGTCATGTTCTGCACCCGCATTACATCCTGGGCCTGGTTGGCGCCGACCATATCCTGGTTGATGTTAACCAGCATGTTTTTGTGGACCCCGGGATTATCGGCAAAGTATTGCCTCTGGCTGCTGATTTCAGTCACCCACCAGAACACTATGTTTCGGCGCGGAGCCTTGATTCTGCCTTCCTTGATCAGTTTCCGCATGGCTCTCCCGATTTCAAGCAAACTGGCACAACCGCTGGAATCGTCATTGGCCGAGAATTTTTCTTCCTGGGTGTGGGCGGTGAGAACAATGTCCTGGTCGTTGATCTCAGTTCCATTGATACGGGCTTCGACCATAACCTGCCAGGCTTCCTCAGGAGCGCCGAATTCAGACTCGATGTCGACCTTTGCCTTTACCGGTCCTTCAGTTTCGATCATGTTTCTCAGTTCCAGGCCCTGGCGGGAAGAGACCATGAATGCGAAGGTTCCTGGCTGACCATGGCTGCTTTCAACCGGAATGCTGCTCCAGTGGATCTGGTCAGGACGATTCAGGGCATTAACCGGATAATCTGCCACCGATGGATCGGGAAAGGTTATCAGGCCGGCTGCCTTTCTTTTCCACACTGCTTCAGACATTACGCCGCGGTTTCCGCCGTAGGCCAGGACAATCTTCCCCTCAACGTCCAGCTCTTCGTAGTCACTTTCACTGGTCCCCCGCCCAACATAGACTATCTCAACATCCTCGATATGGGTTGTTCTCGAATTATCAGCAAGATGAAGGAGAACCTGATTGGTGGAGGCAATGAGTTTGATTTCCGGAGATGTAAGCCAGATCTCACCGTATTCGGCGTTCCAGGGCCGCCTGCTATGGGCCTGCTTGATCAGTTTTACATCATCCAAGCCGTATTCAGCTGCTTTATCTTTGACATATTCGGCTACTTTCATCAATCCCTCACCGCCGGTTGGACGGTGGAACTGGCTCATGAAGCGTATGTGTTCGAAAGCGGCGTCCCCGGAGATTTCATTGGACAGCCACTGGTATTCCTCCTCGTTCAGGAAAGGAATTTCATTGGGTGCCGCCATTACGGATCCCAGGTTCATTATGATGAATAGAACAACGCAATTAATTCTCATTAGTGCCTTCAATTTGGTCTCTCCTTCTATTATGCTTTCTGCATGACCTAAATTAGGGCTTCAAGAGCTCCGAGTCAAGGACTGGTAGATTTAACATCCATGAAATTGTCCCGGGAACACCCTTGGATCCAGGCTTAAACGCTTACATGAATAAGCAGGGGAACGCTTTCGTGAAATTTAAAATCATTTTTTTTGTTTCTCTGTTGCTTATATGCTTCTTTTTCATCTGCTTTGGCTTGTCCAGCCAGGATACCGATCCATCCGGAAAAGTCCTTTGTTTCGGGGACAGCATTACCCATGCCAAGGGGTACGGCTGGGTGGAGATATTGGGAGAGCAGCATTCCGTGGTGACAACTGTAAATGCGGGACGTAGTGGTAGAAAGACGAGTGACCGGGAAGAACTGGGGCCGCCACTGGCCGCCAACACTGATTCAGACTGGATTCTTTTTTTCCTGGGTGTGAATGACCTTAAGGACGGAACTCCGGAAATGGTCAGGAAATGCGTGGATAACATGGGCTGGATGATAAGCCAGGCCCTGCAAAAGGCGCCGAAAGCGAGAGTTGTGGTGATGGCCCCGGTTGATATCAATCTGGAGACCATGAACCAGATAAATGTGGATAAAAAGTACAACAAAAACACCAGGGATTCTCTGTACCTGATGGAGAAGGAATATGCCGAGCTGGCCAAGAGAACCGGGGTTGAATTCATAAGCCTGCTTCACGCGGTTACGCCGGAGCATTTTCATGACGGTCTTCATCCCGACAGGAGGGGGCAGCAGGAGATTGCCGACGCTGTGTGGCTGGGGATGAATAAACTTGTTTCAGAATAGGGTGATTTGAAGGGAAATAAAGATGAAATTATCACGAGTCTTGGTATTGGTATTGCTGTCATTAGTTTTTCTTGCCGCGGGTTTCGGCCAGCCGGGTGACTATGAAGTGGATTCCCTGGTATATCCGCTGGTCCCGGCCAGGGTCATCACCGTAGGTGAGGATGGTTCGGATATAGCCGGGTTTACAAACCAGGCCATTCAGTACGCCATCGACCTGCTCCCGGATGAAGGCGGAACCGTCAAAATGTCTCCGGGAGTTTTCAGGATAATCGCACCGGTCAGGGTTAAATCCAACGTCAGGCTGGAGGGATCGGGTCCGGAGACGGTGCTCAAGATAGGTGATGGCGCCGGTTCCAGGTTCATCGTCGACGCTGATTTCGGGGAGCTCAAGGTCACCGTAGAGGATCCTTCCGGATTTGAGCCGGGAATGGCCCTGCAGGTGATGGACGATGATAAGAACAGCTGCTGGGCTGTTACCACCGCCAGGATCACCGAGATCAGGGACAACGTGATTTATTTTGATACCGGCCTGGTGCGGGATTACCGTTCTGACCGCGGAGGCGAGGTATCAAATGCTACATCCGCCGTGGAAGCGGTTGGTGCTGAAAATGTAGTCATTACCGGGTTCAAGGTTGACGGCAACCGGGAAAAGAGCGCCCGCCTGGACGGCTGCCGCGGTGCCGGCGTTTTTATTTTCAAATCAAAGAACGTAACGGTAGAAAATGTGATTGTCGACGGCTGCAACGGGGAAGGGATGAGCTGGCAGATAACCGAGGATGTGACGATCCGTAACTGTGAGATCAGCCGCAGCGCCAACATGGGACTCCATCCCGGCACGGGATCACCCCGCACTGTGATAGAGAACAGCAGCAGCCACCACAACGATGTGGATGGAATATTCATCTGCTGGAGGGTTCACCACAGCCTGCTGAAAGGTAACAGCTTTTATGATAACGGCCGTTTCGGGATCTGCAACGGGCACAAGGATACGGACATCCTTTTCGTTGAAAACCGGATTTTCAACAACGGCAGCGACGGGGTTAATTTTCGGGGTGAGCGGGCCTCCAACGCCCCTCACCGCTGCACCTTCCTGAAGAATGTCGTTGAAAATAACGGTGTCAAGGATGGCGGATATGGTTTCGCGTTCGATTCCCCGGCTGAGGATGTGGTCCTTCAGGAGAACATCATCAGGGACACGGGGAAGGGCACCCAGAGAGCCGGGATAATGATCCATGAGAAAGGACTCCCGGTCAAACTGGAAGGAAATGTAATGAGCGGACATCCCGAAGGTGACCTGGTTTCAGAAAAGTGAGTATTCAAGCAAGGCTGGAATTATTCCTGTGAGATTTGGAGAATAATGGAGAGGTTATTATGAAAAAGTTTTTAATTGCGGTGTTATTCGTTATTGTTTGCCCTATGTCTCTGGCTCTTGCCGGTGATACTGGTGCCGCGGCATCCTATCCCGGCGGGCAGGTCCTGGAGGGACTTTCGATAGACAGTGAACTGATGGGGGAGCAGGTCAATTTTGCCGTATACCTTCCCCCGGACTACGCCGTTTCAACAAGGAAGTACCCGGTGCTCTACCTGCTGCACGGCTATTCCGATGACGAGACCGGATGGATACAGTTCGGGGAGGTAAATGTCTCGGCTGACCAGCTGATTTCCAGCGGAGAGGTCCCGTCGATGATCATCGTCATGCCGGACGGGGGAGTTACCTGGTACGTGGATGACTATACCGGGAAAGTTCCCTGGGAAAAAATGTTTCTTGAAGAACTGATTCCCCACATTGAAAAGACCTACCGGGTCCGGGCCAAGCGGGAATTCCGGGCGATTTCAGGATTGTCCATGGGCGGGTACGGATCCCTGGGAATGGCGATGCGCAACCCTGATATGTTTGCCGCCTGTGTGGCCTTCAGTGCCGGAATCTGGTCGGATGAGCAGTTGGTCAAGCAGACCCCGGAGCAGTATGACCGCTACTTGCGGATTCCCTTCGGACCGCTGCAGGGAGATCCCCCGGATTTATCCGAGCATTTCTGGAACAACAATCCGGTCAGGCTGGCGGAAACCCTCCCGGTGGAGGAGCTGAACAAGGTCCGCTGGTATATCGACTGCGGGGATGACGATTTTCTGTATTCAGGAAATTCGACCCTGCATATGATCATGAGAGACCGGGAGATAAATCACGAATACCGGGTCAGGGACGGAGCCCACAGCTGGATTTACTGGCGAACCGGCATCCGCGACGGTTTGCGCTTCATTGCCAAGAGTTTTCACCGGTGATGTAGCTGGAGCCGCCGGCTCCAGTGTTCCATGCCCATCTTGGGCATGGAGGCCCACGATCGCCGATCTCCAGATCGGCTTGTCAATTGACGATTGACGATTGACGATTCAAATTAACGGTACCGAAGGTTCGGGGCGGAACCCTGGGAGAACGATGCCCACCCGGTGAATCCTGAGCGCTGAAGGTGCGAAGGAGAGGCCAAACAAAATGGAGGCCCCATGACCATCCATGATATAACCGTCGAGAAGTGTGACATCACCCGTCTGGAGGTGGATGCCATCGTCAATGCCGCCAACACCTCCCTGCTGGGAGGCGGAGGGGTGGACGGCGCCATACACTGGGCCGCCGGACCGGAACTCCTGGCCGAGTGCCGGACCCTGGGGGGATGCGAAACCGGGAAGGCCAAAATCACCAAGGGGTATAACCTCCCGGCCAAATTTGTAATCCACACTCCCGGACCGGTCTGGAGAGGCGGAGGGAATAAAGAGGAAGAGCTGCTTCGTTCCTGCTACCTGGAATCCCTGAAAATTACTACCATCCATGATATTAATTCGATTGCCTTTCCGGCGATCAGCTGCGGGGTATACCGTTTTCCGGTAGATCGAGCCTGTGAAATCGCCATGGATACGGTTTGTTCCTTCCGGGAAAAGAAGCTTAAGGTCATTTTTTCCTGTTTTGACCCCAGGGTTGAACAAGAGCTGAAGCGGGAGCTGGAGGCATGGAAAGGGCGGCCAGGAAATCTGTGTTGAGCCAGGAATGGCCATAATCTGGCAAATAATCTGTTTCGCTATATTGTGGATATCAATCTGGTGGATATATGAAAACGTTTGTGCCGGCAACTTTGTCCAAACGCCTCCGGGACTGGTAAGGGATTGGAGTTGAATTAGATTGCAAGTCAGGCGGACCATTCTCTTATAAAGAACTGAGGGGCATATTTGCCGGGTCCGGGTTTGAAATCATTTTCCAGCGAACTGGAGTATAATTGCGGAGAGGGATGAAACCTGGAGTGTATTTAAACAACTTCACCCGGTCGACAAAAGAGCATATTGAAAATGAGGATTTGATGAAAGAGAACACTCTCCCGGAAGCAGCCGAACACGAATATACAATGATTGAGGAGATCTTCAACAGCGTCAGCCATGGACTGGGATTTGTCGCCAGCATCGTCGGGTTGGTGTTTCTCACCCTGTTTGCCGTCTGGTACGGGGACACCTGGCATGTTGTGGGATTTTCGATTTTCGGATCCACCCTTATCCTGCTTTATCTTGCTTCCACCCTTTATCACAGCCTGACCAGGACCAGGGCGGTAAGGGTAATGCAGGCCATAGACCATTCCGCCATTTTCCTGCTGATTGCCGGAACTTACACCCCTTTCATGCTGACCGTGATGCGCAGCGCCCTGGGATGGACCATCCTGGGAATAGTCTGGTGTATCGCTGTTATTGGAATCATCCTGAAGGTTTTTCATTTTGAGAAGACCCATCGAATAGGCCTGATTCTCTACCTTATGATGGGCTGGCTTATTGTTACCGTGTTCTTCCAGGTAGTAAAAACCCTGCCTCTCTTCAGCCTGATAATGCTTTTTGCGGGCGGCTTCTTTTATACCGCGGGAACGGTTTTTTATAAGTGGGACCGCCTCAAGTTCAACCACGCCATCTGGCACTTGTTCGTACTGGGAGGCAGTGTCTGCCACTACTTCGCGGTGATCTCCACGGTGTGATTCATCGTACCGCAGGCTTCCAGCCTGTAGCTCGTGGCATACCCATCCTGGGTGTGGATTGTAGCTGGAGCCTCCGGCTCCAGAAAAGTCACACGTTACGAGTTGCGTGTGGCGGAAGCATCCTTGCTTTCCTGCGAGCGGAAGCGAGCTGCGGAAATAGTCGCGTATTGCGAGTGGCGGGTAGCGATCGTGGCTGGAAACTTCCAGTTTTCCTCTCCCGAAGGGAGTCATTTGGGGGAAGGTTGCGGAAGCTGAGGGTGTAGGCACAGTCCTCGACGGTGTCGAGATCAGGAAAGCAAGGATGCTTCCAGCCACCAGTTCGATAGAGATACCGACCCCGAGAGATGTTCTGCCCTGTTTTTCGGTTGCGTGGATGGACACTGTTATTTCAAGAAACTACAATCATCTGTGAATCTGTTTTGTGAAATATCAGGGTTATCTTTGCCTGTATAAAGTCGATGGTTACGGTTTAATCCCAATATCCTGGCCGAGCGCAGAGAGTAATAATACATGAAAAAAAGAATCATGGTCCTGGGTGCGGGGATTTATCAGGTTCCCCTGATTTCTCTGGTCGGGAAGATGGGTGTTGAAACGATCGTTGTCAGTCCCCGCGGAGATTTCCCCGGCATTCCCTTATCTGATATTCATCTTGATATAGACATTACCGATACGGATAGAGTTGTGAATGCAGCCAAAGAATATGGCATTTCAGGTATTGTCACCACCGGAACTGACGCGGGAATTCCCGCAATGGGAGCCGTCGCTGACGCTATGGACCTGAAAGGGCCTTCCCGGCGAGTCGCCGAAACAGCGTCCGTGAAAACTGCTTTTCGTTGCTTTCAGAAAGAGAACGGATTTAACCATCCCTCCTACAAGGTATGCAGTTGTTCAAGTGACATATGGGTATTTTTACAGGAAGTGAAGAAAAAGATAGTAATAAAACCTGATGATTCCTCCGGTTCCCGGGGAGTAACGGTTATTGAACCCAGGGCGACAAGGGAAAAGGTCGAAAGTTCCTACCGGAACGCAAGGCAGTTTTCCCGGAATGGCAGGATTTGTGCTGAATTGTTTGTTGAGGGCAGCAATTTTGGCGGGGCGGCTTTTTTGTCAGATGGTCATTTTCGTTTTTTTACTCCTACCCGCAAGCATATGGTCGGACCAGTTGTACAGGGACACTCCATTCCATCCGGATTATGCGACGACTATGCTTCCATTTTGAGGAAAGAGATTCTTGATACGGCATTGAAGTTGGGTTATTTTGATGGACCGCTGGATTTTGACGTGGTTTTGCATGGGCGGGAGGTAACTATCCTGGAAATTGGGCTTAGACTGGGAGGAAACGGGATTGTTGACTGTATAGAAGACAGTACCGGAACCAATCTCCTGGAGTGGATTTTAATATACATATCAGGAGGTTCTCTTCCTGGGATCGATTGTTACCATCCGAATACGGTAAGCAGTTACGTTTTCGGTGCTGAGTATCCTGGAAGACTGGGTTCAGTTCCTGACATTCAGGAAATAAAAAGAGCGGTTCCGGAAGTGAAAAACATGGTTATGGCAAAGAAAACCGGTGATTATGTTCAGCCGTTGTCGCACAATGCCAATTTGGTGGGTTATTTCGTGCTTCGATGCGGCGAAAAAAGGTACATGGAAGTTCTGGCGAAGGTGAACAGAGTCTTTCAACTTGATGTTGAGGAGTCTCTCGCTTCAAATTCTGGATATTAGGATAGGCTGATCCAGCAGCTGGATTTTATGGGAAACCAAGTTGGATTACCGGTAATCCGCGAGGTATGTTTTGACTATGGGCATAAGGAAATGGATTTTGCTGGGACCGGGAAATGGGGAGAAAACCCGGATAGTGATGAAGTGCCTTCTCATGAATCCATTTCCGGGTGAATGGGATTTTGTATTTTTGTCAGACTCGGAAACCGGGCGAGCGGTTGAATACGCCAGGCAGAATGGAGTGCAGGTTTTTGTAGCCGAAGATCAGCGGTTAACATCTGAAGAAGCACTGTCTGTTTTGGCTTCCATTGACGCGGATACTTTAGTGTCATGCGGATGGAATTATCGAATCCCAGGGGTAGTCCTGAAACGGTTTCGGTATCCTCCGATCAATTGCCATAGTTCCATTCTGCCTGACTACAAGGGTAAGCAGGTCTATGTGCATCAATGGGCCAACTGTGAGAATGAGTATGGGGCAAGTATCCATATCATGGATGAGAATCTGGATGAAGGCCGTTTGCTGGTACAGGGCAGGCTGCAATTCTACCCGAAAGAGAATATCGAAATGATGCATCGCCGCATGTCGGAGTTGACTGGAGCCCTGCTTCCCCAGGCCCTTTATCTGCTGGAATCCGGATATGAAGGAACAGAATTCGACAAAGGGATGAAGTCCCGGTATTTCCACAGGATAAGTCCGGCCAAAGCCAGGTTACACAGGATATTTAACAGGATTATGAAGGTAATCCATGGACCGGTTTGGTTGACTCCCCATGATGGGGAATAGCAATTTGGCCACCCCGGCGTTGAAATGGCCGTAGGTGACGATTGGCAACCGTTGGCGGTACGGTTCTTGGATCGTTTCGCCGGGAGTCATTTCGACAAGTTACGTACAAGATAAGATGCACCAAGGTACCGCGGGCGCGGTACAGGAAAACAGGGATGTTTCCGGCCACGATTTCGATACCGAACGCGAAGGCGATACCGACCCCGAGAGATGGTGTCATTCCCCTTTCAATTCCCTGTAGGGACAATTCATGAATTGTAATTCGTCAAAAGCACAACCTTGAACCTTGAACCTTGAACCCAGCCCTTCGGGCTGTTCCCCTCGCACTGATTTGCACTAGATGTTATATTTAGAAATTGCTGGTTTTAATACTCGCGATTAAAAAAAAGAGTCAACAAATTATAAAGCTTAAGAGGTGCAGAATATGATTTATATCCACAATGCCAGGATAGTAAGCCCCCTGGAGACTATTGAAAATGGAGCGCTGCTCACAGACGGAGACAAGATCAAGGCAGTAGGGCCTGCTGAAGCGGTGCCCTGCCCGGAAGGCGCTGAGAAAATTGATGCCGCCGGGAAATACCTGGTACCCGGACTGATTGAAATGCAGCTAAACGGCGGATTCGGCTATGATTTTACTGCTGATCCCTCAACCATCTGGACCGTGGCCGCTGACCTGCCCCAGTTCGGAGTTACAACTTTCCTGCCGACGGTAATCACTTCAACGATTCCCAATACTGCCAAGGCCAGGAAGGTTATCACTGACGGAAAGCCTGCCGGATACAAAGGCTGTAACCCGCTGGGCCTTCACCTGGAAGGACCTTTCCTTAACCCGGAGAAGAAGGGCGCCCACAACGAAGATTATATTTGCACAGCCAAACCCGCGAATATTGACGGATGGTCTCCTGACGGCGGAGTAAGGCTGGTTACCCTGGCTCCGGAGATGCCGGACGCGCTGCCTGCCATCAAAACACTCGCCGACCGGGGTGTTGTTGTCAGCGCCGGTCACACCCAGGCTACCTACGAGGAAGCCATGGCCGGATTCGATGCCGGAATCACCTATGGAACCCATCTGTTCAATGCCATGCCCCCCATTCATCACCGCAAGCCCGGACTCCCCGGAGCCCTGCTCTATGATGAAAGGGTAACCGTGGGAATTATCGTTGACGGGGTACACGTACATCCTTCCCTGGTCAAGGTCATCTGGGAAGCCATCGGCCCGAAACGTATGAATTCAGTGACAGACGCCCTGGCCGCCATGGGGCTGCCCCCGGGATCCAAGTGCAAGCTGGGTGACTATGATGTAATCGTCACAGAAAAGGTTTGTACCCTGGAAGACGGAACCATTTCCGGCGCGGTTATCTCCCTGGACAGGGGCCTCAGGAACTTGATTGAGTTTACCGGGATTTCCCTTGGTGAAGCCCTGGAAACCATGACCACCACCCCGGCCAAGAGACTGGGATTGGAAGGCAAGATCGGATCGCTTGAGACAGGTGCCCAGGCTGACATGGTCCTGCTGACTTCTGATTACATGGTTGATTCAACCTTTACCGGTGGTGAACTGGTGTACAAAAACTGATAGAGCCTCCATTTTTTGTATCTGGTGGTTTACGAAATGCGGGAGAGGCCGTAACCGGGTTCAACACCGGCGGTCTCTTTTGCTTTTAGGGACTTGAATTATTATGGAAACCGTAGAAATTAATCCTGATTTGAAGATTCCTATTGAAGAGCTTTCTTTTTCGGCGGTTCGCAGCAGCGGCCCCGGAGGACAGAACGTCAACAAAGTCAGCACCAAGGTGAGGCTTGAATTTGACGTTGAAAAGTCACCCAGCCTGAATGATGAACAAAAGGAACTGATAAAGAAAAGGCTTCCCGGAAGGATTTCGGGTGAAGGCATTCTCCGGGTTTCTTCCCAGAAAACCAGGCAGCAGGCTTCCAACCGTGAAGATGTCATCCGTCGCTTTGCCGGCATGATTGCCGGGGCCCTGCAGGAGAGGAAGGTTCGAAAAAAGACCCGTGTGCCAAAGACTTCCCGGAAGGAACGGCTGGAGGAAAAGAAGAAGAGGGGCTTTTTGAAGCAGTCCCGTAAGGGTGGAATCTACCCGGATTATTAGAATTCCGTTTGGCTCGCCGATCTTCAGATCGGCACACTGCCGCTTCGCACTTCTCACATCTCAGCTCTCAGTTCCGATGCCTCCCTTACAGGTCTTTTTCATGCGGTGATATTCTGATACCCCAGGTTCCGCCGAACCTCCGGTCCGTTGTCACCTGTGGCTGAATCATGTCACGCCTCCGGCGTTATCGGGAACCGGAAATTAAAATATTTCCTGCCACGGTCAATTATTCCTCCGCCCATCTGTATATCGCCGGCAGGACAATGAGAGTCAGGACCGTTGAAGTTGTAAGCCCAAAAACCACAACGGCAGCCAGGGGACGCTGTACTTCAGCTCCGATCCCGGTTGAGAGCAGCAGGGGGAACAATCCCAGTATCGTGGTCAGGGCGGTCATCAGGACCGGACGCAATCGAAGCAGGGCTCCCTGGTGAACCGCTTCAGCCACTGAAAACCCTTTCTCGCGCAGGCTGTTGAAATAACTGACCATGACCATACTGTTCTGGACTGCTATCCCGAATAAGGCGATGAATCCGACCGAAGCAGGAACAGACAGATACTCCCCGGTAATAACCAGTCCCAGCACGCCTCCGATCAGGGCCAGCGGTATATTCGAAATGATAATCAAAGCCTGCCTGGATGATCTGAAAGCAATCCAGAGCATTATCAGCACGATCGCGATCACGATGGGCACGATGATCATGAGCCTTTGCATGGCCCTCTGCTGGTTTTTATACTGACCCCCTATTTCAACGATATACCCCGGCGGAAGATCGACTTCATCCCGGATTGCGTCCCGGATATCAGCGACGACACCTCCCATGTCCCGGCCCCTTACGTTTCCTTGGATGTTCCACTTTCTCTGGTTGCTTTCCCTGTTGATCTGGACCGGGCCGGTTACCATCCTGACCTCAGCCAGCTGGCCCAGTGGGATATGCCCGTTTACATGGGTGGCCAGCAGCATATTTCTGATGGCTTCCGGTTGGTCCCTGAATTCTTCCAGGTAGCGAATATTAATTCCGAACCGCCTGGTATCAAGGAAGATCTGGTCAACATCCTCTCCGCCTATGGCCAGTTCGACCATTTCCATGATCTGGCTGACTGAAACACCCAGGCGTGAACAGGCTTCCCGGTCAGCGATAACCTGGACCTGGGGCTGGCCCAGGTTCTGCTCAACTGAAAGGTCTACCAGTCCGGGGATATCCGCGAGGGCGTTTTTAATTTCAGCGGCTTTGGCCTGCAGGATATCGAGGTCTTCGCCGAACAGTTTTATGGCCAGCTGGGCCTTGACACCGGACAGCAGTTCCTCAAAGTAGTGCTGGATAGGCTGCATGAAGTTGAGCTGAACCCCCGGCATTTGTGAAAGTTCATGGTTGATAGACTCTATGAATTCCTGTTTCCCGCTGTAGCTTCCCCCCCAGGCTTCGGGTTTGAATTCAATATGGATCGCGGCAAAATTAACCGGGTGGGGATGGCTGCCTGCCTCGGTACGCCCGATTCGGCTCAGCACCTCCTCAACTTCGGGATGTTCCAGGATGGTCTTTTCCATCTCCATTATCATGCGGGTGGATTCCTCCAGAGATATGGAAGGTGTCATTGTAACTCCCAGAAACACGGAGCCTTCTTCCAGGGTGGGTATGAATTCAGTACCTATGAACGGAAGTATTGCCAGGCTTAGAATCAAAAAAGCCAGGGCTATTATGGGGACGATTTTCCTGGCTTCGCAAGCCCTGGCAAGCAGCGGCTCATACAATGCCCGCATCTTGCCGATGAAAGAGGGTTCCCGGGCTATCTGACCCTTCATCAGCAGGGACGAAAGCACCGGGGCCGCGACCACCGCGTAAACCAGTGATCCGAGCAAGGTGAAAGTTATGGTAAAGGCCAGGGGAGAAAACATTTTACCTTCGGTTCCCTCCAGGGTGAATATGGGAAGCAGGACAGCCATGATTATGATGATTGAGAAAACAATCGGCCTTATTACCTCTTCCGCGGCCCGGTTAATCGTTTTAAAAATTGATTCTCCCCGGGCCATTCCGAGGTGACGCACAATATTTTCAACCATAACTATGGAGCCGTCCCCCAGCATTCCAATGGCAATGGCGATTCCCCCCCAGGGACATCAGGTTTGCCGATATTGAAAACTCATCCATGAAAATAACGGCGGTCAGGGCGCAAACCGGCAGGGACAGGGAGACAATAAGGCCGCTTCTCCAGTTGCACAGGAATAGAATAAGCACACCGATGACCAGGAAGGCCCCAATTAGCAATGCCTGTTTAACAGTCCCGGTCGCGTTTTTAACTAGCTCCGCCTGTTCATAGTAGGTATGCAGGCTCACTCCTTCGGGAAGAGCTTCCTGGACATCCGCTACTTTTTCATACAGGCGTTCAATTACCTCAGAGGTGTTTTCACCGTACAGCTTGAGTACTATCCCGGCAACCACCTCTTCCTCCCCGTTGAGGGTTACCGCCCCGCGGCGGATCTGGTTTCCGAATGAAACTTCAGCCACATCTGACAGCAGCACGGGAGTACCGCCGGAAACCTTAACCGGGATACCGCGGATATCATCCAGGGTTTTAAGCAGGCCGATTCCCCTGACCAGGTGTTCTTCGGAACCAATTTCAAGGAACTGGCCGCCGGTATTCTTATTGTTGTCCTGTATCGCATGAACAATGTGATCCAGGGTCAATCCGAATTTATGAAGTGATTCAGGATCAATCCTCACCTGGTACTGGAGCACATGCCCGCCCATGGACAATACCTTGGTTACCCCCGGGACAGTCTGCAGCTGCAGCTTTACAACCCAGTCGTTAAGTTCCCTCAGCCAGGTGTTAAGCTCTTTTCCTTCAGTATCAACGATGGAAGGATCAGCCTCCAGGTAGTAAATGAATATCTGCCCGAGACCGGTGGATATCGGTCCCAGAACCGGCGGTTCCTGGAGTTCGGGCAGTGCCGGCATCGCGCTGGTAAGCCTTTCAGCAACCAGCTGGCGGGCGAAGTATATATCTATATCATCCTCGAAATACACGTAAACCACGGAAAGACCGAAAGCCGAGGTTGATTTTATCTGGGTAATCCCCGGTAATCCGCTCATGGTGGTTTCAATAGGGTAGGTAATAAGCCGTTCCACCTCCTCGGGAGCCATTCCATGAGCTTCAGTGAAAACCTGGACTCTAACCGGAGATATGTCGGGAAAAGCATCAACCGGCATCTGGCTGTATTTGTAAATCCCGGCACCTACCACTGCGAGCAGCAAAAGGACAATTACCCCCGGATATTTAAGGGAAGTCTCAGTAATTCTGGAAATCATATCTTTGTCCTGTCCTTAATGTCCATGTCCGGCATGGGGATCCAGGGCGCCGGTTATGATGATGGCTTTAAGTTCAAATGCTCCAGTCTCCACATATTCCATACCCGGCTGCAGGCCGGAAAGTATTTCGATGTTGCGGCTGTCGCTGAGGCCGGTTTTTACCGGCACTGTAATGAAGCTGTCCCCTTTGGGGATGAAAACAAAATCCTCCCCGTTTATGTTCTGAAGAGCGGTTTTGGGGATGGTTAGACCTGGTTCAGAGGCCGGAAGATCCAAGGCTCCCCTTATGAACAGGCCGGGTTTCCAGTCACCTGAATTATTGCTGACAACAACTCTTATCTCCGCGGTCCTGGTATCCTCACTGACCAGCGGGCCGACAACCTCGACAGTACCTGTAGCACGTTTTCCCGACTCTGATGTTATCTCCACTTTTTGTCCGGTGTGGACGTCGGCCAGGTCCCGGGCGGGAGCCTTAAGGCAGGCCCAGACATGATCAAGGTCGGCCATGGTGAACAGGGTGGTATCCGCTTCGGTGCGTTCTCCGATCCCAGCCAGGCGCTCCAGGATGGTTCCATTTAGGGGGGCGCGCAGGTTCACACTGGTGAGGCCGTTGCTGTTCCCATTGGATTCAGGAGAGTCAATGCTCGCGGACAGCTCCAGGATTTCTCCGGGAATCATGCCCATTATTTCAAGCTGTCTCGCCGCGGCTTTTCGTGAGAAATCAGTGGCCTGCCTGGCATTGGTCCTGTTGAGCATTTCCTGCTCCATCGAATATTTAATATTGGCAAGCTGGGAAAGATATTCAGCACGGCTTTGTTCATAGGTACCCCGCGCGGCCAAATAATCCTTCTGGCTCGAGATGCGTTTTTCATAAAGTGACCGGCTGCGTTCAAAAGCCTTTTTGGAAACTGAATAACCAGCGTAGGAAGATATCAGCCTGCTTCCATAATCCGCCATGTCACCGAACAGGTCCTGGTTGATTTCAGTCAGGTCAGGTTCGGAATCCAGCAGTTCTATCAGGGATGCCGTGTTTTTCTGGATGGCTATAAAGCGCTCAAGTTCCGCTTCCTGGAAGCGGCGCTCGCGACAGGCATCCAGAAACGCGGCTTTAACCCTGCCTATTTCGGGACTTTCCAGAACGGCGAGAACCTGTCCTTTGGTAACCCTGTCTCCTTTGGTAACCCTGACTTCAGTGATCACCCCGGAGGCCCTGGGGATCAGGCGTATAAAACTGTCCTGATTCAGCGTTATTTCTCCCGGGAAACTGATGCTTTTATGTATGGATCCTTTGGCAGCCCTGCCCAGCTTTGGATTTATTCTTTGCTTCTGTTCAGCAGTTAACTTAAGGCCTTCATCATGCTCAGCATGATCCGCGGTATCTTCAGAGTGGCTGTGCGCGGAGTGAGAACCAACCGCGTGTTCAGAATCATCATGGGTATGTGAAGCGTCAACATCATTCCGGTTGTCTCCTTCGCACCCGGCCGATAACGCGGCAGTCAGCAAAACTGTGAATACCAGTAAATTTCTGTTTAATATTTTTTTATACATATGTTTCAACCTTGATAGATCAGCGAATGTTTTCAAGAGGTGTTCCGGTTAAGCCTTCCAGCTCAGCCTTTAATGCGAAATAGTCAGCTGTCAGTTCAGCCTGGCGCCGGGTTGATTCCAGCAGAAGCCTTTGGGAATCAATAACCGAGATATACTCTTCCTCTCCCAGCCTGAAAGCTTCAGAGACTGCCTCATAGGATCTTTTTGCCGCCGGTATTAATGTGTTTTTAAGAGATTCCAGCTCAGCCTTTACAGCAGTAAGGTCCCTGAAGGCACTGGCCGTACGGTTTTTTAAGCAGCAGCAGGGTATACTGCTCTCTTTTTTCAGCGATTCCCTTGCCGGCCCGGGCGGCCTTTATTCCCCCCTGGTTCCTGTTAAACAGGGGAATAGGAATACTCATCTCCACGTAGTAGGCATGCTGCTGGTTTTCCTGGAATTTCTGGTATCCGCCGCCAATCTCCAGGTTAGGCCATATGTGGGACTTTGCCAGGTCCAGTTCAGCCTGGCTCAGCATCTTCCTGGCTTCCCACTGCCTGGCTAAAGGGTGATTTTTCAATAACTGAAGCAGGCTGTCCAGGGGTGGTATTTCTGAGATCTTGGTGAAATCCCCACTTACCGATGTGAATTCGGGATTGAAGCTGTTCCAGGTAGCGGCGAGTTCAAGCCGACTTTTTTCATACAGGTGTTCAGCCCTCAGATAAATGGTTTCAGCAGTGGCAAGCTCCGCTGCCGCCCGGTCCTCAAGGAGAGGGGTTATCTCGCCGGCTTGAACAAGTTCTGATATGACAGAGTATGAAGCGCGTACAAGCTCCAGGTTATCTTTCTGGATCCGCAGGGCCTGCTGGGAGGTGCATACTGCCACGAAACGGGATTTGACCAGAGTTTCCACGGCCCGCCGTTTCTCTTCCATTTCAGCCTTTGATACCGCTGTCTTTTGCCTGGCGGCCTGGACGCGTTTTTTTTCTTTTTCCGCCCAGTTCCAGTTCCTGGCTTAAACCGTAGCGGGATTTCATGACCTCTGTCCCGCTCAGGAAGCCGCTGCCTCCAAATTCCTCCATTCCCATATTAAGTCGTGGATTGGGGAATTTGCCGGCCTGTTCTTCCAGGGCCTTGTTTCTCTCAACCTCCAGAGCGTAAGCGGCCAGTTCCGGTTCCCTGGAATAAGCAGCTTTAAGGGCGTCATCCAGGGTGATTTCCCCGGAAAGGTTTACTGAACTGGGCGTTACGGCTGTTTTTTTCGGACAGCAGACCTGTTCCGGATTCGGCCGCGATATTTGCACCAGCCGGAATGAGTAACAGCAATAAAAAAATTTTTTTAAATAAAATCATAGATACCTGATCTCTTGACAATTAGAAAGGCCATTAAACATGAATGGTTAGGCAATGAAATCCAGGAGGTGATTTTCCGAAGACCTGAATAGTTTCGGCTTCATCACACGCGGATTATAATGCCGGTCGGAATATGGCGAGCGGGATCAGGATAAGATACAGCTCTCCGGCAGGCATCAGGTTTGCCGAAGAGCGAACTCAAAGCAGAAGTATGGAAGAAGAGGCTGTTTCAGATAGGGGCGGACCCGGATCGAGCCCATGAAGGAAAACTGAATTATGACCGTGACTGGTGCCGGCCAGGGGCCGAACGGTGTCAGGTATTAAAAGCCGGGCGGCCTGCAGATCATTTCCCGGCAGTTCAAGCATATTACCTGATGCCAGAACCTTGTGCCGTTCAACGCAGATATGAACCTCCCCGGATTTGTGTTGATGTTTGCAGGGGTGGTGGTGATAGGCAAAGGACCGGTCCTCTGGGGGAGAGTGCCCCCACATATTATGGCTGTGATTGGCCAGGGAGATGCACCAGGAATTGTCGTATGTTTTTCTGACGGTTAAATCCTGCCCCATGAATACGAGGCTGCTGAACATGAAATAAACAAGTATAAGTCCAGTAACAGGTTTAATTGCCGCAGATTTCATAAATACCAACTCAGGGAAGGATTTTAACATGAAGACGGCAATCTGCAACAGGGATATTCATTGTTCGGGGAAGTCAAAAGGGAAGGACATCGCGACAGTCGGATTATTTTGAGAGATTTCTAACTGCTTTTTTAATCAGGTTTTTGACTGCGTATTCATTGCAGTCGGGTGTGATTTTCATTGACAAGTACTGCAACCGTTACATGGTGTTCTGGCATGGTGGACCATATAAGCAACAGATCCTTTTCTCCCCCGGCGTGGCCTGTCACTCCTCGGCGGTTTGATTTCCCGGTTTAACAAACGGGATAACCAAAACCGGGCATTTCGCGTTCAGCACGATTTTTTCTGTGACATTGCCGAAAAAACGCCCGTCCAATACCCCTTGAACCCTGCCTGCCCATCACTATCAGTTCCGCGTTCATCTCATCGGCGTAGTGGAGAATGGCCTCGTGGTCTTTCCCTTTCCGCACAGCGGTTACCGCGTGGATATTTTCAGGTATCTGGTCGAGGTAGGAATCCCTGATTTTTTCGCCCAGGTCAATTTCGGCCTTGGAATCCACGTCATCAACTTCATAAAGGTAGGTCTGCCAGAACTGGGCATCTGGTTCCGGAATAACATGCAGGATATGCAGAGCAGCCTCAGTGCTTCTTTCCGCTGATTTCAGGGCGTAATGAAAGGCGAAATCAGCATTAAGGGAAAAGTCGGTACAGAAAAGGATTCGGTTATATCGAATATCGGGTTTTTCAAACATAACAATTTCTCCCTTGTTATCAGCCGACAAGGTTTGGGAGCCACAAAGAGATGGCTGGGAACAGCATCAGTATTGCCGCGGCGATCACCAGTACCCCCAGAAAGGGAAGAGCGCCCCTGAAGATTACCTGCAGGGGAACATCCCTTTCTATTCCGCTGACAACGTATACATTGACTCCCACCGGCGGGCTGATAACCCCCATCTGGGTCACTATAACAACAATAACACCAAACCAGACCGGATCATAACCCAGGCCGGTTACAACCGGGTAGAGAATGGGGATGGTAAGCATTATCAGGGCCAGGGCATCCACAAAGCATCCAGCCGCCAGGAAAAAGAAGATTATGAAAGCTATGACCATCCAGCTGGGCAGGGTCAGTCCTGAGAGCCAGGCCGCCAGCTCAAAGGGGATTCTTGTCACGGCCAGGAAATGCCCGAACATGGTTGCTCCAGCCACTATAATCATTACCATGCAGCTGGTCCTGGCAGTCTCCCGCAATGCCTGGAACAGGGTTTTAAGGGAGATGCTGCGGCGGATGGCCGCCATGAGGAGGCTTCCCCCGGCGCCCACGGCAGCGGCTTCAGTCGGGGTGAAAAAGCCGGCGAACATGCCTCCCATGACCAGGATAAAAAGAACCAGGGTTTCGGAGATGCCAAGCAGGCTTTTGAGTTTTGTTTTAAAAGGAGTCCTGGGGGCAACAGGTCCCAGGGCCGGATTGGCCTTGCACTGCAGGAATATCAGGGCACAGAACAGGGAGGCTATCAGTATCCCGGGGAGCACCCCGGCCAGAAAGAGCCGGCCGATAGACTGCTCGGTCATGATCGCGTAGCAGATGAATACCACACTGGGAGGGATCAGCATTCCCAGTCCTCCGCCCGCGGCTACGGCTCCGGTAGCCAGCCCCATATCGTACTTGAATCTTTTCATTTCCGGCAGGGCGACGCTGGCCATGGTGGCGGCTGTAGCCGGTCCGGATCCGCATATGGCGCCGAATCCGGTGCAGGCCCCGATGGTGGCCATGGCCATGCCTCCGGGAAGTGGTCCCAGCCAGCAGTAGGCGGCATCGAAAAGCTTGCGGCTTATCCCGGAGTGCAGGGCTACCTGCCCCATCAATACGAAGAGGGGAATCACAGTCAGTCCGTATGAACTGAAGGTTTCGTACAGGTCGGCGGTTACCATGCTGACGGCGGCGTCAGGGGATACAATCAGGGCAAATCCGATGAATCCCACAACCCCCATGGCAAAACCTACCGGCATGCTGAAAACAAGCAGTGCCAGGAGGAGGGCTGTTCCAAGGAGTCCGGCTTCCAGGGGTGTCATGGCTTGATCAATCCCTTTCCCGGATGCAGCAGGTTATGGAATATTACAAGGGCCATAACCGCACAGCTGAGGGAGATAATCCAGGGAACCCAGAAAAGAGGAAGCTGAAGGGTCGGGGTTACTTCCCCTGTAGCCTTCAGCTTTATTCCGTACTGCACCGCTTCCCAGGCCAGGATGGCAAAGAAGCTTATGCTGACGACCCTGGAAAAGGTATCAGCCGCGATCCTGCCTTTTTTACCGAGTTTCTGGAAGAAATATTCAATCGCGACATGTCCCTTGACCGCCGTGGTGTAGGGCAGGGCCGCGGCCATGGAAACGGCTCCTGCCACCCTGACCAGGTCAAACACCCCTACCACAGGATGGCCGGCAAACCTGAGGATTATGTCGGTACAGGTTGCCAGGGCCATGAACATGACCCCCGCACCGGTAATCCCGGCCATTAAGAGCACAGTATTCCTGAGGCAGGAAGTATAGACTGAATAGATCCTGGTTAACTGAAACATATCAACGGTGATGCTTTCCTGGCTTCTCCGGTTATTCTGCTGCCGCGCCTTCCACGATTTTCTGCAGGTCAGCCAGGATTTCCTCTCCGGGCAGGCCTTTTTCAGCAGCAGCTTTTACGAAGTCATCCAGGAGAGGCTGGACTTTTTCTTTCCATTTCTTGTTTTCCGCGTCACTGAGGCTGGTGACGGTGTGGCCAAGTTCTTCAACAAATGCCCGGCCTTCTTCGTCAGCCATGTCCCAGGCTTCTCCGTGTTTATCCACGAATTCGGCGCTTACTTCAGTAAACACCTGCTGTATGTCAGCCGGGAGTTTGTCCCATGAAGCCTTGTTCATGGCTACAAACATGCTTGTGGTATAACCGATGGCGCTTGAGTCGGTGACGTAGTCGATTACTTCACCCTGTTTCCATCCCTTCAGGGTTTCGATCGGGCAAAGGGTAGCATCAACAACACCCTTCTGCAGGGCTTCGTAGGTTTCAGGCTGGCTCATTCCGATGGGAACAGCGCCCAGGTTTTCAACGATTTTACTTGAAAGCCCGGTTGCCCTGACCTTCAGTCCTTCCAGGTCACCCAGGTTTTCAACTGATTTCTTGGAGGCCAAAATCCCGGGGCCATGGGCGTGGACATAAAGCATTCTCACGTCGGCGATTTCCTCAGGATTGTATTTTGCCGCCAGCTGGGTGGCCGCGCGAGTTGCGGTGAGCCCGTCCGGGTATCCGACCGGAAGGTCCAGGGCTTCCAGGAGCGGAAACCTTCCCCTTGTATAGGCGAAGCAGCTCATGCCTATATCGCTTATTCCGTTCACAACGCCTTCATAACACTGCGGGGCCTTGGTCAGGGTGCCGCCGGGAAAAACAGTAATATTTACTTTCCCCTCGGTGCGGGTGTTGATTTCATCAGCCCATGCCATGGCTGTCTGGCACTGCACATGGGTTGCCGGGAAGAAAATACTGTATGACAATTCTATGGTTTCCTGGCTGGTATCAGCGGAATCCGGAGCGCCGCAGCCGGCGGCGAGGATGGCGGTAAGCAGTAAAGCGAGAAAGATACGCAGACGCATTAGTCAATTCCTTTCAACTGTAATCACTCATATTTAAATGCTGCGGGAAATGATCCCTGTTTTCCGAAAAAGCGCAGGTTCCAATTATAGACAAGAAAAATATTTATTACAGGGTGAAATAGGGGTTGTGGGAGATATTTCACTATTCCCGTTGTCGTTGTCAGCGAAGCGGCTATCGTTGTCGTGTTCCCAATCGATTGTCGTTGCCACCTTCGGTGCCGTTGTTTTCAATGCCGATCTGAAGATCGGCGATCCACAAAGGGCGCGACACCGTACTGCGGGCTTCAAGCCTCAGGCTGTTGATAAAGGGCGCTCTTC
The DNA here is from genome assembly GCA_963666915.2 of Acidobacteriota bacterium. Taxonomy (GTDB): domain Bacteria; phylum Acidobacteriota; class UBA6911; order RPQK01; family JAPXNP01. The sequence continues at coordinate 547,183 of CAXXEX010000009.1, forward strand.
GAAAATGAGAATTTTTTAAATGGAGAGGTTTCTAAACAATCTGAGTCCTTCCCCCCCCCCCCCCGCCCACAGGAGGGGGGGAGGACAGGAAAGCAGGGATGCTTCCGGCCACATTTCGCCTATTCCTCCCAGATTGATTTCAGCGGCCAGACGGTCAGGCTCTCGAGCCGTAGTTCGGAGTCGGTACTTATGGCGTATTCCTTTGTTCTCTTTTCCGGGTCCAGATACTGCGGCATGTATACGGCGCCATCATTCACGAAAATTTCCAGGCTGAGGCGGTCCAGCAGAATCTCGAGGTTGATTTTTTCTCCTGATTCAGGAAGGGGAGCGATATACTCTCCAAAGGTAACTGTATTGCCGTCAGTATCGATCACCAGGGGGAATCCGGCAATGGTCAGGACGGTCTTTCCCGGCTTGTTGCGGCTCCATTCAGCTACCATATGCAAGGTTTCTCCGGGGGTAAACGGAGCTTCGTAACGGCCGGGTTCCAGGTACTGACCGACTAGAGTTATCGGATCCTGGTGGAGCAGTTCGATTTCCTCAACCGGGGCCGGACGCAGCCGCAGTCCGTCGGCGGTCTCCCTCAGGGTGAGGCTTACCGGAAAGAGCATGCACTGGTTAAAGGGCATTCCCGGCGAATCGGTCCGTCCCCAGGCGATCTGGATCCGGCGTCCGTCTTCGGCCGGAATGTTGTTGAAGGTCTGGCTGGCATAGAAGGTTTTTCCGTACTGGAAAGTCAGCTGTTCACTTTCCGGCGAGAATTCCTTTCCATCAAAGGAACCGACCATGTATGATCCGTCAGCTCCATAGAGGATCCACTTAGCCTGTTTTGTTCCTTCAACCCTGATTTCAAAAAGCTCCGGACATTCATAGAAACCTTCAATTTTGCTGGTGTAAGTCCAATCCTTAAGGTCAGGTGAAGAGTAGAAGGCGATCCAACGTTTGTCATTTTCCTCGTGGTAAACGGCAGCAGCCCAGTGGTCCCCTGGTTCGTACCAGATCAGTTTGGGATCCCGGCCTTTATGGGTTATCACGGGGTTGCCCGAATACTCCTCAAATGTCCGTCCCTTGTCATTACTGTAGAGGATGCATTCTCCCCGGCCGGTGCTGGTATATGCGGCAACCATGACCGGATCGTCTCCGGCCTGGAACCCGGAGAGGTTCTCATGGTCGATGATGGCGCTGCCGGAAAAGGCCCAGTCCCCGAATTCTTTGGGGTAAACAGCAATCGGCAGTTCTTTCCAATGAACCAGGTCAGTGCTCACGGCGTGCCCCCAGTGCATGTTTCCCCAGGGCCATCCGTAGGGATTGTGCTGGTAGTAGAGGTGGTATTCCCCGTCCAGGTAGACCAGTCCGTTGGGATCATTGTTCCAGCCCCGGCGTGAGGAAAAGTGGAACTGCTGGCGGAGAGCTTCAGAGTAGAGGTTTTCTGAGCCGGTAATTGTTTCGTTTATCGAAATGTTTTCCGGTCCCTGGGAATCTTCAGGGAGTTCAGGGATGTCTATGTGAATGATCTGGCCCTGGTATGGTTCCAGGTCCAGGAAAACGTAATAGTCAGGTTCAGCCTCGGCCAGGTGTATGGTGAATTCGTCTATGACCTTGTCGACGGTTGAGACCTTCATGCGGATTTCAGGAGCTGAATCTGTAACCGGGAGATTCAGGTAGCGGGCCGAGGCTTTCATGGAAAGCAGGGTGGGTTCCGCAGTCCTGGTTCCCGTACTGTCACCCAGGTAGCCGCATCCGGTGGAGATTAAAAGAAGAAGGGCGGCCAGGATTACTGATAATGCCGGTTTTGAGATTTTGGTCGAGTCCATGATATTTCCCTTGTTAGCTGAAGCCCGGAGAGAAACCGGGTGGATTATTTCACTGGGAATTATTCTAAGATGAAACTTGAATAGTTGCGAGTGAAAAGTAGCAGGTCACGGGACCCTCGCTATCGCTATCGTTGTCGTATCCGACAATTCGTATTCGTTTTTGATATTTACATCACCCGGGTTTCTCCCCTGCATGGTTCGCCCTGGGTGACAGTAGGACTGGCCTGACATTTGGGTTTGTATCAGTCGCTCCTACAGAGCTCCCGGATATTTACGGTATCGTTAATCCTGGGGTTTCCCCGAACCTTCGGTCCGGGGTCACCCCATGCTGTTTACAATCGGGCTTACAGCCCTTCATAGGTATCCCGCAACATGGAACTCGTGACTATCCCTGTCGTGACTATTCCTATGAACCCGCCAGCCTTGAACAGTCATCACAGTATGAGGCTGAAACCGGGCATGACATAAGCCGGCAGTTGACTCTTTTTCCCATCAGGGCCAGGGAAAGGCGGGATATCTTGTAGTTGCCCTTTCCTTTTACAAGGATCACATCACCTTTCCCCAAATCATCGGGCAAGGTGGGCAGTACGGATATCGGGTCCAGGTTTATTTTAGTAATCCGGCTACGTTCCATGCCGGAGGATACGGCTCCGTTCACGCAATACCTGAACGGTTTTGAATGAAGGTAGAGGTATGCGTAATCAACTGACTGGCCAATCCTTCGGCCAAGATCGGGGTAAAATTTTTTAAACTCCTGATTGAAGACCTCACCAACCCCACCTAAAACCAGGATTCTTCTTTTGGCGGGGAAATCCGACAGGGTTTCCAGGGCCCGCCATACCGATTCCCTTGTGGCCTTGTAATCATCCCGGATCAAAATCGCGCCTGAATCAAGGACAACCCCGTGCATACGGGCTTCCACAGAGCCCATTCGTTGAAGCCTGCAACAGCTTTCTTCCATATCCAGTCCTTCGGCAAAGGCCACGGCCAGTGCTGCCAGCGCCGGATAAATCATGTGTTTTCCGAGTAAAGCTGTCTTGAGGCGGAAGATTTTATTTTTAATCCTGGCATCAAATTCCATACTGCCCGGTGGGCTGATCTGAATGTTCTCAGCCATTATGTCGGCTTTTTCATCAATACCGAAGGTTATAATCCGGGCCCTTGTCTTTCTGGACATCCACATCACATTGGGATCGTCAGCATTGAGGATGACCGTCTTTCCGGGCGGCAGGGAATGGGGCATTCGTGATTTTTCCAGCCTTGTATTTTTCAGTGAACCGAAATTCAGGATATGTTCACTGGCAATGGATGTGACAATCACGATATCCGGCTTGAGCATGCGGGCGTAGTCATCCGCGTACCCGGGTCCGTTAATGGCGGTTTCCAGAACCGCGTATTGGGAGGAAGGACGGTACCTGAGCATGTTCCGGATGACCATTGATGTAGTATTTGAGAAGCCTTTGAGCCTTGTGTCGCCGACCACCGCGGCAATGGTGCGGCTGGTTGTGGATTTTCCCAGAGAACCTGTGACCGAGATAATTTTTACTTTGCGAAGCAGGGTCCTGCGGTAGGCAGTTCCCATCGGCCGGAGGACTGGATAGAAACGCTGCAGGGCCTCCCGTACGAAAGTCCTTCTTCCCTGGAAGCTGCTGAGCAGGAATAAGGCTTTCTGTAATTTAGTGATCAATTGGTACTGCTCCTCCCCTGTCGAGTATTCAAAGCGGTAATCTATGACTCAATGGCCCTGGTAGTTTTATTATGGGCCTGATTCCAGCCATGGACAGGAATCGCAGAAATATTCTCTTGTTTTGCAGTAGGGTATTCGGCATCCTACTTTCTTCCCGGTTAAAGCAAGTGATATTCTGGCGAGCCGCTGGTTGGTTCTTCCTTTTATCAGGATTACATCACCTTCACCCAGATCCTGCGGCAGCAGGGGAATCACGGATAATGGCGTTCCCTCGACCCGGGTGAGCCTGGTTTCTTCCATTCCTGCTTTCGATGCCCCCTGGCGGATTGACCTGAAATTTTCCTTGCGGTTTATCACGTAGACTGAATCCGCCGTTTCCGCGATTCTTTGACCCAGTTCCCGGTGGAAGCTGTAGCGTATGTCGTTGGTAATCTCTGAAGCGGCTCCGAGTATCACAATTTTTCGTTTGCCCGCGCATTCCTCCAGGGTGTCCAGGGCCGCCCATATTGATTCCCTGGTTGATTTGAAATCGTCCCTGATGATTATTGCTCCTGATTCAAGGGGGACGGCCTGCATACGGCTGTCCGCGGGGATTATCTCAGATAGACTCCTGCAGGCGTTGGTGAAATCAAGTTTCCTGGCCCGGGCCAGGGCCAGTGCGGCCAGGGCCGGGTAGACCATGTGCCTGCCCAGGAAGCGGATTGAGCATTTGTGAATTTCCCCTTCGTGAGGAACATCGAAGGTCATTCCGTGAGGAAAGCGGTTTTTAATATTTATAGCCCTGATGTCAGCACTGTTGTTAATCCCGTAAGTCACAATCCTGGCATTTGTCTGGGAGGCCATCCACATGACATTGGGATCATCAGCGTTGAGTATCACGGTTCCGTTTTCCGGAATTTCCCTTACCATGGCAACCTTTTCTTCACGGACGCCATCCAGGTTTTTGAAGGAAAGGATGTGCTCGCTGGCAATTGAGGTGACGATCACTATGTCGGGCCTGATCATGCGGGCATGTAAGACCATCTGACCCGGCTTTTCAATGCCGACTTCCATGACCGCGTGGCGGTCTTTTGCGGAATATTTTAAAAGGTTGAGGATCACTGCGTAGTCAGCATTTCGCATGTTGTCAAGCTTGAGGTCTCCCGCGATAACGGCTGCGGTTTTGGCCGTTGTAGTTTTGCCCAGGGATCCTATGACCGCAATCACACATGTTTTTTTCAGGAAATGCCTGCGGTACTGGCCGGCCAGGAAGCGGAACAGCGGATAAAGCCGGGAAATCTGGCCCATGAGAAGGCTTCTGCGTCCCTGCGCGCTTGTCAGGAGTCCGGGCAGATCACTGATTTGGTATCTCATTTATATTTTCCTGCTAAACGCTTTGTTTTTTTGATTCCAGATCCGATCGATTGATTCGGCGGGTACTGTAAACTTTCAATAGAAGGCCTCCTTTTCAGACGCGGCTCGGGCGGAGCAGCGGACTGGTTTGATGTTCCTGTTCCCGAAGTTCGCAATCCCGGCAATCCACTGCCAAACGGCATTTTTCCTGTCGGCATTTTACATTTATTCCCATCAGCCTCAGGGAGATGCGGGAGGCGCGGAATTCATTTTTACCTTTAACCAGAATCACGTCACCTTCCTCCAGGTCAGCGGGAAGAAGGGGTAAGGCGTTTAAAGGATTCCCCGACACCCTGACAATTTGATCTGGAACAAGCCCGGCGGCGACAGCTTCGTTGCGGCAGCGCCGGAAAGCGTTCTTGTGAAGGAAAAGGAGTGCATGATCAGCAGAGGCGGCTATCCTGCGGCCCAATTCCCGATAATAATCATATCCATCCCGGCTGCTTATTTCCGCGACTCCGCCCAGGACCAGGATTCGTCTTTCAGCCGGTACGCCGGCCAGGGTTTCGAGGGCTGCCTGCAGGGATTCCCGGTTCGACTTGAAATCGTCCCTGATCAGCAGGGCCCCGGAGGGAAGCTGCACCGGCTGCATCCGTCCTTCAGCCGGCTGCATCTTTTCAAGATTAGCAATTGTGATCCTGATGTCTTTTTTCTCAGCCAGGGCTGCCGCCGCGGCTGCCAGGAACGGGAATACCATGTGCCGGCCGGGAATGGAACAGCTTAACGGCCAGGTCCTGCCCATGTGGTGCAGATTAAAGGTCATCTTTCCATCGCTGTTGAATTCGGGTTCAGAGGCCCGGATATCGGCGGCGGAGCTGAATCCGCAGGTGATAACCCGGGCCCTGGTCTGGGAGGCCATCCACATTACGTTGGGATCATCCGCGTTCAGGATCGCGGTTTTTTCAGGGCCGAGGGAACGTAGCATGTCAGCTTTTTCATTCCGCGTGTTCTCAAGGGTTTTGAATGAGAGGATATGCTCGCTGGCGATCGAGGTGATAATGGCGATGTCGGGGTCAAGCATGGAGGCGTAATGCCTCATTATCCCGGGACCGCTGAGACCGACTTCAAGTACGGCGAAATGGTCTTTCCCGGAATAGCTGAGAAGGTCCAGGGCCAGGGTTTCTTTTCGATTACTAACCTTGTCGGGAATCCTGCTGCCGAGGGCTGTTGCCGCGGCCCTGGCGGTGGTTGTTTTTCCCAACGACCCTGCCACCGCGATCAGCCGCACATTGCGCAGGATGGTCCGGCGATAAATTGCCGCGTAGATCCTGAGGAGAGGCCAAAAGCGGGAAACCTGGCCGAGAAACAGGCTTTTACGGCCTTGTTCAGATCTTAAAAGACTTGGCAGATCTCTCAATCGGTATCTCATCAGTCACTTCCTGCAAACGATATCTATCCGGTTTTCTGGTTTTTGTGCCGGCTCCATCCGCCTGCCGCCGAATCCTCTTTCCATCCGCTTTCGAGCATGGAACAGTTGTCACAAAACGAAGTTGTTACTGAACAGGCCATTATTCTGCAGTTTACCTTTTTTCCCATTAACGCCAGGCTGAGACGGGAGATCTTGTAGTCAGTCCGGCCCTTGACCAGGATCACATCCCCTGATCCCAGGTCTCCGGGAAGCAGTGAAAGGATAGAGAGAGGGTTCGACCTCACCCTGTAAATACTATCTGGATTCATGCCGGCCTCCGACGCCCCGGCCCGGCAGCGGTTGAACTGGTTCTTCTGCAGGTACAGGTAGACTGAATCAGCCGCCCTGCCGATACGGGTTCCGAGGTCCCTGTAAAACGCGTAACGTTCCTGGTTGAAAATTTCAGAAACGCCTCCAAGCACCAGGATTTTCCTGTCCGCCGGGAACTCTTCCAGGGTTTCCAGGGCTCTCCAGACCGACTCCCTGGTGGCTTTGTAGTCATCCCTGATCAGCAGTGCCCCGGAGGGAAGAGTGACGGTATTCATGCGGGCTTGCAGCGGTTTCATTTCCCGAAGGATGCCGCAGGATTTATTCAAATTCAGACCTTCCGCCCAGGCAACAGCAAGAGAAGCCAGGAGAGGATAGATCATGTGCCGTCCAAGTAATGATGTCTCCATGCGGTAAAGATCGTTCATGATCTTTACATCAAATTTCATTTTCCCGGATGGATCAAAGGATATGTTTAAAGCCCTCACATCCGACTCTTTTTCCATTCCGTAGGTAATAATCCGGGCCTTGGTCTGGGCGGCCATCCACATTACATTCGGGTCATCGGCATTTACAACAGCGATCTTATCGGATGGAAGGGCGCGGAGCATGTCAGCCTTTTCTTCCCTGGTGTTTTCAAGGGTTCCAAAACTCAGGATATGTTCGCTGGCTATGGAAGTCACGACAACAATATCTGGCCGCAGCATGGAGGCGTATCCAGCCATGTAACCCGGCCCGCCGACAGCCGTCTCGAGCACGGCATACTTGGATGAAGGGCTGTGTTTTATCATGTTCCGGACTATCGAATTGCCAAAATTTGAGATGCCTGTCAGTTTCCTGTCGCCTGTTACATCCGCTATTGCCCTGCAGGTTGTGCTTTTTCCCAGGGAACCGATTACGGAAATGATTTTAACCCTGCGCAGCACGGTTCTCCTGTAGATGCCGGCTATCGGGCGGGTTACGGGATAGAACATGTTCAGGAATTTGCGGCGGAGATCTTTGCGGCCGAAAGGGGTCCTGGAAAATATGATCAGTTTTTTGATTTTTTTCAGCAACGCGGATTCTTCTCCTGAATATTTTCCTTAAGATCGCTTGAGCACGGGTAGATTATCATGGTAATACAGGATGGTAATACAGGGAAGGGGAAAAGCTTTTTTGAAACTGATCATTCATGGATTATTAAATGAACATCCGGAATGGAGGGGGCATGGTTAAAACTATAAGGCGGTTATACAATACCGCCTGGCTGCCGCCTGCCTGTTTTGTCGAAAGCAGGATCCCCTGGGCATCTCCGGATATCCTGGACTGGATCCAGAGTCGCCGGGTGAGAAAAATTGTGAAATTTGCCTGGAAACACGTGCCTTTCTACCGGGATGCCATGAAAAAGAGGGGACTGACTCCCCGTGATTTCAGAACCGGGGATGACCTGAAACTGCTTCCCCTGATCAGTAATTCGGATTTGAGAGATAATCCGGAGATTTTTAATTCCGATACTACAGACTATAAAAAAGACATGCTTCTGCATGCCGGAAATTACAAGAGTATTTACTGGTCGCCAAAAGCAGCGCGGCAGTGGTTTGCCCGAGTCACCAGGACCCGGGTGGTCCTGAATGCCCTCCTGGAGAGATCCTCCGGATATACTGAAGTCTACATTCATCCTTCAAACAGTTGTAACCAGGGGATGAATGAATACTGGAGGAACAGCTTTTTTTTCAGGGGACGGGCCGCGGCACGGTTGCGCCTGGACATGAAAGATCCGTACAGCGATACAGTGGAGAAGCTGAATGCCATTCGGCCTGATATTGTCCTTTCATTCGGATCCTATTCTGAGCATTTGCTGAAATATATACACCATAACAATCTTTCCTTTAACCCGCCGGCAATCTGGTTTTACGGCAGTGATATGATGAGTGCCGGAATGAGGGAGTTCATTGAAGATAAATTTGGATGCAGGGTTTATTCCTCATACAGCATGAATGAAATGGGGGCTATGTCGTTTGAATGTGAAAAAACGGACGGCTTTCATTTGAACACGGATGTATGCCATGTGAGGATTGTTGATGGAAATGGCGAAAATTTGCCGGAAGGGGAACCCGGGGAGGTTATTGTTTCAAACCTGGTCAACACTTCAACCGTCATTTTGAATTACCGCACCGGAGACAGGGGCAGGATTAGCGGGAAAGCCTGTTCCTGCGGCAGGACATTACCGGTGCTGAAGGATCTTTATGGAAGGATCAACGACACGGTGTATCTGGCTGATGGGTCCGAGATGACATTCGGACTCCTTGATTCTCTTGTAAGCCGGATTCTGAAGGATGTGTCTTCCTACCAGATTATCCAGGAGCGGCCGGGGCATATCTGCTGGAGACTGGTTCCGTTTCCCGGGTGCGACCGGGCGGAAACCTCCGCGGGAATAAAGCGGTTGACCCTCCAGGTGTTAAAACCGGTTGACAGGGTGGAGATTGAATGGGCCGGAGAACTTGAGGTTACCCCCGGGCATAAAAAAAGATCAGTGATTCACCGCTTCGAGACTGATACTGGTTTTTTTCGGCAGGACAGAGGATAGATTACATGGCAGGAACCCTGACAAAGCTGATTAATACTTCATACGTAATCCCAGCCTGTGTATGGGAGAGGCGGATGCCCTGGATGCCTTCCGGGATAATAAGCGCGATTCAAAAGAAGCGTTTTAGAAGCATGATAAAACATGTTTGGAAGCATGTCCCTTTCTACCGGGATGCCATGCTTGAAAGAGGCCTCACACCCAATGACTTCCGGCATCCGGATGACCTGAAGCTTCTGCCCCTGATCAGCAACAGGGAGTTCAGGAAAGATCCCCTGATATTCAACTCCGATACCATAAACACCGACAATGATTATGTGATGAGGGCTGGAAACTATAAACAGATTTTCTGGTCGCGAAGTGCCGCTCTGCAGTGGTTCACAAGGATTTCCCGAACCAGGGCCGTCCTGAACAACCTGCTTGAAAAACAAACGGGTTATGTGGAGGCTTATATTCAGCCTTCCCAGGACTGCAACCATACCTTGAACAGGTACTGGAAAGAGAATCTCCTGTTCCGTGGAATGGCATCAATGAGGCATCGGCTGGACATCAATGATCCTTATGAAAAAACAATAGAAAGGCTGAACGAGATAAAGCCTGACATAGTCTACTGCTATGGGTCACAGACTGAACAGGTTTTTAAATATATTCGAAATCACAACCTGGATTTTGTTCCTCCCCGCGTATGGATCTATGGGAGTGACATGATGAGCCCGGGGACGAAGAGGTTAATTGAGGAAGAATACGGCTGCCTGGTTTATTCGACCTACAACATGAATGAGACAGGGCCGTTGTCATTTGAATGCGAGTACAGGGACGGCTTCCACCTCAATGAGGATGCCTGCCACGCCCGGATTGTTGATCAGGAAGGCCGGACGCTTACAGATGGAACGGAAGGCGAAGTTGTCATCTCCAACCTGGTAAATAGAGCCACTGTAATTCTTAACTACCTGACTGGGGACAGGGCGGTTATGAGCCGTGAGCCTTGCAAATGCGGCAGGACGCTGCCGCTTATAAAGGAACTGCAGGGAAGGGTATGTGACACGATTTATCGCGCGGATGGAACAACGGTTTCCTACGCGGCGCTGGCTCCGCCAGCCGGTTCCATGCTTGCCAGGGTCAGGGATTTCCAGGTGGTTCAGGAGCGGCCCGGGCGGATATGCTGGACCCTGGTCCCGTTTGATAATTCGCCCCGGGATGAGATTGCCGCAGCATTGGCTGAAGCGACAAAAAGGGTTTTTCCCTCACCTGACCAGGTGGATGTGCAATGGGTGGACCGAATTGAATTGACCCCCGGGCATAAGAAGAACTTTGTAGTCCACCGGTTCAGTGTTTAATCCTGCAAGGAGCGGGTTGTTTTAGATCCGGTTTAAGACACTCCCTGGTCTGTCGGCGGATTTTCCCCCGGATCCTGAAGGTTCTCTGAAAGGGTTTTTTTTCTGATGATCAAATACCAGACCAGTCCGAAAGGACCGCTCAGGAACTGGCCTGCCGCCAGTCCCACGAGGAGACCCTTGAGCCCGCCCGCGTAAGAGCCTATGACAGCCGGTATCAGGGAAATGATAAACAGGCGGATTCCATTCAGGATTGTTGAGCTGAGAGGTTTCCGTATGGCATTGAAAAACATGGAGAGCTGGTTGCAGATTCCCAGGGAGGCGTGTGATATGGGGATAACTGCCAGGTAGAAGGTCATTGTGGATATTATTTCAGGGTCATTGCTGAAGATGCCGGCCAGCTGGTAGCGGAAGAGGGCCAGTCCCGCCCAGCTCAGGAGTCCCCACCCGGTAACAATCAGGAAGGAGGTCTCTATGGCCTGCCGAACCCGGCCTTTTCTGCCTGCCCCCCAGTTCTGTCCGGCGAAGGGTACCAGGACCGACCCCAAAGCCAGCGGAAGTATCAGGACCAGCTGTTCCAGCCGGGTGCTGGCCCCGACAGCCGCGACAGCTGACTGTCCATAACCTGAAATCAGGCGGATAGCTATGGCAACATAAAGGGGCGCCATAAGGTTGGTCAATGTAGCCGGAATTCCGGTGTGCAGGATCTCCCCGCAGGATTTCAGGAATTCAGGCATTTTAGGCTTTTTCCAGGCAATTAATTTAAAACGTTTTTCCAGGATATAGAGAGAAACTACCAGGCTGAATGCCCTGGCGAGGGCGGTGGCCAAAGCGGCGCCTTTGATTCCCATGGCTGGAAATCCCAGGTAACCGAAGATGAATATGGGATCCAGAACTACGTTGATCAGTCCCGAGAATGCCATGATAAGCCCGGGGAAAAGGGTGTTCCCTGCCGCCCTTATGGCATTGTTCCCAATCATAGGGATTATCATGAAGGCTACGGTCGCGAACCATATGACCATGTAGCTCCTGATCAGTGGGAGAAGCTGCTCTTCGGCTCCGAGGAGCAGGAAAATTGGATCCATGAACAGCAGGCCTGCAGCGGAAACTACTGAGACGATGATGATGCTCAGCAGCAGGCTGTCGGTGGCCAGCCTCTGCACGCGCTGGCGGTTTCCTTCGCCGATGACCCGGGAAAGAACCGAAGCCGCCCCCATGCCCACTCCATGGGCGAGAGCGCCAATTACCATGATCACAGGAAATGTGAAACTGATCGCGGCCAGGGGTTCCCCACCCAGTTTGGAGATGAAGAAAGTATCTACCAGGTTGAAAACCAATATGGAAAACGCCCCCAGGATCATGGGGGGAGTTAAGCGAAGGAAATGCAGGAAAATATTTCCTTCAGTAAGGGAAGAGTGGTTTTTCATGTATAAAAAGTTTCCTTGGGATACCGGATTCCAGCACCGTATCCCGAAGTATTAAGGCTAGAGTTTATCATTTTTCATCTTGAGGGGAACGAGAGGGGGGGATAACGCGGAACTGTTGCGATTGGCGTGTTACGGGCTGCGGGGTGGCCGGAAGCATCCCTGCTTTCCTGTGGCGCGTCAGCGGGACCGCGGCATGGCAGTCCCGGGCATGCTTTGCAAACAGATGAGGGAAATGAATTTCCATCGCGAGGCATTAGCCTCCTGCGACAAGCCTTTTTAGATTTGGATTCGCTATCGTTGTCGTTCTCAGCGGAGGGCTTTCGTTTTTGCGAGGGTCTGTTACTCGTAATCTGCAACCCTAGACTATTCCGGAACGGAAAACAGGGATGTTTCCGACCACAATCACTGGCGCCGACGGCTCCAGTGCTGGAAGCGCATGGTACCGGAACCCTGTCTGGTTTATAATTCATTGTACGTCTCAAGATGATGATCCCGGGCCGGATTCAAGTAATAAAGGGCCGGGCAGCAAATGAACATCTAACAGGTACAGGTTTTATTTAAGGAGGCTCTCCAAAATACAAGCCTGGCCCGGAAAGAATAGATACATGAATCGATCAGGAAAAAAAGTTATAGAGTTGGAAGAGTGGAAGAAGCTGGCGAAGCATTACCAGGCGATCAGGGATACGAGTTTGAAGGATTTATTCCTACAGGAGCCGGGAAGGGGAGTCGATTTCAGTGTAAATGCCTGTGGCCTCTACCTGGATTACTCCAAAAACCGTATTACCGGGGATACAATGACGCTTTTGCTGGGCCTGGCCGAAGCTGTTGACCTCAGGGCTAAAACTGAAGATATGTTCACCGGCCGGAAGATTAACTGTACCGAGGGCAGGGCAGTGCTCCATACCGCGCTTCGACGCAAATCTGATGATCCGGTATTATTTGACGGCGAGGATGTGATGCCCGGGATAAGGCAGGTGCTGGGCAGGATGAAGGAATGCTCATCTCGAATCCGTAGTGGTGAGTGGAAGGGTTATACCGGCAAGCCGATTCGACGGGTTGTCAATATCGGCATCGGGGGATCCGACCTGGGACCGGCCATGGCCTGCCAGGCGCTTCGCCCGTTTGCAGGTACAGATATAGATTTCTTCTTTGTGTCGAATATAGACGGCACCCATCTCTCTGAAGCACTGAAGGGGGCGGATCCTGAGACTACCCTGTTCATTGTTGCCAGTAAAACCTTCACGACCCAGGAAACCATGACCAACGCGGAAAGTGCCAGGTCTTGGCTGGAGGATTCTCTTGGCGGCAGGGAAGCAGTCCGAAATCATTTTATTGCACTTTCTACAAACGAACCCAAGGTGAAGGAATTTGGAATAGACCCGGAGAACGTTTTCGGTTTCTGGGACTGGGTCGGGGGAAGATACAGTATGCCTTCCGCCATAGGCCTTTCCCTGATGATCGCGGTAGGTCCTGAGAATTTTCAGGAAATGCTGGACGGTTACACCGCCATGGATGAGCATTTCCGGAACGAGGATTTCTCCCGCAACCTTCCAGTTCTCCTGGGGCTTCTGGGAATCTGGTATAACAATTTTTTTGAAGCGGAAAGCCACGCCATACTTCCCTATGACCAGTGCTTGGCGAGATTTCCCGCCTACCTGCAGCAGGCTGATATGGAATCAAACGGGAAATCAGTGACACGGGATGGGCAAAAGGTTTCCTGGCAGACCGGACCTATTATCTGGGGTGAGCCGGGTACCAACGGCCAGCACGCTTTTTACCAGCTGCTGCACCAGGGAACCAAGCTGGTCCCGGCGGACTTCATCGGATTCGCCAGGTCCCAGAATCCCCTGGGAGACCACCATCGCAAGCTGATGGCCAATTTCTTCGCCCAGACCGAGGCCCTGGCTTTCGGTAAAACGTCGGAAGAAGTCCGCGAGGAAGGGATTCCGGAAGAACTGGTTGCTCACAAGGTTTTTGAGGGGAACCGGCCGACTAATACAATTCTGGCCGAGGAATTGAATCCCCGCACCCTGGGAAGTCTTATTTCCCTTTATGAACACAAGATATTTGTCCAGGGAGTAATCTGGGGTGTGAACAGTTTTGACCAGATGGGTGTCGAACTCGGCAAGGTCCTGGCGAAAAAAATACTCCCGGAGCTGGACCCGGGCGAGGAGTTCCGGCCGGGTCATGACAGTTCAACCAATAACCTCATAAGCTGGTTCCGTGACAACTGCCGGAAAGAAGCCTGATTATTTTCGTTAAGACCGAATGGATGCCAGGGCTCTGCTCCTGGAGTGAATTTAAACTGGAAAAATGACAGAAAAAAATAAAAAACAGAATAAGCCCGCGAAACGTCATCCTGACTGGCTTAAGGTGCGGGCTCCCCTGGGTGAAAATGTACATAACCTGAAAAAGATCCTTTCCGGGCAGGGTCTGAATACCGTTTGCCAGGAAGCAAGATGCCCCAACATGGGCGAGTGCTGGCGGCACGGAGTGGCTACCTTTATGATTCTCGGCAGTATCTGCACCAGGGGCTGCAAATATTGCGCGGTGACAAAAGGAACGCCTGCCCCCCTGGATGAGCGGGAGCCGGCCAGGGTGGCTGCCGCCGTAAGGCAGATGAAACTTTCCCACGCGGTTATCACCTCCGTAAACCGGGATGACCTGGAGGATGGAGGCGCCGCTGTTTTCGCCGAGACCATCCGCCGGATCAGGGAAAATAAACCCGGATGCAGTGTTGAAGTCCTGGTTCCGGATTTCAAGGGGGACCGGCAGGCGCTGCGGATTGTGATGGATGCTGAGCCGGATATCTTCAACCATAATATTGAAACCGTTCCCTCCCTGTTTCCAAAAGCACGGGGAGGCGGAAACTATCAGCTTTCCCTGGATGTGCTGGCCGCGGCCCTGGAGATGAAACCTGGAGTGATTACAAAAAGCGGACTGATGCTTGGGCTTGGGGAAAACGATTCTGAAATCAGGGATGTCATGAAGGACCTTCTCTCGGCTGGCGTAAAGCTTCTGACCCTGGGACAGTATCTCAGGCCGACAAAGTGGAATCTGCCAGTGGAAAAGTATTACACTCCCGGGGAATTCGCGGAGTGGAAAAAAACCGGGGAGGGCCTTGGTTTTCTGCACGTGGAAAGCGCTCCCCTGGTTCGTTCCAGCTATATGGCGGACCGACAGCTGGCGGCCATCTCCGGGAAACTTGCCTGAGCCAAAAGAATTGGGCTGAAAAAGGTTATGGACCTGGCTTGAAATTCCCGTATTGTTTGCATTGACGAGGGATAAGGTTTATCAGTACCAGACCCGCAGAGCCAATCCTTCTTCTGCCTTGGGAGTAAAAATCCAGAATAAGAGGTAGGGAATCAGTCCAGGCAACACCCCTGAAATAAACAAAACAACAAACAAAAGCCTGATTATGCTGGGATTGGTATTGAAGAAAACTCCTAAACCCCCGCAGACTCCGGCAATCTGTCCGTTTTGCCTTTTCAAAGAACTGTAATTGTCTCTGATTGTTTCCATTATCGTTTCCAGACTGTGAAATTTATCAGGAAATTAGAATAAACCCCGCTCCTGACTATTTTTATCTGTACATATAAAGATGCACAAAATCTGGAAATGTTACAAAAGGGTTAAGGAAAATTTATTCCGTCCGGATTTCAGCGATGAAAAACTTCTTTAATACTGGATTTTGCCGCCGGAAAATTATTTTCATATTTGATCAGTCCGACCATAGTGTAATAATAAAAGGGTGGCAGAATTGAGTGTTCAGAAAGCATCCCATCCGGAATTGAGGCTAAATGGCCTGCGCCTGCGGGTCAGGCGGTTTTTTCATCTGATGTCCAGGGAATATTTCAGCCATAATCTGCCGGGTATGGCCAGTTCCCTCAGCTATACAACCCTTCTCGCCCTGGTCCCGGTATTTGCCATCATTCTGGGCGTTCTGGGATTCGTCCGTGACGGTTTATATACTGAAATTTTTATTGACACCCTGAAGCATCAGATTCCAGCAGTAACCGGCATGAACAATCTCATCGACGCCATCAGGGAAATCGCGGGGAATGCCAGGGCAATTGTAGGGGTGGGCCTGTTGATGTTTTTCGGCACTGGGTTTTTTATGTTTATCACCGTGGTACGGGATTTTAACAGGATCTGGAGAGTGGAGAAATCACGGAGCATTATGATCCGCTTCAGCGGATTTATAACCGCAGTTATCCTGGTGCCTCTTCTGGTGATTCTTTCCATCTACGTGAATCTTTATGTAGCCAGAACTGTTGATACCCTTGAAACCGCCGTAGCCGGGAGATCCGCTGTTAAGTCCGTTGAAACCAATGATTCCGGATTTCCGGGTCAGGTTTCGGGTACAGTTGAGCCTGATGGAAATGGTTCGGAAGGTGAAAGTGCCGCCCCGGAGGATGAGGGGGACCGCGCCCTGGCGGACCCGCTGATTCTCTCCAGGGATCGGCTGGTATATGATTCGGAAAATCCTGATGTTGTCAGTAAAGAGGTTGAGCGCTACCGCTCCGGCGGTACCGCGGTTAAGATGGCGTTGAGGCTGACCAGCCTGCTGCTCAGCATTTTGGGTATGTCGGCGATATATTACTTTTTCCCCAACCTGAAAGTGAAATGGTGGGCGGCGCTGTCTGGAGGAGTGATAGCCGGACTGGCCCTGGAACTGGGTAATTACCTGTTCCGGATCTACGCGGGCATGACCAGCACGGTTTTGCTGAAGATCTACGGGACTCTGCTGGCAATCCCGCTGGCAATAGGCTGGCTGTGGATTCTCTGGGTTATTGTCCTCCTGGGCGCGGTTGTGGGATATGTTGTCCAGCATTTCAATGAATTGTCGGAGCAGATGGACGGGGAGAGCAGGAATGTGGAAAGCGATCTTTTTATTGCCCTCCTGCTGACAGCTGAAACCGCTGAGAGATATGATCAGGGCCGGAGCACTTCTGATTTAGTTGATAAATTGGCCGGACGCACGGGTTTCAGTCCTGTAACAGTCAAGGCTGTCCTGGCCAAGCTTCTGGAAAACGGTGTGCTCAATTCGGTGGAAGGCAGCGAAGGGGAGTATGTGCCGGGCAGGAGCATGGCTTCACTGACCATGGACCAGGTTGTTTTTCCGGTTATGGGAGACGTCTTTACTGTCCCTTCAATCCTTGAAGACGAAAAATACGGAAAGGTTGTCAAAATCCTGGAAGCAGCCGGGTTCGCCCTCAAAACCAGCCTGGAAAACACCACCCTGGCTGAGCTGGCCGCGGTTGAACCAGAGGAGGAAGTGTCGGAAGCAGACTAGCCCGGCATCGGCCTCGATTCCATCTCAGGGCCTTCGGCCTGGAATAGTTACGGGTCACGAGTTGCAGGTGACCACAATTGCCACCCGCAACTTGCTACTTGTCACTTGCCACTTGCCACTCGCTACTATCTCAGGCACTGACCATTTTTTTATTGTCCGTGTCCCACAACATGGTCTTATTCTGCCGGTAAGACTCAACGGCCATTTTGATCGCGACCATGGTTGCGGTGCCCAGTTCGACGTTGCAGTTCAGTTGATCCCCTTCGCGAATGGCTCCGAAGAAGCTTTCGTGCATGTCATTCCGGCGAACCACATTCGGGGACACCTTGTTGTATCCGCCATGATTCTGCCTGAACTCTTCGACATAATCTCCATTGCCGGTCAATGCCAGCTGGGCGGCTTCATCGAAGCCGTAGCTGTCTCCGATGAAGTCCATGGTGGCGTACTGGGCGTAGATCCTGGTTGGCACCGGGGTATTGTTTGTCAATATGCTGGTCAGGGTAATGGTGAATTCCTCGTTGTAATCCACGCTCATGATGAATACATCCGGGATATCTCTCCCGTCTTTCAGCACGTAGAGTCCGCCATTGGCATTTACCTTCCGGGGGAATGCTCCATTGGGCCCGACAATGGAGATCAGCAGGGGTGCCAGCATATGGTAGAGAAGGTCGGTGGCTACTCCGCCGTTGTAGGGCCAGTATTTTCTGAAGCGGAAGAAGTGTTCCGGGTTCCAGTCGATTTTCGGGGCCAGGTTCCACTCGGTTCCCAGCCACATATCCCAATTGATGTAATCGTCTCCGGCCTTGGTGGGGCCGGCGGTTTCATCAATGGGAAACCAGGTGTTGAAAGCTCCGCCTTTAATATTCCGGTTGAATCCCGCCTGGGCCCAGGTTACCTTTCCGACTTCTCCGGAACGGATGATTTCCCCGGCCTTCCAGAAACGCGGATCCGCAGTGCGGCCTGGGCCGACCTGGAAAGCTTTCTTATATTTCTTCACGGCCTCCCTGACTTCGAAAGCCTGGTCCGTGGTCAAGGTCATCGGTTTTTCGCAGTAAACATGCTTGCCTGATTCCATGGCCTCAATTGATATCTTGGAGTGCCAGTGATCAGGAGTCACAACAAAAACCGCGTCCAGGTCTTTTCTGTCCAGCAGTTTCCTGTAGTCCAGGTAGCCGTCACCACCGCAGGCTGCCTTTGCTTTATTCATCCTTCGGGTATAAACGTCGCAGACAGCGGCAATATCAACGTTGAGGGCGTCCTTATCCTTGAGCATACGATTCAGGTGAGAGGTGCCCATTCCCCCAACTCCGATAATTCCAACCTGCATACGGTTGTTAGCGCCCATTATTCTGCCCATGGATTTGGCTGAGACAACAGCTGCTCCCGCCCCAATAGCGGATGTTTTAATAAAATCTCTTCGGGTTGGTTTCATTTTTAGCCTCCTGACATATTGAAAATATTTTTCTTGAAAACGGATTGTATTCATGTCCGAAAGTACAGGGTTCTAATTCTTTGACTTATTCCTTATGAAGTCAAGGAATGCTGAGGATCATTGGGAATCAGGTCCGGTGCAGAGGGATTCGGGGTGTTCCCTATAAATAGCAGGACAGGTTTCACTATTTGACTTTAAGTGATCTATGACGTGTAATAACCTTCCGGCAGGTTAAGGATTTCAGTAATGGAAAAAATAAGTATTTTCGACATATTCAAAATTGGGATTGGGCCCTCGAGCTCCCATACCCTGGGTCCCTGGAAAGCAGCCCTGCGTTTCTGGGGAGACCTGGAGGCCGGGGGCCGGGGCGGGGATGTCTCCTCGCTTAAAATCACGCTCCATGGTTCCCTGGCAAAAACCGGGAAAGGGCATGGCAGCGACCTGGCGATTATTGCCGGACTGATGGGTGAAGACCCTGTGGAAATCAAGCCCGAAGCCATTCGGAAAATCCACGATGGAATCGCTTCCAGATCCAGTTTTTTTCCTTCCGGGCCAGGGGGTATATCTTTTACTCCAGGCAGTGACCTGGTATTTGACAGGGAGAGTGTCCTGCCTTTTCATCCCAATGGGATCACTTTCAGTTACAGGCTGGGTGATGAACCTGAAAAGGAAATAGTCTATTACTCCATCGGGGGAGGCTTTGTAGTAAAGGATGGTGACCTGGAAACTGAGGAAGATCATGCCCGGAATCCTTTGCCGAATCCTATAGACAAAGCGGCAGACCTTCTATACTGGTGCCGGCTCAAGAATCTTCCGGTTTGGGGAGTAGTCCTGGAGAACGAACTTCACTGGCGAAGCCGGGAGGAGGTTTTCGAACGCCTGCTCGCATTATGGAAGACCATGAAGGAGTCAGTAGCCAGGGGGTGTTCCACGAGAGGGATTTTGCCCGGAGGCCTGGGAGTAAGGAGACGTTCCTGCGCGATGGCTGAAAATTTGCTGGGGCATCCTTTTGATTGCAAGTCGGAATGGATGACCCAGGTAGCCCGCCAGAGCAATTCCTTTGACAGGATTTTGCGCTGGGTTACCTGTTTCGCCATGGCTGTGAATGAAGAGAACGCCACTTTCGGGAGAGTGGTTACCGCTCCAACCAATGGCGCCGCAGGTGTGATTCCAAGTGTGCTTCTTTACCTGCAGTGTTTCGGAAACCCTTCAGCGGATAAGGATATCTGCAGGTTCCTGCTGACCGCCGGTGAAATCGGCAGCATATTCAAGAAAGGGGCGACAATTTCGGCGGCCATGGGAGGATGCCAGGCCGAAATTGGAGTTTCCTCAGCTATGGCGGCCGGAGCCCTGGCCGAGGCCATGGGAGGGACTCCTGAGCATGTTGTCATGGCAGCGGAGATTGCCATGGAGCACCATCTTGGCCTGACCTGTGACCCGGTTGGGGGCCTGGTGCAAATCCCCTGCATTGAAAGGAATTCCATGGGGGCTATCAAGGCCATTTCCGCGGCCTTTACCGCCCTGGAAAGCAATCCCGATACGGCCAAGGTTTCACTGGATGAGGTTGTCCAGACCATGAAGGAAACAGCTATGGATATGAGCGCCCGTTATAAAGAGACCGCTGATGGCGGACTGGCCGTGAATGTCCCGGTTCTTATTCCAAACTGTTAGCAGTTGTGGAACCTGGAATTGTCGGTAAAGGTCTCTGGCTGCATTTTCTTTCACTCCTGTTACCTGCCCCTTTTTGAAGATTATGTTCAGAACTGATCCGGGAACTTGAGTTGGCATATTTAAAGCGTTACAATCGCGGGCATTATGAAACGCGTTTATTTCTTTTGTGCAATTATTTATGCCTCCAATCCTATCCGATTAAACCTTCCCTGAATTGATCAGTCTTTCTCTACTATCAGTCTTCCCTGGATCACTAGTCAATGTTCTTAAACTTTCTGGTCTGGTTCCGGGTCTAACCAATAAGAAGTTGAAAAAAGTGAACTTTTGGATCATGACCTACGTTATCAGAGATATAACAGGGAAAAAGATAGTTTTAGACTGTGGATTAATTGGTTTGTTTGTTTAATTGTTTTAACAGGCTTTTTCAAGTCTCACAAAAGGAGTTCTGAAATGAGGAAAATCATTCTTTTAACGGTAGTTGTCAGCCTGGTTCTTTGCATGGCTTCTACTGCGGCTGTAGCAAAGAATCACAAGGTTAAGCTGCACAGTGACACCGTTGTTGCCGGGAAAGTTATCGAACCCGGTTCATACCTGGTTAAGCTGAGCGATGACGGAATTCTGGGAATCTACAAGGGTCGTAAATTGATGGCCGAAGCAACTGTCACCATGGAACCTTTGAATACTGAAACCCCGAACAGTGTTTCACTGGATGTTGAAGGCAACCTGAAGGAAATCAGGTTCAAAAAGGAGAAGGCTGTATTCGCAAAGCATTCAAATGCCGGTCAAACAACTGAATAGCTTTCTGGCGGAATACAACCCTCTGTATTAATATCGAATAATTATAATCTAAAACCCATAAGAAGTACACAGGAATAAAAATCAGCTGTTTCATATGTGCGAAAAAGAAGCGGGATTTTCCGGAATCAACCCGGGAAATCCCGTTTTTTTTGTTGGCGGCTATTTGATGGACCCGATACCGGTTTTTGGGAGGTCAGGGAGAATGATGCCCTGCCTTGCCGTAAAGGTGATGGTTTCCAGGGATCTCCAGACGGTTGTAAGGCGAAGTGGACACCCTCTTTTCCGGGATTGGCGGTGATATCAATAGAGATATTAAAAAAAAATAAAATTATTTTCCCATCGAAATAATCACACTGCAAAGGCTTTTACTGATCAGTTTTTGTTTATTCTCTTCAATTTCTTAAAAGTGTTTAAAAAAATGGATAACCCCAGACCTGGCGGGCAGTTAGCCTGGCAGGGGTGAGCTGACCAGCGAATCTCCCGAATCAAACCGCCCATACAAGATGCATACGTCAAAACAAACACGTTTTTTTTTGACGCTTGTTATTCTGGTACATTTTGTTGTTACAGGGCCTGTTCAAGGCCCATTCAAAGGAGTGTTACGATGAGGAATATTTTTTTATCAGCTCTGTTGACCTGTCTAGTGTTATCACTTTTTTCCCCTTTTGCTGTAGCGAAGGATAAGAAGGAATATCTGCAGATTGTGAATTTGAAAAATGAAGCCACTCTGGCTGGTAAGGTTCTCACACCAGGGAAATACACAGCCACACTCAGCGATGATGGGATATTGACTCTATCCCAAAAAAGAGTCGTAGTTCTTAAAACGCAGGTGGACGTGCAGCCACTTGGATTTGTGAATCCCAACAGTTTTTCCATGGGCAGAACAGGTGTCATCGAGGAAATACGCTTCAAAAAAGAGAAGGCTGTATTCATGAACCATTCATTTGCAGGCAGTGCAGCTGAATAGTAATCTGATGAAGTACAGCCTTCTCTTTTTTGACAGAGGAGAATTATAGATCAAACTAAGAAGGCAGTAAATTAGTTTGAAAAGTAAGCAGTAAAGAAGCGGGATCAGCCGGTTTAGGGTGATCCCGCTTCTTTTTGTATTGGCGACCGGTGATGACCGGTTAGACGAGCGAGCCTGGCCATAGGGATTTAACGGTCAGAGCCCGAGACTAACATTAGTATCAAAACTGTGGGGAAACCGGGAGTATGCGCCTAGCCTGGCAAAACAGAATGTGGGTAATATCCCGGGACCTGTCGCGAGGATTCACCAGATTTTTTCTATCTGGATTGAGGCATCGACGCCTTTGCCGTCCTGTTTGGGCTCCGGATTAAAGCCTTGAACTTATAAGTGAATTTTGAGAATTTTAAAGCCTGAATAAGTTCAGGTTTTTTCACTTAGATTGAAACAAAGCGTAACCGTATTTCGTTATGCATAAGAAGAAAGAAAACTATTTCAATTTATATGGAGTTGTAATGAGAATTGATGCATTGGTATCTGTTATTGTGATTTTTTTACTGCTGTTCAGCCCGGCCATGGCCCAGGCTTCTTCCCAGTCGCAGGATACAGGCGGCGTCTCGGCAGAATACGTAACCCCTGACTCCTATGTGAACCGGGCCAGGGAATCAGGAATGTACCTGGAACTTTCCCTGCAGCAGGCGGTCAGGATGGCCCTGGAAAACAACCTGCAAATTGAGATTGAGGGCTATACCGAGGAACTGAATGAGAATCTGATGTACGGGACCAAGGGATATTATGATCCGCTTTTCAATTTCGCGGTCGGCTGGAATTCTTCAGAAACTCCCACAACCAGTGTTCTTGACGCCGGAGAATCGATTGCAACAAACATCCGCAAAAGCTGGCAGTATAGCACCAGCGTGAACCAGAACATCAGGGGCGGCGGAAATGTCGGGCTGCAGTTCAATACCAACAGTAATGCTACAAACAGTTCCTGGAGCTACATTAATCCAAGCTACAGTTCGAGTTTGGCAATTAATTTTACCCAGCCCTTGTGGAGAGGTTTCAGGCATACAACTCCGAACCGGCAGATGAAGCTCTACAACCTGGATACAAAGATCAATGAGAGCGAGTTTAAAAGAACCGTTGCCGATGTCATCAACCAGGTCCAGTCCCAGTACTGGGAGCTGGTTTATGCCATACAGAATCATGAAACCCGCAGGCAGTCGCTTCAACTGGCAATAGTGCAGTTGAACAACAACAAGAAAAAAGTTGAAATAGGAGTTCTTGCTCCAATTGAGATCACTTCTTCCCGGGCTGAAGCCGCCACCCGAAGCCAGGAAATGATTTCTTCAGAAGTCAGTATCACCAATGCCCAAAATAACCTGAAGGGCTACCTCTCTCCGAATACCAGAGATTCGTTGTGGCAGAAGATCATAATTCCTTCTGAGGCCCCGCAAATCCGCGAAATGGATCTCACCCTGGATGAAGCGGTTGACACCGCCCTGAAGAAACGGCCTGAACTCGAACAGATCACCTACCAGCTGGCCAAGAATGAAGTGGATCGTGATTACTACAAAAACCAGGGGAAGCCGGATGTAAGTCTTACTGCCGGCCTGACCTCCCGCGGAACCTCGGGAATAGTCTATGATACCAGCGGCGGAGGAGGAGGCTTTCCCGGTGTGGAGTTGACCCCTCTGCCGAACCACCCTTTTTACGGGGAATACTGGGAAGCATTCAGCCAGTCGTACGGCTTTGACTACCTGACCTATAATTTCGGAATAAGTGTTGAAATCCCGATTTTTAACCGCAGCAATAAGGCTGACCTGGCCCAGCTGGCCATCAATGACCGGCGCTACCAGTCCCAGATCCGCAGTACCCAGCAATCGGTAATGGTTGAGGTCCGCACTGCTTTCGAGAACATCATAACCCAGAGGGAATCCATGGAAGCCGCCAGGGTGGCCAGGGAACTTTCTGAAGAACAGCTCAATGGTGAGACCAAGAGATTCGAAGCCGGCCTGTCAACCAACTTCGAGGTTCTCCAGTACCAGAGAGACCTGGCAAACGCCCAGGTAAATGAACTCAGGGCCATGATTGACTACCAGTTGGCGCTGGCTTCCCTGCAGGCCGCGACATTCACTATAGTTGACGACAATGATGTCGTGATCGCCCAGAATAATATCGACTGATAACAAGCAATAAAACCTGCATATCATCGCAGATGGTGGTTTCCCAGGGATGATATGCAGGTTCCTCTCCAGCCTGGAAAATTAATTTCCATCACAAATAACCCTCACCCCTTTTCGGTATAATCACCGCATGTTGTCCCCTTCAATAGTAATTGGCGTAGTCGTTTTTCTTTATGGGACTGTGATCGGGAGTTTTCTCAATGTCTGTATCCACCGGGTACCTCGGGGAGAGTCAATAGTTAAACCCAGGTCCAGGTGCCCCGGCTGCGGAAAACAGATTGCGGCCTGGCAGAATATCCCGGTGCTGAGTTTCCTCCTGCTTCGGGGCAGGTGCGGTTCCTGCGGACAGCCGATCAGCTGGAGATATCCGGCGGTGGAGCTGTTATCCGGACTGCTGATGACCGGACTTTATCTGAAATACGGACTGTCCTATCCTTTTTTTGTCAATTCCCTGTTTATATGCCTGCTGATTATTTTGATTTTTATTGATCTTGATCTGCGGATCCTTCCTGATGTTTTTACAAAAGGCGGCATTATTGCCGGCCTTCTTCTGTCTCCGCTTCAGGATCTTGCCTTCATGGATATGGGCCTTATCCCTCGAACCGTGAATTCCCTGGCAAGGGGCATAGGTAATCCGATCATCAGTTCGCTGGCCGGTATCATCTTCGGTGCCGGATTCCTGTGGGGTGTGGCCTGGCTTTACCTCAAGCTCAGGAAGATTGACGGGATGGGTTTTGGCGACGTTAAGCTGATTGCCATGATAGGCGCTTTTATTGGCTGGAAACTGACCTGGCTGACCATCCTGGGCGGGTCCCTCCTCGGTGCGCTTCTGGGGGGAGGATACATGCTCCTGAAAGGGAAGGGGCAGCGGTATGAACTGCCTTTCGGCACCTTTCTGGGCATGGCGGCAATCCTGGCCGTGTTTTTCGGTCCGGAACTGATCGACTGGTATTTCAGCCGCCTGGTGCCATGAGCTTCCAGATTATGGCTCGCGGCAGGCCCATCCTGGGTATGAGAAGTTGAGGGCAGCAGCTCGCGCCGGATTGTGACATGTGATGGATAATGGGTGCAGGCTTCGCATGGCGCGATCAGGACATGGTGTACACTTTCTGAGTTGATTGTCTCCAGGCAAAGCTACATCTCTTGGTCTTGCCGTTACGAACACCTCTCTTTGGATTGCGATGAAGCGGCGCGGAATTGCTGCCCAGTTCAGCTTCTTGTCAGGCTTGTGCAGCAGGTCTGTTATTTACAGTTTGTTTTTTTCTCCCTCCGCTCGTTGATTTTCACATGATACGAAGAATTTGCTTAACCTGGTTGCCCCCGAAATCCAGTTTGAAAAATCATCTATATCAAGTTCGGAGTGCAAACCGGGCAGCTTGTAAAAATAGTAGGAGTGTCGTTTGAGCTTGCTGAGTATTGAGAAATGTTTAAGATTCATTTCATTGCTTAGTTCAACAACCAAAGACCCTGGATTCATCCAGACACAATTTGCCAAACCGGCTCCATGTTGAGCTATCACGACTTTAGCGCTGCTGAAGTAAGCTACCTGTTCTTTAAAGGATATTTTTTCTAACTGAAGATTATGAAATTCAAACGGGCCCCTCACCATCGAGTGTAGAATGGATTTTAGATCATAGTGATTTAGTATTGACCTGCGCAGAGAACCACCGCCTTTTCTCTTAGCCTCTTCAATGAAATAGTGATCCGGCGGCATACGCTCTATCAATAAAACTTTGTTGTTGTTATCAACCGGCTTAATCCCAAGGATGCTGCATATATCCAGACTGAAGCTTTCTAGCGTTTTGCGTGTCAAATGAACCCCCCGTGGATTCATTCCAACCAAGTTCATTCTTTTTGTTTTTCTCGGAATGGTGGATTCATCTTCTATTCTAATTCTTCCTGGAAACAAATATTGAAGTCGATCGGTAAAAACGCCAATTTTCTCAAGCATGAAAACAACGTTGGATGGCGTAATTTTTAATAAAATATTCAACGGGAGAATGAGATCGAAAATAAAATGATAATAGTGTTCAACGTGGCCGCCGCACGATGGTGCGGGAACGGGTCTTAGAAATATTAAATCGTTTGATTTAGATACCTTTAAGATCTCTCGCTGATTCATGAAAACCAGAAGAGCATTCCGCATCCTTTTGATTTCGCAAACTTTTCTTCGTTTCATTATCTATACCTAACGCCGCAAATCACCGGCAGCGAAAACCAGAGGGAGGAACGAGCGGTCTTTTTTCGAGTGCATGTTTTTGTCAAGCATTTTCTATCTATACGATTTTTTATGTGTATCAGTATTTAAAGGGAATTAGCCAAAATTCCGGTACCTTTGTCAGGTATCGACAGAACAGATGATAACGCTCAAAAAAGTATTTTTGCAGAAAAATGCGATTTATTAATGAGATAAATGCCTCTTTCAGCGTGAGCGACTATAAAACTGTTGATAGCTTCCCAGGAATTTTCGTCTTTTCCCAGGCTCATCCGTTAGTTGAGGTTAGAGAGGATGTGATTAACCTTCATATGAAAGGATGAGCATGATGAAAAAGTATGGCAGTGTTTTATTTTTAATCCTGTTGGTAACGGCCCTGTTTACAGCAGGGAATTCGCGGGGAGCATCCATGGCGGCGGGGATTGATAAGGTGGACATTAACCTGGATAATGCCGCGGAACTTCAGAGGCTGCCGGGTATCGGGCCGGCCATGGCCCGGAGGATCATTGAATACCGGGAAGCCAACGGGCCTTTTGAACGGATTGAGGACCTGATGGAAGTGAAAGGCATTGGGGAAAAGAGATTTTTAACTTTGCGCGATCTGGTTACTGTAGGTTCGGCGGTAAATAAAACCGCGGGCAATAAGAAAGAGAAAGAAAAATAGCTGAATACATTCCTGCTGAAAACCGGTAAGCAGTGGAGGCTTTTTTTCGGGAGGGCATATGGAGGGCCCTCCCTTATCCGATGTCAATCAGCCCTGGTGGGAAACACGATTTTGGGAACCAGGGACAAGCCGTCATGGGCTGCTATAGATACCAGCCGCTCCCTGTAAACCAGGCGGAACTCTTTGCCGGGTGAATCCACAGCTTTGACTATGGTTCTTCCATTGCTGATCAAGCCCGCTTCTTCCCTGTTCAGCTCCACGGCGGGTATTTCCGGCAGCAGAAAGAGCATGGGAATCAGGGCGCTTCCTGGATTCATTTCTATTTCTTCCGGTTTCAGGGCTTCCTCCAGGGAGAATGATCCGGATCGAGTCCTTACCAGGGAATGGAGATGAGCCCCGCATCCGATTCTCCGCCCGATGTCGTAAGCCAGTGATCGTATGTAGGTGCCGGCCGAACAGTTAATCTTCACTTTCAGGATTTCCCTGGATTGCTCAAGTAGGACCAGGCTGGAAATTTCAATATTTCTGGGAGGCCGTTCCACGGTTTCATTACGGCGGGCTGCTTTGTACAGTCGTTCGCCATTTATTTTTACGGCTGAATACATGGGCGGTATCTGCTGCTGGGGCCCCCTGAATGATTCCAGGAATGACTCTGTTTCCTCCTCGGTCAGGCGGGGGACCGGTTTGTGCATTACCGTACGTCCTTCACGGTCGTAAGTGTCTGTTTCTTCGCCAAGGCGGATTTCCGCTATGTACTCCTTGGTGGAGGATTGCATGTAATTGGAGAGGCGGGTGGCCTGTCCGATGACAACAACGAGAACCCCTGAAGCAAAGGGATCAAGGGTTCCGGTATGTCCTACCTTGACACCTTTTCCCAGGATCCGGCGGCAGCGGTAAACTATATCGTGAGAGGTGGGCCCTACGGGCTTGTCAATTACCAGGGCTCCGTTAAAATCTTGGTTAGTAGTCATTCCGGTTGCTGCGGTGCTAATTATTAAAGGAGCGCTCTAAGCCTGGATATCACAAGGTCCATGGCCTCAGGCAGGGAGATATCATTCAGGGAGAATCCAGCTGCCCTTACGTGGCCCCCTCCGCCGAACTGGGCGGCTACTCTAGATACATCAACTTTTGTTTTGGATCTCAGGCTGATCCTGAAATTCCGGTCGTCAACCTGCCTGAAAAAGGCACTGGCTTCAATGTCCTGCAGGCTCAGGGGATAATTAACAAAACCTTCGGTATCCTCATCTTCGGCACTGGTCTCCTCCAGGTCAGCGAGGCTCATACTCACGGCGGCAATTTTCCCCGATTTATCAATCTCCAGGGTGCCGAGTACCCTGGAAAGCAGCCGCAGGCGGGACTCTTTCTGGTTCATATAGATAGATCGTGCCAGATCAGACGGGGAGGCTCCGTACTGCAGCAGACGGGAGGCAATGCCGAAGGTGTCCGCCGAAGTGTTTGAATACTGGAAAGAACCTGTGTCAGTCATGATGGCCGCGAAAAGATTGGCCGCAATATCGGGAGTTATCCTGATTTTAAGCGCTTCAAGGAGCAGGCAGACCATCTCGCCGACAGCAGAGGCTGTTGGATTGATCCAGTTTATATCGGCCCAGGTTGCGGATGAATTGTGATGATCTATATTGACCGAAGGTAACTGCTCAAGGCCCTCCAGGCCGGTTCTGGCGAGGCTGGCGCACTCCAGCACAATTACCCCGTCATAATGCTCTTTGACAGTTGTGCGCCTTGTTATCCTGCCGGCTCCAGGGAGCGACTGATAGATATAGGGCACCGTATCGGGGGAGACCACGGTACATTCAATGCCTTTTTCGGGGAGAGCGAGTCCCAGGGCTAAAGCAGATCCCAGGCTGTCCCCGTCTGGTCTCTGGTGTCCGGCAATAAGCAGTGTCTTTCTTGACTCAAGCCAACGGATTATATCCTGAATGTAAGACTCATCAGATTTCATGGCAATCTTCAGAATGAATCGGGTATGATCTCTTCATTTTCGAATGCCTCTATAACATCTCCGACCTTGATGTCATTAAAGTTGGCGATGGATATACCGCATTCGTAACCGGAGCGGACCTCTGAAGCGTCCTCCTTGAATCTTTTCAGGGATCCTATTTTCCCTTCGTAGATCAATACGTTATCCCTGATTAGTCTCAGTTCGGCTTTACGGTTGATTACACCGTCAAGCACATAGCTGCCGCCAATGGTGCCGACCTTGGGCACTTTGAAGGTCTCGCGAATCTCCAGCCTTCCCAGGTATTTCTCCTTGATAACCGGATCCAGCAGTCCCAGCATGGCCTTTTCCAGGTCTTCGGTCAGGTGGTAGATAACGTCATAAATCCTGATTTCAATTTCTTCGTGTTCGGCGGCGGCCTTGGCCGTATGTTCAGGCCTGACACAGAAGCCGATTACGACAGCCTGGGAAGCTGACGCCAGCAACACATCGTTTTCAGTGATGGCTCCGACACCCTTATGGATGACGGAAATCTGGACCTTATCATTGCTGAGCTTGGAGAGAGTGTCCCCTAGGACCTCAACTGATCCCTGGGTGTCGGCTTTGAGAACGATCGGGAGGTCTTTGACTATTCCGGCTTCCATCTGGGCGTACAGGTCATCGAGGCTGATTCTTCCGCCCTTGCTGAGATCCTGTTCACGGGCTTTGTCCTGCCTGAATTCCACGACTTCCCGGGCTTTTGAGATATCTTCAACTACCTGGAAGACATCTCCGGCCTGGGGAGTTCCCTGCAGTCCTGTAACTTCAACGGCGCTGCTTGGGCCGACCTTTTTGACTGATTTGCCCCGGTCATTGAACATGGCCCTGACTTTTCCGAAAGTCGCCCCGGCTATGAAAGTGGACCCAACCTGGATAGTTCCGTTCTGTACCAGCATTGAAGCCACGTTTCCGCGGCCCTTGACCATCTTGGCCTCAAGTACCACCCCGGAACCGGCCCTGTCGGGATTAGCTTTTAATTCCAGCATTTCTCCCTGCAGGAGTATCATCTCCATGAGGGTGGACATGTTGGTGCCCTCAATGGCTGAAACCTCGACCATGATTGTATCGCCGCCCCAGTCTTCGGGGATCAGGTTGCGTTCACTCAAGCCCTGCTTAACCCTTTCCGGATTAGCGCCGGGTTTATCAATTTTATTTATGGCCACGATCACCGGGACCCCGGCCGCCTTGGCATGGTCAATTGCTTCTTCAGTCTGGGGCATTACCCCGTCATCGGCGGCTACGGCCAGAACCACGATATCGGTGGCATTGGCTCCCCGAGCTCTCATTCGGGTGAATGCCTGGTGCCCGGGAGTATCAATAAAGACTATCTTGTGGCCATTGATTTTGGTTTCGTAAGCTCCAATATGCTGGGTTATGCCGCCGGCTTCCTGTTCAGCAACATGGGTATGCCTTATGTAATCCAGAAGTGATGTTTTACCATGATCAACATGCCCCATGACAGTAACCACTGGGGCGCGGGGAACCAGGTTTTCATCTTTTTCTTCGGCTGTTTCTATCTGGGAAGCGGCTTCTTCGAAGGTCATGAACTCCGGAATGATATCGAATGATTCACAGAGCTTTTCAATAATCTCTTCTTCGAGGACCTGGTTCATATTGGCCATGATTCCCTGGGTCATCAACTCCCGGATCACTTCATTACTTCTAATATTTGTTTTTTCAGAAAAAGTTTTAACCGTGGTTTTTTCGGAAAAAATGACATGATCAGGCCTGACCATGTCAGCGGCCTTTCTCCTGGTAGATTTTTTAACTTCCCTGGTTTTCTGTTTTTTCTTCTTGAAGGAAGGTTTGATTTTCCTGGGAGTTTCGGACTCAGGCTTTTTAACAAACTTTTTGGCGGCCTGTTTTTCAGGTTTTTCCGGCCTGTCCGGAATAAGTTCGGTGCCGACCGGAGGCTGGGAAGGTTCTTCCGGCGCGACAACCACAGGTTCTTCCTGTTTTTTCGTTTCCGGAGTCACAGGTTCAGCTGCCTCAGGAGCGGTTTCCTCCGCTGCGGCCTTCTTATCTTCTTCAGCGGGCTTTTCAGCGACTGGTTCTACGGTTTCAGGTTCTGCGGTTTCCGGTTCTTTTTCCCCGGCCTTCTGCTCTTCCTGTTTTTCAGTTTCAGGCTCTTCAGAAATCGTTTCCGGTTCAGCTTTTTCGGCAATCACTTCAGCTTCAGGAGTTGTGATTTCCGGCGTTACCTCAGGTGCCTCGGTTACCTCAATTTCTTTTTCTTCAGTTTCAACAACCGGTTCCTGCTGGATTTCATCTTCAGCAGCGGATTTCTTCCGGTAGGAAGCTTTCCGGGCTTTTCTCGGTTTGAGGTCATGGGCCTGGGATATCAGGGAAGGAGCTTCTTCCTTTTTTTCTTCCTGGGCGGGTTTTGCTTTAGAGACTCTTTTTCGGGGTTTCCCGACCGGAGCTTTAGCTTTTCGGGATTTGGCTGTCCCGGATTTTTTTGCAGCCTTTTCTTCTTCTTCCGCTTCTGCCATGAGCTGCAACCGTTTTCTCATACGGTTTGCAATATCGGACTCAACATGGGTTTCCGGAGAAGATACCCACACTCCGATCTTCTTCAATTCAGCGATGACTTTAATATTGTCTATGCCGAATTCAGAAGCTATATCTTTTACAGTCGTTTGTTCCATACCGGGATCCAAAATTTACCTATTTGCCGTCATTTTCTTCTTCGGCAGACTCCCCTTCAGGATCATCGGCCGGTGTTAAGCTGTTGTCCTGATCTTCCACCAGGGCGTTCATAAAGTCCGCGGCTTCTGACTGCAGGCTTTGTGCGAGTTCCTCATCTACTCCTTCTGATTCAAGTAATGCTTCTACTGTGGCAGCGGCAATTGTTTCAACCGATTTAATATCGGCTTCAACCAGAAGACCTGCAAGCTGCGCGTCAACACTCTCCAGTTCAGTAACCGGATGCAAACCAGCTTTTCTTGCTTCGGCCGCGGCTTCTTCCGCGGTTTCGGTTTCACTTGTTATGTTGATTTCCCAACCGATAAGCCTGGCTGCGAGCCTGACGTTCTGGCCTTTTCTGCCGATAGCCAGGGAGAGCTGATCTTTGGGTACCAGTACTTCCATGACCTTGTTTTCAGTGTCAGTAATGATGACTTTTGAAATCCTGGCCGGATTCAAGGCGCTGACCGCGTATTCGAGTATGTCCGGAGAGTAGCGGATTATATCGATTTTCTCTCCCTTGAGTTCGCGGATTATCGATCCTATCCTGGAACCTCTCATCCCGACACACGCCCCGACCGGATCGAGTCCGTCTTCAACGCTCTGCACCGCGACCTTGGCCCGTTCTCCGCCTTCCCTTACGGCACCCATAATCAAGACGGTCTTGTCATAGACTTCAGGGATTTCAGTTTCAAAAAGCTTGAGAAGAAGCTCAGATGATGTTCTGGAAAGAATTATCTGCGGCCCTTTTGATTCGGGATCAACCGCGATAATGATGCATCTCATCCGGTCGCCCTGGGCGTAATGTTCATTTCTAGACTGCTCTTTAACCGGGAGCAGGGCTTCGGTTCTGCCTATGTCCAGAATGACATCCCGACCTTCATAACGGCGGACTATCCCGTTGACAACCACGCCTACCTGGTCGGAAAACTCCTCAAATATATTTTTCCGCTCAGCTTCCCTGACTTTTTGGACTATTATCTGCTTGGCGGCCTGGGCGGCGATTCGGCCAAATTCAGTTGTGTCTTTAGGAATCTCTATGACATCACCAACTTCGAAGGTTTCGTCAATCTCCAGGGCTTCTTCAAGAGACATCTGGGTGTCGGGATTTTCGACTGTTTCCACAATCTCCCTGACAGCAAATACATCTATTGTCCCGGATTCAGGATCATAGGACGCCTGGAGGTCTTCGCTGGTTTTGAAGAACTTCTTGGCGGCGACCACCATGGCTTCTTCCAAAGCCTGGTATATGATCTGGGGGTCGATACCTTTTTCTTTACTGATTTGATCTATCGTCTGGCTTAATATGTTAATCATGGCTTTGACAATCGAAAACGTTTATAAATTATTAAGCAATCCTAAAATATATAATTATTTCTGGTGCAATTTATAGAGAAAATATTAATTACTTTTTTTTATCCCCAAAATTGTAAACCAGGTTGGCTTTTTTAATTTCTTCAAAATCTATCCTGATAAGCCGTCCATCGCACAGCAAACCAAGTACGCCGCCCTCAAAAGAATCAATTATTCCATTGAATTTCCGGCGATTTTCTATTTTATTTTTAGTAATCAGCCTGATCTCTTTTCCCTGAAACCGGATATAGTCATGTTCAGAGAACAAAGGCCGTTCAATTCCCGGTGAAGAAACTTCAAGGGTATATTTTCCCTTAACCGGGTCTTCCACATCCAGTAAAACGGCAACCTTTCTACTGGTGCCGGCACAATCGTCTATTGTAATACCCTCAGGCTTATCGATATAGATCCTGAGGGTGGGAGCCTCTCCTCCGGACCGCAGTTCAACATGAAGAAGCTGGTAACCATCCTCTTCAACCTGAGCCTGAATTATCTCCCTTATCTTAGTTTCGACTTCAGCCATTTATATTTGCGTTTCAAAAAAAAAAGTGGGCTATACGCCCACTTGTATTCAGCAGACCAGTCTGTCCGCTGATTATAGTTCTTACCTGAAAATTATTCAAGTATGGTTTTTCAGCTGTTTAGATTAGTTTGTTATCAATTTTTTTCGATTTGCTCTTCTATCTCCCGTCTGGGACCGGCTGCCACCATTATATGACTTTTGTCAGGAACCAGGGATTTAATCATTTCCTGAAATTTTTGTTCGTTTACCCGGGAGAGTCGTAATCCGAAGGTTGGAATGAAATTGATTCCCAGTTCATAGAGATCGGTTTCCAGAACCTTATTCATCTGACCTTCAGTCTGTTCAAGCGATGACCTGAATTCGGTTAAAACGATTTGTTTGGCATCTTCGAATTGAGACTGGTCAATCTGGCCCATGGAGATTTCCCGCAGGGTAGTGAACAGCTTGGAATGGTAACTGGAAAGGTGCTGTACCGGGATCTCCAGGCTTACATTGATGTAACCGGGCATGCGCATGCTGGCAGATTCGATTGAACCCCTGATCTGGCCGGCCGCGGCTATCTCCGATGCCCAGTTGGGCAGGGCGAGGGTAAGGTACTGCTCAAGCACCTCCATTGAAATGGATTCCCGTGAGGACATCTCAAATCCCAGCAGTCCCCAGCTTATAATTCCCTGTCTTCGGTCTGCTTCAATAATTGAGATTTCCGGTTGGGTATATCTGTGACTGCGCCTGAAAACAAAAGGTGCCGGACTTTTCCTGACCCATGATCCCCATCTACGGCTGAGATAGTTGAATAGACCTTCCCTCTCCTCGCTGAAGGCAATGGCAAGCACGGCCTGGTTGGGAATGATAAGCCTGCGGAACTGTACTATCAGGTCATTTACCTGAAGCCTTGGCACTGATTCGGAGGTTCCAATTTCCGGCCTTCCGTATGGATTCCGGGCAAATAATTTTTCTTTTAGCAGGATATTGACCCGATTTTCAAGAAGTGATTCAGTCAGGGTTACTTCCCGAAGGTGCTCATCCTTGATTTTTTTGAAGGATTCCTCTTTGAATTCCGGTCTGATAACCAGGTCGGCGAGCAGGTCCAGCGCGTAGCCTATCTCTCTGGACGGTGCTTCTCCGCTGAAAACCAGGGCATCCCATGTCACGGCGCATTCAATGGTTATTTTCCTTGCGCTGATTTCAGACTTGATCAAGGGATCATTCAGCAGGTCCATCATCACCCTGGACATCAGATAGGTGGCGCCCCATTTATTGGCGGGATCAAAGGCCGCGCCGTTCTTGATCATCAGCTTGAAGGGGATTGTGTCTGATGTCTGATCGAAGAAGATCACCTGCATTCCGTTAAGCAGGTTTTTGCGCTCGATTTTCGGAAGGGCAAGCCTCTCTGGTGATCCGGACCTGAAGGCATTGTTCTGGGTGAATTCCCCGGTTGCTCCCAGGGCATTCCCGCCTGCCAGCAGGTTGTGAAAGCAGAATATGAAGAATAAAAACAATGCCGGACTTTTTAGCCCGGAGAATCTATCTTTTATTTTCATGAAGTAACAATATTCGCGTGCATCATTCGGTTTACGGCCTGCTGCCTGCGTTCAACAGGATTGATGCCTTCCGTAACATTTTCATTTCTCGTTTTCCTGCAGCAGGCAAAGAATTTAATTCCCGGTACTGCATTTTCGGTATACAGATACATTTCCCAGCTTAATATGTTGTTTCAAATTCTCCGAAAATGGTTCACCAAATCTGCCGCAGAAGCATTTTCCCATTTTCAAGTTGATCGTTCCTGAATCCTCCTGGCCTGATTATACAGATTATCTCTTTCACTTTCTTTCAAAGCTTATCAGCAGGCGCTGGACCAAGGATACTATTATACGCAAATCAGATCCGGTGCATATCCTATTCGTATCCGGATGTTCATTATAGGAAAAAAAACTTCAGGAGTTAACCCTGACTTTCAATTCTGTTTCAGGACATCTCACGATTCCGACAGCTGCCAATGCTCCAGTCTGTTTGCGCGGAGATATCTTTTCCCCATGCCGTCCCGGTCCTTTTTGAAGCTTCCCCGCGGGAAATCAATCCCTTGTTGAATATCACACATATGGGTTAAACTCATAAAAGAAGATATTGTGACAGGGCGATTTTTTAAAGGGTCCCCTGGGTAAAACTGAAGAATATTTTTATCCATTAAGGTACATCTGCAGTACTAACAGGAAAATTATGCATAAATTACGGGTTGCTTTATTGATAATGGCGCTTCTGCTTCTTGTTTCTTGCGGAAAATCTCCTCGTGTGATGGAGCCGGGGACGGGTACCGGGACGTCCGGTACAGGAGTTGGAACCGGGACAGGTGTCTATTCCAATGAAGCACCGGAACTGCTGATACAGCTGGAACCTTCAGAAATCAGGAGCGGGGATTCTGCCATGCTTACCTGGGAATCCCGCAACGCGGCCCAGGTGGCAATTGAGCCGGCCATTGGTGACGTGGATGCTTCAGGCCGGATTAAACTGTTCCCTGAGCAGACAGTTGAATATTCTGTGACAGCCTCCGGCCCGGGCGGGAAAGTGACAAAACAGGCTACCGTGACTGTTGTTGATGGAAGGAGTTCCGGCGGCGGAATCACCAGTGAGGACCTGGGCGAGGATCTGGGAGAAGGAGCCTTTGAGAGGGCGGTGAGGCCGGTATTCTTCCTGTTTGACTCATACACTCTCAGCGATGATGCCAAGCTGACCCTGGATGGCGGTATCAGGTGGCTGAACATGTTTGAAAATCAGCACATCAAGTTCGTCATTGAAGGACATACCGATGCCCGGGGAACTGAAGAATATAATCTCGCCCTGGGTGACAAAAGGGCTAACATCGTAAAAGATTATATGGTCAGCAATGGAATTGATGCTTCCCGGATTATGA
Organism: Acidobacteriota bacterium; assembly: GCA_963666915.2. Classification (GTDB taxonomy): domain Bacteria; phylum Acidobacteriota; class UBA6911; order RPQK01; family JAPXNP01. The sequence continues at coordinate 583,766 of CAXXEX010000009.1, forward strand.
CAGTTTCAATGGGGGAAGAACGTCCTTTTGACACCAGCGGCACCGATGACGGCCATTCCCTTAACCGGCGGGCTCATTTCGTCCTGGTTCAGTAGCGTTCTTTATACCGGCGCGCAGGGTGGAGAATGTGCTTCCGGCTCCTTCCCGAAAATCATTCTGTAACCTTTAATCACATTAAGTCGGATTGACAATTAGAGAGGTTGATATGTTTAAACACACTCCTGAAACAGGACAGTCAAGCATCCGGAAATTTGTCCTGCCGGTTATGGCAGTGATTGTGCTGGCTGCAGCGGGATATGTGTATTTTACTCATACCGGGCAGAGCAGTGTCGATGATTTAACCGGAATCCTGAGGGAAGGGGAACCCGCTTTCGAGGAATATAAGGACCTGGTGCAGCTGAAGGGGTCAAAAATCCAGATGGGATTAAACTTCAACCGCAAGAGGGTTGTAATGTTTTCGGGAGAGATTGAGAACCGGGGAGATAGAATCCTGGATGTAGTTGAATTCAAGATCATGTATTTCAACTATGAAGAGCTGATTGACACTGTTATCAAAACGCCGGTCCGTCCCGGTCCGTATACCAAGGCAATTGAGCCGCTTACCTCCGGCCCTTACAATTTTTATATAGAGGAGTTCCCGGGCAGGTGGAAGGGGAGCGAGTGCGAAGTCCACATTAACGGATTCCGTTTTGCTGACGAGTAGCAATCCAGCTTGAGATTATCCGGATTCGCGGATCAATGTGGGCTGCCCAATTCCGATTTTCGGGTGTCGGGTTGTGATAACTCGAAACTCGTCACTGGTAACCTGGCACTCGTTACTCTTTGGTGCAATTGGAAAATACGGGACAGGGGCGGAAAAGAACTGTTAGTCTAAATGTATTATAATGATAGCCGGACTCTGCCAGAGAGTTATTGAACAAGCCGCCAAAAGAGAACCGGGTTCAGACCTTATTTGTTCTTGAATGCGCAAGGATACGGATTGCCGCGTATTGTGCTTTGGCCGGCTATAAAGACAGATAAGGCGCGAGAAGGACAAAACGGATACCCAGGGAAATTCCTTACCAGGATTTTCATTTTCATATCACCAGCGGTCCTGGAAGAGACTTGCGTAAACAGGAGCGTTTCTGCCGGGAATCCCGTGTTTTCGTGCCTTCAGGATAAACCTTAATTGAAAAGGGCGATTCCGCCCGAAAGCTGAAAATGAACGAGAATATGACAACGCTCCGGGAACGCTGCTTCCAGCACTACCTGGAAGGATTAGTAGAACACGATAAAAGTATATTCGTAGATTATCCTTACATCGATAAACTGCTTTGCTCTCTGTATGACGGCCTGCTCAGGGCGCAGGTCAGTATCATGCCCAAGGCCATCCTGAATAGAAGAAATGTTCGGTTGAAAGAGACCCTCGTGGCTCGCCTGGACGGTTTGCACCAGGGGGCTTTCTCCTATATTGGCGGCCGGGTCCTCTATTATTCCTTCCTGGCTTCCGTGCTGTATGACACCGTCTCTAAATTATTCGAATAATCTAGGCCTGATTTTTTTACCAGCTGACGGCTGCGGTGGCGTAGACATCCCTCCTGAACGCGTTATGCTCTTTCGGACTCCTCAACGTACCGTCAACGTGTGTTGATTGAATCTGCCGCGGCGCACTCCCGCGATGGACATTTGTGATCAGGTATGGTTTCCCAGGTTAATAATCAGCGCGGTCCGGAACTACCTGACTTTCAGGCAGATAATGGTTATATCGTCGCCCTGCGGACCGTCTCCAGCCCATTCCATTACGCTGTCCAGTATTTTTTCCCGCAGAAGTTCCGGTTCAATGTCTACATTTTCCACGATCAGGTCCAGCAGCCGTTCATTCCCGAAAAATTCATCTTCATGGTTGGCCGCTTCCACCACTCCATCAGTGAAAAAGACAATCATGTCGCCCGGCTGGAGGGTAATGGTATCGGCTGTGAATTGCCATTGAGCGAAGAGGCCTATCGCGGTTCCTCCGGTTTGCAGCTCCCTGACTGAGCCGCCTGAAACCAGAATCGGAGGCTGGTGACCGGCGTTGCAGTAGGTCAGGATTCTGCTGTTCTCGTTATAGCTGGCAATGACCAGGGTGGAATAGGCGTTTGAAGCTGACTTCATGAACACCTGGCTGTTTACTTCTTCAGCAACGGCAATCATTCTTTCGATCTGGTCTTTATGGTTTTTTTCATTGAGCGTGTGGTGAATAGTTGCCAGGGTGCTGGCCATCAGCAGGGCGGCTGATATGCCTTTCCCGGCAATATCTCCTATCACCAGGTCAAGAGACTCGGAATCCTGTATAAAATCGTAGTAATCTCCCCCGACCCTCTGGGCGGGAAGACAGCTGGCGGCCAGCTGCAGGGTCTCAGTCTGCGGTATATCCTGGGGAAGAAGTTGAGCTTGAACTTCCCTGGCAATCTCCAGCTCTTTTTCCAGTCTCTCCCGTTTTGAGACCTCCCCCATCAAGTGTCCAATGCCTGCTGAAAGCTCGTTGAAGGAGTCGGCCATTATATCCAGCTGGTCGTTTTTTCCGGACTGAATCCTGAAATCAAATTCACCTTTCTGTACCAGTTCAGAAGCGACGTATATATCGTTGATAGATTTTGTGATTCCCCTGGCGATCCGGGCTCCGGCAATGATAGATATCAGGACTGTCAGAAGGTAAATCCCGGCCAGGGTATAAAGGAGTATTGTTATAATCCTGCTGCTTTGTGAGAAAAGCTGGATAAACAGGATCCTGATAGGAACTGAGATCAGGATCGGGCGGGCTGACACTGCTGATCCGGAGGTCCAGTCTATCGGCCTTACGAAATGTACGCCCAGGACAGAGAAAAGAGTACTTTGCTCCGAAAGCGTCTGGTAAATATATTCGAAATCTTCGGCAAAGCCTTCTTCATTTACCGGAACAAGCTCCACATCATAGTAGGTTTTGTTTTCAATCTGGATGATAACCTGGTCGGTAACCGGAATCTGGGTTACGAGGATCAGGTTGTCAGATGCCCTGGAAATATCGGTTAGATATAGAACTCCCTCTTCAGCAGTGAATCCGCTGAAGTCACTGTCCAGCCATTCGGGGGCAGCCGCATCATTGGTTATGAGGATATTTTCACCGGAGAGTTCGGCGGCCTGCCGGAAAATGGATTCCTGCTCCGGGTCGGGATTATAGAAAACCATTGTTCTGAATTTCGGCAGGTTTTTCGGGGCCTGCTTAAGTGCCGACTGGATTTCAATAAAAAATTCTTCCGGGAATTCTCCCGATACCGGGCCCTGTCCCGGATCTGACAGGATTATGTGCGTGTTGATCCTTTCAAGCACACCATTAATGTCATCCAGTTCATTCTGGAGGAAAACACCGCTTATTTGTTTGAATATCAGAAGTATAGCTATGAAAAAGGCAATCATCAGCAGCCCCAGTGGGACTCCGCCGATAAAAATATAGGATATGAGGATCTTGTTTCTGACCGTGAAAAAAATCTTGGCTTTCAACCATTTGAAAAGACGGATACCGTACCCGATCACAGCGGGAATGATCAGTATGAATCCCAGGTCCTGGAGCAGGGAGAAAATGCTCTGCGGTGAGAGCCAGTTGATCAGGGAACCCACAATCAGCAGGGTGAACGAAACCAGGGAATAGCGTTCAAACTTGCTGAGCTGGGAAACCTTGCCTTCTGTAAATTTCATTTTGACCCCGGAGACGCAGTTCATGTGGACAGGTTAATACTGGTATTATACAGATGAATACAGATAATTAAATCTTGATTGTCACACGGTATTTTTTAGTGCCCGGACCAGGTATCGGGGAGTAAGCGGCAAAGAGTGGATCATGCTTATGGAAACGCTTCGAAAAGATCTTAATCCCGACCAGGCAGCCCCGGCGGAAAATGGGGGCAGATCAGGCTCCGGAGAAGCGCGGGACAGGGTGCTTCTGATTTTTATTGATGGCCTGGGTATTGGGAGCCATGATCCGGAAGTGAATCCTATGGCCCGGTTCCAGGCCGGGATCCTGAATTATTTTTTGGGGGAACCGCCGGATCTCCCGAGGGGGGGACTCCCTCTTCGAAGCGATCCCGCGATGGGTGTGCCCGGAATCCCGCAAAGCGCAACCGGGCAGGCTGCACTCTTTACCGGAATTAACACGGCGGAGTCAGTGGGCCGTCATTTGTCAGGATTTCCCACTGCCGCGTTGAAAAAGATCGTAGCTGAATTCTCCATTTTAAAAAGGGTTAAGCAGGCAGGCAAGGCGGTATCCTTTGCCAATACCTATACTGGAGCCTACCTGAATAAACTCTACCCGGGGAAGACAGACTACCCGGCGGATTCGCCCCCCGGGGATTCGGGTTTTGCCGGGCCGGGAAAGAAATCTGTAACGACAGTAATGAGTGAAACCGCTGGACTGCCTTTTCGGACTGAAACCGACCTGGTTGGAAAAAAAGGTTTGCATATGGATTTCTCCAACCGATTCCTGCGATCCATGGGATATGATGTGCCGCTGCGCACCCCGGAAGAGGCTGCTGAGATACTGGTTCGATTTTCTTCCGGTTACGACCTGTGTTTATATGAGTTCTTTTTTTCCGATCTGGTAGGACACCGGGGGAACAGGGAGGAAGCCGTCAACCTGTTGAAGGAACTGGATGCCTTTCTGTTTGAGATTGTTTCCCTTATGGATTTTGAAAACTCTTCGCTTATTGTGACCAGTGACCATGGGAACGTTGAGGACATGAGCACCCGGAGGCATACTGAAAACATGGTTCCCCTCCTGGTTTGGGGGAAGATGGGAGAGGCTTTTCGACGAATGCCTGATCCTGTCCCTATAAACGGCATAGCCCCGGTGATTTACCGGTATTTAAACACCGCGACTTGAAACTGTTTCCATTTTGAGCATTTCCCTTACCAGTTCATTGTTGATTTCATGCCATTCCGGAGGGTGGCGGTTGAATACCTTCTTCCAGAGATCGGGACGCTCCATGCACAGGTAAACCGGCACATTGCCGCCATATTTTTCTATCCAGCTGATCATTTTTTTATACATTTCCAGCCTGATGGCCTTGAAATAACGCAATTTTCCGTCGGCGGAAGGAAGTAATTCTCCAAGCGGAAGTGGACTGAGGGGGAATCTTTTCCTCATGTTCTCGTATAGTTCCGGAGTCGTGCGCAACGTGCCCAGGGATATCCACGCGACTCGATCAGCCGGCACGGATTCGAAGATGCTCTTCACAACATCTTCGTAGTCGTTTTGCCAACCGGGGTAATCCACGATCGGGTCAAAGTGGAACGCAACCGGGTAACCGGCTTCAACGCATACCGAGGCGGCGGAAAGCCTTTCTTCAAGAGTGGCAGAGTAGAGCTCCTCAGTTTTTACTATCCGGGGCGGGTTCAGGGACCAGGCAACGGCGGTTTTCCCGTTATGCCGGAGACCGGGCAGGTTCTCTATGCAGTCAGATTTGGTTTTAAGTTCCAGAACCGCGTTTTCCCGGCGGGCAAAAAATTCGACAAGTATTTCAGAATAGCCGGTTATCCAGTCCAGGGCCAGGCTGTCGGCGAGCTCGCCGGTTCCCGTACGGAAGAGTTTTTCCGGTTCGGATTTGAAGGCTGTATCCAGTTCTTCCAGAAGCTTGCCGGTATTGGCGTAAACAATCATGTATGGGAAATTAAGATAACCCTGCAGGTAACAGTAGGAGCATTCCATGTGGCAGTTGCTTACCGCGTTGATGACAAAATAATCGCAACATACGTTTTCAGTTTCACCCCTGCTTTGCTGCCCCGGGCATTTTTTAAGAAAACTGCCTTTTTGTTCGGCGAGAAGCAGGAGTTTTTTTGAAGCGGTGATGCCTGAGGCGGCATCTGATGTTTCCCTTTTGTATTTCGAAATAAGTTCATCAGTAGAAGGAATGGTCTCGAAAGGAATTCCGGGAAGGGTCTCAAGAACTCTTGAGGTCATAGGCTCATCGGCAACTGATTCTTCGATGAGGATTTTTTCAGGTCTATATTTTTGCATAGGATTAATTCCTGCTTATGCCGGTGATCGTTCCCGCCCGCGGAAATGACCGGCTATCGGACTGGTTCCAGGTGTTGCCGTACTAGAGAAGTTTGAAGATTTCCTCCAGTTCCTCCCTGCCGGACGCCTCCATAAGCTGCTCGGATTTTTCCCTGAATTCAGAAATATCAGCCGCGCTGAAGGCTACTGATACTGAATCGCCATCAAAATACCGGGGAACCTGCAGCTTTATTCCCTGACCCAGGTGCAGGTTTTCCTTTAACTTTTTAAAGCGTTCCTGGTGACTGGAAAGTACCGGGAACCTCATTTGGGAAAGTGAATAATGGATTTTTTCAAAATTGAGTTCACCGGGTTCTGTGCCCTGCAATCCTGATTTTTCCCAGATGGATTCCAGGCTGGCGAGTTCTTTCTTTTTCAGGTCTTCGATCAGCCTCACCAGTTGTTTTTGCTTGTTGGTCCCCAATTGGAGTTGGGAGCACAGAGAGGCAAAAAATACCTGTTCAGCTTCAGGCCAGGCCCTGATTTCAAGGGCCGTCGAGCAAAGCAGGTTATCCAGAAGGCATGATTTTTTCAACAGTTCACTCAATCCGGCCAGTGCCAGGAATCGGTCCAGTTCATACCTGGAACCTCTCAGCCCCAGGCCCGGAAGATAGCTGGAAAGCAGGTCTTTTTCCTCCACGCAATGGAGTTCCTTCAGTTTCCTTATGATTTCGGCATTCTCCAGGGCATGCAGTTCCCTGGAGCCGTAATTCTCCTGCACAGCTGTCCAGAATGCCCCGAGTCGATCCCCTGTTTCCCTAACTACTGCGGGTATTTCAGCCATTCCGGCTTCAACCGCGGCCGAAGTTCTTTTGAATCCGGATACTATTCTGAAAAGATTCTCAGGTGCCGGCTCCAACAGCACGGGGACTGTCATCCCGGCAATTTTAATTGTATTTAGGAGCTTTTCTTCATTGAAAGGAAAGGGACTTATAGAGTAAAATCGATCTTCGAGATTTATTTTTTTTACGGGAACAGATTTGATTGAATATCCGGAATGGTTCTGCATGGGACCATTATAATGAATTGAGAGAATCAATAATAATCTGCATCTAAACTATTGAAAGAGAGAATACAGACGCTTAGAATTCAAATTTACTGTAAATTGAGAGTTACTCTTTTGTAAATTTTTGAAATTCGAGCAGAACACGGAGGTCTTGAGCATAATGTTTGGAAAAATGAGAAACATCCGAAGGTTTGTTACTGGTATATTGCTGATACTTTTTGTTGCCGGAGGTGTGGCATTTGGTCAGGGCTATACCAGGGAAGAATACAATGAATACCAGAAAGCTGTCAGTGATGGAACCGATGCGATACTGGCTTTCGTGAAAGACCATCCTGACTCATCTCTTAACCAGTACGCGACCGGAGCCTATCTGAAGGCCATGCAGGAAGCTCTGAACCAGGGCAAAAACGACGAAGTCCTTGTCGCCGGTGAAAAATACATGCAGGAACTGGAAGCCGACAGGTATGAAGTGCTGCTGTTCTCAACCTACGCAGCCTACAACTCCAAGAAGTTTGACAAGGCCACATTGTATGGAGAGAAAACCTACGAAGCCAAACCCGATCCTGAACTGGCTGGAATAATGGCTGAAGCCTACCTGGCCCTGGATAAGGTTGAAAGCATGGTTCCCTGGGCTGACAAGGCCTGCGTAAAGGGCGACCCCGCAGCCTGCTCAGGTTACTTTAACTACATTGCCGGTTTTTACTCCACCAATAAAAATTGGAGCAAATCCGCAGAATATGCCCGGAAAGTTATCGCTCTTCTGGAAGGCCAGCCGAAACCTGCCCAGATGACCCAGGGAAAAATCAACGAAATGCTTTCTGACGCCTATTCCTTCGTCGGAAGAAGCTCTGCTGAAGCCAAAAAATGGGGAGCTGTTAAAGCTAACTATGACAAATCCGTCTCCTTCGCGCCCAAGAACATCAACCGCAAGGCTGAGGCTCTTTTCTGGACAGGAATGGGCCTTTGGAACCAGAAACAGATTGAAGAGGCGATGGAGTATTTTGCCCAGGGCTGTGGAGCTCAGTACAAAGAATCTCCCTACGCGGAACTTTGCCTGAAAGAGCTGCAGCGCCTTTACAAGGGAACCCATAACGGTTCACTGGCCGGATTTGAAGAGTATCTGGAAGACGTGAATAGTTAATAGAAGCCTGGTCCTTAATAGAGATATAAGCGAAGCTCCGGGCAGTTTAGCTGAACTGCCCGGGGTTTTTTAATAGTAATTACTAATTTAATTCCAGTTTATCCTTGAATGTTTGATCTTACCCGTACCGTAACAGCCCAGGAAGAGTCCTTTTCAGGAGTTGAAACCGATCAACTTCTGGAACGCCTCAAGGCTAAGGATGAGTCGGCTTTTGCCGAACTCTTCCATCTTTACAAGGACATGGTATACACCCTCGCCCATAAGCTCCTGGTTGACAAATCCGAAGCTATGGATGTGACCCAGGAGGTTTTTATCAACCTCTTCAGGCGGGTTGACAGTTTCAGGGGCGAATGTACCATGAAAACCTGGATATACCGGATAGCTTTAAACCAGGCCGCCAACCGCAACCGATGGTGGAAGAGAAGATCAAGAGATCATGCCCTATCCCTGAGCATCGACCAGTTTTCCAGCGAAAACAGTTCATTCGACCTTTTCAGCCGCGGTCCTTCCCCGGCCAGGCAGATGCTGGGAACTGAAATACGCGATCAATTCCGGAAAGGGCTTAACCAGATTTCCTTTGACCAGAGAGTTGCCGTGGTCCTCCGGGATGTTGAAGGCCTCAGCTGTGAAGAAATTGCGGAAATAACAGAAGTTCAGATAGGTACAGTGAAATCCAGGATTGCCCGGGGCAGGGAACACCTGAGGAATTTACTGAAGGACTTTAAAGGAGGTGATCATTTATGAAATGCTCAGTCTTCGTTAATAATATTCATGATTTCATGAATAAGTCCCTTTCTCCCAAATTGACTTTTGAAATGCAGCAGCACATCAAGGTGTGCCCCCATTGTGAACACGTGTACCTGGAATACTCCAGCGTGCAGGAACTGCTGTCGGAAAGGCACAAACTTCCTGCTTCAGCTTCCCAGAGAACCTACAGGAGGGTCCTGGTATCAAGCAGATGGAATATTTTCAAGACAATATCACTGGCCCTGGACTGGCTTCGAGTTTACTGGAGAGATCTTGATTCCAGGTTCATCTGGTCAAAAATTTACGCGGTACCCATGACCGTTCTTTTGTTCGCCCTGACCCTGCTCAACCTGCAGTTCGGAATGACCCAGGCTCCTGTCGGGCCGGCCATGAATTTTCTTGGCATGAATGGTGAAGAGGATATCCTGGACCACACTTCTCCCCCGCCTTCGTTCAGAAATGTTTCTGTCAGGCAGTCCCGGTCTGAAATCAGCAGGCTGGTGCGGACTGTCAGGAAAACTCCCTACGAAGACTCTCTTTGTGTTGTTGCTGAAATTACTCCTGAAGGTAATGCTGAAATAGACCAGGTTATTGAATATCCGAAGAATGAAGGTCTCCTTGATGCCGTTCATGAAACCTTGCAGCAGAGCCAGTTCGAACAAAGCAATGAGATGGATGAAACCCTGCTGCTGGTTTCCTTTCACAAGATAGACGTTTGGGAAAACCCTCCCATCGCTTCTTACCTAAGGTTCAGATTTCCCAATTAGGCCGTTTCTGCAGGATAGGGATTCCCGTACTTTAAGCTTCCTGTACCATGAGCTTCCAGCTTATGGGAATTTGAGACACTATATACCCATAGGTATCCTGTATATGGAGAGCCGAGAAAACAGATCCATTGACGGATAAGTTTAAAAATTTCAAGCCAGCGCATTATTTGAACCTTTATTCAACAGCCGGACTCAAATTAAATAAAGACATGGATGTAGAAAACTGAACACGGAAAGATCATAATTATTTAATTCTTTCTTTCAGGAGCAGTCATGTTGAACAAATCAACAAGTTTGAAGGCTTCTCAGTTACTTTATTTTCTTCTCATCAATTTGACAGTCTCCTTCGGATCAGGGCAGTCAGCTGCTCCCCAAAACAGTTTTAAAACTGAAGTTCGCCTTATACAGGTGGAGGTGAGAGTTGACCAGGATGGCCAGCCGGTTACCGGACTTAACAAGAGCGACTTCGTCCTCAGGGAGAACGGCAGGGAACAGGAAATTGCCTTTCTGCATTACATCAAGGCCCCCGCGGTAGTTCAGCTTGAAGAAAAGCCCTCCTCCGTAAATGAAACATCCTCCCCCGCGGCTGCATCCCGGACAGAGCCTTCCTGGATCTACCTGTTGCCGGAGGTGGGTGATCCTATTGAATTCCGCAGGACCGCTCAAGCTATCCGAGGATTCATAAATCGTGGATTTCAGCCGGGCCTTTATTTTTCCCTGGGAGGCCTGCCCTACACTGATAATAAGGATTTGCTCCTGCATATCCTGGACCGGCTTGAGAACAAACCCTATAGCGAGGGCGGCGGAATCGCCCCGGAAATTCTGCAAATCCAGATGCTCGAAGACCTTCGAAGACTGGTCCGGATTGAAGCAAGCGGTGCGCCAAAAGGATGGAGCAGCGCTATAAGTATTGATGATGAATCCCTGCAGCATGACGCGGTTTTGATAGGCAGGGAATCTCTTGCCTGGGTAAGCAGGCAGATCGCGTTTTATGGGGAACTGGCAATCTTCAGGTACATGGATCTTATTGAAAGAATGGCTCTGCTGCCCGGCAAGAAATCAGTAGTCCTCTTCCGAAGCGGATTAAGGATGGACCGGGAAGCCGTACCGTTGATGAACAGGGTGCTTGCCACGGCGGTAAAAAACCGGATCAGCTTTTACACGATAGACGCCCGGGGACTGGAAGACTCAAGTTATGAACAGCCATCCGGAACCATGGCCCTGGCTGCAAGGGGGTACAGATATGAGCACGATCCGATGTATGACAATCGACGGCACCAGGAATCGGAAGAAGGCCTCATGATATTGGCTGAGGATACAGGCGGACAGGTGGTTTTAAACAATAATAACCCGGGAGAAATCCTTGCCAGGGTGGTCGAGGATTCCAGTGAATACTATGTTCTCTCCTACTATCCCGAAGATGTTGCCAATGAAGGGAAGTTCAGAAAGATCAATGTTTCCCTGCGGGACAAAAAAGGATGCGGAATTTCTTCAGTAAGCGGCTACTATGATCCTAAACCGGTTGAAAAGCAGTCCTCCGGTGAACGGCTGTTATCCCTCAAAGAGACAATGCTAACATCACTCTCAGAAGAGCTGAGGTTATATGCAGAGGCCGAGGTTGTTGCCGATCATGAAGGGAATCCGCTGCTCTGCCTCAGCATTGCTGTCCCGGCTGAAGACTTTGGGATAAACAAAGACAAAATATCAAAGATAGAAGCCGAACTGCTGGTGCAGGTCGTCAATAAATACTCTCTTAACATGCCGCTCTATACAAACAACATTCTGGAACGTACCGTAACCAAGAAAGAATTTTCAAACGGAGGGCAACCCAAATTAAATTACCGCACTGTTTTGTCATTGTCTCCCGGATACTATCAGCTTAAAGGAATTGTCAGGGATAAGAAATCGGGAGTCCACGGAGTCTACTCTTCCTGGCTGGCAGTCAATGATTTCAAAAACACTCCTTCGGTACCGAGCTCCCTGGTTCTGACCAGGTATGCGGTTCCCCAGGATCAGGCTGACAGGGATGACATTCTTAGCCGGTTAATGGTAGCCGGAGGTAATGTTTATTATCCCCAGGCTGATCATGAATTTCGCAAAGGCGATGTCATCTATGCCCTTTTCCATGTATACAATGCCACTCCAGAGGATTTTGAATGGGCATCAAAAGGGGTGCAGGTAGGATTGCTGCGGAATAACCAGCTGGTAAAAGGAGTGCAGATCTATGGGAAAGCGTTACCCGAGCAGGATGCCGGACTGATCAGGTATGTGCTGGCGTTCAATACCGCCGAACTTGATCCTGGCGAATACACCTTCCTGGCCATGCTCCCCAACTACCCTTCCCGGTTAAAGCAGCAGCTGGAGGAGAAACTGGTTATCAGGGAATAAAATTCAAGCGGGAGGCAGAGTAGATCTCTCCGGGCCCTCTCAGGCCCGAAGCGGTATTTTAATTTTTTCACGAGTTGCATGGTCCGGGCTAATTCAGCTTCCTGCTGCCGGAACCCAGGTTGCCATTGTCATCAACCGCCCGAACCTGTATGAATTCCGTGTCTGCAGGAATGTCCAGCTGGTAGGATTCTTCTTTGCCGTCGGTAATCCCATCCTCCGGGAAGACTACAAGCCATTTCCTGGAATCAAGAGAATATTCCACCCGGAACAGGCGGGCGGCAGTGGTTGAAACCGTAAATCCTACTTTTCCGTTTCCCGAGGAAGAATCCCAGGATATTTCCGGAGCCCTGTTTGTGATGCGGAAGCTGTTGCTGACAATCTCGTCTGAAAGGGCCTCGTTATCCGGGTTGGACGGATGGTCTGAAGCCGTTATCCTGACCCGGTATTCACCGTCGTCGAAACTGGCGCCGTCCAGGGTGAACATTGATTCAGTCAGGTCTTCAGCCAGGAGCTGCCAGGCGGAATTTCCGGACTTTGAGATATACACCGAAAAGACCAGGTCGTCCTGGTTGGGATCCGATGCCTTCCAGGAGAAACTCCTGGAAGAGGGGATGAATACTTTTCGGGCTGCCTGCATGGCTACAGGTGTTTCCAGGTTTCTGATGTTCCGCGGTAATGACCTGGTATGGGCCATGTCAGGGCCTCCCGGATAGGTTCCTCCAGCCGGAGGAGAGACTTGGTTCCTGGCAAAGGCAATCCCCCCGGCGTGCACGGTCATGCTGCTGATTCTGGGGGGGAGGTTGAACTGCTGGTAACTGACTGAGACTGAATCTATGGAGTTTTCATCCGCCAGGAGTGCGGGGCCCCGTGCCTCAGGGGAGTAGAGCAGTTTCCACTGCAGATACCGGCTGGCCTGGCTGGAGATCCGGCTGCCTTCTGGTTCGGAGTAGGCCTCCGACCAGCTGCTCCAGGTGTCGCCTGGCCTTTTTGTGTTTCCGCTTCTTGTGTAAAAGGCTATTCCATTTGGACTGGTCTGGTTGTTGACGGACCAGCTTAACAGGCCCCACTTGCTTGTTGAACCTGCATCTATGACCTCTGAAAGATATTCACCCTTGTCGTTGGGAGATTGTTCAAGCCGGATCAGTTTTCCCAGGTTGCTTGTGGCGGCAAACAGTTCGGTTCCTGACTGGAACAGCCTGGTGATTTGTTCCTCCTCACTGTCAAGAAGCAGGGTTTTAAAGCCCTTGGTATCCAGTGCCATGATCCTGCCCTTATTCCCGGTAGCCAGGATCAGGCTGCCGTCGCTTCGAACCGTTATGTCAAAAGCAATTTCGGAGGATGAAGAATAGAGGGTCCTGACAAGGCCGTTTCTTTCAATGCTGTAAACCTGAAGCTGACCAGCGGCTTCTGTCTCAACCTTTTCGACCTCCTCCTCCTTACCCGAATCAGACGCCGCATTACCGGAAGCGGCTGCCGATGCTTCAGCCTTCACAGTCTGCCTGGATTCTCCGGAAAGGGCCGCGGCGTATATGATCCCGTAGCGGTCAACCGTCACGGCCTTGATTTCCTCCAACTCGGAATCCAGGAGGGCGAAGGCCTTGTTGTCACCGTTTACCGGGATACGGTAGAGCATTCCTCCCGGAGCGCTGCCGGCCAGGAGATTGCCTTCCAGATCCAGTTCCAGGGTCACTATATGGGTCTCCTGGCTGTCGAAGAATTCTGTTTCCTGGCCCGCGGGATTCACCTTGTAAATGATCCCTTTGGTCCCGGTTGCGACATAGAGGTTGTCATTCGAGTCGAAGGCCAGGTCCCATATAAATTTTTCTCCGGGATCAAAAAATACTTCTGCTGATCCATCAGGGCTGATTCGATAGACTTTTCCGGCAGGGGAGGTGCCCGCGTACAGGCGGCCGGTGGAATCAAGCGCCAGGGCGTACACTCCAGGCTCATCCAGGGTTGCCAGCTCTTTTTTGTCAGTTCCTGAGACCCGAAAGACTTTTCCTCCATTACCGGTGCCCAGGTAAACCGTCCCTTCCGCGGTGGCGGCTGAAGAATAAATGAACGGTTCGTCAGTTTCGAGGACCGTGGTGTATCCGGGGCCAAGCATAAGTCTTCCGTCACTTGAAACCGCGATACCGTCAGCCTCTCCTTTAAGGAAGTCCTGGTAGCTCGAAAACCTCCTGACCGCCGGATTAACAGCCAGGGCAGACTGGGACACAATCAATGTCAGAAATAATGAAAAGAGGATGCGCTTGAAGAAATGCATTATAAATTTCCTTGTCCTATTTAACAGTGACTTCGACAATTTTTTGTCCGTCAATAACGCTTTCACTGCGAGGGAGTTCATGTTCCGCGAAAACAACATACTGTATGGGGATCGTATCCCCCCTGGTTTTGCGGGAGTTATACAGGGCCATCAGCGAAGGCGGGAGGCTGGATGATCCGAATCCGTCTATGATGGCGCCGGGTTCTTCCCTGAACAACCGTACATAAAGGCGGTTATTGTTTTTAAGGTTGTTAATAGCCCGGACAACCTGGTCGAAATTTTTGGGGACGAACTCGGCTTCCCTTAGTTTTGTGTCATGCATCGAAACAGAAACACCGTCGGCGACCAGGATCTTCAGCGGTCCCGGACTCACGCCCTCCGGAATCTTAATCGGATACTTTTCTGAAAGGATGTCACCGTTTTCTTTTCTGAGGAATATGGTAAGGCCCAGTTCCTCTCCGGCCCTGATTTCGGTCTGGGCCATCCACACTTTGTCCACAGAGGCCTTTTTCTCTTCCTCGACTGAGGATATTTCGAGGCTGATATTTTTTATCTTTATGTCTTTGAATCCGCTGTTGAGAGTGAAATAGATCGGGGATACCGCCGCGATTGTGGCCTCGGCCTGGGCCGAGGAATCACCCGAGGCACTCTGCTGGAAATATATCTCCGGATAATCTTCTATGGTAATCCTGGAAACTACCTGGATAGTTTGCCGCCCCATTGATTTTTCAGAGGTCACCAGGGTGTTGTAAATAGCGTATGAAAGCATCAGCGGGGTCAGCAGTGAATCTGATACGACTTCGTACTTGTATTTTCTTTCTTCATTCCTGCTGGTGGTGAGAGTAAGAGAAACCGGGATCATTTCGGCTTCCGCCCCGGTGATTCCAAGTATGCCGGAAGACCGGTCCTGGCGGATAGAGCCGAAAGGTATTCCGGTATTTGATATTTTCTGTGAATTCATCATCGTGGGAATTACCCCTATGACGCCGGCCGTGGACATGGGCAGGTCAGTAAAACCTATACCCAGAAAGGGGTGGCCAAAGGCATAGACCTTGTTTCCGCTTATGTAAGTCACCGTGCCGCTTGCGCTGATTTCAGCGGCACCCCTGACCAGCTGTACCGCAATGGTGGAGCCGGGTTCTACAGGAGGGGTGTCTTTCCATTCCTCGGATTTCTGTGAGAATGATGTTGCCACCGGGGAGAATCCGAGATTTTTGAACTGGTCCCCGAACTGGTCGATGGTCCTGCTGCTAAGGCCGGAGAAATTCAAGGGGGTGTGCAGCTGGGTCAGGGGACCGAAGCCGGAATAATCTCCCGGAACCCTGAGGATCGCCGCCTGGTGTTTTGAAAGCATTTCGTTGACTGTCGCGGCTGAATAGAGGTCTGAAGGCTGCAGCCGGGACGCGGCGGTGAAATCTCCTCCAGCCCGGCGGCTGAAGGCCGCAACCATTTCTTCTATCGGAGTGATTCCCGCGATTGGTTCGGTGGCGAAGGTGAATCCATAGGCCACAGCCCCGACCAGGAGCCCGTCAATATAGACCGGGCTTCCGCTCATTCCCGCGAATACCCCCAGTTTTTCGAGCTTCTCGCCCTCCAGCCTGGCCAGAATCATGTTCTGTCCGGGCGCGGTATCCCGCAGGATGCCCATTATCTCAAAGTCAAACTCCTCGATCTGGGATCCTTCAAATATGGTTTTGCCGGTTCCTCTTAATCCTGGTTTAATGTCTTTCAGGGGATAAAAGGAAGACTGCGCCGCAGGTTGAGAAACCAGCGCCTGCGTAAATAGAAACAGGATCACGGCAACTGTAATGCAGATATTTTTATTCATTTTGTATCCGTATTTATTAATTTTGGCCTTGATATATTATGCCAGATTATTGATTTCGCATAATCACTATTGGACCGCGGGGCCGCGAATCCTGTATTGCCCTGCCGCAAACTGCCGGGTGACGGGTCCCGGTTAAAGCTGGAAAACTGAAGCGGATTTTGGCTGGGAGAGGGCAGGGTGATACCAGCAGGGAGCGGGATCGCCTGTGAAATCTTGAACGTCTTGATATGTGGCGGGCATTTCTCTTTACCCGGTTAAAATTAACCATTACAATTTTCTCATGATTTTTATTGGCATCGATTGTGGAACCCAGAGTTTGAAAGTCCTGGCCTGGAGCCCGGATAAAGACGAATGTGTTTCTTCATCCTGTTCATATGACCTGATCCCGGGCCTTCCTCCCGGGCACAAGGAGCAGGATCCCCGGGAATGGACCGAAGCTCTTGGGAAGTGTATGCGCGAGCTCAAGGGTAAAGGTGTGGACCTGCGGGAAGCCCGGGGGATAGGAGTTTCCGGACAGCAGCATGGCCTTGTTGTTCTGGACGGGGAGGACCGGGTGATCAGGCCCTCCAAGCTTTGGAATGATACCAGTACCGGGCCCCAATGCCAGGCCATTATGGAGAGGGCCGGCGGAATGGATGGGTACAAGGCCGAGATAGGGAACAGCCTTCCTCCGGGATTTACCGCGTCCAAGATCCTCTGGATGAAGGAGAATGAACCTGGGCTCTATGAACGTGTCACTTCAATTATGCTGCCGCATGACTACCTTAATTTTTACCTGACAGGTGAAAAGTCGGCTGAGGCGGGTGATGCCTCAGGGACCGGTTATTTCAAGGTCGAGGAAAGGGTGTGGTCAGAAAAGGCCCTGGGATGGATTGATCCCGACCGTGAACTGTCTTCCTGCCTGTCCCCGATCATTGCTTCAGGTGAAATCAGCGGGAAGCTGCGGAAAAGCCTGGCTGACCAGTGGGGACTGCCTGGCGGAATTCCCGTAAGCAGCGGCGGCGGCGATAATATGATGGGGGCTATCGGTACCGGGAACGTCAGCCCGGGAATAATGACGGTCAGTTTGGGAACTTCGGGAACACTTTATTGTTTCAGTGAAAAACCGGTAATTGATCCTGATGGGGAGGTGGCGGCATTCTGTGACAGTACCGGGGCCTGGCTTCCCCTGGTTTGCACCATGAATGTTACCGTGGCTACTGAAATGGTCAGAAACAATATTCTTCGGGAAACCCATTCCGGTTATGCTGATGCCGTGAACTCTATCCCTCCGGGGAGCGAAGGTTTGCTGATGCTTCCCTACCTGGAAGGAGAAAGGGTGCCGCCGGTTTCGGAGGGATGCGGAGTTTTTCTGGGCCTGCGCCCGGCCTCCTTCACCCCGGCCCACATGGCCAGGGCCGCCATGGAAGGCGCTTCCCTGGGGCTGAGGTACGGATTTGAAAGGTTTAAATCCCTAGGCATTGAAACTGATGAAGTGAGGCTGACGGGAGGCGGAGCCAAAAGCGGGGCCTGGAGACAGATTTTGGCTGATCTCTTTGGTGTTTCCGTGGTCTGTCCCGATAACGAGGAGGGACCTGCCTTCGGCGCGGCCCTGCAAGCCTGCTGGTCGGCCGGCCAGGCAGACATAAGGGAACTTGCCGCGGGAAGTATATCCCTGGATGAGAACACCAGGCATTTCCCCATAGACGGGAACCGGGAAACATATGAATCGTTGTATCAGCTCTACTCGCAGTTTTCGGATACCCTGGTGAATAGCCCGGTGTTTCAATCACACAGGAAGTTTATAAACCGTTAGAAAGCATCTTTGGGTCCCGGGACAGCAGGAAAGACAGCGGAACAGTTTGGGACGCGCCTGGCTGGAACGAGAGTGGCCGGAATGCAGGTGGAGGCTGGTTTTCGGGTTTGTCTTTTCTTTTTTCGGGACAAAATAGAAAAAATCCCCCAAAAATACAGATGATCAATGTTAATATAATTATGTAAGTAATTTTTTGACAAGGGATGTTAGAGTTAGAATTCTTGCTGAAGCTTTACACCCGGAATAAAGTTACAGCAGAAGCTGAAGCGCCTGGTGATCCGGGTTCCCTTTAAATGTTGGTTTGCATTTATTTTAAAAGGGGGATGCTTCATGACAACCTCAATCATCATTGCCGTTGTAGCAATCGCTGTAGTACTCTTCTGGACGATCCGGTCCAGGAAGTCTGAAGCCCATCATCTGGACGATATTCATATCACCCAAGACCATAAAGAGTAATTACAGGTTCAAAGATTAGTACTAAAACGGAACAGGATTAATCCTGTTCCGTTCTGATGTCACAAGCTTAATCCGGACGGTTCCGGAGTGATGTAGTGCGATCCTGTTCAGTCCTGATAGCGGGTTCAGGTTCAGGAACCTGATAATTTCTGAACCGCCAGCCTGAGCCTGTTGTTGAAATCTTCGCTGGATTCTCCCTGGTTGGGGACCAGGGGTTTGCCGAAGTGAACTGAAATAGGATGGAGCCTGATTTTACTGGATCCTCTTGACCAGACTTTGTGGGCCCCTTTGATTCCTACAGGTACTACAGGCACTTTAAGATGGGTAGCCAGAATTGCCGGACCCTTCTTGAATTTCTTCAGCTTCCCGTCGATAGATCGTTCTCCTTCCGGGAACACACACAGCGCGAATCCCCGGCGGACGCCTTCAGCGGCAAGCCGGAGTGCCCTTCGCAGGGTTTTATCAGGATCAACGGGGATTGTCCTCATGCGTTTACCCAGGAAACCCAGGAGGCCTTTGCTGAAATAGTCATAATACCCCAGGGACACCATGTTATTGAGGATCCGGTGCGGCATTAGCGAGAAAATAAGCACGGAATCCAGGAAGCTCACGTGATTCGGACAGATCAGGTATGGAAATTCCCTGGGTATGTTCTCGCGCCCAACTGCTTTCAGCCGGAAAAGTATACGACTGGCATTGGCTACCGTCCATCCGGCAAACGAGAATATCAGGCTGAACAGGAAGCGTTTTTTAAGCCGGCCTTCCAGCATCCGCTTGTCATGGGGGTCCAGCGGCTCCTTGAGAATGTCATCCCAGGATTTCAGGGACTGGTCGAGTTCGCGGACTTCAGATCCTTCGGTTTTGGCTTCAACCAATGAAATAATGTCACTGACCGTGAAAAGTTCGGATGTGTCCAGGTCGGAAATCTCTATTTCAAAGGCCTCCTGGAGGTTGGCGGTCAACTCTACCCTTTCCAGTGACTCGAATCCCAGGTCCAGTTCCAGGCTTGCCTCTTGATATATGAAGGCGTTGGGCTTTAGTTCCCTGATCAGGGCAAAGACGTTTTTCTCAAGGATATTGGCAGGCTCCCAATCAGGGATTTCTGCTTTCCTGGCAGAATCGTCATGCTGGAGGGTATTAAGATTCTCCATGACCTTTTTTTCAATGACAAACCGCTGGACCTTTCTGGTTGTTGTCCTGGGGAGCGGTTCCTGCCATATTTCAAGGCTTTTGATCCGCATGAAGGAGGTCAATTGCTGGGAAATGGTTTCCAGTTTGTAGCGGATCATTTCATAAGCATTAACCACCCTGTCCTTCTTCAGTTCATCCAGGTCAGGGACAATGACCGCGTGCAGTCTCTCCTGGGTGACGCCGGCATCTTCGGTTACCAGTCCCATTACGCAGATCTCCTTAATGTAACCACAGCGGGACTGGTAGAAGAATTCCACCTCATCCGGGGAGATGTTAACTCCTGAACTGAGGACAATTATGTCTTTTTTTCTCCCGGTAATATTTATGTATCCATTTTTATCAATGAATCCAATATCCCCGGTGTGCATCCATCCGTCAGGCTCCAGGGTTTCCCTGGTGGCTTCCGGGTTTTTGTAATATTCGATCATTACATTTTTGCCCCGGGTAAGGATCTCACCATTTCCGTCCTTGTCTGGATCGGCTATTTTGATTTCGACATGGTCCAGGGGATGTCCTGCTGTTCCAATACCCTTGAGATTGGGAGAGGTCGCTGAAATTAATGCCCCGGTTTCGGTCATGCCGTAGGCCTGGGCGAAATTAAAGCCCAGCTTGGTCATTGTCAATGGCACTTCGACTTCCATGCGGGCTCCGCCAGCACCGAAAATTCTGAATTTTTCTCCAAAAGGAGCGTGGATCATGGAGAAGAATTTTTTGCCGGGGTTGAATTTCAGGTACTTGATGCAGAATCCCGATATTCCCAGCAATTTGAAGAACATGGTTCTTTTCAACCAGGGAAGCGCTTCAATTTTTCTCATGATCCTCTGCAGAAGAAGGTTGAAAAACTGGGGGACACAGACAAATACAGTGATGCCCTCATCCTTGAAAGTTTTGAGGATCTGCTGGGCGTCCAGGGTGTCCAGGAAGGTGACCTTGCATCCCTTGTACAGCGGAGCATAAAAGAAAATTACATAGGCCAGTATGTGATAGAGCGGGAGCACACATAGGAAGTGATCTTCCAGAACTACTTCTTCACGTTCCATAACCCCGGCGGAATTCAGGGAGAGACAGAGGCCGTTTAGAACAACCCCCTTGGGATTTCCGGTAGTTCCGCTGGTGTACATAATTACACAGGGATCTTCAAGATTCCTTTCAACCAGGGGCATGGGAATGCCTGCCGGGTCCCCGGATTCAATGATGGAGTTCCACTCCGGCCAATCCAGGCCGGAGTCTCCATTTACAAGGACAGGGATAGGTTTATCAAGCCGGTCCTGGATATCTTTCATCAATTCAGACAGGGGGGCTGAGGTAATGCAGTAATTGCAGCCGGCATGAGAAAGCTGGTAGGCTAGGGTATCCGCATCAAGCAGGATATCCAGGGGGACGATCACTCCTCCCAGGCTTTGGACTGCCAGGGTGGCAATGCCCCACCTGGGGTGGTTTTTCATGATGATGCCTACCCGGTCTTTTTCTTTCAGGCCCTGGCCCTGAAGGAACTTCGAAATGATTTTTACTTCTTCTTCCACCTCCCGGAAGGTCATGGTTTCCCTGGAACCATCGGAGGTGATGCTGATGAAAGCCGTTTTGTTGGGATCCCTGGCAACGTTGTCCTGAAACTGCTCAAAAAAATTTAATTTCATCCGCCTGCCCTTCGTCTCTTATTTTTAGGTTTGGAGAGGTATTATAATTAAAAATAAACCATTTTGAATGCTTTATTGCCTAAAAGTCGTCCAAAATTAATAAATTAGCACAGTTCCGGCAGGGACAGCGCAATATCAGCTATCCTTTTTGGGGGAGCAGGGAACCGTAGCTGGAAATCCTTTGAAATTGAATAAAATGAAGGCGTTATGGCTTGAAGCAGGGAATTTGTCAATCCGGGATGAAGTTGAGCTGCCCGCGATAAGAAACGGAGAGGCGCTGATCAGGGTCATCCTGGCCGGCATCTGCAATACCGACCTGGAACTGGTCAGGGGTTATTATCCTTTTACCGGAATCCCGGGCCACGAGTTCGTGGGGATAATTGAAGAGGCTCCCGGGTGCCCGGAAAGGGAAGGTGAGAGGGTTACAGGCAATATCAACGCTGTCTGTCACCGTTGTGACATGTGTCAAAGGGGATGGCCTGAACACTGCAGAAACCGGACTGTCCTGGGTATAGCCGGAAGAGATGGGGTATTTGCCGAATACACAAGCCTTCCTCTTGAAAATCTCCTAACTGTACCCGGGAAGGTTTCCAGTGCCAGGGCTGTATTTGCCGAACCCCTGGCCGCCGCGCTGCAGGTGACCGAACAGGTCAGGATCAGTAAAAAAGACCGGGTTATGGTGGTCGGGTCCGGGAAACTGGGGCAGTTGATATCGGAAAGCCTGCTTGTACAGGGGATTAGGGCTGATGCCGTGCCCAGGTATCCATCCCAGAAATCCAGGCTCGAAGAGCTGGGCATTAATTGCCTTAAGGAAGAGGATTGCGCCGGAGCCTCCCATGATGTAGTCATTGAGGCAACCGGATCGCGGGCCGGGCTGGAGTTTGCCCTGGGCCTGGTTCGGCCGCGGGGGACGCTGGTGCTGAAAAGCACCTATAAGGGCAGGGCTTCCTGCGATTTCTCCAGGGTTGTGGTGGATGAAATCACCCTCATAGGGTCCCGCTGCGGGCCCATGGAGAAAGCACTGGATCTTATGTCAAACAACCGGATAAAACCTGAAACAGCGGCAAAAAAGATTTTTCCTCTCGAGCAGGCTGTCGAGGCTTTCAAGCATGCCGCTCGGAAGGGCAGCGGGAAAATCCTGTTAAGGATCCCGGATTCGGAAAGCCTGGATTAACTGGATTAAAAAGCGTTCTCCAGTTTTTTCCTTTCATACTCGACAACGTCGTGAATGATTCGGTCCAGATCGTGATGAGGATTGTAGCCAATGAGCTTTTTGATTTTGGCCAGGTCAGGTTTCCTCTTCATCATGTCCTCGAATCCTTCTTCATAGGCTTCTGAGTAGGGGATTACTTCGATTTCTGAAGAACTCCCGGTTAGGCTGATAACCCGGTGGGCCAGTTCCAGGATTGAAACCTCTTCATCATTGCCAATGTTATAAACCTGTCCCTGGGCCTCTTCTTCAAAACTAACCTTGTATATTGCCTGGATCACGTCGTTGATATGGCAGAAACACCGGGTCTGGGTGCCGTCCCCGTAAACAGTAAGGGGCCGTCCTTCCAGGGCCTGCTGCACAAAAGTAGGGATAACCATGCCGTACTGGCCGGTCTGCCTGGGGCCGACAGTATTAAAGAGCCTTATCACCGTCGACGGCAGCTGCTTTTCCTTCCAGTAGGCCAGGGCCAGGAATTCGTCTATGGCCTTGCTGCACGCATAGCTCCACCTTCCCTTTGTCGTTGATCCCATTACCAGGTCATCTTCTTCCCCAAAAGGTATTTTGCTCGATTTGCCGTAAACCTCAGAAGTGGAGAAAATCATGGTTTTCTTCTTCTTTTTGCAGGCCAGGTCCAGGATGGTCTCTGTACCCTTTATGTTGGTTTCAATGGTCTGGACAGGGCTTTCGACAATCAGGCGAACCCCTACTGCCGCGGCCAGGTGGAATATGCAGTCGCTGCGGTCAACCAGTTCAGCAGTAACCGGGGTGTTAAGTATTGAATCAATGGTGTATTCAAATCCGGGTTTACCCTTCAGATGGATTATGTTTTCGATGCATCCGGTTGAGAGGTCATCAATAACAAGTACTTGGTGGCCTTTTTCCAAAAGGTATTCAGAAAGGTGAGAGCCTATGAATCCTGCTCCACCGGTTACCATTATTTTCATCTTTATGTTCACTTTCTTAAGGTCAGATAAATCTGCCTGCATTGTCCGGTCAAATTCTGTCCGTTGCCTTTTCTGCCGCAAATCCGCAATTCAGACCTGGGTGGACTCTCACCCGATGTCAGCATCCGGCATCAAAATAAAAGCCGTGCCTGAACACTGGCAGCCTCGACAAGGGTAACATCCTAAAGCATAAACTTGTTTCCAGTTCAGGATCAAATAGAATAGAATGTTATTAATTAATTGTGAGAGAAATAATGAAAAGTGTATCTGTGGTAATTCCCCTGTATAACGAAAAAGGAACACTCCTTGAACTGCATTCCCGGCTGAGGGAAGAGCTCGAGAAAACCGGCATGGCTGCTGAAATCATCTTTGTGGATGACGGAAGCAGGGATGGTTCCGCTGAAGTCCTTGACGAGATAAAGGAGTGGGACCCGAGTGTCAGGATCATCACCCTCAGGCGTAATTTTGGAAAATCCGCCGCCCTTTGCGCCGGGTTTGAAGAGGCATCGGGAGACATGGTTCTCACCCTTGATGCCGATCTGCAGGATAAACCCGAGGAGATGCACAAGCTAATTGAAAAGCTCAAGGATGGCAATGACCTGGTTTCGGGATGGAAAAAGAAGAGGAAGGATCCTGTCCGCCGGCGGATAGCTTCCCGGATTTATAATTGTTTTACTTCCATTTTAACCGGAGTGCCGCTGCATGACATGAACTGCGGGTTTAAAGCTTACCGCAGGGAAGTCATTGAGGAGATTTCGGTGTATGGCGAGATGCACCGTTACATACCGGTGCTTG
This sequence comes from Acidobacteriota bacterium, assembly GCA_963666915.2. Taxonomy (GTDB): domain Bacteria; phylum Acidobacteriota; class UBA6911; order RPQK01; family JAPXNP01. The sequence goes on from CAXXEX010000009.1 coordinate 607,986, forward strand.
CCAGCTATAAGGGTTTCCGGATAGCCGAAGTCTCAGTTGCCCACAGCAAGAGGGAGCACGGGTCCTCGAAGTTCGGTATGGAGCGTTATGTCGGGGGATTCTTTGATCTGCTGACCGTAATTATGCTGACTCGCTATAACCGCAAACCGCTGCATATTTTTGGAATCATCGGAATGGGGAATGATTTCACTGGGAACAATTATTGAGATATACCTGACCGTGGGATGGTTTTACGGGAGGTGGATCGAAGATCGGCCGGCATTTATGCTGGGTATACTCCTTTTGATCGTGGGTGTACAGTTTATGTCTTTCGGCCTGGTGGCGGAGATGCTGGCCTGGGCAACCCGTCGGGAACAGGATTACTCAATAAAGAATGACACCGGTCCGGTGGAGAAATCTGTATACCGGGATTAGCAGAGCGAGCCTTGACTTCAATAATGTATTACAAATCCCTCGCGGGCAAAGGCAGGAAATAAAGTGAGAATTGTTTTAGTTGGACCTGCGTATCCCCTGAGGGGAGGCATCGCTCAATATAATACTTCTCTGGCCAGGGCCTTTGAAGCAGCTGGAGACGAAGTCCTGGTAATATCTTATGCCCGTCAGTATCCGGGTATTTTTTTCCCGGGCAAATCTCAGCAAGACGGAGGCGGGGAAGCTTTCCGGATTGAGGCTGAACATCTTGTCGATTCGGTCAATCCCTTTAACTGGCCAAAGGTTGCCGACAGGATTTCCGGGTTTAAACCCGACCTGGTAATGTTTCAATGGTGGCAGCCTTTTTTCGCTCCGTCATTTCGCGGCATTGTAAGGGCATTGAAAAAGGCACTTCCTGTCCCGGTTATATTTTTATGCCACAATCTGCTCTCCCACGAAAGCAGCAGTTTTCCCGGCAGGAAGATTATTGAAAAAGTATTGGCCAAAACCGGTTTCCATGTGGCAGATGGATTCATGGTCCATTCTGATCAGCTCCGGAAAGATCTGGCTCTTTATGCCGGGGGCAAACCGGCCGCGGGTATATTTCATCCCCTCTATGATTTTTACAAGGAATGGGATATGACTCCGCCGGGTGAGAAAAAGAGGGATGGGGATGGCAAGGAACTGAAAATCCTCTATTTCGGGAAAATCAGGCGGTATAAAGGATTGGAAGTCCTGATTGACGCTCTTGGCAGGATTGATGCTGGAATCCCCTTCAAGGCGGTTTTTGCCGGCGAGTGTTATCTGCCCCGCGAGAATTTCAGGCAGAAGATTGAATCCCTGGGACTCTCGGACAGGATTTCGTGGGAAGACCGGTATATCCCGAACCAGGAGATCCCGGGATTGTTCCGTTCCGCTGATGTTGTGGTTTTGCCCTACCTCAGGGCATCCCAAAGCGGAGTGATTCCCGTGGCTTACCAGTTTGAAGTCCCGGTAATAGTTTCCGACGTGGGAGGGCTTTCAGAGGTTGTGAAACAGAATGTTACCGGTTTCCTGGTCCAGCCCGGAGATCCCGCGGCTTTGGCAGAAGCCATCACCAGATTCTATAATCTCCATTCGCGGGAGTACCTCAGGGAGGGCATCCGTTCAATCAGAAAACAGTTCACTTGGGAAAGCGTTGTAAATTCAACCAAGAGACTTCACCTTGATATATTGAAGCAGAGGAACAATGAGTAAAAGGGCCAGAAAACAATCCAGGAGCCTTAACCGACAGGAGGAATCGGGAAGCCGTACTATATGGATCATCCTGTTTCTGGTCGTTGTCACCATACTCTTATATTCGAATACTATCGGGCACGGCTTTGTTTTTGATGACGTTACCCTGATTACCCAGAATCCCCAGGTTCTGGAGTTTGATATTCCGGGTATTTTTTCGATGCAGGGTTATCGGCCTGTGAGAACCCTTACCCATGCCGTGGAATGGATGCTTTCAGGAGGGACACCCGGGCTTTTCCATGCGGATAATATCCTGCTGCATGTCCTGAATGTCCTGCTGCTGTTCTTTTTCCTGAAAAGAATCACCCGTTCCCGGATTGCCGCCCTGGCCGGAAGCCTGGTTTTCATGGTGCACCCGGTGCAGACCGCGGCTGTTGCCTACATATCAGGTCGTAAGGATCTGCTGGCCACGGCTTTTCTGCTGCTTGGATTCCTGCTCTACCTGAAAGCCGGAGATGCGGGGAAATCCAACTGGTGGAAGATAGCCCCTGCCTGGGCCTGCTTCGTCCTGGCGCTTCTCTCCAAGGAGGTCGCGATAGTGTTTCCAGTGATGCTGCTTGGGATTGATATGGTGGCAGGCGTTTCCATGGAAAAGAACTCCTTGCCGGGACAAACCTTTTTTTCAGCCATGTGGACGGCCCTCAGAAAGCGACCGATTCAGTATGCTGTCTTTTCAGTCCTCGCGGCCCTGTCGCTGGTCTGGGCGGTCTTCATAAACCTGGCAAGCCGGGCCGAAGGATACTGGGGCGGATCCCTCCTGACCAATCTGGGAACGGGATTCAAGCTGTTTTCCCACTACCTGAAGCAGGTATTTGTTCCTTATCCCCTGATAGCTGATTACACCGGGAATGTTTTTCCGGTGCCTGAATCGTTCCTGGAACCGGCTGTGATTTTTTCGCTTCTGCTGATGGTCTTTTTTCTTTCCTTTGCTCTTCTTGTTTTCAGGAAAAGCCCGTTACTGAGTTTCGGAATGCTCTGGTTCGCGGCCGCTCTCAGCCCGGTCCTTCACTTCATACCTTTTCATGAAATCGCTGCTGATCATTTTATGTATTTACCGATGGCCGGGGTTTCCCTGGGCCTGGCCGGTGCCGCGCTTTTATGCCGGGGACTGTCTGATTTCTGGAAAAAGGGATTTGCTGTAATGCTGCTTCTCCTGGCTGTCACGTCGGGGGTGATGACCGTTCATCGAAACAGGGCCTGGAAAGATCAGAAGACATTGTGGGAGACAACTCACGCCCAGGCCCCCGGATCCTACAGGGCCAACGCCAACCTGGGACAGATGGCTTTCGGTGAGGGTCGTACGGCCGACGGAATTCGCTTTTCGGAAAAAGCGATTGAACTGGATCCTTCCCAGTCGGTGCCTCATAACAACCTGGGAGCCGCCTATTACACTATGGGGCAGCAGGCCAGTCAAAGCAGGAATTACCGCTACGCCAAGGACTTGCTGCATAAAACCACAGAGCACTGCAGGATTGCTTTGGAGCTGGCCCCGGAGAGGATTTTCACAGCCATCAATTATGGGAGCGCCTATAAAGAACTGGCTAATATTGCTGATGCCGAAGGTGAACCTTCCCTGGCCGCAACCTACAGGCAGGAAGCGGAAAAGTTTTACCTGAGGGCCTTGAATTCAGGGGATGAGCGGCAGGAGATGAAAACCGCCTGGCTCAACCTGGGATTTTTGCATATTGATGCCGGTAATATGGGTGATGCCATTACTTATATAGAGAAATTCCTGGACTCTTATGGAGAAGGGCCGATTAGGGGAGAGGCCTATTACTGGAAAGGCTATGCCCAGTACAGCCAGGGGCTTTACAGGAAGGCCGCCGAATCATTTGAGCAGGCCGCCTCCTTCCGTGCTGATATGAGGGTGTTCAATTCCCTGGTAAATTGTTATGAAAAGCTGGGTGATGAAGAAATGAAGATACGGACATTTGAAAGGGCCCTGGTTCTGGATCCCGGGTCTTTCAATGCTCTCTATAACCTGGGGCTGATTTATCAGAAGAAGGGAGAGTCCGTGAAGGGTAATAATTATTTTCGCCGGGCGCTGGCGGCTGATCCGGATAACATGCTGGCTGGAGCGATAAGGCAGCATCTTGGGGAAGCGGGCCCGCCCCGCTAGGTGGAGAGTGCGAAGGGAAAGTTTAATCTCCCGGGTTTTCAGGATGGACGTTCCGGGGAAAGAGTTTTGATATGTACCAGGATTTGAAAATAACCGTTGTCATCCCCTGCCTCAATGAAGAGGAAGGAATTGCCAGGGTGCTGGCGAGAATTCCTGGATTTGTGGATGAGGTTATAGTGGTTGATAACAATTCAACTGACCGGACCGCGGAGATTGCCAGGGGGGAGGGCGCGACGGTTGTCCATGAGGATAAGCGCGGTTACGGGAGAGCCTATAAAACCGGGCTGCTGCATGCCAAGGGAGACATAATAATTACCCTGGACGGGGATCATTCCTATCCTGTGGATGCACTTTCCTACCTGATTATGGCCTTGCTGGATTCGGGTGTCAGGTTTGTTTCCGCCTCGAGGTTCCCCATCCAGGACAAGGATTCCATGGCCTTCAAAAATATGGCCGGGAATGTCGGGCTGAGCCTGGTGGCTTCCCTGTTGTTTATGAGGCGTATCAGGGATTCCCAGTCGGGAATGTGGATTTTTTTCAGGGATGCCCTGGAAGGGATGAACCTGGTCAGTGACGGCATGCCTTTTTCTGAGGAAATTAAACTGGAGGCGATTCTCAATCCCGGCATAGGATTCAAGGAATGCCCGATCAGGTATTCAAACCGGGCTGGTGAAATAAAGCTGAGGCCATGGAGGGATGGCTGGCAGAACCTGGTGTTTCTCTTCAGGAAAAGAATTACCAGCCTTTTGGGGACCGGAAGAGGAAATAGAATGGCGAATGCCGATGTTTCCCGACAATCCGATTCAGCTGGTGGAAAGGAAGAATGAACTGCCCTGTCTGTGACTCCGCATCAATAACCGGGAAATGGGTGCTGCGTGACCGCTTTTTTGCCGTAACAACGGAGCGGTTCAAAACCTACCTGTGCGGGGATTGCGGCGCGTTGTTCCTGGACCAGGATCATGTCAGGGACCGGCTGGCAGAATTTTATCCCACCCATTACTGGTGGGCTCCGGCCGGAGCAGCGGGGCGGCTTGAAGATTTTTACCGCAAGTGGGTACTGAAACGCGATCATCTTTCCTTTGTGAAGCGTGCCCTGGGCCGGTACAGCAATCCGGAATGCCTTGAAATTGGATGCGGGAGCGGAACTTTCACCGGGATGGCTTTAAAAGAGGGAATTAACATCACCGGCCTGGAAATTTCAACTGAAGCTGTGGCGGAAGCCTGCAGCCAGGGAATAACCTGTATAAAAACCGGGACAGTTGAGGATGCCGTAGCTCGGGGAGAATCATATGACGCCGTCATCCTTTTCCATGTACTGGAACATCTGTGTGATCCCCGGGAATTTATGGGAAAGGTAGCCCGGATCGTGCGGGAGGGCGGATCCCTCATATTGCAGGTGCCGAACCGCTCCAGCTGGCAGGCTCGTCTTCTGGGCAGGCGATGGTATGGGCTGGATTGCCCCAGGCATGTCTGCAATTATTCTTCTGAAGCCCTGGAAAACCTGGTAGCCTCATCCGGTTTCAGGATCGAAAGAACTGAAACCTTTTCGCTTCGCGACAACGCGCCGGCTTTTGTCTCCAGTTTGATTCCCTGGCTGGATCCCCTGGGGAGCAGGGTTAAAATCCTGGGGGCCGGAAAGACCCCGGGAAGGTATGTTTCAACTCTTCGCGGCCTGTTGTATTTCGGGCTGGTACTGGCGGCACAGCCTTTCGCCTGGCTGGAGTCCCTGTTTGGCAGGGGTGCCACCATTAAGCTGGCTGCTGTGAGGGAGAACCAGGGGAAGCGATTATGAACGGGAAGAGTCCGGCAATTATTTCAGTGGTTGTGGTGAATTATAACCGGGCTGAAATGCTGGAAAGCTGCCTGGCATCGCTGGGCAGACAAACCTTCAGGGAATTTGAAGTCGTTGTGGTTGATAACGGATCATCTGATTCCAGTCCCGGATATATAAAGAGCTGCCTGGGGGGGCTTGTTGACAAGGCCGTATTCCTGGGGAGCAACACTGGTTTTACAGGAGGGTGCAATCGCGGCATTGAGCAGTCTTCCGGTGAGTATATTGCCTTGATCAATAATGATGCTGAGGCTGAGCCGGAATGGCTTTCGAGCCTGATTGCGGCTGCTGAAAAGCAAAGCAGTGCGGGTATGTGGGCATCGAAAATCCTGTTTCACGGTACCGATATTATTGATAAGGCCGGACACCTGATTTTTCCGGATGGCCAGAACCGGGGAAGGGGGACCGGGGAACAGGATCTCGGCCAGTACCAGGTTTCAGAGGAAGTTCTCTTGCCGGATGGCTGTGCCGCCATGTATCGCAGGGAACTGCTGGAGGAAACCGGGGGATTTGATGAGGATTTCTTTGCCTATGCCGATGATGCTGATCTTGGATTGAGGGCTCGCTGGTTAGGTTGGGCATGCTTTTATGTGCCTGAAGCAGTGGTTTACCATCATCATTCTTCAACAACCGGCTCATTTGATCCCGGTAAAATATACTGGGTGGAAAGAAACCGTATCTGGCTGGCGGTCAAGACTTTTCCCCTTCCACTTCTGCTTTTGTCTCCCCTGTTTACGGTTTACAGGAATTTCTGGAACCTGTTGTCTGCTGTTTCCGGCCGCGGGGCCGCTGGTTCTTTCAGGGGGAAGCATTCCTGGAGCGCGCTTATTTCAGTTTTGGTCAGGGCCCAATGTGCTGGATGGGCCGGGGTGTTCTCGCAAATAAGAAAAAGAAGTGAAGTGATGAAATCACGGAGGATAAAAACGGCTGAATTTATTCGTATTTTGATGAAATTCCGCATTTCAGCCAGGAGGCTTACCATGGAGGGGCGGCAGTAAATTTAAGGATTATTAGGGTTATTGTTTTTGGGGGCATCCTATTTTGAAAACAGGGCCAATATCTGCTGGATTATCAGGCAGGTGAGATCCCATTAACCGAGCTTAAAAAATAGTTGCAATTGGCCTCCCTTCGGCTTTACAATTCAGCCCTGATTTGCTAAGGTATGGATCTTCCAGCGTAAAGAAATAAAATATTTTTACCTGATATTATGCTGGCGTAGCTCAATTGGCAGAGCAACTGATTTGTAATCAGTAGGTTGGGGGTTCAATTCCCTCCGCCAGCTAAAGTTGAACTTTTTCCGCTACATGTATATATTGCGACCGAAGAAGTTTACCCTGATGTGACAAAGGAAAATGTTTATCGGGGTTACCCTGAGGAGGGGTGGCAGAGTGGTCAAATGCAACGGGCTGTAAACCCGTCGACGTATAGTCTACGCAGGTTCGAATCCTGCCCCCTCCAAATTATGAGTCTGATTGGAAGTGACCCGACAGAAACCGAACGGGAAAATGATCGGGTATAGTTGCTTTACGCGACAAAATTGTAGATAATTAGCGCCTTTAACGTATTAAGCATGCCCGGACTGTTTGGTAAGCGGGAGTAACTCAGCTGGTAGAGTCATAGCCTTCCAAGCTATTGGTCGCGGGTTCGAGTCCCGTCTCCCGCTCCATAATACGGGTATTTGCATTTGATTTTAGGTTTTTTGATAACTTGAATTCCGGCTTGCCTGGACAGGGCCGGATTGTTAACAAATATACAGGAAGAGTAAGCCCACGTAGCTCAGTGGTAGAGCACTTCCTTGGTAAGGAAGAGGCCATCAGTTCAATCCTGATCGTGGGCTCCATAAATTACTTTCTTTATTCATAGCGAAAGCTAGCTGACGAGGAGACTCTGAGCAATGGCAAAAGAAAAATATAACCGCAGTAAACCTCATGTAAACATCGGCACGATTGGCCATGTTGATCATGGGAAAACAACATTGACAGCGGCGATAACGATGATTTTGGCAAAGAACAACCCTGATATTGATATCAGGTCGTTCGATTCCATTGATAACGCTCCTGAAGAAAAGGAACGTGGAATCACGATTGCGACAGCGCATGTTGAATATGAAACCGAAGAGCGCCACTACGCCCACGTGGACTGCCCTGGTCATGCTGATTACATCAAGAACATGATCACCGGAGCCGCGCAGATGGACGGAGCGATCCTGGTAGTGTCGGCGGCTGACGGCCCGATGCCTCAGACTCGTGAGCACATACTGCTGGCCCGGCAGGTAGGGGTACCCTACATCATCGTGTACCTGAACAAGACCGACATGGTGGATGATCCTGAACTCCTGGATCTGGTAGAGCTGGAAGTACGGGAACTGCTGACCAACTATGAATTCCCGGGTGATGACATTCCGGTGATTCGGGGCAGCGCGTTGAAGGCCGGCGAAGGCGATCCTGAAGCAGAGGCTTCCATATTGGAGCTGATGGCGGCGACCGACGCCTACATTCCGCTTCCTGAGCGTGATGTAGACAAGCCTTTCCTGATGCCGATTGAAGATATTTTCTCAATCAGCGGACGAGGAACCGTGGTAACCGGAAGAATTGAACGCGGAATAGTTCATACCGGCGACGAGATGGAGATCGTGGGAATCCGCGACACCATGAAGAAAGTTATTACCGGAGTAGAGATGTTCCGGAAGCTGCTTGATGAAGGCCAGGCCGGCGACAACGTAGGGCTGCTGGTTCGCGGAACCGATAAAGATGAAGTGGAACGCGGACAGGTAGTGGCGGCCAAGGGATCAATCACGCCGCATACCAAGTTCAAGGCTGAAGCATACATATTAGCCAAGGAAGAGGGCGGCCGCCATACTCCGTTTTTTAATGGATACCGGCCGCAGTTTTATTTTCGGACCACAGACGTAACGGGTGATGTCACGTTACCTGAAGGCATTGAGATGGTAATGCCTGGTGACAACGTGACCATGGAAGTCGAGCTGATCACCCCTATCGCCATGGAAAAGGGATTGCGTTTCGCGATTCGTGAAGGCGGCAGGACTGTTGGTGCCGGTACTATTTCTGAAATAAACGAATAACCAAGGAGTCAGTGCAGGCCAGTAGCTCAATTGGTAGAGCACCGGTCTCCAAAACCGGGGGTTGGGGGTTCGAGACCCTCCTGGCCTGCCAGCTCTCAAGAAATTTTTGGACAGCCAGATGTTAGAGAAGTTAAAAGATATGCCCGGAGCGATTGTCAGGTTTGTAGGCGATCTGAAGGTAGAGATGAAAAAGGTTACCTGGCCGGGAAAGAATGAAGTATACGGGACTACAATTGTTGTCCTGATTACTGTATTTGTTTTCGGCATTTATCTCTTCCTGGTGGATTCCTCACTTCAGGTCCTGATTAATCAGCTGTTCAGTTTTTTCCTGTAATTGATCTGGAAATCTTCTTAAGATAAATATAATTTGAAAGGCTGTTACTAACGTGTCTCTTGACAACTCTCCGGACAAGAAGTGGTATATCATCCACACCTATTCCGGCCATGAACGAAGGGTGGCAGACAGCTTGATGAGCCGCGTGCAGATATTCAATCTGCAGGACAGAATCGGGCAGGTCCTGGTACCGACCGAAGATGTGGTTGAGATGAAGGGCGGGAAAAAATCGGTTTCCGAAAAACTGTTTTTCCCGGGATACATACTTGTGGAAATGGTTTTGGATGAGGAAACCTGGAACCTGGTGCGCAACACGCCCAAGGTCAGCGGGTTTGTCAGCCAGGGTACAACGCCGACACCATTGACTGATGAAGAGATCAACGAGGTTCTTCAGAGAGTTTCAAGTGTCGGGGACAAACCCAAACCGAAATTTACGTTTGAAAAGGGTGAGAAGGTTAAGATTAACGAAGGGCCTTTTTCAAATTTCACTGGTACGGTTGAAGACGTCAATATGGAAAGGAGTACGCTCAAGGTCATGGTGACCATCTTTGGCAGGGCTACTCCGGTTGAACTGGAATTTCTGCAGGTGGAGAAGGTTTAATTCTTCCGGGACGGAGTTCTTCATAAATTAAATGGGGTGCCCTGATTACAAGGGGCCGCTTTCGGTGCATACCGAACAGATTCAGGTTTTAGGATAGGACCTAAACAAATGGCGAAAAAAGTATTAGGAATGATTAAGTTGCAGATCCCGGCGGGTAAAGCTACTCCAGCACCTCCCGTGGGACCGGCATTGGGGCAGCATGGGGCCAACATCATGGACTTCTGTAAAGCTTTCAATGCAAAAACCCAGGGGGACGAAGGCCTGATTATACCGGTAGTTATCACGGTTTACCAGGACAGGAGTTTTTCCTTTATAACCAAGACCCCTCCAGCTGCCGTGCTTCTGAAAAAGGCAGCCGGAATCGCGAAAGGCTCTGGTGTGCCCAACCGGGAAAAGGTTGCAAAGGTAAGCCGGGCCCAGGTCGAAGAGGTGGCTAAGATGAAATTACCCGACTTGAATGCCAACTCTCTGGACCAGGCAACAAACATAATTTTAGGAACCGCCCGGAGCATGGGCATAACAGTAGAAGACTAAATAGAGAAAAACTTATGGCAGGGAAAAAATTTACTGCAGCCCAGGAAAAAGTTAAAGACCAGGTATACATTCTGGATGAGGCAGTTTCTTTAATGCGGGATATTAAATGGTCCGCTTTTGATGAAACAGCTGAACTTTCCATGAATCTCGGCGTGGATCCCAGGCACGCTGACCAGATGGTCAGGGGCACTGTTGTTTTGCCTAACGGCCTCGGAAAAGAGGTCAGGGTATGCGTCATTGCTTCTGGAGAACAGGTTAAGGAAGCCGAGGAAGCCGGTGCTGACTTTTCCGGTGGCGAAGAAATAGTAGAGAAGATAAAAGGCGGCTGGATGGATTTCGACGCGGTAGTTGCCACTCCGGACATGATGAAGTCTGTTGGCGGACTCGGTCGCGTCTTGGGCCCCAGGGGCCTGATGCCCAATCCGAAAACAGGAACTGTTACCTTTAAGGTCGAGAATGCCGTCAAGGAAATAAAGGCCGGTAAAGTAGAGTTCCGTGTTGACAAAAACGGTGTTATTCACGCTCCTTTCGGCAAGCTTTCATTTACAGTTGAACAGCTGACCCAAAATGCCAAGAGCCTGATTGACGCTGTTCTTAGAGCAAAGCCGGCAGCCTCAAAAGGCCGTTACCTGAAAGGCGCAACTGTCAGCTCGACTATGGGCCCGGGAATTAAATTAGACGTCATTCAGTTGACAAAATAACAGGAGCTGAGATGAATAAGGCAGAAAAAACCGCAGTAGTTGAGGGGTTGAAAGCCACCTTCGATCAGAGCGCAGGCGTTATCCTGATGGATTTTGATCGGATTAGCGTCCCTGATATTACTGAATTCAGAGATAAAATCAGGGAAAGCGGAAGCGGCTATAAAGTAGTAAAGAATACCCTGGCACTAATTGCTTCTGAAGATACAGTGGTATCTCAGATGGCTGAACATTTTAACGGCCCTACAGGTGTGGCGTATACTGAAAGCGACCCTGTTGCCCTGGCCAAGGTTTTGAAGGGATTCCTCAAGGATCATCCCGGACTGAAATTTAAAGGCGGTGTGGTTGAGGGTCAGCTTTTATCTCCTGATGAAATAAAAGAACTGGCTGAAATGGCTTCCAGGGATGAGTTGCTCTCCAAGGTTCTGTTCCTGCTGAACGCTCCTCTTACCAATTTTGCAACTGCTATTCAGTCGCCTATTAGAAACCTGGCTGTTGTACTTAATCAGCTGGGAGAGAAAAAAGAAGAGAATTAATTATTATTTTAAAGTTTTAGGGTTTGTGTGTTCCCTTAGACCTTATACAAGGAGTATTTCAAATGGCAATCAATCGGGAAGATGTAATGGGATGGATTGAAAACGCGTCCATCCTTGAGATTAATGAGTTAGTTAAAGAGCTTGAAGATAAATTCGGTATTAGTGCCGCTGCTGCCGCCCCTGTGGCCGTAGTTGCCGGTCCGGCCGGTGCTGATGCCGGAGCTGCTGAAGAAAAAACTGAGTTTGACGTTGTTATGACCTCTTTTGGTGATAAGAAGATTAACGTTATTAAGGCTGTTCGTGAAGTCACAAGCCTGGGTCTCAAGGAGGCTAAGGAATTAGTTGAATCCGCACCCAAGGCTATTAAAGAAGGCGTCACCAAAGAAGAAGCCGAAGAACTCAAGAAGAAATTCGAAGAAGTCGGCGCCACTATTGAAGTTAAATAACAATTTGCTTATGGCAGGCCGGGATGCTTTAAATCCCTGTGCCTGCTTGTTAATTGTTTCCTGGAAGAAAGGGGAATTTACCCCTTTCTTCTACCCATTTTAGTAACTTTTTTAATCAGCTTCGAAAGCAGCCATGATTAGCAGGAAAAACAAACTTACTTATCGTGTTTTTCTTTTTAATTCCTGCCTGGTTGCGTTTCCGGTTGCCCGGAAACCAGGCTGTGAAAATTAGTTGTATTTTTCTATATATAATCATTTTGATTTTACAGCGTTTTTCATATTTCAGAATTCCTTGGAAAACATATTCTCTCTCTGCGCTCAGTGCCGCCTCCAAGTTAAGGTAGCAGTGTCTCTGCCTGTGTCCCAGGACCGGGTATCAATGAAAAGCGCATAGAGTGATCAACGCTGTGATTCAGAAGGGGAGTCGCCGGACATGTCTGATTTCGTTAAGAATGTCTATAGAGAAAGAATTGATTTCGCGAGAATCAAATCACACTTTCCAATTCCCGACCTGCTGGAAGTCCAGAAGTATTCCTACGAGAGATTTCTCCAGCTGGGAGTGCAGCCCGAAGATAGGGAAGAAATTGGTCTGAAATCAGTCCTGAAATCTGTTTTTCCAATTGTGGATTTTAAGGACACCTGTTCTCTGGAGTTCGTTGACTATGATATTGGCAACCCCAAGTACACCATAGAGGAATGTAAAGAGCGGGGAATGACCTACTCTGCGCCTCTGAAGGTGACTATCCGTCTCCTGGTCTGGGATAAGGACGAAAAAACTGAAGAGAAGACCATCAGAGACGTCAAAGAGCAGGAAGTCTATTTCGGAGACATTCCCCTCATGACAGAAAAAGGGGAGTTTATAATTAACGGGACCGAAAGGGTCATCGTCAGTCAGCTCCACCGTTCTCCGGGAGTGTTTTTCGAATCCAACGCCCAGAGAAATTATTTTCTCGGGAAGATTATTCCCTACCGCGGTTCCTGGATAGAGTTCGAATACGACTCCAAGAAGAATATTCTTTATGTCAGGATAGACAGGAAACGTAAATTCCCTGCCACAACCTTTCTCAGGGCCTTGCCCTTCGGAGACCCTGAAGTCAGTAAAAATGCCACTGCCACGGAATTTCCGCCGGTCAGCAATGCCGACATTATCAGGGATTACTATACTCCCTCCTCGGTTGTCGTTGACGGGACATCCCTTTACCGCGCAGTCAGTGAAGAACTGATTGGCACCCGGCTGAGTAAGGATGTTATTAACCCGAAAGACAAGGACAATATCCTCATTATTGCCGGCAGAAAGGTTACCAACAAGGCCTTTACAAACCTGAAAAAATCCGGAATAGAAAGAATCGAGATCACTGAAGATGACCTCGAAGGCGCTCGTTTCGTCGACCAGGTCCTTAATCCGGATACCGGAGAGATTATTGCTGAATCCAGTAGTGAGGTTACCCCGGGCATTGTCCAGGAACTCTGCACTATTCCAGATCTTGCTTTCGAAGTTATTTTTCCGGAAAAGGATCCGGTGGGAATGACGATCCTTAATACTCTGGCCAAGGATCCGATTGAGGCTTCCAAGGATGCCCTGATAGAGATATATAAGAAACAGCGTCCCGGAGATCCCCCGACCCTGGAGACGTCAAAAGCATTGTTTCTGGGTATGTTTTTTGACGAACGGAAGTATGATTTTTCAAAGGTTGGGCGTTTAAAATTCAACATCAAGATGAATACCGATACCAGTCTTGATGAAAGGACTCTTTCCGATGTCGACTTCAAGGAAGTTGTTAAATATTTATTGAAGCTGCAGAACGGAATCGGAAGTGTTGATGATATTGACCATCTGGGCAACAGAAGGGTCAGGGCAGTTGGTGAACTTCTCGAGAACCAGTTCAGGATCGGGCTGGTCCGCATGGAAAGAGCTATCAAGGAGAAGATGTCGGTTCATCAGGAAATAGCCACTGCTATGCCTCATGACCTGATCAATGCCAAACCGGTAATGGCATCTATCCGCGAATTTTTTGGCAGCAGCCAGCTTTCCCAGTTCATGGACCAGACTAATCCTCTTGCTGAAATTACTCACAAAAGAAGGCTTTCAGCTCTGGGTCCGGGCGGACTCAGCCGCGAAAGGGCCGGGTTCGAAGTTCGTGACGTACACGCCTCCCATTATGGAAGGATATGCCCGATTGAGACTCCTGAAGGACCGAATATCGGCCTGATCTCATCCTTGAGTTGTTATGCCCGCATTGATGAATTCGGGTTTATTGAGTCCCCGTTCAGGAAAGTTGTTGACGGACGGATTGTGGATTATTGCCGCATCCAGGACCCGGGCAGCACTTCCCTGAAGGTCGATGAGATCTACACCATGGAAGAGGTGGAGGCGGCCAATAAGAGAAAGAAGAAAGCGGCAACCTGGGAACCTCATCCCTTCTATCTTACCGCCTGGGAAGGCGACAAACACCATATCGCCCAGGCCAATATAAAGGTCGATGAAAATCTGCGAATACTTGAAGACCGGACCAGTGCCAGGTATGAAGGTGAGACGATCTACGTTGAAAAGGAAAAGATTGAATATGTGGATATCAGTCCCAAGCTTCTTGTCAGCGTAGCTGCCAGCATGATTCCCTTCCTTGAAAATGATGATGCTAACCGTGCTCTCATGGGATCAAATATGCAGCGACAGGCCGTTCCACTCCTTAATGCCGAGGCTCCCTACGTCGGAACCGGCATGGAGTACATCTCTGCCAGGGATTCCGGTGCCGTGATCATCTGCAGAAGAGACGGTGTGGTTGAGAGTGTTGACGGTGAAAGAATCCTGGTCAGGGCCAGTGCCGGCGAAGGATCAACCGTAAGGGACGCCGGCGTGGATATTTATAAGCTGGTCAGGTTTGAAAGGTCCAACCAGAATACCTGTATGACCCAGAAGCCTCTGGTTCGTAAAGGTAATTCAGTTCAGCGCGGACAGGTTCTGGCTGACGGCCCTTGTACTGAGAATGGCGAGCTGGCCCTGGGACGCAACGTGCTCGTGGCCTTCATGCCATGGCGTGGATACAATTTTGAGGACGCTATCCTTCTGAGTGAAAAACTTGTCAAGGATGACTCCTACACTTCGATCCATATTGAGGAACTCGAGATTGAAGCCCGTGACACCAAGCTCGGCCCGGAAGAAATCACCAGGGATATTCCCAATGTAAGTGAATCAATCCTGGCTGATCTGGACGAGAGCGGAATTATCCGTATTGGTGCCACCATCAGACCTAATGACATAATCGTGGGCAAGGTTACCCCGAAGGGTGAAACCCAGCTTACTCCTGAAGAAAAGCTGCTCAGGGCTATCTTCGGTGAAAAGGCGGGAGAGGTTAAGGATGCCTCCCTTTACGCGCCTCCGGGTATTGAAGGTACTGTAGTTAATGTCAAGGTTTTCACAAGGAGAGGTGTTGAGAAAGATCTCCGGACCCTGCAGATTGAAGCTGATGAAATCCAGCAGCTTCAGCGGGATCTCAAGGATGAGATAAGCATTATCAGATCAGAAAGCAAGGACCGGATTCTGGAAGCCCTGGTCGACCAGAAAGCTTCAGAAGCCCTTAAAGACGGGAAAAAGGTACTTGTTAAATCCGGCGCCAAACTCACGGTCCAGGTGCTGAGCCAGATGGAAATAGACCAGTTGCTCGGTATCTCCATAAGTGATGAAAAGGTGCAGGAGGAAGCTCGGGCGATTGGCGAAAAGGCCAGCCAGCAGATCGATTATCTGAAATCCAATCTGGAAGACAGGATCGAAAGAATAGAGAAGGGTGACGAACTTCCCCCGGGAGTCATCAAGATGGTCAAGGTGTTTGTTGCCATGAAACGTAAGATTTCAGTTGGCGACAAGATGGCCGGACGACATGGAAACAAGGGTGTAATTTCCCGGATCCTTCCGGAAGAAGATATGCCTTTCCTGCCTGATGGCACACCAGTTGAAATCGTTCTTAATCCGCTTGGTGTACCCTCCAGGATGAATGTGGGACAGGTGCTGGAAACCCATCTTGGATGGGCCGCTAAAGCTCTCGGACTGCACTTTGCGACTCCGGTTTTTGATGGGGCTTCAGAGAAAGATGTCACAATGCAGCTGCGGAAAGCCGGGCTGCCTGAAAACGGAAAGATAAGCTTGATAGATGGAACAACAGGTGATCATTTCAAGCAGGAAGTCACTGTTGGGTATATCTATATGAATAAGCTCAGCCATATGGTTGATGACAAGATTCATGCCCGTTCAATCGGACCCTACAGCCTTATTACCCAGCAGCCTTTGGGTGGTAAAGCCCAGTTTGGTGGGCAGAGATTCGGAGAGATGGAAGTTTGGGCACTGGAAGCCTATGGAGCGGCCAATGTTCTGCAGGAACTTCTGACAGCCAAATCTGATGACGTCCAGGGAAGGGCCAAGATATATGAGGCCATTGTAAAGGGAGAATCCACTTACAGTCCTGGAATTCCGGAATCATTTAATGTTCTCATCAGAGAACTTCAATCCCTGGCCCTGGATGTGGAGCTTCTTGAAAAACCCAAGAAGCGTTTACGCAAGAAATCAGATGCCCTTGAAGAAGCTGAAGCCGTATTCGCCGGTGTTTCAGTTGATTCGGAGGAAGCCGGGGAACCTGAAGTTTCCGAGGATTAGGAATCTGAGTCCGGGAAATATTGAATTGAATTTAGTAAATATAAATACAGATTTAGCATTGAGTGCTTCGCGACAAGGAGGTTAGCAGCCTTGAGGATGTTCCGCGACCAAATTGATAAGAGTCAACTTCTAAAGAATTTTGAATCAATCCGGATCGGATTAGCTTCGCCTGAAAAGATCCGCTCCTGGTCACATGGGGAGATAACCAAACCCGAGACCATCAATTACCGGACATTTAAGCCGGAGAAAGATGGTTTGTTTTGTGCCAGGATTTTCGGCCCGGTCACTGACTGGGAGTGCCTCTGTGGAAAATATAAAAGGATGAAACACCGCGGTGTCATCTGTGACAAGTGCGGTGTAGAGGTTATCCTTTCCAAGGTCCGGAGAGAACGGCTTGGGCACATCGAACTGGCCAGTCCCTGTTCACATGTGTGGTTTTTCAAGGGATTGCCCAGCCGTATAGGGCACCTTCTGGATATTACCCTTCGTGACCTGGAGAGTATTCTCTACTTTGAAGCCTATGTCGTCATTGATCCCGGGAAAGTTCCCAGTATCAAGGAAAATGAATTGTTGACGGAGGAGCAGTTCCGTTCGTTGCAGGCCGAGTATCCGGGACAGTTTGAAGTAGGCATGGGAGCCGAGTCCATCAAGGTCCTTCTGGAAAGGGTTGATGTTGAGGCCCTGGCTATTGATCTTCGCTATAAGATGAAGACGGAGACCTCCCAGCTGAAAAGGCAGAAACTTTCCAAGAGGCTTAAAGTCGTGGACGCCTTCCGCAAATCCGGCAACAAGCCGGAGTGGATGATCATGGATGTCCTCCCTGTAATTCCCCCGGAACTGCGCCCCCTGGTTCCTCTTGATGGCGGACGGTTCGCGACTTCAGATTTGAATGATCTTTACCGCAGGGTAATTAACAGGAATAACCGCCTTAAGAAACTTGTGGATTTAAGAGCTCCTGAAGTTATTGTACGCAATGAAAAGAGAATGCTGCAGGAAGCGGTTGATGCTCTTTTCGACAATGGAAGACGGGGAAGAGTTTTACGGGGTGTGAAGAACCGGGCCCTGAAATCTCTTTCAGATACCCTCAAAGGTAAACAGGGTCGTTTTCGCCAGAATCTGCTTGGTAAGAGGGTTGACTACTCCGGCCGTTCAGTTATTGTAGTAGGTCCGGATCTTAAGCTGCATCAGTGCGGCCTGCCCAAGTATATGGCAATTGAATTGTTCAAGCCTTTTATTTACCACCGCCTCGAAGCTGAAAAATATGCCACCACAATCAAAGGTGCCAAGGAGATGGTGGAGAATAAAGAGCCGGTAGTCTGGGATATCCTGGAGGAGGTAATCCAGCAGCATCCGATTATGCTCAACCGGGCGCCTACACTTCATAGACTGGGCATCCAGGCTTTTGAGCCGGTACTGGTTGAAGGGAAGGCCATCAAGATCCATCCCCTGGTTTGCACAGCTTACAATGCTGACTTCGATGGCGACCAGATGGCGGTTCACGTGCCACTGTCACAGGAGGCCCAGATTGAAGCGTCTATGCTGATGCTGTCGACGCACAACGTCCTGTCTCCTTCAAATGGCCAGCCGATCACGGTCCCAACCCAGGACATAGTACTCGGTTGCTATTACTTGACCAACAGTAAGCCCAATACCCGTGGTGAAGGTAAGGCATTCTCCAATATGCAGGAGATATACCACGCCCTGGAAGCGGGCGATGTCGAAGTCCTGACACCAATCTTGTTCAGGTATTCCGGAGAGTTTATTGACCTTACTACCCAGTATGATGACCAGGATTTAATCCATGCCAAAATCAGGCGTGTTGAAAATCAGTTGATTGAGACTACTGTGGGCAGGACTATTTTCAATGATAACCTTCCCCCTGAAATTCCATACATAAACGGGCTTCTCAAGAAAAAGGGCCTGCAGCTGCTTGTTAATTTCTGTTACCTGAAGTTCGGGTTGGATTCCACGGTTCATATCCTGGATGATCTGAAGAGCCTTGGTTTTAACTGGGCGACCCAGGCAGGATTTACTATCAGTGTCAGTGACCTTATCATTCCTGAGAAGAAAGAAGAACTGGTTGAAGCCGCAAAACAGGAGGTTATAGAGGTTGAAAAACAGTACCAGGAAGGGGCTATCACCAATGGTGAGCGCTACAACAAGGTCGTAGCTATCTGGTCTGATGTGACCGAGAAGGTTGCCAATGAGATGCTGACGGGCATTTCTGAGTTTGAGAAATCCTCCAAGGAATTGAACTCTCTGTATACCATGGCGGATTCCGGAGCCCGTGGAAGCAAACAGCAGCTCCGGCAGCTGGCTGGAATGCGAGGCCTCATGGCCAAGCCTTCCGGTGAAATCATGGAAACTCCGATTACCGCCAATTTCAGAGAGGGCCTTACTGTTCTCCAGTATTTTATTTCTACCCATGGTGCCCGTAAAGGACTGGCTGATACTGCATTGAAAACCGCTGACTCCGGTTACCTCACCAGGCGTCTGGTCGATGTAGCCCAGGATGTAATAATATCTGAGGAAGACTGTGGTACTCCGGACGGTATCGAAATGACCGCTCTTATTGAGGGTGGAGAAATAATCGAACACCTCAGGGACAGAATTGTCGGCCGTGTCGCCCTGGAAAGGGTCGTTGACTCTTTCACCGGTGAAACCCTGGTTGATACGGATGATGAAATAACTGAAAAAGTGGCCGCGCAGATCCAGTCAGCCGGAATCGAGAAGCTGGTTATAAGGTCTGTTTTGACCTGTAAGACCAAGAGGGGTCTCTGCCGCAAGTGCTATGGGCGTGGACTTGCCAGCGGGAAACTGGTTGAAATGGGTGAAGCTGTCGGTGTTTTGGCTGCCCAGTCAATTGGAGAACCGGGAACGCAGCTCACCATGAGGACTTTCCATATCGGAGGTACCGCCAGTACCTTTGAGGAAGAATCCACTATCGAATCCCGCAATGCCGGACGGGTCAAATTTCATGATATCCAGACTGTAAAGGATAAGGATGGCGCCCTGGTTGTATTGAATCGTAATGGTAACCTTACCATCCATGATGAAAGAGGCCGGGAAAAGGAACGTTGTTCAGTGGTTTACGGCGCCCGCCTGAGGGTTAAGGACGAACAGCTTATTGAACCAGGACAGAAACTGGTTGAATGGGATCCTTACACTTTCTCCATTCTTACTGAGTTTGGCGGAACCATCGCTTTCAAGGATATAGTTGAAGGTGTAACCATGAAGGAAGAGGTGGATGAGGTAACCGGCCTGGCCCGAAAGGTTATTATTGAATCTCCCGACGAGAAAAAGCAGCCCCAGATTTTGATAAAATCCGCGGCTGGAAAAACTCTGAAAGCTTATATGATTCCTTCCAAGGCCCACTTGATGGTCGACGCCGGCGATGAAGTCTATCCCGGGGACACCATGGCCAAGATTCCCAGGGAAACAACCAAGACCAAGGATATTACCGGAGGTCTTCCCAGGGTTGTTGAACTGTTCGAAGCCAGGACACCCAAGGAAACCGCGATTATCGCTGAAATCGATGGTATAGTGAAATTCGGCGGCCTCAGCAGGGGCCAGAGAAAGCTGATTGTTGAGGATGAGGAATCCGGAGAACAGAAGGAATACCTGCTGCCCAGGGGTATCCATCTCAACGTACAGGAAGGTGAGATGGTTAAAGCCGGTGATCCGCTAATGGATGGACCAAGGAGTCCTCATGACATCCTGAAGGTACTTGGAGAAAAGGAACTGCAGCGCTACCTGGTGAATGAAGTCCAGGAGGTCTACAGGCTCCAGGGCGTTAATATCAATGACAAGCATATTGAAGTCATTGTCCGCCAGATGATGCGCTGGGTGAAGGTTGAAAGTGTCGGGGATACCGAATTCCTTCTTGGTGAACAGGTAGACCGTTTCCGTTTTGAGGAAGAAAACGAAAGAGTAAGCTCAGACGGCGGTGAACCCGCTACTGGTATGCCTCTCCTGCTTGGAATCACCAAGGCTTCACTCAGTACGGATTCCTTCATATCCGCGGCCTCCTTCCAGGAGACAACCAGGGTATTGACAGAAGCTGCTATCAGCGGCAAGGTTGATTACCTGCGCGGACTCAAGGAGAACGTAATCATGGGCCGCCTGATTCCAGCCGGAACCGGGATGGAGTACTACAAAAATGTTGAAGTATCCAACCCCTGGCGAGACGAACAGGCTGAACTGGCCGAACAGGCTGAAGCAACAGTCACTGACTTCGAAAATGAATTCAGGGAACTGGCTGCTGATTTACCGGTCAGCCTGGACTAACGACAGGGAACCGGATAAAGAACTAAGGGGGAAAACGGTAAAGTTTTCCCCCTTTTTTTTCGCTGTCGCTCCCATCGTACTGTAGGCTTCCATCGTACTGTAGCCTTCCAGCCTATAGCTTGTCCCCTGAGCTTCAAGCTCAGGAGAGCAGACAGCAGTTGCAGGCAAGCTGCCCGCAGTACGAGCTGCCGGCAGGCTTTATTGTCGACAGTCCCTTCGGGACAGGAAAGCAGGGATGTTTCCTGCCACAACGACAACGATAGCCGCTTCGCTGACAACGACAGCGGGGAATCCTGGAAGAAGGGTTTCGTAAATGTGAAGTTGAACGGGATCAACTAAGGAGCTGCGGTACGTCGAGTGCCGAACTAACTCCTGATTCAGCTTCCGGGCCGGCTCCCCAGTTTTTGATTTCCAGTGGAATTTCCCTGCCTCTTACACTGCATTCCCCGGTATAGGAACTGAAGACGGAGGCCAGTTTCTGGAGATCCGGTTTTTCCAGGTTTTCGTCTGGATCAAGCAATTCAACAAGTGAATTACCCTCCGGGCTGTAGTGCTGGAGAACCCATTTCCTGGCCCCGCTCAGCAGTTCCGCCAGGTTGTACAGGCTTGTTTCTGTCAATCCTGGGTAAACTGTAGTGCGGAATTCATAATCGACGTCCGAGTTGAGCAGAAGGTTTATTGTCTTGACAACAGCACCGGTATCGACAAGAACCCGGCACAGCTGGTTGTATTTTGAGAGCTTGGTTTTCACATCCATTGCCACAAAATCGAGCAGGCCTTCTTCCAGGAGATCCTTGACCATCCCGGGATTGGTCCCGTTGGTATCCAGCTTGACCAGGTATCCAGATTTCCGGACACGGCTTATGAACTCAGGAAGCTTGTCGTTGAGGGTTGGTTCGCCCCCGCTGACAACCACGGCGTCCAGCAGGTTTTTTCTGCGTTCCAGAAAACTGAAGAATTGATCTTCAGTGATCCCTGGAAGGGAGTTTTCCTTCTGCAGGAGTTCCTGGTTATGACAGTAGGAGCAGTTCATGTTGCAGCCCTTCAGGAAAACTACTGTCGCCAGTTTCCCGGGATAATCTACAAAGCTGCATTTTTCAAGGCCTGATATAACCATGTCATATCCTGGGAAGGGTATATTTGTTCCTGTCGAAATATTCAGCCCGTTTGCCTTCATTGAAATTCTGGATAGGTCTCAAGTATCCGGTAACCCTGGAGTAAACCTCAGTCTTGGTGTTGCAGTGAGGACAGGTGAACTGTTCTCCGCTTAGATAACCGTCCTTGGGGCAGATGCTGAATGTGGGAGTTATTGAGACATAGGGAAGCTTGAACCTGGTGAAGATCTTTTTCAGCAGCTGTTTACATGTTTCAGGGTCTTCAATGGCTTCTCCAAGGTAGAGATGCAGGACTGTGCCTCCTGTAAAGAGGGATTGAATATCATCCTGAAGTTCCAGCGCCTCAAAAATATCATCGGTGTATCCAACCGGCAGCTGGGCTGAATTGGTGTAATAGGGTGTTGTTTCTCCGGCATGCTTGATGTCAGAGTAACGCGAAAGATCTTTTTTAGCCAGCCGGTACGCGGTTCCCTCGGCCGGTGTTGCTTCGAGGTTGTAAACATGACCGGTTTTTGTCTGCAGCGCCTGAATTTTTTCGCGCATGAAGTGCATTAATTCCTCGGCGGTTTTAAGGCCGTCCTCGCTGGCAATATTTTGTCCGATCAGGTTTTCCAGGGCCTCATTCATTCCAATGATTCCGATAGTGCTGAAGTGGTTGTCCCAGTAATAACCGGTTCTTTCTTTAACTGTTTCAAGGTAGTGGGCCGAGTAGGGGTAGAGGCCCTGCTCCGTAAGGTCTTCGACAATTTTCCTCTTGATCTCCAGGGACGTCCCGGAGACTTCAATCAGCTTGGAAAGCCTGGTTTTGAATTCATCAAGATCACTGGAAAGGTAGCCCAGCCTGGGGAGGTTAATGGTGACAACGCCAATAGATCCGGTTAGGGGATTTGAACCGAATAACCCGCCGCCGCGTTTCCTCAGCTCGGTAGTATCCAGGCGAAGCCGGCAGCACATTGAAACGGCGTCTTCAGGGGACAGGTCGGAATTCACATAATTCGCGAAATAGGGGATACCGTACTTGGCGGCGATGCCCATGAAGGCATTGGCTGACTTGGAGTCCCAGTCAAAATTTTTGCTGATATTAATTGTCGGGATGGGGAAAGTGAAAACCCGACCCTTGGCGTCTCCTTCCATAAGGGCGTCACAGAAGGCCTGGTTAAAGAGGTCCATTTCAGCCTGGTATTCCCCATAGGTTGAATTGGTGGGTTGGCCTCCAATGATCACAGCCTGATCTTTCAGGGTGCTGGGGACCGTTAAATCGAAAGTTAAATTGGAAAACGGGCACTGGAATCCAACTCGAGTGGGAACATTAAGGTTGAAAATGAATTCCTGCAGGCTTTGCCTCACCTGCTCATAGGTCAGGTTGTCTTTGCGGATAAATGGAGCGCAGTAGGTATCGATACTGCTCCAGGCCTGGGCTCCGGCGGTTTCTCCCTGGGTGGTGAAAGTGGAATTGACAATCTGTCCCAGGAAGGATCTCAGGCGGCGGGCCGGTTTCGATTCTACCTTGCCGGGAACGCCTCCGAATCCCTGGATCAGCAGCTGGCGCAGGTCCCATCCGGCACAGTAGGGGCCGAGGAATCCAAGATCATGCAGGTGAATAGCGCCCGATTCATGAGCTTCACGGACTTCTGTGGGGTAAATTTCGTGCAGCCAGTAGCTGCGGGTGAAAAATTCCCTGACATAATTATTAAGGCCGTTTACTGACTTCTGCTGGTTGGCGTTTTCTTTGACCTTCCAGTCTTTATCATTCAGGTAGTCGGTGAACATGTCTATGGTTGCACCGATAAGAGAATTAAGACGCCTGGCGCCGCTTCGCTTCTCCCTGTAGAGGATGTAAGCTTTGGCTGTTTTGGCATGACCGTTATCTATCAGGACTTTTTCAACCATGTCCTGGACCTCTTCCACGTCAGGCGTGTGTCCCTCGGGCATCTGGTTGAGGCGATCAATTACTTTTTCGCAAAGATTTACTGCCTGCCCAAAATCGCTTCCGCGGCAGGCGACTGCAGCTTTATATATAGCTGAAGTGATTTTTTCCGGTTCGAAATCAACGATTCTGCCGTCGCGCTTCCTGATTGTTTTCATCGCATCCCCACTTCTGATTTGATTAGGTTAGACACCACAATATAGCCAGAATATCTGACAGAAAAACGCAATATATTGGGTTGCGAAGGGGAAACCCGGACGGAGAATTCAGTGTAAATCAGGATATTCCAGACGTTATGGGAAATATCTTGAAAAAATCAGCTTTTTCACAATTCAATTCGAAGAAAATATAGATCCGGGGAAGTGGATATGTGAATGCTTTGTAAACTGGAACTCTAACCCCCGGTTTCTGAGACAGGAGTGAGATGTGCCGCCCGGGCGCGCGAGAATAGTTGCAAATGACGAACTGCGGGTGTCGGGTGACGAGTTGCGGAATGCGGGTGTTGAGTGCAGGGTGTCGAGTTGCGAGCTGTCACGGACCCTGCACTCAAATATTGTCAATCGGCATTTGCCGCCCCGACCCTGTCCTCCCAGTCACGGTAGATTGTTATCATTTCCACTGTTTTTTCCGGGTGGGTTTCCGAGAGGTCGTTTAACTCCACCGGGTCTTCGGCCAGGTTGTACAGTTCCCACCTGTCGCTGTCATGTCCCTGTACGATTTTCCATGGTTCAGCCAGTGCGGCTTTTTCACCAAGGTGCTCCCAGCACAGGATCCTGGCTGATTCAGCGTTTCCCCCTTGAAGGGAAGGCAGAATACTGCGGCCTTCATATGGAATAACCGGGCGGCCATTGAAGGTTTCAGGGTAATCGGCTTCACAGATTTCACAGAGGGTCGGCATTATATCCAGGATATGGGAAGGTTCGCGTACCACTTCCCCGCGTGATTTTATTCCTGCCGGCCAGTGGGCGATAAAGGGCGTGAGAATTCCACCTTCCGCGGTATACCTTTTGAATTTCCTGAAGGGAGTATTCCCGGCATTGGCCCAGCAAAGTCCGTATGATTCGTAGGAGTCCTCGCTTCCCAGTTCACCGGCGCGTTCTCTCCAGATCCCGCCCAACGGGGAGGTTTCGGCGCAGGCTCCATTGTCTGACAGGAACATAATCAGGGTATTCTCGAGTTCTCCCATTGAAGAGATTTTTTCAACCACCTGGCCAACGCCTCGATCCATGCACTCCACCTGGGCGGCGTAGATAGCCATTTTCAGGTCCATCTCATCCTGGTTTTCCACTTCTTCCCAGGGGATCACATCAGGGTGGGGAGGGGACAACTCATGGAGTTCTGTCAATAATCCCGAGTCCTTCATTCTTTGGTAGCGCTCTGCCCGCAGGGCTTCCCAGCCCTCGCGATATTTACCCCGGTACTTTTCGATATCTTCGGGAAGGGCGTGCAGCGGGTAGTGCGGGGCATTGTAAGCCAGGTAGAGGAAAAAAGGTTTGTCTCGCGTCGATGATTCATCCAGGAATTCAAGAGCGGAATCAGTGAAAGCATTGGTGGAATAGAAGCCATCACCCCGGGGACGGATCTCCTCGTTGTCATCCAGGAAAATCCGGGTGGCATTTTCTTTGCCTTTCTCGATATTGAAGAAATTCATGGCCCCGCTGATCAGCCCGTAGTAGCGGTCAAATCCCCTCTGCAGCGGCCAGCCCTCCCTGAATTCGCTGACGTGCCATTTGCCGGACATCATTGTCCTGTATCCGGACTGTCCCAGGACCTCACCAAGCGTTACACAGTGTTCATTGAGGTATCCCTGGAACGGATCGGAAACTTTTTTGTCTGTCCGCACTCCCTTGACCATGCCCCCCACGCCTGCCTGGTGGGCATAGAGCCCGGTCAGGAGGGAGGCCCGGGTCGGGCAGCACCTGGCCCCGTTATAAAAACGGGAAAACCTGAGCCCATTGGAAGCCAGGCGGTCCAGGTTCGGAGTGGAGATTTCAGATCCATAACAGCCGAGATCTGAATAACCCATATCATCAGCCAGGATCAGGAGTACGTTAGGCCGTCCCCTGTCAGGTGTTTCCTCCTGTATGGAGCAAGATAAAAAGGATGTCGACAGTGCAAGGGCCAGGAGTAATTTCAGGTATCTCATAACTCAAGAGTATAAACGCACAAGGAAATAAATGCACCAGGAAGCATTCCTGGATAATTTGTGGTTTGCGGCGAGGATGAGGAAGGGTGCCTTTTTGACAGGTAGCCGGATAAATGGCCTGGTTGAAACTTGATTCCCCGGGGTCTCTTTGGGCCTCTGGCCCCGGCGGAATCAACCGGCGACACCGGCGACAAGTGCCTTGAAGACATCGTCAGGTTAATTACGGTTGGTGGTCACTTTTAACTAAAGTCAGCAGCGTTATCTCGGACCTGGTTCCCAGCCTGACGGGCGGGCCCCAGAAACCCGTGCCCTGGGAGACATATATCCACATATCCTGATGCCTGTTAAGCCCCCTGGTATAAGGATGGAAAAATCCGATTACATAGTTCCAGGGAAAAAACTGCCCTCCATGGGTGTGGCCGGAAAGCTGAAGATCAAAGCCTGATTTTTCCGCTTCAAAGACCGCTCCAGGCTGATGGGCCAGAAGGATTGAGAAATCAGCATCAGGAGCTCCTTTAACCGCAATCTCTACTCCCCTGGGAATATCCGGAAACCTGCTTCCAGCGGCGGGATCCGTGATGCCGGCGATCAGGATTCTGGCATTCCCGTGTTCAATCACATCATGCTCGTCCAGCAACGTCCTGAATCCAAGAGACTTGACGTGATCAATCCATTCATCGAATCCCGAGTAATACTCATGGTTTCCAGTGACGAACCAGGGCCTTCCGGGAAGATTTTTAAGAGGCTCAATTCTGTCGGCGCACTTCTCCAGTGAACCGTCGGCCAGGTCTCCGGTAATTACTGTTAAATCCGGATTCAGTTCAATAACCTTGTCTGTAATTGAAGAAAAGAATTTCTTTTTCTTCAGTTCATCAGCGTGCAGGTCTGTCAGCTGTGCTATCCGGAAACCTTCCAGGTCAGGGTGCAGATTCATTACCGGGACTTCAATCTTCCGGACTCCCGGAGTAGACAGGGCATTGAAAAGACCCAGCCCTATCATGAGAACTGACGCCCCGATAATTGTAAGGCATGAGGATTTAAGGACCTGTTTTGAACTGAACAAGGCCAGATCCGGCTTGCGGAGTATTTTTGAGAAGAGGTGAAGCGTCAGGGAGGCCGCGTCCCTGAAGATACTTAAACCAAGGAGGAATGAATAGAAGGCCAGTGAAGTAAGGATGACAGCTTCGAGGATCTGGCTGAAGCCCTCGCTGAACAGGTTTCTCCTGATAACGAGGATTATCGGGACCAGGAGGGGCAGGTACATTAATGCCCATGATAATTTTGAAACGCGGGGCGATAAACCAAGGGGCTTGACCAGGCGAAATCCCAGGTAAGTGCCCCAAATCCCGATTAAAAGTAAAAATATTCCAAGAAAAACCAATATTTGCATTCTGTTTCTGCTGGGCCTCCGGGGCCTGATTTCTAAACATTTTACATGGTTTTGAGCGGGGGTGCGGCTTGAGCGGATAAATAATTGAGGTTAACATGTTCTGTTGACGGATTTGATCCTCGTCAAGGAAGGAAAAAGCATGGTAAATCGAAGACAGTTTGTACAGATGACAGGAGGAGCCGCACTCTCTGCCGCCTTCCTTAATGCCGCCGGGTGCAGCTCGGGGGCTGAGCAGCCCAATTTTCTTTTTATCCTGGTCGATGACCTGGGCTGGACTGAGCTGGGCTGCTATAAGAGCCGCCTGGCTGAAACTCCCAACCTGGATAAGCTGGCAGCTTCAGGTATACGGTTTACTGACGCTTATGCTTCATGCCCGGTGTGCTCCCCGACAAGGGCTTCGATAATGACCGGAAAGTATCCGGCAAGGTTAAATATAACGGACTGGATTCCCGGAAACGACGCCAGGGATAAAAAGCTGCTGGGCACAGTGGACAGGCATGAGCTGCCGCTGGAAGAGAAAACCATAGCTGAAACTTTGCGTGAAAATGGATATAAAACCTTTTTTGCCGGAAAATGGCATCTCGGTTCAGAAGGGTATTTTCCCGAAGATCAGGGTTTTGATATTAACCTGGGCGGCCATCACCGGGGATCCCCGCCGGGAGGCTATTATTCTCCCTACAAAAATCCCAAACTTGAAGATGGCCCGGAGGATGAGTATCTCCCGGACCGCCTTACCAATGAAACCATTAGTTTTATTGAAGATTCCAAAGACAGTCCCTTCCTGGCTTTCCTGTCTTTTTATACCGTGCATACTCCGATTCAGGCCAGCCGCAGGCATATTGATAAATATGAAACCAAGGTCTCCGGTGTTGAACCGGACGGGCCGGAGTATGTCCGGGAACATGACGGGGAAACCAAGCAGTATCAGGATAATCCTGCTTTCGCTAGCATGGTTGAGGCCATGGATGAAAATGTCGGAAGGCTGATTGAAAAGCTGGAAGAGCTCAATCTTGACAGGAATACAGTCATTATTTTCACTTCTGATAATGGCGGGCTGTCTACCCTTTTTCCGGGGAGTGCGGCACCGACATCCAATCTTCCGCTCAGGGCCGGGAAAGGCTGGTGCTATGAAGGAGGCATCAGGGTTCCCTTGATAATCAGGCTGCCGGGTGGCGGCCGGGGCGGCAGGGAAGTTGAAGTTCCGGTTATAAGCACTGATTTTTATCCAACCATTCTGGAACTGGCCGGACTGGCAATGCTGCCGGACCAGCATCGTGACGGAAAGAGCCTTGTCCCTTTGCTGGAGGAGGGTATTGAACCGGAAAGGGAAGCCGTTTTCTGGCATTATCCCCATTACCATGGAAGCGCCTGGACCCCCGGAGCCGCGGTTCGGGCCGGGGACTGGAAACTGATTGAATTCTATGAAAAAGAAAAAGTTGAACTGTACAACCTGAAGGAAGATCTGGGGGAAAGCAATGACCTTTCCAGTGAGCGTCCTGAGAAAACCAGTGAACTTCTCAGGATGCTTCATGAATGGCAGGAATCTGTCGGGGCCCTGATGCCTGAACCGAATCCTGACTATCACCCCGGGGAGATTCAGAAGCAGGATTAACCGGGATGGATTTTTACGGCTTGGGTCCCCTTGAATATCCAGAGGCAAGGCTGGCAGGCAGGGACCGGAGAAACCGGTTTGTGAGATAATGAACCCGGCCCGGCAAACCTGGTTTCAAGTCACGGGATTTCCTTTTCCCTGTTGGCCTTACCTGTGAATCCGATAGCATGCCGGAGTGATTAATCTGGAAAGTGAAAGGTGTGTTTGAGTGTTATGAGTAAAGATCTGATTAAAGCAGTTGACCGCAACGGAAGCGAAAGCCTTAAGTGGGGAATCTATCCTTCCGATGTACTTCCCATGTGGGTTGCGGATATGGATTTCGAGGTGCCGTCTCCGATAATTGAAGCACTGCACGGCAGAATCGGCCATGGAGTATTTGGATATGGGATGGACCTTCCGGAGCTGAAGGAAGTTATTGCTGCCCGCATGAAAGAACTGCAGAATTGGGACGTTGAAACTGAATCTATACTCCTGCTGCCCGGACTGGTCTGCGGACTCAATATTGCCTGCCGGGTGATTGGCGGTGATGGGGACGGAGTCCTGATAAATACCCCGGTCTATCCTCCTTTTCTCAGTGCGCCCTCCAACCAGAGAAAGGTCCTCCAGTATGCCCCTCAGTCTTTTCAGATGAAAGCCGGTTACCTGCATTATGAAATGGATCTGCAGCGGCTTGAGGCGGCGGTTGAGGAAAATACTAAATTGTTTATTCTCTGCAATCCCCATAATCCCACGGGAAGGGCTTTCAGCAAAGAGGAACTTGCCGGCCTGGCTGAAATGTGCAGCCGCAATGATCTTATAATCTGTTCAGATGAAATACATTGCGACCTTCTGATGAGCGGAACCCGCCATCTGTCAATCGCGGCGCTTTCCCCGGAGATCGCAGACCGAACCATTACCTTTATTGCCCCAAGCAAGACCTTCAACATCCCTGGACTGGGCTGCAGCGCGGCCATAATTCCCAACCGGGAACTGCGCAAGCGGGTTGAAGCTCTGTTTGACGGAATAGTTTCCCATCCCAACATCCTGGGAATGTACGCGGCCCTGGCCGCCTACTCTTCCTGTGATGACTGGCTTGCGGCCCTCAAGACAGTCCTTACGGAAAACCGGGATTTCCTCGTTGATTATATTGATAGATATCTGCCCGATATCAAAACAACCAGGCCTGAAGCTACATACCTGGCCTGGCTGGACTGCCGTAACTGCGGAATTGAGGGTAATCCGCACAAGTTTTTTCTGGAAAAGGCCAGGGTGGCCCTGAATGACGGCAAGATGTTTGGTGAGGGTGGTGAAGGTTTTGTCAGGCTGAACTACGGATGCTCCAGGGAACACCTGGCTGAAGCCCTGGATCGCATGAAAAGGGCCCTGGCCTGAATTGCGATAAAGAATAACGCAATACCGCAATCCCGCAAGGACACCGGGGCCTAATTGGTGGATGTAGGGACAATTCCCGAATTGTCCCTGGAGAGCCTTTCGTGATTGTATCCTGATGCTATTCCGATTCCGATTCTGGAAAACGCCGACCGCCGAATATCTGAAGGCGGAAAGGCGAATGTCGAACCGCCGGGGTACAGTCCATCTAATATTTACTTTGTACGGGATTCGTGTAATATCGAAAACATGAAGATTAAGCACATTATTTTTGCGGCACTGCTGATTATTACTCTGGTTCTTTCTTCTTCCCCTGCTGCAGCTGAAGGAGCAAAAGATGCCAATATTTTCATGATTGGCCATTCCCATATAGATCCTGTGTGGAGATGGGATAAACAGGAAGGTTTTCAGGAGGTGTTTGCTTCCTTCCAGTCGGTTCTGGATCGTATGAAGGAAGATTCAGGGGTCACCTATGTTTCTTCTTCAGCCCAGTTTTATGAATGGGTTGAGAAAAACGATCCCCGGATGTTCAATGAGATAAAGCAGCGGATCAGGGAAGGGCGCTGGAATATCGCCGGCGGCTGGTGGATAGAACCTGATATCAACTGTCCTTCAGGAGAGTCTTTGGTCAGGCAGGGACTGTATGGCCAGAGATATTTCATAGATAAGTTCGGCAGGGCTGCCGTTGTGGGCTTCAATCCTGATTCCTTCGGGCATCCTTACACGCTGCCCCAGATCCTGCGGGGACAGGGTTTGACTTCATACTTTTTCATGCGCCCCGGACAGCATGAAAAAGCGGATATCAAAGGACCGGTTTTTAACTGGAAAGGACTGGACGGAACCGAAATCCTCAGTTTCCAGATCCTTAACCGCTACAATGCTGAAGCCGGTATTATTGAAAAGCAGTTTGACATCTACGCGGAACGCTTCAACCGGGATCAGCCTGACGTGAAGGACTGGATGATATTTTTTGGGGCCGGAAACCACGGAGGTGGGCCAACCAGGGCTGCCATGGCTGAAATTGCGGAACTTAGAGCTGAGTATCCCGGACTTTCCTACCTTTCCCTTGAAGATTACGTGAACCGGGTCAGGTCGGGAGGGCATAGTTTCCCGGTTATTGACGATGAGCTGCAGCATCATGCCCGCGGCTGTTATTCAGCCTGTGCCGATGTGAAAATGTGGAATTTCAGGGCAGAGAACGCGCTTATTGACGCGGAAAAAATTGCCTCAGCTGCTGCTGTGCTTACAGGTACTTACTCCTATCCTGAAGAATCATTGCGGGAAAGCTGGAAGAAGGTGCTTTTCAACCAGTTTCACGACATAATGGCAGGTTCTTCCCTGGAACGTGGGTATATAGATGCGGGTAACGAATATGGATATGCCATGAGCGTCGCCTACGATGTGAAGCTGGAAGCTTTGCATAAACTGGCAGCCGGGATCAAGACTTCCGATGACAGGTATCCTGTCAGCCTTCCGTTCCTCGTGTTCAACCAGCATTCCTGGCCTGTTAAAGCCATGGTTGAATTTGAAGCCCAGAAGCTGGTTGTGAACCAAAGGCCGGTATTGAGGGATGAACAGGGGAAGGAAGTTCCTTTCCAGGCTGTTCGGACCGGAGCGGCCAAGGTGGAAGACCGACGGGTAAACGCGGTATTCGAGGCTGAATTACCGGCTTTTGGATACAGGCTGTACAGGTTTGAATCTGATAACGAATCAGAAATTCCCGTTTACAAGGGTGCCAGGGCTGTCGAATGGTCGCTGGAGAATGAACTGGTAAAGGTGGAATTCGATCCTGCCACTGGGGCAATCCGTTCCTACTACGATAAGGAATCCGGTAGAGAGCTTTCCTCCGGTGGTATGGGAGCCGGACTGGTTATGGAAGACTGGGACGATACCTGGGGGCATAAGATTGCAGCCTATGACCGGGAGCTGGGATCATTTGCGGGACCCAAATTTCGAATTCTGGAAAACGGCCCGGAAAGAGCCCGGATTGAGGTCACCGCAACCTACGGTAATTCGTTCCTGCGCCAGGTGTTCAGCCTGGATCGCGATTCAGCTGCCCTGAACGCACTTGTTACAGTCAACTGGAATGAAAAATACCGGGTGCTGAAACTTAGCTTTCCCACCGTGCTGAAAGAAGGGGAGTTGACAGCGTCCATTCCTTACGGCGCTATCAAGAGAGAAATGAACGGAGAGGAAGAACCCGGACAGGCCTGGATAGATGTTAGCGGTGGCGATGATGACGGCGCCTTCGGACTGGCCCTGATTACTGAAGGGAAGTGCAGTTATTCGGCAAAAGAAGGGGATCTCAGGGTAACCGTATTTCACAGTACCGCCTGGTCGCACCACAATCCTTCCGTTGTCACCGAAGCTGACGGGTATCGGTTTATGGAGCAGGGGATCCATGAATTCAACTACCAGTTGTTCCCGCATTCCGGAGACTGGCGTAATGCCAATCTGCCCAGGCGAAGCAGTGAGTTTGCCGCGAAGCCCCTGGCCCTGGTAACCAATATGCATGAAGGAAATCAGCCCGTCATCAAGAGCCAGGCTTCATCCGGACTTGAGAATGTGAATATTTCAGTGATTAAACTGTCTGAAGACGGAAAAGGATGGGTTGTCAGGTGTGTTGAAACGTTGGGACAGAATGCTTCAGGTGAAATTGATCTGGGCTTCCTGGGGCGGTCAGTGAAGGTTGAAATGTCTCCCTGGGAACTGGTTACCTACTACCTGCCTTTTGATCAGGATGAACCGGCAATGCGGGTTAATCTGCTGGAAATGAATTAGCCGCTCCGGGCCTTGGGCATTCAGCATGCCCTGGAGAACCAGGCTGCGGAATCATTGAATCCCTGTATGGAATGAGACAGCATCCCATGCAGGGATTCCGTTTGTTGTCATTGATTCAATTTCTGGTAAACTCTTTTAGTCATGAAAGAACAGGGTAATTTTCTCAATTCAGGTGCCGGGACCAGGGTTGAACTGGGTGACCGCGGATACGACATAGTTATCGATTCCGGAAACCTGGGACAGTTTGGCCGGGCCTTGAAAAACGTTTGGCAGGGGAAAAGGCTGTTTGTTGTGACCAATGAGGTTGTCGGGGATCTCTACGCTGAAACAGTTGTCTCTTCAGCTTCTTCGGCAGGATTTGAGACATCCTTGATAACTATTCCCGATGGTGAGTCAAGCAAAAACCTGGGAACAGTCAACCATATCTATACCGAGCTCCTGAAAGCCGGCGCGGACAGAGGTTCGGCACTGGCCGCACTTGGAGGAGGAGTAACCGGGGATATCGGGGGCTTTGCCGCGGCAACCTACATGAGAGGGATTCCCTATATACAGATCCCTACCACACTGCTTGCCCAGGTTGACAGTTCGGTAGGCGGGAAAACCGGCGTTAATCATGAAATGGGGAAAAACCTGATAGGGGCTTTCTGCCAGCCCCAGCTGGTGTTTATAGATATTGCAACCCTGTCAACTGTTTTGAAAGAGGACTTTCAGTCCGGCCTGTACGAGGTAATTAAGTACGGACTGATCAGGGATGAATCCTTTTTTGAGTTTCTTGTCAGTAACATGGACAGGATAAAGAACCTGGAAAGAGATGTCCTGCGGACCATCATCCAGAGATGCTGCGAAATAAAGGCTGAGGTGGTTGCCGCTGATGAAAAGGAATCAGGCCTGAGGCGAATCCTTAACTTCGGTCACACCCTGGGGCATGCCCTGGAAGCTGCTGCTTCATATGGAGTAATTCCCCATGGGCAGGCAGTCGGCTACGGAATGATTGCGGCAGCTTATCTTTCCCGTTTCAACGGGCTTATTGAAGATGTGACCCTCGACCGGGTTGTGAAGGGAATCCTTTCTGCCGGGAAGCTGCCATCAGTACAGAGCATACCTGCTGAAACCGTAGTCCGGGCCTGCAGCCAGGATAAAAAGAAGGAAGGCAATAAGATTCTGTTTGTCCTGTTAGACCGGATTGGCCATACTGTCACGAGGCCTATGGATACGGATGAATCATTACTGGGAGAGGCGTGGGCGTCATGTTTGAAGGCGGTTAAGGGCCACACTTATTGAGAAAAAAACTGAATGCTTAACTTTTTGAAGCATATACGGAATTATTAGAACAGCTGATGACGATTTTTCAGGATAAGACAGCCCCTGATTCAGGGCGGACGGTAAAGGCCGGTATGCAAAGGCCTCCTGCCGGGGTCAGGAAAATGTTTTCTGACATTGCCGGTGAGTATGACCTGTTTAATCATACCCTTTCCCTCAATATAGACCGGCTCTGGAGGCGTAAGGCCTTTAAAATTCTGCAATCCCGCCTTGGGTCGGAATCCTGCATCCTTGACCTGTGTACGGGCACTGGGGACCTGGCCCTGGAACTTCAGAAGATAAGCCCTGTAACCGGTTGTGATTTCTGCCGTCCGATGCTGGAAATCGCCGACAGGAAGATAGCCCGCCGCAGCCTTGATAATCCTGTTCGACTGGTGGAGGGGGATGGGATGAAACTGCCGTTTGCTTCAGGGCAGTTCGACGCGGTGACCCTGGCCTTCGGCTTCCGCAACATGGAGGACTACGAGCTGGCTCTCAAGGAAATCAGCCGGGTGACAGGCGCTTCAGGACTTATATTGATCCTTGATTTTTCAGTTCCCGAGAATTACCTGTTCAGGGAAATATATCTTTTTTATCTGACCAGGATTCTTCCCCTGGTTGGAAAGCTGTTATCCGGGATTATAACTCCCTACAGATACCTTCCTGATTCTGTCAAAGCCTTTCCTGAAAGGGCAGAGATCGAAGAATTGTTTTCCGCGTCAGGGTTTGAAATACGCCTCTGCAGAACCCTGACCTTCGGGATTGCCACCATATATCTTGCCGGAAGAACCTGAGTTTAAGTTGATTTGTTCCTGCGGAACAAGAAAATAGGAGCAATGGATGCAATAATTGATGATTTAGCCTTTCATAAGGAAGACTAATCATTTATGATTCATTCAACTATTTTGGATGTGTATCAATTTTATATGGAATTTATATTATCTAAAACTATCATTTAATGTCTTAAGGAGAACTTCAAGTGAATAAGCTCAGATTGTTAACAATCACTGTTGTGCTTATAGCCCTGAGCGCATCTTTTGGCCTCGGCCAGATGTGGGATGACGGTTATAACAGCTACAGCCCATTCGACACTATGCAGACTAAAGATGTGCCTGCCGGTTTTGTCAACGAACCTGGTTCCCAGCTGATCTACCTGCTCGACACAGGTATCAATGCTGAAGAGCTTTATGGTGACGATGCCAGCTATACCAGCAACTCCGTTCTGCAGTATGGAAATGACGCACCTTTGCATACTAACTTCATCAGCCTGACCAACACCAATCCCAGCCACGCGGTAACGGTTCATTTCCGCTACTTCAACTCCGACTGTGTTGATTTCTTTGACTTTTTGGTTGTGCTGACCTGTAACGACACCATGATGGTTGATCCGTTTGATTTTGTGGTACCTGGTACTGACAACGTTAACGTAAAAGATCGTTTCTTCGGTTACCCGAACAAGGCGGACGGCAACGGACAGAGTTTTGACGCCATTCCGGCTTCAACTTTTGCCGACGGCCGCTTTCTGCTGTTCGTGACCGCTTCAGGTGATGTTAAATATAACTACAGTCCTAATTTGAAACATCCGGATTACGGCGACATGGACCTGATCCCGTATGAATTCATCAACTACCGTGAAGAGAAACTCAACGTTCATTGCGCCGCATGGGAAGACGGCAGTGAAGATGCCGCTGACGAAGAACTTTTAGGAGAGTACGAAGTGTACGGCGGGACCGCTGGCTTCAGCGATGACAACCTGCACATCCTCAATGCTTCAGCAGTGTCCTTCAACTACCTGATCGGATTCCAGACCGTAGCCAAGGTTACAGATTTGGGAGCCCAGGCAGCATACATGACCCAGGCCGGAACCAGGCCCGCGGTTATTAGAGTAAGCAAGGACTATGAAACATCAATAACCGGCGGACCTTCCGGAACAGGCGTAGTAAATGCGCCAATACATATGCTTCTGGCTGGCGGAGAATACATCTGGTCAGATGCCGCCGAAAGCGGCAGAAGGAAAGTGGGTACTGAAGAAGAAATTTTCATGCTTCGCCAGGATGCTCATGCCGGTGACCAGTGGGACCGCGGTGCAGATGTGCTGGGAACCAACTGGATTATTTCAGAAGGCGGAGCCCTGGGATGGGAACTCTTCCCCTCCGCAGCCATGCCTGCTGAAAAGCAGATTGTTAACTTCTTCTCCTTCATGGATAACTACAACGGTAAATCCAACCTGGCCCAGAGCGCTACTCCCAGCCAGTGGGATGATGTTTCCTACAACATCCAGCCGGTAGTTACCATCTACACGGTTACCCCTTACAACAACTCGGAAGACACCTGGATCCCCAGCGATCCTGAAGATCAGCCGATCGTTTCCCCGGTAACCCCTGAGTCCACCCTGACTTCAGCCATTGCCGTCAAGTGCATCAATACCTACCAGATTGATCCTGAAAGCAACCTGAATGACGCGGTACTCGGCCAGAAGTTCGGCGAGTTCACCCTGCAGGACCTGTATGACATGAACTCCGTACTGGGCACAGACAACCTGACCCTGGAAGGGTTTATGGGAATACTGGCCGGATCAGCCAATGAGCTGGCCAATGAAGTCGGCCCAGGTTGGGTAAGGTTCTCCCGCTGGTTCACCACCCGCAAGTGGACAACCACTGATCTCTATCCCGAATATGTCAATTCTTACTGGCAGGGATGGGACGAAGGCGCTAATGAACCGAATTTTTCCTGGATTGAAGGCCCCAGCATTTTCACTGCCGGCCAGGCCAACTACGTGTTCGAGAACTTCGGTGCCGGAAAATGGCTCTCCACAGCGGCTGGATATTCCACCGCGATTCCGGGGAATCAAGCCGGTAGTTAATTACTGCGAACAACCGTAATTAAGGCAGCATGGCATTTAGTGTTGCTGGATTACTCAAAAGGGGGATGGCATCGATTGCCATCCCCCTTTTTGTGTCATATGCATCCTGCTTCTGGGATCTACCATAGCCAGGATGGCTATGGTACGGCAGGATGCCTGAAATAGTCCCAGGTTGCGGGTGACGAATGCCGCCGGGGAACCCGTCACCTTGCCACTCGCGACTTGTTACTCGCGACTACTTAGTACATTCCGCCCATTCCGCCCATGTCAGGGGCGCCGCCGGGCATTGGTTTGTCTTCTTCAGGCTTCTCGGTGATGAGGGCCTCGGTGGTGAGCATCAGCCCGGCGATGGAAGCCGCGTTCTGCAGGGCAGTGCGGGTAACCATGGTAGGATCGATGACACCGGCTTTCACCAGGTCTTCGTAGACTTCCGTGTCAGCATTGAAGCCCACGGTATCTTCCGATTCAGCAACCCGGCCTACAACGATAGCGCCTTCGTATCCGGCATTCTGGGCAATCTGGCGTACAGGTTCCTGCAGGGCGCGTTTGACGATGTTCACGCCAACCTGCTCATCAGCCACATCCAGGGTGAAACCTTCCAGGGCCTGTCCGGCTCTCAGGTAGGCTACTCCGCCTCCGGGAACAATGCCTTCCTCAGCGGCTGCCTTGGTGGCATGCATGGCATCCTCGACCCTGGCTTTCTTCTCTTTCAGCTCGGTCTCGGTGGCCGCGCCGACCTGGATAACCGCGACTCCGCCTACCAGCTTGGCCAGGCGTTCCTGCAGCTTCTCGCGGTCATACTCAGAGGTGGTCTCTTCAATCTGGGCGCGGATCTGTTTTACCCTGCCGGCTATGCCTTCAGGATCTCCGCCGCCTTCCACGATGGTGGTGTTGTCCTTGTCAACCGTGATCCGCTTGGCGGTTCCCAGGTCTTCAAGGGTAATGTTCTCAAGCTTGATTCCCAGGTCTTCGGAAATGGCTCTTCCGCCGGTGAGGATGGCGATGTCTTCAAGCATGGCCTTGCGGCGGTCGCCGAACCCGGGAGCCTTGACTGCGGCTACATGCAGGGTTCCCCTCAGCTTGTTAACCACCAGTGTGGCCAGGGCTTCGCCTTCCACGTCTTCTGAGATGATCATGAACGGACGCCCGGTCTTGGCTACCTGTTCCAGTACCGGCAGCAGGTCCTTCATGGAGCTGAGCTTCTTTTCATAAAGAAGGATATAGGCGTCTTCCAGGACTGCTTCCATTCTCTCGGGATCAGTTACAAAGTAAGGTGAAAGATAACCGCGGTCAAACTGCATCCCTTCCACTACTTCCAGGGAGGTCTCGATTGACTTGGCTTCCTCTACGGTGATAACGCCGTCTTTGCCTACTTTTTCCATGGCTTCGGCAATGATTCCGCCGATGACCTGGTCGGAGTTGGCTGAAATGGTTCCAACCTGGGAGATCATCTCTCCGCCTACCGGATTGGAAAGCTCACGAATGCGCTCAATGGCTTTCTCAACGGCCTTGTCGATTCCCCGTTTCAGGCTCATCGGGTTGGCGCCGGCCGTTACGTTCTTAAGTCCTTCACGGATCATGGCCTGGGCCAGCACGGTGGCTGAGGTGGTTCCGTCACCGGCTACATCGCTGGTCTTGCTGGCTACTTCGCGCAGCATCGCGGCTCCAACGTTTTCGGTTCCTTCCAGTTCAATCTCCTTGGCTACGGTTACACCGTCCTTGGTGATCACCGGAGATCCGAACTTCTTCTCAATCACTACGTTGCGGCCCTTGGGGCCAAGGGTCATCTTTACGGCATCCGCCAGCTTATCTACTCCGCTGAGCAGTGCGCGGCGGGCATCTTCACTGTTTGTAATTATTTTTGCTGACATTCTTTTTTTTCTCCTTTGCAAGTGCCCCGGATCTGCCCGGGAGTGGAGTCACTTGCCTTATGCTTATTTTAATTATTCGAGGATTCCCAGGATTTCGCCTTCACTCATGATCAGGTATTCTTCATCGTTGAGCTTGATCTCGGATCCTGAGTACTTCCCGAATAAAACCTTGTCCCCGGCCTTTACGCTCATGGCCACTTTCTGTCCGCTGTCCAGAACCTTGCCTTCGCCCACCGCGATTACCACTGCTTCCTGGGGTTTCTCCTTGGCAGTGTCGGGTATTACAATCCCGCCGCGGACTTCTTCGTTCGCCTCTACGCGCTGGACCAGTACACGGTCTCCTAATGGTTTGAAATTCATTCCTTATATCTCCTTTTGTTAAAAACTAAACGATAATTAATATTAATTTTTACCAGGCTGTTTCTCTGGGAATCAGAACTGAAAATAAATTGAAGTCCATAAATTTTGAATACCTTTATTCAATAAGATCAGACTTTGCGCCTGTCAAGGAACGATGGAAATAAAAATGCTGTTTTTTAAAGAATGTGTTGAGATAGAGACTGAACTTGATGAATCCAGGGCTTGAC
Source organism: Acidobacteriota bacterium (assembly GCA_963666915.2). Lineage (GTDB taxonomy): Bacteria > Acidobacteriota > UBA6911 > RPQK01 > JAPXNP01. The sequence continues at coordinate 647,744 of CAXXEX010000009.1, forward strand.
TGACCGGAGCGGATCATTTGTTGACCAAGGCAGAAGTTATAAACCGGTTTGAATTCACAGATCATAATTCCGCCGGGCTTCTGCCAGAAAATGGTCGGCTTCGGCGTTCTTCCCCCTTTTACGAAAGCCTTTTTCCAGAATCAAGCATTTTCGTTTCAATTCCTGGACAGCCTGTCTTTTTTGCATTGGGGTTAAAAGGCCGGATTCAATAATTCCGGACAGGGCTTTTACCCGGAAGCGGTCCATTCCCCAGTGACGGGCCGACAACTGTCCGTGATGGCCTCCGTATTTTACAATTAAGGGATCATCAATGAAGAGAACGGGCCAGGCTGAAGCCAGCCTGAGCCAGAGTTCATAATCCTCACAGACCGGGAAATCTTCCCTGAACAGGCTGGTTTTATCGAAAATATCGCGGTTAAGCATAATCGAACTGGGGCTTATTACACAGAGAGGCAGGCAATGATGAAATATCCACCCGCCGTATTTACGGTGGATTCTTTTCTGGTTAACCCTCAATCCTTTTCTTATCCAGATCTCGTTGGTATGCACGATCCGGTATTCCGGATGGCTTTCGAGACTTTCCAGCTGTTGTTCCAGTTTCCGGGGCAGCCACTCATCGTCACTGTCCAGGAAGGAGATGAATTTGCCCCTGGAGTTGTTGATTCCAAGATTCCTGGCGCGGCTTACTCCCTGGTTGGGTTGAAAGAAATACCTGATTCTAGGATCTCCCAATGATTTTATTATTCTCCCGGTTTCATCAGTAGAGCCATCGTCAATGATAAGCAGTTCAAGATCTTTAAAGTTTTGATCCAGGACTGATGTTACGGCTCGGTTAATATACTCCGACCTGTTAAAGGTTGGAATTATGACGCTGACAAGGGGCACAGGGTTAGCTTGTGAAATGTATCCGGAAGTCAATGTTATGTTTTTTCCTGGACAGGCGAGTTAAGTGAGCAAGAGGATGAATTACTCCACTGATGCGTTTTTACGCTCCTTTTTCTTATTTTTATTCTTATACATATTGCGATCCGCGGTAACTAGAAGCACTTCAGGAGTTGTGCCGTCCTTTGGATAGGAGGAAGAGCCTATGCTTATTCCTATATTCAGGGCATCTCCGCCGGATGACCTGAAATCCGTTTGGGAAAAAACCGAGTTGATACGAGCCATTGTCTGGGATGCTGTATCGATTCCCACTCCAGGCAGAATTGCCAGGAACTCATCTCCGCCATACCTGATGCAGATATCTGATTTTCTGAACTGGTCTTTTAACAACTCGCTAATCTTAACAAGCAGCCTGTCGCCCTCTTTGTGGCCATAAACATCATTGACATCCTTAAAATAGTCCAGGTCCATCATCAGGAAGTTAATAGGATAATTGAGGCGTTCAGCCCTGTGGATTTCATTTTCAATAGACGCGTTAAAATACCTGATATTAGGAAGTCCGGTCAGGGAGTCAGTAAAAGCATCTTCCCTTGTTTCATTATGGATTATTGAATTATTGATGGCCCTGGCGGCATGTTCCGCGATTGTTTTCATAAGGCGAAGGTGTTTTTCAGTGTAAAAATTTTCCTGTTCTGAGTAGAGCGAAATAACCCCGATCAGCACAGGAGTTTTAGCCTCAGGCGATTCCAGCGTTGACTCCCTGAAAATAAGGGGGACCACCAGACAGTCCTTGAGAGATGTCTCCAGGTTTACTTCGTGGAAATCAGTCATGGGAGATGTCCCGAATCTAGGCTTCAGATCATCGGCAACCATTCCTGAGATTCCCTCGCCGACAGGTATTGAAAGGCTCTGCATCTGAACCTGGTATTTCCCGGCAGCATGATGAACATTGATATTGCTGTGATCTGAGTCAAACCTGAATACGACACATGTTGAATATGGAACAAATCTTTCTATCCAGGTAGTAAGAATTGATGAAGATTCTTCCAGGCCCAGGGTTCTTCCCATATTCCTTGTAATCTCAAATTCCGCCTGCATCTCCTTGTGCGGAAAAGAAATGTTATTGAACACCTGTGAAGGATTAATGCTGGTTTTGGTTTCGGATGATTGTGTTTTTGGTTCAACGGACACACCAGGTTCTTCAGGCACTGTTGTCCGGGAGACTATTTTTTCAATTGTCTCAATCTGGGATTTGAAGACTTCAACTATATCCGGATCAAAGGCTTTTCCGGATTCTTTAAAAATTATTTTTTGCGCCGGAGTTGCCTCCCAGGCGTGTCGGAAAGGTCTTGGTGACCGGAGGGAGACATACGTGTCAGAGACTGCCAGTATACGGGCTTCGAGCGGGATCTGTTCGCCGGAAATGCCGGAGGGGTAACCTGTTCCATCCCATCGTTCGTGATGATACCGAACCCCTCTTACCACACTATCCGGGAAAGGGATTGTGTCCAGGATATCCCCTCCCGCGTCGGCGTGAAGCCTGATTATGGAAATTTCAGATTTTGTCAGTCCGCCCGGCTTGTTGAGTATGCCTTCAGGAACAGCCAGTTTTCCTATGTCATGGGTAAGGGCCGCGATGGCCATACCTTCCAGGTTGAGTTCTTTGCGCCTGGGATGATTTTCGGCCAGGGTCAGGGTCACATCCCTGACCTTGAGGATATTTCCATATTCTGTCTGTTCTTTGGCATCAATTGCCATTGAGGTTGTGGTTAAAGTGGCGCGGAATAGATCCGCCAGGTCCTTCATGCAGGTGTATGCCCAGGCTCTGCTTCTTTTATTGTTCTGGTAGGAGTAAATGGCAAGGAGGAAGAATTCGAATGGAAGGATGAAAGCCAGGAAATACCATAGCAGCCTGGTGGTGTCATGCCTGATGGAATAGATCCCAGAAAACACCAGGAGGGCTATTGACAGGAAGAGAGTCAAAATAACAAATTTTCGCAACAGCTTCAGGTCATTATCCGGCTGATTTAAAACAGCAGGTTTCAATAATTCAAGTTTGCTTCTGTATTTCAATACATCGTTCTCACTGTTCGAATAGTCCAGTCTGAATTATGCCAGTATATAGGCCGGCTCAATATCCCGAAAAATATTTCCAGTTTATTCTACTGTCTTTGCAGAGAAATCTGAAGCCTAAATATAAATATTTGTTTGAACTAGCGAGATTGCGGAATCCAAACAGTGCTTGAGTCAGGTGAAGAAATGGCCGGATTTCCAGATCAGCACCAACGCATTGATTTTTTTTCAGTTTCAGATAAAACCAATTGGTATAATTGAATTAATATTTTTTGGTTAATTGGTAAATACAGAATAACATAGGCCTGGATTTCTGTTCCGATAATTGTTCGGTTCTTTTTTTTCTGAGTTGGAAAGGAAGGCACCTCCGGAGAATTTTGTCATTCAATTATTGGAAAGGGAAGCCAGGCGAGAATAGAGGAGGTATAAAAGCCATGGATAGAAGAAATTTTATAAAAACAGGAGTCGTAAGCGTTGGTGCCCTTACCCTTGCCAGGGATGTATCTTTGTTTGGTGCTCCTGATTCGAAAATGAGCATAATCAAGTACAGTTCATCTCCGACTGATGCTGAGGGGATAGCCCGGGAAGCTTCTGTGTTGACCCGTAAAGCGGTTGAGGCCCTAGGCGGTATGGAAAGGTTCGTTTCAAAGGGCGAAACAGTTTGCATCAAGCCCAACATTGCCTGGAACCGTAAACCGGAGCAAGCGGCCACAACCAATCCTGATGCTGTGGCTGAAGTCGTCAAAATGTGTCTTGAAGCCGGTGCGTCGGAAGTGAAGGTTCTGGATAATACCTGTCATAAGGCAACGCAGTGCTACCCGAAGTCAGGCATTCAGGCTGCTGCCTCAAAAGCTGGGGCCACGGTAATTATGCCTACCACCAGGAGCTTCAGGAAGACAAAAATAACCGGCGGACAGGTGATTAAGGAATGGGAAGTATTTTCTGATGTATTAAAGGCTGACAAGCTAATCAATATGCCCATTGCCAAACATCATGGTCTTAGCAAGCTTACTCTCAGCATGAAAAATCTTATGGGTTGCTGCGGTGGACAACGTAATCGTTTCCACCAGGATATGGGCGGAGTCTTGACTGATTTAACCCAGTTCTTCAAACCTGACCTGATCATAATGGATGCCATAAGGATCATGACCGCTAACGGTCCAATAGGCGGTAACCTGGAAGATGTAGCTCGCCGTGATTCAGTTATAGCCGGTGTGGACCCGGTCGCAATAGACGCGTTCGGAGCCACATTATTTGGAATAGAACCTATGGAAATCAGCTACGTGGCTGAAGGCCAGAAAAGGGGTCTGGGCACATCTGACTACGCGTCACTGAAACCCATAATTCAAACTGTATAAAGAAGGACTGATTTATGAGTACAACGGCCAAGAAGGTCAAGGGTAGGCATAAGTGGGTGGTCTGGCTGCGGCGTACTTCCCAGGTAATGTTTGTCCTTTTATTTTGTTACCTGTTGATTATTACAGCTTACTATCCAATAAACCAGACCGGCGGTCCGGTTGCTTTGTTTTTTGAATTCAATCCGCTGGTGCTTTTAAGCGTATGGCTGGCCGGGGAAGGTTCGATGCCCCCGGCCCTGCTTCTGTCCCTGATCGTAGTGGTACTGACGCTGATATTTGGGCGATGGTTTTGCGGATGGGTGTGCCCCTTGGGAGCACTTAACCAGTTTTTCAGCAGCCTGACTCTGAGAAAACCCAAGGACCGGATTGCCCTGGGTGCTTTTTCACCCCACCTGAGGTGGAAATATTTCATCCTGGCCGGACTGCTGGGATCATCCCTGGTGGGGATGAACTTAATTGGCTGGTTTGATCCCTTCGCGATACTGACCAAGGGGATGGGACTGGTTATTTATCCCCTTGTAAGCCTGGGTCTTGTGGATTTCTTCGACTGGATATACGCTGTTGATCCAGGTGTGGGGCCGGTCAGGCTCACCCTGGTTACAGAGCCGGTTTACGGTTTTCTCCAGGATCATTTTCTTCCTGCCGAAGAGACCTACTACTGGGGGTCATTTGTACTCGGGATAGTTTTGATAACGATACTGCTCCTGAACCTGGTCCGGATGAGGTTCTGGTGCCGGTATATCTGTCCTCTCGGCGCGCTCCTTGGCATTATCGGACGGAATCCGATTGTCCGGCTTATCAGGGATGAGGAAACCTGCACCGACTGCGGTCTTTGTGTAGCGGAATGCCCGGGCGCGGCCAATCCTGACACTAAAAGCTGGAAGCCTTCTGAGTGTTATTACTGCTGGTCCTGCACTTCAGGTTGCATAGAGAGAGGGTTAACCTTCGGCATTGCCCCGTCATCTCCGAAAGCCGTGGGACAAAAGGCTGTCAGCTGGATCAAGGGGAATGCAGTTTCCAGGCAGGTGAAAGACTGGTTCCAGCCTCCCCGTCGTCAACGGATAGGATTGAATCGCAGGGCGGTCCTGGGAGCGGGTCTTGCCGGAGTCACAACCGGGTTAATGGCAGGCGTTAATCCAGAGGTGGGCGGAGCCCGGTTTAATCCCGCGCTCATCAGGCCGCCTGGTTCTGTGGAGGAGGATGAGTTCCTGGCCCGCTGTATCCGCTGTGGAGAATGTATGAAGGTCTGTCCCACAAATGCTATCCATCCGGCCTGGTTTGAGGCGGGACCGGTAGGCTTGTGGACCCCTGTTCTTAATTTTGATTCGGGTTACTGCGAATATGATTGCTCACTTTGCACCCAGGTATGTCCCACTGACGCGATAAGCCTCCTGGAACTGCCTCAAAAACAGGAGACAAAGATAGGCATGGCAATGTTTGACCGGAGCCGATGCCTGCCCTGGGCCTATGCCCGATCCTGTATTGTGTGTGAAGAACATTGCCCTCTGCCGGAAAAGGCCATATATTTTGAAGAGGTCGAAGTGCTTGATGAAAATCATGAGCCGGTGATGCTTAAGCAGCCCAGGGTTAATCCTGATCTTTGTATTGGCTGCGGAGCCTGCCAGCATAGCTGTGTTTACCAGGATGAGCCGGCTGTCAGGGTTCATTCAGCAGGTGAAACCAGGCATTTTGATAATCAGGTATTTCTGTAAAAAACATGTGATACCGGATTTTATCCGGTAATCCTTCCATGTGAGAGGAATAGATAAGGTGAAAAGAAGAAGTTTTCTAGCAACAGGATTAACCGCCGCTGGAGTTGCCGGGTCAATGAACCTGGCGCCTTCGATGTTGACGGCTGCCGACAGGGCTCCAAAAAATATAAGGATTTCCCTGGCCGCCTATTCAGTCAGGGAAGCGTTGACAAAAACGGAATACGATTTATTCAAATTCCTTGACTGGTGCGCTGAGATGAACCTGGACGGGGCGGAATTGACCTCCTACTATTTCAAGGAAGGGTTTGATTCGGCCTATTTGAGGCAGCTTCGCAACCACGCTTTCCATAACGGCGTATCAATTTCCGGAACAGCGATCCGCAATGATTTCTGCAAACCTGCCGGTCCTGACAAAGACAAGGAAGTGGAAGCGGTTAAAAAGTGGATCGACTATGCAGCCGATCTCTGGGCCCCCCATGTGAGGATTTTCGCCGGAAACGCCCCTGAGGATGCCAAAAAAGAGGATGCTATCCGCTGGACTGCTGAAGGCATCAAAGCAGTGCTGGACCACGCCGAAAAACGTGGTGTAGTCCTGGGGCTGGAAAACCACGGCGGGATTACAGCTCTGCCCGAAGATCATCTTGCTATTTGCAATCTGGTTGGAAAACATCCCTATTTTGGAGCTAATCTGGATACTGGGAACTACCGGCGAACTCCTTATGAAGACCTGAAAATCACTGCTCCCCTGGCAGTTAATGTCCAGGTTAAAATCGAGATTTTCGAAGAAGGTAAGAAGGTGTTGGCGGACCTGTCAAAGTTCAGGGATATCATTGTTGATGCCGGTTACAAGGGCTGGGTTGCTCTCGAATATGAGGGCAGCGGAGATCCTTTTAAAGAATGCCCGGTATATGTGGAGAAGCTGAAGAAGCTTTTTCAGAGTCCCGCTTAATAGGTTACCGGTCGGATTACTTCACAATATTAGAAGGGTTTTGCAGATCTGCTGTTGGATAGAAACATGCGCATGAGACCGGAACATCTTTTGGAACTTCAAGATGCCAGGGAAATGCTTGAGAATCCGAGCCTGGCTGCCCGGATTACAGACATGATCGGGGCCCCGCTTGAAAAAAGCCTGAAGATGATTCCGGCCAAATGGACCCAATCAATAGACAAGGCGGTCAGGATTTCTCTTGAAAAGGCTTTGTCCGTGGCGGTTCTTTCCCTGCATAAAAAGACAGTCGAAGGTGTCCGCAACAGGTCTCGTTTCCATAAAATGGCGGTTATTGCCACGGGGGCCGGAGGTGGAGCACTCGGCCTCCCCGGGCTTGTGGTGGAGCTGCCGATCTCTACGGCCATGATGCTGCGCTCCATTGCCGATATCGCCAGCAGCCAGGGAGAAGACCTGGAGGACATGGAGGCCCGGCTTTCCTGCCTTGAAGTATTCGCCCTTGGCGGCAGTTCGAGAAATGATGATGCTTCTGAAACAGGTTACTTTGCCGTCAGGTCCCTGCTGGCAAGTTCAGTAACCGAAGCCGCGAAACACCTGGCCCAGAGAGGGATATCCCAGAAAGGGGCGCCGGTGATGGTCCGGTTTCTCTCCACTATTTCCTCAAGGTTCGGGATAGTGGTTTCAGAGAAAGTGGCGGCCATGGCTGTGCCCGCTATCGGGGCAGCTGGCGGAGCCATTGTAAATGGGGCCTTTATAACCCATTTCCAGAAAATTGCTGAAGGGCATTTTATTGTCCGTAAACTGGAACGTATATATGGCCCTGAGACGGTTCGAACCGCCTATGATGAGATGAGCGCCGCCCGCCTGATACAGGATTAGTTATCCGGATATTAATCAGGGATCAAGATTGGCTTTTGCCCTGAACTCCCGCCTCAGGGTGACAGTTTTTCAATTAATCTTTAATAATCGTAAACTCGTCAATCACGTCACCATTTACGGTTACCGCCTTGAAATTAAGCGAGTTTTCCTCTGCTTTTATAACCTGGAACAACTGGGTGTTTAGAGCTGTTTTCGCCATCAATCCCAGGTAGAGGGGATTCTGGCTGTAGAATTTTGCCCCGCTGGAGGAAACGACGTACACGGTCCCTTTCTCTCCGCCGGCCGCTATCTTTCCGGCTTTTAATGGATAGGTACGGCCATATGTATGATCGTGACCCTGGAGAACAATGTCTACTCCGTACCTGTCAAACAGCGGCAGGAATAGCTCCTGAAGTTCCGTATTGTCCCGCTCATTTCCGGTACTGTATATAGGCTGATGAATTGCCACGACAGTCCACCTTGAATCATTTTTCTTTAGGAGTCTCTCAATCCAGTCCCTTTGTTCCTCCAGCTTTTCGTTTCCGTTCAGGATAATTATCCTGACGCCCTGGTAGTCCAGCCAGTAGGAGCTCTCTTCCAGGCCGTCCGGCCCGTTCTCCGGAAGGGTGTAGTGGGGCCTCCATAAAGGAGTCAGTTCCCTGGTTATTAAATTGGCTGCCCTGGGATATTCGTGGTTTCCCGCGACCGGGATAATGTTAACTGAACGGAACATCCAGCTTCCGGCATAAAAGAAATCCCTGAAATCAGTGTCGGAATTTCCGACATTGACCTGGTCTCCCGCAAAAAGCCAGAAGCGTGCCTCAGGAGCTGTTTTGACAGCTTGCCTGAATAGCCGCGGACAGTAGGTTCGGAGTCCTAACTGGGGATCACCCATATACACAAAAGTGAACGGTTCGAAAGATTTTTCGGCTGTGGTGAATGATGTCCATTCACTCCATGATTCGCCCGATCCAACCCGGTAATAGTATTTAGTGCCGGGAGTTAATCCTCGAATAACCGCGGAATAATGCCACACCGGTCCCTGGCCTGGTATATCCAGCCTCTCAGCTATTGCCCCGATCTCCCTTGAGTATTCTTCCAGGTCGACACCCTCCCTTGCGGGAGCAACATGCAACACGGATTTTTCACGACCGGAAAGGGATCGCCAGGTTACGGACTGTTCGTGAGCCGGATCAGGTGTTGGATTGAGAATGATCCTTTCCGGCAAGGTTGGAGAATCAGCATTCTGGCTGACCGCCGTGCCGAACAGGAAGACTACCACAAAGATTTTGAGCAGTATTTTTATTTTGTTTTTCATCTCTGTTTATTATGTATGCTGAGAGTTACAATAAGAAACAGTTTTTGTTAAATTTTTCCAGAATTGACACAATTTTTAAATGGCGAATAAATGAGAAGATCCGGCTTCGATACTGCAGGTGAACATGTCCTGAACGGCATTTTTTGTTTCCTGCGGATCTGCAGCTGACGACTGGAGAGTAAGATTATGAAAAACAAATTAACACTTGGTCTAATTGTAGGAAACAGGGGATTTTTTCCTGATCATCTGGCTAAGAGGGGCAGGGAGCGCATGATCACTATTCTTGAAAAATCCGGAATAGAAGTTGTGGCTGTCAGTCCTGAAGAAACCAAGTTCGGCGCGGTGGAAACCAGGAAGGAATCCAGGATATGCGCGGAGCTTTTCAAATCCCGCCAGGATGATATTGACGGGGTAATAGTCACGCTCCCTAATTTTGGGGAAGAAAGGGGGATAGCTGATGCCCTCCGCTGGTCGGGGCTGGATGTCCCGGTTCTGATCCAGGCTACCCCTGACGATCCTGAAGACATGTCGCTCAGGAACCGGGGAGACAGTTTTTGCGGAAAAATGTCGGCCTGTAATAACCTGACCCAGTACGGAATACCTTATTCCCTGACGGGACTGCACACGGTGGATCCCGAATCTGTTGATTTTCAAATTGACCTGGAATGGTTCTCTTCTGTCTGCAGGATGGTTAAAGGCCTGAGTTGTTTGAGAGTTGGTGCTGTGGGAGCGCGGCCTGCCGCCTTTAACACTGTACGGTACAGTGAAAAGCTGCTTGAGGATTCCGGAATTTCAGTCGAGACCGTGGACCTGCTTGAGATCATGGGAAGGGTGGATAAAAGAGCTGATGATGATCAGGCTGTCCTGGCCAAACTTGGCATGATTAAGGACTATACTCCCGTGTCCGGGGCGCCCGCTCCAGCACTTTTGAAAATGGCCAAGCTGGGAGTCGTACTTGAGGAATGGATGGAGGAAACAGAGGTGACGGTGTCGGCTGTCCAGTGCTGGACGGCCATGGAGGAGTTTTACGGAATAGTTCCCTGTACCGTGATGAGCATGATGAGCGAAAGGCTGTTTCCCAGCGCTTGTGAAGTTGATGTTTGCGGGAGCCGTGGCCATGTATGGCCTGCAGCTGGCTTCAGGCACCCCCAGCGCTTTGCTTGACTGGAATAACAATTATGGATCAGATCAGGACAAGGCGGTGTGCTTTCACTGCAGCAATCTTCCCATGAGTTTTTTCGAGAAGACCGGCATGAAATACCAGGCCATTATCGGCGGCAGCGTGGGCAATGAAAACGCCTGGGGTACTATTGAGGGCAGGATCAAGGCCGGTCCCATGACTTTTGCCAGGATTTCAACTGATGATTATTCCGGCACAATTCGCGGGTATGTGGGTGAAGGAAATTTTACTGATGATCCGGTTGAGACCTTCGGCGGTTATGGGGTTGTTGAAATCCCTGACATGCAGGAACTGCTGCAGTTTATTTGTGAAAATGGTTTTGAACACCACGTTGCCGCTAATCTTTCAAACGTGGCTGACGCGTTTAGTGAAGCAGCGGTGAAATATCTGGGTTGGGATGTTTACAGGCATTAAGGCCCTTCCTTCAGACAGTGATGGTGATTATCTTAGCTTTTTCAGGCAAGGAGAATTTTATTTATGGCAGTAGTAGCGGGAGTTGACTTTGGAACCCAGAGTGTCAGGGTTTCGATTGTTGACAGTCTTAAAGGACGCCTGGGTTCAGGGGCTGCGGAGTATCCAGTCAAAAGGAGCCGGCATGATCCTGATTTTGCCGTCCAGGAACATAGAGAACATATGGAGGCCCTGGTCAGAGCTTTCACCTCAGCGATCGAATCATCAGGGGTCAATCCCGGAGAAATTTTGTCCCTGGCGATTGATACCACCGGTTCCACTGTGGTCCCGGTTGATGAACACCTTCAGCCGCTGGATGACTACTATCTCTGGTGCGACCACCGATCAAAGAAGGAAGCGGCCCTGATTACTGAAAATGCCCATCGGGATGGGCTGGAGGCGATCAACTGGTACGGCGGCACATATTCATCAGAATGGGGTTTTGCCAAGGTGCTGCACTGGCTCAGGAATAATCCGGAAAAACGGGAGCAGATGGCCACGGCTATTGAACATTGCGATATGGCGGCGGCTGTACTGTGCGGGATAGATAATCCTCGAGATGTCCCGCGAAGCATCTGTTCAATGGGTCACAAATGGATGTGGAACGCTGACCTGGGAGGCTTGCCTCCTGCTGAGTTTCTGGAAGGCCTGGACCCCCTCATGAAAGGTGTCCGGGAGAAGCTTTCCGGTCACTATGCCCCTTCTGACCAGATAGCCGGAAGGCTTTGTGATGAGTGGGCCGGGAAACTGGGCCTTAACGCGGGAATACCGGTACCGGTAGGGGCAATTGATGCCCATTGGGACGCGGTTGGAGCCGGGATTCGTGTGGGAGATATAGTGAACGTGGTGGGCACCTCCACCTGTATTATGGCGATTGTTAAGGATGGCGGGATGATCCCGGGCCTTTGCGGAGTTGTGAAAGGCTCTATTCATCCGGGGTATTATGGAATAGAAGCTGGATTGGCGGCAGTAGGAGATATTTTTGAAGCTATAGCCAGGAGAGCAGGAGTCTCTCCGGCCGAACTGACCGCTGAAGCAATGAATTTCAAGCCGGGGCAGACCGGCCTGCTTCGGATTCCCTGGGATAACGGGGACAGGAATGTCCTGGTCAATCCAGAGTTGAGCGGCATAACCATAGGCTGGAACCTTACCCACCAGCCTGAAGATGAGTTTTTTGCCGCCATTGAGGGAACCGCTCTTCACAGCCGGATTATTCTGGAGCGCATGGCAGAATACGGTGTTCCGGTTTCACGCGTCATTAACGGCGGGGGAATTCCCCAGAAGAACGATGTCCTGAACCAGGTATATGCCAATGTGTTTAACAAAACTGTAATGGTCCCAACTCGTGAGGTGACCAGCCTCGGATCGGCAATATTTGCTTTCCTGGCAGCGGGTGTTTTCAGTTCGGTTGAAGAAGCCCAGGAAGCCCTATGTCCTGATTACCGAATGGTAGAGCCTGATCCTGCCGCCGCGGCTGTGTATGACAGGCTGTATGGATTGTTCAAGAAGGTGTATTTCAGTTTCGGTGATCCGGATGCCGATACCTCGGGGCTGTCTGATATTTCCATGGAACTGAGGCGGATAGCTGAACTGAACCGCTGATTTTAATAGAAGCAAGGAGAAAATATGCATAGGTCAAGATTGCTGGGAAGCTGCGTTTTATTCCTGATAATGGTTTCAGGCTGTGTTCAGTATGAGTCCGCTGCGGCAGCTGAAGAGGTTCCCGGATGGACCAACCTGTTTAATGGAGAAAACCTGGACGGTTGGGAGAAGGCCAATTTCGGCGGACAGGGAGCCGTTTCAGTCTCTGACGGCAACATAATCATGAACTGGGGAGAAACCCTTACCGGTATTACCTGGAAAGGCGATTTCCCTGAAATAGATTATGAGATCAGTCTTGAAGCAATGAAGATTCAGGGTAATGATTTTTTCTGCGGGCTTACCTTTCCGGTAGAGGGCTACTATGCAACTCTGATTCTTGGAGGATGGGGAGGTACGGTGACCGGGATATCATCAATTATGGGAATGGACGCTTCGGAAAATGAGACTTCCACCATGCGGAAATACGAGAAGAATCAGTGGTACAAAATTAGGCTGAGGCATGAAGCCGACAGGCTTACAGCCTGGCTGGATGATGAGGTGATTGTCGATATGGATACAGTTGGAGCTGATTTTGATATCCGTCCGGAAGTGAGCCTGTCTGTACCGCTCGGCATTGCCGCGTTCCAGACGACAACGGCCCTGCGAAATATTCGATACCGGAAACTGGAATAGCCGGATTGGGTGATGAGATAAAACCTCCGGTTAACCTTGACTTGGGAATTTAGAAATTGAGAAGGATTTTCAAATGAAAAATATTGTCATGATTCTGGTGTTTTTACTTTCCTTCGGTTTGGCCGGGGCTCTTGATAAGCAGAAGGTTATCCTGGACTGTGACCTGGGAGATGATATTGACGACGCGTTTGCCGTGGGATTGATCCTTGCCAGTCCTGAATTCGAGGTACTCGGCCTGGTAATGGATTTCCTGGATACCGGGAAAAGGGCTGAAGTTGCCTGCCGACTGCTTTCAGAAACAGGGCGGGAAGATATCCCGGTCGTGGCCGGCAGGAAAACGGGAGAGGGAAATGCCTCCCAGTTAAACTGGGCCGCTGGGTTTGACAAGGTAAAACCGGTCGAAGAAGAGGCGGCCGATTTTATAATCCGTAATCTTCGGGAGTATCCGGGGGAGGTGATCCTTTTTACCGTCGGCCCGGTGCCAAATCTACAGGACGTAATTGAGAAAGATCCGGAAGCCCTCAAGCTGGCTGAAAGGGTTGTCTCTATGTTTGGCTCATTTTACATGGGCTACGGAAGGTCCCCGGTTCCATCGGCCGAGTGGAATGTTAGAGCGGATGCGGAGGCCGCTCGGATTTTCGTCAGCAGCGGAGCTGATTTTTTATTTGCCGGGCTGGATGTCACTACCTTTGTAAACCTGGACCGACTTAACCGGGACCGGCTGACCCAGCGCAACTCCCCTTTGACGGATGCCCTTATGGGGCTCTATACATTATGGGCCAACCAGAGGGAGCCGGAGCCGGATCCTATCCTGTACGATGCCGTGGCTATCGGAATGGTGCTCTGGCCGGAACTGTTTACTACCAGGAAAGCCCATGTGAAAGTGACCGAAGAAGGGTACACGGTGATAGATGAAAGCCTGGAGCCCAACTGTGAAATTGGCATGACGATCCGCAAGGATGAGTTCATCAGGCGGATCATGCAAAGGTATCTGCAATATACGATTTACGATTGAGGATTGTGGCTGGAGCCGCCGGCTCCAGTTATTTGTACTGCGGGCATCTTGCCTGTAGCTTGTCGCTGGAGCCTCCGGCTCCAGGATGGTTACGAGTTGCATGTTTCAGGCGGCCTGGATTTCCGGTTTAGGGCTTCGGATTCAGGATCCACCCCGACATAGTCGGGAGATGTAGGGGCAATTCACGAATTGCCCGGGGCGAGATGATGCGAATTCCCTCCAGACAGGATTTTTGTGTGGATCGCCGATTTCAGATCGGCATTCTGATCAACCAGGCCTGGGGTGGAATTCTGGATTTGCCGGCATTCTGAATATTTGTTTCTTGGGGATTTGTGTATGCCCAGGAGGGGTATGCGCATCGCGCTCGCACTTTCAGCGCTCACAGGGTATTGGGGTGATGATTAACCTGGGATTTCCCCGAACCTTCGGTCCGGGATCATCCCAGGCTACTGAAAATCGGGGCTACGCCCTTCCCTTGCCAGGATCCCATGAGGGATTCGGGGTTTTATGATTGCCGCATGCGGTAGCGGTTACTGGGAAGTTGCCCAGGATGGGTACAGTACGGCAGATCAGGTGATTAGCCCTCCCGGTGGGTGCTCCGTAATCGCTATCGTTTTCGTTGTCGTAATCGTACCCGTTATCGACAGGTCGATATCTCCCAGGTGATTGAAAGGATTCAATCCTGTCTGGTGTTTTGACTTCCGACCTGCGGAAACGAATACGACAACGATAACCGCTTCACTGACAACGACAACGAATTCAGGACGGTTTACCAAACATTCAAAACTCGATATTAGATTTTGAGTCGCCTTATATCCAGCAGTAATTATTCTCCCCCCGGCAGCTGTTTTCAGGTAGAGTTAGATGCATGGTAAGGAAAATTTTTCTGTCAGTTTTATTAGGAGTAATTATGGCGGCAACATTCACATCGGCCGCTCCGGCTGGAGATGACAAGCTGGTGGTCCTCTGGACCAGTGGTGATCCGGAGGTAGCGGAAAAAGTCTGTTTCATGTATACCCACAATGCCAAGCGCCAGGGCTGGTTTGATGAGGTAACCCTGGTTGTCTGGGGCCCATCGGCGAAACTGCTTTCTGAAAACCCCGCCCTGCGGGAACGGGTGAAGGCCATGATTGCCGACGGTATTACTGTTGAGGCCTGTGTTGCCTGTGCCAACATGTATGGCGTTGCTTCGGATTTAAGCGTTTTGGGTATTGATGTGAAAGGGATGGGGGTTCCGCTTACTGATTACCTGAAGTCGGACGCGAAGGTTCTCACGTTTTAACTGGTTCCAGTCAAAACGAGATAACCCTGGGCAGTGAATCAGGGAAGGTGTCTATCCCGGTGAGAAATCCGGGTTAACCGGCAGCCGTGCAAATGGTTATTTAAAAAAGGCCGCGGGGAGAGATCCGCCGCGGCCTTTTTTGAGCTGTAATCAATCAGCAGAGTTACATCGTCTTGATTTTCAGGTTACGGTACCATATGGGATTGCCATGGTACTGCAGGCCGATTTGGCCGTCCCTTTTGATAGTTCCGAGGGGATGCTTGAATTTGTTCTTGGTTCCGTTGGGATTCAGTCCCGGTTCAGTCCACTGGTCAATATCAGCGTCATTTACCAATTTGCCGTTGAGCAGGACATAGATCTTGTTATGGTCGCAGATGATCGTGTAGTGATTCCACTCCCCTACAGGTTTCACGTTGATCGTCCTCGGTGGACGCATATTGTAAAGGGATCCTACTGAACCGGCGTAGGCTCCATCGTTGGAATCATGCACCTGGATCTCTATACAATTGTGAAGCCATTCACTGGTGCCGACTTCATTTGACCAGATGAATATTCCGCTGTTGCCGTTTTGGGGAACCTTGAATTCCAGATCCAGTATGAAATTGCCGTAGGTATCTTTGGTCCAGATATCCCCTCCATGGTCCACATCGTTGGACTGGAGGACTCCCTCCTCATATTTCCAGGCGGCCTTGTTGTACTGGGCGTTGGAAAGGTCTCCGGCAAAAAGAGGTTTCCATCCGGTAGGTTTGAGGGTGGAGGCAACCTTGTTGAAATAGGTGACGCACTGGCGCATTTCCGGCACTGATTCAAGCCAGTTGTATTCATATTCAAATGAGAATACGCCGTGGAAATTTTGACGGTCCAATTCACCCAGGACTGCGTCCACATCAGCCTTTCCGGTTCCCCAGATAACGTCGTGAGCTTCCTTGACTCCGAACTCGTTCAGATCTTTCATGTGGAGGCTTATTATTCTTCCTTCCAGTTTCCGCAGGGCTTCAACAGGATTGATTCCGGAGCGCATAAAATGACCGACATCAACACAGGCGCCCATTCCGGGGTCTCGGCCTTCCAGGGCGGCAAGAGTAGTGTCCGGATTCCAGTAGGTGGAAGGTTCGGGATGGTTATGGATGGCGATGTTAATCCCGTATTCCTTGACCAGGGCCTCAACCATATCCAGATTTTCCGCTTTCGGCTCAGCCAGGATGGTCTCAATGCCCATTTCCTTCGCGAAATCAAAGAGCTTCCGGGCTTCTGCTTCCGATGTGTTCAGGTTGCAGACACCCATATTGACAAGGGTGATGTTGGCTTCGGCCAGCTTCGATTTGACAGCGGCTTTGGCGATATCATCCATGGCGATGAAAGGGGTATTCGGCCAGGGGCCGCCCAGTTTGTGTCCGGGCCACACTTCAAGCCAGTTGAGTCCCAGGGAGTGGACTTTTTCAACCGCTTCAAAGAAGGTGAATTCCTTGAACGTGTAGGTTTGTACTCCCAGGCGCCAGTCCTGGTGAGGATCAGTAACCGGATGGGAGGTAGGGATTGGCATAACGCTTTTTTCTGCCGCGTAACCGAAACCGGCAGCAAGCATTACTACGATAGCGGTAATGAGAATAATTTTTGATTTCATCATGACTCCTGTTATTCAGTTTTTGACAACCGTGTTCTATCCCTGCTTCCAGCGGGATGCCTGGCATGAGGTAACGCTGTTGCGCAGGTTTATATCCCTTGATGAATATGCCGCAAGCAGGAACTTTTCATAATCATTGTGTAACAGAGAATTAGTATAAGCTCTTACAGCGATTGTTAACAGGTAAACTTGATTAATTTTGTTCCCGAGTCCGAGGCTTTTCATTATAAAAAAAAGGAGCCGGGCTTGATGCCGGCTCCTTTTCAATGCCTTATAAATACGCGAGGTCAAACTGTTGATGTCTCCTACATGGGCTGGGCCGCGTAATAGCCTTTCTTGTGGCGTATGGACAGGTTGCCCGGTCGATTTTTCCCCTTGGCCACACGGACTTCAAGCTCCCTGAATTTTCCATCCCTGACCTTGTTGCGCGGAGTATAGGTGATGCTGTATTGGCTTCTGAGTTCCTTTTCAATCTTGTCGAAGGCTGTCTCCATTTCCATTTCAGTAAATGGAAAGAAAACTCTCCCGCCGGTTTCCTCTGTCAGGCGGTTAAGGATTTTGATGCCGTTTTTGCTTCTGGTTGCACCCATCTTGTTGGTGCCTATGGCGTAGATACTTGTTTCAGCGAGCTGGGCCATGTTGACGGCTTCCGCCAGGGAGCGGCTGCTGTGCAGGTCATCTCCGTCAGAAATGACAATGATAGTCTGGCGCAGTCGTTTTTTCCGCCATCTTTTCCTGGGAGACCTGGTAAATGGCATCCAGTAATGCTGTCCCGCCCCCGGCCCGGAGGTCCCGGATCTCATTGATGATTTCAGTGGGCTTGCCGGTGAAGTCGTGGAGCATGGTAATTCCCTTGTCGAATTCAACAAGCATGGCTTCATCCCGGTACCTCATAACCGAACGCATGAAATTGATGGCGGCTGTTTTTTCAAAGTCCAGCTTCATCTTTACACTGGCACTGGTATCCATGAGCAAGCCAATTCGAAGCGGCTGATCGGTTTCCTGGGAAAACTTTTCAATTTCCTGGACCTTCCCGTCTTCATAGATTATGAAGTCTTCTTTTTGGAGGTTAGTTACAAACCTGCCATCCTGGTCCAGGACGGTAACCAGGACATTTACCGCGTCTACGGCTATCCTGAATCGGTTTTCTTCCTGGAACCCTACAGCAAATACCAGACAAATACATGATAATAAAATAGCAGCTGTTTTTCGCATTCCCTATAATTTAACCGATTATATGGTCACTAAACAAACCAGATAATGGTAATTTTATGGATAATCTGTAAAGTGACAATTAAAACGGCCAGGATTGATATCCTGAGAAGTGTGCTTTAATTAGTGTTGATCAGGCCCGGGAATAGATTGCGTTTCGGGAAAATGGAAGCAATTTTCAGTTTTAGGATAAGGAGTTAGACATGGATATATCTTCACAGAAGCAGATTCAGGAATTCATGGGCAGGGAATTCAGTTGGATTTTTGATGCCGGAGAGTGTAACTTTCTTATTCAGCTTCTGGCCCATCTGGTCCAGGAAAATCCTGAATTGAAGGTTGGGCAGGACGGGAAGACTGAAAAACTCAATTATCAGAGTATACGCACCATTGTACTGCTGAATGAAAAACTGAGCAGGCAGTTCCAGGCCCGGGCCAATGAATCATCAGTCGTCGTAGGAGGAGGGGTAACACCTCCCGACAAAGTACAGTAGTTTATTGGATAGTAATTAGCTGTATTGCTGCTAAATTATATAAAATGAACGTGGTAAGACCGAATTGGTTGGTAGAAGGTTAGAACTTGCGGCCAGGTTCTAAAGATAGATACAGGAGTTGATTGATATGGGTAAGAAAATTGGAATATTGGGTGTCGGAAAGATGGGCGGTATCCTCCTGAATGCTTTTCTTGAGCAGGGACTTACTGATAGGAAAAATGTTCGGGGGACTGTGCTTTACAAGGAACTGGGCGAGGATTTAACCAGGGAATACGGAATCCCTATCGGTACGGATAACAGGGCCGTGGCTGAATGGGCGGATATAATTATTTTCTGTGTGAAGCCTAAAACCGTTTCCAAGCTTGTGCAGGAGATTGCCCCGGTAGTTAATCCGGAAAAGCTTATAGTTTCTGTCGCGGCTTCAGTCAGGACCATTGATTTTGAGAAGGATCTGCCTGATGGTATCCCGGTCATCAGGGCAATGCCTAACACGCCTTGTTCTGTAAACTGCGGAATGATAGCCCTCTGCAAAGGGGTAAGCGCTTCTGACAATCATATGAACCAGGCCGAGCGTATGTTTAAACTGGTTGGCAAAACAGTTGTTCTGGAGGAAGATCTGTTCGACGCTGTTACCGGGCTTTCTGCCAGCGGCCCGGCCTACATATACATAATTATTGAATCATTGGCCGAGGCCGGCGTGAAAGTGGGCCTGCCGAGGAACGTCTCGACTCTGCTGGCCGCGCAGACAACCCTTGGAGCCTCAAAAGTTGTGCTGGAAACAGGCAGCCATCCGGCCCTGCTGAAAGACGCGGTAACCACTCCGGCAGGATGCACCGTTGACGGGATCCTGGAACTGGAAGAGGGTAAGCTCCGGGTTACCCTGATTAAAGCTGTGGTGAAAGCTGTACAGCGGGCCAGTGAACTTGTGGATGGGAAATAGGATCTAAAAGGATTATGAGTTAATTACCCGAAACCCCGGATTGCCATAAAATTAAGTTAAGGGATGTGATAATGAGAAATTTGACGATTTTAGCATTGGCTGTATTTATCCTGATGTTAAATGGTACAGCCGCTGAAGATAATAGCCAGGTGCCTGAAAAACCCCAGCAGTTGACGGTTTCAGCCCTGTATGAGGGAAGCAATACAATTGGACATCTGAAGTGGAGGGACATGTCTGATAACGAGCTGGGATTTGAGATTTACCGCACCCAGGGTTCAGAAGAATTCGAGCTGGTGGGACGAGTCGGCGCGGATACTGACAATTATAAAGACACTATCGGAAAGTATGTGTCAGGAGCCTATACCTACAAGGTCCGGCCTTTTAATGAGCATGGAAAAGGTGAAGAGTCCAACGTTTACACGGTTTGGTTCTAATTATCCTGAATTAGGGGGGGATTAATGCAGCTGCTTCTGTTCGATATTGACGGTACTCTTGTAGACACCGGCGGGGCCGGTTCCCGGGCCATGACCAGTGCCTTCGATGATGTATGCGGTGTTGCCGACGCTTTTCAGTCCATTTCCATGGCGGGCATGACCGATCCTTTAATCCTCGAGAAGGCAGTAGATGCCGCCAGGGAGAAGGGGATAGAGGTTAACTGCAGTTACGAAGAGGTTTACCGGGCCTATATTGACCATTTGCGGAAAGAGCTGAAATCGGGTCAGAGGCCGTACCGGGTGTTGCCCGGAGTGCATGATATTTTAGGTGAGTTGGCTTGCTTGCCGGGAGTTGGATTGGGCCTGGCGACCGGAAACATTGCCGAAGGGGCCAGGGTTAAACTGGAGCACGGAGATATTTTTCATTATTTTAAATTTGGGGGTTACGGATCTGATCATGGAAACAGGACGCATGTTGTCAAACATGCTGTCCGCAGAGGTTCTGATTATGCCGCTCCGGTTGAAGTCACCAGGGCAATTGTAATTGGTGACACCCCCCGCGACATCATACATGCCAAGGAAGCCGGTGCTGAAGTAGTGGCGGTGGCTTCGGGTTTTCATTCCAGGGAGGTGCTGCGGCAGTACGAACCGGACCTGTTGATTGATTCCCTTGAGGACCGAGGGGCTTTCAGGGACTACCTGGCGCTTAATTAGACGGAAAAGTTGGTTTTATTACGGCAGGATTTTATCCGTGGGATTTCTCTATATCTTGAAAACCGGAACGACCTTTTCTTCCATCCGGAAGAAACACGGAGATTTTGATACCTGGACGATCTCAGCCCTCCTTCCCGACGGCCTTCCCCTTAAGGTTCTGGATGTCGAGCATGGAGAGGAGCTCCCTCCTTTTGAACAGTGCCTGGGAGCGGTTATTACCGGCTCACATGCCATGGTCACCGACAATCTTTCCTGGAGCCTCGAGGTTGAACAGTGGCTGCCCTCCCTGGTTGAACGGGAAATCCCCCTCCTTGCCATCTGCTACGGACACCAGCTCCTGGCCAGGGCAATGGGGGGAGAGGTCGGTTATCATCCCAGGGGGATAGAAACCGGAACTGTGGAAATAACCCTGGACCAGGAATGCTCCGAGGATCCCCTTCTGGCATCATTGCCACGCCAATTCAAGGCCCATACCGATCATTCGCAATCCATAACCAGGCTGCCGAAAGGGGCTGTCTGCCTGGCTCATTCCCGCCATGAACCCAACCACATAATCCGGATCGGACCCTGCGCCTGGGGCCTGCAGTTTCATCCGGAGTTTTCCGCCGCGATAATGGAGCTTTACATTCGGCAGCAGGAAAACAAGTTGAGTAAGTCAGGTCTCAACATAGCCGGGCTGCTTGAAGGTGTATGCCATACTCCGGCGGCACTGGGAATTGCCCGCAGGTTTTCAGGCATTGTCAGGCAGATTTCCTCATCCTGAATTCTTTTTTCCCGACAGTTTCCCTGTTAGTATCTAGGCATTAAACTAACTAACTGACGAAACGGAGAAATAACCGATGAATTATGCCGCCGTTAAGAGATTCAAGTCCATCAGTGCATCAGCCGCCGCGCTGCTTTTTCTTTTAAGTGGAATGACCCTCTCTCTTTCCGCCGCCGGAGATGAGGTTCTAACCTTTGAAGATATGATGCGGTTCCGGCAGATCGAAGACGCAGTCATATCCGAAGACGGGGAAATTGTCGCGTTCACCGCCAGGCCGGACCGGGGCAATCCGGAAGTGATCGTCTGTCGGGGAGAAGAGGGCTGTTTCCTGAAACGAACCCCGGGAAGCAGGCCGGTCATTTCCTCCGATTCCAGGTGGGTTGCCGCTGAAAAGGAAGTGGACCTGGTTCTATCCGAAAAGAAGAAAGATGCCAAACCCCCTCTTCGGAAAGGGATGCTTCTCCTGGATATTGAAGAAGGATCCTGGCAGGAGATTGAAAATATAAGGGATTTCACTTTTTCTGATGATGGAATGTGGCTGGCCTACCAGAAGTTCCCTGATGAAGAAAAAAACGAGGATGAGAAAAAAGGAGGGGAACGGCGAGGGCGAAAAGAAGAAAAATGATGACCGGAAAGCTTCTCCCCTGGTCCTGAGGGAACTCAGCTCCGGGAAAGAATATATTTCGGTGGAAGTATACGAATATTGTTTTGATCCCCAGTCATCTTTTTCTGGCATATTCCCGGATTGGTTCTGAGGATGGCGAGAATAGTGGAATCTATGTCCGTAACCTTAAAGACCGTCCCGAAAAGAGAGGAGAGGATTTTTTCATTGCCCGGCGGGGATTTTTTCAAGCCTGGCATGGACTGAAACAGGCAGTATCCTGGCCTGGGTTTCCGGCCGGGAAGAAGATGAAAGCTGCAGCGTGCGATTCTGGACTGATAACGGAGAGGATTCCCGTGAAGTGGCAGGTATTCCGGAGGGCTGGTATGTCCCTCTCAAGAATAAGCTGGAATGGACCGATGATTCCTCCCGGCTTTATTTCGGAGTAAAACCTGATTCGGACAAGGAGTTCGCGGCCAAAAAGAAAGAGGGCAAGGATTCAGGCGCCGATGTGCAGCAAGGAATCAGCGGTGAAGAGAAGTCCCTTGCGGTAACCGAAGAGGACCGGAAGAAGGTGTTCGATATCAATTCCCTGCTGGAGCAGAAGGAAATGGATGTCTGGCACTGGGATGATCCCCGGATTGTCACCAACCAGAAGGAGCTTTGGGAGGAGGAGAAGGACAGGACCTACCTGGCTGCGGTTCTCAGGACTGATCCGGAGAGTACCGTGCGGCTTGGCGGGCTGGATGTGCCTGATGTTTCTGTCTCCCGGGGTGGACGGTACGCGATGGCATGGTCCCAGGTTCCATACATGAAACTGATTACCTGGGAAGGTTCTTTTTCGGACCTTTATATCGTGGACCTGGAAAATGGAAACAGGGAAAAAAATTGCTGAAAAAATCCAAAGAGAAGCCGCCATATCCCCTTCGGGAGAATATGTGGTTTATTACAAGGACGGAGATTGGTTTCTTTATGAGGCGGCGGCGGGATTATCCCGGAATCTGACCTCAGGCCTGGAAGTCAGTTTTGCTGACGAACTGCATGATTATCCCAGCAACGTGCCCGGGTATGGTTCACCGGGGTGGCTAGAAGACAGTTCCGCGGTGTTTGTCTATGACCGTTTTGATATCTGGTGCTTTCCCGTGGATGGAACCGGACCTGTGAATATGACAGAAGGACGGGGGAGGGAAGAGCAGATGACTTTTCGGCTCCTCAGGACTGACCCGGAAGAGGATTCCTGGAAAAAGGGAGAAGACCTGCTTGTTACTTCCTATCGGGACAGGACCAAGAATTTCGGCTTTTATTCCCTGAATTCTGATTCTCCGGGAGCCGTGAAACTCCTTGAGGAAAATAAAAAGTTTCGTTTCCTGGCAAAAGCTGAGAAGGCCGATTCCCTGGTTTATACCCGGGAGGATTACCGGGAGTTTCCGGATATCTGGAAATCCGATCCTGAGTTTTCCGCTCCGCTGAAGATTTCGGACGTTAATCCGCAGGTTTCTGATTATGCGTGGGGGAATGCCGAGCTGGTCGAATGGAGCAGCCTGGATGGAATTCCCCTGCAGGGGGTGCTGATCAAGCCCGGAAATTATGAGGAGGGTAAACAGTATCCGGTTATAGTTTATTTCTATCGCTTTTTTTCCCAGAGACTGCACGAGTTCAATACTCCTGTTATAAATCACAGGCCCTGTTTCCCCATGTATGCCTCCAACGGGTACGCCATCTTCCTGCCTGATATCAGGTTTGAGATTGGCAGACCGGGCTTTGCTTCCACCAAGTGCCTGGTTCCAGGGGTGCAGAAGATTATTGATATGGGCGTGGCTGATCCCGATGCCATTGGACTGCATGGGCATTCCTGGAGCGGGTACCAGACCGCATTTATCGTTACCCAGACAGATATGTTCGCGGCAGCTGTTGCCGGCGCTCCGGTGTCGAACATGACCAGCGCCTATGGCGGGATACGCTGGGGCACCGGGCTGTCCCGGCAGTTCCAGTACGAGAAAACCCAGAGCAGGATCGGCGGCAGCCTCTGGGAGTATCCGGAACTCTATATCGAGAATTCCCCGTTGTTTTACGCCAACCGGATCAGTACCCCGCTATTGATTATGTTCGGCGACCAGGATGATGCCGTTCCCTGGTACCAGGGAATTGAACTCTACATGGCCATGCGCCGGCTGGAAAAAGACTCGGTGTTCCTCCAGTACAGGGGAGAACCCCATCACTTGAAGAAGTATCCGAACCGGCTGGATTATGCTGTAAGAATGAAGCAGTATTTTGACCACTACCTGAAGGGAATGGAAGCGCCGGAATGGATAACCAGCGGAGAACCTTTCCGGGGGGAATGAATTCAAAATTTGTGGCTGGAGCTGCCAGCTCCAGTTAGGAGATGTTCAGTCCAGGGTTAAGAGATTTTCCCGGCAACTCCTGTCTTCTGAGCGGCTGATGTCGCACTAGCAAGTGAGGGTGTCAATCCTTCAATACTTTGCAGGCCTCTCTGGGTTGCTATCGGTATCGAACTGCATAAACATCCGGGTAGTTAACCGGGTATGAAGTTGTATTATCCGGCCAGTTGTTTTAAACTGTGATTTCGACAGGATGCGGGAGTAATTCAGTGGTAGAATGTCAGCTTCCCAAGCTGGACGTCGCGGGTTCGATCCCCGTCTCCCGCTCCACCATTTTCATGTGCGAAGTGAGATGTTCGAACTTCGAACTTTACTTCGAAAATCACAAATCTCAGTTCTCAATTCCAGATTGAGACGCTCCAGCCACAACAAATTGTCAATCGTCAATCGTAAATTTCCAGCCTGTTCCCCGGGCCGGCCTGTCCTGCAGTTCAACATCTATATAGAGGATAGTATCAGCATCCTCCCCGTATGGCCCCTGGATGACTTCCCTCCCCAAATGATCACAGGCCAGGGAGCAGCCTATGCATTTCCAGCCGGTCCACTCCCCGTCATCTACTGAACCTACGTTGCTGACCCCTACAAACCAGATTTTGAAAATTTCGCATATCGGTTTATAGGCATTCCTCCATGTGTCCCCGTAGGGTTCCTTTTCATTGTCATGATCAGCAGGAACCGCCCAGGCTGAAGGGGAGAGGATTATGTCGGCACCCATGTATCCCAGTGACTTGGAGAGTGTTTTTTCGGCAGCGAAGGCGTCGGCACAGATCAGCAGTCCTAATGTTCCCAGTTCGGTATGGGCAACATTGAGCCTGTCACCCTGGTCATATAGTTCGTGGGCAAAATCCAGCTCGTTAAGCTTGCGGTGTTTGATCAGGAGTTCGCCGGATGGACTGATTAAAACCGCGGCGTTATACAGTTTTTCTCCATCTCTCTCAATAATTCCAGCGCAGACATAAATGCCATTATCCACTGCCGCTATCCTGAGAGCCTCAAAAGAGGATCCGCCCGGAATGGAGCCGGCTAGTTCGCGGGCTGAAGAGTGGCACCAGCCGAAATCCATGGCCTCCGGAAGAAGGGCGATGCGGGCTCCTTTTTCCGCGGCCTCCCTGATCAGGTCCGCCGCGTGAGACAGGTTTGTTTCCGGATCACCGCCAATGACAGTCATCTGGACCATGGCCAGCTTGTAATCTCGGCTTTCTTTCATAAGGGGCTCACTGGTTATAATTTTGTTTTCCTCCAAGCCGCACGATATTGCAGTCAGGAGAAGGGATGATATGGCAGCCCATAACAATTTGTTCATCATCCTGATGATTATTGCACGCTTCAAATTTTAAAAACCATACCTTTCCCTGTTATTTCTGCAGGATCCTGGAGAAATGAGAGGTGGTTATTTTTGGTGATTGAACTTTTCCGATTGCCGAGGAAGCAAAAAAATCCAGGATTGAAGATAGAACTCAGTCACTTTTCCCCTTTACAGTATCCCGATTCTTTTATAAGAATATAGGCATGAAGAAGACAGCCTTGATTCTCGCCGTGTTGCTTTTTGTTGGTACATCAGTATTCGGAGAAAGTCCCGGAATGGCTCTCCGTGATGTGTTCGAAATTAATTCCGTATCCTCCCCGGTGCTTTCTCCCCATGCCCGGAAGGTTCTATACCTGGCTGAAGAAACCGATTGGGAAGAGAACGCCTACCGTAGACAGGCCTGGCTTGTTGACGTGAAATCGAGGGTGCGGAAACAACTGACCTTTGATGAAAATGGAGTCGGGTCTCCGCGGTGGAGTCCTGATGGAAAGTTCATAAGCTTTACCGCCAAGCGGGGTGAGGAGGCTGAAACCCAGGTTTGGATCATGCCTTCAGACGGAGGGGAAGCCAGGGCCCTGACTTCATCGCCAACAGGAGTTAATTCATACCGATGGAATCCTTCGAGTACCGCGGTCGCCTATACCGATAAGGATGACCGTGAAAAAGAGCAGAAGAAAAGGAAAGATGTTTACGGTGATTTTGAGTTTTTTGAAGAAGAGCTTAATCCCAACCGGCTGCGGGTCCAGGAGCTGGATGGCAGTGATCCTGTAGACCTGGTTACGAGGGATGATCTCCATGTGGGAGGATTCAGGTGGAGTCCGGATGGGTCCGCTGTCGCCTTTTCCGCCGCACCCAGGGCATTGTTGAAGGAATCCATTAATTCGGACATCTATATTGTTGAGGTTGAGACCATGGCAGTCAGGCCTCTAGTGCGGCAGCCCGGTCCTGATTCCGGTCCGGTCTGGAGCCCCGACGGAAGCAAGATCGCTTTCACTACTGCCGGGGGGGAACTGGATAAGGCCTATTTCAGGAATACCCGCATAGCTGTTGTCCCCTCTGAAGGGGGTGAGGCAAGGATTATCAATCCCGATTTTGATGAAGACGCCCGGCTGATGGACTGGTTTGAAGGGGGGATTTATTTCAGCGCTATGACCGGGGTTGGTTCCAACCTGTTCAGCTGCACTGAAGACGGAGAAATTAAGCAGTTGACCGAAGGCCCTTCGGTGGCCCATTCCTCTTTCAGCTTTTGCGTGGAGGGACGGAACGCCTCGTTTCTATATGCTGATTCCGAGAGTTTCCCGGAGGTTTGTTTCAGCAGCCTGGCTGAGTACGATCCCGTCAAACTTACAAATTCAGGAGAACAGATCAGTTCCTATAAGCTTTCCCGCAAGGAAATGGTTACCTGGAAAAGCCAGGATGGAACGGAAATCAACGGTGTTCTGGTTAAACCCGCTGATTTTGATGCCAGCCGTAAATATCCCTTGTTTGTAGTAATTCACGGGGGACCGACCGGCATATCCCGTCCCTCCAGGTTCATCCGTACCAACCGGTACTACCCGATTGAGCAGTTTTGCGCCAGGGGCGCGGTAGTGCTGATGCCCAACTATCGAGGGTCAGCCGGATTTGGGGAGGCCTTCAGGTCTCTCAATTACAGGAACCTGGGAGTAGGAGACTACTGGGATGTGATCAGCGGTGTGGACTCCCTGATTGAAAAGGGATTTGTCGATCCGGAGAAAGTATGCTCCATGGGATGGAGCCAGGGCGGATATATCAGCGCCTACATAACCACCTTTTCAGACCGGTTTCGCGCGGTAAGCGTGGGGGCCGGCATCAGTGACTGGGTTGATTATTATTACCGAACGGATATTACTCCTTTCTGCCCGCAGTACCTGGGGGCAACACCATGGGATGATCCTGGGATCTATGCTAAAACCAGCCCCATGACTCACATAAATAAAGCGCAGACTCCAACCCTGATCCAGCATGGTTCCAATGATGCCCGGGTCCCCATTAACAATGCCCATAAGCTTTACAGGGGACTTCAGGATAAAGGGGTCCCGGTCAAGTTTGTGATCTATAAGGGTTTTGGACACGGGATCAGTAAGCCTAAGGAGCAACTGGCGGTCCTGACCCATAACTGGCAGTGGTTCAGCCACTGGGTGTGGGGAGATGATATGGGTGAAGCTTTACTGGATCCGCTGCCCGAGGAAACAGAGGGTAGGGAATAGATGAACTGGTCATACCAGCCCGGGATTCGCGGGGCCGGTTTTAAATTGCGAATGTTACGAGCGCTTGGTCTTGTACTGGTGACCTTCTTGACGGCAGGGTGCGCCGGGACTGCTCCGCTTCACCTGGCCGCCGGGGAAAATAATGACCTTGTGGGAGCCTTGCGTTCATCCGGAATTGAATTTGTGCTGCATGAGACAGCCCTGGATGCGGTTGAAAATGCCCCTGACGGGGCGGGAGTTCTCCTCCTGGCCGACGGCTATCCCGAAAAAACCCTGGATATAGGCGGCGATGTTATCGAAAAGTCGATTGAAAAGGATCTGCGCGTTTACCTTGAATACCCGGGATCAGTCGGGGGTCAGGATTTGCCCGAGCCCACCAAAGACCGGCTGTTAAGATGCGCGGTGGCCTCCGAGTTTTTCGGGCCAGATCTTCCCCGTTCCCGAATACTTTCCCTGAACGGGATGCATGTTGTTTCCTTCCGGGAAGACAGCAGGTCACACCTGAGGGGGGGCAGGATTGCCGGATTTGACAGGGCGGTATTCGGAATCCCCAATAACAGTATTCCTCTCCTGCTGGAGCCCTCTCCCGGCTGGGGATTCTTTCAGGAGAATGAGGGCCCAAAGGGCCGGATCCTGGTTTCGGCTACAGGACTTAGCCGGTTTATAAGCGCCAGATATGGCCCGGAGAAGGATTGGGCTGTGGTATGGCAGAAAATCCTGGAATGGACGGCCGGAAGTGATCTGCCCGGATTGCAGTGGACTCCTGCTGTCAGGCCGACCTGGGCCAGGAGTGTGACTTTGCCCGAAGAAGCGGAGACGGAAGGATTCAGGAGAGGATTGGAATGGTTTGCAAAATCCAGGATGATTGTTTCTGAATCAATGCTTGAAGAGTCCCGAAACCGGGATGATTTTCTCCTGCCCTGGGAAGAATCCTGGCCTGAGGGGGACGGCAGCAGCGGGAGCCTGGAAGCGGTTATGTCCGTGGTTTATGCGGATGGCGAACAGCCCCTTGGGACTGTTCGCAGGGGTGATTGTATAGCAGAAACCGCAATGGCAATTGCGGCGGGAGCCGAAGCCCTTTCCCGTGATGATTATGCTGAAATCAGCCGAAACCTGCTTGATTTTTATCTCCTGGAATCCCCTGCCGCGAAGAATGAAAGGGCAGATCCGCGGCACGGGGCATTTGGGCTTATCGCCTGGGGGATTTCAAGCGATGCCTGGTACAAGGCTAATTACGGGGATGATAATGCCAGGGTGATACTGGCGGCACTGGCCGCCTCATCGCTCCTTGATGAAGATCGATGGAATGATGTGATAATGAGATGCCTGGTGGCCAACCTCAGAACCACCGGGCAGAAGGGTTTCCGGACCAGCAGGATCGATATCAAGCCACTTGAGGAGAATGGCTGGAAATATTACTTTGAACAGTCTCCTGTGCATCCGGCCCCGCATTTTGAAGCTTACCTTTGGGCCTGCTACCTCCTAGCCTATGAAAAAACCGGGTACGATCTTTTCCTGGAGCGGGCCGAAAGCGCCATAAGGATTACCATGGAGGCCTATCCTGATAACCTTCGCTGGACCAACGGCCTGGCCCAGGAGATGGCCAGGATGATCCTTCCCCTGGCCTGGCTGGTCCGGGTCGAGGATACCCGGGAACACCGGGACATGCTGGATCGCGCCATTGCGCCTCTTTTGGAATTGCAGGACGAGTGCGGAGCAATAAGGGAACTGCTGGGGAACCCGGAAAATGGCAAGTACCCTCCACCCCGCAGCAATGAAGAATATGGGACCAATGAGGCATCCCTGATAGCTGAAAACGGAGACAGGGTCAGCGATCTTCTCTATACCGTGAATTTCGCTTTCCTGGGCCTGCATGAGGCCGCCGCCGTGACCGGTGATCCCGTATTGAAGGAGGCCGGTGACCGCCTTGCTGATTTCCTGGTCAGGATCCAGATTAAAACCGACAGGTATCCCTATCTTGACGGGGGATGGTTCAGGGCTTTCGATTTTGAAAGGTGGGAGTTTTTCGCCAGTAACGCGGATGCCGGATGGGGAGCCTGGTGCATTGAAAGCGGCTGGACGCAGGGATGGATAACTGCCGTCCTGGGTTTCAGGCATATGGATACCTCCCTGTGGGAACTGGCAATAGAACCGGAGATTGAAAAGAATTTTCCCCTCATGAAAGAATCAATGATGCCCGGGCTGTGACACGGATTTACCGTGCAGGATTGGGTTCCACTGTTTTAAAATATATCTATATGAAAAACAATGTATTAAAAATACTTTTCCTGATACTGATACCTCTCCTGGCAGGTTCCTGTTCAGGTCTGACTGTAGACGAAGGAGCTGAGGAAAGCGGAGAGCTTCCTTATGTGCCGGTAGTCGTTAATTCCGGCCCTGCTGTTTCTGTGAACGGTGATGCTGTTGATGAATTGGAGTTGAGTATTTTCGCGGCTTCCCTCAGCAAGGGAATCCAGGATGATTTTATAAGGAAATACCATGCTGTGCCGGGAGAAGGTTTCTGGCAGCATTCTTTCGACGGTGAAGTGCCTGTTCAGCAGCTGATGAAATGGACCGTTTATAAAGCTGTCTGGTCTCGTCTTTCCCAGGAAATGTCCGTTGAACACGGACTCCGGGCTTTGACTGGACTGGAAGATAAAAAAGAAAAACTGGAAGAGGAAAACCAGCGGAGGCTGGAGCTGAAAGAAAAAGGGGAACCCATCTACGGTCCTGATCAATATACGATGGAGGATTTTTATATGGTAGATGAGCAGTCACTGGAACTCGCCCTGATTCAAATCCTGGAAACCAAGGAGATTCTTCGGGAAGAGGGCAGGGGCAGGGACCGGCGTATCCATAGAATCGAACGTATGAAAATGGCTTTCCGGCAGCTGATCGAAGAGCAAATGCGATCTTGTGAAGTAATGGTCAATGAGGAAAAACTGGAGGAACTGATATTACCGAATTAATAATTGGTCTCCTGTTAACCCGGCTGTTTGGGAGATTGCTATATAATCAGGAGCTGTTTTATTGAATTGATTTCCCGCGTAATTCCAGAGATTGTTCGTTTTAGTGCAACAGCCTGGAATTTTTTAACATTGGATTTGGAATATTTTTTTCCAGGGGGCGGAATATTATGAAAAGATATGTTTTTCTGATTTTGGTCATTTTTGCTTTTGCAGCCTGTGGCAGCAGTGAGACTTCTGAACCGGTTGATGCCGCCATACAGCAGGAGGAGATAATACCCGCGCTCGTGCCGGCGGATTTATTGTCAGACCCTGATCAATATGTTGGGCGGATCGTAACTCTTACCGGTACAGTTCAGCATGTCTGTGAACGCACCGGTAAACGTATGTTCCTTTCAGGGGCTGATAGTCCGGACAAGACCTTCAAGGTTACGGCTGGAAGGGATATCGGCGAATTCAGTATTGACCTGAATGGCAGTGATGTTACAGCTAAGGGTGCAATTGTGGTCCAGAAGGTTAACCAGGCATACCTGGATAACTGGGAAGCAGAAATTGAAACAGGCGCGAAACCAGAGGCTGCCCATGAAGGGCATGGATCCGGGAAGGAGGAAGCCATGACTGAGATGGAAGAATCCCGTATGCAGCTGGAGAATATGCGTAAGGCCCTGGCTAAAAGCGGTAAAGATCAGCTCCTTTTTTATTCCCTTGAGTGTACGGAATACCAGGTGAAATCATAGAAAAAAGTACAGCTTCCGGACCTGTCCGGTAAATGAGATTGTTTTCCGCGCCCTTTTCGGAGGGCGCGGTTTTTATATGGGGAAAGTCAATTGAGAATTAACTGGTATAAGCTGAACCGGGCCCTGCACAGGGACCTGGGTTATTTTTTCTTCGGAATGATAATCATTTACGCCCTGTCCGGGATAGCCATGAACCACCTTGATGACTGGAATCCCCGCTATTCGCTGGAAACAGAAGAGGCTGTCTGGAATGGTTCGCGCCTGGAGAGTCCCCTGGATGAAGATATCGCCCTGGCTGTTCTTGAACAGTTCGGGGAAAGGGACGGCTACAAGAAACATGTCACCTATGATTCCGGTGAGATAAAGATATTTATTAAAAACGGATCGGTTTTAATCAATCCTGAAAACGGTTTGTGCCGCCTGGAAAAGCTGAACCGCAGGCCCATATTTTTCCAGGTCACCTTTCTTCACTATAATCCCAAGAATTTCTGGACCTGGTTTTCCGATCTTTTTGCCGGCGCGCTGATGATCATAGGGATAACCGGGCTGTTCCTGCTGAGCGGGAAAAGAGGATTGAAGGGAAGGGGCGGAATCCTGGCCGGGGCCGGAATCATAATTCCCCTGATCCTGCTTCTGCTTTACCTGTGATTGGCTGCAAAGTAACCTGATCTGCATTCCCAGTCAGCCAGTTTGTCCATTCTGTACACCCTGTCCACCCAGCCCAAGTCCATCAAGTCCGTTCCCGCATTATCCTGACGGGTTATCTATAGTTTTTAAACGATTATTTAAAACAAACGTTTGATTTAAATAATTGTTTGAAGTATACTGCCGGGTATATTGAAATCATCAGGAAAAAACTATGAGTAAAAAATCGACGAGAGAGAAACTCCTGGATGCGGCGGAGATCCTGTTTGCCGAAAGTGGATTTGAGACCACATCAGTCCGGGCCATAACTGAGAAAGCCGGGGTGAACCTGGCTGCGTTGAACTATCATTTCGGATCTAAATCAGGACTGATTGAAGCGGTATTCAAGAGAAGGATTGAACCTATTAACCAGGAGCGCCTTGAGATGCTGCAGCGCTTTGAGGCTGAGGCCGGTGATCGGCCGATTTCACTGGAAAAGCTTATGGAGGCTTTCCTGGCTCCCGCGATTAAGGTTTCCGGCAGGGAGCTTTCCGCCAAACTTTTTATCAGGCTTATGGGCAGAATCCACATGGAGGGTAATTCGCTTGATTCTGGAGCGGAGGAAATGACTGAAACCCGGAGGAGGATCATGCTCAATTTCAAGGAGATTTTTCTTGTTTTCCGGAATCTTTTGAGCAGGGCTTTGCCGGATCTTGATCCTGAAGAACTGCTATGGAGAATGTCATTCAATCTTGGAGCAATGGCGCATGCCATGTTAATGGTGCATGGTAAGCAGCCCAATCCGATTGTGGAAGCAATTAATTCACCAGGAAGTTCCGTTCGATTAACATCGGAGAATGAAGACAAGGTTTTAAAGTTTTTGATCAGGTATACAACAGCCGGTTCCATGGCTGCGTCAGATTAATCTGGTACCCGAATTCGGAGTTTAAGAATGATGAAAAAGATAATTTTAATCATAGCCTCGACGATTTTCCTGGCCGGATGTGGGATCGAGCGCCCAAAGGTTGAGGTCAGGCACCAGCCGGAGCTTGAAGTTGAGGAAAGCTGGACTGCCGCAGCCGGCTCTGGTGATAAGATTCTTTCGGACTGGTGGGAAAGTTTCCAGGATGAAGAGCTGGACAGGCTGGTTACCCAGGCGCTGGAGAACAACTGGGACCTGAAGGCCGCTGCCGGCAGGCTGGAAGCGGCGCTCATCCAGGCCCGGATTGTGGCGGCCGGGAAGGAACCGACCGTGTCCGCGGGCTTGACTGCTACCGAGAGCAGGCGGAATTTTGTAGGTATGCCGTTTCCCGGGGCCGAAGACAGTGTTATTACGAGTACTAACCTCAACACCGGTGTTTCCCTGGACGCTTCCTGGGAGCCGGATATCTGGGGAAAGTTTTCAGCCCAGGAAATAGGGGCACTTTCCGACATGGAAGCAGTGAAGGCCGATGTCAGGGCCGCGAGGCTTTCGATGATTGCCCAGGTGTCCAAGGTCTGGTTTTCGATAATCGAAGCCCGCCAGCAGATTGCCCTGGCCCGGAGGTCCCTGGAAAGCTATCGGGATACTGCGGCAAGGTTGAAATTCCGCTATGAAATGGGAGTTCAGGGTTCCCTTGATTACCGGTTGGCCCTGACAAGTGTATCCGGAGCGGAGTCAATTCTCGCCCAGCGTGAACAGGCCCTCCAGTCACTGGTTCGCCAGCTGGAGATCCTGCTGGGAGAATATCCGGACGGCGATATTATTGCCAGGGATACAATTCCCGACCTTCCGCCCATTCCCCCGACAGGGATTCCCTCACAGCTGGTTTCAAGGCGGCCTGACCTGGTTTCCCTTGAAAAGACAATGCTTTCGGCCGGCGCGGGTTGGGCGGAGGCAAAAACCGCTTTGTACCCGTCTTTTAACATTGCCAAGAGCCTGGGAACTTCAACTGATAGTTTCCTGGATATATTGAATCCTGATTACCTTATCTGGAGTGTGGCAGGAAGCATTGTTCAGCCGATTTTTAGCGGCGGCCGTTTGAGGGCCCAGGTGGAACTGCAGGACGCCCTGGCCAGCCAGGCCGCTTCAAATTGGGCCAGCGCGGTACTCAAAGCCTTCCAGGAGGTGGAAACCGCACTGGATTCGGAAGGATATCTGGCTGATCAGGAAAAAGCCCTGGCTGAAGCTGCCAGGCAGTCAGGAGCCGCTTTGAGGCTGGCTCAAAAGCAATATGAAGAAGGTCTAATTGCCTTTGTTACTGTACTGGAGAGCCAGCGAAGGAGCCTGGATTCCGAAAGCAGTTTAATCGCGATCCGCAGGCAGAGGCTGGATGCCAGGATTGACCTTCACCTGGCCCTGGGCGGAGGACTTGAAGATAATCAAATTGAGGTTGCAGACGAGGAGACAGCGTCATGATTCGTAATATATTGAGAGTGATCATTCCGTTATTGTTCATTGGCCTGGGGGTGATGGGGATCAGGTATTTTATCTCAACCCGTCCGGCAGTTGAGACTGAAGAAAAATCACAGCTGATTCCTGTGGTCAGGACCGTGAAAACTGAATTGCAGAAAATAAGGTTGACTGTCAGTTCCCAGGGAACAGTGGGCCCCAGGGCGGAGACTTCCCTGGTTCCGGAGATCGCGGGACGGGTAATCTATGTGTCCCCTTCGCTTGTCGTTGGCGGCTTTTTTGAAGAAAACGAAGTCTTGCTTCGGATTGACCCTTATGATTACCGGCTGGCTATTGCCCAGGCTGAATCAGCTATCGCCCAGGCAGAACTGAACCTGGAAAAGGAAAAAGCCGAAGCCGCCGTGGCCAGGCAGGAATGGGATGACCTGGGGAAGGAAGGACAAGCCAGTCCGCTGGTGTTGAGAGAACCCCAGATTGCTTACGCTGAGGCCTCACTGGCGTCGGCCAAAGCATCCCTGGAACTGTCCAGGCGGAATCTTGAGAAAACCGAAATCAAGGCTCCTTATGCCGGAAGGGTGCGGCAGAAGAATGTGGATATAGGCCAGTATGTCTCACCTGGTGCTTCCCTGGCCCAGCTCTACTCTGTTGACGTAGCTGAAGTCAGGATTCCCCTGCCTGATTCCGATCTGGAGTACCTGGATATTCCCCTGAACTACCGGGGAGAGGACCCCCGGGAAACCAGGGGGCCTGAAGTCCTTGTGAAAACAGAATTTGCTGGAAAAGAGCATACCTGGAAAGGCCGGATTGTCCGCACTGAAGGTGAAATTGACCCGGCCAGCCGGATGCTCTACGCCATTGTCCAGGTCCAGGACCCTTACGGCAGGAGCAGTGACCGGAATAAACCTCCTTTGGCAATAGGCATGTTCGTCAATACCGAAATCCAGGGGAGACTGGTGTCTGATGTTGTTGCACTACCCCGCAGCGCCGTAAGGGATAACAATACGGTCTGGATTATAAACAGTGACAACAGGCTGGAGTTTCGTGAAGTAAATGTACTGAAATCAGAAACCAACAGGATTCTTATAGATAAGGGCCTGCTGAACGGAGAGCTGATTTGCATTTCGACCCTGGACGCCGTTGTTGAAGGGATGGAGATTTCTGTTGCCGTGGATTCAGAAGACCTGACAGCGGAGGTGGCATCATGAAAAGCGCGATCGCCTGGGTAGCCAATAATACCGTTGCGGCCAATCTTCTCATGTGGCTGATTCTCCTGGCAGGATTCATAACCCTGCCCAGCGTTAAACAGGAGGTGTTTCCCGAGTTTTCCACGGAAACCATTACCATAACCGTTCCCTATCTCGGTGCCGCTCCCGAGGAAGTTGAAGAAGGGGTATGCATAAAGATTGAGGAACAGATACAGGGAATCGACGGGATTGAAAAGATCACATCCAAGGCCTCCGAAGGCCGAGGCGTAGTAACCGTGGAACTCCTGGAAGGGGCTGATATCAGCAGGGTTCTGGATGATATCAAAACTAATGTGGATGGTATTGAAACCTTCCCCGAGGAAACTGAAAGTCCGGTAATCAAGGAAGTACTGGTCCGGCAGCAGGTGCTGGATGTTGCCGTATTCGGGAATACTGATGAGAAATCCCTTAAAATCACAGGGGAAAAGATCCGTGATGATCTTTCTTCGCTGCCCGGAATTACCCAGGTCGACCTGGAGGTGGCCAGGCCTTATGAAGTCTCTATAGAGGTGTCTGAAGACGCGTTAAGGCGTTACGGCTTGACTTTTGAAGCTGTCGCCCGGGCGGTGTCCCAATCCTCCCTTGATCTTCCCGGGGGATCGGTTAAAACCGAGGGCGGGGAGATCTTGCTGAGAACCAAGGGGCAGGCCTACAGGGGAGGAGAATTTGAGAAGATTACCCTGATTTCAAGGCGCGACGGCACCGAAATCAAGCTGGGGGATGTGGCAACTGTCGTAGATGGTTTCCAGGACACAGATCTTTCCGCCCGCTTTGATGGTAAGCCGGCAGTTCTTGTAAA
The DNA here is from genome assembly GCA_963666915.2 of Acidobacteriota bacterium. Taxonomy (GTDB): domain Bacteria; phylum Acidobacteriota; class UBA6911; order RPQK01; family JAPXNP01. Next base: position 684,566 of record CAXXEX010000009.1, read on the forward strand.
GGTATACAGGGTCGGAGATCAGAATACAGTAGATGTCTCAGATACCGTAAAGGCATACCTGGCAGAAAACGCCAGCGTTTTTCCGGAAGGTATAAAGGCGGAAGTCTGGAACGACTCATCCGAGCTTTTAAGGAGCAGGCTGGACCTGCTGCTTAGAAACGGCAGGGTCGGTTTTTTCCTGGTGATCATAATCCTGACCATGTTTTTGCGGCTGAAACTTTCATTCTGGACCAGCCTCGGAATACCCATTTCATTCATGGGCACCTTGCTTCTGATGCCGGCAATGGATGTGTCCATCAACATGATAACCTTGTTTGCCTTTATTGTAGTTCTTGGAATTGTGGTGGATGACGCCATCGTGGTGGGAGAACACATATTCCACCAGGTGGAGACCGGAAAAGAAGGTATCCGGGCGGCAGTGGACGGAACCCTGAATATGACGGTTCCGGTGGTTTTCGCGGTCCTTACCACAATAGCGGCTTTCGCCCCCCTCCTTTTTGTGCCGGGCCCCATGGGGAAAGTTTTCCGTAATCTGCCTCTTATCGTAATCCCGACACTGATGTTTTCGCTTATTGAATGCCTGTTTATTCTTCCCGCCCATTTGTCCCACCTCAAGCATAAGGAGAAAACGACGGGCAGGATAAAAAAATATTTTGAGAAGGCGATGGGCTTTTTTGACTATCTCCTGAAGCAGTTCATCGGCAAGGTGTATTCACCTTTGCTCAAGACCCTGCTTTACTGGAGGTATGCCACCGTGGCTTTTTCCATATTGATACTCCTCGTGACCGTTGGCTATTTCGCGGGGGGCAGGGTGCAGTTCGAATTCATGCCTGACGTGGAAGCGGACAATATGGTGGCAACCCTCACCCTCCCGCTGGGCACCCCGGTGGATAAGACATCCGAGTCTGTATACGAGCTCGAAAGATCCCTGGACAGGTTGAGAAAGGAACTGGAGGAAGAGGGGCATGGTGATGTGATAAAGCATGTTATGACCTCTATAGGAACCCATCCATCAACAGGCGCAAGAGGTCCTATGGCCGGGCAGGTCCAGAGTGCCGCTCACCTGGCCGAAGTGAGTGTTGAACTGGTTTCATCTGAACATCGGACGTTGTCCAGTACTGACCTGGTAGACAGGTGGCGAAATTTGACCCGGCCGATTCCTGATGTTGTCGCCCTTGATTTCACCTCTTCGCTTTTCAACGCGGGAGAAGACATAAATGTCCAGTTTACCGGGCAGGATCTGGAGGTCCTGCGCGCAGCTTCTGATGATCTTAAGGAGAAACTAAGGGAATTCGGAGGAGTTTTCGATATAGCTGATTCTTTCAGGGCCGGAAAAAAGGAAGTGAAACTTAAAATAAAACCTGAAGCGGAAATGCTGAACCTGTCCCAGATGAACATGGCCAGGCAGATCCGGCAGGCCTTTTACGGAGAAGAGGCCCAGCGTATCCAGCGGGGCAGGGATGATGTGCGGATTATGGTCAGGTATCCTGAAAAGGAAAGAGAAACCCTGGGCAGCTTGGAAGAAATGAGAATCCGGACTCCGGCTGGAGTTGAAGTCCCGTTTAATACTGTAGCTGAAGCTGAAATGGGCCGGGGATACTCTACTGTTGACAGGGTTGACCGCCGCCGGGCCATAAATGTGACGGCTGCTGTTAATCCGGATGAAGCCAATGCCAATGAAATTATCGCCAGGCTGGAGGATGTGGAATTAAAAGAAATCCTGTCCAGATACCCGGGTATTTCCTATTCGCTGGAAGGTGAGCAGAAGGAGATGAAGGACAGTATGATTGCCCTGGGAGAGGGCTTCATCATCGCCATAATCTTTATTTTTGTCCTTGTCGCGGTGCCTTTGAAATCCTACGTTCAGCCATTGATTATCATGTCGGCAATTCCGTTTGGACTTGTGGGAGCTCTGATTGGCCATATCATTATGGGATACAACGTTTCCATGCTTTCAATGTTCGGAGTAGTGGCCCTGGCGGGAGTTGTCGTTAATGACAGCCTGATTATGGTTGATACGGTTAACAAGAATCGTGCCGCGGGAATGCAGCTTTTTGATTCTGTGGTTAATACCGGAATGATCAGGTTCAGGCCGATCCTTTTGACCTCATTGACCACCTTCGGAGGCTTGATGCCCCTGATCCTGGAAAAAAGCATGCAGGCCAAGTTTATGATTCCCATGGCCATTTCCCTGGGATATGGAATTATATTCGCGACCTTGATCACCCTGATTCTTGTCCCGACCCTGTACATAATTGTTGCGGACCTGAGACATGCCGGATTTTGGCTTCTGGGCCGTGAAGACGTCGTAAAGAGTGAACTGTGGATACACGAATAGTTGAGGGTGGTGGCATAAGCTTCCGGCATGGATTAACGCCGCCGTAAGGCGGCAGCATTCAGAGAGGGGCGGAGCCCCGATTTTCAGTAGCCTGGGGTGATCCCGGACCGAAGGTTCGGGGGAACCCCAGGTTAAGTTGGTCCTGATGTGATCCGGCGAGCGCTGTAAGTGCGAGCATCAGTACAGTCCCCATGGCCTGGCGTCTCTGCGCTCTCTCCTTAAATTCACAGGCGGGTGTGCTGGAGCGAATCGCTCCAGAAAATCCAGTCCCTACGGGACAGGAAAGCAGGGATGTTTCCGACCACCATCAGTCCCTACGGGACAGGAAAGCAGGTATGCTTCCGACCACCATCAGTGCCTACGGGACCGGAAAGCAGGGATGTTTCCGACCACCATCAGTGCCTACGGGACCGGAAAACAGGGATGTTTCCGACCACCATCAGTCCCTACGGGACCGGAAAACAGGGATGCTCCCTGCCACTCCAGCCACATCCCGTCAATTCACTCCGCCCATTCAATCATGTGCCGTCCGCTTTGCAGGACCATATTTCCTTCCGGATGAGCCTCGCCATCAAATGAAACTGCCGAGGCATCTTCCGGGACGATGACTTCAGCTTCAGTTCCAACCGGGACTGTTACTTCAATTTCCAGGACGCCGTCTGTTTTCTTCCAGCTGAGACTGACGAGGCCATAAGGCGTGTCCTTTTCCACGGTCACCCAGTCTACGCTTTCCGGAACCTGGGGATCGATGAGGAATTTCCGGTAGGCCGGCATTCCTTCAACCGGACGGATTCCTCCGGCGGCCTGGTAGAACCAGGATCCTATGCCGTTGTAGCAGTTGTGTATACGGCTCCTGTCGCCGTTCCAGTGCTCCCAGGTGGTTGTGGCTCCGTTGTCGATCATGTGCAGGTATCCGGGATAACCGGTGGCTGTGAGCATTGAATACATGAGATCAACCGACTGGCTCCCGGTGACCCATTCGGTCATCACCGGAATCCCTACCAGGCCGGTCGCGAAATGACCTGAGTGTTTTTCTGCAATATTACGTCGCAGATTATCCGAAACCTTTCCCTTAAGTTCCCCGGGCACTACTCCCGTAATCAGCGGGAAGGCCAGTTCGATTTGGTCTCCGTCAGCATAGATCCCGGTATCCTCCCTGTAAAAGGTTTTATGGATGAGTTTTCTGAGATCTTCCTTTTTCCGTCGGAATTCGGCTGATTCATCATCCTTGTCGAGCAGGACAGCGATTTTTTCCATTCTCTCCAGGCACATTACGATGTAGCAGTTGGCAATCAGGTCAATGGATTCAGGATCCTTGTCATTGACCCCGAGCGGTGAAGCCCAGTCACCCAGGTACCAATTGCGGTATTCAGTGACCGGCCAGGGAGTAAGCAGTCCTTCCGGTGAGTACTGATCAACATATCCAAGCCATTGCTTCATGAACGGGTAATTTTCTTCAAGAATCCGCAGGTCTCCGTAGCTCTGCCAGGTGTTCCATGAAGCGGTAATGATGAATCCGCACCAGTAGGGGCCGCCCCCGGCTGAGTAGGGGTTGGGTGCGGTATGGGGCATGCTTCCGTCAGGTCTTATACAGTCCTTCCAGTGGTCCAGCCAGTTTGCGTAGAGCGGGCCGAGGTTGAACATGGTCTGGGCGGTAATCGTTGATGCGTTTCCGTCTCCGCCGTAGCCCAGGCGCTCGATTTGCGGGCAGTCCACCAGGTATCCCCCCAGGGAGAGGCAGCGCAGGGTGTAGAAGACCATGTCATGGATTTTGTTCAGGTACTGGTCAGAGCTCTCGAACGAGGAGGCTATTTTGTAATCAGTCTGGATTAAAAAGGCTTTTATGGATTCAGGTTCCGGCTTTTCCCGCATTCCTTTTATGGTCATGTAGCGGAAGCCGTGATAATTGAAACGATTGCGGAAGACCTGTTTTTCCTGGGGGCCGGCAATGTATATATCCTGCTGATTGTGTATTTTCAGTGAGCCGTCTTCAAGAAAGAAATCAGCAAATTCCATCTTGATCTCCTGCCCGGTTTTCACCCCGCTGAAATTAACTTCTACCCATCCGGTGAGGTTCTTTCCGAAATCAACCAGCCAGGTGTTTTTGTCACCGAATTCCCGGATTTCGACCGGCGAAAACGTTTCCCTTATCCGGTTCAGTTCCGCTTTCTGGGGAACCGTCAACCGTTCAGGGATTTTTACTACAGCAGCATCCGGCCAGCTGCTGTCATCCAGGTCGGGTGAGGCGAATTCCGCGATTGCCTTCCTGGCGTCTACTTTCTCTCCTCCATAGCGGCCGGAGTGCCAGGTGCCTATCCTCGTTATTTCACTGGGCCGGGCTTTCCATCCCTTCCCGGTGGAGACCACGTTTTTCCAATCCCCAGGGGTTTGAATTTCCAGCTGGGCTTTCACCAGGGGCCCGGCGTAATCCACTCCCGGAAGTCCGTCGTGGAACCAGCCTTCACCCAGCCATATGGCCAGGGTGTTGCTACCACCTCGCAGGAGAGGTGTTACGTCATAGGTTACAGTAAAGGTCCGCTTGTTCATCTGGGAAACCGCCGGAGTAAGGACGGAATCATCGATCTTCCGGTTATTTATGTAGGCTTCATGGTAGCCAAGCGAATTGATATGGAGCAGGGCCCTGCCGTCAATGCCGCTGATTTCGAAATTTTCCCGCAGCTGAGGAAAGTCGGGATCTCCGTCTTCAGTAGACAGCCCGATATACTCTGCCTGCCAGTCATCTTTTTCCAGCAGTCCGACCGAAAACTCAGCCGGTGGACTCCAGCCGGAGGAAATATCATTCTGGTCCCAGGTCTTCACTTTCCAGTAAACCAGGCTCCTGGATTCCAGGGGATTGCCGTTCCAGGGAATAAAGACGCTTTCGTCCGAATCTACCTTGCCGGTATCCCAAAGGTCTCCGGATTCCCCGGCGAGAAGTTCCTGTGAGGAGGATGCCAGGATTCGGTAAGCAGTCTGGGACGCACCGTTTATTTCTGATCTGTTTATCCAGCTGAGGCGGGGTTCAGCCGTGGCGATTCCCAGGGGATTCTTTAGGTTTTCGCAAAGCAGTTCACCCGGGGCCAGGGTGGAGTTCCATACGGCCTGGCATCCGTAGGCAATGATCAAGATAATGAGCAGGGCAAGCGTGTTTCTTTTCATGCAATATATGATCACCTTAGCGGAATTTAGATGCAAGTCGCAGATCGGAAAAACCATATGATCTTGCCTTGCCCCAGGCATCTTGCCTATGGACATGGGCTAACGAGATACCGATACCGAAAATGTTGGGCATTCGAAACTCTTTTGACCCCCTCCGGTGCAGGTTCAAGACATAGTTTACAAAAGAGGTTCAAGACATAGTTTACAGTCTGGGGCAATATGGAGTGCTTAACCGGAGGAGTTAAGCATGCCATGGAAAGCGACTGATACTGTGAACTTAAGAGAAGAATTTGTTTTGAAAGCTTTGGGGAAGCACCTGCCTCTAACAAGGTTGTGCGAGGAGTATGGAATAAGCCGAACAACCGGGCATAAGTGGATGGAACGTTTTCGACAAGGCGGGTTACCGGCCCTTCACGATATGTCCCGCCGACCAAAAGCGAGTCCTAATGCCCTCAAGGAAGACGTGGTTTGTGAGTTGATTCGAATAAAGAATTCAATAACATCCACCTGGGGGCCCAAAAAGGTTTTGAGAATCTATGAGAATAAACATGGATCAAAGGATTCGCCCTCATTAAGTAGTGTGAAACGAGTATTGGAACGTGCAGGATATGTTCGGCATCGTCGAAGACGACGTCGGGGAGAAACCGCCCGTATAAAACATGGAGTGATTCCAAAGGCTCCGAATGAGTTGTGGACGGTTGATTTTAAAGGCTGGTGGAAGACGCGAGATCGCAGCCGGTGTGATCCTTTAACAGTAAGGGATGAATTTGCTCGTTTTGTATTAGATCTCAGGGTCATGGAAAGTACCGGAGAAAAGGCTGTAAAGCCTGTGTTTGAAAAGATTTTTGAGTTGTACGGTCTCCCAAATGCCATTCGTTCTGATAACGGATCCCCTTTTGCCTCCCCCCGTGCTCCCCTGGGTTTGAGCCGGCTCTCATGCTGGTGGATATCTTTAGGAATCCGCCTGGATCGTATAGAACCAGGAAAGCCCTACCAAAATGGGGCCCATGAACGTATGCACCTTGATATCAGAGATGAACTGGAAGCCAATCCCGCTGAAAATCTATCTCAATCCCAAGAGGTTTTTGACGAATGGAGACATACTTTTAACTGGATTCGCCCTCATGAATCACTCGATATGAAGACCCCGGGTGAAATTTATTCGCCTTCTGAACGATCCTATGTACCAGGGAAAGTTGATATTACTTATCCTGAAAATTGGCTGGAACGCAGAGTGAAAAGCAGCGGCTGTATCAGTTTAAGCAAGATCAATATTCATGTCTCTCATGCTTTGGCAGGGCATATAATTGGATTGCAACCTGTCGATGATAGACTTGATGTCTACTTTGATTGCTTTAGAATTGGATACATTGATCTACATGTCCTGAAGTTTTTGCCGGTTATGAATCAAAAAAAGAAAAGGCGGAGCCGTTCCTCCTCAGGGCGGCCGGCCGCCCTGAGGAGGAGCCAGGGTGCTATAGAAGTACCGGTTCCTGATGGACAATCAACTCAGAAAGTGTAAACCATGTCCTGAGCCTATAATGTAAACCATGTCCTGATCGCGCCCTCCCCTTTTATTACTCGCTACCTGTCACCTGTAACCATCCATAAGCAGGATGTTATTTATGCCACGATCCATAAGCTGGAAGCATATGGTATTGTGCGGCAAGCTATCGCTCGCAGGTCAGAGGATCGGACTTGCCAATTTATCTTCCTGAACCTGGAATCCCATACCGGTAGATCTCCAAGTTTGAATCTCCCTTAAACAGCTTGTCCTTACCGAATTAAAAACTGCTTTAAAAGTAAACAAATAGGCGTATCATAAAATTTATTGGCAGAATCAACAGGTTTCATCTTTTAATCAATTAAGGAATTGCCGGGAGGAAGGTTATGGCTGAGGGATTAATCGGAAGTGTTAAAGAGTTTCTGGACCGGGATCCCCTTCCGTTCTACATCGGAGGGGCCTGGAGCAGCGGTGTAAAAGGAAAAATTTGGGATGTGCTTAATCCGTCGGACGGCTCCCTGCTGACCCGGGTGTCCCTGGGGGACGAAGATGACGTGAATGAGGCTGCTGAAGCTGCCCACAAAGCTTTTCCCGGATGGTCCGGTACTGATCCAGGGGAACGGGCGGTATTGTTGCACCGGCTGGCCGATTTGATGGAAAGGGATTTCGATACCCTGGCCCAGCTGGAGAGCCTTGATGTAGGGAAAGCACTGGTTAATTCTGAGGGCTTTGATATTCCGTTCGGCATTGAATGCGTTCGCTATTTTGCCGATCTCTCCACCAGGATTTCCTACAGCGTTCCATTACCGGTTAAGAATATAGAGGCTCGATCCATCAGGGTTCCCTATGGAGTGTGCGGTTTTATCTTCCCCTGGAATTTTCCATTTGATCTTTTTAACTGGGGAGTGATGCCGGCCCTGGCCGCCGGTAATACAGTGGTTGTGAAACCTTCCGAAATAACGCCCCTGACGACTTTGTATATCTGTAAACTGGCCGAAGAAGCCGGATTCCCGGCGGGTGTAATCAATGTCGTGGTTGGAACCGGTCCGGTAGTCGGCGCGGCACTTACCGGGCACCCACTGGTGAGGCGTATGTCTTTTACCGGCTCTCCGGGTGTTGGAAAACTGGTCGGGAAGACCTGCGGGGAGAGGCTGATTCCCTGCAAGCTGGAGCTGGGTGGAAAAGGTGCCGCCGTGGTATTCGACGATGTGGATGTGGATGAGACCGCCGCCGGCCTGGCTGGCGCCATTACCCTCAATACCGGGCAGGTCTGCTGTACCGCGACCCGCTGGATTATCCATGAAAATATTTACGATCGTTTTGTGGCAGCCGTGAAACCGGTCCTTGAAAACGTGAAAATCGGGCCGGGAATTGAGCGGGAAACCGAGATGGGGCCGGTGGTCAGTATGGCCCAGCAGGAGCGGATACTGGGATACTACGACAAGGGAGTAAGCCAGGGGGCCAATGTTTTGCTGGGGGCCAGCCTGACCGAGTTTAACGATGTCCCCGGTGGTTACTATGTCAGGCCTCACCTGTTGGAAGGAGACCCCGGAAACATCTGTTTCAAGGAGGAGATCTTCGGGCCTACAGCCTTTCTTACCAGGTTCCGGAAGGAAGAGGAGGCAATTGAACAGGTGAACAGCCTTTCCTACGGACTGGCCAACAGTGTCTGGACCGCGGATCTCAAGCGGGCCGAAAGGGTTGCTCGGCAGATGATATCAGGCAACAGCTGGATCAATGCCCATAACCTTTTCGCCTACGGGCTTCCCTATGGCGGATGCAACCTGAGCGGTGTCGGAGGCGGGGTTAATTCACCTGAGACTTTACTGGATTACCTGCGCAGCCAGACCATAGCCAGGCCTCTGTAAACAACAGGGAAGGATTTAATTGTTCCCTGTTTCAACTGGAAGCAGACGGGGCCGCCGGTTTTTAAATGTATTTATCAGAACTGTATAAGTGTATTGCTGAATGCCCCGGAGGTAAGGCTTCTCCGGGGCATTTAACATGGATTGAATTTACTAATGAAAAATGATGGCCGCGGAACCCGTTTTAAAGTTAAAGAAACAGGGTTCCGGGAGAGAAATATAATCCTGAGGCTGCCCTTTAAATTCGGCGCAGTGACCCTGACCGAGGTTCCCCAGCTGATTGCCAATGTTGTGATTGAGCTTGAAAATGGGGTTACAGGGCAAGGCTCCGCGGCGGAAACCCTGGTGCCGAAATGGTTTGACAAGAATCCGGATTTGAGCAATGAGGATAATTTCGAACAGCTGCGCGCCGCAACCCGGATTGCCGCCGGCCTTTACCGGGAATCCCCGTTGGAAAACGCCTTCGGACTGTATTCGGCATGCTACCGGGACCAGATGTCCCGGGGCGCGGGCCGGGGATTGAATCCCCTGCTGGCTTCCTTTGGCCAGGCCATCCTGGACCGGGCCGTGCTGGATGCCGTGTGCAGCACCCTGGGAATAGGTTTTTTCCAGGCTGTGCAGTCGAATGTTCCCGGACTGAGAAGCATGGCTATCGCTCCGGAACTGGCGGATTTTGATTTTGCCGGCTTCCTGGCCGGACTGAAACCGGTTGAGCGGATAAACGCCCGTCATACCATTGGTCTGGTTGACCCTCTCACTGCCGAAGACCTTACTGGGAAAGACCGGATAAATGACGGCCTGCCTGAAACTCTTGAGGAGGTAATAGGATTTTACGGAAACCGTTTTTTTAAGATCAAGATTTCCGGAGACGTGGAGGCCGATATTGAGCGCCTGTCCAGGATTTCGGAAATCCTGGAGAAGTCCGCTCCCGGTTTCCTGGCCACCCTTGACGGAAACGAACAGTACCGGGACCCGGAGCATTTTCAGGAACTGTGGAAGCGCGCGAAAGAGGATTCCCGCCTGGATACCCTGCTGAGTTCCATAATTTTTGTTGAACAGCCGATTCACCGGGACCATTCCTTTGACCGGAGCGTGGACGGGATCAGCGCGGAAGTGCCAGTTATAATCGATGAATCTGACTGTGACCTGGATGCTTTTCCCCGCGCCGCTGCCTTTGGTTATAGGGGGGTATCAAGCAAGCAGTGCAAGGGCGTCTATAAATCGATCATTAATAAAGCCCGCTGCCTGAAGTGGAACCAGCAGGAAGGTTTTGAAAAATATTTGCTTTCCGGCGAAGACCTTACCACCCAGGCCGGCTTGTCGGTGCAGCAGAACCTGGCCCTGGCCTCCATCCTCGGGCTCTCCCACCTGGAGCTTAACGGGCATCACTATGTGCAGGGCATGAGCGGCCTTCCGCCGGAGGAACAGGAAGAATACCTGGAAAAGTATCCGTCGCTCTACATTAAGGAAGATGGCTATGTGAGGCTGGATATACGGCATGGAAAGCTGGATCTGCGGTCCCTGGAATGTCCGGGTTTTGCCTCCTAGAAGTCGTACTGCAGGCATCATTGCCTGTAGTTTGTCAGCTGGAGCGTCTCGCTCCAGGGTGGAAGTGCCCTGGGCATCGTTCCTGGGTTCGATCGCGAAGGCAAGATCAATCCCGATCCTGAGAGATAAATCGCTACCCGCCAGACGCGCAGAACTGAAAATCCTCTTCTCTTCGAGGATGGATATTTGTGAAACGTGTTATTTTCTAGACTGATCATTCGGATTTCTTGCTTGGGCTTCAGGATTTTCCCGACGAAGTCGGGATGTAGGGACAATTCACGAATTGCCCGGGGCAAAGGCTTGCAGATGGCAGCCAGATTCTGTTTATGTGGGGATCCCCGATCTTCAGATCGACAAATGGTGCAGAATACCGCCTGGCGGCGACGGGGAATTCGAGGTTCGGGTCCGGCAGGCTCCATAAGCTGAAACCATAAACTGGAAGCGTATGGTACAGTGCATCCTCAAGGTTCAATTGAAAAACTTGACATATCAAATTCAGTATAGTATATATTTAATATGTGGGAAATCCTGGAACATCGAAAGGTAGTCAGGAGACTGCCCAAGCTCCCTGTCGAAGTTCTGAAAAGGTATGAGAAATGGAAAGATATTGTGAGGCTTTCCGGCCCTCCTGGACTGGCCTTGATTCGCGGATTTCATGATGAGGCTTTGCAGGGTCAATGGCAGGGCCACCGATCCTCCCGGCTCGGAGAACAATTCAGGATAATATACAAGATTGAAGCTGATGAGGTCATGGTCCTTGTCATTGATATCACTGCCCACGATTACCGGAGAAAATAATGAGCAGAAAAGATTTCAGGCGAGCCCGCCCCGTGGTCGAGGTTTCCGTTGGTGAATCAGTGCGTATAATCCGTGAGTTACAGGAGCTAAGCCAGAGCGCGTTGGCTGAACTAACCGGGATACCGCAGTCGACAATTTCGGCAATTGAAAATGGCAGAATCAATCTAGGCGTGGAACGCGCTAAAATACTGTCAAGGGCACTCAAGTGTCATCCCGCGGTGTTAGTTTTTCCGGGTTGGGACGCTGAGAAAGAGTCTGCTGCCTGAATAGATAACAGCTCTCCGGGAGCGCAGATCTCCTGATCTGCAGTACCAAGGGCATCCTGCCCTTGGGGAAGAGCCTGGCGGTTGCGGTAAACCATTCGATAGCGAAGGCTATGCCGATACTGATGCCGAGAGGAATGGGAACCAGCAGGCGCGCAGGACTTAAAATCCTGCGCGTTTTTCGGAAATACCTTCGGCTCGCACTTCCAGCGCTCGCTGGCATGTGTGGGGGCGATGTTACCTAGGGCTCAGCCTGCGGCCTCGCCCTAGGCTATTGAATTTCGGGGCCTTACGGCCCGTTTAACAAGAGTCAATGATTCTGTTGATGATCCAAGATTTCAGTGGTAAGTGTTACTTATGTCCTGATAACATCGGTTTAATGTCGAGTTTTAAATGTGGAATGTCATTCGTCGATTTTCGATTTTCGTGTGTCGAATGATCACTCGACATTCAACACCCGGAAATCGGAACTGGTCACTCGAAAACTCGCCATTCGGCAACAAGGCAAGCTCGACACTGCATTAGTTATAAGTTGGAGGCAGATGATACGGATTCATACCCAAGATGGGAATGCCACGAGGCCACTAGCTGGATGGGTGGTACGATCCATACCCGGGATGGGTATGGCACTGTGCGGCTCGCTGTCCCTTCGGGACCAGTCCGAGGATCGGACCTACCACGACCCATAAGCTGAAAGCATATGGCACAGTGCGACTCGTTATCGCCCGCGGGTCCGAGGATCGGACCCACCACAAACTCAGCAGATCCTGGGGAGCTGCTCTCCGGCCAGCATGTCAATGATCCTGGTGCTGCCCAGCTCGGTTTTCATGCTCACCTGCCCAGGATTGCCTCCGGTCACGCATCCAATGTCAGCTGAATCAGTGCCGAATTCATGTTTTTTCATGGCTGCCAGTACCTGGGGCGCGGCCTCCGGGGAAACGATGGCCACAAGTTTGCCCTCATTGGCTACATAAAGCGGATCAAATCCCAGGAGTTCGCAGGCTCCGGCAACGGTTTCCTTGACCGGGATATCACCTTCGTTCAATTCCATACCCAATCCGGCGGATTCAGCGAATTCATTCAGGGTCGAGGACAGGCCGCCCCTGGTCGGGTCCCGCAGGGCATGAACGGCAGGTCCCCCGGCTTCCAGGATATCCTTGATCAAACCGTTCAGCGGAGCGGTGTCGCTCCTGACCGGGGATTCGAAGGAGAGTCCCTCCCGTACGGAGATGATGGCAATCCCGTGGTCACCCAGGGTGCCGCTCACCAGGATCCTGTCACCTTCCTTTATTAGCGAAGAACAGATCTCCACTCCCGGGGGAACCTCGCCAATACCGGCGGTATTGATATAGATCTTGTCGGCGCTTCCCTTATGGACAACCTTGGTATCCCCGGTGACGATTTGTACGCCCGCTTTTCTTGCTGCTTCGGCCATGGAGAGTACGATTCTCCGCAGGTCTTCAATCGAAAAACCTTCTTCCAGGATAAATCCGGTACTGAGGAACCTGGGAATCGCTCCGGCCATGGCAACATCGTTGACCGTTCCATTTACAGCCAGCTCGCCAATGTCTCCGCCGGGAAAAAAAGATGGGATCCACAACAAAGGAATCAGTGCTGAATGAAATACGACTGCTTTTCAATTGAAGGTCGGCAAAATCTTCCATTTTCAGCTGTTTCACCGGGATGGAGTGATTCCAGAAAGAGCTCCCGGATAAGGGTGTTCATCAGCCTGCCGCCGCTGCCGTGGGCCAGCTGGATTGTTTTGTGTTTCATAACCGGCACCGGGCAGGATGCGTTAAAATCAAGGGCCTGGTTTCCGGGATTTTTTTTCTCTTTACTCAATTCGTTTTCCTTGGGCTTTGCCAAAAACCTCTGTATCTCGAACCATGATCTGTCCTGGGATTTGCGCTGTCATATTATTTCTTCCGGCTGTAGGAATAATATGCCGCGCAGGCTCCTTCGGATGAAACCATGGTAGCTCCCAGGGGATATTGAGGAGTACAGGTCGTTCCGAATGCCGGGCATTCAAATGGCTTCTTAAGGCCCTGCAGGATCAGTCCGCTTATGCATTCCGCATGTTCTTTTGTCTTAATGCTGCCCAGGTTAAAAATCCTTTCGGCATCCAGGGCAGTGTATTTTTCTTTTAGTTTGAATCCGCTTGCCGGAATTGTCCCGATACCCCTCCAGTTGCGGTCGGTAACCGCGAATACATCATTGATTAAGGCGATGGCGGCGGGATTCCCTTCTTTTTTCACTACCCGGGAATAACGGTTTTCAACCCGGCCTTCACCTTTTTCAAGCTGTTCCACCACGGCCAGCACCCCGTCGAGTATGTCCACCGGTTCGAATCCGGTTACGGCAATAGGCACATTGTATTTATCGGCAATAGGAATATATTCTTCCCAGCCCATGATGGCGCAGACATGCCCGGCGGCCAGGTATCCCTGGACAAGGTTGTCCGGGGATTCGAGCAAGGCCTCTATGGCAGGAGGCACCAGCACCTGGGATACCAGTACCGAGAAGTTTTCAATTCCTTCCTTTTCAGCCTGGAACACGGCCATAGCATTGGTAGGGGCTGTTGTTTCAAACCCTATGGCGAAAAACACGACTTTTTTATCCGGGTTTTCCCTGGCAATTTTCAGGGCGTCAAGCGGGGAATAGACAATCCGCACATCTCCGCCTTCAGATTTGACCTGGAATAAATCTTTTTCAGATCCGGGCACCCTGAGCATGTCACCGAATGAGGTGAATATGACTTCAGGCCTGGAAGCCAGGCTGACGGCTTTATCGACCTGCTCCAGGGGAGTCACGCAGACCGGGCATCCGGGCCCGTGGACCAGGGTTATCTGCTCCGGCAGCAGTTGGTCAAGACCGTGTTTTATGATGGAATGGGTTTGGCCTCCGCACATTTCCATAATGGTCCACTGCCGGGTAACCGTGGAGTTGATCCTGCCGAGAATTTTTTTAACTATCTCGGGACTGCGGAATTCTTTGAGGTATTTCATTACATTTCATACCAGGTTCTGCTGATTGTGCAAGGGTATTCAGATGGGAATGCAGCTGGATTCATTCTGCCATCTGCCTGAACAGGTCCAGGGTTTCCAGGGCGTCTTCTTCGTCCAGTATATTCAGGGCGAATCCGGCGTGTACTATAACGTAGTCACCCACTTTCACATCCGGAAGGCAGGAAAGGCAGGCCTGCTGCTTATTGCCGGCAAAATCCACCCGGCCCATTTTGATGTCGTTTTCTTCGAATATTTTCGGTTACCTTACCAGGTACTGCCAGGCACATGGTGGTTACTCCTTTTCTATATTTAAAACAGCGATCATTGATTCCATTCCCGGATTATAATAAATAACTGAACCCGGCTCCGGTCGTCCCGGAGTCTGAAGCCATGCAAATTAATGGACCTCTCGCGCTGCTGAAATCAATTCTACTCCTTTTCTACTTTCCTATCATGCAGGCGGCCACGGCGGCCTGCCCCAGGGATACCCCGCCGTCGTTGGCCGGAACCTGTATGTGGTTGAGCACCTTGAATCCTTCACGTTCCAGGGCCCTGTTGAGCTTACGGCTGAACAGGACATTCTGGAAGACCCCTCCGCTGAGTGCCGCCTGGTTGATTCCGGTTTTCCCCCGTGCCGCCATGGCCGCCCTGGTGAAAGTTTCAGCCAGGGTATTGTGAAACCTGGCCGCGATGATACCCCGGTCAGTCCCCTCCAGCAGGTCTTTGACAATCATGTCCAGTAATTCTTTGAGTTCAATCGGGCCTTTAGAGAAGTCAGTGTCCAGGGATTCTGCGTAAACATCAACGCAATCTTCAGCCGCTGACATCTCCAGGGTTATGGCCGCCTGGGCTTCATAGGCAATAACCGGTTTGATCCCCAGCAGGGCGGAAACTCCATCAAACAGCCTTCCGCAGCTTGAGGTCAGGGGTGAGTTGAGACCGGCCCTGGATATTTTGAGTAAATTTTCAAGCTGCTGTTTATCAGGAATGGAGAGAACCTCCAGGGGAAGATTCAGCACTTCATCTCCCAGAAACTGGTCAAGTAATGACAGCGCGATTCTCCAGGGCTGCTTGATGGCCATGGTGCCGCCGGGCAGCCGGAATGGTTTGAGCCAGGAAAAACGTTCGTAACCGGAAGCGTCTCCAGCCAGGACTTCTCCCCCCCAAATGGTTCCGTCTGTGCCGTAACCGGTTCCGTCCAGGATTATGCCTATGGCCGGGCCGTCCGCGTTGTTATCAGCCAGGACCGCAGCCAGGTGGGCATGGTGATGCTGCACGCCAATACCGGGAACGTCCTGCTCCAGGGCCCATTTGGTTGACAGGTATTCGGGATGGAGATCATAGGCCAGCACCTCGGGGGTTATCTTCAGAATTCCTCCCAGGTGGCTTATGCAGTGTTTGTAGAAGCGGAAAGCCTCCGGATTATCCAGGTCTCCAATGTGCTGGCTTATGAATACCTGGTCATCCCTCATGTAGGCGATTGTGTTTTTAAGTTCCGGCCCGCAGGCCAGGATCCTGGCCGAGGATTTTTTTCCTGTAAATACCGGATAGGGAACATATCCCCTGGACCTACGCGCCAGGGCCAGGCGGTTATTATCCATTACCCTTACAATTGAATCATCGCAGCGCTGCAGGATTTCACGGTTATGAAGCAGGAAACAGTCAGCAATTCCAGATAGACGATCCAGGGCTTCCTGGTTACTAATGGCTATCGGTTCATCCGTGTAATTCCCGCTGGTCATGACCAGGTATCTCAATGGTCCTTCAAGGAGCAGGAAATGCAGTGGGGCGTAGGGGAGCATCACCCCGAAGCTGTCGTTTTCCGGGGCTACCGAGGGCGCCAGGATACCGTCGTTCGATTTCCTGAGAAGCACGATCGGGCGCTGCCAGTTTTCAAGAGCGTCCCGCTCAGCATCGGAGAGCAGGCAGATTTTTTTTATAGATTCCAGGTCCCGGGCCATGACGGCAAAAGGCTTTTCCTCCCTGCCTTTCCTTTTCCTCAGTTCCTGTACCGCATTGTCGTTTGTCGCGTCCACGGCCAGGTGGAATCCCCCGATTCCCCTTACCGCTGCTATCGCTCCCCGTTGAAGCTCCTCCTGGACTCTTTTTATGATTTCTCCGGGGGAATCCTGCGGGATATCTTCGGTTTCCTGTGAATCATGGTCCCGGCCTGGGAATTTCAGGCTTATGGATGGCCCGCAGGCCGGACAGGCATTAGGCTGGGCATGAAACCTGCGATCTGAAGGGTCCTCATATTCCCGGCGGCATTCAGGGCACAGAGGGAATACATTCATGGAGGTTGAAGCCCGGTCATAGGGAATCGAGTGGACAATTGAAAAACGGGGGCCGCAATCGGTGCAGTTGATAAATGGATATTCGAAGCGCCGGTCCTCAGGATCCCGCATTTCCCTCAGGCAGTTTTCGCAAACCGCGACATCAGGGGAAATGAGAGTGTCAGGATTTTCTCCTGATTCACTTTTAAGGATAGTGAAGCCTTTATCATTTCGTGGTGGAAGATCTTCAACATTGAATTTAATGATCCTGGACAGGGGAGGGGCATCAGAGAGAATCCGGGAATGAAACCTGGAAACAGAGTTCTCGGAGCCCTCGGCTTCAATTATCACACCTGAAGAAGAATTCAGAATAAATCCCGAAACCGCCAGTTCGGAGGCCAGGTTGAAGATGAACGGACGAAAACCTACTCCCTGGACTATGCCGTTTAATCTGAATTTTTTTCGTATATTCATGTCTGGAGCTGTCCACAGGATAGAGCTCGTATTGCTGAAGGCGAACAAAAATCCAGTACTGCAGGATCAGGGATTCCCCGGGCAGCCTGCGGTTAGACCGATTTTTTTTGGGTTCTCTTTATGTGCTTCCTCAACCACTGGTACCATTCGTCCACACCATCGCCGTTGGCGCAGGACGTTTCCAGGATATCCAGGTCGGAATTGATGCTCTTGGCATTCTTTTTTACTTCGTCCATTGAGAAGTCGGATGTTCCGAGCAGGTCTGTCTTGTTGACGATCATTAGACCTGATCTCTTAAACATACCCGGATATTTCAAAGGCTTGTCATCGCCCTCGGGGACGCTTATCAGGACAACCTTCATATATTCACCGAGATCGTAGCTGGCTGGACACACAAGGTTTCCGACATTTTCAATTATAAGAAGATCAATTGATTTGAGATCCAGGCCTTTGAGTGCTTTTGAAATCATTCTGGCGTCAAGGTGACAGGATCCCCCGGTAACCAGGGGTTTAACCCATTCTCCCCCGGCATTAATCAGGCGATTGGCATCGTTTTCAGTTTGGACATCACCGGCAATGACCGCGATTCTGAACTCATCCTTAAGATCGTGAATAGTTTTTTCAAGAAGACTTGTTTTTCCGGCACCGGGTGAGCTCACAATATTAAGGCTGAGTACCCCGTTGAGTACCATTTTATTTCCTAATTCAGCAGCAAGCCTTTCATTTTCAGAAAGTACTTTTTTCTCAATTTTTATTTCTTTAGTCATGTAAATTCCCAGGTAAATTATAGATTAGCTCTATATTCCGGACAGGGCTGTCCGGATTTAAGAATCCTCAATTTTAATATAAGAAATATCCAGTTCATAGCCCCCTTCCAGCTCTATCTTGAAAGAACCGCAGGCTGGACAGGAAAAGGGTGTCATTTCGAAACTGCATTTTTCTCCGCAGTCTGAGCAGATTCCCGTGGCAGGAACTATTTCCATTTTAAGGCAGGATCCATCCAGCAGGGTATCCCTGATGGCAATTTCATAGGCGAAATCAAGGGCGTCCGGCATGACTCCGCTAAGGGAGCCTATACGGAGTCCTACCTCCTCGACTTTACTGCCCTCATAATCTTTAATTTCGTCCAAAGTCGAATTTATGATTGCCTCTGCGATGGATAATTCATGCATAACTTTATGTGAAACAGTTTACCAGATTTCCCGAATGAGACGCTGGAGTGACTTTTCCGTAACCGGTTTTATTTTGAGGAGCTGCCGCGAAGTTCAGGTTTCCGTATCATAATCAGCAATCAACAACAGCTCCTGTAAAGCTCAGAATTCAGGACCGCATTCAATTTGAGAATAATCAACTATGCGTTTATTTAGGGAAGGGTTTCTTTATATATCAATTCTTATGCCTTCCTGGGCTGAACAATAAGCGGAATAAATAACTTTGACTACATCCAGGCCCAGGCGACCGTCGCTTTCGACCTTGGTACCCTCGGCAACTGCCCGGGCAAAGGCCTGGCACATTCCCAGGTGCCCGGAGGTCCAGTCTTCGTCAGGCATGGGAGTATTCCACCCGGCAGTCGTTTCGATTTTCTCCATGATGTAGGATTCGCCGAAGACTTCGGGAGAGGGTGAAAATGCCTGGACCAGGTTGTTGGGGCTCATATTCAGCTTGAAGTGGCAGTTGGATGCCATGATATCAAGCCGGCTTTCCATTCCGCCCAGCACCGCGTCAGAAGCCCAGGCTGTTCCCCTGGAGCCGTCCTCAAAGGTGATTATGACGGTACCCCAGTTTTCGACATCCTCCCATCCAGTGGCTATCCAGGTATCCTTTTCTCCTTTGATTAGTTTACTTGTATCACCGACTTCAGCAGTGACAGAGACCGGTTTAACAGGTTTACCGTCCCTGGACAGTCCTTCCATTTTTTTCAGGTAGAGCATGGCCCCTATGGGGTGTGCTCCCAGGCGAATAAGCGATCCTCCGCCCGCGTATTTCCATAATTTTGAGAAAGGAGAATGGGAGCCGCTGTGGGTTTCACCACCCCGCATTTCAATGATCGAGGCGTTTGCGGTCTTGAGCATGGAAGAAGTCTTGACCATGGACGGGGCATAAATCCAGTTTTCTCCGTACATCAGGCGGACGCCTGCTTTGTCGGCTGCCGCAACCATCACTTCGGCATCCCTGGTTGCCAGGGCCAGCATGTCCCGGCGGGAACAGGCTGAAATTTCACTATCTTCGGCGTCTTCGTGCAGGTCCTGGCCTACATAGGCCGTAAGGGGTTTGGTGCAGACAATATGTTTCCCGGCTTCCGCGGCGGAAATTGTCATGGGGCGATGCAGATGGTTGGGGACACAGAGGTCTACCATGTCGATGTCCTGCCGATCCAGTATCTTTCTGAAGTCGGTGTATGCGTCGCTGACGCCGAATTTTCGGCAATATGCTCTGCCCCGGTTTTCATCAAGATCAGCTACGGCTGTGATCCTGGCATCCACTCCCCCTGTTTTGGAATAGCAGCGTCCCCTTGTTTCAGCCAGAAATCCTGCTCCTATTATTCCGATATTAACCTGTTTCTTTTCCATCATTTGTATCTCCCGTTTTCCCAGGTCAAATACCCTGTAAGGAGGCTGGCCTGAAAATATGGATTTTAAATCTCTCCGATATAATTTAGAATGCTCAGACTATAAGAATACAATGTTCATCATCCAAACAATAGAATGGATCGTCGCAGTATTTGCAGGATTAAGCTGCAGGTCTTGCTGAAAACAGTTTTTTTTAAGGATTAGCAATGTCTTCAATAAATCTGGCAGTTATTCCGGTTGCCGGCCTGGGCACCAGGCTGCTTCCGGCAACCAAATCCCAACCCAAGGAAATGCTTCCGGTAGCCAAGAAACCGGTTGTTCAGTATGTTGTGGAGGAGATGGAATCCAACGGCATAAACCAGATCCTCCTTGTGACCGGACGGAACAAAACCTCGATTGAAAACCATTTTGATTTTGATCATGAATTGACCCGGAAGCTAAGGGAAAACGGTAAGGAAGATCTACTTCCGGAACTGGAATATGAGCAGATGCGCCTCCAGTTTTTTTTCACCCGCCAGCGGAAGCAGAAAGGCCTGGGAGACGCGGTGCTGTGTGCCCGGAATTTCACAAAGAACGAACCTTTCGCGGTTGCCCTGGGGGACAGCATTATCGGCCTGCATGGAAGGTCCACTCTGCTCAGCCAAATGTGCCGGGTTTATGAGGAAGAAAAACCTTCCTGCATCATTGCCGTACAGGAAGTTGTTCCCGAAAAGGTTTCTTCCTACGGAATTGTCAAACCATCAACCGACGGGGACCTGTTTACAATTTCAGACATGGTTGAGAAGCCCGCGGTGGAAGATGCCCCCAGTAACCTGGCAGTCTCAGCCCGGTATATATTCACACCTGAAATATACGAAGCTATTGACCATACCTACGCGGATAAGGGCGGTGAAGTTCAGCTGACTGACGCTATCAGGCTGCTGATCAAGGATGGCCGCAAGGTAATGGGGATGAAGCTTCCGGCCGGAGACATCAGGTATGACATTGGTAATTTCGGGGCATATTACAGAGCATTTATTGAATTCGCCATGGATGATCCCGATTACGGTGAAGAGGTGAAGAGCTTTATCAAGGAGAAAGCCGGTGAGAATAGTAAAGAAGCACGCCTACGCGAGAATCGGGCTCTTAGGTAATCCGTCTGACGGTTACTTCGGGAAAACAATTTCAACTACGGTCCGGAATTTCAAGGCCGAAGTCGTTCTGTATGAATGGCCTGAATTGGAAGTTATACTTGGAAAGCAGGACCGCTGCCAGTTTAACCGGATCGAGGAACTGGTGGAAGATGTTGAGCTTAATGGGCTTTATGGGGGATTGAGGCTGGTAAAAGCAGCCATTAAGGTGTTTGCCCAGTACTGCAATGAGCAGGGCATTGCTCTCTCCCAGGATAATTTTTCCCTCAGATATAATACCTACATCCCCAGGCAGGTAGGCCTGGCCGGCTCGAGCGCTATCATAACCGCGGTATTCAAGGCCCTGTGTGAGTTTTATTCCGTGGAGATTCCGCGACAGATCCTGGCCAACCTGATACTGGAAACCGAGACCAGGGAAATAGGGATTGCCGCCGGTCTTCAGGATCGTGTCTGCCAGGTCTATAACGACCTGGTCTACATGGATTTCAACGAGAAGGATTTCAAGCGACAGGGTTATGGCAACTATGAAGTCCTGGATGCCGGATCACTTCCACAACTGTACCTGGCATATCAAACCAGCCTGAGCGAGATTTCCGGGGTCTATCATAACAACCTGAAGGAAAGATGGCTCCAGGGCGATGAGGTTGTAATAAAAGCCATGAAGCGATTCGCTGAAATAGCCTGGCTGGGCAGGCAGGCCATACTTGATAAAGACTGGGATGAACTGGATAAGCTGATTAATGAGAATTTTGACCTGAGAGCCGGCCTGATCCGGCTGGATCCCGGGAATATCCGTATGATTGAAACCGCCCGGGCATTGGGTGTGTCTTCCAAGTTTGCCGGTTCCGGGGGCGCGGTCATAGGCCTGTGCCGGGATGATGAAGTCCTGAGGAAACTGGAAGCGAAATTCGCCGAAATCGGATGTTCAGTCGTGAAGCCGGTCATTTGCTGAATATATGGATGGCCCTTGCTTTTAAAAGGTTATCCATGAGTAGTCTGATTTTTTAATCGCTATGGAACTGGTCTGGACATGAATAGAAACGCAGGTGGATTGGTAGTTTTATGTCTTGTCTTTTTGTATTTTGGAAGTTCCTGCTCACCACCAGCCCGAACGCAATCCCCTCCCAATATTGTATTCATCCTGGTAGATGACCTGGGCTATGGTGATATCGGCTGTTTCGGCAGCCAGCTTAATAAAACCCCCAACATAGACAGCCTGGCCGGGGGCGGCATGAGGTTTACGGACTTTCATTCCAATGGGCCAATGTGCTCCCCTACACGTGCCGCTTTCCTGACCGGATTGTACCAGTACCGCTTTGGACCTGAATTCGAGAGTGCCCTGGATGGGATCAGGCATAGAAACAAGGGGCTGCCCCCGGAAGCCGGAACTGTCTCGGAAATGTTGAAAGAGGCTGGTTACGCTACTGCTGTTTTTGGGAAATGGCACCTGGGGTACAAGCCTCCCTTTTTACCTCCCTCCTATGGATTTGATGAATTTATCGGGTTGGGTTCCGGGGACGGGGACCACCACACCCATATAGACCGTTCCGGACGACCCGACTGGTGGCAGGGTGAAGAACTGAATATGGAAGACGGTTACAGTACCGATCTGATCACCTCTCACAGTACAGATTTCATCAAACGCCACACCTCTGGACCTTTTTTTCTCTACGTCTCCTACCTGGCTGTGCATTTTCCCTGGCAGGGCCCTGAAGATCCGCCGCACCGCCGGGCGGGAACAGACTACCATGATGATAAATGGGGAATAATTCCCGACAGGAAGAATGTAAGCCCCCATATGAAGGCCATGGTGGAATCCGTTGATAAAGGAGTGGGGAGCATAATGAGCTCCCTCAGGGAATCAGGCCTGGAGGAAAACACCCTGGTCATATTTACCTCGGATAACGGCGGCTATATTGATTACAAAAGCGGAGGATTTGAGAACATTTCGAGCAACGGCCCGCTGAGAGGCCAGAAAACCGAAGTGTATGAAGGCGGCCACCGGGTCCCGGCAATAGCCTTCTGGCCAGGACGCATACAGGCTGGAACGAGCAGCAGCCTGGTGATGACTATGGATATGCTTCCGACTTTTGCTGAACTGGCTGGGGTTCCCCTTCCCGAAGGAATTGTTCCTGACGGAATCAGCATAACCGGATTGCTCTTGCGGAACCAGGAACTTCCCGAAAGGTCAGTTTGCTGGAAGAATGGAAAGAACCGTGCCATACGCTCAGGGCAGTGGAAGCTGTGCCTTATCGGAGAGAACGGACCGGCACTGTATAACCTGGAGAATGATATAGGTGAAACCCGGGACCTTGCAGAAGCGAATCCGGAACTTGTTGGAAGGTTAACTGAAGAATACCTGGCCTGGGAAGAGGATGTGACCAGTGGTTATCAGACTAAACCGTAGAAAAGGATGAAGACCATGAGGAGAAAAGATAAAGAGATTACAGGTAGAACCGAAATCAACAGCATTCTGGATGAGGCTGTAATCCTTCACATTGCCCTCCTGGACGGGGACAGGCCTTATATTATCCCTGTTAATTTCGGTTATCGCGATAACGCGATATATATCCACTGTGCCCGGGAAGGCCGGAAACTCGACTTGATCCGGAGGAACAACCAGGTCGGATTCCAGGCCGAAACCGGGGTGGAGATCGTTCATAAAAGCATCCCCGATAAATGCGGCACTAATTTCAAGAGCGTTGTCGGGAACGGCAGGATATCCATAGTTAAATCCATGGATGAAAAGCGGCTTGGCCTTACCCTGCTGATGCGGCATTACGATCCCGATGCCGGAGATGATATTGAGTTCAGGGAATGCCTTGATGAGGTCTGCTTACTGAAAATAGAAATTGACTCCATAAGCGGAAAACAATCCCTCCCCAGGCATACTGATTAGTCCTGATCAATTGCGGCGTTACGCGGAGTCTGCCCCTGAATTGGTTTCCTGTCCCCGAACCATGGCTGGATGCGGCAATTGGGCACGGCTGCGAGATTTCCTGCTGCCATTCGCGTCGGCGGATTTCAACCCCTCTCCAGTGGCAATTCATGAATTGCCACTACAAGAAATTGTTGAAATGGAGATTTCTCGTGACAATTCACGAATTGGCGCTACCCGAAATTGCTGAAAGTGAGATTCGTTGAATAAGCAAGCTTCCTGGTTGACCGTGGATTGAACTTCCGGATTCGCTATCCCGTTAATATCAGGGAGATACCTTTCGGAAAAGGGAGTGGGACGTGAAAAAATTTCCTGAGAATCTGGTTGTTAAGATAATTCTGGCTGTTATTTTCATCATCCTTATTCCGGTTGCAGTTAATAAACTGCTGCTGAAAGAGTTTTTTTCGTTTCTCCAGTTTGACGATGATTGGGGGTCGCGCCTTACGCGGAATTATCAGCGGCCTGGTTATGGCACCTCTTCTTTACGCCTGGTTTTATACCCGTTTTTACCGGGAAAAACTGCTTGAACTGAAACCCGGAAATTTCATATCAGGCTTAATTACGGGTCCTGCAATGGCTGCCCTGATCCTTCTGCCGGTCATCCTGCTGTTCAAACTCACGGGTATAATCACATATATCCAGCCTGTCAGACCGGAACAATTCTGGTATGGACTAATTATGGTTCTCGTGCTGGCAGCTACTGAGGAATTGTTGTTCCGGGGAATCCTTTATAAAATAATTGAGGCGAAATATTCCTGCCCGGCAGCTATCGCGGTTACTGCCGTCCTGTTCACCCTCTCCCACATGGCTAATGATAATTTTACCGCCGTCAGTGTTTTGTCTGTTGTGGCGGGGAGCGTGATCCTGGGGCTGATGTTCACCTGGGGAGGCTCCCTCTGGATGCCGGTTGCCTTTCATTTTGCCTGGAACATGATCCAGGTCATTACCGGACTTCCTGTATCGGGACTCTCAATATTTTCAAGGGCCGCTCTTTTCAAGATGGGCATTGAAGGACCGGAACTGCTGACCGGGGGAGATTTTGGCATAGAAAATTCCATTGTAGTGATTATTTTAATCTTCGCCGCCTGCCTGGTTGTGCAGTGGAAAATTAAAAGGGAACCCGCGGCCTCTCTGAGGTGAATGCGCGGGTGCCGACATCTTTTTTACCGGGAGAAGGAAAGGCCCATAAGCGACGCCTGGATCAATCACTTGAATATCTCCCTGCTTCCAGAAATGACTTTTTGTCACTTGGTTTTTCTGAAGTGAGGCAGGGTGTTTATGGGCGCGGAGACTGTTATTTCAACCGGACCTATGAAAACGTCACCCATGGCATCCTGCCACTTTCCGGGAGGAATCCTGACGGTTCTCTGGTGAATACCTTTTTGAAGTACAGGAGCCACAAGCAGGTTTTCTCCCAGGAGGAACTGATCATTTACCAGTTCATATCCCTGCCCGGGATATTCATATTCCATTGATCTGACCATCGGCTCATTATTTTGAGCGGAATCCTCTGCCAGTTTCCAGATATAGTCTGCGAAGCCCTGGCGAAGGTCCACTGCCTTTTTGACTGCAGCCAGATTTTCCTTATTCAAAATTCTCCAGGGAGCTACTGAAAACTGCATCATCGGCATCAGGGCGTGAACCTGGGTGGAGCGGACAATCAATTCCTGGTCAATAGTGGCGTCGTCCAGGAACGAAGTGAATTCTCCCCCTCCGATCATATCCGGACAGCTGAAAGGATATCCGCTTAATCCCTGGATGATCATATGGGGGATAAGTTTTTTTAGATCAACCCAGTTGTGGTTTTTATCCCTGAGCCTTTCCGCCAGCGGCTGCCCTCCCATTTTCCACATCGCCCGGTATTCATTAATTGGGTATTTGAGGCCGAATAGCCCGAAAAGGCTGCTGTGTTCATTGGGGGAAATATCCTTGAAAGAGTTGACGTTTTTGTAATACTGGGCGTCGCCAGCGTCGAATTTGAATCCGTCTACCTTGTATTTTTCCGTCAGGTAGGCCAGCTGCTCGTCGAACCAATTGAAATCAGCCGGGTTGGAAAAATCAAGGAGCGCGCTGGTCCCGTTCCACCACTCGATCATCGCGGGATCAGAAGATTCATTTCTCAGGAGACCATCGTCATCCTTCAGTTTACGATAGACATCAGAGTCGGGGCTGATAAAGGGACAGACCCACAGCATCACAGTGAAGCCCATGTCGTGCAGGTCGCCTTACCATTTTTACAGGATCGCTGAACCTCCGCAGGTGGAAGTCCCATTTGCCGTAATCTTCCTGCCAGTTATCATCAATCATCAGGATTCCCGGCGGAAATTCATTGGCTATGATGGATTGGGCGTATTTCATTATGTCTTCCTGGTTCTGGTCGTACATAAGCTCAATCCAGGTGTTGTACTGAGGATTGAGAAAGAGGCTGGGATCAGGGGTTTTTCCCGATGGCGGGAAGTATGAGCGGCTCGCGAAGCGGTAGGCTTCCTTTAATGTCTTTCCCGGTTTATTGTGCTGGATTTCCTCCTCTGACTTCACTGTCAAGGTGGATTCTTCAAAGCTGACCGACAGCGGACTTTCTGACCAGACCACGTCCCCTTTATTCGACAGGAGCAGGGGCTGGGCCTGGTTTCCGTAAGTGTCGGCTAAGAGATCCGCCGTGTATCCTTTCTGCAGAGGCATGAGATGTCCATGGTTAACAATGCTGATCCACCAGAAGGTGCCATCCGGTGACTCGATCCTTTCTTCAGCAGAAAAACCTGTGGATGATATTAAAGAAAATAAGCAGATGACAATGGCGATTAACCGGGTTTTCATTTGAATGTTCCCCCTGGGATTGATGATGTGTATATATGCAGTTTGGTTTTTAATAATTAATATGAAACTGTCTATTGGAGAAAGAAGCGTATAGCTCCCAGGGTTTCAGGCTGTTACTGTTTTATGAATCTTATTCCCCTGGCTCCGCCTGAGTCAGCAGAAAAGGAAGCAGGCTCTCCGGGAAGGAGGGTGGAAAATTTGATTTTGAGAAACGGGCTGCTGAAAACACCTTTCCCCATTGATTCCAGAAGAACTCCAGGTTTGTGTCCAACTTTAACCTTAAGGTTTTCTTTGCCTGCCTGGACCTGGTAGACACATCCTAATTCTTCTGAATAGTAGTTCCCGCTGAATTCAGCCTGTTCGGAACTGGTCAGTAAAACGGATTCAGCTCTTTTTTGCCGGATCGGGGTTTTCTTCATCCTTCTGGGGCCCTGATTCCTGGATTCCGACTTCCCCCCGGCTCTGCAGGTTATCAGCCAGGTATATGTCGGCAATTTCACGGGTTTTAAGTTTAGGGTCGAAGCTTGATAGATTACTTAAGATAACTACTGAAAACTTCTGTTCCGGGAATCTCAGGTAGTGAGCTCGATATCCCCCCAGTGAACCTGAATGCTCTATGATCTCAAGCCCCCTGTAGCTTCCGGGAACCAGGGCCAACGCGTATCCGGCATCTTTTCCGTTATTAAGCTTGCCGCTGGTGACCATTTTTGTTATCAGGGCCTGGTTTTTTTTCCCCAGCTGGTTTTCATAAAAATTGCTGTCCCAGGGGAGGAAATCCTCAACGCAGGTGAACATGCCCCCGGATCCCACCAGGTCAAAGCGGCTGATCATATTAAGGTAGCCATGTTCAGGGGAAGAATAGTAGCCAAGGGCCCGGTTTGGAATAAGCCTCCGGTAATCATCATGGAAGAAGGAATGATTCATTCTCAGGGGTTTGAAGATGTTTTCGTCAGCGTATTCCCGCAGGGTTTTTCCGGACGCCTTTTCAATTATTTTATAGAGCAGAAAATAGCAGGAGTTGCTGTACATATGCTGCTCGCCGGGCGTGAAATTCAGATTTTTCTGGCGGCAAATCAATTCATAAACAGCCTCGGCCGGCATATAGTCCTGGAAATCGTAGCCGGCCATTTCCCACAGGCTGAAATAATCCCTGATACCGCTGGTGTGATGGAGCAAATGACGGATGGTTAAAGGGGTTCCGTAATCCGGAAACGCGGGAAGATAAGCGCGGATATTGTCATCCAGTTTCAGTTTCCCGTCTTCTTCCAGCAGCAGTGCGCACATGGCTACAAACTGTTTTGAAACCGAGCAGGCATAGAACATGGAGTCAGGCTGGAGGGCGGTGTTGCGCTCCATGTCAGCCATGCCGAAGCTTTCTTTGAATACAAACCGGCCTTCCCGGATAACCCCGACCGAACAGCCTGGGGATTGAGATGAGTCCCATTCTTGAAACAGATTCTTGACCAAGGCCGCTTGATCATTTTGTGTCTGCCCGAAAGTGATATGAAGAGAAAAGCAGAAGCTGATCAGGATAATTATTCCGGTTGCTCTAAATCTTAATTTCATGAATATTTATTCTAGCTGAATCTTAAGCAGGCGTCAGTAGAATTGCAGGTCCGGATGATTGACAAGGATCTGAGAATCTCGTGCCGAAAAACCTTTAAATGAAGGGGTGAGAGACTTTTCAGGGAATAAAGGTCTCAAAACCGGGCCATTGGGTAATTTTAGTGAGCAGGCTCACTTAAGAGTTCCCCCAAAGCATCCCATAATAAATTATCAGGTGTAGAGAATAAAATTATAATTGCATTATTGGGCGTAGTTTGCCTGAATTTGTCGGCCTAAAGAGATTATCCGTCCGCAACCGGATGATTGTTTTTGATGCTTGGATGAGTTTGGTTCTTCCGGAGGGGGGTATTTATGAACACGTATAATGAAATTGAAAGCAACATTAAGTGTAATGGCTTTGCTTTGCCTGCTGTCCTGGTCATGCTTCTTCTTTTTTCAGGGATTAGTGTGGGATTGATCTATATGGCGAGCAATTCAATGAGCATGTCAGGAAGTGATCTTGACAATACCCAGGCATTTTACGGTGCTGAAGCCGGCATGGAAATGATGATGTCAGATCTGAGCAACCTCTTCAGCGACAACCAGTCGCCGTCAGTATCCGAAATTGAATCGCTTACCCAGTCGCGCCCCCAGATTGAAGGCATAAGCTACAGCGAATATGCCTTTGATGTCCCCAATCAGAATGGTGTTCCTTCATCAAGAACCCAGCACATAAGCTCGGGGTCCAACGAAGGTCTTATGGCCCAGGTAGTACCCATGACCCTGAATATCACCGCCAGGAGTTCCGGGAGAAGTGAAGTCAAGATGAGCAGGGATATTGAGGTCGCATTAATTCCAGTGTTTCAGTTTGGTATATTTTCTGAATCGGATCTGTCCTATTTCCCGGGGCCGGCCTTTGATTTTGCGGGCCGGGTACATACCAACGGAAATTTATTCCTGGCTGCGAACAACTCCGTTACTTTTCACAGCAAGATAAGTGCGGCAGGAGACATTATCAGGCAGGAAATGGCCAATGGAGAGAATACCTCAGGCAGGAACGGAGCCATTAAAGTTCCCCGGGCCGCGGGCGGGTGTGATGGGAGTCAACCTGCCTGCAGGGCTTTGGCCAAGACTGAAGGAAGTAAAATCACCGGGCCTGATTCTTCAGATAATCCGAACTGGATAAATATTTCAACAAGTATATACAATGGATTGATTGTTGACGGGGATACAGGGGCCAAGGAGTTGGCGCTGCCATTTGTAAGAGACGGAATGGATCCAATAGAGATTATTCACAGGCCGAACGCCTCCGATACATCAAGTGCCGCCCTGAGTGAAGCCCGTCTCTACAACAAGGCCCAGATAAGGGTACTTATCAATGACAGTCCCGGTGACCTCCCTGGAGCATCTGTCAGGTTAGCCAACGAAGATCCGTATTATGATGGCAGTACTTATGGGGCAACCAATACAGCATTTGCTGAAGGGCAACTCAGCTGGAATTCAGATTTTGTAAAACCGCCGGGAGCTGGAACTACGTGGCCGTTGATAGACGGATACATCTGCGTGGAACAGCTGACCTCTTCTGGAACATATGCAGATGTAACTGAAGAATGGCTGGACCTGGGAATTGCCAGGGAGAACCCGGATGCTATTCTTAAGTTTCAGACTCTCAAATTTGATCCCATTACCGGTACTCCTCTGACATCATTCACCAACAATAACAAAGAAAGAGCAAAGAATTTTTATCCGATCAATCTGTATGACAGCCGTGAAGGAGAAGTGCGTGACATCAGCCACGGTTCCGGGGATACCACCGGAGCGGTTGGCGGAATTATGAATGTAATCGAACTTGATGTTGCCAACCTTAAAAGATGGCTTGATGGGTCTATTGGATCAACCGGAGGGCAAACGGACTATTTGAGTCAAAACGGCTATATCTTCTATTTTTCAGACCGCAGAGGAATGGTAGTTCAGGATGGGTCCTATGGGTGTGAAGATATTGTCAATCCCTCCAGTTACGACGGTACTCCTAATGGACTGTTGGATACGGCCGAGGATGTGAATGGCGATGGCTCTCTGAATATGCATGGAGCAAGTAATCTGGGTGATGCTTTTGGCGCAAGTAACGGCTCCCACGTCATCAGAGTAGATCTGATAAATAGCGGGTACCTGAATAAGGTTTCCGGGGCACGTCACGGCCTGAAACTTGTAAATGGAGGATTAGGTTCAGTTCCAGTAAAACCTGACGGTACCGGGGGGTTTACTGTTGCCAGTGAAAATCCGGTATATGTTCAGGGAAACTACAATGCCGACTCATCCGGATTCGGCTCAACAGCCCAGGCGGCAGCTTCTGTTATTGCTGATTCCGTAACACTTCTTTCCAATAATTGGCAGGACTGGCAGAGTTTCAAGCATCCGACTTACGTAGGGTCCAGCACTGCTAGAATGGCTTCGGAAACCTGGTACAGGCTGGCAATTGCAGCGGGGAAAAATATAAATTTTCCATATCCCGGTTATTTCCATGATGACTTTGGTACAGATGGGGGAACTCATAATTTTTTGAGATTTATGGAGAGATGGTCTTCCCGGAACTGTAATTACAAAGGGTCAATGGTCAGTCTTTTTTATTCCCAATACGGCTCCGGAATATACAAATGCTGTGCGACGGTGTATACCGCTCCCAACAGGAACTACAGTTTTGACGATGAGTTCCTGAATCCAGAGAATCTTCCTCCCGGTACTCCTATGTTCAGGGATGTAGTAAACCTCGGATTCAGGCAGGTCTTTATTGAGGAGCATGATAACTAGTTTGTTAACCCTCATTTAATCTGGCCTGAAAAGACGGTTGATTAGGTGAAGGCCTGACCCTGGAGCAGGTATGCAGTCCTGAATTATCCGATTTCCCGGTAGTCAATCAGCTTGTAGGGCCGGTGCTCGTGGATGCCCAGGCCATAGTGCTCCATGGCATACTCCAGAAAATCGTGGTTTTTAACACAGTCTCTTACCCACTGGGGCGCATTGTCCCCCTGTGTTTCGATCTCCTTGGTTATGTGGTCCAGCATGACTGAGTCCAGGGCTACCGGATCAGTGGAAAACAGTAAAGAGTTGGGGGAAGGTTCCGGGAAAGTGTTCCAGGGCCTGGGCGCCCAAACGTTGTTGTGCCAGTTGGCAAACAGGGCGTCGGCGATATTTATCCTGACCTTTTCCCGTATGCTTTTGGTGTTGCAGAGATCCGCGATGTAACCCTTAAATCCAAGCCCTTCATGCAGAAATTTCGGAGAGGGTATTGAGCCGAAATGGTTTTTCATGGCTCCGGTAATTCCGCAGCCGTGATTTTTCATTAAACATAGATTAATGATGTGGTCCGCCTGGGTATAGGACTTAGGCATCCGGAAATCTCCACCAGGCTTGGGCTGGTGTTTAGAAAAAACGACAGATTCGGATGGGTCCCAGCGGTCTTCGACAGTGCTGTCAATCCATTGCACGCCGGGAAAGCGGCAGCGGCCTTTGATAATGACCGGGTGGATCCAGCGCTTGGCATCCGTGATCGTGATCTGGTTCTCAGGTACTTTCATCACCCGAACCAGGTGGCTGAGAACGCTGTTGACGAGGGGCATGGTCTGATCCATGCGGTTATTGGTGAGATCAGGATCATAGGTGGCATTATTCAGGTTGACCTTGAGTGTTATTTTGTCAGAAATAGAAAATCCTGGAAGCAGGTCTTTCCATGCTTCACGCGAAGAGTCCGCTCCGGTTAGTTCGAGCAGTCCCTTGTTGAGCATTTCGGCTACTATGTCCTCGTTAATGTAGTCGAAATACCTTTCCGCGGTTTTTTCAGTAATTCCTTTTTCCGGATTGGGTTCAACTGTGTGGTCCCAGGGCGCATTTGCGGTGTAGTCCCAGGGCATCGTAGCGTTTTTATCGTGGATTCTTACTACCCGGGAAGTTGTGGAGGATTTGTTTCCTGAGAGGGCCAGTAATCCTTTGTTCGATACCAGGGCCGCGCATGCCGATGTTTTCAGGAAATTTCTGCGATTGATACCGGAACTGTTTTTGTTTTCCACTAGCTGCAACCTCGTTTCTGATCTGGGATCCTGTCGGGATGGATTTTTTTCTACAATAGATTTCATTCTCCCTGCCCAACCCATGTCTGGCCAGGTTGAATTATAACTCCGATCAGGCTGAAGCTCTGCAGAGTTTCTCCAGACTGTGGTCGGTCAGAGCCTCGGACCGTTGCTGGAGGAACCGTTTGCAGCTGGAACCTCCAGTTCCAGCTGGGTCAGCAGCGGGCAAAAATAAGAAACCCAAAGGTCGCAGAGCCGCAGAAGTTATCATGGATGCTTTATGAATTCACATTTCTGCGCCTTGGCGTCTCTGCGCCCCTGCGTTAATGCTTTTTTCCCTTCAGATACGACAACGAAAGGTTGGATCCAGGATTTGAGATTTGAGATTTGAGGTTTCCCTGAAAGGGGATGGTCGGGGCAGAGGGATTCGAACCCCCGACATCCTGCTCCCAAAGCAGGCGCGCTACCGGACTGCGCCATGCCCCGACTTGCTTTGTGGACCGCCAGTATATCAAAAGAAATTGATTCCGAGAAGATTGAAACTTTCCAGATTGCCCTGTTTGAGTTTACAATATCCCGTATACAAGTCCGGGCTGCTTGGTCCGGACCGTCCGCGGACCATGTGCGAGAGTGGCGGAATTGGCAGACGCGCTAGATTTAGGATCTAGTGTCCGAGAGGGCGTGGGGGTTCGAGTCCCCCCTTTCGCACCAGGATAGTTGCGGGTTGCATGTGGGAGTTGCATGTGGCGGGTGGCATGTAGCGGGCTTCATGAATTGTCCCTGGAGAGCATTGCCAAACCTTGACCGCGTTGTATTCCCGCATGAATCTCCGCCCTGGGGACCCGTGATCACGCTGGGTTGCAGGCATTTTCCCGGAACGGTTATTATTTGCATAAATGATAAGGAGCGGAGTTCAAAGTGATAATCAGGAATGAGACGGACCTGGACATTGAAGCGATATTAGAGGTTACCGCGTCCGCTTTTGAAAAACTCGAATTAAGCAGCCATACGGAACAGTTCATAATAAAAGCGCTGCGTGTAGCGGACGCATTGACTGTTTCACTGGTCGCGGAGGTGTCCCGCCTGAAGTCTTTTTTACGCTGCCTTTCGGTGATGAAGTCCCCCGGGGTGAGGTTGTTTTTCACAAAGCCTTTAGGGCTGAAGCCTGATTGGGCCAACCTGATTGGGGCTCGGAAATTGAGGTCCTGCGGATCCCCTGCGCGGACGCAAAATCCTGGTTGCCCGCGCCTGCTTTCATGGCAGCCTGGATTGGATGCTCCGGACAGGAAGAGCTTCATAGCCTGGTGAATTGGATTGCCGCAGTACAGGAGATCCACTTTGCTCCTGTCCCTGGAACAAAATCGGCAAGGATGATTTTTCAGCTTCCGGGTATTCTCTTTTGTATACTGGATACAGGTAACCAAGGCGGCGAAAAGAGGACCGATATGAAAAAGATTTTTGCGGCAATATTAATCATTTTTATTTTTGCTCCTTTGGCAATGTACGCTGAGGGTAAGCTGGAACTTTCGGACGGGCAGAAAATTTATGTACCCGCCTATTCCCATATTTACAGCGGTGACCGGGAGAGGCCCTTCCTGTTGACCGTTACCCTGAGCATCAGGAACATAAATCCCAAGGGCTCGATAAAGATTACCCAGGCGGATTATTACGAGACCCAGGGTAAGCTCCTCAAGAAATACGTGGAACGCCCGGTGGTTTTAAAACCCCTGGAATCGATAAGGTATGTCGTTCCCGAGAGCCACCGGACCGGCGGATCAGGAGCCAATTTCATCGTTACATGGGCGGCTGACAGCTCAGTTAACGCACCGATTATTGAGTCCATCATGATCGGCGCCGCCGGCCAGCAGGGGATTTCATTTACTTCCAGGGGGCGACCGATTCTGGATACAGTCGAATAGCCAAATAATGAATCAGGGCGAGTAACCAGGAAACCGGCCGGTAAGCGGCACGATTACGTTCCTTGTTACTTGTCCGGTGCCATAACTGCAGTAGTAAGAGCGGTACTATCCGAGACAGTAAACGTCGCACCAATTTTCAATTACTCCATCCTGTTAAATAAATACTGGCGAAATCTGCGTATACCTTCTTGACAAAATTTTCCAGATCATACAAAATTGTCTAATGGAGATTTCCGGGGAACTTGCGAAATTTGTTTCCGTGGCTGAGGCAGTTGCCAGGCTGCTTCATCCTCACGCGGAGGTTGTGGTTCACGACGTACAGCGCAACCGGATTGCCGCGATTTTTAATGGATTTTCCCGCCGCCAGGCAGGTGACGAGTCCCTGATTGATGATCTCGAAAGCCTGAAAAAAGGCCCTGACCTGCATGGACCTTTTCCAAAAAGAACCTTTGACGGCCGACGCCTTAAGTATGTGACCTGCCTGTTGCGCAATGATTCCGGTGAAGTTATAGGATTGATGTGCCTTAATTTTGACGTTAGCGTGTTTGAAGCATTGGAGGCGACTGTCAGGGATTTCCTCGGCAATGTCGGCGACTCGGCCGGACTGGACCGGATGTTTGATGATGACTGGCAGCAGCGCATAGACAATTTTGTGCGCCGATATTTACTGCGGAAAAACCTGGGCATGAAGAATCTTCATCGCAAGGAAAGGTCGAAGCTTGTAGGAGCCCTGCACGAAGCCGGCGCGTTTCGGGCCAAGGATGCCGCTACCTATATTGCCCGGGTCCTGGATGTTTCCCGCGCCACTGTATACAGCGACCTGGGGGAGTTGACAGGCAAAAAATGATAACAGGATTGGTTGAAGAGACTTATGAATCCATAGCGGGAATGATCCGGACCACTCCCTGTCGTCATTTCGCTAAGCTTAGCAGTAAGGCGGGCGCGGAGGTTTATCTTAAGCTGGAAAACCTTCAGTACAGCGGATCTTTCAAGATCCGGGGTGTGGCCGCAAAAGTATTTTTACTGGACCCTGGAGATGAAGGTAAATCATTTATAGCGGCGTCTACCGGTAATCACGGCGCTGCTTTTTCCCGTGTAATGCATGAACTTGGACTGAAGGGAGAGCTGTTTCTCCCGAGAAATGTCTCCCCTGCCAAATTAAAGGCGATCCACGAATCCGGATTGGATTATGAACTCCT
This sequence comes from Acidobacteriota bacterium, assembly GCA_963666915.2. Lineage (GTDB taxonomy): Bacteria > Acidobacteriota > UBA6911 > RPQK01 > JAPXNP01. The sequence goes on from CAXXEX010000009.1 coordinate 719,975, forward strand.
GGGGGATGACATTGTTGAAACTGAAGTTCATGCCCGTTCATACGCCCGGGAATTCGGCAGGGTCTTCATCCCCCCATATAACGATATGGCTGTAGTCGCGGGGCAGGGTACTATCGCGATGGAACTGGTTGCCCAGCTGGAAGGCTTTGATGCTGTCCTGGTTCCGGTGGGGGGCGGAGGGCTGATTTCCGGTATTGGAGGATACCTGAAGGAGCTTAATCCGGAGGTTGAAATAATCGGATGCCAGCCGGTCAACTCCCCGGTGATGGCTGAATCAATAAAGGCCGGGGGGATTCTGGACCGGGACAGTCTTCCGACTTTGTCTGATGGGACTGCCGGAGGAATTGAACCGGAGGCTGTTACTTTCGAACTGTGCCGGAAATATGTTGATGACTTTATCCTGCTGGAGGAAGGAGAGATTGCCGAAGCCATGAGATTTGTTTACGAATATGAAAATATGGTCATAGAGGGAGCCGCGGCACTTTCGGTGGCAGCCGTTTTGAAGCGGCGAGAGTATTTTGCCGGGAGGAGAATTGTGTGCCTGGTTACCGGTTCCAGGATTGATGAGGGATTTTTCAGGAGGATCACAGGATGAATGAATTAATTAATTTGGAAACAATCAGGCGGGTTTTGCCGGAGCTTGACCTGGTGGATTTAATGGAGCGGGGATTTGCCGCTTACTCCGAGGGCCTTGTAGTTGTGCCCCCGGTTGGGGAAATGATTTTTGAGGATCCCCCAGGCGATACCCATATTAAATATGGATATATCAAGGGCGGGGAGTCCTTTGTCATTAAGGTTGCGTCGGGTTTTTACAATAATCCTCAGCTTGGACTGTCCTCCAGCCAGGGAATGATGCTTCTTTTCAGCCAGAAAACCGGTGTGCTTGAGTCCATACTCCTGGATGAAGGCCACCTGACCAATGTTCGTACTGCCGCGGCCGGGGCCGCGGCCGCGAAACACCTGGCTCCCGAAAATGTTCAGTGCATCGGAATCCTGGGTGCCGGAATTCAGGGGAAACTGCAGCTGGAGTACCTGATGGGTGTGGTCTCTTGCCGGGACGTGTCAGTATGGGTGCCTGATCCTTCAGAAACGGAGCCCTACCTGGAATACTTTAATGAATCGGAACTGAATATGGAGATAGCTGAATCCCCCGGGGCAGTGGCGGAGAAATGTAACCTGATCGTAACCGCGACACCCGCAAAGGAACCCCTGCTGAAGGCCGGGGATATCCGCCCGGGCACCCATATAACGGCCATGGGTTCAGATACCGCTGAGAAGATTGAGCTGGATCCTGAAATTCTCGGCCGGGCGGACCTGGTAGTGGTAGACAGCCTTTCCCAGTCGGAAACCAGGGGCGAAGTATTTCGTGCCGTGGAGGCAGGGGCTTTGCAGAGGAGTTCGGTAAGCGAGTTGGGATCGGTGATTTCAGGCAGGGCGAAGGGGCGGACCAGCGACGACCAGATAACCGTTTGCGATCTTACCGGGGTGGCCGTGCAGGATCTGATGATAGCCGAGGCCGTATCCCGCCAGGTCGGGAAAGATAGAGAAAGGGACTGAAATAGAATGAAATTTCCTATATTTGAACTTGAGCGGATTCAGTCGCTCTACGAAAATACCGTGGAGTACAACCTCACCGAAAGCGGATTTCATCCCTTCACCCTGCGGGAACTTCTCACTCCGGACCAGTTGGGAGAGATCGAAGAAACCGTACTCGGCTATGGGCAGACCAATGGATCTCTTGAAATCCGGCAGCGCATTGCGGCCCTCTACCCAGGGCAGGGGCCTGACAATGTACTTGTGACAAATGGTTCGTCCGAGGCCAATTTCGTAGCCTGCCATACCCTCCTGGAACCTGGTGACGAGGTGGTAGTTATGGTTCCCAACTACATGCAGATCTGGGGTATCGCCGAGGAAATGGGCGCGAAACCAGTCGCCTTTCACTTGAGGGAAGACAACAACTGGGCTCCTGATCTTGATGAGCTAAGGAAGGTAGTATCTGACCGGACCCGCATGATCGCTGTATGTAATCCCAATAATCCGACTGGCTACACGCTCACAGGTGATGAAACGCGTGAGATTGCGGCCATTGCTGATCGAGTCGGGGCCTGGGTCTATTCCGATGAGGTGTACCGGGGAGCCGAACTGGATGGGGTGGAGCTGGAGAGTTTCATCGGGCTCGGAGAGCGGGTAATGGTTAATGGAGGCCTGTCCAAGGCTTACGCCCTTCCCGGCCTGAGGCTGGGCTGGCTGGCGGGTCCAGCTGAAACTGTTGGGCACTTCGTGGGCCTATCATGATTACACTTCGATAACGGCGGGAATTTTGAGCCACAAGGTCGGATCGATTGTGCTGTCTCCGGAGGTGCGGCCCCGGATTCTGGAGCGGAACCGCTCGATGCTTAGATCCAACCTGCGGCTGACCCTGGACTTGGTGGAATCCTTTGGGGGCAGATTAAGCTTTGTCCCTCCGAAAGGTGGGGGGATGGCCTTCATGCGGTATGATTTTGATATGAATTCCACCCGGATGGCGGAATGGCTTCGCCAGGAAGAGAGTGTCTTCATACTGGCCGGTGACTGTTACGGAATGGATCACTATTTCCGGATAGGTATTGGTGCTGAATCCGCTTACCTGGAAGCCGGTTTCAACAGGCTTCGCAATGCCCTTTCGACCAGGTTTGGGCTCTGACCGATTGTTTCAAATTTGATTGCCCCGAGAGGCCCCATCGCGGAATAACAGGAGAGTTCCTTGAGTTTGATTGGCCCTCGGATCACCTGTATGCGATATTAGGAATCGAAAGAGGCAGGGTATGCCGGAACCGGATCTTAAAAGACAATTAGGGCTATTCGATTCCACGATGATCATGGTAGGGATTGTTGTTGGTTCCGGCATATTTCTTTCCACTGGAATTGTCGCGTCCCATATCCCGTCTGCCGGTCTGATTCTGCTTGCCTGGCTGGTTGGAGGGCTGCTTACCCTTGGCGGTGCGTTTACCTATGCGGAGCTGGGGGCGGCAATGCCTGAAGCAGGGGGACAGTACATATACATACAAAAGGCATATGGGGAGCTTCCGGCTTTTCTATTCGGCTGGATTTTCTTTTTTGCCTATATGACTGGTGGTATTGCCACGCTTGCGATGGCCTTTACCGAGTATTCAGCTCGTTTTCTGCCGTTTTTATCATTGGATACAGTGCTGATCAGTGCCGGTCCTGATCCGTTTTCGATTTCATCCGGGGAACTGCTGGGTATCGGGGGAATCGTGTTGTTTTCCCTTGTCAATATGCTTGGTGTTGGTTTGGGCAAGACGGTCCAGAATATTCTCACACTGGTTAAGCTGGGAACCATATTTGCTTTTATAGGCCTGGCATTCTCTATCGGCGAAACCAGGCCGGTAGAATTATTCTCCGTACCTGCTGATATGGGGTCCGGCCAGCTGGCGGTTGGTTTTGTTGTGGCCCTGGTTGCGGTATCGTGGGCATTTGACGGGTGGAACAACATAAACTTTGTTGCCGGAGAAATATCCAATCCCCAAAAAAATATCACCCTCACTTTGATATTCGGGACCGTGCTTATCACCGCGATATACCTGGCGATGAACCTGGTTTACCTGGTATCTATGCCGGCAGGTGAAATGGCCGGGGTGTACCGCATAGCGGAGGTCTCCGCATCCGCCCTGTTTGCCGGCAAGGCGGCGGTTATTGTTTCCGCGGCGGTTCTTATTGCGGTCGCGGGGTCCCTGAATGCCTCAATCCTTGCCGGGGCCCGGGTTTACTATGCCATGGCACGGGATGGATTGTTTTTTTCTCGTGCGGCCCGGATTCATCCCCGATTCAAAACCCCGGCGTTCGCCCTTTTTATACAGGCAGTATGGTCGTGTGTTCTTATCCTGAGCGGGAATCTGGAGCAGATAGTCACCTATACTATGTTTGTTGCTATCGTGTTCTGGGTAGTAGGAGCAGCTTCACTGTTTACGTTACGGAAGAAATATCCTGACATACCCCGGCCCTACAAAACCTGGGGATATCCGTATGTGCCTATTTTGTTTATGGCGGCTTCCTCGGGAATTCTTGTTTTTACCTTGATTGAAGCGCCTTTTGAAGCTCTGCTGGGGCTGGTGCTGATAGTCCTGGGACTGCCCGCATATTATTACTGGAAAGGAGCCAGGAATGGGAAATAGAAACCTCGTTTTCGGTTTGATTAAGGTTTTCTGTATCGTCTTTATCTTTTCATCATTTATGTTTGCTGACCACAGGGATAATCGCGATAATTTTCCCTTCATGTCGGAGATTTTATAGTCCAAATCGATGGCTCTGGGCTGAAGCAAATAACAGAAAATCAGGCTCTCGAACGGAATCCTGTCTGGGCTCCAGATGGAAGGACTTTCGCTTTTCATGCATCTGATGACAAGATTTTTGACTTGAGAAACGGCTATCTGTGGATAATGAATCCGGACACCGCCGAACTGCGAAAGCTTCGGGGCCGGAACACTGGAGAAATCGATCATCTTTGTCTGGACTCCCGAAGGAAAGAGCCTTATGTTCAATTAGGTGCATGGGACAGACACCAATCTGTATCGGATAGACACAGGGTCCGGAGAACTGGAAGCATTATCCCGAAAAACCGGAACTTTTCGGGTGGTAAGCTATTCTCTCGACAGGAAAAGGATTGTTTACTCCTTCCCGCTTTATTAAGTTTCCCAGGCAGGGTCACGGCATCCGCGAGCCCAGGCTGTTGAGGATTAGGATGGAGGAAGAAATCCGATGGATGCAAAAAAATGTTTTGGGGGAGGACTGGAGCCTGGAAAAACGGATTGAATAACCGTTCGGCAGAAAGCGGCAGATTTTATTGATATGAATTGATGTGGTGCCTCACTACTTCAGTTCGTGGGAAATGGGGAGTAGAACGTGTCTTTTTTGAGGAAATAGACTGAAATCGGACCGGGGTGGGGTCAAAAACAGGTTTTACTGTTCTATTTAGGTTAGAAATGTACTTTTTTGTTGCTTAACTGTTTAAAAAAAATGAGGTGTTGAGTCCCGTCCTGTTAATCTCCTGAGAAAAATTTCATATAGTCCATCATTTACGCATGATTCTGGCGGTAATTATTATTTTTTATCTTTGCGGGGACTGTGCGTTTTGTCACATATATCTGATACTAAATCAATATAGAATTTAACTTGACATGATTAGCGAATATGGACCTACTGTCGAAACTGGAATAATCCCGAGGGTACGATGCGGGCGTGACAAAGGTGTTACCTTTGTTGAACTTCTGATCGTAGTCGCCCTCGTAGGTGTTGTAGCCGCTGCGGCCTACCCGGTAATTACTACAACCATGGAATACTACGAAACCGAATCAGCTATGCAATTGGTTTTGAGTAACGTCAGGGAATCCAGGCAAGATGCAGTAGACAACCGCAGGGAATGGAGGCTGAGGTTTAGACTGCCCGATGAAATTATCGTAAGAAGACAGAATGACAGCTTTAGGTGGGTTACGGACCGGAGACTTCAATTGCCTGCAAACGTTGCATTCGACCGCCCCTCTGGGATTCCCAGTATCTCAATTATCTCAAACAGCAAGGATATTGATTTCGGAGGCAAGAAGACCTTTCGATTTTTGGCAGACGGCTCCGCGGTAAATAACTCAGGCGAAGTCGTATCCGGGGTTGTTTATATATCACATTCCTCTAACCCTGAAGAGTGCAGAGCTGTTTCTGTTTTTGGCGGAACTGGTTTAACACGAGGGTGGAAATTTGAGGACGGAACATGGAAATAAGAAAATTCAAAAATGAAAAGGGTTTTACCCTGATTGAATTTATGGTTGCTTCCATCATCCTTGTGATAGGGCTTCTGGCATTGCTGACTTTATATACCTATGCCCTGGTAACTGTTACGTTTGCCGATGAGAACTCGATAGCCAAGCAGAAGGCAAGGGAAACTCTGGAAAGCATCTATACAGCCAGGAATACATCTCAGATATCCTTTGACATGATCAATAATGAATCAAACGGCGGGATTTTTGTAGACGGGGCTCAACCGTTGACTACTCCTGGTGGCGACGGCCTTGTTGGAACCGCGGATGACGGATATACGGAGATTATGATCATGGCAGGTGACGATGGTATTGAAGGTACAAATGACGATGAAGTAAAAACCCTGGACCATTTCACAAGGCAAATAATCATCAACCAGTCCATAGGTGTTTCTGATCTGAAGAGTATCCAGGTGATAATTACTTTTACTACTCCTACAGGTCTTTCACAGTCCTATACAGTCAGCTCGATGATATCCCGCTACAGATAGGGCAAAGAAAAAATGAGCAAGCAAAAAATTTCTAAACAGTCCGGATTTACCCTGCTTGAGGCAATGATAGTTTTCATTCTGGCAGCCGCTCTGTTTACCTCGACATTGACCCTGCTTCGCCCGGCAGCGGATATCAGCACATTTTCGCATCAGAGAGGGGAGATGATTTTGAATTCCAGGGCTGCCATGAACTCCATAGTCCGTGAGTTGGCCATTGCCGGAACCGGATTGCCCCAGGGGGGAATTCAGCTTCCGGATGGCAGCGGGCTAGACGGCACTCCCAGGTTCGGATGCGATTCTGTACATGGCTGCTGGTTGAATTCCTCGGCTGTATTCCCTAACAACAGGTTGTACTATATCACTCCCGGGCACCAGACCTTCGCGGTCGGAGAAGGGCAGATCAATGATTCAGTAACTTTGGCCTACAGAGACGAATCCTTTGATCTGGATCAGTTTCCACTTGTGGATATCTCCAACGATGGAACTGAGATTACCGTTGATTCCCGGACCACTCCGGCAATAGATAATGCGTCTACAGGCATTGAGGCTGGTGATATCCTTGTATTTCTGAATGCAAACGGCAGTGCAGCTGCAGTCGTCACAAGTGTTGTATCTGCCACTGAAATCCATCTTAAGAAAGATGATGCTATCAATTTTAATCAGCCAGGCGCTGAATACGGTAATGTGAAATCGCTTGCAAATGCGGGCACTCCTGGAGATTATCCCCCAACTGAAGCTTTTCGAATAAACCTGGTGACGTATTTTCTCGCCGTAGATGCCAACCTTCCTGATTCAATCTTTATGATGAGACAGGTCAATACTCATCAGCCGGTACCGATTGCTGAAGGGATTGAAAGAACCCAGGTAACTTATGACATATATGATGATGCAACTCATAGCGCCTCATCCCAATTAGTAGCTGCCAATGGTTTCCCCAACCAGATTCGGAAAGTTAACCTGGCCATATGGAGTAAATCCCCGGAGGAAGGCCTGTTTGGAAGGGGCAGTGACAGGCAGGCAATGACAACCTCGGTAAGCGCCAGGAACCTTTCATTTACCGATAGATACGATTGAGGACACTTGCACGCTTTTTGGCTTAATCCAATAACTCTGGTTTTTTTCTAAGAGAGAACACATCCCTTATAGCGTAAACCGGTTTTCCCTGGCTTTCATGGTAGGTCCTGACAACCAGTTCCGCCAGCAGTCCGATACTTATAAGCTGCACTCCCAGCAGGACCAGGAATACTCCGGCCAGTACGATAGGTTTGTCCGCCAGTTCATATCCTTCAATGAAAAGCTTTCTCCAGGTCTGGACCAGGAGTATGAGACCTCCTGCCAGGGCGGAAATCCCCCCGGCGGATCCAAACATTCTCAGGGGGCTTGTCGAAAAGGATAGAAGAAACTTAACCGTAATAAGATCCAGTATAACCTTGAAGGTTCTATTGATTCCGTATTTCGCTTTCCCGAACTGCCTGGCGTGATGCTTTACCGGAAGCTCGGTTACCCGGGCACCGACCCAATAAGCCAGGGCGGGGATGAACCTGTGCATTTCTCCGTAAAGATTAATATCCCTGATGATTTCCCGGCGATAGGCCTTTAATGAGCATCCGTAATCATGCAGCCTGACACCGGTTACCCTCCCGATGAGCCAGTTGGCCACACGGGATGGAAAGGTTCTCATCAGTGAGTTATCCTTTCTTTCCTTCCTCCAGCCGCTGACCACGTCAAAGCCTTTATCCAGCTCTTCAAGGAGCATGGGGATATCAGAGGGATCATTCTGCAGGTCCCCGTCCATAGCCACAATAACAGCACCTTCCGCCCGGTCAAATCCGGCGGACATGGCCGCGGTCTGTCCGAAATTACGACGGAGATCAAGTACTGTGACGCGGGGATCGAAATGTGATATTTTTTTCAATTCCGCCAGGGTCTGGTCCCTGGACCCATCATTTATATAGATGATTTCAGATTCCAGCTCCGCCAGGGTATCCAGAACAGAGGTAATGCGTTCATGCAGCATGGCCGCATTACCTTCCTCTTCATACATCGGTACTACGATAGATAAATCCATATGAGATGTAATAGTAGCAGGGATAAAACAATTCGTCGATAGCACTTGGCCATACGATCCTCGCGGAATCAGCATGCTTTGCCGGTTATGCTTCAGCAGGGAGATCAGGAGGTTACATCAATATCGCAGACCGGCAGGTGCCGCAGGCCCTTGGGTTTTTTCTTCCCGGCCCAGGCGTGACTCCTGTTAATGCATGTCACCGAAGGCGTTAAGGGAGCTCTTTTTACTTTGGGAGGGTCATCAACTACCGCGATTTTGCTGTTTCGGGAAGCCGAATCTTTCCCGAAAAGCCTTTTGAAAAATGACATAAGCTCAAAGCCGATCAGGCAATATTAAGAAACCAGGTACAGTTTTTTCTTTAATGATCAGAAATATGTTTTCAAGAATTGCCAGGCTTTAGGATAGCATAAACCGATTCAATGCCTGTCCGGCTCCTGCTGCCGGTTTGCAGGGTGGCCGCACAGCTGGAGTGATCCGGATCCAACTTTTATGTCGATTGACCGGAAAAACAGGAACTAAATGACAGGGTTTTAACAATTAATAGAAAAACCTTATGTTCCAGCTTTTAAGAAGGGGAGGATTTGTATTATCATTCATACTGTTATGCATTCAGAAAAACACAAAAGACAGCAGGTGATAATTGATCAGATCAGCAGAAAAACCATTTCCAGCCAGGAAGACTTGAAAACCAGCCTGCTGTTAGCCGGAGTAGATGTAACCCAGGCTACCCTCTCAAGAGACCTCAAGGAACTGGGGGTAGTCAAGATAGTTACGGATAACGGCCTATATAAATACACCTTGTCGGGACCTGCTGACAGGATCAGGATACTGAGCTGTGAAGTCAGCGGCAACACCCTGGTATTGAAGACTTCCAATGGACTGGCCCCTGCCGTGGCTTACGAGGTTGACAGCCTTGATATCCCACAGATTCTGGGTACCGTTGCCGGCGAGAATACTCTTTTCATCGTTATGGCCGAAGACGCTGACAGGGAGAAAACGCGTTCAGACTTGTGGGACCGGCTGACTGAAGCAAAATCCTGACTCCTGAAATACTGTCCTTTTCCCAAGAAACCCGGAACCGGAAAATTTGATAAATATTTTGTCGGCGCAAGCTGATTATGTATAAATATTTTATGATTTTTCAGTCCTGATTAGTGCATTCAGGCTTGGGCTTTCCCTGATTTGCGATTGATCTCAGGCAGTGTTAAATTCCTCGATCCATTAAGGATTATAGAAATGGATATCAAAAACAAGAATAATCAGAACTCCCGCGCCCTCTGGGCCGGACGGCTCGCGGAAACCGATCCCCTGGTGAGACGTTATACCTGTTCCCTGGAAACAGACCGCAAACTTGCCCTGTATGACCTGAGGGGAAGCCGCGCCCATGTCGCCATGCTCAGGAAGACATCCCTCCTTGACCCTGAAGAGGCTGCTGCGATCCTGGCGGGGCTGGACAAGATAGAGGATGAGATCAGGAACGGGACCTTCAGCTACAGGGAAGAGCTGGAGGATATACATATGAATATCGAAAGCCGGCTCCGGGAAATTGTCGGCGATGTGGGCGAGAAGCTGCACACTGCCCGCAGCCGGAACGACCAGGTCCAACTGGATTCCAGGCTGTATATGCTGGACACAGCTTCTCTTTGGAAAGACCTTTTGATCAGGCTAATGAAAACCCTGGTCAGTAAAGCCCGACAACACCAGGCTGATCTTTATCCTGCATGGACCCACATGCAGTCCGCCCAGCCCATGTCCTGGGGACATTATTTTCTGGGACTTTCTGAAATGCTTTACCGTGATTGCGGTCGGCTTGACTTTTTTGCTGAGCTCCATGATTATTCTCCCCTGGGAGCCGGAGCCCTTTCCGGGACCTCCCTCGATATTGATCCAGGGTTTACCTCTGATGAACTTGGATTCAGCAGGCCCTTCAGCAACAGCTATGATGTTGTCGGCGAGCGGGACGCGCTGCTGGAAATGCTTCAGATTGCCGCCCAGGTAATGATCCATCTAAGCCGTTTTTCAGAAGACTGGATATACATGTCCAGCACCGCTGTCAGCTGGATCAGCCTTCCGGACGAGGTGTGCACAGGCAGCAGCATGATGCCGCAGAAAAAGAATCCTGATCTGCTGGAACTGACCAGGGGCAAGGCGGCAACCGTAATCGGTCATGCCAATGCGGTCGCTGTTCTCCTCAAGGGCCTTCCTACCTCTTATCACCGCGATTTGCAGCAGGATAAGGTGCATCTTTTTGATGCCGCTGAAATTGTTGAAGAAGCACTGCAGGTAATTGAACTGGCCGTCAAGGGCATGGAGCTTGACACGGGAAAAACTCGGGACTCCCTGAAGGAAGGTTTTATTATGGCCACCGAGTTGGGCCGAATATTTTGTGTCCCTTGGAATCCCCTTCCGAAGAGCCCATAATATTGTAGGGAAGCTTGTTAAGAAGTGTAATGAGTCCGGGTGCGGGCTGGAAGATCTAACCCTTGAGGCCATCCGGGAACACGCTCCGGAATGTGGGCCTGAAGTTTACAGAAAATTGAATCCGGAAGTGGTTCTTGAAAGAAAGGCAACCGGATCAACCGGCCTGGATGCGGTTAAATATCAGCTCCTGAAATGGGAAAAAAGGCTGGAGCTGTAAACTCCCCTGGACCAGTCTGCCGTGCCGGCCTGTATGCCGGCCGGAAATCTGTTGTTTAACTTCCCGGATTGGGCCAATCTTAAATCCCTGGAGGCTTTAATTGCAGGGAAAAAAAGCTGTATACTAACAGTCTTGTTACATTAATTAACCAGCGGCTCAGGCAGGGACAATTCATGTCCAGGGATTATGACCCGGGCTGTTTTGCTTTTGGACCTATACTGGAAACAGATTGTAGCTTAAGTTTGGTTAGAGGCATGCACAGGTTTAAGGAGGAAATATGGCGCGTAATGGAAAATACCTCTTCACATCAGAATCAGTAACTGAAGGACATCCCGATAAAATCGCCGATCAGATTTCGGATGGTGTCCTGGATGCGGTTATGGCTGAAGATCCCACTGGAAGGGTTGCTTGTGAAACTATGATTACCACGGGTTTGATCTTGGTGGCTGGTGAGATTACAACCAAGGCAGTCCTGGATATTCAAAAAATTGCCAGGGGTACGGTCAGGGAAATCGGGTACACAAGAGATGCCTATGGTTTTGACTGCAATACCTGCGGAGTCCTGGTTTCTCTTGACACCCAGTCTCCTGACATCGCCCAGGGTGTGGACATCGGAGGCGCCGGTGACCAGGGGATGATGTTCGGTTATGCCTGCAATGAAACAAAAGAGCTGATGCCTCTTACAATTCAACTGGCCCACGCTTTGACTATGAATCTGACGGATGCCCGGAAAAACAAGGGTGCCGACTGGATGAGGCCTGACGGGAAATCCCAGGTTACAGTGGAATACGATGGGAACAAACCGGTCAGGATTGACGCAGTTGTAGTTTCCACCCAGCACAGTGCCGAGATTTCAAATGAAGATCTTCATGCCGGGATCAGGGAACTTGTAATTAATCCGACTTTACCGGAAGAACTTGTGGATGATAAAACCAAGGTGTTTATCAATCCAACCGGAAGGTTCGTAACCGGAGGCCCCCAGGGAGACTGCGGACTTACCGGGCGCAAAATAATTGTTGATACCTATGGGGGTGTCGGCAGCCACGGAGGGGGAGCCTTCTCCGGCAAGGATCCTTCGAAAGTTGACCGTTCAGCCTGCTACATGGCCAGGTATATTGCCAAGAACTGCGTTGCCGCCGGGGTAGCCGAAAAGATGGCTGTTCAGCTTGCATATGCCATTGGTGTTCCGGAGCCCGTATCAGTTATGGCTGATACCTTCGGCACCGGAAGGATTGATGAATCCCGTATTGAGGATGTGATCAGGGGACATTTCCAACTGACCCCGTCTGGCATTATTGATTCGCTCAATCTTCGCCGTCCTATTTTCAAAAAGACCGCTGCTTACGGTCACTTCGGCCGTGAACTCGATGAATTCAACTGGGAGAAACTGGATAAGGCTGCGGCAATCCGCTCTGAACTGGGCCTTTAATTGTATTTAACGCATTTTCCCTTTGCAGAAAAAGGTGTTGTCCGGAAAACGGAGGTGAAGGGCCATTGGCACAGCGGCCCCCCTCTGGTTCTCCGGCTGGCTCCTGAGATCCTGGTATAAATATGAATCAGTATCCCGGATACCGCATGAGTTTCGGTCCGCGCCTCAGCCCGATGGTGAAATACCTGGTGATAATCAATGCCGTGGTATTTGTCTGGCAGTTCCTCTCCAGGATGGGAGGAGGAGGATACGGGTTGATTACTACCTTTGGGCTTATTCCCGCGGCGGTGATAGGGAAGCTGTATTTTTGGCAGCTGGGCACTTACCTGTTTCTGCATGCTGATTTCTGGCACCTGTTTTTCAATATGTTTGCGCTTTGGATGTTTGGAACCGAACTGGAAAACCGCTGGGGTCGCCAGGCTTTTATCCGCTATTTCTTTGTGACCGGAATCGGAGCTGGAATAATTTCGGTCCTGGCCAGTCCGGGATCAGTCATTCCCACAATAGGAGCCAGCGGCGCAATATATGGGATTCTTCTGGCCTATGGAATGATGTTTCCGGAAAGATATGTCTATATATATTTCCTTTTTCCGGTGAAGGTTAAATACTTTGTGGGAGTGCTGGGCGCCATCACTTTTATTATGACCCTGTCTGCCCCGGGAAGTACGGTAGCCCATATAGCCCACCTCGGCGGTATGCTGGTGGGGCTGATATACCTTAAAAAATGGTTCTCCCTGCGGGAGATCCGGCAGCAGTACAACCGGTGGAAATCGGCCCGGCGAAGGAGAGATTTTCAGGTTCATGATAACGAAGAGCCTAAAGTGAAACCACGTCGGAAAAAGGATGACGATTACTGGATTAACTGATTCGAAAGGGATTGAAAAGCCGGTGCTTAAAGTGAATCGGACGGAGTTATAATGAGCAGGACTTCCAACAGGCTGCGGCTGCTAATGTCCTACCTGGGGCGAAGAGCCAGGGTGAATTCCCTGCCGATTTCATTGATCGTTGAATCCACCAGTCGCTGCAACTTGCGGTGTCCCATGTGTCCTCGACAATATTCCGATTATCCCGCGGCTGACATGGACTTCCGGATTTTTGAGCGGATTGTTGACGAAGTCAGGGGGGAATCCGGATTAATTTTCCCTTGGGGATTGGGTGAACCCCTTCTGAATTCGGATATATTCAAGATGATCAGGTATTGTTCCGAAGCCGGACTTTATACCGTGGTTTCAACCAACGCGACAATGCTGACCGGTGACCGTTCCCGGGAGCTTATCGATTCCGGGCTGGATAACCTGATTATCGCTTTTGACGGCACTACTCCTGAAACCTACGAAAAATACAGGGTTAATGCCAGTTACGAGCAGGTAATGTCCAACATACTTGAATTCCTGGAGATAAAGAAAGAGTTGAAATCCAATCTGTTCGTTGTAATGCAGATGGTGAGACTTCCTGATAATGCCCACCAGGTCAAGGATTACTTCAGGATCTGGGACCGGGAGGGGATAGATGAGATTAGGATCAAGGAAGATGAAGTCATTGTGGAAGGTGTTGCCTTCGAAGGCCGGGCTGAACAGCATGTCCGGAGAAATCCTTGCTACCAGCTTTGGCAGGGCCCGGTTCACATTGATTACAAGGGTGATTTCAGGCCCTGCTGTTACATGTTTGACGAAAAGCCTATTGGAAATGTCATGGAGACGTCGATCAAGGATCTGTGGGATTCAGAAGCAATGCTTCAGTTGAGGAGGGCCCATCTGAAAGGAGACCTCAAAGATCATCCTGATTGTCTATCCTGTTTTGCTCCTAATCCCAGGTATCCGGTGATAGCCGGAAGTTTTCTGGTAAATCCTGAAGCACTGAGGAAGTGGATCCCCAAGGTGGAAAAGATGGCTCTTCTGCACCGGCTTCCCTTCTTCAGGGACAGGTGAAACCGGCTGGGGACACAGTCCGGGAAGGGACTGTTCTTCTTTCTGGCCTGATGAATGAAGAAATTTATAAGGTAAACTGGTTGAGAACATATGAGTAAATATCTGGTAACCGGCGCTGCCGGATTCATCGCGTCCCGCACTGCTGAATTGCTGCTGAAAGATGGACATGATGTAACAGCGATAGACAACCTGAATGATTATTATGACCTCAGGCTGAAAGTATTCAGACTTCACCAACTGGCCCTCGCGGCCGGTGCTGATAATCAGCTGCTTGAAAAGCTGGATTACCGTTCGGCCTCTCCTGATTTTTACTCCGGTCCGGAAAATATTGAGTGCGGTCGGTTGAAGTTCAAACGGCTGGATATTGAAGACAGCCAGGCTTTAGCCGAGTTGTTTGGGGAGAATGAATTTGATGCTGTTTTAAATCTCGCTGCCAGAGCCGGGGTTCGAAGAAGCATTGAAATACCGGGCGAGTACGTGAAAACCAACGTGACTGGAACCCTTAACATTCTTGACTGTATCAGGGATCACGGTGTCTCCAAGATGGTACTGGCCTCGACCTCGTCACTGTATGCCGGACAACCGCTCCCCTTTGTGGAATCCCTTCCGGTAAATCATCCGTTGAGCCCCTATTCAGCAAGTAAAAAAGCGGCTGAACTTCTGGCTCACAGCTATCATCATCTATACCAGATTGATGTCAGCGTTTTGCGTTATTTCACCGTGTTCGGCCCGGCCGGGCGTCCTGATATGGCTCCCTTTCGCTTCATTAAATGGATTTCAGAGGGAACGCCGATCAAGCTGTTTGGTGACGGATCCCAAACCAGGGATTTCACCTTCATAGACGATATTGCCCGCGGAACTATTGCCGCCCTGAAACCTGTGGGTTATGAAATCATAAACCTGGGAGGCGGCCAGAATCCAGTATCCGTTATTCAGGTCATTGCCTGGCTGGAGGAGATGCTGGGCAGGAAGGCATTAATTGAATACCTTCCGCGTCATCCCGCCGACCTGGTCAATACCTGGGCGGATATCAGTAAGGCAGAAGAGCTGCTGGGCTGGAAACCGCAGATCGATGTTCGGGAGGGATTTTCCAGGACGGTCAGGTGGTTCCAGGAGATTGACAACGAAGGCGGCCTGAACTGGATTGTTTAATCCATGAGCCCCTGGGACTGCTCCAGGCCAATAAAAGATTGTTAAGATTTGGAATCTTTTCGCAAGTGATCAAAGTAATTAGATTATTTGATGCGTGAAATCCTGAAGTTTTTTGAAATTTCAGCTGCTTTTCCCGTAATAAGAGTAATTGACATTTGTTATGGATAATGGGCTTTAACCCGGATCCGCATTTTTGGTATCCGGCAGAGATCCCGTTTAAGGATATTTGCAGACTAATTTAAGTTGTCCGCCTTGCTTCATGGACAGGTATTTACTTCCAAATGGCTGAACTTAAGCAGGTGGAGTTTTTTCAAATAGGGCGTATTCCCGGTCATTGATTAATTGAATCCGGGGATAGCCGGGGAGTTGATACATTGAATACTCAGACAGGATCAACAGGTTTAACCTGGATGGGGCGTTTATTTAGTTTTGGTTTCTTAATTGTTGCCATAATTGTTGCCGGCTGGTTCGTAGTTGAAAGCCAGAAAGATGTAACTGCGGCAGCCCGTAACGGCGGTGGCGGAGGAGGCGGCGGGAGACCCGGAGCTTCAGCCGAACAGGCCCCCCTGGTACAGGTAAAGAAAATTGAGGCATCTGAAATATCCACTACCAGGGAATATATAGGAAGGGTAGAGGCTATCAATTCAGTAGATTTGGTGGCCCGGGTATCAGGTTACCTGGAATCAATAAATTTTGAGGAAGGCCGATTTGTGAAAGCCGGGGACATAATGTTCACCATTGAGAAGGCGGAATACCTGGCTGAAATAGAAAAACAAAGCGGAGCTATTGCCCAGATACGAGCCAACCTGGTACAGGCTGACAAATACCTGGCTCGCCTGGAATCAGCCAGCCGGGAAAGTGTTCCGGAAAAAGACATTGAAATGGCCCAGAGAAATGTTGATTTTTACCAGGCCCAGCTTGATTCTGCCAAAGCCAGCCTGGACCTGGCCCAACTGGAGCTGGAATACACCACGGTCAGAGCCCCAATGTCGGGACGTATTACCAAGAAAAACTATTCGGTTGGTGACTATGTGGGGACCAGTTCGGGAACCATCGCGACAATTGTGCAGTTTGATCCTATAAGGGTTGTTTCTTCGATAAGCGAAGTTGACTACCTGAACCTTATGGAAAGAACCGGTTCCTCCCCGGAGAATGAATTCAGGCCGCAGCTGCGACTTCCCAATGGAAGCATATACAAGGGTACCGGCCGCTGGGATTTCGCAGATACCAAGATCGATAATTCCACTGGTACTATTTCTTTGCGCTCCCGCTATTCAAATCCCAAGGGTCTGCTGATTCCGGGAGGGTACGTGACTGTTGTCATGTCCTCGGTTAATCAGGAGGTACTTCCCCTGGTTCCCCAGACTGCCGTTTCGGAAGGTCGGGACGGAAGTTTTGTTTATGTTGTTGATGGAGATTCCAAGGCTGAAATGAGAATCATTCAGAAACGTTCTGTCTATGGGACAGACTGGATAGTTGAAAATGGAATTAACGCAGGTGAAACCGTGATTGTACAGGGTATACAGAAGGTTCGTTCCGGCCAGGAAGTGAAAATTTCCGGGGGTGAGCAGGGACCGGCTTCAAAGGCTGGAGGCAAATAAAGATGTTTTCAGCTCATTTCATCAAGCGTCCTCGCCTGGCCATGGTCATATCACTGGTCATAACCCTGGCTGGAATTGTGGCCATTTTCAATATCCCGGTTCTTCAATATCCTGACGTGGTTCCGCCGACCATCAGCGTTCGTGCCGCCTATCCAGGGGCCAGCGCCCAGGTTGTATCCGATGCGGTAGCTGCACCGATTGAAGAAGTGGTAAACGGAGTTGAAGGCATGATTTACATGTCTTCTTCGTCAAGCAACGGAGGGTACTCCCTCTCCATCACCTTCGATGTGGGCACCGACAAAGACATAGCAATGGTCAAGGTCCAGAACCGGGTGCAGAGGGCCAACAATAAACTTCCGGCTGAAGTCCGGCAGCAGGCCGTAAATATATCAGCCCGGGGAGGTGACATGCTGGGGATGTATACCTTCTATTCCCCGAACGGTACACATGACCAGCTTTTTATAGGCACTTATATAGACGACAAGATCAAGGACGTTATCGCCCGTGTCGAGGGGATGAGTGATGTAGGCATCATGGGCCCCAGCAAGTTCAGCATGAGGGTCTGGCTTGATCCAGCCCGGATGACGGCTTATGGAATCGATGCGGCCGATGTTTCTTCGGCAATCCAGAACCAGAATATCCAGGCCGCGGCCGGTTCCATCGGAAGCACTCCTTCTGACGATTCTCAGCAGCTGCAGTTCAGCATACGGGCGACCGGGCGCATGCAGAAAGTGGAGGAATTTGAAAACATTATTCTCCGGACCAATGAAAGCGGAGGGATTGTATACCTGAAGGATGTAGCCAGGATTGAACTGGGGGCTGAGACTTACTCTGCCGGAGCATCATTCAACGGCATTCCGGCTGTAGGCTTGCGCCTGACCCAGCTTCCCGAGGCCAATGCCCTGGAAACTATTGAAAAGGTGAACGCTGAGCTGGATAGGCTCTCCCAGTATTTCCCCGAAGATTTTGAATACCAGTCCGCATATGATCCTACCAAGTTCATACGTACCGCACTGAGTGAAATTATCCTGACGCTCCTGTTGACCTTTTCCCTGGTTGTTCTTGTGACGTTTGTTTTCCTGCAGGACTGGAGGGCCACCCTGATTCCGGCCTTTGCCATTCCGGTATCTCTTATTGGAACCTTCTCTGTACTGCTGGCTCTCGGATACAGTATCAATACCCTGACCCTCTTTGCCCTGGTATTGGCCATAGGGATCGTAGTAGACGATGCCATAGTGGTTGTTGAGAATGTCCAGAGGATAATCGAAACCGAGCATATTCCCCCCAAGGAAGCCACTTGGAAGGCCATGAAACAGGTCTCCAGCGCGGTAATTGCAACTACCCTGGTCCTTCTTGCCATTTTTGTCCCTATCGGGTTCATTTCTGGAATTACCGGAAAGATATATCAGCAGTTCGCGGTGACAATTTCCACGGCCGTTACCATTTCAACCTTGAATGCCCTGACGTTGAGTCCCGCCCTGTGCTCTATTTTATTGAGGCCTCACCGGAAAAAGAAATTTTCATTTTTTGGATGGTTTAACTGGAGCCTGGACAAGCTGAGAAACCTTTATGTGTTTTGCGCTACCTGGCTGGTCCGGCATATTCCGGTCTCTGTTGGAATCCTTCTGATGGTGACGGCAGCGGCCTGGTTTCTGTTTTCCGGGCATCCTGTCAGTTTTCTGCCAACTGAGGACCAGGGAACTATCTTTGTAGATGTCCAGCTGCCGGAAAACGCCACCCAGTCCAGAACCCTGGAGGTGATGAATGAATTCTATGAAAAGGCCCATAAGCTTCCCGGAATTGAACGGATGATGACTGTTGTCGGATTCAGTATGCTGGGCGGCGGAGGTGACAACACCGGAATGGCCTTTGTTCAGCTGGATCACTGGGATGACAGGACTACCCCTGAAACCGAGATTAACTCGATTATCAGAAGCATCAATAAAGTAGCCGCTACCATACCGGGAGCCCGGATCAGGCCTTTTAACCGGCCGGCAATACGGGGCCTTGGAACTACCGGAGGGATGGACTTCCGTCTCCAGGCTGCTATGGGCCAGTCTCCGAACGAAATAAACCAGGCCCTGAATCTGTTGACCGAAGCGGCCAACCAGGAGCCGGGTGTTGAGAGCGCTTTCAGTACTTACCGGGCCAACACACCCCAGCTTTATCTCAATGTTAACCGGGTTAAGACCGAGATGCTCGAGGTTCCGGTAGGGAGGGTGTTTTCGACCCTCCAGTCAATCATGGGTTCCCGCTACGTTAATGATTTTAACCTTAACAGCCGGGTATACCAGGTCAAGGTCCAGGCCGACGCTCCCTATCGAAGCCAGCTTGAAGATATCCAGGATATTTACGTGCAGAGCAATCGCGGGGATATGGTGCCCCTGACAACTCTGGTTGATATAACTACCATCCTGGCTCCGCAGAGCATTGAGCGCTATAACATGTATCCTTCAGTGAGGGTCAATGCCTCGGTGGCTCCCGGATACAGTTCAAGTGAGGGAATGGATGGAATGGATGCGGCCATGAAGAAAGCCGTTCCGGAAGGGTTCCTTTATGAATGGTCAGGGCTCAGCTACCAGGAAAGAGCCAACGAAGGACAGGTGATGATACTTGTAGTCATGGCCCTGGTCTTCGGTTTTCTTTTCCTCGTGGGGCAGTATGAAAGCTGGACCATTCCGGTTCCGGTTATGCTTTCAATTGCCGTAGCGGCCCTGGGAGCAATGCTGGCCCTTGAATGGACAGGTATCCCCTTGAGCATATACGCCCAGCTGGGTCTCATCCTGCTGGTTGGTCTGGCTAGCAAGAACGCCATCCTGATCGTCGAATTCGCTAAAACTGAAAGGGAGCATGGGCATTCCATACTGGAGTCGGCTTCCAAGGCGGCCAGGATCAGGTACCGGGCGGTTCTGATGACAGCTTTTTCATTCATCCTGGGAGTTCTGCCCATGGTGCTGGCAACCGGTGCCGGCGCAATAGGCAGGCGCCATATCGGTACAACCGTGTTTGGCGGCATGCTTGCAGCTGTGGTTTTCGGAGTTGTACTGACCCCTTCATTATGGGCGCTGTTCCAGACTACCAGGGAGAAGGTTAAACATTTCCTGCATATGAGAGATATGACTGAAATCCTTGATGAAAATGAAGCCTTACCGGAAGAAACCGAATAAACAGGAATTAGATCCGATATGAAAGCATTCCTAAAAAATAAGTATAGCGTTGTTTTAATCCTGCTCCTGGTTTCAGGGGGCTGCCGGGTTGTTGGCCCGGATTACACTCGCCCGGAGGTCAAGGTTCCCAACCAGTGGCCTTCTGAAGGTATTGGGGAAGAGCCAGGCGGCACGGCCGAAACAGAAATCCTGGCTGAGTGGTGGGAAACCCTGGATGACCCGGTTCTTACCAGCCTGGTGGAGAGGACTCTCTTAAATAATAAAGACTTGAGAATGGCCCTGACCAGGATCAGGCAGGCCCGGGCCCGCCTCGGGGTAACCGCCAAGGAACTTGATCCTTCCGCCAGCGCTTCGGCCCAGTACCGCAGGACCCAGTCGGGTTCCCCGAACCAGGATGATGATGATCCCTTCCTGTTTACATCGGGAAGCGACTACTACGATATAGGTTTTGACGCCTCATGGGAAATGGATCTTTTCGGCAGAAAGTACCGCAATATTGAAGCTGCCGTAGCCGACCTCCAGGCTGATGAAGAAGGGTACCGGGGAGTGCAGGTAAGCCTGGTCTCAGAAACGGCCAGCAACTACGTACGGCTTCGTACCTACCAGCAGCAGCTTGATATTGTTAACCGGAATCTGGCTCTCCAGCAAAGGGTACTGGAAGTGCTGGAAGCGCAGGCCGCTGCCGGCTTGATCAGTTCCCTGCAGGTGCAGCAGTCCAGGTACAATATTGAAAGTACCCGTTCCAGGCTTCCCGGTTACCGGATCAGTATAGAGGAGACTTTGAACACCCTGGCGATCCTGGCCGGAGAAATGCCGGGCAGCCTTCACCAGGAACTGCAGTCTTCCGGGCCTGTCCCAACTCCCGGGGTTGAGATAGCCATAGGCATTCCAGCTGATATCCTGCGCCGCCGGCCTGATATAAGGGAGGCCGAAAGAGATCTGGCCGCCCAGACCGCCAGGATCGGCGCGGCAACCGCGGAGCTCTATCCCTCTTTCCAGCTCAGCGGATCCCTGGGGATGACCGCTTCGTCCCTCAATTCCTTTTTTTCTGATGACAGCCCCGGGCTCAGCATTATTCCCTTTATAAGCATTCCTCTGTTCAACAGGGATAAGATCCGGGATCGGATCGAGATCCAGAACGCCCTTCAGGAACAATACCTGGTTGCGTATGAGAGCAGTGTGCTGGACGCGATCAAGGAGGTCAGGGACGCGGTAATGGCCTACGGAGAAGAGCAGAAGCGCAACCTGATCCTCGCAAATGGGGCAGCAGATGCTCGTTCCGCGCTCAAGATCGCTGAAGAGCAGTTCAAGGCCGGCCTGGTAACCTTCATTAATGTGCTGGACGCCCAGCGGGCCCTGCTGTCATTTGAAGAATCCCAGGTCAGCAGTAAAGGCGCTGTCACCCAGGACCTGATCCGCCTGTACAAATCCCTGGGCGGCGGCTGGGATCCGGAGCAGCTGTAGATAACGTCAGGGTTGGGATTTTGGATTTGGAATTTGTATTATTCCGCCAGAGGCGGAAGGTCGTACCCGTGGCACTCCCTGTGTTTCTGCTCCATCTTTACCCAGGGTTCCGTCCCGCACTCTTCGAGCTGCGGGTGCCTCCACCCTGGGCTTAAATCCCGTGACAGGAGGCCCTTTATTGCCGGGCCTGTGGCCCTGCTCGATGATGAATTGTTCAGGACAGGATTAGCAATCGTTGGAAATGTTTTGGATGCCTGATGATTCCTGTTTTTTTTGCCCGGATTCGGGTGACAGTAGTTATTCAATTAATGGAAAAATTTTGAAAATGTTCAGGTAAGACATTTATTATTTCAAAGTTATAATGATCTTCAATTTATGATTATTCATTCCTCAATATTCTCGTGTGAATTAAACAAAAGAGGAGGGTGATGTGCCGGAAGCTGTTTTAGAGAGCATAAAACAAAGCATCATAAATGATTTGAGTCAGTTTCCACAAAGGGCAGATAAAGAATCATTCCTCGCGAAAAACCGGAAGCAGTATTTTTATATCTCATGAACACCTTCCCCCCAACCATCCTTATCCACGGTTTCAACAAAAACGGCCGGGACATGTCTTTCCTTGAAAAGGGATTGCGCGAATCTGGATTTGAGACCTGTTCAGTCAACCTGCCAACGCGGTTCGGATCCCTGGAAGAGTGCCGTTGTTCCCTGCATGACCAGATTGGAAAGCTGGTGAGGGAATATAGCTCGGTAAACTACGTAGCCCACTCAATGGGCGGCCTTATTACCAGGGAGTATATCAATCACACCGGGCAGGAAAATGTTGGTAAGTGCGTGTTCATTGCCACTCCGCATAGAGCTTCCCAACTGGCCGGGATAGCCGGCCGGATTCCGTTTTACTCCAGAATTTTCAAGACGGTGCATCCCATCTTGCCGGGATCCGGGTATGATCCTCCGGGAATGCCGGAAGGCGTCAGGCTGGGTCTGATTGCCGGAAGGCGCAACGGACACCTGCTGGGGAGGTTGTTCCTTCCTGCTGAAAGCGATGGGAGGATTAAGGTATCCTCGGTTAGATCAGGGGACGCCGATGATTTCATCCTTTTCCCCTATGCCCACCGCGAAATCCACCACCGGCAGGAAACCCTGGACCAGGTAAGGAATTTTCTGCTAAAGGGAACTTTCGTCAAAGCCTGAAACCGGTCATGCTATCAGGATCCATCCTGTCCACTGAGTCCACATGGTCCATACAGTCAATTAGGTCCATGGGGCCCGCTTTCACCCCAGTACCTTTTCCACCGCGGCCACAGCTTCATTGGCGTCCCTGCCGAAGCCGTCAGCCCCGATTTCATCGGCATAATTTTTAGTTACCGGTGCCCCCCCGATAAGCACCTTGACCCCTGAATTTTGACTGAAGTGTTCCACCACGGTTTTCATGTAGGGCATGGTTGTGGTGAGCAGGGCGCTGCAGAGGATGGCCTGCGCTCCTTTTTGAACGGCTGCATCGAATTTTTCAACGTCGCAGTTAACTCCCAGGTCCATGACTTCAAACCCGGCTCCCTTGAGCATAATGGCTACCAGGTTTTTCCCTATGTCGTGCAGGTCGCCTTTGACGGTTCCAATGCAGACAGTGCCGGCGGGCTGGTATCCTTCCTTGACCAGGAGGGGTTCAATTATATTTAGCCCGGTCTGCATGGCCCTGGCGGCGATCAGCATGTCAGGAACGTATGCGTCATTTCGGGAAAAACGGCTGCCCATTTCCCGCATGGCCGGAATCATCGAGTCATTCAGCAGGATTGCAGGTTCAATACCTTCCTCCAGGGATGCTGCCACTATATTTTCAACTGAATTGCGGTCCCCGCCGCATATGGAATCAAATAATTGCTGGTTTAAAGCCATAAGTCGTTTCTCCGCTTAAATCTGTCTATAATCCTAGTTTCTTTTTTATTGTTTTCAAATCACGGTACATGTCTGGAAGACGGTTCAGGATCGCTTCGGTTTTGATCTGGCCCCGGTGATCCCTTCCATGCAGGCCGGAAACGGTCATTCCCGATGGAACATCCTTGGTGACGGCGGTCTTGGCCAGCACAATAACATTGTCGCCGATATTTACATGGTCTGAAGCTCCGGACTGCCCGGCGAATATGCAGTTTTTCCCGATAGTGACCGATCCGGAAATTCCGACTGAACCTACTATGATGGTTCCTTCACCTATGCGGCAGTTGTGCCCTATGTGCACATGGTTGTCTATCTTGACGTTTTTTTCCAGCACGGTAGAGCCGAAAGCAGCCCGGTCAACGCAGCTGTTAGCTCCAATTTCAACATCGTCCCCGATCTCTACATTTCCGGTTTGGGGAAGCTTGACCTGTTCAGCCCCGTCTCTGACATAGCCGAAACCATCAGCACCAATCACTGTTCCGCTGTGTATGGTGACCCTGTCTCCGAGGATGACCCCGGGATAGAGGGTTACATTGGGAAACAGTGTGCAGTTTTCCCCGAGCACGCATCCTTCCCCGATCGAGCATCCAGAACCGATAGTCACCTGGTCCCTGATAACCACCTGGTTTCCCACGGCGGCAAACGGTTCGATTGTGACTTTATCAGAGATCCTGCAATTTTTACCGATGGCTGCCTGGCTGGAAATGCCCCCGGTTACAAACGGTTTGATGTGGAAAAGCTGCAGGATCCTGGCAAAGGCGGCTTTGGGATTCCCTGCAGCCAGGAGGGTTTTCCCTTCGAACCTGGTTCCGGGCGGGACGATTACCGCTCCCGCGGCTGTTTTGTCCAGGTCGGATAGAAGTTTCTGGTTTGACGCCAGGGTGATTTCGTTGAATTCAGCGGAGTCAAAAGGTTTGGCGGCAATGACAGTGAAACCTGGGTCCCCGCGAACCTCACCTTTTACGATTCCAGCCAGTTCTCCGATTTTGTATGTTCCAGTCACTTGAATCATTTCCCGGAAAAGACCTTCGTTAACATATTTGAATCAAGCGCTTCAGGCTAAGCCGCTTGAAAGCTCATCCCACAGCATCCGGTAGTATTTCATGAAACGAATAGGATCCCCTTTTACTTCAGGGATCTCCGAAAGAGTATAGCCGGAATATCCTATGCCTCTCAACAGGCTGAAGACTTGCTTGAATGGATAGTCTACGGTCAGGTCACGCATGTGAACGTTTCGTATATGATCCTTCAGCAGGTTGAAGTATGGAACAACGTCCCCGTCCTTGAGGTCAGAGTCATTGCAGTTCCAGGTCAATCCCACCGCCGGGTGTCCGCAATGCTTCATCATTTCAGCAATGTAGGGGGGGTGACTGGAGTCCCTTCCGTGGACTTCCATCCAGATTTCAATCCCGTGATCTCCGGCGAAGATGCCGATTTCGTTCAGGGATTTCCCGATTTGTTCAAAGGTTTTTTCCCTGGGAACGCCTTCCGGAACCCCGTTGGGACGGACCTTTATGGCAGTTGATCCGACATCAGCGGCCAGTTTGATGAATTCCCGGGCTTCCTGGATTCTGGAGTTTACAACTTCCTGGTCCGGTGAATGGAACTCACAGGTGGTTCCCAGGCAGACCAGCTTAACTGGCGTTTCGGAAAAACGTTTTTTTACAGCCTCTCTCTGCGCTTTTGAAATGTCTATTTCAACTCCATGCTTATGGGTTGACCTGAGTTCAACTGCCTTGAAGCCGGTTTCTTCACAGTTGGAGATAAGAGTGTCGATATCCCAGTCCTTTGCCAGGTTATAGGTGACTGTTCCCAACTCGAATTTTCTGGGGCTGTCGGCCCTGGATATCGGGCTGGCTAAGGCTGGCTGAGAGGCCGCGGTCCCTGAAATGCCAAGGGCTGCTGTTGCCGCGATAAAATCTCTTCTGGAAGGTTTGTTGAAATATGCCATTTTTTCAGTCCCTTTTATGAGTTTTTAATTTATTGATTGGTCCGGTTCCTGAATGCTTGTCGATTTCCCTGTTAAGCAGGCAGGTATGCCGAACAGAATTTGTGCTGAATTAAGCCATGTAATAATTAATACCTGTTAATTCTCCATGTATCAAGGGTGGAATATCAAGGTTTTTATTTCCCATCGAGTTAAATGCCTCCGCCAGTGGATGGATTGGCAAATAAAACGCTGATCTGGCGGATTTATGCTTTTAGGGCCTGTTTTAATACCTCCATATCCTTTCTTACGATAAAATAGTTGAATGCTGAATAGAAAAGAATATACGTTTCACCATTTGATAAAGATATCTGCTCTGTTTCTGATTTTGGTTTCGGGCCTGGGATTCCAGGTTGTTTTGGCCCAAAAGTCCACTGCTGACCCGGTTAAATTTGAAAACAAGGCTGAAAGCGGCGGTGTGGATTTCATTCTTCAGAACTACATTACCGAAGAAAAGCACATGATTGAAACCATGACCGGTGGTGTGGCCACACTGGATTACAACAATGATGGATTGCTGGACATCTATTTTACCAACGGTTCAGTTACCCCTTCCATGAAAAAGGAATCACCGAAGTTTTATAACCGGCTTTACCGGAATGACGGGGATTTCAAGTTTACAGATGTAACCCTTGAAGCCGGAGTTAAAGGAGAAGGGTATACGATGGGGGTAGCGGTTGCCGACTACAACAATGACGGCAATGTGGATATTTTTGTTGCCGGTGTTTACAGCAATATACTGTTTCAAAACAATGGGGACGGAACCTTTACCGAAACTACGCAGCAGGCTGGAATAACAAGTGACCTGTGGTCAGTTGCCGCCGGCTGGTTTGACTATGATAAGGATTCCCACCTGGATCTTTTTGTGGTGAACTATGTGGAATGGGATCTCAACTGGAAGAAATTTTGCGGGGATCCTACCGGCAAGATTCGGGTGTATTGCCATCCCAAGCATTTCGTGGGCCTGCCCAACACGCTCTATCACAATAACGGAGATGGAACCTTTGAGGACGTAACTGAAAAGTCAGGTATAGGGAAGCACGTTGGAAGGGGTATGAGCGTCGCGTTTGAAGATTATGATGAAGATGGATACCCGGATGCCTTTGTAGCCAATGACAAGCTGGCGAATTTTTTATTTCGCAACAATGGCGACGGTACTTTTGAAGAAACTGCCCTTATGGTTGGGGTTGCCCTCAGGGATCACGGCAAAGCTGTTTCCAGCATGGGAGGGGCTTTCAGGGATTATGATAACGATGGCAGACCGGATCTATGGGTTACCGCGCTGGACTGGGAAACCTTTCCTCTTTTTCACAATGTAGGGGACGGGTTTTTTGAAGACGCGACCTATGCTACCGGTGTCGCCAAGGAAACCATAAAGAGAAGTGCCTGGAGCCTGGGCATGTTCGATTTCAATAATGACGGCTGGAAGGATCTGATTACGGCCAACGCCCATGCCAATCACAGGATTGAGTTATGGGAATCAACTGATTACCGGCAGACAAACACCTTGCTTGTTAACCAGAAGAACGGGAAATTTATTGATGTCTCAGCTGAAGCCGGTCCCGACTTCCAGGTTCCCAGGGCTCACCGGGGTACAGCCTGCGGAGATTTTAACAACGATGGGAAGATTGATGTCGTTGTTACCGCGATAGAAGATGCCACGGAAGTCTGGAAAAATACAAGCCCGGTTGAAAATAACTGGATTATTTTCAAGCTGGTTGGGACCAAGAGTAATCGGGACGGAATCGGAACCGAGATCAGGCTGCTCGACCAGTACAACACAATGACAACCTCAGTGGGATACGCTTGCTCAAGCTATTCCGGAGTGCATTTTGGCCTGGGTAAAGCGGATAAACTGGACAAGGTTGAAATCCTCTGGTTAAGCGGTACTAAACAGGTCCTTACTGATGTGAAGGTTAACCAGGTGCTGACAGTTGTGGAGCCTTGATTCCCGGGTTTTCTTTCCGGGATCGCCCTGGTTCTGTTCTGACCTTTTATAAATTCTTATTTACGCTATAATAGATACGTCGGAAATATTGCAGTATTGATAAAGGAAATGAACCAATTTCCTGCTGGAGAACGTCCAAATATTGGAAGTTTTACGGTGTTATCGTATGCCTTCGCGATAAGAGGGAATGAGGAAGTATGAATATCTGGAAATACAGGTTTGTCCCTGCAGTTTTAATCGGAATGTTTATTGTAATGCCGGTTCTGCGGGCTCAGAGTAACAGTGATCAGGAAAAGAGGCTTCGCCAGGAGGAGGCCGTAGATTATTACGGGAAGTGGTTGAACCAGGATGTGAAGTATATTATCTCTGATGAAGAGAGGTCTGTTTTCAACGCCTTGACCACCCCCGAGGAAAAAGAACAGTTCATTGAGCAGTTCTGGTTTAGGAGGGATCCTGACCCCAGGAGCGCGGAGAATGAATTTAAGACTGAGCACTACCGCCGGATAGCATACGCCAATGAAAAGTTTACCAGTGGTGATCCCGGATGGATGACTGACCGCGGCAAGGTATACATCACCTGGGGGCCTCCGGCCAATATCATGACCCGGCCCACCGGCGGTTTTTATGTCAGGCCGATTGAAGAAGGCGGCGGCACGACTACGGTATATCCTTACGAAAAGTGGACTTATCACTATATTGAAGGCCTGGGCCCAAATGTGGATCTGGAGTTTGTAGATCCCACCGAATCCGGGGAATACAAGCTGGCAGTTTATGACTGGGAGAAGGATTCCAGTATGTTTCATCCCAGCGTGGGGCAAACCCTGGATGAACTGCTTGGTGTTACTGAACGTAAAGACAGGCGCCAGATTACCCCGGCAACCGGCGGTTCCCAGTACGGCGTGAGGGACCTTTATCGGCGAAGATGGGATAATCCTTTTAACAGGTATGAACGCTATGCGACTGTAATGTCCTCGCCGATTAACAAGTACCAGGACCTCCAGGAGATTGTTAAGGTCCGGGTGGATTATCACAATCTTCCATTCGAGATTAAAGAGGACTACTTCAAGCTGAACCAGGACCAGGAACTGGTCCCCATTACCCTCCAGATCAAGCATAAAGACCTTACCTTCAAGAAAGAAGGCAAGTTTAATGTTGCCAGGATGGCGATTTACGGACTGGTCCAGAGCCTTACCAACCGGGTGATTGCGGAATTCGAAGATGATCTGGTAGTCAGGTATACCGATGAGCAGCTCGAAAAAGGGTTGCTCAGATCAGCCGTATACCAGAAGGTTTTATCCCTGGAGCGGAAACTGCGCTACAAGGTTGATTTTGTTGTGAAGGACACCAACAGTGCTAAAACCGGGGTTATCAGGAAAGCTATTATTCCTCCAGCTCACAAGGGAGAGAATCTCCAGGCCAGCACCATGCTTCTTTCTGATCAGATGCGGGTCCTGACCGAGATTCCTGACCAGGATGAAATGTTCGTTATCGGCGATGTGAAGATCCTTCCCCGTTTGAGCAAGGAGTTCAACAGCACCATGCCTCTTGGCATTTATCTCCAGGTTTATAATGCTGAACTTGACCAGAGTACCCTGGAGCCGGCCTTGAAGGTGACCTATACCTTGAGCCGGGACGGAGAAACGGTCAGGCAGGTTATTGATGATGAAGGACAGTCCACCCAGTTTTTTTCAGGACGGAGGGTTGTCCTTATGAAAAACCTCAGCCTTTCCGGTCTCGAACCAGGCAAGTACCAGGTACAGCTGGATATAATGGACGGATTAAAGGGCGAGGATATTACCCTGAGAGACCAGTTTGAAGTGGTTTCCATCGACCAGTAACCGGTTGAGACGCGAATTAACTGGGAACAAGGATTCGGGATATCTTCCTGCTCAGGGTGTCGGGGATAATTCCCTCGTCTTAATTCACCGGTCGGCAAAACAGGCAAGGTAGCAATGAATATGGAGAGAGAAAAAAGAATTTTTCAAATGCTGGCTGTATTGATAGCTGCCGTGATGTTTATGTCGCATGCCGCGGCTGCCCAGCTTTCACCCGACGGGTTTGATCCCGCGGCAGTTTCAAAAAAGGCCGAAGAGGCCATGAATGCCAGGAATTTCGAAGAGGCGGCCGGTTTGTACAGGCAGCTGAATGAAAAGTTTCCTGATATTCCGGGACTGAAGATGAACCTGGGTATGTCTCTTTATTTTTGGGGTAAACCCCTGGAAGCACTGACCTCACTGGTGGAAGCGACCGAAATGGATCCATCGCTTGAAAGCGCCTGGTTTTTTTCCGGAATGGCCTACATGGATACCGGGCAGCCGGTAAATGCTGTGAAACCTTTATCCGAATACCTTAGAAGAAAACCAATTGATTACGATGCCAGGCAGATTTATGCCGACGCTCTTGCTTCATTGAAGCGGTATAAAGAGGCAGTGGAGGAATACCAGAAAGTATTGAAGGCCCGGCCTGAAAGTCCCCAAGCCTGGTATGGGATCGCGACCAGCTTCGAAGGCCTCTCCAATCAGAATTTTGACAAGCTGGACTCAATTGCTCCAGAGTCAGCTTACTGGCTGGCCCTGGTTGCCGATTCCCGTATTGTACAGAAACAGTATTCAAGCGCGTTTTTCCTTTTCAGGAAGGCACTTGAGCTTGAACCCCGACTCAGGGGGGTGCATTATTCAATCAGCCGGATTTACCGGGAAAAAGAGCAGAATGAATGGGCGGTAATAGAAGAAAGAAAAGAAGGTGAACTGGGCCCTCCTGATTGCGCGAAGGAGAAACTTGTGTGTTATTTCCTCCAGGGTGATTTTTCAAGAATTGCCGCTGAAGGTAACCCCGATAAGCCTGAAGACCTTTACTGGATGATCCAGGGTTATAACCAATTGGCCCTGGCTTCTTTTTCGAGGCTGAACGAACTGCCCGCTTCTTATGAGACCCATACTTTCAGGGCCGGGTGCAGGAGAACCTGGGAAGATACTGGGAATCTGTCAAAGAATGGCGATTAGCTCTTGAGTATGTTCCGGGAGACGTTTTTGTCCAGAAGCAGCTGGCCATCAATCTGTACCTCAACCGCAACTATGATGAAGCCAACCAGATCGTCCAGAAGCTGCTTAAATTCGAGCCCGATGATTCCCGCCTTAATTTTTTGGCCGGGGACATATTGGTATACGAGCAGAAAGCCGAACAGGCAATTCCCTACCTGGAGAAGTCCGTAAAAGCCGATGATTCCTATATTACAGCTCACTCCTCCCTGGGAAGGGCCTTGATGAGCCTGGGCAGGGCTGCTGATTCCATCCCCCACCTGGAAAAGGCCCTGGCTGCCGATGATGACGGAAGTGTGCATTATCAGCTGGCCCGGGCGTACCAGCGTTCCGGTCAAGCGGACAAGGCCAGGACTACCATGCAGAAATTCCAGGAGATTACCCGGATTCTGGATGAAGAGAATAAGCAGCTAAGCGAGGAAGTACAGATTACCGCTCCGGAATAAATTCGCTTCGGAGCTGAAGTCGGAAATGATCCCGTAAACACTGGCTCGCCAGGATTTCTAGTAGTCGGTTTTCCCCAGGGGCATCAGGTAGAGGACCTCTTCTTCAGGGGGCGTTTCAACAATTTTTTCAATTTCTCCGGGGCGTACCGCTGCCACAGCCACGGTTCCTATGTCCAGGGCCACGGCCTGCAGGTGAACATTCTGTCCCAGGTGCCCCAAATCCATCCAGGTGAACTTAGGCCCCTGTTCGCCATATTCCTTATTAGGCCCGGTGTAGTCAGCTGAAATAATGAGGACTGCGGCCGCGCCGGATATATAGTCCTGGAAAAAGGTAGCGGCGGTTATCTGATCGATAACTGGGCCTTCTTTCTTCAGTTCAAGCGCGTGTTCCCCGGAGTTATATTTGTATAATCCGGCTGCCAGACCCTCTATGTTTGCTGAGGCCAGGTAAATTCTCAGGGGAAACAGCCCTCCGGCTGAAGGAGCTGTCCTGAAGCCTTCCTCATTGGTGATCCCATAGGCGCTCCAAAGCAGTTGGCTTATTTCAGAAAGGGAGAGAGTTCCCGGCAGGTATTCGCGAACTGATCTTCTTCTAAGCAGGGTTTCTTCGACGGAAACAGGGCCTTTGATCACAGGCTCTGGCAGGTTGATTTTCATCATCTGATTATCTTTCATTATCTTCAGGATAAGGGAATTAAAAATATTTTTCAGACAGCTTTTTTATGACTGGAAGGGAACGTTTAATGATGTCCTCGTCAATACAGTAAGTCATCCTGAAATGACCTGGACACCCGAAACCCTTCCCGGGAACGAAAAGCAGGTTGTGTTCCTGGGCTTCCCGTATGAATTCCATTTCATCACCAGGGGTCTGGGGGAAAAGGTAGAACGCTCCTCCCGGTTTGACGCAGGTGAAGCCGAATTCTGTCAGTGCGCCATAAAGAAGATCTCTTTTGGCCCTGTAAGCTGAAGTGTCGATGCTTGTATCAGCCGCTGCCTCGACCAGCCTCTGGGCAAGGGCCGGGGCATTTACAAATCCAAGGGTCCTGTGGCAGAAAATAATGGCCTCCACAAGCAGTCCCGCATGATCGGTTTCCGGATTTACGGCGGCATATCCGATTCTTTCACCCGCCAGCCCCAGTGATTTGCTGTATGAATTAACTATTATCGAATTTTTAAAAATATTCAGGATCTCGGGAACCTCAAGATCATCGTAGACGATTTTCTTGTAGGGCTCATCGGAAATAACTAACACGGGTTTTCCGGTCTTGGCTTCGTGTTTAGCCAAAACATCAGCCAGTCTGCTGAGGGTTTCTGCTGAATAAACTACCCCGGTCGGGTTGTTAGGGGAATTGATTACAACTGCCCTGGTTTTTTCAGACAGGACAGCTGCCAGGGCTTCCGGGTCCGGCTGGAAGCTGGTTGAATCAGTTTGGCATACCACCGGAATCCCCTGGCTGTTCCTGATATAGAACATGTATTCAACAAAGAAGGGAGAAAAAATTACTACTTCATCACCCGGATTGAGGATAGATTTCAGGACCACATTGAGGCCCCCGGCAGCGCCGCTGACCATGACTATGTTCTCATAAGGGAAATCTCTGCCTGTTTCTCTGCTGACAGCTTCAGCTACCTTTTTTCTGGTTTCAGGATAGCCGGCATTGCTCATGTAGCGATGCATTCCGTACGGGGGATTTGCCGAGAGGTTTTTCAGGGTATCCTTCACAATTGGAGGAGGCTCTTCCTGGGGATTGCCCAGGCTGAAATCAAATACATTTTCGGAACCGAATTTTTTTACCAGCCGGTCACCCTCATCAAACATCTTCCTGATCCAGGAGGCGTTCTGAAGATTTTTATTTATCTCTTTGGAAATCAAGGGAATAGCTCCTTTATCCGGTCTTGTCAGACCGGGCATTGAACGGCACAAAAAACCGGATGACTTCAGGCATCGCAGCTTATTATGCTGCCCAGTTCAAATGCCTTAAGGTTCAGGTCAAGAAAGCGCTGGGGAATTGTTTTGTGCATCGCGTTGATCCAGGAATCGAATTCAATCCCCAGAAAACGGGATAGAACTCCGAGGATTACAATATTGAAAACCTTGGTATTTCCCAGTTTTTCAGCTACGGATACAGCGTCCAGAACATAAAGATCACTGCATACTTCCTTAATTCGGTTAATTATATCTCCAGGATATTCCTCGGAGCCGGATATTACCGGCATCGGGAGTATTTCCTGGTCATTGATTATAATTTTGCCCCCTGGCTTAAGGTAATGGGACCACCTTAGGGCCTCCATTTTTTCAAATCCTATCAGAATGTCCGCGCCGCCTGGTTCGATGATTGGAGAATGGACTTTTTTCCCATATCTGACATGGGTAACGACACTTCCGCCCCTTTGGGCCATTCCATGGATTTCAGAGATTTTCACGTCATAATTTTCATTGGTAAGGAGGCTGCCGAGAACCCTGGCGGTTAGCAGTGTGCCCTGTCCTCCGACTCCTACAACTAGTATGCTGGTAGTATCCATATCAGGCTCCTTTTAAACTGAGGGCTTTCTGCTCGCAAAGGCCTACGCATAGACCGCATCCGACGCATAGTACAGGATTGATTTCCGGTTTGTTGTTCTTGTTGGCAATGGCCGGACAACCGATTTTCAGGCACTTTCCGCATTCAGTGCAGAGGCTGCTGTCGAAAACGGCCTGTGCTCCGCTTCCCCGGGCGATCAGGAAACAGGGCCTTCTGGTAATGATCACCGAGGGCTCATGCCTTTCAGTCTCCCTTTCAATTATCCTGAAAAGTTCATCCTGGTCAAAAGGATCCACAACGTACACATGCCTGATGCCAATGGACTCCACCAGTTTTTCCAGGTTGACCGATGGAGCGGGCGTTCCCTTTATGTTTTTCCCCGTTCCGGGATGGTCCTGGTGGCCTGTCATTCCGGTTATTGAATTGTCCAGGATGATAGTTGTTGTAATACCCTGGTTATAAACAACGTCAATCAAACCGTTGACCCCGGTATGCAGAAATGTTGAATCCCCGATAACAGCGACGGTTCTTTCGGCGAAGTCCCTGCCCCTGGCTTTTTCCATGCCCAGGGCGGTTCCTATGCTGGCTCCCATGCAGATACAGGTGTCCATGGAGCTGAGTGGAGCCAGGGCGCCCAGCGTGTAGCATCCGATGTCTCCAGTAACATTAAGCTTTAATGTGTTTAACGCGTAAAACACCGCGCGATGCGGACAGCCCGGACATAGAACCGGGGGCCTGACCGGGAGGTCGGCCGCATTGGCAACCGCGGGAGCTGTCCCTTTAACGGCGTCAGCTATGATCCTGCTTGAGAGTTCTCCCTGTACAGAAAACAGTTCCTTCCCGCTTGCGGTAATTCCCCAGCTTTTTATCTGGTCTTCGATAATCGGCTCCAGCTCTTCTATTACATAGAGTTTTTTAACACCGGCCGCGAACATTTCAATCATTTTCCGGGGCAGGGGATTTATAAACCCAAGCTTCAGGTAGGATACGTCGGGCAAGACTTCCCGGGCGTACTGGTAGCAGGTTCCGCTGGTGATTATTCCGATATCCCTGGATCCCCATTCGATCCTGTTGGCAGGGGAAATTTCGGAATAGTCAGCCAGTTTGTGTTCTCTTTCTTCAACAAGAAGATGTCGGGTCCTGGCCATTGCGGGCATCATCACATTTTTCTTGACATCCTTTTTATAAGGCTTTAGAGGAATATCTTCTCTTGCTCCAGGCTCCACCAGGCTTTGGGAATGGGATATCCGGGTTGTGAGCCGCAGGATTACCGGAGTGTCGTATTCTTCACTCAAGGCGAAAGCCATCTTCGTGTAATCACGGGCTTCGAGGCTGTCGGAAGGTTCGAACAGCGGAAGATGGCTGGCCCTGGCGTAATAGCGGGTATCCTGTTCATTCTGGGAACTGTGCATTCCCGGATCATCAGCCACCGCGATGACCAATCCTCCGTTTACGCCAATGTATGAAACCGTGAAGAGCGGATCAGCCGCTACGTTGAGGCCTACATGTTTCATAGAAACGATGCTGCGGGCGCCCCCCATACTGGCCCCTATAGCTACTTCCATGGCTACTTTTTCGTTAGGAGCCCATTCAGAATAGATTTCCTCGTAGTGGGCGATGTGTTCAGTTATTTCGGTACTTGGAGTACCTGGATAGGCCGTGGCTACTGTTGCTCCGGCTTCCCAGGCTCCGCGGGCTACAGCCGCGTTTCCTATTAATAATTCCTTCAAGTCGATTTCTCCGTTTTGAGCGCAGGTATTGTTCTGCTTTGTCAGAGGTGAACTTTTTAAGTGCAGAACTCCGGATTGGTCAGGTCTGCGGATTCCGTCCGGAACTGTTTAGGTTCCGTTCAGGAGCTGATTTCATTCATGCTGATCAAGGTTACTCCATTTTCAAGAAGGATTTTTTTGCCATGTTCAAAATCTTCGATTTTAAACACCAGCAGCGCCTTGTCAGTTATTGTTTGAGCGAAAGCGTACATATATTCAACGTTTGCGTCATTCTCGTCAAAAATCCGGACAATTTTGGCAAGGTCTCCCGGGTCATTTCCGACTTCAACAGCCAGAACACTGGTGCGCCTGGCTGTGAATCCGTTTTCCTTCAGCAGGGCAAGTGCCTTTTCAGGTTTATCAACAACCATCCTGAGGACCCCGAAAGTCTCGGTGTCAGCGACCGTCAGAGCCATGATGTTTACTTCGTTTTTTCCGAGCAGGCTGCAGAGCTCATTCAGTCTTCCCTTCCTGTTTTCAAGAAAAACTGAGATCTGTGTTATTTCCATTATCAGATCCTTTCATACCATTCTTTTTGGATACCATATATTTTAAACCAGTAACCCATGCGGCTGGGGAAATCTCCCCGGAAACCGGACTGTGTTACTTATTGGGAAGGCCTGTTATCAATAACTCTTTTAGCTTTACCCATAGATCTTTCTATAGTGCCGGGCTCAACCAGCCTTACTTTTGCTGAGAGGGATAAAACACTGGCCATTTCCGCTTTTATTTTCCCTTCAAGCCGTTCCAGCTGCTTAATCTCATCCGAGAAGACATCAGGAGTGATTTCCACCTGGATTTCGATTTCATCCAATCCGTTTTCACGGCGGCTCACAATAAGCTGGTAATGAGGCTCGGTTTCTTCAATGCCTAAAAGCACATGTTCAATCTGGGATGGGAATACATTGATTCCCCTGATGATCAGCATGTCATCAGTTCTGCCCTTGATTTTACTGATACGCGGACTGGTTCTGCCGCATTTGCATGTTTCAGATGTCATGCTGACAATATCCCTGGTCCGGTAGCGTATCAAGGGGCTGCCGGTCTTGGTCAGGGTGGTTATGACCAGTTCTCCATCCTCGCCTTCAGGAACAGGGCTGCCGGTGTCCGGATTGATGATTTCGGGATAGAACACGTCAGAGAATATGTGAAGCCCGTCCTTATGTGTGCATTCCTGGGCTACTCCGGGTCCGATTATTTCAGAAAGGCCGTAAATATCAGCAGCCAGTATATTCCATTTGTCCTCGATTTCAGCCCTCATTGATTCGCTGCAGGGTTCCGCGCCGAAGATGCCAATTTCAAGAGAACTTTCTCTGGGATCGATTCCGTCCTGGATGGCCTGTTCAGCCATGGACAGGGCATAGCTTGGAGTACAAGCCAGGATTCTCGGCTTGAAATCCTGCATTAGTTTGAGCTGGCGTTTTGTCTGTCCGGCAGACATAGGCAGGATGGTCAGTCCCATCTCCAGGGCTCCGTAGTGCAGTCCCAGCCCTCCGGTAAACAGCCCGTAACCGTAGGCAATCTGTATCATGTCTCCAGGTTTGGCTCCGGCACACCCCAGGCATCTGGCAACAACGGTTGACCAGAGGGCCAGGTCTTCCCGGGTATAACCGGTAACCGTGGGATTGCCTGTCGTACCGCTGGATACATGAATTTCTCCAATCTGGTTCAGCGGAGTGCTGAATAAACTGAATGGGTAGTTGTCCCGCATGTCATTCTTAGTAGTAAATGGCAGCCGCACAATGTCATCAATTGACTGGATTGATTCGGGAGCAATTCCATCTCGGTCAAGAAGTTCATGGTAAAAAGGACTGTTGTTGTAGATGTACTTTGTCAGGGCGGCAAGCCTGCCTGACTGCAGGGTTTTCATTTCTGGCCTGCTCATGCATTCCGTGTCTTTATTCCAAATCATTGCTGCCTTCCATTTGGTAAAAAATTAATGTGATGGACAGTTCTTATTCAGGTTGGCTTTTGTCGCGGCATGGGAAAGCCAAACAGCTTAAGGGATTGTAAGATATATGGCAGACCGAGGACAAGTCACCAATGACAGAAGTTGCCGCTAATCTTCACTTTGCGGTAAAGATGAAAAATAATCAGGCGCCGTACTCGTTGTTCAATACTGCCTTCAGTCCGATTCCGGGAGGCCGGAGGATAATGGTTTTTTTTGGTCGTGTGTGGCACAATCGTTTATTCCGGGGACAATATTGAATCCATGACACATAGGAATATAAGCTACCGGTACAGGAGATGCGAATGAAAGAATTATCAGAACAGACTGTTGAATCGTGCCGCGGGGAATTCCCTTCATTGCAGCGAAAGTGGAAGGGGAAGAGCCTTAAGTATTTTGACGGACCGGGAGGGACGCAGGTTCCGGAACAGGTAATCACAGCTGTATCGGAATACTATCGTACCTGTAACTCCAACATCCACGGCATGTTTTCAACCAGCCGGGAAACCGACGCCGTACTTGATAAAGCCCGGCTGGCCATGAGTGATTTTCTTGGTGCCTCCGGTCCGGAAACGATTTCACTCGGCGCCAATATGACCACCTTGAATTATTCCCTCAGCCATGCCCTTTCCCGGGAATTTTCAGAGGGAGACGAAGTCCTGATAACCGCGCTCGATCACGAGGCCAACCGTGGCCCCTGGCTGGGATTAGCCGAAAGGGGGATAGTTGTCAGGGAAATCCCTGTGACCGGTCCAGGGATTCTAGACTACGCGGCCCTGGAGGAGATGATGAATTCCCGTACCCGGCTGGTGGCAGCAGGCTGGGCTTCCAATGCCCTGGGAACCGTGAATGACATCAGGCTTATCAGGGAGATCTCTCGCAAAGCTGGAGCCTGGCTTCTTGTTGACGCGGTTCACTATGCGCCTCATTTTCCGATCGATGTACAGAAAGAAGACGTTGACTTCCTCTTGTGTTCTGCCTACAAGTTTTACGGTCCGCATGTGGGGATCCTTTATTCCAGGCCGGGCCTGCTGGAACAACTGGAGCCGGACCGGCTGAAAACCCAGGATCAGGCGGCCCCGTACCGTATTGAAACCGGCACCCTGAACCACGCGGCGATAGCCGGGGTTGCCGCGGCAGTTGATTATCTTTCTGAATTCGGAATGGGTGACAACCGGAGGCAGCGGCTTGTTGACGCGATGACCCGGATAGCCCGGTATGAGCATTCCCTGGGCAGCAGGTTATATCATGGACTTGAGGAAGTTGGGGGTGTCGATTTATATGGATGCCGGATGCCGGATGCGGCCGAAGGAAGAACCCCTACGATCGCGTTCACTATCAAAGGACGGTCTCCTGATGAGATTTGTGAGAAATTGGGAAACGAGGGATTTCTTCTCTGGGACGGGGATTTCTATGCGGCCAGGATAATTGAGCTCTTAGGGCTCGCCGAAAGTGGCGGGGTAGTCAGGGCCGGGATTTCACTTTATTCAACAATGGCGGAGGTTGACGCCCTCCTGCGGAGAATTGGGGAACTGGGTCCATGATCGCCGGCAGGCCTCTTCCAGGCCTGTCGCGGAATCTTGAGGACCGGGTTTGAGAAGGCCGGGATAACTGCTACCTGATATCCTGGCCGGTGTAAAGATCAATCATTCTTTCTATGGCCTGCCTGCACACCCTGCAGAATCCTTCCTCGGTCTGGGTGGAAAACATAGTACAGGCCAGTTCCGGGCGGAACATGCCGCTGGAACGGTAAGCGGCCCCTTCAAAGGCCCCTACTTTTCCGGCCCAGGGATCAGATTCCACGAGGCTGAGCAGCCTTGTT
Source organism: Acidobacteriota bacterium (assembly GCA_963666915.2). Classification (GTDB taxonomy): domain Bacteria; phylum Acidobacteriota; class UBA6911; order RPQK01; family JAPXNP01. Next base: position 759,132 of record CAXXEX010000009.1, read on the forward strand.
TTCTTTTCACTTGAAGACAGTTTTTCCGAATTATCCCGGCCTTCACTCTGCCCTGAATAAATGCTGTCATACTTCTGCTTGCTCCAGGGGGTAGGCAGCGGAGTAGAAGGCTCCACCAGGTTTTTCCACTTCAGGTTCTCAGGATCTTTGAGAGCGGTAACATTTGGTTCCCATGGCTCAACCGGTTCCGATTCGAAATTTTCATAAGCCACATCTGATGAGTAATACTCATCAGCCAGCCCGGCAAAGAGGTGTCCGAACTCGTGCACAAAAACGTAGGGTGCCCGGGCGGCGTCGCTGGAGCAGGTCATCCAGAGGTTGAATATCCCCCCTCCCCCGTATTTGGAATCATTAAACAAAAGGAGTATGAAATCATAGGGGGCGGCGGCAGCATAATCACGGATGTCTTTCTCTGCAAAAGTTAACACGTAACGGTCCAGGTCCAGGGCGTTGAAGGTCAGGCTGAGAGCCGTATTTTTCCAGGAACCGCCCCTGGGATCGGATATGCCGCTGTCCTGCGAGACAATGTCAATCGCCCGGACATTGAAATCTTTTTTGCGTTTATCAAATGGATGGGTGCTGAAAAGAACATCCGATAATCTTTTGGCGTCTGCGTGGAATTTTTCTGACTCTTCAGCCCTGTAACCGTCGCCCATGATAAGGAGGTCGACTTTTTCGCTGCACGGTCCGTTTTCAAGAATAGTCCAGACATTCAGGCCTGACCTGGCCGTAGAGCGGTCTGTGAACCTGCTTTCGGGATTGATTTCGGTTTTCCATATTTCCTGGAAAGATCCGTCCTGTCTGCGTTTTTCAACTGCAAGCGAGAATGGATAGCGCGGCTCCGGGAATATGAAGGATTCAGAGAACGACTTCCAGATTCCGCCTGTTGCCTCACCAGTAGTTTCCCATTCTCCGAAAATGCTGCAGTAGCCTTTTGAAAATATCAGGGATGCCGTAGCTTTATCCCATACCCTGAAACGGTATTTGCCAAGGTTAAGGTCGCTGGTAAGCCGGGTTTTGCACCCTGCCCAGGGGCCTTCAACAAGCATCCTGTCCAGGGAAAACTCTTCCCGTTCTCCGCTGCCTGAATGGATTGTATCTACCCTGAAGGTGGTGCCTGTAAAAACCTTGTTGAAATCGGTATCTTGTGTCACATCGGATCCTGACGGTGAAGATGAAAGAAGACCTGTGATCAGAAATATTATGAGGATTGAAAAGCTTCCGTAGACTGAAGGGAATCTGTTTTGTTTCATTGTGCGCTCAAGTGTATGTAAAATTTAATTTCCGGTATCCATTTCAAGCAGTCTCTTCCCAGTGATTTTCCGGTAAATTCTGCAACTGTTCAGCCGCCGACTCGGGAGTTATGTCCCGCTGGGGAGTTGCCAGGAGTTCATAACCCACCATGAATTTTTTAACGGTTGCCGACCGGAGGAGAGGCGGGTAGAAATGCATGTGAAAGTGCCATTCCTCATGGGTTTTGCCGTCGGTAGGGCTTTGGTGAATTCCCATGGAATAGGGAAAGGATGTTTTGAAAAGATTATCGTACTTGATTGTCAACCTGCTGAGGATGTCGGCGAGATGTTCAGTATTTTCCCGGGAGAAATCAGACAGGCTGCCCAGGTGTTCGCGGCTGATAATTATGGTTTCGAATGGCCATACAGCCCAGAAAGGAACCAGGGCGGTGAAACCTTCATTTTCAACGACAATTCTGCCGGCGGGGCTTTTCCTTTCTTCTTCCAGGCAGCTGCACAGCAGGCATTTCCCTTCTTTTAAAAGGAATCTTTCCTGGGAGGCCTGCTCTTTGCGGATTTCCTCGGGCAGCGAAGATGACGCCCAGATCTGGCAATGGGGATGGGGGTTGCTGCATCCCATCATGGAACCCTTGTTTTCAAAAATCTGGACATAGTTGATCCAGTCAATTGCCCCAAGTTCACTTAACTGGGCTTGCCAGGTTTCTATGACACCTGATATTGAACCCTGGGTCATTTTTGCCAGGGTCAGGTTGTGGAGCGGGGAAAAACACATAACCCTGCAGATCCCGGTTTCCGCCTGGACCTGGTACAGCCCGGAGCCCTTAACGCCCGGATCGCTGTCTCCCGGCTTCAGAGCGGGAAAATCATTATCAAAAACCAGCGTCCCGTCATATTCAGGATTTTTTTTCTCCGCCGGCCCTTGCGTTTCCGGGGCATAGGTAGCAATCAGGGTCATAGGGGGGAAGGCCTGTTCCTGCCGGTTTTTCCGTCTGTCCCAGCCAGGGGCGGCTAGTGCGGTGCGGAGAGACAAGTATCCATTCTCCAGTTAGGGGATTGTAACGTTTGTGGGGTTTGCCGGACATCATCGCGGAAGCACTATTGAGGTTATTCACGGGTTTTCCTGGGTCTCCTATTTCATTCCAGGCTTAATTATGTACTGTTCGATTTTGGTTAGAAGGGTCTTGTAGGAGACTTTCAGTTCCTTGGCGGTTTTAAGTTTATTCCATCCGTTTTTTGCAAGGACCCGGGATATGACTTCTTTTTCGACTTTTGCCGTGGCCTCCCGGGATATGTCCTTCAGCGATCTGCCCAGATATTTTTCGGCGGGCATTTTGATCAGGCCGGATGTTTCTTCCGTTTCAGCCGTGTCCCCGGAGTGCAGATAACTTAACAGTGATTCTTCATCTCTCAGGACGACGTATCGTTTTATGGCGTTTTCCAGTTCCCTTACATTGCCCGGCCAGGAATAGTCCATGAGTTTTTTTTATAATGCCGCCCGGGATAGCCGTGATTTCCGAGCCATATTCCTTGGAGAATTTTTTCTGGAAATAATCGCAGAGGACCTTTATGTCTTCCGGCCTTTCACGCAAGGGAGGTATGTTGATATTTACCACATTCAGCCGGTAATAGAGGTCCTCCCTGAATTTTCCTTCCCTGATAGCTTCCATCAGCTTCCGGTTGGTGGCGGCAATAATCCTGACATTAACCTCAATTTCCTTGTTTTCACCAAGCATTGAAAACTTGCCCTCCTGCAGGACCTGCAGGAGTTTAGCCTGAACCGAAGAAGAGAATTCTCCTATCTCGTCCAGAAAGATGGTTCCTCCGTGGGCGTATTCAAATTTCCCCGGGCGGTCGACATAGGCGCCAGTGAATGCACCTTTCCGGTACCCGAATAATTCACTTTCAACCAGGTTTTCAGGCATTGCAGCGCAGTTAACCTTGAGGAAGGGCCGGCCTATCAGCTCGGAATGCTGGTGGATGAACCTGGCGATAATATCTTTTCCGACTCCGCTTTCCCCAGTCAGAAGAACCGGAATACTGGTGCCGGCGACCTGCTTTGAAGTTTGCCTGATCTGTTTCATGGCCCCGCTGGCATAAACAAAGTCGAAATCAGCCTGGCTGGAATCGTTTCGAAGTGACCTGTCCCTGGAGGCCGGAGCAATGACAGAACGTATGGATTTATTCAGTTCATCAAGGGTAAAGGGCTTTGCGATGTAATCATCGGCACCCTGCTTGATGGCTTTTACGATGATTTGGGGTTCACACTTGCCTGACAGGGCTATTAATTCCGGACTGGGGCAGCCAGGATTTGATTTCTCCGATTGAAAGACCGGTGGCTTCTTCATCAGCCGGGTCAATGAGGACGATTGCTGGTTTCACGGTTTCCCTGGCAAGAAATTTTTTCAGCTTCAGTCTTGTTTTCGGCGGCAATAACGTTGTAACCCAGGCTTTTAAGCTGGCGGGAGACATATCTCCTGAAGTCTTTGCATTCATCAATGCAGAGCAGCTGTTCATTGTGGGCCATTATATCGTTACCTCCGAAAATCCAAAACTATCCTGATGCCTTGTCCCCTGCTTAAATCTGCGTGAGAATATCAGCTGTAACGGCAATTTTAATTAAAAACCTTCTTCAAAGCCAGAAAATTTAACTAAAGACGTTTCCCTGATCCCTGATTTGTTCTATATTAGGTGAAACGGGCAATCACCGGATTTGCTTTTCCTGTTTATTTAGAATTGGTAATAATTTGGATAATAAACGATATTATTTCCCGGATTGGCAGGATAACCGGTAAATATGTTTAAGTAGTTTGTTTCCCGTGATATAAATATAAATTGTTAATTTTGGAATTGAAATTGCAGTAGTTTTTAGAATGAAAAATAAATATCCAGAGATGGCTAACTGATGCTGCTGCGGAGTGAACCAATGGAGAATCTGATACAGGACGGGGAAAGAAGATTCAGGCAGAATCTTTTAGATGAAAATCTGGACCAGATGATGCCTGTCTTAATGCCTGGAATAGAGCCGGAGCTGCTCTGTTTCCGGGAGGTGGCTTTCCGCATAATGCTTCAGCAGGAATTGCTGCGTTCAATACGCTATACCTCCTACATGGCCCTTGTGCTGGTTAAACTGGAGGCAGCGGATGCCGACGATAAATTACCTGAAGTTGTCTCAATTGTCAGGCGCAGCATCAGGACAACAGATATTGTAGGACAGTTCAGTGATGAGGGGATTCTTGGGGTTATTCTTCTGAACGCCCCCTCTGGCGCCGCTAATCTTGTGGTCGACAGGATACGTGATGAAATATCCATGCTGTTGAAAGATCCGGATTTTTGCCAGTGATCCCTCCCGGGTGATTTCAATTGTCTGTCCAGGAGACGCCAACTCCTGGGAGGGCCTGATTCAGGTTGCCGGGAAAAAACTGCACTAGTATTGCTGTGTATTCGCTCCGGGAAGCATTTCCCCTGATGACGGAAATCCCGGAAGTCCCCTCCATTTTTTTATGTGCCCGGGCATTATCCTGGAAGCCTGAAAGGCACTGTTCTAGCCATTCCAGAAGTCTTCAAAATGTCACGTTCATTTGGTATTAACAGGAGAATAACGAATGTATTAAGGGGTCAATGTTTTTAATGCAATGATCAACCGCATAAGTGTGAATAGATATTGGAGATGCCATATGACCATTCCTCCGCATTTTAAATTGATTGTTTTTTCAGCACTTTTATTTATTCTGGTTGTCCCTGTTTTGGCCGCACAGAATAATTCTGCCGTCGGTAAGGGGGATGCCAGCTTTATAATTGAAGCTAACGATATTCTTGAGATCTTTGTCTGGAAGGAGCCAGATTTATCAAGGAAGGTTCTGGTCAGACCTGATGGATACATATCCTTTCCGCTTGTGCAGGATATGCTGGCAGCCGGGATGACTCCTAGCGAATTAAAAGTCCAGCTTGAAGAGAAACTGAAAGAGTACCTGACCGCTCCCAATGTGACTGTGATCGTGGATGCAATCAGGCACTATAGAATATATGTGACCGGGAAGGTACAGGGACCTTCCAGTTTTATGGTTGAAAAACCCATAACAGTTTTGCAGGCTATCAGCCTTGCCGGAGGCCTCCAGGAGTTTGCCGATGAATCAGAGGTCAAGATTGTTCGGCCTACCGCACGCGGTTACTCATATCTTGATTTTGATTATAAAGATGTTATCAAGGGTAAAAATGTGAACCAGAATATTTACCTTGAATCCGGTGATGTTGTAGTAGTTCCATAACGGCTTAAGGAGGATGAAATTGAAAAAATACAGCATTTACTTTTTTCTTTTTGTTTTTGTTTTATCCGCAGCCGGAATGACTGTCTCAGCGGAAAGAAATAATACTGTGGGATTTAGTGCCGGGTTAATTGCTTCAGCCGACGACAGGCCATATATTTCGGGATTTAACCTGGGTGCTGATTCGGATGATTATTTTTTTACAGGTTCTTTTTATCCCAGGCTGGTCTTGAATTCCATGGGGCCGGCATCCCTGTTTTCTTTGAGTTATGGATTCGGAATGAACAGGGTTAATTCTGACCTTGACCTGAATACTGAATCCCACGAGATCGGCCTGGCCTGGGACACCGCGATTGGTGAAAGGGGCTCGTTTCGTTTATCCAATAATTTCAGGAAATCTCCCGATTTTGATACTTTTACCCTGTTCCGGGGAATTGTGGAAGGTCCGGAGGGATACTTTTTTGATTTTGATACTGTTGCTGAACAGCGGGACAGCTATTGGAATGATACTTCTGCCAGCCTGGGAGTTGCCCTGGGAGAGAGATCCGACCTGAATTTTTCGGGGGGTATTTCCTTCAGGAAATTTGATGATCTTCCTGGTTTCAGGAATGAAGACCAGTTCAGAACCTTTGCGGGTCTGGAATACTCCCGTGATATTTCAGAACACACCAGCTGGAACCTGGGATATGACATCCGGTATTTTGATTTTTACGGAGGAGAATCATCAGCCTTCAGCCACAACGTGGGACTGGGGATCCATCATATGTTTTCTCCCACTTTAACCATGGACCTTTCAGCCGGACCAGCCTACGTAATGCATAACCAGGGTGTGGAACAGTTTGAAAATAAAACCGGATATAATGCTGGTTTCAGCTTGAACAAGAGAATAGAAAAGCATCTCTTCAGCCTTAACTACAATGAAAGAAGCGCGGCAACATATGGTACCGGCGGGCTGGCTAAAACCCGTGATGCGGGGCTTGCATACAGCCGGGAATTCGAGCGGGTGCTGGTTAACGCCTCTGTTCGATATTTTAATACCGAATCCATTTATGAATCGGGGTATTCTTATGAAGGGGTTTTTTCCATGCTCTCATTCGGCCTTAAACTAACCCGGAATTTGATGTTTGAAGTCGGAGGAAGCTACAGGAAACAGGACTCTGACGATTACCCGGGCGTTTCGTCTTATGCTGAGTATGAAAGGAAGCGGGTATATGTCTCCTTCAGGTTTAACTTTCCGGAATTATGGAGAATAAGTGGATGAAAAAGCTTGTCCTGAAAGATCCTTTTGACATACTGGTATTTCTTGATCGCCGCAAGTGGTGGCTGATACTGACAATGGTCCCCATATTCGCGTTAGGGACACTTGTAGCTTTTCTTCTTCCCAGGTTTTACACCTCGGAAACTCTTGTGCTCGTTGAGCCCAAAGATGTCCCTGATGATGTCGTGAAGGATTTTATAACCCTGGATACCTTTGAAAGGCTGACCGCGATACAGGAAACTGTAATCAGCCGTACCAACTTGAGGCAGGTACTCAATGAGTTCCCCGACGGATTCACTGACATCAGGCATTTGTCAGAAGAGCTGCAGATCCAGAGAGTTCGTCAGAGAATCAAGATAGAGGTTACTACCAATCCCAGGGGCAGGACTTCCGTCGTTCCTTATTTTAAAATTTCCTATGAAGATCGCGATCCCCATAATGCTCAGGATGTTACCAAAAGGCTGACCCGGTTTTTTATCGATTATGACACCTCTACCAGGGAACAGCAGGTGTTCGGTACAACGGAGTTCCTTAAAGGGGAAAGGGACAAGGTCGGCAGGGATCTGCAGGAAGTCGAGGAAAGCCTTTCTCAACTGAAGGACAGATACCGGTATGAATTGCCTGAACAGCTGGAAACCAATCTCAGGCATCTGGACCGGCTGCAGGCGGAACTTGTGGCGAATGGCGAGGAGCGTGACCGTTACATAACACTCAGGATTGAACTGGAACAGAGGCTGACGGAAACCGCCAAGTACCTTGAGCCTGAAGAATTGCCTGTTTCCCAGGGGGGCAGGAGGGCGTCGGAAAAAGTCACGGAATACCGGGACAAGGAAAGCCGGCTCAAGCAGTTGCAGACCCGCTATACGGACAGCCATCCTGATATCCGGAGTTTAAAGGAAGAACTGGCCCAGCTCAGGAGCGAGATACCCCCGGAAGATCTTGAAGTTGTGGAGACGGAACCTGAGTCCGGCCAGGATGAAAATGCCGCTGAAGACAGGGTGATTAATCCCGTATACCAGAATCTGCAGGCCCAGTTGACCCAACTTGAAACTGAAATCAAGATAAATGAGGAACGGCGGGAACGGCTGAATCGCAGCGTTGAGATTTATTCCAGGCGGATCGACAATACTCCCCAGCGCGAACAGGTGATTTCATCCCAGCAGCGCCAGTATGACAATCTGCAGGAACGTTACCAGGATCTTGAGAATAAGCTGTCTGATGCTGAGCTTGCCAAGAGCGCTGAAGCGAGACAGAAAGGGGAGCAGTTTAAGATTGTTGATCCGGCCAGCTTCCCGCTCAGTCCCAGTAAGCCTAATCGCCTGCTAGTGCTTATGGGCTCTCTCGCTGTAGCCCTGGGCGTCGGCTTTACCCTGGCAACCATATCTGAGTTTATGGACCAGAAAATATGGACTCATTCTGAAATAAGATTGCTCAATATTCCCGTGCTTGGTGAGATCGCGGCAATTATGACTGAGCAGGAGGCCCGGAAAAGGAGGCGTAATTCCTATCTTATGATAGTGATCACATTCTGTTATGGGTTGCTATGGATAGGGGCTATTTCAACTTTTTATTTCATCTCTTTTACTAGGAACCTGGGTACTGAAACTCTGGCGTCAATATTAGGTTGGTGATAATGCGAATAATAGATAATCCACTGTTGAAATTATCCAGGGTTCATCAGGAAGGCCGGGCAACCGGAATTCAGGACCTGAACAAAGATGAGCAGAAGATCCGGATACATTTCTATGATGGTTTAATAGAATCAGTAAATTCAACTATCCCTGAATACCGGCTGGGCCAGATGATGGTTAAGGCCGGCTTGCTGGATGCTTCCAAAATGGAGAGGATGGTCAACAAGTCCAGGGGTTCGTTGACGGGTGAAAGGTTTCTTGAAGAAGAAAGAATCCAGTTTCCGCAGCTTGAAAGAGTCCTCATAGACCAGGCGGTTGAATTGTTCCTGGTTGCAGTAACCCATGGATTTGAAATAGGGGCGTTCCATAAACGGAGAGGGACCAAGTCCAAGTACCCGCTTCATTTTCCGGTTGAGCAGATCGAATTGGAGTTGGCAAGGAATCAGATCTTCAGCATTGAAACTGACTCTGATACCAAGGTGCACATTACCCCGGACATTACCCGGAGGCTGCCCTGGAAACCGGAAGAAATAGCCGTGCTGAGCTGCCTGGATGTTCCCCGGGACGCTGAAGAGATCAGTTCCCTGATCGCCTTGACCCTGCAGGAAATCAAGGATGTGCTGAGCATCCTTCTTAATATAGGAACCATAGAAACCGTCAAGGAGGGTGTCCAGGTGCCTGAGGTTTTCGCTCCCGGTGAATTTGATCCGATCCGGGATCTTGTGCCCAGGATGAGACAGACCTTCAGTATTGAAGAACTGATTGAAGTGGAGTTCAGCAGTAACCTGATCGGGGAACAAGCCAGGGTTCTGAAGATTCAGCTGAAACAGACTGAAAGCAAGAAGCCTCTTTCAATTATTAATGTGACCAGCCCTGAAATTGGAGATGGCAAGTCCCTGGTGAGCTGCATCCTCGCCTTGAACCTTGCCAAGGACCCCGGAAAAAGAATTCTTCTTATCGATGGTGACCTGAGAGGTTCAAGCGTTCACAGCAAGTTCGGGCTGTCTATTGGACCCGGATTGTATCAATGCCTCTATGAGAATCTTCCGCCCTGCTGCTTTATGCGCAGGATAGGCGGCCTCTATATCATGACCGCCGGAGAATATACCGATGATGCCGTGGAGGTCCTTTCTCTGGCCAGGATGGGAGAATTGCTTGACCAGCTGAGACAGGATTTTGATATGGTGATCCTGGATTCCCCGCCTCTTCTCCCGGTAGCAGACGCCCGGCTTATTTCCGCGATGGCTGACGGAACAATCCTGGTTGTGTTCCAGGGGAAAACCGCTTTTGGAAATATTGTCAGATCCATCGAACTTCTCCAGAGCGCCAATCCGCTGGGTATTGTTCTGAACGGCGTGAAGACAACCCTCCTGACTGAAACCCTGGCTGGATACGGCTATGGATACGGTTATGGATACGGCTATGGCAAATACGGGTACGGAAGCCCTTACGGCAAGGATTCACAGGTTAAAAGAAAGCGGGGCCATAAGAAAGGCTCAAACAAGAGCCGGAGGCTTTTTGCCCCCAAGGAAAAAAAAGGTTTTAAGTGAGGGGGGGCATCCGGATAAGGATTGCATATGCCCTCTCTGGAAGTTTTTTAGTAAGTATAGAAAGTCAGGTATTTATGAAAGCGAAAATATTACTGCTCACCGTCCTCGCCTGCCTGTTTATTTTGCTTCCTTCATGCGGATTCCAGCCGGAAGCTTCCCGGGAAGAAATTATTGCCAGTGCCCACGAATATCTGGAGGAAGGCAAATTTGAAGAAGCAGAGATCGTTCTTTTAAGGTCGCTGAAAGGCAATCCTGCGGATTCGGAAATGAGGCTGATCCTGGCGGAAGCGTATCAGGAAAACAATGATCACCAGGAAGCAGTTTTTCATCTGAAAAAAGTACTTGAGCTGGAAGAAGAAAATATCGACGCGAAGCTGAAACTGGGCAATTATTATATGCAGGCCGGTCCGGTGGCCGGAGACCATTTATTTGAAGAAGCCTTGAAACTTGCCGAGCAGATCCTTGAAAAGGATCCGGGAAATATGGACGGCCAGATACTTTTGGCCAATGCCAACGCGGGTTTGAAAAAACTGGATGAAGCAGTCGTTATCCTGGAGGAAGTCTTGAAAGCACATCCGGATAATGTTGCCGCACTGCTTAACCAGGGCGCTTTCTACATGAGACTCGGAAAGGCGGAAGAGGCCCTGGGATTTTACGAAACTGCTGTTGCTGAGCATCCGGAAAATGAGATGGTTCAGCGATCTATAGCTAATTATTACGCGGCCACTGGGGATAACGAAAAAGCTGAAGAGTATTTCCGGAAAGCATTTGAACTGAATCCGGAAGACCAGAATACGATTTTTTCAATTACCCGGTTTTTCATGAGTATCAACCAGCCCGACAAAGTGGAAGCTTATTATAAGGAAGCCATTGAAAAAAGCCCTGCACCGGGAGACCTGAAGATTAACCTGGCAAATTTCAAGATTTCCCAGGACCAGAGGGAAGAAGGGATAAGTATCCTGAAGGTCATGCTGGAGGAAGATCCGGATCATAGAAAGGCCAGCCTGCGCCTGGCTGAACTCTATATCGAAGATCTTAACAAAGATGAAGCAAATCTCATCCTGGATCGGCTGCTTGAAAAAGCCGACACTGATGCTGAAGCCAATTATTTAAAGGGAAGAGTTTTGCATATAGATAATAATCAGGTTGAAGCGCTTCGCTATTTAACCAACGCGGTAACCTACAACCCTTCTCTAGTGCAGGCTTATGTGGCAAAGTCAGAGGCCGAGATTAGCCTCGGCAGGTTCAGCGTTGCTGAAGAGACCGCCCTGAAAGCAGTGTCAATTAATAAGCAGTTCGTTCCGGCCAAGGCCCAATATGCCAAAACCCTGGCCATCAACGGCAACGCGGAACAGGCCATAATTGAAGCCGACCAGATTTTAGCTCAGTATCCGGGATTCACAAATGCATTGATTGCCAAAGCTGAAGCTTTGATTGCCCAGGAAAAATTCAAGGATGCCGCGGTAATATTCAATGGCCTGCTCGAGGATAGTCCCGACAATATCTTTTTCCTGCACCGGCTGGCGGTGATCCACAGGAAATCCGGGAACTTTAATCAGGCGTTGAGCAATATCCGGGCACTTCTTGAAATTAACCCCAACGTCACAGACGCGGTTAATGAATTAGTCCTGGTTTTTAAGGAGATGGGCCAGGTCCAGGGAGGGCTTGCTGAACTTGAGAGGCTGGCCGGGGAATCCAATGTCCCTGAAATTTACTATATGCATATGGGCAGAGTTTACGTGGGAGAGGGCGATATTGATGCTGCTGAAAAGGAATTCAGGCGTGCTCTCCTGGCCAATCCTGATAATTATCAGCCCTACCTTTATCTCGGACAGATTAACCTGCAGAGAAAGAACTACACCCAGGCTGTAGCTGAAGTTGATCGCATCCTGGAACAGAATGATCGCTTTGCCCCGGCCCATCTTCTCAAGGGGATGTACCTCTATTCCGGAGGGAATGTCGCCGCGGCCGAAGAGAGTTACCGGAAAGTCCTGGAGATCGTCACCGACGATCCTGTGGCCTCCAATAATCTGGCCTGGATATATGCTGATGAAAACCGGAACCTGGATGCTGCCCTGACCATGGCTGAGGGAGCCCGCGGCAAGGATCCCAATAATCCGCATTATGCTGATACCCTGGGATGGGTGTATTACAAAATGGAACGGTACGTACTGGCAATCGACCAGCTGCTATTTTCAATTAATAACGGAACCCCGGGACCAGGCAATTATTACCGTCTGGGAATGGCATATTATAAGAACGGGGATAATACGCTGGCTGTGCAAACCCTTCGTAAAGCTGTGGCCTCGGGAGCTGACTTTGATGGAGCCGAAGAAGCCCGCCGCGTTCTGCGGGAACTGGGCGGCTGAATACGCCCCCGGCTGCTAACTGAAACTTTATTCGCTCCCGGGGCCGTGTTTATTGGTTCCGGGAGCGAAGCGCCGGTTTTGTTCCAGCGCTATCTGAACGCCTCTTCCACAATGGACTGGGCATTCTCAATAATCATTTCCAGATGCCTGTCCCCCTTAAAGCTCTCCGCGTAGATCTTGTAAATTTCTTCTGTTCCTGAAGGCCGCGCCGCAAACCAGCCCTGGTCACTGACTACTTTCAGTCCGCCGATTGGTTCCTGGTTGGCCGGGGCTTTTGTCAGAATCCTGACAATCGGGTCGCCGGCCAGGTCATCTTGCCTTATATCTCCAGGCTCAAGGTTTTTCAGGGCCTCTTTCTGGGCCGCGGTCGCGGGAGCGTCTATGCGTTTATATGAGGGCGAACCGAACATGTTCTCAAGCTCCCGGTAATGTTCCGAAGGATCACGATCCGTACGGGCCATTATTTCAGCCGCGAGGAGGCCCATGATAAAACCATCCTTGTCAGTCGTCCATACACTCCCGTTCCGGCTGAGGAAGGATGCGCCAGCGCTTTCCTCACCTCCAAACCCGTATGAGCCATCGGAGAGTCCGGGAACAAACCATTTGAAGCCTACCGGAACCTCCGCGACATTCCTGCCCAGGTGCGCTCCTACCCGGTCAATCATGCTGCTGCTCACCAGGGTTTTTCCGATTACCGCATCATCACGCCAGTGTTCGCGGTTCTGGAACAGGTACCAGATGGCGACTGCCAGGTAGTGATTGGGATTCATTAATCCACCTGAAGAGGTGACTATCCCGTGCCGGTCAAAATCAGGATCATTCCCGATGGCAATATCAAACCTGTCCTTGAGCCTGATCAGGGAGGCCATGGCCCAGGGAGAAGAGCAGTCCATGCGTATTTTCCCATCCTTGTCATAGGTCATGAAGGAAAAGGTGGGGTCCAGCCGGGGATTAACAACTTCAAGCTCCAGGCGGTATAGATCGGCTATTGGCTTCCAGTATTCCAGTCCAGAGCCTCCCAGGGGATCACACCCTATTTTTATCCCGGCGGCTTTGATGGCTTCCAGGTCCACTACCCCTGACAGTTCTTTTATGTAGTTTCCTGTGAAGTCATACCCTTTGACCTGATCGGACTTCAGTGCCCTGGCATAGGTAATCCTTTTTACTTCCCGGTTGTTATCAGACAGGAGACGGTTTGCCCTGGTTTCTATCCATTTTGTGGTATCGGTACCTGCAGGGCCTCCATGGGGAGGATTGTATTTAAATCCTCCGTCCTCAGGGGGATTATGTGAGGGGGTTATTACTATTCCGTCAGCCAGGTCTTTTTCCCGGCCCAGGTTGTAGCGCACGATACTTCTGGAGATAACAGGTGTCGGGGTGTAAGCCATTCGATCGTCTATGAACACCCGGATCTCGTTGGCAGCCAGCACCTCCAGGGCTACGGCCCTGGCCGGTTCAGAAAGGGCATGGGTGTCCATGCCCAGGTAAAGAGGCCCGATGGTTCCGTTTTCCCTGCGGTACTCGCAAACGGCCTGGGTAACAGCCGCGATATGCTCTTCATTGAAACTGCATTTTCGGGAGGATCCCCGGTGTCCGGAAGTACCGAAAGATACTCTTTGTTCCTCTACTGAAGGATCCGGTCGCGAGGTGTAAAATTCGGTAACCAGCCTCGGGATATTTTCGATTCTGGTAAGGTCAACGGGTTTTCCTGCTGTTTTATCTGTGGACATCTGGAACTCCTTAGCTCTGAAGCAATCTGTGCTGTAAAACCTTCACCTTCAGCATTATATGATACATGTTTTCCAGGCAGAATTTTTTAAACATGACTTCAGCTTTCAATAAGCTGAATTAGACCTAAAAAACATTGGCCTTTGGTTGACATATACCAGGCGCTCACTTAAGATTTTTGTTGAGACAGATTAATTAAAATCGACGATGTAGTAAAGGGTTTAAGCCAGTGGAGCTTTATGTTTTTTACCTGTTCGCGGCTGTTGCTGTTATTTCCGCTCTATGGGTGGTGCTGTTTAAGAAAGCGATATATTCCGCGTTATCTCTAATAGTCTGTTTCTGCTCCATTGCCGTATTGTTTTATCAGGCAGGAGGCCCCTTTATCGCGGCAATTCAGGTTATTGTTTATGCTGGTGCTATCATGGTAATGGTAATTTTCGTTATCATGATGATTTCCCCTGAAAGTACGTTTCCCGGCGCCCCCGGCCTCAAAAGACTGCCGTTTGTCGTCCTTCCCCTGTCAGCAGTCTTGGCTACTATGCTGGTATGGGTTTTTGCCTTGATGCCTTCTGGAGCCGAGAGTCTGGACGGGACTCTCTTCAAGGGCGATGCCGGAAGCATCGCCAAGGCCCTCTTCCGGGAGTATCTGCTTCCCTTTGAGGTGACTTCAATCCTGATTCTTGTAGCTATAATAGGGGCGGTTATCCTTACGAGAAGAGAAGAGTAGGATGGTAACAACAACACATTATCTTGTACTTGGGGCGATCCTTTTTGCTATTGGCATGGCAGGTATCGTTGTGCGCAGAAATATGATTGTCATGTTTATGTGCATTGAACTGATGCTCAACGCCGTTAACCTGACCTTTATCGCTTTTTCCCGGGGTTTTGCCCATCTGGATGGACAGATAACTGTGTTTTTTGTGATGACTGTTGCTGCGGCTGAAGCGGCTGTTGGCTTGGCAATGATTGTCCTTTTTTATCGTCATAAAGACACTGTAAATATTGATCAAGCAAACATTATGAAGTGGTAGTTATGCTGGAAAACTTCAGTCTTTTACTGGTATTCCCTCTCCTGGGAGCGGCAATTAACGGGATTCTGGGCAGACGTCTTCCTGCAAGGCTGATTTCTTTCGTGGGATGCGGCTCCGTTTTCCTCAGCTTCTCGGTTGCCGCGATTTCGTTTCTCCAGCTCCTCCAGCTTCCGTCCGAAAAGAGAGTTGTTGTCCAGGAGGTTTTCACCTGGCTTGAATCAGGGGATTTTATCGCCAGGGCTTCGTTTCTGTTTGATCCTCTATCGGCGGTGATGATCCTGACGGTTACCGGCGTCAGTTTCCTGATACATGTTTATTCAGTTGAATACATGAAGGGAGATCCTGGATATTACCGTTATTTTTCCTACCTTAATCTTTTTGTGTTTATGATGAGTGTTCTGGTGCTTGCTGACAATTTCCTCCTTATGTTTATAGGATGGGAGGGCGTCGGACTGTGTTCATATCTCCTGATCGGTTACTATTTTGAGACCAGAATTGCCGGAGATGCCGCCAAGAAAGCTTTTATAGTGAACAGGATAGGTGATTTTGGATTTCTGTTGGCGGTATTCCTGATTTTCACCACCTTCGGAACCGTTGATTTCCTGCGGGTATCCGAATTGGCGGCCAGGAATTTTCCTTCAGCTGAAGCGGGTTTTGGTGTGCTGGGAATAATAAGCCTGCTGCTTTTTCTGGGAGCAACCGGAAAGAGCGCCCAGATTCCCCTCTATGTCTGGCTTCCTGACGCGATGGCGGGGCCGACCCCGGTCAGCGCTCTTATCCATGCCGCCACTATGGTGACAGCTGGTGTTTATATGATTGCCAGAAGCAGCGCTGTGTATTCCCGTTCACCCGATGCCATGCTTGTAGTCGCTTCGGTGGGAGTTGCAACTGCCCTGGTGGCAGCCTTGATCGCCATATCTCAGAGGGATATCAAGAAGGTCCTTGCTTATTCAACGGTCAGCCAGCTGGGGTATATGTTCCTGGCGGTTGGAGTTGGGGCTTTCAGCGCCGGAGTTTTTCATCTTTTCACCCACGCGTTTTTTAAAGCCCTTTTGTTTCTTGGTTCGGGAAGTGTCATCCTGGCCCTGCATCACGAACAGGATATGTTCCGAATGGGAGGCCTCAGGAAGTATATGCCGTTCACCTGGGGGACAATGGGTGTTGCCACCCTGGCAATTGCCGGCATTCCCCCGTTCGCGGGCTTCTTTTCCAAGGATGAAATCCTCTGGAAGTCCCTGACCGGTTCGGGAGGATACCCCATTCTCTGGATCATTGGAGTTTTCGTGGCTGGACTGACCGCCTTTTATATGGCAAGGATGATGTTTCTGACCTTCCACGGACAGGAGAGGTTCAGCCGGAAATCCAGTGACGAAACCGGCCATGATTCCGGACATCATGAACCCCATGAACCAACATTGTTCATAAAAGTGCCGCTGGGTTTGCTGGCGCTTTTATCCGCTGCCGCCGGACTGCTCGGACTTCCTGCCTGGCTGGGCGATAATTATTTTGAAGAGTTCCTTCATCCTTCATTTGTTCATGTCATGAGTTCCGGGGGACATCATGCCTCACACGCCCTCGAAATCGGCCTGACTGTTCTAATTGTTGCCCTGGTTATCATTTCGATCAGGATTGCCTGGTACTTTTACCTGAATAACCCTTCCGCGAAAGAGAAACTGGCTCAAGTATTAAGCCCGGCGAATAATGTTCTGTACAATAAGTTCTATGTGGATGAAATTTATAACATGCTGATAATACAGCCTATACACTGGATTTCGAGCAGGGTTTTGTGGAGGTTTACTGATGACGCGATCATCGATGGCGCGGTGAATGGAACCGCCAGGATGATGAAGTCCTTCAGCGGGCAGGCCAGGCGGATTCAGGATGGTTACCTGCGGAGATATGTAACCTGGATTATAACCGGTGTTGTTCTTGTATTCCTCTATATACTTTTTGTGAGTTAACTTATGCCAGGCACTGAACACATACTTTCAATTTTATTGCTTCTGCCGGTTGTCGGCGCGGCGTTTCTTGCCCTGCTCCCCAATCCGGCGGACAAAGTCCTGAAAATTGGAACCCTTGCAATTACGCTTCTTACTTTCCTGGTTTCTCTTCTCCTGCTGCCCGGATTCGAAGCGGCTTCGGCTGAAATGCAGTTTGTCGAAAAGCTGCCCTGGATCAGCGCAGGAAACTTCCTGATTAATTATCATGTCGGAATTGACGGCATCAGCCTGTGGCTTGTGATTCTCACTACTTTACTAATGCCCTTGTCAGTCATGGGCAGCTGGAGCATTGACCGGAACCTTAAATCATACATGGTACTGATGCTTTTACTTGAGGCCGGGATGATCGGAGTTTTTATTTCGCTGGACCTGGTACTCTTCTATTTCTTCTGGGAAGCCATGCTGATCCCCATGTATTTCCTGATAGGGATCTGGGGTGGAAAGCGCCGGATTTATGCCGCGGTCAAGTTTTTTATTTATACCGCTTTCGGATCTCTCATTATGCTGGCCGCCTTGATTGCTCTCTGGTCTTACAACAGCATGGAGAGTTTTGACCTGGTCCAGATAGCCGGTCGGCTCGCTGCCGGGGATATTATGCTTCCTCCCATGGCGGAATTTTTAATGTTTGCCGCCTTTTTCCTGGCGTTTGCCATCAAGGTCCCACTGTTTCCATTCCATACCTGGCTGCCCGATGCCCATGTGGAAGCTCCAACCGCCGGATCGGTCATCCTGGCAGGAGTTCTTTTAAAGATGGGAACCTATGGTTTGTTGAGATTCTGCCTTCCGCTTTTTCCCAATGCCTCGGTTAAGCTGGCCCCCCTGGTATGCCTGCTGGCGATCATAGGGATTATTTACGGGGCACTCGTCGCCATGGTACAGCCCGATGTCAAAAAGCTTGTAGCCTATTCTTCGGTAAGCCATCTGGGATTTGTGGTCCTGGGAATTTTTTCGTTTACTTTCAACGGCCTGCAAGGGGCAACCTACCAGATGCTGAATCACGGTGTTTCTACCGGGGCGCTTTTCCTTCTGGTGGGCATTCTTTATGAACGCAGGCATACCCGGCTTATTAGTGAATTCGGCGGGGTGGCCCATAAGATGCCGGTGTACAGTGCCTTCTTTATGGTGATTCTGCTCAGTTCCATAGGCCTTCCCGGGCTGAATGGGTTCATTGGCGAATTCCTGATACTGCTTGGAACTTTTACAGTGAAACCTTATTATGCCGTTGCCGCCGCTTCGGGGGTGATACTGGCAGCTGTATATATGCTCTGGATGTACCAGCGCGTCTTCCTGGGAGAAATTGACAGGGAGGAAAACAACAGCCTCCAGGATTTGAACCGGAGGGAGATTGCCACAATTCTACCCCTGATCCTCCTGGCTCTCTGGATGGGTGTCTCCCCGGGCGGGTTCCTGCGAAAAATGGATGCTTCCCTCCAGAAATCCCTTGAGAGAGTTGAAGAAGTCAGGAATTCAAGGGTGTACATGGTTGAGGATAATTTTTTTAATTCAGATAGATTGTAAACATGGATATCAATTACGCAGTTTTATTGCCTGAAATATTTCTGGCCCTCGTTGGAATAATGACCCTGTTTCTTCCGATGCTAAGTAGGAAAGGCGCGGGCGTCAGGTATGAAACCGGGGCGATGATTGCCTTTCCCGGTCTGTCTGATAGTGATTTTTGCTGGGGACGGAGCTGCCTCAGGCGAGGCTTTTTACGGGATGATATCGGGAGATCTTTTTACTGACTTTGCCCGATTTTTATTCCTGGGTGCGGGCATTGTCATTATGGCGCTTTCCATTCCTTACCTTAAACAGGAAGGCAGCTACAATGAGGAGTTCTATTCCCTCCTGATATTCGCCACCATGGTGATGTCCCTGATTGCAGCCAGCCGGGACCTGCTTCTGACTTTCATAGGCATTGAGATCCTTTCCATTGCTTCATACATTATGACTGCCTTGAGGACCAGGTCGGGGCATTCGATAGAAGCAGGATTAAAGTATTTTTTCCTGGGAGCCTTTTCTTCAACCTTCCTGCTTTACGGAATCTCCCTGCTTTACGGAGTCGCCGGATCAACCAGGTACAGTGCCGTGGCTGAAGCAGTATCCGCCCAGGGCAGTTCACCACTGCTGCTTACCGGACTGGCCCTGGTTGGCATAGGCCTGGCCTTCAAGGCGACATTTGTTCCTTTTCACGTATGGTCTCCCGATGTATATGAGGGCGCGCCCATACCAGTGACAGCCTTTCTAGCGGTATCCTCCAAGGCCGCGGCCGTGCTGGTGCTGTTAAGGATAATTTATGAGTGTTTCCCTGCCGTGATGGAGTGGCAGAATCTTTGCTGGATTGCCGCCGCGATTACAATGCTTTACGGGAATATCGCGGCCCTCACCCAGGATAACATCAAGAGAATGCTTGCCTATTCTTCCATCGCCCATGCCGGATACATCCTTGTAGGAATCGTCTCCGGAAGGCCGGCAGGTTTCCGCAGTGTTCTTTTTTACCTGTTTGCCTACGCGGTAATGAATCTTGGAGCGTTTGCCGTGGTCCAGGTCCTGGCCGGAAAGGGAGAGTCCAGCCTTCAGATTCGGGACTATGCTGGAATTGGCTTTCGCAGTCCCTTGCTCTCAGGCACCCTGGCACTGTTTCTTTTTTCCCTGGCCGGAATCCCTTTTACCGTCGGTTTCGCCGGAAAGTTTTTTATCTTTGCCGCCGCAATTGAAAAGCAGATGTATTTTCTTGTGGTAGTGGGATTAATTGCATCCGCAATTGGAATATACTATTACCTTAAGGTTATTGTTTCCATGTATATGAGGACATCTGAATCGTCGGATGGCGTCCATGCGGCAGTGCCCCTGGTAGTAAGGATAGTGGGTCATCGTTCTTGCTGCGGCGACAGTTTTCTTTGGTATACTACCAGGCTCAATATTAAAATTTGCTGGTGAGGCGGTACTCTTTTGAAAGAAGCTAAGAAAAAACTTGAAGATAAAATCAGGAAGCTTGAGAGGGAGCTTAATGACGAATTGCCAAAAGCTCTCAAAAAAGCCCTGGAGCATGGAGATCTCAGGGAAAACGCTGAATATCATGCTGCCAAGGAACGGCAGTCCTATGTGCAGGCTGAATTGGGACAATTGAAATCAAGGCTGTCCAAGCTCTCCATGATAAACCTGAATAAGATCCCCGAAGGTGTGGCTTCCTATGGCTCAATCGTGACTCTGTTCGATGTGGACAGGGAAGAGGAGATGACCTATAGGCTGGTGTCCAGCGAAGAAGCAGACCTTAGCAAACAGCTGATATCCACAACCTCTCCCATAGGTAAAAGCCTCATGGGGCGCGAAGAGGGCGATGAAGTTGTGATCAGGACGCCAGGGGGTACCAGGACCTGCGAAATCGAAAAACTGATTACCATTCATGAACAGGGAAATGAATAGACTCCAGGACAACCGGCCCTTTTTTTTGTTCCCTGTTGATCAAATCCTCACCCGCAGGAGTCTTTATTAGTAGATGGCTGCAACGAAAAAAAAGAAATCCGCAAACAGTCAGTACGTGTTTTGGGGCTTTTATGGAATGATGGCTCTCGGATGCGTAATTCTCGGCTCCCTTATCGGGATCGTCTTCGGCTGGGCAATTGACCTGCCCCGCGTGGAGGAACTGGAGTATATGCAGCCCAGCCAGGTTTCGGTGCTCTACAGTTCCAGCGGAGAAATCCTGGACCAGTTTGCCACCGAGAAACGAATACTGGTCCAGTACGAAGATATTCCCGAACACCTGAAGCATGCCATTCTTTCTGCTGAAGACAAGAACTTTTTTTCCCACCCGGGCATTGACGTTAAGCGCGCGCTTGTAACCATATTCTGGAACGACCTCATCAAGGGAAACCGCTGGGGTTTTTCTACAATAACCATGCAGCTCAGCAAAATGAGGTTTACAAACACCGGGAAAACTATTGAGCGGAAAATCAAGGATATGTTTTATGCGGTCAATGTGGAAAAGGAGTATTCGAAAGAGCAGATATTCACCTTCTACGCCAACCAGATGAATCTCGGCCATGGCAGGTATGGATTCGCTTCCGCGGCTGATTTTTATTTCCATAAAAGCCTGCAGGATATTGATCTGCATGAAGCGGCACTTCTGGCCGGAATAATCCAGTCGCCGGGGGCGTAATTCTCCGATTATTCACCCGAGCGTGCCTTGTTCCGTCGGAAATTCGTATTAAGTGAAATGCTGGAGAACGGCTTCATAAACCAGCAGGAGTATGACACTGCTGTTGAAATGCCGCTTGATGTAATTGGACGGGATGACCAGCAGTCTCCGGCTCCTTACTTTGTGGAATGGATAAGGCAGGGGCTGACCCGCGATTACAGCAATGAGGAAATATGGGAGGGCGGACTCCAAATATACACTACCCTGGATATGGGAATTCAGAAGGAAGCCCAGCGAGCCCTGAGAAAAGGCCTGATTGACTATGACCGCAAAAACCGGGGATGGGCGGGCCCGGTTGGCAACATTCTGGATGAAGGACTCTCCCTCGAGGAATACAAGCATCCGGACTGGAGCAAGCTTTTTTATAAAGACCAGATGATTCATGGACTGGTCCTGCAGAGCAGCAATGCCGCCGCTGAAGTCAGGCTGGGAAGCTATACCGCAAACCTGACCCTCGCGGATATGGCTTGGACCAAAAGCGACAGGGTCAACGAAGTGCTGAAATCAGGAGATGTGGCACTTTTTACGCTCAGGGAAGTGGACAGGGCAAGCCGGATAATCAAGGCCGACCTGGTCCAGATACCTGAAGTGCAGGGCTCTATCATTGTCCTGGATAATAAAACCGGCGCTATCAGGGCAATGGTTGGAGGCTTTGATTTCACATCAGTAAATTTAACCGGGCGACCCAGGCCCTCAGGCAGCCGGGATCCATTTTTAAACCCTTTACCTATATCGCCGCGATGGAAGCAGGCTTCTCTCCCAACGACAGGATTCTTGACCAGCCGGTCCAGTTTGAAGACGGAATGGGTCGACCCTATTCCCCTTCCAATTGGGATGATAAATACAAGGGATTGATCACAATCGCCCAGGCCCTGGCGGAATCCCGGAATGTTCCCACTGTAAGGCTGGCTAATGCCATCGGTCCGGACGTAATCGCTGAAACGGCTAAACGCTTTGCCTGAAACAGAACATACCCCCTTCCTGTCTATAGCTCTAGGTTCTGTTGAGCTGACACTGGAGGAAATTGTTTCCGCTTTCAGCTCATTCCCGAATCATGGTGTCAGGGCGGAACCCTTTTCCATACAAAGGGTTGAGGACAGCAATGGTGTGATCCTGCAGGAAAATACCCTTTCGGTTCACGATGCCCTGGTATCCCAGGAAGTGGCTGATAAAAATGCTGTACCTTTTTCAGGAAGTTATCAGACGGGGAAGCGGTCGCTCCCTGATTCCATTGGGGCATCCCCTGGGAGGGAAAACCGGAACCACCAATGAAGCTACCGATGTATGGTTCGTTGGATTCACCAGGGATCTTACCGCCGGTGTCTGGATCGGATTCGACGATAACACTCCGCTTGGCGAACGGGTCTATGGAAGCACCCTGGCCCTGCCGGTGTGAAGGATTTTATGTCAGAAGTCCTGAAAAATATGAAACCGGTGCCGTTTGATTCCTCCTGGACGCCGGATCCTTATGACAGCGGAAGGGTTATCGGAGACCTGGAGTCAATGGAGTTTATGGGCCGGTGAAAAGGCAGGAATACCAGGTGGAAGATATCGTTCCCCCTCCGAATTAGGGGCGGTAAGCGGTTCTTTTCGATCAGGTCCGGCCTATGTGGATCGCCGATCTTCAGATCGGCAATCTTATCCTGTTTTATCAGGAGTCGCGGTCTATCTGGAGGGCCTTAGTTATCGGAATGTGGTAGGAAGCATCCCTGCTTTCCTGTCCCACGCGGCAGCGTGGAACCTGTGGCGCTGTGCTTCCAGCTTATGGGATTTCCTTGTTGCCGTTTTCCACAGTCGTACCCAGGAAGTGCATGGTGCTATCTTCAGCCTCGCCTGAGGCGGGGCCGGAAAACTGGAAGTTTCCGACCACTGTTAAGTTCAACCCTCTTATATTATTGCCGCCTGCAGGCGGTGTTTATTAGAACTGGACCTACTTGACCTGCTTCCTGCGACTCTCGACTACTCCGGCTGCCACACCGGGATCCGTCCCGGTGTCCAGGGAGCGTTTGACTCTTCCAGTATGTCTTCCACCTCCGCGAGGTCTGTCCTGATCAGTTTTGTGAGTTCAGCAG
>CAXXEX010000010.1:0-251942 GCA_963666915.2 Acidobacteriota bacterium
CCAACCGGTGTTTCTGAATATTATACGAGGAATGGCAGGAATGGTTCCCTTTTTGCCGGGATAGAGATCCGGTCATCCTAAATCATTTTCCGCAGTCTTTCCGGCATCACCACATCCCCATATTACTACTGATCCGTAAATAGGGCAACCAATAGGGCAGGCAGGGGTGAAAGCGGCGGATGTCTATGGGGGAATATCCCGAAACCTCAATTCAGCAGCAGTTATCCTGGTAAAAATGACTTGCATTTCCCCGGGTGATTATTCAAAGTATTGATTGCACGCGGATATGGTTTCAAATTGAATTAAGGAATTATCATAAAGGAGTTGTTATGAGCAGAACGATTACAAGGCGTGATTTTAATATGGCCCTGGTTTCCACCGCGGCTGCCGCCGGACTGGGAAGGAATATTTTCGGCGCCCCCCGGCTTCCCATAGGAATACAGTTGTATACCGTGCGGGAATTGGCCGGGAAGGATTTCAAGGGCACCTTGAAAAAGGTGAGGGAGGTTGGATATGAAGCCTTTGAATTTGCCGGTTTTGGAGACATGGATGCTGGCGGGGTCAGTTCCTTCATGAAGAGCATCTCCGCGGTTACCTGTGGGTCCCATGAGGGATTTGAAGGGTTGGAAAAGGACCTGGCCGGCCGGATCGCGTTTAATAAGGCCATAGGAAATCCGGTCATGGTGGTGCCTTCAATGCCAGGTAAATACCGGGAAGGTTCAGCCTCAGAGGTAGTGGAGTTTGCGGGGAAGCTTAACGAAATGGGGAAAAAGATAAGGGAAGCCGGGATGAAATTCTGTTATCACAACCATTCCTTCGAGTTTGAAAAAAAAGGCGGGAAAACAATATATGACTTGATATTTGAAAACAGTGAACCTGAACTGGTGCAGATTGAAATGGACCTGGCCTGGGTTGTGAATGCCAAGGTAGATCCATTGAAGCTCATGGACCAGTACCGGGGACGGATTCCAGTGCTTCACTGCAAGGACATTACCAAGGACGAAACCCTGGTCCCGGTCGGGACGGGAATTGTTCCCTTCAAAGAAATTGTATCCGAAGCCGGGAAGATGGGCGTTGACTGGTATGTTGTGGAGCAGGACAGTTCGCGGCTGCCGATCCTTGAAGCAATAGGCATAAGCTATCGTAACCTCGCGCAGATGCTTTCCTAAAGGATTTTAAGGGAGGTTTGTATCAAGGCAGCCTGCCGTTTAGCAGCTTGCGATTACACTGGAAAATGTAGCTGAATATGGATACTACTAGTTGGCCCCCTTCAAAAAAGGGTTCATTCCCTTTCGTGGTGGCAGTTATTGTGAATTGGAACGGCAGGAGTAATCTCGTCGAATGCCTGGAGTCACTGGGGAGGCTTAATTATCCGGAGGAGAGATTCCAGGCCTTGGTGGTTGACAACGGCTCAACCGACGGTTCGCAGGCTGTTGTGTCTCGGGATTATCAGCAGGTCACTATACTTGAAAATCAAGATAACCTGGGATACGTACAGGCCGCCAACAAAGGAATCGAATACGCCCTGGCAAAGGGCGCGGATTATGTCTGGATCCTTAATAATGACATTGTAGTGCGGGAGGATTCTCTTGAGAGGCTTGTGGAAGCCGGGGAAACGCAGGAGGGGATAGGTGTAATCGGGCCTGTTGTATATGCTTATTACAATCCGGACCGGATTGACAACTGCGGCTACAGGATAGATTTCTGGACCGGAAGGCTCAACAAGCTCAAGCACGGGGTGGATATTTTTCGAGACCAGAACAGGGCGCTGGAAGACGTTGAATCCAACATGGGCTGCTCCAACCTTGTTAAATCTGAAGTGTTCAGAAAAGTGGGGCAGTTTAATCCGATTTACGAGATATATTTCGAAGAAACGGATTTTAACGTCAGGGCCAGAAAACATGGATTTCGCGTTGTAGTTGTCAGGGAAGCGGGAGTGCTGCACAAGGTGGCGGCCACGATGAATAAATTTATTTTTCGCCGCGCGTATCTGCTGTTGCGGAATCTTTTCCTTTTCCAGATGCGCAATGCCGGATTCCGGCACATGCTGGTTTTTATCCCATATTATTTTTTAATCCATATCCCATATTTTTTTATCTATGGATCAGTTTACGGTATTAAGGTAAGGTTTAAACGGCAACCAGGCATAGACAATGGCTAGTACCCGGTTAACTGTAATTATTGCTTCATATAACTCCAGGGAAACAATTGGGGACTGCTTGAGGTCCCTGGAGAGGCAGGCCGATCCCGACAGCTTCGAGATAATCGTCGTCGACAGTTCCCGGGATGGGACCGATGAATATGTGAGACAGAAGTTTCCTCTGGTGAAATTGGTCCATTTCGCGGAGCGGAAATTTTGTGGTGACGCCCGCAATATTGGCATAGCCAGGGCCCGGGGAGAGATAGTGGCTTTCATAGATGCTGATTGCCTGGCAGATCCGGGGTGGACAGCGGAAATACTGCAGGCCCATAAATCTGAATATTTAGCCATCGGAGGAGCTATAGCCAACGGAAATCCCCAAAGCTGGATAGGCTGGGCTGCGTATTTCACTGAGTTCAGCAAATGGATGCCGGGAACGCGTCCGAAACTGCTTTCAGATATAGCCGGCGCGAATATGTCATATAAGAAGAGAATATTCGCTGAATTCGGAAGCTTCATAGAAGGCACTTACTGCTCAGATACAGAATTTCACTGGCGGCTTGGCAGTAGCGGACACCGTCTTCTGTTTAATCCTTCGATTGCCGTCAGCCATTGCAGCATCGAGAACCTCGGCGGATTCCTGAAGCATGAGGTTTTCCACGGACGCTGTTTCGCGAGGGTACGCTCCCGGGCCCGGGATTTTTCAATCTTGAAGAGAATATTATATTCCCTGGCCATGCCACTGGTCTTCGTCAAGATATTGCTGGAAATAGTGAGGGGAAACCTGGGGAACAGGCATTACCTCAAGCAATTTATTCTGGCTTTTCCGCTCGTTGTTTCAGGAGTGTTCAGCTGGTCGGCGGGAGAATTGCTTGGGTATTTGGAGGTGCGGGAGTGAAGCATTACCGGGTTAACCGTCTGGTGATTAAACCTACCCTCAAATGTACGGCAAATTGCGCTGGATGCGCGTCTCGAAGAGATCTGCACCATTCTCTATCCCGGGAAGAGCAGCTATCGCTGGGCCAGTGGCAGACGGTTTTGGAAGATGCTTCAAAGCTTGGCTTGAAAAATCTGCACATCAGCGGAGGTGAGCCGACCCTTTATCCGGAACTGATCGGCCTGATTGAGTTGGGGAAGAAGCTTGGGCTGAGGGTCCGGCTGAACTCCAACGGCAGCATGATCAACGGGGAAAAGGCCGAAGACCTCCTGACGGCCGGTCTTGACGAAATCTGTATTTCGATATACAGCCATAAGCCTGAAATCCATAACAGCTTCTGCAAGAGCATTGATTTGTGGCAAAAAGCAACCCGGGCGGTGCGGCTGCTTGCTGCACTCAGGGGGAACTACCCGAAGTTTTTGCTGGGTACCATGAGCATAATCCTGCGAGAGAATTTCCAGTCATTTGCTGAACTGGTAGAGTTTCATCATGATTTGGGTTCGCAGCAGATGGGCATTTCATATCTTGAGGGGGATTTTGCAGGGAAATATCTCCTTGATAAGGCTGAGATTCAGGAATTTAAGCAGCTGGTTATTCCCAAGATGCTTGAGTATTGCCGCTGCCTGGACCCCCGGATCAGAAACCGGGCCATGAATGTGGTCAGCGATCTGTACGGAAAGTCGCTGGGAGATATGGAGGCCTTGTCCCGGGGAAGGTACTGGCGGAGAGGTTACTGTGATGTGCCGAAAACCGCGGGACTGATAATGGCCAATGGAGATGTCCATCCCTGCAACATCGTTGAATACACCCACAAGCCGGTGATGGGAAATCTGCTGAAAAACAGTTTCCAGGAGATCTGGAATTCGGATAAGTGGGACAGTTATCGCAAAACCCTGCATCAGCAGTGTTTATATTGTCCGGTGAATATTTACACTCCTTTGCCTTTTGATCCATCCATCGATTCCGGTTTGCTGGTTTCACTTTTTCACAGCAGGGCCTTCTTCCCCTTCCGACCGGCCGCGAAGATGATGCGGGAGTTTTACAGGGAACAGAAGCACAAGCTGTGACCGTTCGGAATCCAATTGCTTTTTAATCCGGGCCCCTGGCATGCCTGGAGTACAGGTAACAATCAGAACCGGGCTTTCGCGATCATCCTTTTCAGCGGAGTGAAATATTTGAACCTCTGGTGCACTCGCCGGGTGTTCAAGCTGTGGGAGCAGTAATCGCAATAGTATTCGTTTTGTTCATTCAGTCCCTTACAGGTACTAACCTGCCTGCGGAACCTGCGATAGGCCTGATTGTTCCAAATATCTTTGAAACGACTGGTCTTGAGATCCCCGAGGGGGGTTGTTGCCAGGGTGTTGCGTTGGCAGGCGTAGATTTTTCCGTCGGTGCGGACATAGGTGAAATACCACGCGGGATAACAGGGGATGTTATCCTGGATCCGGCCATCCCAGCTGTAGTGGAGCAGCATTATTTCAATATTATTTATTATTGAGAGCTCATCCAGTTGTTTTTTTATCCTGGTAAGCGCTTCACGTACCTTTTCTGTGTCCGGAGGATCAGGCACGAACTGGGTCAGTTCATTCGCATCGAAATCTACTATGGGTGAAAAGCACATTTTTTCACAACGGGTTTTCACCGCCAGGGAGACTGTTTTATCCAGGTCTTCCAGATTCTGTCTGGTTATTGTCTGGCAGAGTTCGAGGAAAGGCAGGCTGGATCCTGTCTCCTTTTTCAGGTCTGAAAGTAAGGACATACCGTCAATTATGCTGTCGAATCTGTCCGGGGTCATCTGGTTGACCTGCTCGACAAATTTTTCAGGAGTGGAGGCCCAGAGGCTGACCCTCAGGACATCCAGGCGCAGGTCAATCAATCTCCTGAGCGTAGGCTCATCCAGGGTAAGCCCATTTGTGTACAGGGTCAGTTTAAATCCCTTTTCCTTGACTGCCGCGATGAGATCAAATAAATCGGGATGGAGAAAAGGTTCCCCTGTCCCCACAAAGTAAATCTCCCTTGTCCCCATTGAATAAAGGTCTTCACAGAGTTCTTTGAGCATTTCGACCGAGATGTCCTGGCAGATGCTTTTGTCCCGCATAGATTTGATTAAGGGGGAGTGCCAGCGGCAGCAGAGGCATTTTAGGTTGCAGCGGTGGGTAACGTCCACGTGAATGTAGAAAGGTCCGGCATATGCTTTTTCAGAAGACAGGAGTCCCCGCAGCAGCCCAAGCCGATATTTTATTGATGCCATATTATTTCACTCTTGATGTTTAGTTTGAGGTTGATAAATTTATTTTTTTCGGGCCATGAACGCAATTTTCCGGCAGCGATTCTCGCTCTCGGTTTGAAAACACTTGTTTATGTAATAGTTATATAAGAAATTATTCAGGCGCTGGTGGGTAATAATAAAAAACCGCCCTGATCCTCCCATGATTTTAAGGATGATCCTGAGAAATATTGAGAGGTCGTCAAATAAAACCAGCCTGCATTCTACGAGATTTTCGGGAATCAAGGAACGCAGGGATTCAACGTCGAAGTGACGGTAATGTTTGTCTATCAGTTTTTCGTTTATGTGCGGAACCGTGATGATCAGGTGTCCGCCGGGACGGAGCAGCCTGCTGATTTCTCTCATGAAATCAGGGAGAGACTTGGGCGGGATGTGTTCAATAACCTCAAGCAGGGTGATTATGTCCCACTGGGAATCCATTGACGAGGCCAGGATGTCGCATTGTTTGAAATGCAAGCCCGGATTCATTTGCCTGGCCAGGGTAAGGGCCTTTTCTGAAATGTCTATTCCGGAAAGTTTTTTGCCGGGGTAATGTTCGGCCAGGTCCCTTAAAAATCGTCCGTCACCGCATCCTATGTCAAGTAATGAATCGAATTCGAGGCCGCGGATCAGGTCAAAGACAACCTTCAGTCTTCCCAGGTACCTGTATCCCCAGGACCAGTATCGATGCTGCCTGAAACCTGAACTGGATAATTCCGGAAGATAGTGATAAGGGTAATTGTACTGGTCTTCCTGGTCCATAGGTGCTTTCACTCGATATGAATCCCATCCGCTAATAATTTTGTTTAATCCACTTCATGGATCAAAAGATGCGGGAATCGAAAAAATGACGCCCCGGCATTATTCATTCGAATATGCCAAGAGAAATGCTATCAGAAGTGAAATCACATTGAAACAGAAGATCGTTTCCAGATCATGGAGTGTTTTGATTCGGGCAAGGAGGGGTGTTTTTAAATGGATCCTCCAATGAATGGATTCCTCCAGGAAAGAGGTAAGATTTTATTCAATAAGGCTTAATCCAGCTTTCGGAGAGGATCCTTTTTAGCCGCTTTGGCCATAATCAGCATGGCCAGGTTGTTGGAGATTCTCTCGATCAGGAGGATCAGCTTGCCTGAGAAGGTCAGGTGGACTTCACGGGTGTTATTCCTGACAGCTTTTTCAATTGCTTCAGCAGCCTTTAGGGCGCTTTGTCCCCTTGAGGATCGTTTGCCCCCGGAACCGGA
The DNA here is from genome assembly GCA_963666915.2 of Acidobacteriota bacterium. GTDB lineage: Bacteria > Acidobacteriota > UBA6911 > RPQK01 > JAPXNP01. Next base: position 6,588 of record CAXXEX010000010.1, read on the forward strand.
TCTGTCAGTGGCCGTCGCGTGAAATTCAGTTTCAGTGTATCCCGGACAGACCACGCTGACGTTTATTCCGAAATCCTTCAATTCAGCCCAGAGGGCCTCCCCCAGGCCGACCTGGGCAAACTTGGTAGCGCTATAGGCGGCGGACCCGGCCATTCCCTTTTTACCGTTAATGCTGCTTACAAGGACGATGTGGCCCTGGCGCCTTTTCTTGAAGTGGGGAATAACAGCCAGTATGGACTCGTAGGCCGACTGGAAATTGACCTGCCACATTCGTTCCATGGCCACTGGATCCACGTTTTCCACCGGTCCGAATCTGCCGTATCCGGCATTGCAGACCAGGACATCAACAGAGCCCATACACGCCAGCGCTTCTTCAACCAGCCTGGTGCCGTTTCCAGGAACGCTCAGGTCATATTCGCTGGAATAGCACAACGGGGCCCCCAGCTTCAGGAGGTCCGGCGTCATACTCTTGAGACGTTCAATTCTTCGAGCTGTGATAAACAAGCCGTATCCCCGGCCGGCAAAGACTTCCGCGGACGCTTTGCCGATTCCGGATGATGCGCCAGTGAGAATCAGGTTTTTCTCCATTGAATTTTCCCGGATAGAGCCTGTGCCTTGAAAACCCTTAATCGATCAGATTCAGGTTGCCTACCCATTCTACGGATTTCATTGATGATACCTTGGTCTCCTCAAATCTTCCGGGAAGGTCACTGTCAGTAACCGTCAGCCGTATAGGAATAACCAGCCCGTTTTTCGGCTTAAGTTTAAGCTGCTTCCAGACGATCATCATTTCGATATAACTGGTGTCTCCGTTTGATGAGGCCCGGAGCATAGGTTTGGCACCGGCCCTTTCATTCCCCCGGTAACCCATCAGGAGACGAGCCCAGTGATAGGGGCCGTTATCTCCATCCTGGGGAGAGACCCAAAGGGTATAGTCGTAATCGCTTTCCCTTATGTGGAATTTGAAATTATCGAAGAAATACATGCGGTCCCTTCTCTGGGCTGAATCCGGATCATGCCAGGTGGCTTCCTTCCTGGTGACCTCTTCAATGTCCCAGGTGTCATCCTGCCATTCAATGGCCAGATAGAGGTACTGCTTGTTCCATTTGCTCCGGAGCTTGAATTCGAAGTCCCCTTCTTTGAATTCTCCGCTTACCGCGATATCAGAAGCATCCGGGGAAATCCGCAGGGCAGGTGTCGACTGCCATTCCGCGAGGGATCCGTCGACTCGAATTTCACTATCCGCGCTCGATGATGTGATTGTCGAATCCGCCGCGGCCTGGCCCCACAGGCAGAGCGAGGCAATAAGCAAGGCAAGGAGACCTGGTTTGCCATTTATTGAAAATAATCTTAAGCCTTTGAATTCAGTCATTTATTCTGTCCTTCTTCGTACCTGAAAATGTTTTCCCCGCCTTTTGATTCCGCAGTTTGTCCGGTCTGGAATGCGGGCAATAACCAATTACTATCAATGATAATATAAGAAATCATTCTTTTCTGCTTAAAGTCTGGATTGATTTTTTTGATTATAGATGTATGGAAGATTTTTTGTTTTCAGGCTTTTTGTCTGGGAGCCGGATATCAGGCGCCAACTTCAATAACCTTTATTAGGTTACAATATATGAGATTATTCATTCCTAGAGAAAGAACGGATACTACTGTCAAATCATCTTTATTGAGATTCAGAAAATAACGAGCTGAAGAAATGAGCAATAAAACAGATTTTAGCGGGGAAGTATTAAATCGATCCAGAAAAGGTTTCCTCAAAGCGACCTATGTTGTTATCGGCCTGGTTGTTTTGTACCTGGCCGCATTGGGAGCCGGCTGGATCCCTTCTGCAACTGTTCACCATGATGATCATTCGGAAGAAGCCGCGGTAACTGAAGCGGATCATGGTGCGGCGGAGGAAACCCACGGCGAAGAATCCGGAGATGCCGAAAAGTATGTGCCGCCGATCCCGGCGATTGCCCCTTTCGCGATGCTCCTGCTCTGCATAGCCGTGCTTCCGTTGATACCGGCTACAAGCCACTGGTGGGAGCATAACTCCAACCGTTTTCTTGTCGCGATGGTCCTCGGCGGGATTACGCTTATATATTATTGGTTCCTTCATCCGGGAGGCCTTGATAATCATTTCACCCATCACCTAAACAGTGCTCCGGGGTTGGATACGGTTTTTGTTGTTTTCAGCAACGCCATTTTCGGAGAGTTCATTTCGTTCATCGTCCTGCTGTTTTCATTGTATGTGATCAGCGGCGGAATTAATCTCAGGGGAGACCTTCCCGCTCATCCAGGCGTTAATGCCGCATTCCTTGGACTTGGGACCTTGCTGGCCAGTTTTATTGGAACTACCGGATCGGCAATGGTGTTTATCAGGCCGCTGCTTACCACAAATAAAGAGAGAAAGTACCGGGTTCACACTGTAGTGTTTTTTATATTCATGGCCTGCAACTGCGGAGGCCTGCTTCTTCCAGTGGGAGATCCTCCTCTGTTCCTGGGATACCTCAGGGGAGTTCCCTTTGAATGGACCCTGCGTCTCTGGCCATACTGGCTTGGTGTGAACGCGGCCCTGCTTCTGATCTATTATGTCTGGGATCGGATTCTTTATGAAAAAGAAGAGATCAGGTCCATCGTGCGGGACGAAACCCATGTTGAACCCCTGAAGCTGACCGGCAAAATTAATATTCCCCTGATAATCGGAGTTGTCTTGTGCGTGGCTTTCATTGTTCCGGGAAAACCATTTCCGCTGTTTGGATTTGAAACTCCCAAATTCATGTCAGAAATGGTTATGCTTCTCCTGGTAATCACATCTCTGTTAATAACAAAAACAGAAGTGAGGCTCCATAACAGGTTTGATTTTCACGCCATACTTGAAGTGGCCGCCCTGTTTTCCGGGATTTTCATCTGCATGCAGGTTCCGATTGAACTGCTCCAGATCAAGGGAGCCAGCCTGGGACTGACCGACCCTTTCCATTTTTTCTGGGCTACGGGGACCCTGTCAAGCTTCCTGGATAATGCTCCGACCTATGTGGTGTTTTTTGAAACCGCGGCCGCGCTGCCTCACGAAACCGGGGGATTGTTATCCCTGGGAGGGGCTAGATTCATTGCCGAACAGTACCTGGTTCCGATCAGCCTGGGAGCGGTGTTCATGGGGGCAAATACCTATATCGGGAATGGACCTAATTTCATGGTGAAAAGCATCGCGGAAAGCTCCGGAATCAAAATGCCGTCATTTTTCGGATACATGGGCTACAGCATCCTGGTACTTGTGCCGGTTTTCGTGGTTGTAACCCTGTTCCTGTAGAATCTGCTGCCTAGAATTCCCGGTAAGCGTCCGTGAGGCCGTCTTCGGTTTCGGTAATGGAATACACGAATCCGGGGATCCATCCGGAAATTCCCCTGAAATAGATGAGGATATCCGCTGAATTGTCCTCAGTCATGAGAGCGTACCAGGAAGGCATTAAAACAGTTTTCTTATCCAGGTTCCTGATTTCCTGGAACCTGGTCCAGGCTTCATCTGAATTGGAAGCCGCAAGGAAGCTTCCGCAGTTTTCAAGGTAAAAAACCTGTCCCTTTTCCGGCCCGCGAATGATGGTTTTTTTGCCCTCCCTTTTGATCTCGGCCTTATCGATGCCGAACCTGGAAACCACAAACCTGCTTATTTCTTCGGCCAGGGACTCAATCCGTCCGGTTCGGGGCCGGAGGTAAAGAGACAGTTCAGGCCTGAGAGAGCGGTTTTCTTTCTGGTGTATGGAATGCAGGCACACCAGCATGTGCCGGGCATTTTCGCGGTATAGAGAGGCCGCCCCTAGCAGTTGATCCTTCCGGAGGGTTTCGGAATTGTCGGATTCTCCAAAATCGATCCAGTCACCCAGTTTTGTGGACTGCAGGTTTTCAATTGATCCAGGGAGGTTTTTAATGATCAACACCCCGGCAGCGTCATGAGGAATGTATCTTAAATAATCAGGTTTTCCTTGAGACTGTATGAGGAACAGCATCACCAGGATGAGGCATACTGCCGGGATTCCGATAATTACTGGAAGGAACCTGTGTTTCATTACAGGAAACATGCTAACACGGCCCGGGAATTCGAAGAATCAAATTCTTGCTGTTTAACTTTACGGGAAAGTGTTTTTACGGACGGATTGTCCTGATTTCAAGGCGGGCTTTTCTGCAAAGGTTCACGCTGCTGTGCTACATTACGAACCAGGACCGCTTATGCTGAAAACGATACCTGAACATGAAATCAAGGGGGCGCTATATATAGTGGAAACCCTGAGAGAGCACGGATTCAAAGCCATGTTTGCCGGCGGGGCGGTCAGGGACATGCTGCTGGGGCGTCCGGTCAGGGATATAGATATCGTGACTTCGGCGGTTCCGGAGGAAGTGGAAGCCGTTTTTCCCCGGACGGTAGCCGTCGGGAAGGCTTTTGGCGTGATCATGGTCCTTCATGAGGGGAATGATTACGAAGTGGCGACCTTCCGCACAGACCTGGGATACGTGGATGGCAGAAGGCCGGTGGAGGTGCGCTACGGGGGAGAGAGGGACGATGCCCTGAGGCGGGACTTCACGATCAATTCCCTTTTTTACGATCCTTCCGAGGGGCTGGTAACAGATTATGCCGAGGGCCGCAAGGATCTTGAAGCGCGCCTGATCAGGGCGGTTGGGGATCCTGAAGTAAGATTCCAGGAAGATAAATTGAGGATGCTCAGGGCGGTCAGGTTTGCCGTGGAGCTTGGTTTTAAGATAGATGAACCGACTGCTGAAGCCATAAAAAATCATGCCCCCGAGATCCTCCTGGTGAGCTGGGAGCGGATCAGGGATGAACTCCTGAAAATATTTTCTTCTCCATCCCCCCATAGAGGTCTGGACCTGCTTCATGAATTTGGCCTGCTGGAAAAGGTGCTGCCTGAAATTACAGCTATGATAGGTGTTGAACAGCCCCCCCAGTTTCATCCTGAAGGAGATGTCTATACACACACAAGGCTGATGCTTGAAATCTCTGGAGGAAACCTGGACCCGGTCCTGGCCATGGGGATTCTCCTTCATGATGTTGGTAAGCCCCCGGTATTCAAAGTCCGGGAAAGGATCAGGTTCGACGGACACGCCGAAGTGGGAGCGGAAATGGCTGAACAGATCTGTGAGAGACTCCGGCTGCCGTCTCATGAAACCCGGAGAATTGTCAGCCTGGTAAGGGCTCATCTGAGGTTCATCCCGGTTAAACAGATGAAGGAAAGCACGTTGAAAAGGTTCCTCCGCCTCGAGGATTTTGACCTGCACCTGGAACTGCACCGCCTGGACTGCCTGGCCAGCCACAAAGACCTGACTAATCACCAGTTTTGTGAAAAGATGCTCCAGAAGTATTCAAGGGAGGAAGTCAGGCCTGATCCCCTGATAAAGGGACGGGACCTGGTTGAGATGGGATTCAAGCCGGGCCCCCTGTTTTCTGAAATCCTTGAAAAGGTTGAGGATCTGCAGCTGGAAGAAAAACTCGAAGACAGGGAGCAGGCCCTGGATTATGTGAGGCGGAATTTTTTTGAGGAAGATTTCAGTGACTAGTCGATATCCGGCCTTGCCGACGCTTCCGAATACCGGATTCCCGCGATATTATCAGGGAAATCTAATTTTTATTAACGGGATCTTCCTTTGGGAAATCTAAAAACGGCGGCGTATCAGTCCCAGGCCCCCGATTCCACACAGAAGCAGGATAACACTCCCGGGTTCAGGTACCGGTTCAAATCCTAACAGTGTCCAGGAGGAAGGATCATTGAAATCGGCTGTGCTCTCTGGGGTGGCCGTATAGGTGATCGGGTTTGTCCCCGCTGTGGAGAACCAGGTTACACCGGTGTATGGGTTGGAGTAAAACACCGGGGTGGGAGAGGTCCCGTAATTATCATAGTCCGCGGCCCAAAAACCGCAAACACATTGATGGAGTTAATCAGGTCACCTGAGTCAGTACCGATCCAGGAGTAAGCATTATTCATATTGGTTTCATAAATTGCGGTGTAGCCGTTACTCAGGGTCAGTGTCGCGTACTGGAAAGCCATCGACAGGGTGTCCCAGTTCTGGCTTGTAAGCGAAGAACCTCCATTGTCCACGACCAGTATCAGCTGGAAATCGTAAAGAGTCGGCGGGGTGGATGAATCGGTTTCATCATACACCTGTCCTGAAAAATTAAAGAACACAGAATCGGCAAAAGCCGGGATGATAACCAGAGTAATGATAACAAGCGCAACAATTGATTTCCGCATCAGTTAATTCTCCTTACGGGTAACCAATTCCGCTGATCAGCCATTCCTTGCTTTTCGACAAATCCCAAAGAGCGCCATCTCTTATCCGCGGGGAAATCTTCACAGCAATTCCAAGTAGCTTAAGACAAAAACTTTTTTATGTAAAGAAGAATTGTTTAAAGCAGAGAATAAATCTGAATTCTGAAAGGGGCGAATAAATCTGGGCTGGCCGGAATGGCCCACAGAGGCCCCCTCCCAAGGTAGTGATTATGTGCCGACAGGGCCTTTAACGCGGCCCCGGGCCAGGTGCCTGCAGGCGCGTTTTTCAGCTGGGGAGAACTCCGTTGAAGAACCGACGGCCGGGCCGGCATAAAACATTCAGGTGAAGCTATATATTGCTACCTGATGATTTTAAGAAAGCCTTGAGAGGTCTGGATGTCTTTCAGGCCGTGCGGGAGGTCCAGCGGTTTATTGAGGTCATATTCGGGCAGCAGGATCGCCACCAGGGGATAAATCAGCGCGGGCGTCACTATAACTTCGTTCATGGTCAGGGAATCTACCACGAATGAAAATTTTCCGTCTCCGGCTTTGATTTTACCGGACGCTTTCAAGTGCTGTTCGCCCTTGAACATCGTGGCCAGCATATTGGCGTAGTATCCTCCGTCAAGATCCTTTTTGAGGTTCATTTTCAGGGATATATCCGCTTCATTGTTGTCCTTGAATCCGGCTTTTACCTCCCGGACAAAGGTTTTTTCCTTTACCTTCATGACCAGCCAGGAGTTGAAGTCATCCTCCTGGATTACGAACTCGGCAGGCCCCGCATCCGGACCGGCTGCGGCGATTTCGATAAATATTTTTTCGACCTTTTCGGCTCCATTGTTCCCTGTAGTTCCGGTTTCTGCCTCAGCCATGGCCAGGACGGGCAGCAAAGAAACAAGAATTGAAAGGATAAGCAGGTTGATTCTTTTCATAATATTTCTTGAAGATTTAATCAGCAACGAATTTTTCAGCCTTAGGCTTTCTCTTCCCCGGCTTTCAGCTGTTCCTCGCTGCAGAAGTTACAGGCGATCTCTCTCATTCTTTCATATATTCCGAGGAATCCTTCGCCCCTGGTCATGCTCAGGGAGATGATTCCCTTGAGATCCCTTAGGAAACGGTGTACCTGGGGCCCGGCCACGACTACCTCGCAGGGAGTACGGTTACTCATGGCATTTACAAGTATGGCAAGCTCCCCCTGTACAAAGGCGGCATCCGAAGTCCCTTTGTAATACATCTTCCCATCCTTGATTATCCCGGTCACGTAAACGGTTGACTGGCATTTGGCCACCTGGTTTTCAGGGATTTTCGCTCCTGCCGGAAAATCACCAAGATAATCAGCCATGGATAGCAGTTCGCGGTAGGCCTGGTGCTCCATTCCCTCAATACCCAGCAACTTGGCCTCTTCTTCAGCTTCCTTGGCTTTTTTCAGTTTTTCAAATGCTTTATCCAGACTTGAAAGCATGGCACGCGGCCTCCCTTTTCAGGTTTGTTTTAGATAAAAAAATCTATATCAATATATTGTACACGGAAATAGTTGCGTGTTGCGGTTAACAAGTGGCAGATTGGAGCGTGAGGTAATAGTAAGTAAAAGAAATTCCCGCTTGCGATTGCGGGTATGACAACGACTTGAAGGGCAGGGAACCTGCATCCTTCCACCTGCCACTTGTCATTGTTTCAGCAAGCAACGGCTTTCTCGTCCGATGCTTCTTTAACCATCGAAATCGCGTTGCTCTGGCAGGCCTCCACGCAGGTTCCGCAGAGCATACAGTATTTATTATTGACTTCAGCTTTTCGATTTATAGTTATGGCCCTGGATGGGCAGATCATCGCGCAGATTCCGCATCCTGTACATTTTGCTCTATCGATCTTTATTTTCATTGTGATAAGTCCTTCTTATTCCGCTTTCCTCACATATGGTGAGCAGTGATAAATCAGGCCCGTTGGGAGGGCGGATTATTCCCACGGAAGACTGATTATATCCTGATTGACGCCTCAGGATTAAATGTCCGGTTGATTATCGGTTTGTTAATTCCAGTTAGACCTTCTTTTTATTATCGACACCGATGTGTCACACAGTGAACAGTTTTGTCCCAATTCTTACAATGTTTGCTCCTTCTTCCATGGCCTGCCTGTAGCTGTTGCTCATGCCCATTGACAGGTATTTCATATCAATTCCATTGATGTTTTCCCGTTTCAAATCTTCAAACAGGTTTTTGGTTAACTGGAAATAGGGTCTTGCCTGTTCCGGGTCTCCAAAACGGGGCCCCATGGTCATCAGGCCCTGGATTTCTATATGGGGTAATTCCGCGGCAATCTTTTTGGCCAGGGGAATGATGTTTTCAGGGCTCACCCCGGTTTTGTTGGATTCCCGGCCGCTATTGAGCTCAAGGAGTACAGGCATAATTTTCCCGGCTTCTGAACAATGACGATTGACTGCCTCGGCGATACGATACGAGTCTATGGTTTCAATCATGTCAAACAGGGCGACTGCCTTCCTGGCCTTGTTCCTCTGCAGGTGCCCAATCAGGTGCCACTGGACCGGGCCGGGTGCCTTCCAGTCTTCGAGGGCGTTTTTAACTTCATCAGCTTCCTGTATGTAATTGTATCCGACTGAACTGATCCCCGCCCTCAGGGCGGATTTTAGCTGGTCAGGTGTGCGGGTTTTTGCCGCGGCCACCAGTAGAACACCCTCCGGGATGGAATCCAGTATTTCTTTTATGTGGGAGGAAAGCAGATTGTCGTTCATTGTTTAACCTTTTTTTGAAACAGAAGGGGGAACAGGATATCGCTGGTGCAGCAGGGGATCCAGACCGCCAGGAACAGGAAGACCGCGATCAGAACCATGGTTAATTGGCTGATACTGTCTCCAATGGCCATTGTTATATGGAATAAGGAAGCCAGGGTGCTTAACAGGACATGGCCCGCATGGGGGAATTTAGTGGCAGGCTTCCAGTAGGCAACAGCAGTGCCTGCCAGGGCCAGGGGATTAACCAGCCACCATTTTTCGATGAAGCCCAGGTGGAGGCCGCGGTTTGGCAGGTCTAACAGGGTCTCCCCTATCCAGGGAATCACGCAGTCGCTGAGGGTGCCAATCCCTATGGATCCGAAGTAGCCAATCAGGAGCAGCGGGAGGATTCTGCTGTTGCCGTGCAGCCGATACATGCCGGCCGTTACTATGGCGCTCAGGAACACGTGTATGGGATGAAGGGCGGTAAAAAAGAACTCGGAAAAAGTCCGTGGAGCCTCATTGTGTAAAAGGGCAGCCATAAGCACGATGCCGATCAGGGTTCCGGCAAGGGTAAATGGAGCATGCGATCTAAGTTCCTTGAGTGTTATTTGTAAAAGCATAGCTGTTCTATATTCCAGGCATTCGGTTCAGAAGTCTTCCGATTAAATAATTTTTGCGTTTTCTCCGCCGGTGATTTCGGCCCGGTCAGTTATCAGGATTCCGTTAAGGTGGTCGTATTCATGCTGGATAAGCCTGGCCCACATCCCGGTCATCCTGAATTTTTTTTCCCTGCCCTCGGCATCGAATCCTTTGACAAGTATTTGTTCCTTGCGTTTCAGTTCAGCTTCTACCCCGGGCAGGCTGAGGCATCCCTCAACCATGTTGGATTCCCCGGTGCCAACGGTTATCTGTGGATTAGCCAGGCATAAAACCTGAGCGTTAAGCTCACAGACAAAAAGGCGGCTGGAGATTCCGACCTGCGGTCCGGCCAGGCCTATACCTCCGCAGTACCTCATCAATTCAAGCATTTCATGAAAAATATCTTTCAATTCTCCATTGAATCTTTCAACCGGGGAACTGACCCGGCGCAGAACCTCATCAGGGGAGACCCGGATATTTAGATGTTTTGTTTTTGATCCCATGCCCATTAACCGTGGATATGTTTATCGTTGTTTTTGATCTTCCAGCGAATTTTTTCCGCTTTTGTACACAGTGATAGCATTTTATGTTCCAAATGAAGGGCTTATGGATACGCTGCTTCTAATTGGCAGTTAATAAACCACTTAAGCCTGGGTTCTTGATTGGCCGCCGGGTGCGGGAGACGGAATAGGTATCATAAAAGCAACGATGAACTGGGTGGAATAGTAGCGTTATCGCAACGAAAGTTGGGATGAAGGGCAGATATGCCGGGCGAATTGAAGAGAACAATCCAATATTTATTATGGAATGACGCTGATCAAGGGGTGATGGGGCATGTGAAACTGGTCGGGACGGCGAGATTCGAACTCGCGACCCCCTGAACCCCATTCAGGTGCGCTACCAGGCTGCGCCACGTCCCGACCCTGTCAGACACCAGATTATAACAGAAATGAACCCTGTGAGAAAAACGGGTTGAAGGATTAATTAGCAGGGATTAAAGGGATCTCCGGAGAAAATGAATTTTTAAGGAAAAGCGTGAATTCAGTCAGGGCCGGCGGAGATGGGAATATTACTTATCAAGGATTGCGGAAATCTCATCCAGGTGGATCTTTATTTCATTTATTGCCAGGTTTTTGCGGGCGTCCTGGGTATCGGTAAACAGGGCCATTTCCTGTTTGTTTCCCCATCCTTCTTCTTCCAGCCTGGAATTGGCACCGGCTATGGTGAAACGTTTTTCATAGAGGAGTTCTTTTATGTACTGGACCAGGTTGAGATCATCCTGGGTATATATGCGCTGGCCTGCCCGGTTTTTTACAGGCTTTAACCTGGGAAATGCACTCTCCCAGTAGCGTAGAACATGGGATTCCACGCCGGTGACCTTGCAGACCTCTCCGATTCGATAAAATAGCTTGGAAGGAGTTTTTTTCATCAATCGAAGGAAATGTTCCGAGATGGTCTGAACGTAATATGGCGGTTTGCTTCAAGAAGGAGCCTGTCTCCGGTCTGGGGATTTCTTCCAAGCTTTGGTTTGCGGTTGATCACTGATAGTGTACCGAAACCTGTGAGCTTTACGTTTTCTCCCTTTGACAGGGTCTCGACAATAGTGTCAATAACAGTGACAACTATGTCATTGGCCTCTTCGTATGAAATTCCGCCATGTTTTTCATGGACTGCGTTGACTAAATCAGCTCTAATCATGGTCTTTTGTCTCTCGTTAACAAAATTGTTATTTTTCTAAATTTATCACAGTTTTTTCTAAAAACATGAAAAAATTTGATTTACATGATAGTTACGCATATGAATTCAAATGGTTTCATATGCTTCCTGCATGGTTTTAACTGGGCAGGACCGGAATCGTCAGTTTAAGCCTATTTCTTTTTTTTGGATGGCCGTTGAATCAGCCTGACAGGGGTCGCAAAGAAATCGTAATTTTCCCTCAGCCGGTTGATAAGAAATCGTACTGTGGAGAAGTGAAGTTTGGCTGCACCCCGCATAAAAAGCACAAATGTTGGAGGGTCTACCCCCACCTGGCAGCAGTATTTCACCTTGGATTTCATGGCGTCATCCCGGATGACCTTATTAGGTCCTCCGATCTGCAGGATCAACTGGTTCAACTCTGGTGTGGATACCCGGGTGTTACGGCTAGTCCAGGCTTCAGCGGCTATTCTCAGCAGGTCGAAAACGCGTTTGCCGGATTTTGCTGAAACAAAAACAAAGGGCGCGAAATCCAGGTATTTCATTTTTTCCCTGAAATCCAGTTCCAGGTTTCGGGCGGTGTTTGTCTCTTTTTCCGGCAGATCCCATTTATTAACGGCGACGATGATTGATTTCCCTGCTTCAAAGGCGTAGCCGGCTATGGTGGCGTCCAGGTGAGTCGCTCCTTCGGTAACATCTATGACCAGGATTACAATATCGGCCAGCTCAATGTTTTTCCGGGCCATTATCACGCTCAGCTTTTCAGCGTGAAGTTCGGTTTTACCCTTGCGCCGTATTCCGGCAGTATCAATAATCCTGAATTTTTTAGATTCGAATTCAAAAGGAGTATCAACAGCATCCCTGGTAGTTCCCGGGATATCGGACACAATCACGCGGTTTTGCCCGAGTATCATGTTGACAAGAGAGGATTTGCCGACATTCGGTCTCCCGACGACCGCCACCCTGATTTCCTTATCGGAATCTCCGGATATCCACTGGGAGGCATCCTCGGGTATCTTTTCAGCAATGGCGGCCATGAGATCTCCGACCCCGCGGTTGTGTTCAGCTGAAACCGGAAATATCTGGTCCAGTCCGAGCTTGCTGAACTCCCACACCAGGTCTTCGACCCCTGGCACATCCACCTTGGTAGGGACCAGCCAGACCTGTTTACCCGAAGATTTTATCAGTGAAGCCAGGTTTTCATCCAGGGGGATCATGCCCGACCTTGTATCAACAAGAAGAAGAATCAGGTCAGAGTCTCCGATCGCCATTCGGGCCTGGTCCAGGATCATGGATGGAATGATTTCCTGGTCATCGGGGACAATCCCGCCGGTATCCACCAGTTCAAATGCCTTACCGTCTATTTCTATCACTTCATAGATACGGTCCCTGGTGATTCCTGGCTCATTGCCGACAAGGGCCTTCCGGGAACGGGTCATGCGGTTGAACAGCGTAGATTTGCCTACATTGGGTCGTCCGACAATTGCTACTTTATACATCTTTTTTATCTGTCTCTTATATCTTGCGGCGGTTGATGCCGCAATCCGGGATCAATTCCTGCCCCAGGCGATTAGCTCAACATTGACACTGTTCCGACTCTTAACTTAGAATTGAGTCCACGTGGGCGATTAGCTCAGCTGGTTAGAGCGCCGTCTTCACACGGCGGAGGTCACTGGTTCGAGTCCAGCATCGCCCACCATTCCTAATTTTCTCACTGTTTTCCAATGATCAATCCTGCCGGAAACAGTTCGGTTCGGGCAATATTGTACCACTCGGACCGGATTAAGGGGTTGAATACATGCCGTTTTCGCTTTCGCGTTCATCCTGGAATGCCTGAATGACCATCTCCGGGGCGGGAGAATCGTTCCGCCGGCTGTCCAGCCCGCTTTAAAGGATCCAGGCCAGTCAAAGTGCCGGGGATCCGGTCATGGCATATGAATCTTTTTCAGGTGGGAGGCGTATTTTTGTTTCAGGAGGCTAAATAATGGAAAATAAGTTGAAAATTGGTGACAGGGCACCTGAGTTCAAAGCCCTGACCGATAAGGGTGACAACCTTTCGCTGTCCGATCTGAAGGGCAAAAAAGTTATTCTTTATTTTTATCCCAAAGACAATACTCCGGGATGCACAACCCAGGCTTGCGGCTTCAGGGATAATTACCTGGAAATTGAAGAAAAAAACGCGGTTGTACTGGGAGTGAGCCCTGACAGTGAGGATTCTCATCGGAAATTCATAACCAAGTATGAGCTGCCCTTTACTCTTCTTGTGGATTCCGGCCATGAACTGGCCGAACTTTACGGAGTCTGGGGAGAGAAGAGCATGTATGGCAGAAAGTACATGGGCATAATCAGGAGCCATTTTGTAATTGATGAAGACGGAACCCTTGTGGATGTTCAGTACAAGGTCAGTCCCAAAAAGAGTGTTCCGGGGGCACTGGAGGCGCTGTAGCAGAATCGTTCAGGCGGACATCCGGACAGGGAAGCCCGGATTCGAAGTTTTTGCATGACAGCGATCGAGGGGAAACTGATCCTGGATTTAACCAGTAATACCTTTCTTGCCGCTGTTTCCTGGCCCTTCATTTTTTTCCGGTGTCGGCTCTCCAGATTTCCTTGGCTTCCGGTAAGCCCTCTGTTTTGACAAAAAAAGGCCGGGCGCCATTTAGGCGAACCCGGCCAGTCTTTCTCTTTGATTCAAATTACCGCTGACAGAATCAGTCCTTTTTCGCCGTGATCATTTCAGACCTTGGGATATGGATTTTGTCAAAGGCCTGTGAGGGAATGACATAGTACCATCCCGCGAATCTGTTGGTCAGATTTTCGGCCAGTTTTTTACCGGACTCTGTCTTGGTTTCCCATTCCTGGTGCTTGTCGGAACGCTCCTTGTTTCTTCGGTCGTTGTCAGTCCATTCCGTTTCACTCTTGTTCTGGAAGTCCAAGTTTGAGGGTTTCGGAGGTTCCGGGAGCAGGCTTGATTTGTATTCTACGGTTATAAACAGGTAGCGGTTTTCGCCGTTACCTTCCTCTTCCTGGCCGTCCGCTTTTGTTCCTGCTGAAACTGCTTCTCCTGATCCGAACAGGACTTCTCCAAAACGAAGGGTGTAAGACAGGCCGGTGCTGGTGTCGACAAGCAGTTCTCCTTCGTTGGACAGGAGATCCCCGTTGCGGGTGAAGTAGAATCCCCTGGAACGCAGGGAATTTATGTTTTCGCGAGAGATAGGGACCTTTTCAGATCTTTTCAGGCTTTCGGAAAGCCCTTCCGGCTTCTCCCTCACCCCCACGATCGAAAGATCATCAAGGGCACTCAGCATGGAACTCATTTTTGTAGAATCCACTTCTTTGCCGGCCGGGGTTCGGTTGGCACTCCATTCTTCACCTTTTCTTGAAAGAACCAGGGTATCCCTGGTGTTCACCGTTCCGGTTCTTTCATTGATTGAGTAATCCTTCAGGGTGATTTTGCTGATGCTGTCCTTCTCCACCTTGAGCAGGTCGGGTTCAATCCAGTCTTCAAAACTGGTTGATATATCCAGTGGCGTCTCTGTGATGTAAACTCGCTTGCTTTCAGGAAGACGTACAAAGTGCAGGTTAGCACGGCCTTCGACATCCTTGCCCAGGATCAGGTCGGCCAGGATTTGATCATTTTTATCCCGGATGGTGATCCTCTTGCCCCTGCCTTTCAGGGAAGAAGTCTGTTCCAGGGGATCAATAACCCCGCAGGCTTCATGGTCCGCGATATTAGCTGACCTGAAATCAGACTTGACCAGTCCAATCACTCCCGCAGCCGTTTTGGCCAGCCGGTCTTTCCCGTCTGCCGGGTAATCATAGTGGGAAGGAATTGTCCAGATCCCGTCTTTGAATGTGACTTTAAACGGCTGGGCTGAGGCGGTCTCCTCGTTATATTCAACCACCTCCAGGCTTACCGCTGAATTGGGATCGGTGAACTCCGGGAAAAACTGCTCTCCCTTATCCATGAAGTCGTCAGGCGTGACGTTTCTGGGCACGGCAATTATGGCCGCAATTAGAAGCAGGAGAGCGGTAACAGCATAAGTTATTGTTTTCTTGGTTTCTATCATGGCTCTCTACCCCCTCAACCTTCTGGCCGCAGCAGCACCCTCTTTTTCCTTGCGCTGGCGCCGGATAAATATGTATACACCGAGCACAAAAACCGGAATGGGAGGGATCACTACAGCGAAGGTTTTAATCGTGTTTTCGATCCTCCTTATCTGATCCTCCATCCTTTCCATGCTGCTGGCGATCTTGGCATCACGTTCAGTTTCAATATTGGTTTGGAGTACTTCAAAGCGGCGGTTTTCAACCTCCTGAAGGTTCCTGGCCATGATTTCCTTGGTCCTGTCATCCAGGTCAGGGCGCTGCCTGACCTCAGCAACCTTCTGATCGAGGCGTTCCTGAGCTTCCTGCAGGGCCCTGTCAGCTTCTGCTTCAGCTTCTTCCTCTTCCGCCAGTCTCTGGTTGATAAAACTGCGGGTCTGGCGTTCCACCCTTTCCAGGGTTCTGTGAGCCAGGCGTTTATTCCTGAGGTTTATAAATGATTCATCCCCGGCCAGCACATCTATGCAGTTCAGGAAGAAAGTGACGTTATCAAATATAAGGTTGCCGGCGCCCCTGGCCCTGATCTGGAAAAACTGCTCTGATATGAAATCCAGGTCAGCTATTACAATCAGGTTCTGGCCTCTGTTGACGCCGCTGTTTTCTTTGTCAGCTGATGGACTGCTGTTTTCATCATTCGTTTCTCCAGCCGTTTTATCTTTGATCTGTGCCGCCAGTATATAGCCGTTGTCGTCAGGACGGTGAGGCAGATTGGGATTGAGCTGGATTCCGAAGAAACTGCGCTGGACCAGCTGGCGGTAATCAAACCTGCCTGAGTTGACGCTTGTTTTTATGAGGGGTATGAAATCCACGTTTCCTTCCGCGGCCTTATTCAGGTGACCCGGGTAAATGAATACTGCTTCCTGGAGTTGGGCGGACCCTTGATGATCGGGATTAAAGGTTTCCTTTGTCTGGTTCCCCACTCCCACGAAAACGATTTCCGGAGGCATCTGTGCCATTTCGGGATGGGGGTTATAGGTGTCCCAGACAATCTTGCCTGAATCCCAGCTTACTCCTATATCAGCCATTAGCTGGTTGATGTTTCCTTTGGGCGGAGGCTGTTGCTGCTGGCTTTGCATGAACGGATTCATGCTGGCTCCAGCCTGTTCTGAAGGGGCCTGGTTGATATCAACGGCCGGCATCGGGTCGACAAGCAGGAGCGTCGGAATACCTGACCGGATCATTGATTTCAGTTGGTCCATCCCGGGCTGGGGCATGGATGACGGAAGAGCCACAAGCAGAGCGTCCAGATCCTCGGGGGCTTCCTGGCCCTCGGCAAGCTGAACAATTTCATATTGTTTGCGAAGCTCAGTAACTACCGACCAGGGTGGACTTGACTGCATGGTCTGGTAATCCATTCCCCCGAAAAGATTTATTCCGGTCTGGAATACCCCGATTTTTTTTCTTTCCGATTTGGCAACGACCCTGATGCTGCGGGCGATTTCATATTCAGGGGAGAGCCCTCTATCCAGAAACGGGATAACCATTTCCTCGGCGCCGCAAGTGAAGGCAAGTCCCAGGAATACGTCATCCGTGCTGCTTCGGGCATTGCCGAAATCAGTTACCTTCCTCGGCATTATGCCGAATTTTTCCCGGGCGTCCCTGGCTTCTTCGGTAAAAGGATCAGTTTCGTTGATAAGCACCTGGACTTTTTGCCCGGCGGCTGAATCCACTTCCTTAAGGATTCCGAGCAGGTTTGCCCTGGTTTGCACATATGTTTCAGGAACAGAGGGGCTGATATAAGCCTGCACGAAAACCGGCCTGTCATCAGATATTTCATCCAGGAGGTCTTCGGTTTCACTGTTCAGGGAGTGCAGCTGCTCAGCTGTCACATCCAGCCTGAATCCCCAGCGGCTGATCATGATGTTCAGGCTGAAAACAATTAACATTATTGAAGCTATCCTGACCAGGTAATGCAGGCTTGTTGGACGGCCTTCCATTTTCAGCGGCCAGTGCCTGCGATCAATCAGCAGGGTATTTATGTAAAGGAATACCCCGGCGGCGGAAATGAAATATACCAGGGCCGAAAGGCTGATTACTCCGGATGCCAGGTCGTTAAAGCTTCTATAAATACTTAGGGGGGCGGTGAATCCGGCCAGCCATTCGCCACCGATTTCCGCTACTGATCGGATGAACAGGAAAGCCGAACAGAAAATGGCTCCCAGGATGAAGGCTATTGCCGGGTTGGCAGTCAGTGCTGAGGCCAGTATGCCTGCCGAGATCAGGGCTCCTCCGATCAGCCAGTAACCCAGGTAATTGGCAAAAAGCACCCCGATGTCCGGGCTGCCCAGCCAGAAAAGCACAAGCACGTGACTCAGCGAAAGCAGAAGAGCAACACTGTAAACGCTCAGCACAGCCAGGTATTTCCCTAATACCACTTCGAGACTGGAGGCGGGAAGGGTAAAGAGCAGTTCATCTGTTGACTGCCTTTTTTCTTCAGCCCAGACCGCCATGGTAAGGGCCGGGATAAAGGCCAGCAGCAGAAGGGGGAAAATGGAATTGAGCTGGTCCAGATTGGCCAGATTGTCCCTGAAAAAACGGTCCTGCCAGAAGGCGGCAGCCGCACTGAGAAAGATAAACAATGTAATGAAAACGTATCCGGTGGGATTGCTGAAATAGCGTTTGATATCCCTGATGGCCAGGGTCCGTATAAATCCCGTGTTGATGTTACTGAATGCCATTCTCACCTCCCTCACTATCCAGGTCTTCGCTTCCGCCCTGCTTCTCATTTGCTTCCCCGTCGAATTCCGGTTTTGGTTCAGCTGTGGAAAACGGGCCGGCCGAATCTTTTTTCGTTTTGGGCTTTCCGTAATTTGTCAGGCGGTAGAAAGGTTCCTCCAGGCTTCCATCCTGCTTGAGATCAGACGGTGTCCCGTCAAAGATAAGTCGTCCTTCATCAATAAGGAGAACCCGGTCGGCGGTGGCTTCTACTTCCTGCAGGATATGGGTGGAGATCAGTACAGTCTTTTTTTCTCCGAGTCTTTTAATATTTTCCCTGAACTCCCTAACCTGGTTGGGATCCAGCCCGGCTGTAGGCTCATCCATGATCAGCACATCCGGATCATGAAGAAGGGCCTGGGCCAGGCCCACTCTCTGGCGGAAACCCTTGGAGAGCTTTCCTATCGGTTTCTCCATTACTTCCTCAATGGAGCATTGTTCGGTAACCATCTCAATCCGTTCAGCCAGGAGACCTGTTTCCATATTCCTGGCTTCGCCGGAGAAGTTCAGAAGTTCGACAGGGGTCATGTCCAGGTAGAGCGGTCCGTTTTCCGGCAGGTATCCGAGGCGGCGCGACGCTTCAATCCTTTGCTGCTGGATATCCAGGCCGGCGATTAAAGCCGTGCCGGAACCCGGGGCCAGATAGCCGGTCAGGATTTTCATTGTGGTGGATTTACCTGCCCCGTTTGGTCCCAGAAAAGCCACTACCTGGCCTTTCGGAATGGAGAAGGATATGTCTTCGATTGCTACAAACGGGCCGTAAAACTTGGACAATCCCTTTGCTTCAATCATAACCTGAGCTGGAATTTCCATATTCAATACCTCTTCTTTCAATATCAGTTCAAATGCCGGACCATGTTGCATAAAAGATCCGGGCCGGAAAATGATTTAATGCAATTTATAATATAAAAAAACCGGTTATTTCAACCAGCTTTTGCAATTCCCGGGGCAGACCCGGATATTGAGCCTGCCTCTATGACGCAGATTCTTTCGACAAGATTCCTGGAACCGGACTCGATGGAGCCGGAAGAAGGATTTTAATCAGACATTGCAGATGCGGTAGGCCTCCTCCATAGCTTTAAACGGGTCGCCCTTCGGGACAAATTCCTGTCCAAGAAATCCTTCATATCCAGTCTGCCTGATTGCTTTTACGATTGCCGGATAATAAAGTTCCTGGGATTCATCTATTTCATTTCGTCCAGGGACCCCTCCTGTATGGTAATGACCGATATACTGGTGAAAATCATTGATAGTCCTTATGACATCGCCTTCCATTATCTGCATGTGATAGATGTCGTAAAGCAGTTTGAAACGGTCTGAACCGACTTCCTTGCAGAGATCTACCCCCCACTGGGTATGATCCGCCATGTAATCTTTGTGGTTTACTTTGCTGTTGAGCAGTTCAAGGCAGACTGTAACTCCTTTTTGTTCGGCATAACCTATGAATTTCTTGATGCCTTCCGCGGAATTAACCAGCCCGGTTTCATCATCCATTCCTTTACGGTTCCCGGAGAAGCAGAGAACACTGGGCAGGTTTTCCCTGGCAGCAAAATCGATCATATCCCGCATCTCCCGGTTGATCCGGTCGTGGTTTTCGGTGCGGTTCAGGCAGTCGGGGATGGTCCCGGCTCCCTGGATCATCGCGCAGGTGAGTCCATATTCCTTTAGAACAGGCAGCTCCTCAGGTTTGATCAGTTCGATTGATTTATAACCGATTTTGGAGGCCGCGGAAGCCAGTTTTTCCAATTCGATTTTGCTGTAGCACCACCTGCAAAGCGACTGCCTGATAGCCCCCGGATCAGTTGAAGGGTTTTTCGCGCCCAGGGGAATTGAGGAAGCCAGGAGCCCGGCAAAGCCGGTTTTGATCATGGTTCTGCGGGTTGGTTTAATCATTTTTACTTCTCCTTATGTTTGGCACTGATTATCGAGACCGCTAATCCGTATAGACTAACAGATGATTATATCTGTAGCTGCTTGAAATCCTGCTTTCTGCACTTCAGGAAGTATAGCAATATTGGCAGTAACGGCTGCGGAAATACCGTTCAGACAGAGAGGTATTACATGTTTTGCCGGCTAGTGTCGCCATGACCGGGATTAATTGGGGCGGTTGGCCATGGAAGAGCGGTAAGGGACATATTTCCGGTTTGAAGAGCTGTCTTCCGGAGCCCGTTTGGCCTGCTCCATCCCCATGGCCTGACCGGCCGGGGGGGTGGAAAAGCCTCCGACATTGGTCGGCCTTGAAGTACTGGAGGCTGAATCCCGAACCTGCTCCGCGTTATCCTCAGGTGTGGAAGCGCTGCCGGATGAACCTGGCACAGCTGCCCGCCCGCGAATTCCGGACTGTACGGTTCGGGTAGAAGCCGGCCTCTGGGAATTTCTGGCTGGATAGCTGCTCGAGTCAGCAGTTCCGGTCCTTAGAGACCCTCCTCCCGCCGCTGTGCTTCCGGACGAAGAATTCTGTTGAGAAGCAGATCTGGAAGAGTTTTGGCCGTAAATCGCTGATTTGGAGTTGGTTGTGCCTTCGCCCTGGTAGACTGCCGGAGCCTGGGATGATGGAGGTATCTCAGATGTGCCGGAGATGTCCGCAAGGTCCAGGTTATTAAAAGGAGAAGGCTGGAAGTATGTTTGGGAAAAGACCCAGAGAACCACAATACATCCGGTAATTGCCAGAAATAAATTTATCTGATTTGAATATTTCATTGTCTTATCCAGGCTATTCCCAGATTCTCCAGGGATTCCAGAGCTGCCGTATTCTCCGGATTAATCTCCAGGGCCCGGGAATAGTAAACTATTGCCGTATTTGTTTCCCCCAGGAGTTCATAACAGTATCCTGAGGAAGAATAACTTAAATCATCCAGGGGATTCAATTCTATGGCCCTGGCCAGAACTTCACACCCCCGCCGTATCTCCCCGCCGCGGACCAGGGCAATGCCCAGATTGTACGCTGGAAGATGGGTTTCAGGGTTGATAGAAACGGCTTCCTCCCAGATTTTAATGTCATCGTTCCAGATCGAATTTCGATTTATTGTCATCAAGGACAGCAGCACCACGCAAGCGATGGGCAGCGCGAATGCGGTTAGCACCGAAATTTTCCCCTGCAAGGGCCGTCCAGCTAAATGAGCCAGTTTTTCACCCGCGGCCTTCCCTGAGTATTTTAATAACACCGCTGTGAACAGGGCGGCACCGGCGAAGGCCAGGTAGGCCCGGCTTTCATTGACCGGATCAGCATTGGGAATCACAAGTGAGGGCAGAAGCATCAGTATCAGCCAGGCTGTTCCGGCAAATAGCAAAGGCTGAACTCTTCTTATTTTAATAACAGCTATTACTATTATAGCAATCAGGAAGATGGAGATGGATGTTTTCATGATTTCCGGCTCAGGAACAGCATGGAAAATGGAATGTCCTCCCGGATTGAACATTAATTTGAGATAACGAAACAGGTTAAGGGGCGCATCAAATAGATACCTGGCCGGGGTGCCGTGGTTCCAGGCCATATCAGGATTGTCAGCGGATACCAGGGAGCAGGCTGCCGCGGCCAGGTTGAAAGCTCCCAGTATTAGAATCGGTTTCCCGCCGCGCCGCTGCAGGAAAAATAGGACAGGAAGAGCCGCCAGGGCGTCCATGCGGGACCAGATGGCCAGCTGGAACAGGATAAGCGTAAGCCATTTTTTTTCCCCTGCCGCCGCCGCGCTTATCGCAAGAAGGAGGAAAAGCGACATCAGCAGCAGAGACCTGGCCCAGATATAGTTTACCGTTTGTGCCTGCAGGGGGTGGAGCGCAAACAGAAGGGCGGTTAAAAGAGCAATGCCATTAGATCCTGACAGCCTGGCTACAAGGAAGAACAGTAGGGAGGTAACCGCCAGATGCAGTACCAGGTTGACCAGGTGGAACCAGAAAGGATCCTCTCCTCCCAGGTAGAGATTAAGTTCCAAAGACAGTATGGAGAGGGGCCTGCCCGCGACCAGTTTAACCAGGGAGAGAGGCTGTCCGACCTGGTCCCTTAATTCAGGATTTTCAAGAAAAAGCCCGAAATCATCATAGTGGAACGCCCCGGGAAATGAATTCAGATAGACCAGGCAAACCGCCAGCAGAATTATAACTATTGCGGCTGGTTTGCAGCTAAGCATATTCCGCAAAATGTCTCTATCCGGGATTTTCCTCATTTTTCCAGACTTTTAAATACACTTTACCAGTTTGTCCCGGCATGGAACAGTTATAGATGAATGACAGTTTCTGTATTTGTGAACCTTATACTTACTATTAAAGATGCATGTAAGCGGGGAAAGTGTAATTTGATTTCCATTTCCCACTCCTTCGCCGCCATATTTTTTGCAGGCCGGATTCCCCTGGCCCGCCAGGGCCGGTTACAGCAAATGATTATGCGCCTTGCCTGATTCGCGCAAGCCCTATTAATTATCGAAAGTGATGAAATTTTCATTAAGACCTGACACAATTTAAACCTATGAGGAAATTTGAACGCGGAGAATTGTTGAATCATAAGGTTGTCTACTCCGGACGTATTGTTGAGTTGGCAGTGGATGATATAAGGATTAATGGTAAAGAAACCATCAGGGAGGTTGTGCGGCATCCCGGAGGTGTGGGAATTCTGGCCGAAGTGGAACCGGACCTTATTCCGCTGGTAAGGCAGCACCGCTATCCGGTGGAAAGAGATGTCCTGGAGATTCCAGCCGGGAAAATTGAAAAAGGAGAGGACCCTGAAGCGACAGCGGTAAGGGAGTTGGAGGAGGAAACCGGCTACCGGCCTCTGGAGATCGAAACCGCTTTCAGCTATTATCCAACCCCTGGTTACTGTGACGAACTCCTCCATATTTATTACGTGAACAGCGTGGAAAAAACAAACACTTGCTTTGACGAGGATGAGGACCTGGAGATTGAGTTCTATTCCCTGGACGAGGCCATGAAGCTTGTCCGGAAAGGTGAACTCAAAGATGGGAAAACTATAGCGGCACTCTATTGGCTGGCCCTGAAACGAATAAATTCCTGCTGATACTCCTTCCACAACCCTCTCCAAATGAAGAAGAATCGGGGGTTAACCGGCCATTGGCCTTTGCTTTCGATTAATTGCTGCCTGAGATGAGAAAAACTGGGATCCGGGTAAACCTTTATCCATGATGACGGGTCTTAAGAAAATGTTACGGGTGAGTCAGATCAATTAACACTGTCTTCGGAGCAGGATTAAGTGGGTAGTGAAACAGGGTGGAAAGAAGTGAACGAGCAGGAAGAACGAAACCTGATTCTAAAAGCCAGGGAAGGTGATAAGCGGGCGTTTGACCGCCTGGTGCGTTGCTTTGACCGGCGGGTTCTGTCCCAAGCCCTTAATTTCACTCGGGATCGCGAAAAGGCTCTTGATGTATACCAGGAGGTATTTCTCCGGGCCTACCGGAGCCTGGATCAGTTTCGTTTTGACTGCCGGTTTTCCACCTGGCTGCGGACAATTACAGCCAATGTTTGCTTTTCTGAGTATTCGAAGGAGTCCAGGCGGGAGAAAACCGTGTTTGTAAACAGCCAGTTAGGCGCGGATGGTGCTGAAGATGACAGCTGCACTCCCGTTGATATGGCGGCTACATCTGAACCCGACTCTTTCCGGCAGGCTGTCAGCCGGGAGATAAGGGCCAGGATAGAAGAGGTTATTTTAGAACTTCCTCCTCAGCAGAGGATGGTTTTTGTGCTTCGCCATTTCGAGGGACAGAAATTGAAGGAGATCGCTGATTGCCTGAATATTGCCCCGGGCACCGCGAAAAAACATTTGTTCGTGGCAGTTCAGAAAATGAAAGATCAATTGAAGGAATTCCAGGGAGTAGCCTGAGGAGAAATAAAGAATGGACATCAAAAAATTCAGGGAAAATGTAATTCTTTCCCTTTACGGGGAACTTGATGCAAAGCAGGAGTTGGAACTGACCCGCTTATTGAGGGACGATCCGGCGTACATTAATGAATACCATTCCCTTGTGAGGACCCATTTTCTTGCGGGTCAGGCCAGAAGCGAGGTGACTGAAGAGCTGGAGGAGCAGGCCAGGGAAAATCTGGCAAGGGTTTTTGCTGAAGAAAATATTTTTCAGGCACGGGAAGACCTGGTCAGGGAAGCTTTTTACGGAAGATTTTTTCGGCAGATAGGCGGCTGGATGATGCCGTCCGGGTTTGATGGCTGGATGAAATGCGCCGTGAGCATGGCTGCCGGGCTTTTGATTGGATTATTTTTTATAAACGGTGCAAATGAGACTGGTTTTGAATCAGTTCCTGACCTGGCGACCATGGATGAAAATACCTCGATAACCGACGTGAAATTTGTCCGCCTATCTGATGGAAGTAACGATGTCGAACTGAGCTTTTCAGCAACACGCAATTACAGTTTTACCGAGAGCATAGATGATCCCGGAGTGCAGAATCTTCTGGCCTACTCCCTGATCAAGGAAAACAATCCCAGTGAGAGGATTCGTACTGTAGGCGTGCTTAAGGATAATGCTGATCTCAGCAGGCGGGAAATAAAAGATGCTTTGTTGAGGGCAGTGGTTGCCGATGATAATCCCGTGGTCCGGGGCCAGGCGCTTGCGGCATTGAAAAAATACCGTTCGGATGAAGAGGTACAGAACACCCTGATCAACGTGCTCCGCTTCGATGAGAATTCCAAGATGCGTATCGAAGCAATAAATATGCTTTCAGATTCCATTGTCCCGGGAAAGCAGATGACCACGCGAAATATTGACGCCATGAAGAGTCAGGTGGAGGTTGAAGAGAACCTTTACATGAAAAACCAGCTGAATAATATCCTTGAAAAAATAAATTTGGAACAGCTATAAATCCTGGAGGAGGAGAAATGTTAAAAAACAGAGTGATTATCTTAGTGTCGGCACTATTGCTGATTTGCCTGACCCAGGGAATGACCGCGGCACAGTACGCGGTTGTATCAGAATCATTCAGCGTATCACCGGGCGGCACCCTGACGGTGGATGTTGAAGGCGCTGATATCGTGATCAGTGAAGCCGCCGGCAGTGTAACAGTAAATGTGAAAGGGATGAAAGAGGAATGGTCGCAGTGGCTGGACATAAGCCAGACCGCCGATGGCGTCCTTGTGAAGTTTGATCCTGAGAAGAGAATTCGCGTAAGAGAAACCATCGTGTTTGAAATCGGTGTGCCCACAGAATTCAATATTGATGCGGAGAGCTCCGGAGGAGACATTACTGTCAACACCGGAATTCGGGGAACAGTCGATGTTGAAACTGCAGGTGGAGATATAACCCTGGAAGGTAAGGTCACAGGGTCAGTGATGTGTGAGACATCCGGCGGAGATATCGAAGTTGCCGATGTTGAGGGTGAGCTCTCCCTCTCCACTTCGGGCGGAGATATCGATGTCGCGAATATTACCGGAAACGCCGAAGTTGAAACTTCCGGTGGGGACATTGAAATAAAGATCGTACAGGGTGACCTGGATGCATCTACTTCCGGTGGTGACATTCGAGTTGACCGGGTTAGCGGAGATGCTGAAGTTGAGACTGCCGGTGGAGACCTGGAACTGGGAACCATTGGAGGTAATCTTGAGGCCGGAACAGCCGGCGGGGATATTGACGTGATGGAGGTGAACGGCACAACCGAAGCCGGAACAGCCGGTGGTGATCTGAACCTTGAAAAACTGGGGGGTGAATTCGAGGCGTCTACTGTGGGCGGTGATGTTCTTGTAAGCCTTACAGGATCCTATCCCGGGGAAATGAGCACTATTGGCGGCGAGGTTATTCTGCTTCTGCCTTCGGATGCCCAGGTGACCATAGACGCGGAAATCAGGTTCAGCGGAAATGATGAAGACGACGCGGTTCCGATTACTTCGGAATTTGGCGCTGTTAATATTAAGAGAGGATCTGTCATTAGGTCAGTTTCCTCACGTTTTGATATCAACGGCGGCGGGCCGGTTATAGAGATCAGTAATCTCAGCGGGACAATTGAAGTTAAAAAACTTCCCTGACCTAAAAATGTTTAAATCCGGGTCCGTGCCGGTATGTATGGGCTCGGCAGGAAAGAAGTTAAAAATCAAGAACGTCTCCTGTCCTTGTTGGGCAGGGGGCGTTTTTAATGTGTAAGCTTTCCGATTTTCTTTATTTAAATTATTACTATTTAGAGATTTTTCAGAATTAAAAATTATTTTCCTGCGCGTTCTATCGAGAATTAATCAGTTAGTACCTTTCCCCTCAATTTTTTTCTGTAAAGAACTGTTATACAGACCTGTCAGCCCTGATGGGATTGGATCGGAGGAGATTTTCTGTAACTGGCTGATAAAAAATGTGTTGAATTTATTTCAGAGCGGTTGGATAATGTATTCTAAGACATCAATATCATTATATCCGGAAGATATTAGAAAATTTTTCTATAGCAAAATCAAAAGGGGGATTTAGCAATGAACAAATTTAAGATTATGATTCTCTTTCCGGTGCTGCTTATCTTGATTGCATCAACCGGCCTGGCTCAGACCGGTTGGTGGGATGACGGCTATAACAGCTACAGCCCGTTTGACAATATGCAGACCAAGGATGTGCCTGCCGGTTTTGTCAATGAACCGGGTTCCCAGCTGATCTACCTGCTGGACACCGGGATCAATGCTGAGGAACTTTATGGGGATGATGTCAACTTCACCAGCAATTCCGTGCTGCAGTATGGGAATGACGCTCCTCTTCATACAAATTTCATCAGCCTGACCAACACCAATCCCAGCCAGGCAGTAACGGTTCACTTCCGCTACTTCAACTCCGATTGTGTTGATTTCTTTGACTTCCTGGTGGTTTTGACCTGCAACGATACCATGATGGTTGATCCATTTGACTTTGTTGTGCCCGGCACAGACAACGTTAACGTCAAAGACAGGTTCTTCGGATATCCGAATAAGGCGGACGGCAACGGACAAAGCTTTGACGCCATCCCGGCTTCAACCTTTGCCGACGGCCGCTTCCTGCTCTTCGTAACAGCTTCAGCCGATATAAAATCGGGGTATGAGCCTTACATGATGGAATATGTCTTCGGATCCGGCAGCGTTTTAGTTCCATACTATGATATTGGTCACCTTGATCTTATCCCTTATGAGTTCATCAACTACCGTGAAGAAAAATTGAATGTCCATTGCTCAGCCTGGGTAGATGGCGGCGAAGGGGATGCTGATGAACAGCTTTACGGTCAGTATGAGGCTTATGGAGATACTGCAGGATTCAGTGATGACAATCTGCATATCCTGAATGCGTCTGCCGTGTCATTCAACTACCTGGTGGGGTTCCAGACTGTAGCCAAGGTTACGGATCTGGGAGCCCAGGCTGCCTATATGACCCAGGCGGAAACCAGGCCTGCCGTAGTGACCGGAGAAACGGAATACGCCAGAGAATGGTCGGTTACCGGGGGACAGTCCGGGGTACAGCAGGTGAATGCGCCTTTATGGATGATCCTTTCGGGAGGTGAGTTTATTTATCCAATGGCTGGGCAGATGGGAACTCCTTTTGCTGCCGGTATAATGTACGATAGCATGGCCCAGCCCATGAGTTATTTTCTCTGCATGCTTCGCCAGGAGGCCCATGCCGGCGACCAGTGGGACCGCGGCGAGGATGTGCTGGGGACCAACTGGATTATTTCAGAAGGCGGAGCTTTGGGATGGGAGATTTTCCCCTCTTCAGCCATGCCTGCTGAAAAGCAGATCGTGAACTTCTTTTCCTTTATGGATAACTACAACGGCCTGTCCAACCTGGCCCAGGGCGCCCAGCCCAGCCAGTGGGATGATGTTTCCTACAACATCCAGCCGGTAGTTACAATCTATACTGTCGAACCCTACAATAATTCAGAAGACCTTTGGATACCGGGTGATCCTGAAGATCAGCCGATCGTGTCTCCGGTAACTCCTGAATCACCGCTGACAACAGCGATTGCCGTAAAGTGCATCAATACTTACCAGATTGATCCTGAAAGCAATTTGAATGACGCGGTTCTCGACCTGAAGTTCGGCGAGTTCACCCTGCAGGACCTGTATGACATAAATTCCGTCCTGGGTACGGATAACCTTACCCTGGAAGGATTCATGGGCGTACTGGCCGGATCAGCCAATGAGCTGGCTAATGAAGTAGGTCCCGGCTGGATGAGGTTCTCACGCTGGTTCACCACCCGCAAGTGGACGACCACTGAAATCTATCCTGAATATGTCAACTCATATTGGCAGGGATGGGATGACGCGGCCGGTGAGCCCTATTTTATCCCTGGTCCCAGCATTTTCACGGCTGGACAGGCTAACTATGTATTTGAGAATTTCGGTGCCGGCAAGTGGCTTTCCACCGCCGCTGGTTATTCCAGAGCGATTCCCGGAAGAATTCGGATTCAGTAATCCGGCAGGATTGTAAGTGCTGATTTGAAAGGCGGTCCAGGAGTCCGGCAGAAGAGATTTTGCCGGACTCAGGACCTTTCCGTGTTTCGTTGAATTTTATAACTATATAGAGCCTCCGAACCCTTGCGGGAACGGAGGCTCTTTTAATTTATTCCAGAGATTGTTGGATATTGCGATTCAGATTTATATTTAAATGTTTTCATTTCCACTTGCGATTTTTTTATTGCGGTTATGTAACTGCTGTTATATATTGCTTTTAAATGATTTTAGTTCTGCTGAAATTTGGCGTCGTTAAAATATATGAATTTTAAAAAAGGGGGATTGAGGATGAGACAGCCCAAAACTTTATTAATTTTTATTATCGTAATGGCCATAGTCGCCTCCCTGGGTTTGGCACAGCCGGCAGGCTGGTGGGATGACGGCTATAACAGCTACAGCCCATTTGATATGGAGCAGACCAAGGATGTTCCTGCCGGTTTTGTCAACGAACCAGGTTCCCAGCTGATCTACTTGCTGGACACCGGAATCAATGCTGAAGAGCTTTATGGTGATGATGTCAATTTCACCAGCAATTCCGTGCTGCAGTATGGAAATGACGCACCTCTTCATACAAATTTTATCAGCATGACCAACACCAATCCGAGCCACGCGGTAACGGTTCATTTTCGTTACTTCAACTCCGACTGTGTTGATTTCTTCGACTTCCTCGTGGTCCTGACCTGCAACGACACCATGATGGTTGATCCGTTTGATTTTGTGGTTCCTGGTACTGACAACGTAAATGTCAAGGATAGGTTTTTCGGATACCCGAACAAGGCGGACGGAAATGGACAGAGCTTTGACGCCATTCCGGCTTCAACCTTTGCCGACGGTCGCTTCCTGCTGTTTGTAACGGCTTCAGCGGATATTAAGTTTGATCTAAACCAGTGGTGGGAGAGCGACTATTTTCGTGCTGATTACCATGACATGGACCTGATTCCGTATGAATTCATCAACTACCGTGAAGAAAAGCTGAACGTACACTGCGCTGCCTGGACAGACGGCAGCAGCGATGATGCAGACGAAGAGCTTTTCGGACAGTATGAAGTTTATGGTGGAACTGCTGGTTTCAGTGATGACAACCTGCATATTCTGAATGCTTCCGCGGTATCCTTCAATTACCTGATTGGATTCCAGACTGTGGCCAAGGTTACAGACCTTGGAGCTCAGGCAGCCTACATGACCCAGGCCGGAACCAGGCCCGCGGTTTTCAATGAAGCTCACTATAGATCTGAATATTCCATAACCGGAGGAGATTCCGGAGTGGGCTGGGTGAATGCTCCGCTGCATGCCATTCTTACTGGTGGAGAGGGTATCTGGACCGAAGCTGCCCAGCAGGGAGAACTGATTTGGTATATCGATGAAGTGTATATAGCCATGTTCCGCCAGGAGGCCCATGCGGGTGACCAATGGGACCGCGGAGCTGATGTCCTGGGGAACAACTGGATCATTTCAGAAGGCGGAGCCCTTGGGTGGGAACTCTTCCCCTCCTCAGCCATGCCTGCTGAAAAGCAGATCGTGAACTTCTTCTCCTTCATGGACAACTACAACGGCCTTTCCAACCTGGCCCAGGGCTCGCAGCCCAGCCAGTGGGATGATGTTTCCTACAACATCCAGCCGGTAGTTACCATTTACACGGTAGAGCCCTACAACAACTCCGAAGACCTTTGGATACCCGGTGATCCTGAAGATCAGCCGATCGTATCTCCCGTAACTCCTGAGTCTCCGCTGACCACAGCCATTGCCGTCAAGTGCATCAATACCTACCAGATTGATCCTGAAAGCAACCTGAATGACGCGGTACTGGGTGAGAAGTTCGGTGAGTTCACCCTTCAGGACCTGTACGACATCAATTCCGTACTGGGTACAGACAACCTGACCCTGGAAGGATTCATGGGTGTACTGGCCGGATCAGCCAATGAGCTGGCCAACGAAGTAGGCCCCGGATGGGCACGGTTCTCCCGCTGGTTTACCACTCGTAAGTGGTCGACCACAGCACTCTATCCTGAGTATGTCAATTCATACTGGCAGGGATGGGATGATGCTGCCGGTGAACCCTATTACATGCCAGGTCCCAGCATCTTCACGGCTGGACAGGCCAACTACGTGTTCGAGAACTTCGGTGCCGGAAAATGGCTCTCCACTGTAGCTGGGTATTCAACCGCGATTCCGGAACGAGATAGAATCCCCGAATAGGATCTAAGCGATCTGGGATGTTTGATAATCGTGAGCCTGGCTTGAAATGAGGCAGGCTCACGAGATCTTTGTGTTTGCAGCTTTGGCCGCAATGATGGACCGCATGGACTCAGTGGACCTTGTGGACATAATGGACAATTAGACTGAACCAGGAAGGATTGGATTTGATAAACAAAAAGCCTCCCAACCCGTCAGGGCAGGGAGGCTTTTTCTGTTGTACTATGGGCTTTCCCGTGCTATGGGATTCCATGCCCATCCCGGGCATGGGTATATCCGAGGGCGGGACGCCCTCGGTACGCTAGTACATTCCGCCCATTCCGCCCATGTCGGGAGGTCCGGCGGGCATTGGTTTGTCTTCTTCAGGCTTCTCGGTGATGAGGGCCTCGGTGGTGAGCATCAGGCCGGCAATGGAAGCCGCGTTCTGCAGGGCAGTGCGGGTTACCATGGTAGGATCGATAACACCGGCTTTCACCATGTCTTCGTAGACTTCCGTGTCAGCATTGAAGCCCACGGTATCTTCTGATTCAGCAACCCGGCCTACAACGATAGCGCCTTCGTATCCGGCATTCTGGGCAATCTGGCGTACAGGTTCCTGCAGGGCGCGTTTGACGATGTTCACGCCAACCTGCTCATCAGCCACATCCAGGGTGAAACCTTCCAGGGCCTGTCCGGCTCTCAGGTAGGCTACTCCGCCTCCGGGAACAATGCCTTCCTCAGCGGCTGCCTTGGTGGCATGCATGGCATCCTCGACCCTGGCTTTCTTCTCTTTCAGCTCGGTCTCGGTGGCCGCTCCGACCTGGATAACCGCGACTCCGCCTACCAGCTTGGCCAGGCGTTCCTGCAGCTTCTCGCGGTCATACTCAGAGGTGGTCTCTTCAATCTGGGCGCGGATCTGTTTTACCCTGCCGGCTATGCCTTCAGGATCTCCGCCGCCTTCCACGATGGTGGTGTTGTCCTTGTCAACCGTGATCCGCTTGGCGGTTCCCAGGTCTTCAAGGGTAATGTTCTCAAGCTTGATTCCCAGGTCTTCGGAAATGGCTCTTCCGCCGGTGAGGATGGCGATGTCTTCAAGCATGGCCTTGCGGCGGTCGCCGAACCCGGGAGCCTTGACTGCGGCTACATGCAGGGTTCCCCTCAGCTTGTTAACCACCAGTGTGGCCAGGGCTTCGCCTTCCACGTCTTCTGAGATGATCATGAACGGACGCCCGGTCTTGGCTACCTGTTCCAGTACCGGCAGCAGGTCCTTCATGGAGCTGAGCTTCTTTTCATAAAGAAGGATATAGGCGTCTTCCAGGACTGCTTCCATTCTCTCGGGATCAGTCACAAAGTAAGGTGAAAGATAACCGCGGTCAAACTGCATCCCTTCCACTACTTCCAGGGAGGTCTCGATTGACTTGGCTTCCTCTACGGTGATAACGCCGTCTTTGCCTACTTTTTCCATGGCTTCGGCAATTATTCCGCCGATGACCTGGTCGGAGTTGGCTGAAATGGTTCCAACCTGGGAGATCATCTCTCCGCCTACCGGATTGGAAAGCTCACGAATGCGCTCAATGGCTTTCTCAACGGCCTTGTCGATTCCCCGTTTCAGGCTCATCGGGTTGGCGCCGGCCGTTACGTTCTTAAGTCCTTCACGGATCATGGCCTGGGCCAGCACGGTGGCTGAGGTGGTTCCGTCGCCGGCTACATCGCTGGTCTTGCTGGCTACTTCGCGCAGCATCGCGGCTCCAACGTTTTCGGTTCCTTCCAGTTCAATCTCCTTGGCTACGGTTACACCGTCCTTGGTGATCACCGGAGATCCGAACTTCTTCTCAATCACTACGTTGCGGCCCTTGGGGCCAAGGGTCATCTTTACGGCATCCGCCAGCTTATCTACTCCGCTGAGCAGTGCGCGGCGGGCATCTTCACTGTTTGTAATTACTTTTGCTGCCATTCTTTTTTCTCTCCTTTACAAGTGCCCCGGATCTGCCCGGGAGTGGAGTCACTTGCCTTATGCTTATTTTAATTATTCGAGGATTCCCAGGATTTCGCCTTCACTCATGATCAGGTATTCTTCATCGTTGAGCTTGATTTCCGATCCTGAGTACTTCCCGAATAAAACCTTGTCTCCGGCCTTTACGCTCATGGCCACTTTCTGTCCGCTGTCCAGAACCTTGCCTTCGCCCACCGCGATTACTACTGCTTCCTGGGGTTTCTCCTTGGCAGTGTCGGGTATTACTATCCCGCCGCGGACCTCTTCGTTCGCTTCTGCGCGCTGGACCAGTACACGGTCTCCTAATGGTTTGAATTTCATTTCTTCTATCTCCTTTCAGACAAAATCATTTATTATAAAAACTGATGTAATTGCTTAGGGGATTATCAGATATTACGCAAGGATTTAGCCATGCATCTGATGTCTGCCAAGTGTAGCAATTGAGCTCTTAAAGTGTCAATTTTGTTCAGGTTCCGGTACAGTGGAGCCGCGCGCGGAATGCTGAATCAGTATTCGAGCTGATTTGAAGTTCAAATAGGATTGATTTCGGGTGAAGAATCTATAGGGCGTTCCCTATATCCGGGAATTATGGTTTAATTCATCTATAATGGTGCTGCATATAAACAGTAAGCAGCGGAAAAAGTATAAGGAATTACTGGAAGATGGAGGATATCCATGGGATCTGAATATTTGACTGATTTAAAGCTTGGGGACTACAAAAAAATCAACAGCGGCAAAGTCAGGGAGATTTTTGATGTCGGAGAAAACCTGCTTCTGGTTGCCACCGACCGCATTTCAGCATTTGATGTGGTTTTACCGGATGCCATTCCGAAAAAAGGCGCGGTTTTAACCCAGATGTCAAAGTTTTGGTTTGATCGGGTTGAAAGTGCCGGAATTACCAGGCACCACCTGGTATCAGCTGATGTTAATGAATTTCCTGAAGGTCTCCAGGCTTTTCGGCGGGAGCTGGAAGGACGGTCCTCGCTTGTCAAGAAGTGCCAGCCGTTGGCAATAGAATGTGTTGTCAGGGGATACCTGGCCGGATCGGGCTGGAAAGAGTATCAAGCTGATGGCACAGTATGCGGGATCAACCTGCCATCCGGACTTAAGGAATCTTCTGAGCTTCCTGAGCCGATATTCACTCCGGCAACCAAGGCTGAAACAGGTCATGATGAAAATATCGATTTTGAAACCGCGGCTGGGATTGTAGGCAGGGAAACCGCTGAGAAGGCCAGGGATTTGAGCCTTAAGATATATAATGATGCCCGCAGCTATGCGGCATCCAGGGGCATCATCATATGCGACACAAAATTTGAATTCGGATTTCATGATGGTGAGTTGATCCTGATTGATGAGGTTCTGACCCCGGATTCTTCAAGATTCTGGCCCGCTGACGAGTATGAGGCAGGCCGATCGCAGGCCTCTTTTGACAAGCAGTACGTGAGGGATCACCTGGAAACTCTTGACTGGGGCAAGTGCTACCCGGGTCCTGAACTGCCCCGTGAGGTGATTGAGGCTACTTCAGCCCGCTACCTGGAAGCTTACAGGATACTTACCGGAAAGGAATTGGCCTGACAGGAACAGATTTAGGCAGGACGGGCACTTGAAAATTCAACCGGACCTCTTCGGTATTTTTTAAGGTCTCGTTTTTCAGCCGGAACAGGTCCCGGGAAAAACGCGATGAATTCACTTGATATTTTAGCTCTGGCCATAATTGTTGTAGCCCTCGTTCAGGCTTTCACCAAAGGGATCGCGGCTGAATTGGCGGAACTGGCTTGCGCGGTTGCCGGCCTTCTAGCCGCCCTTTTGTTTTATGAAAGCCTGGAGATGCTGCTTCTCAGTATAGGCGTCGGCAATCCCATGGCAGCGATGCTGGGCTTTGTCTCAATATTCCTGGCGTTTATCATTCTGGGGGCTGTTGGATCCGCCAAAATCAGGAAGTCGCTTGGGAAAAAAGGATTTACCTGGCGTGACCGTTTTTGGGGAATCGGCCTGGGCCTTGTCCGGGGAATGGTCATAAACTCAGTGCTTTTTCTGGTACTGCTTGTTTTTCCCGTGAATCCTCACTTGATAAAAACATCAGCTACAGCCCCGGTTTTCCTGCTCGGATCGAAGATGATCAAGGCTATAGCGCCTGACAGTTTTCTTCTCCTGATGCCGGGAGAGGATGGTTATGAAATTATAAATCCCCCCGGTCAAGATCCTTCCCCTTCAGGAAAAGAGCAGGATGATGGAGCCCCTGATGAAAACACAATCGAAAGAATCTGATGAGAATATCGGGAAACGCTGGAGAGGATCATTGATCAGTTTATAGACGCGGGTCTGTTCTGGCCTGAAGTCTGTTCTGAATTTGAACGTATGTTCATTCTCAAGTCTCTTGCCCGGAGCAACGGTTTTATCAATCAAGCCGCCGTGATTATGGGAGTGCACCGCAATACAGTTGCCGCCAAGATCCAGGAATACAATATTGACTGTGGATCTTTCAGGAGGGGGTAACAGCAACAGTTGGGTTTCAGATGTCAACTGTCAGAACCTTGGAGACTCCGGGTTCTTCCATGGTTACTCCATAAAGGCTGTTTGCGGCCTTCATTGTCTGTTTATTATGGGTTATCACTATGAACTGGGTTTCATTGCTCATTTCAGAGATAAGCTCGGCAAATCTTTCGACATTGGCATCATCAAGGGGGGCGTCAATCTCATCGAGAATGCAGAACCGGCTGGGGCGGAACATAAAGATTCCGACCAGGAGAGCGAATACAGTCATGGCTTTTTCTCCTCCTGAAAGCAGGAGAATATTCTGCAGCCTTTTTCCGGGCGGTTGAGCGATTACATCTATACCGCAGTCCAGTACATCCTCTTCATCCATCAGTTTCATTCCGCACTCCCCGCCCCCGAAAAGTTTATGGAAGACAATGCTGAAATTTTTGTTTATTTCCTTGAAGGCCTTGCTGAATTGAATGCGGCTCCGGGTGTTTATTTCCTGTATGGCCTGCCTGGTGTCTGCTATTGATTTTTCAATATCATTTCGTTGGGTCGTCAGGAAATTGTATCTCTCTTCATTTTCCTCAAATTCTTCCAGTGCGGTCATGTTGACCGGGCCGAAGGCCTCAAGTTTTTCTGAAAGTTCACTGTACCTCTGCAGGATTTCCTCATGGTTATCAACTGAATCATAATCGGTTGAATCTTCAGCCTGCTGTAATTCCATTCGCAGTTGTTCCAGGCAGGTGGACTCAAGGTTCTGGAGGCGGGTTTCCAATCGGGCTTTTTCGATTTCCAGAGATGATTTTTTCTCCAGCAGCACCGATCTTCCGTCACGCAGTTCATGCAGGACACTTTCCAGTCTGCGGGTTTCCTGCCTGGCTTTCTCCAGGGATTTGGAAGAGTCGCCAACTGATTTTTCGAGCTCTGATAAGCGGGTTTCGAATAAAGCGGAGGCCTCTTTCTGCTCCGCTGTTTTCCGCTTGAGTTCCTCGAGCTTTGATTCTCTGAAAGCCATCCTTTTTTGAACCGAGGAAAGCCGGGTTTCAAGCTCAATTCTCTGGGAGTTGATCCGGTTGATCGTGTAATTTAGCGCGATTTTTTTCTCAGTAATGACTTTCTGGTCAGAAACAATCCCTCCAAGAACGGTTCTCGCGGTTTCCCCTTCCGCCCGAAGTTCCTGGATCGCGTGTCTTGATGTTTCAAGTTTCTGTTCAAAATCACCAAGGGAAGCCCTTCTTGAGGCCAGCAGGGACGATTGTTTTTCAAAACGGCGCTGGAGTTCGGTTTTTTCCTGGATCAGCTGTTCCAGGGATGACTCCGAATTCCTCACAGCGGATTCAAGGCGGGAAGATTCCCTGACTGCCAGTTCACTTTCATGCTGCAGGCCTATGAGTTCTTTTTCAATTTTAAGGGATGACGCTTCTGCTGCCTGGAGAGTCGAAGCTGTTTTTTCAAGAGAGTTCTTTTTCCCTTCAATCCTGGCAGAGACAGATTCTGATTCCTTCTGCAAAGTTTTGATTCGGGATGCCAGGTCCTTTTTCTGTCTCTTAAGCCCTAATAAACCGAGTTTCGCGGCGGCTTTTCGGCTGGTAGAGAGGATTCCGCGGGAAGTGAAAGCCTCCCCATTAAGGGTGATAAAGGTTTTTTCCGGATAAGATTCTGCCAGTTCCAGGGCTCTTTCGATGTCTGAAACCACAACTGCTTCAGCATGCTGGGGGAAAACCCTCAGAAAAGTACTCCCCACTTCGGATTTGAAATTGAGCAGGTCACATAACCGGCCCCTCACTCCGGGTTCAGCAAGCAGTGCCCGGGTTTCTTTATCATCCCCTGATGCCGTTTTTGGAGAACCGGAACCCTGGAGCGCCAGGAATGTGCATTTCCCGGTTTTTGAAGTTCTTAATTCGCAAAGGCCCTCCATTGCCTGGTCAACATTATCAACCAGTACATATTCGAGTTCATTGGCGAGGAATTCTTCGACCACCCGTTCGAATTCAGGATTGGTATCGACGAAATCCGCAAATGTCCCGGAGGTTTTAATTGGGCTCTGCCGGAAATGTTTGAGAGCTTCCTGGACTTCTTCGCTGTATTGGGATCGGCTGGTCTCAAGCTCTTCAAGGGAATGGAGTCTCTCTGTAGCCGCAATCAGGCTGTTCTTCAGTTCCAGTTCTCCGGACAGCATTTCTTCCAGTTCGGCTTTATCCTTATCCAGGGTTTCGGTATGCTGGATAATTTCTTCCTTGATGCGGCTGAGCCGGCGGGTTTCAGTCTCGAGGAGAGCTGCTTTGTTCCTGTCCAGAAGCTTCGCTTCATCCAGTTTGCGCCTGAACTCGGTGCGGTCCTCCTGAAGACGGCTGTAGTCTTCTTCATTTGTCCGGATCCGGTGTTTGATCTGATCCATGTTGTTTTGAATTGATGTGATATCAGAGGTAGCGGAAACAAGTCCGGATCTTTCTTTCTCCAGCAGGTCTTCTGAGTTTCTCAGCTTTGTGTCAAATTGACCTACAGCTTCTTTTTGTTTCTCAAGGATTTCTTTGAGGGCGGATTCCTTTTTTGTCAGCTCTTCAATTTCCAGCTCCAGGCCGGAGTTTTCACCGGAGATTTTCTGGACAGCAGCTTTAACCTCTTCCTCTTCCAGGCGATCTTCTTCCAGGCCGGAGTTGTGGTTTTCAGTTTGTTCAGCAAAGTGAAGAATGGAATTCCGGGATCGGTCCAGTTCCAGGCGGATCTCGGAAAATTCCTGCTGAAGGGCGCTGAGCCGGGACTGCAGTTGATCCGAGTTCTGAGACGCGTTCCTGAACTGTTGTTCGCTTGATTCCAGTTCCAGCAGGACGGCCTTGTCTTTTCCGGTGTTTTCATTGAGGCCTGCCTCCAGGATCTTCATTTCTTTTTTCAGGTTCGCGGCTTCAATAGCGAATCTGAATTTCTGGATGCTTTTGAATTCATCCCTGAGCGTTTTATAACGTGCGGCCTTGTTGGCCTGGCGCTTCAGGGATCGCAGGCTCCTTTCCACTTCAGAGATAATGTCGTTGATGCGGAACAGGTTCTGCTGGGCCAGTTCCAGTTTCTGTTCAGCATTGCGGCGTTTTACCTTGTAGCCATGGATCTGGGCTGCTTCTTCAATTAGAACCCGGCGATC
This sequence comes from Acidobacteriota bacterium, assembly GCA_963666915.2. Taxonomy (GTDB): domain Bacteria; phylum Acidobacteriota; class UBA6911; order RPQK01; family JAPXNP01. The sequence goes on from CAXXEX010000010.1 coordinate 44,913, forward strand.
CAGCGGTTTGGCGGTCAGGAATGAGTCTATTTCTCCCTGGGCAATCAGGGCATAGCTGGCGGAACCCAGCCCTACTGCATCCATAAGGCTCTTCAGGTCCATTAACCTGCAGCGCTTCTGGTTGATCTGGTAGTAACTGTCGCCGTTCCGATCCACGCGGCGGGCTATCTCCAGCTGCTTTTCCTTGTATTCAACGTCATTCCAGATGACAGGATCCTCTCCTGTCAGGTGCATTTTAAGCCTTACTTCAGCGAATCCGGACGGCCGGCGTTTCTGGGTGCCGGAGAAGATGACGTCTTCAATTTTCTGGCCCCTGAGATTGCGGGCATTCTGCAGGCCCAGGACCCATCCGATCGAATCGGCAATGTTGGATTTTCCGCATCCATTGGGCCCAAGGACGGCTGTAATCTGCTCCCTGAAGTTCAGGCGGGTTTTGTCAGCGAAGGATTTGAATCCTATTAATTCCAGAGTGTCAAATTTAACCATAGAAGTTCAGAAGCTTTCGATTCAGTAAGCAGGTAGTGTACTTTATTTTTACATGTAAAAACAGTTTGAATCCCCTTCGATTAAAGGCGTTGGAATTAAATTACTTATTTCTGAAGTGCTTATCAGCGAAGGCCAGATATTGATCCCAGTCAAAGGCCGTTACGTCATGTTCACCGGTCCTGACGTGGTATCCGATGGTGCCGGCGACCGGGGAATTGACCGACGGCATTGTTTCCGCGGGAAGGCCTTCCAGCTCAAACAGCGAATAGACCTCCGAGGCTATTTTCGCCGCAAGGAATTCGCCCCTGGGATCAGCCCACCTGTCTTCCTCGGCACTGGCCACATAGACCGGTCTTGGGGCCATGAGGGAAATCAGCATGTGCTGGTCAACAGGAAGTGCGGAAAGATCATCCCTGTAATTGTTTAGCCTTTCGCAAAACCAATGGGGAAATGATGTCGTGATCCTCTTTATTGTTTCTCCATAAGCACGCCTGGACAGGGCTGCTCCCCCGCAGCCGGAATCATTGGAAATAACCAGGGCGAACCTTGGATCGGCTGCCCCGGCCCACAGGGAGGTTTTGCCAAGTCTCGAGTGGCCCATTACCGCCACCTTGCCGCTGTCTATCCGGTTGTCTGTTTCCAGGTAGTCAAGAACCCGGCTCAGGCCCCAGGCCCAGGCGGAAATTGATCCCCAGGAGGTGTCGGTACGGCCTTTCTCTCCATCTGAAAACAGGCCGTGTATACCGTTATTGAATCCATCGTGGAAGTCAGGATCAATATCTCCGTAATACAGGGTGACCAATCCATATTTCCTGCTGATGATTTTTTCAACCTGCCAGCGTTCTGCGCGAATACCCCGAATCGAGTTTCTGGTCCGGTTGTCTTCTATTCCGAGGCCGGCGTTATTACGAATCCATGCCGTTGGCATCTGGATATCCGTTTCGGCAGACACTGAATGGTTTCCGTAGAAATTCAGGCCCATGAAAACCGGAACCGGTCCCACAGCTTCGGCCGGAAGATAAATCAAAAGGTTGAGTTCAAGGATTTTTTTGCCGTTATCAAAGGATAGAACTACCTCGTCCCTGGAGGCTTTCCCTTTTAACGCGGAATCCTTGCTGGAGATAATCCTGCTTGTTGTTTTTATGTTCCCTTCCGGGCTGTTTCCATAGACATAGTCCTTGAATAACTGAAGGATTTCCGGTCGCCTTGTGTTGATCCAGCCTGATGTGTCAGTAATCTTTTCCCCTGATTGGGTAACAAGAATTTCAGGGAGGGTGTACTCGGGAACCAGGGCCTCATCATAATTGGCTTCTTCCTGGACGGCGAAAAGGGAAGGAATAAGGAAAAACAAGAACAGCGGAAGTAATTTTTTCATCGTTTTTATCTCCTCCCAGCTATTGTAGTTCAGCCATGAGTAAATGAAAAGATTCAATGGATCAGGATGCGGCAAAAGGAATAGTTATTGAATAGTTATAGATATTTTGAATAATTCATTTTAGAATACTGTAGTTGCTTCTATGAGGATTAAATGGAGGAGGAATCCCAATGAAATACAGTTTTATCACGCTTTTCGTGCTGATTGGTTTTGTCATTTCTGCCGGAGCTCAGGGAATTAATCCAGATGTAATTGAATTATCTCCGGATTTAAGCGTAAGACAGCTCACCAGAAGGGTATGGATATACACAGCCACTGCCCAGCTCCCGGGCATAGAGAATCCTGTTCCTGCCAATGGCCTGGTGCTGACAAGCGGTTATTCCGCGATGCTTATCAATTTAACCTGGAATGATGATCAAGCCAGGGTTTTAGCTGATTGGATCAATACCAGGTTCGAGGGGAAGATTGAATTGGCTGTTCCAACCCATGCCCACCAGGATTGCGCCGGCGGCCTGGGCGCGATTAAGGAATTGGGGGCTGAAATCTGGGCTCTCCATAAAACAACCGTGAAGCTTTATGACCTGGGCGGAGCTGTTCCCAATAAGAGTTTCCAGGGGGAAAAGGCGCTTTTCTGCGGAGACCTGGAGGTGGAACTGTTTTTCCCCGGACCCGGCCATACTGATGACAATATTGTGGCCTGGATTCCTGAAGAAAAAGTATTGTTTGGCGGATGCCTCCTCCGGGCTCTTGAAGCCCAGGATCTCGGGAATGTGGCTGAAGCAGATTTAAAAGCTTATCCCGATACCTTGAAGGAAGTTCAGGACAGGTATAAGGATGCGGAAATTGTTGTGCCGGGACACGGGAATCCCGGGAACCGCGACCTGATCAAGCAAACAATCAACCTGAGCAAGAAGCAGAAAAAAAGATAGGTTTTTGACGTTGAAAAGAATTTGTGTCAACTGCGGGTCAAAACCGGGTTCAAGAACCGAGTATATAGCTGCTGCTGAGTACACAGGGGAATATTTGGCTGACAATGATTTAGAGCTGGTTTATGGGGGGGGAGCCGCCGGGCTGATGGGAGTTCTTGCTTCTTCCTGTGTGAATAAAGGGGGGACCGTCACAGGCGTGATCCCCAGGAAGATTTATGAAAGAGTTTCCCACATTGAACTACACTCTCTTCATATCGTGGAAACCATGCATGAGAGAAAACAGAAGATGGCGGAACTTGCTGACGCCTTCATCGCCCTGCCAGGAGGTTATGGCACGTTTGAAGAGATATTTGAAGCCGTAGCCTGGCTGCAGCTGGGGTATCATTCCAAACCATGCGCTATTTATAACATTTGCGGGTATTATGACGGGCTCGTCAGCTTTCTGGATCATTGTCTGGACGAGGGCTTTCTAAAAAAAGAGCATTACGATCTGCTTTTTGTTTCCGATGCCCTGGATGAAATTTTTTCTTATTTTAAAAATTATCGGAACAGGTATACCGATAAATGGCATTAATTTAGGCAGCCCCCCGGGGTTGAATATCGGTTTTTTTGAATTTCCCGACCTCATTGCCTGATTTGACTTATGTTTCCAAAACGGAAGATCCAGGCGGGAAACCCGTATGAATATCCAGGACACAGCCCTGGGGGCATTCGGTACCCGAAAATTTGTTCAGATATTTTTTAAAAGCCAGTGAATTTACCTGTTTAGAATTGACCCGATGTGTGGTACCTTCGAAAAAGGGAGTTTTCTATATACCAGCAGCCAGTTAAACTGGATTTTACATTAAGTTTTTTCAGGAAGAATAACCTGAGGCTGTTGAAGAACTGACCGCTTGATTCTAAGGAGTTTAATTATGTCGACTAAGGACTTTTCGTTAATGTTCAAGGTGTTGTTCCTGGTTCTGGCCCTGGCCCTGTTTACAGTTGCCTGCGGGTCATCTGAGCCTGAAGATGAAGAAGTATCCATTCCTCTTCCCGGAGGCAATTCAATAAGACTTGATAAAGATGGGGGAGAGATCAATATTGAAAATGAAGAAGGCCGCTTCAACATTAAATCCAATGCCGGGGGAGTTGATTATCCTGATGACCTGGCGAAAGATTTTCCTGTTTGTCCCGGTTGTACACCTGTCCAGGTTTCTAATTTAATGGGCAGCTTCGGTGCAATGCTCAGGGTTGACGGTTCCATGGATGACGCTCATAGCTTTTATAAGGAAAAGGCCAAGGAGGCCGGGTATAAAGAGGTCATGAATAATGAAATGGAAGGTATTAAAATGTTTATGGCCCAGAAGGAAAGTGGGAAGACATTCACCTGTAATACCGGAGTTGAAGACGACGGTACTGTGTTTGTCAATCTCAGGATTCAGGGTGATGAATAATCTGATGGCGGGTGATCCGGATAGGTGTTGAGACCGTTAGCCGCCCTTTTGGAGATCCGGGCTGAATCTGCCTGATAAATGATTGCAGGGATCAAGGTAAATATTTTTATGCTTTGATCCCTGCAGTATTTTCAGCGTTGGTAAAATTCCTGACTACAGACAAAAGCTGATCGATTTCTTCAAAGGTGTTGTAGAAATTGGGATCTATCCGGATGCCCCCTTTAAAGCAGCCGCAGTAGATACCCGCGCTGTGCAATGTATTGTAGAGCTTTTCGGCTTTCGGGTGTTTGAAGAAGATTAAACCTGCCCTTTGCCCCGGGTTTTCAGGGGTATGGATTTCCAGGTCAAGTTTTTTCAGGCCCGACAAGGCATATGAAACAAGACCGGAAACCCTGGATTCGATAAATTCAATTCCGACTTGCTCCATCAGTTCCAGGGACGCCAGGGCGCCCACCGCTCCTATAAGATTGGGCATTCCACCCTGGAACCTGGTGGCATCCTTGTGAAGGACGCACTTCCTGACATCCCATTCCCGGTTATTGGAAGCGGCGTACCAGCCTGCCGAGGGAGGGACTGAATCCAGGAACCTGTCACTCACGTAAAGAAACGCCACTCCTGCCGGTCCCATCAGCCATTTGGAGGCGGTGCAGGCCAGGAAGTCCGTAGGCGGTATGCCGACCTTCAGGGGGACCACTCCAAGTGCCTGGGAAGCATCTACCAGGAGGGGAGGCTTGCTTTCCGTCATTGATGAATACACTTCTTCCAGGTCAAAGCGAAAGCCGTTTCCCGCGGTTACAGCGCAGAGATTAACCGCCAGGGTGTTCTTATCAATGAGCTTCACGATATCACCGGGAAGGATAATCCCTTTCCGGTTTTCCGCGAAACGGACCTCAACTTCCGGGTAGCTTGCCAGCCAGGCATAGGAGTTATTCATGAATGTCAGGTCGGAGAGCACTACATTACCGCCGGGAGCCGGATTGAGGATTCCCGCTGCCAGGTTGACCGCGGAACTGGTTGAATCGGTTATTACAATATTGGAGGCCTTACCTCCACAGAGTGAAGCGAATTTTTCCCTGAGCCTGTTGAATTTGTCCCGGGCTTTCGGCCAGGCGTCACGGCCGCCCTCCTCCCAGGACACTATGAACTCCCTCATGGCCTCGGCAGCAGGCAAGGGGCAGGGATGGATCCCCCCGTTATATAGGTAGTTCCATTTGCGGGTAACCGGGAACAGCTGCCTCAATTCGGATATATATGCGTCATCGCCCATAGTATTCCCTGCCAGATTCATACCATGATGCCCGGGTAAGAGCAGGTTTTTTTAGTCTCTATTTTCCGGTTCTTTTGCCGGTGGCCTTGTTGACAAGGACACGGGCCCGGAATTCAGGCTTGTCGCTGCCATTCATGATGTCTTCTTCATTGAATACTGCCATCAGAATTTCCATCTTGTCCTGCCTGGAGTAGTCATATATACAGTAGATATCTCCGTTTTCGGACTGGGTAATATCGGGATATGAAACGCCTTTCCTTGCATCGATCAATAGTTCCCCTTCCCAGGTTCTGCCATCATCCCGGGAAATAAAAGCGGTCAGGTGAGACCTGGTTTTTCCATCAGGTGAATTGTGGTTGATGAAGATCAGATTGCCGGAGGCAAGCCGTCGGATGCAGAAGCGGGCTTTCTTGATGTGGCGGAGCCAGCTGGGTTTTCCGGGAGACCAGGTTTTCCCCTTGTCAAGCGATATGCTCTCCCCGATTCCATATTCGGTCCTGGCCAGCATCCACAAAGAGCCATCCTTCCTTTCGACAATCATATGCTCATCACAGGCAACTTCAGGTATCCGTGCCTGGCCCAGCAGTTCCCAGTTATTTCCCTGGTCGGTGGAAGCGACTACATTGGATCCAATCAGTTCACCTAAGTCAAATTCAAAAGCGGGGACGCATTTCTTTGGTGCGATAATCCAGGATGCCGCCGGTAAAAGCCAGGTTCCATCTTTAAGGACAGTAGGCTTGTTCATCATCACCCCGTGAGCCAGGCGGCGGGGGGATGACCATGTCGGATTTTCTTCATCCGGCTGATCGGTGGTAACTGCCCAGACACCTCCTCTTCCATCCCAGAGACAAGAAGCCTGGGCCCAGAAGAGCCACAACTTTCCGGTAGGATCGATCCAGAGACAGGGATCAAAGGCCCTGACCGGTCCCGGCTCATCAATGACAAGCTTAAGGTCAGACCAGGTTTTGCCGTCATCATTGCTGGTGACAAGCATCACGTAATTTTCCGGTCCTTCGGTATCACCTCCTCCATACCAGGCCGCCCACAGGCGCCCTCCGCGGCTTCTCTCGATGCCCGGGATTCCCTGGAAGTTTCTGGTTTCGCCACCATATTCAGGGCCAGGCGAGAGAATTATGTTAGGGGGTTCCAGGGCAATATTGTTTTTAGCTGCTTCAGGATTTTCTCCGGTCAGCAAAGATGTAGTGAACAGCAGGAGCAGGTAGAGGATTATTACTCGTTTCATGGGTTTTATTTTATCGTAACCGCCTTTGCCATAAAAGGACCAGGGGCATATCCATTGTCTTTTGTGAAGGCCTGCCGAAAGAGGGCCCGTATCCGCTCTGTGCCTTCTTTGCAACAATTCCGCGCTCCCCTGTTATTTCCCGCTGGATTCTGCTTTAATGCTACTAACATGAAAAATAGTTACCTTCGAAATTTCATTTTACTGCTGCTGTTTATCCTGGCTTTTTCCTGCCTGTCATCCTGCAAAGTCGCGGACAATACCCCTTTCACGGTTATGATTCTTCCGGATACCCAGAATTATTCTGAGAAGTTTCCGGATACATACATGGTTCAGACCAGGTGGGTCACCGAGAATATTGAAGAGGAAAATACCAGGTTTGTTATACACCTGGGAGACATAGTCCAGAATTCTGATGTGGAATCAGAATGGGAGCTAGCCGACAAGGCCCACAGGCTTTTCGATGAAGCCGAACCCCCTGTCCCATACAGTGTTGTGCCGGGGAATCATGATGTTGTGCACCGGGGTGATGTTACTTTCTGGGATACTGATTTGTATGAGAAATATTTTGGTCCACAGCGTTTTGAGGGGAGAAACTGGTACGGCGGATGCATGGAGGGAATGAACTCCAGCAATTACTGCTTTTTCGAAGGCGGAGGGACCAAATTCATGGTGTTGAGCCTTAATTTTGCCCCTGGCGAGGAGATTATCAGCTGGGCTGATTCAGTGATTGAAAAGCATAAAGGAATGCCTGTCATTCTTGTCACTCATGCTCACCTTAACCTCAAGGGGCGGATTAATCACCCCATGCCCTATGGGCTGGACGGTTATATAGGGGTTCGGCTCTGGGAGAATTTTTTAAGAAGGCATGAAAATATAAACCTTGTTCTGTGCGGGCATGTAGGCGGTGCGAACCGGATTGAGAGTGTGAATGATTACGGCCGGCCGGTACATGAAATTCTGTTTGACTACCAGAGTGAAATAAACGGGGGAAATGGCTGGCTTGTCAAGATGAAGTTTTTCCCTGAAGAAGACCGGATCGATTTCACAACCTATTCACCATTGCTGGATAGGGTCTGGGATTCTCCGCACACCACTTTCAGCCTGGACTACGATTTTCCAGCGAAATGATTCGATTGACGATTTTGTGGTCGGAAACATCCCTGTTTTCCGGTCCCGAAGGGAGTCGTCCTGACAGGAGGCAGTACTAATTGTGGTTGCAACAGTGCCGCTGTCGCGGCACAGGAAAGCAGGGATGCTCCCTGCCACTATTCGATACCGAAGGTGATACCGATACCGATACCGAGAGGAGCCGAGGTCGAGATCACCCGACAGGGCCCAATTTCAACACTTCGACCATCACCCATCATAGATTTCAGGTTCTTAATCTCTATTCGTTCGTCCCAATATTTACGAAGTACGATGTTTGAAGTTAGATCTGAAATGTTTGATTTGTGATGTGTAAAGTTGCAGGGGCGAGCCCATAGTCCCGGAGGGACGACCGTTAGTAGCCCCAGGTGAACGACGGACCGAAGGTTCGGAGGAACCTGGGGTATTAGATTCATCCAAAGATTCAGAACCCCGGAGGGGTGACACAGAATCGAGTAATGCCGAATGGCGAGTGTTCGAGTGCCAATTTTCGATTTTCGAGTGTTGAATGTCGAATGGGAACTCGCAAATCGGAACTTGGCATTCCATAATTCAGCACTCGACACTCGATAGAACATTAACGCGAAGACTCAAAGGAGTGGAGCCGCAAAATCCAAGTATTTTTTTCTGCGGCTCTGCGTAATTTTTTTTCGATTCAACTCGGGGACCTGGATTTCTGGAGCTGGCAGCTCCAGCTACAAGCCATACCCGAGACGGGCATGGTACCTTCCCCCTACTTCAGGAAGCCTTCCTGTTTCAGGTAATCGATAATATTCCGGGCATTTTCCAGCGGGGAGTAGCTGACAGTGTCCAGGGTTATCTCGGCTCTTTCAGGATTTTCGTAAGGATCGTCGATGCCGGTGAAGCCCTTGATCTCGCCTCTTCTGGCTTTGGCGTAGAGGCCTTTAACATCGCGTTCTTCGCAGACTTCCAGCGGGGTGTCCACGAATACTTCAACAAAGCGGTCAGTGCCGCACATGTTACGGGCTTCATTGCGAACCGACCTGTAGGGACTGATGGCGGCGCATATTGAGGTTCCCCTATGGCTCACGATTTCAGCGGCAACCCATCCTATCCTGCGGATATTGGTGTCCCTGTCCTCTTTGCTGAAGCCCAGGCCCTTGGAAAGATGGGTTCTCACGACATCTCCGTCGAGCAGGGTGGTCTGGCGGCCATGTTCCCTTAATAGAGTATTAAGGATCTCGGCAATTGTAGATTTCCCGGAACCGCTGAGACCGGTGAACCATATGCAGACGCCCTGTTCGTGTCGGGGTGGATAGAATTCCCTGATTATCCCTTCACTTTCCCTGCTTACCAGGTGTTCCGGGGGTTCTATCCCTTTATCCAGGTATTCAGATCGGATCAGGCTGAAAGAAATGGGGACGGTTCCATCCTGCTGAAGGTCAGAGGTTTCCAGGTATTTATCTTCTGAAGGAGAATACCTGAGTTCATCCAGGTCGAGCAGTTTGATCCCGATTTCATCCGCGTACTCACCAACCAGTTCCCTGGCGGCTGAAGGCGCGTAGAAAAGCTCTCCTTTACTGTCTGTCCCGGGGCAGGCATGGCTGCGGCCGATTATTGCCGTGTCCGCGCCGTAATTGCGCCAGGTCAGCGCATGCAGCAGTGCTTCCCTGGGTCCGGCGAAACGCATGGCCAGGGGACACAGGGAAAGCAGGAAATTGCCTTTGTCGGCAAATTTTTTCTGGAGAACCTGGCAGGAACGCACCAGGGTAAAGGTGTCCAGGTCTCCTGGTTTAGTCAATCCCACGATCGGATGAAATAGAATGGTCCCTCCGGTTTTCTCCATGGCCAGTTTCAGGATCTCTTCATGAGCCCGGTGAACCGGGGTCCTTGTCTTGAAGGCGATTACAGGTTTGGAATCGGTTTTAAGTTCGGCAATCTGGCGGCGGGTTTCAGCCGGAGTGTGTCTCAGTTCCATGAAATCCCGATAGGCTGGAAGACTCAGTACGGTCAGTTCACCGGAGATTAAATGAGATCCCCAGTTATGCATTTCAGCAACCAGGGGATGGCGCTCATCCTCGGTCCCCAGAACCTTCCGGCATTCCTTTATCCTGTCCCATTCGTACAATTCTTCAATTTTCATGTACGCCAGGAGGTTGTTATTGGCATCCCGAAGAGCTATTTCCTTACCGGATTTAATGTCATCACCTGGAGTAACCGGCAGGGTTATGGGCAGGGGGAAAAGAGATCCGTCAGCGAGCCGCATGTTCTCCAGGACACTTCTGTAATCGGCTTCTCCCATAAACCTGTCCAGGGGTGAAAACGCCCCGGTGGCAATCAGTTCCAGGTCACAGAGTGACCGCTGTGAGATCTGTATTGAAGCCAGGGTGTTCGCGTATTCTCTGGCTTCCTTGAATTTGTTTTCTGATACGACAAGGTTTACAAGTTTTTTCATGTTCGGTTTACGATCCATTCCGGTGAGGATGCTGTTTCTATCTCACCTGTTGTTCCAGATAATTTCAGGATTTCACCAGGTAAAGGGGTGTCAGCCGGAGCGGAATTCCGGGGCCGGCAGCCTTGAATGGCGTTATTCCTGATTCGCATCTGTTTATACCATATTTGATTATTAATCATTTATCACAAGATAGCTTTAATGAGAGTTGCCGTACCCAGGATCAGGGTTGCCCAGCCGATTATCCCGCGCAGATATTTCGTTGCCGCGAATTTAACAGTAAGGGCGGCAAAGGGGACTGAAAGTATTGAACCGAAGGCAAGATAAGGAGCCAGGGTCCAGTCGACAGTCCCGTTAACCACGAGGTAAAGGGATACTCCCGCCAGGCAGGTCAGGCCTTCAGAAAGGGATGTGATGGCAACCGCGTTTTTTCCTTCAACCCCGGCGAGAATCTGCCCTCCGGTGACTACCGGGCCGTAACCCCCTCCGCTGACGCCCTTGTTGAAAGACGCGATCAGTCCAAGGGTGACAATCCGTTTCCATGAAAAAGTCTGGATTTTTCGGCTGGAAAGCAGAATTACGATTCCTATCAGCAACACCATTATTCCGATATACAGGTTGAGCATAAAGGGTGAGATATTGATCGCCAGGAAAACCGCGGCAACAGTACCGAGAATGCTGCAGGAGGAGACAACCATTACAATTTTCATATGGAGAGGACAGCTCTTCTGGAAGCTGGTGATAAAACCATGATTTTTTATGGAGCGCCTTATATTCCGGAGGGTGCAGTTTTCAGGGAGCAGGGTGGCGTTTCCCAGGAGGTGATGGACAATGCCGGCCAGGAGCCCGGTGACCAGTTCAGAAAGAAGCACGGCCGGAACCACCTGCATGGGAGCGTATCCCAGGAGCAGCAGGACTGGGGTCAGGGTGGTTCCGTAACCCATTCCCAGCGAGGAGTCCACGTATTCCGCGATAAAGGCGATAACAAGCACGGTAATGAAAATTCCGGAAATATTAATCTCCATTTTCATTGCCCTTATCTGATTCAGGTTTTCCGGGATGGAGAAAATTACTTATATAAATATTTTCGAGATAATTGCTGACCAGGTTTCTGACTTCACGGAAGACCTGCAGTATCTCATTTTCAGCTTCCAGGGGCGTATGGGAGAAAAAGTGGGTGCTGACGGCTTCGGTTGGAGCCAGCGGGCCGTCCATGAGCCTTATGATTTCAGCTACTGAAATGGTTTCCGGTTTTCTGGCGAGGGTGTAGCCTCCCCCGGATCCTCTCTTGGCCTTAAGTATTCGTCCTGTTTTGAGAGTCCGCACCAGGTTTTCCAGATATTTCCCGGAGATGGCGTAGTGAGTATGAATGGAATCAATGCTCACGGGTCCCCGGTCCTGGCGCCTGGCAATATAAACCACTGCCAACAGGGCATATTCGCTTCTGGTTGTTAATTTCATATTATTCCTACTGAAATAGTAGGAAATTAAACGCTAATAGTCAATGGAAAAGCGGATTTAGTTGGGAGAGGACTATGTTTCTACAGAAAGAAACAAAAAAAGGTGTGGCATTTTAAAAAAGTGTGCTAGAATCTGTTTCCGAAAGATCAAGATTATGAAGAACGAAACAATTCTCCGGCATTGGTGGCGCAGCTAAAATATAGTGAGCCGGAGGACTGTCGATTCTAACCTGCACAAATTAACCGGGCAGATATTTGATCGAAGATAACGAACAGTTCTCTTCGATCTTTTTTTGTCCCCCGGTTCCCTGGCTTTCAACACCCATTCCGGGCAACTGTCTCTTTTTTCCAAGTTTTTAAAAATCGGAGGGCTTCAGGAAAGAAGCCTTTTTAGGGTGAAGATATCTGGACAATATCCTGTAGAAACCAGGTTTCAGGATCCTGCTGGACCCGGAACCGTTTGAGCAGGGAAAGGGATGTAACGAGATGATCTACAGCAAAGTCATTATGGCAGATACATTGACCCCGGTGTCTGTCTATCAAAAGATTTCAAAAGGTTCTGAACGTGCTTTTCTGCTTGAATCCGTGGAAAAGGGGGAAAGGCAAGGCCGGTATTCATTTATTGGGGTAGATCCGGAAGGCCGGTTTAGCGGATCACTCCAGGAGCTCCGGGCCGAGTTTCAGCAGCATAAGAAAGCCCCTCTGGACCTTCCTCCTTTTACCGGTGGGGCCGTAGGGTTTTTTAACTATGAAATGATTAGTGAATTCGAGGATATCAGTGGTCTTGATGGGGCGGCATCAGCGGCCCAGATGGATTTCTACCCTACCATTCTGGCCTTTGATCATTTAAGGCACAGGATCATAGTGATGTCCCATATCAGCAGTGCCAAGGTCCAGGAAGTGACCGATAAACTGGTTTCCGCCGTTCAGGGCAGGGAGCCAATGAGCCTTCTGTTGACAAGTGACGATCTTGAATCCGCCCTGAGCCACAGCAGGGAAGCCGGCTTAAGAGAGCTTCAGGGCTATTCGGATTTTACTCCTGAGGAATTCGGGTCAGCTGTACTCAGGGCCAAGGATTACATTTTTGCCGGAGATATTTTCCAGGTGGTTCTGTCCCAGTCCTTCACCCGGGAATACCGGGGAGACCCTTTTAATGTGTACAGGATTCTCAGGTATCTCAACCCGTCTCCTTATATGTTTTACCTGAAACAGGGATCTGTTTGCCTGGCCGGCGCCTCACCGGAAATGCTGGTGAAGGTGCAGGGCCGGGAGCTGGAATACCGGCCGATTGCCGGAACCAGGAGAAGAGGAAGGGACATCACCGAGGATGATTTCATGGCCAGGGAACTTTTGGGGGATGAAAAAGAAAAGGCTGAACATCTGATGCTTGTTGATCTCGGGCGAAATGACATTGGCCGGATCAGCGATTTCGGTGAGGTCAAGGTTGAGGAATTCATGAGGCTTGAAAAATATTCCCATGTAATGCACCTGGTCAGTTCACTGAGGGGAAAACTCCGTTCAGACCGGGACCGCTTTGACGCCCTGAGTTCCTGCTTTCCGGCTGGGACTGTTACCGGGGCTCCCAAGATCAGGGCGATGGAAATAATCCAGGAACTGGAGAAGAGCCCCAGGGGATTTTACGCGGGTGCCGCCGGCTACATAGACTACTCCGGAAACCTGGACACCTGCATTTCAATCCGGACCATAATGATGAAAGACGGCATGGCCAGTTTTCGTGCGGGTGCCGGAATCGTAGCGGATTCCGTTCCCGAAAAAGAGAATCTGGAGTGCCTGAACAAGGCCAGTGTGTTGAACCAGGCATTAACAATGGCGGGCAGGTTTAACATCCTGGACCGGATAAACGGCGGGAGAGGATTGTAATGGTGAGGAACAGCAGACTGCTTGTGATAGACAACTATGACAGCTTCACGTTTAACCTGGTTCAATACCTGGGGGAACTGGGGGCTGATCCGGAGGTGGTCAGGAATGACAGGATTACTATTCAGGAGGTCAGGCAGAAGTCTCCGGATCGAATTGTGATATCTCCAGGGCCGGGAATTCCGGCCAAGGCGGGAATTTCGGTTGCCCTGATTAAGGAGATGGGATCCAGGACTCCCATCCTGGGAGTCTGCCTTGGTCACCAGGCAATCGGTGAAGCTTATGGAGGCGAGGTGATCCAGGCCCCAACCCTGATGCATGGGAAAACATCCCGCGTACATCATAAGGGGGAGGGATTGTTCCAGGACCTGGAAGAGCCCTTTGAAGCAACCAGGTATCACTCCCTGGTAGTGAATCCGGAAAACCTTCCGGAGGAGCTTAAGGTTGATGCCTGGACAGATGACGGAATCATCATGGGTATCCGGCATTCAGAATACCCGGTATTCGGAGTGCAGTTTCACCCGGAATCAATAATGACCGGCTACGGTAAACAGTTATTGAGGAATTTTCTATGTTACAGGAACTGACAAGACAGGTAAGACAGGGGGAAGATTTATCCGCGGCCACTGCCCAGAGGGCCTTGAAGGAGATCCTGCACGCGGAGGTTGAAGACCAGGATATCAAGGATTTGCTGCTGGCCCTTTATGAAAAAGGTGAGGCGGTTTCTGAAATTGTCGGCTTTGCCCGGGAAATGCGGGAATCGGCTATCAAGGTCGAAAGCGGCCTGGACAACCTGGTTGATACCGCCGGGACAGGCGGGGGGCGATCCACTTTCAACATTTCCACCGCCGCCGCTTTCGTGATTTCAGGTTCAGGTATCCCGGTGGCCAAGCATGGGAATAAGGCCATAACCTCCAAGGCTGGTAGCGCGGACGTGCTCCAGGAAATGGGAGTCAGGCTCTGCAAGTCCCCGAAGCTGGCCGCGGCCTCCCTGCGGGAAGCGGGCATTTGTTTCATGTTTGCCCCGTTTTTCCATCCGGCCATGAAAAGGGTTGCCGGTATCAGGCGAGAGCTCAAGGTAAGGACAATCTTCAATATGCTGGGACCGTTAACCAATCCGGCCGGTGCCCAGTACCAGGTCATAGGTGTTTTTTCACCTGGAATAACTGAAAAGGTCGCCGAGGCATTGAGGATCCTGGGAACCAGGGGAGCGTGGGTTATCCATAGCCGTGATGGTTTGGATGAGCTGTCCGCCCTGGCCGCGACCAGGATTTCAGAGGTACGCAATGATCGGGTGCATACCTTTGAACTCCATCCGGAATACCTGGAAGGTTCGCTGCCCCCGGGGCCGGGTCCCCGCGAGAATGCCGAGCTGATAATGGATATCCTGGAAGGCCGGGAGACAGGAGCGGCTTATGAATTAACCGCTTTAAACGCGGCCGCCGCCATTCACCTGGCCACAGGCGGCAATATGAAAGATTCCCTCGAAGTAGCCAGGGAATCAATCAGGAGCGGATCAGCCGGAAGGAAGCTGGAAAGCCTCAGGGAAATCAGCAATACCTATCCGGACGGGGATGACTGAATAATGAAACCGGGAGACAAATAAGATGAACAGGTTTATGCGGGGCCTGGACAGGCCCTTGATTAAAGTCTGCGGGATTACCAACCTGAGGGATGCTATGGCCTCTGTTGATGCCGGAGCTAACGCGCTGGGATTTAATTTCTACCCTCCCAGTCCCAGGTACCTTCAGCCCGCCGCGGCTGAAATGATAATCAGCCGGCTCCCTGGAGGCGTTTTGTCTTTCGCTGTTGTCGTCCAGGGACATGGTTCCGGGAGAAACGGGAACATGGATCAAGCCGGCGGAATATCGCGGTTGAAGGATTTCTACGGCATCCCGGATACAATTGACATAATCCAGCTGCATGGCATACCTGATTCCAGCCAGGTGCCGGCTTCGGATTATCCCCTGCTGATTGCGGTTTCTCCGGAGACCGCGCCCGGATTTGATGAGTATGACATCATAATTGATACCTCCTGGGGTGAAGGAAAACTGGCCGACTGGGAGAAAACCTCAAAACTGGAACGTCCCTATATTCTTTCAGGAGGGCTGAATCCCGGAAACATAGAAGAGGCTCTTGAGAAACTGTCTCCAGCCGGGGTGGATGTCTGCTCGGGGGTGGAAGCGGCGCGGGGGCAAAAGGATCACCGGAAACTCGGGGTTTTTCTGAGGAAGGTTGTTGACTACTACGAGATTAACCCGGGTGTAAATAGAAGATGAGGACAGATTCTGAATATGCTTAAGACAATTATTGAACAAAAAAAGATTGAACTGGAAGCGCTTAAATCAAAGATCCCGATCAGGGATCTGGAGAAAGCAGCTGGAAAAAGTGATTTCGAGGGTCCCCTGTTTTCAGGAGCGCTGAGACAGCCCGGGCCCCAGGTTATTGCTGAGATAAAATATAAAAGCCCCTCCCATGGAAGGTTTAAATGCCGGGAAAAGCCCGAGATAATCGCGGCTTCATACGCGGATGCAGGCGCGGCGGCCGTTTCGGTTTTGACTGATGAGAATTTTTTCGCGGGGAAACTGGAATACCTGAAGAGGATCAGGAATCACCTGGATAACCGTGATCCCGGTGAGGCTCTGCCTCTGCTGAGGAAGGACTTTATTATTGACAGGTACCAGGTCCTGGAAGCAAGGATAAATCATGCTTCCGCTTTGCTCTTGATTGCCGCGGCTCTATCCAGGCGGGAATTAGCGGAGCTCCTGGATTTTTCAAGGGAAAACGGTTTGGAGGCGCTGGTTGAGATCCATGATCCCTCTGAACTGGAAATGGTGTTGGAGTGCGGAGCCGGAATCATCGGTGTCAACAATCGAAACCTCAAAACCTTCAAGGTCGATATTAAAACCTCATTCGATATTGCCAGGCGCCTGGAGGGTGAAAGCGGTTTCCTGCTTGTCGCTGAAAGCGGAATAACTGAAGCCGCCCAGATCAATGAATTGTCGGATGCCGGATTTGAGGCTTTCCTGGTTGGCTCGGCTTTTATGGACACCGGGAATCCCGGGGAAGCATTAGGGTGTCTGCTGTCAGGGATTAAAGCAAAATAAATTATGAGAGAGATAGAAAGATGAAAGAATCAAAACATAAAAATAATTACCGCGACAGCCTGCCTGATCCTGATGGCTACTATGATTCCTACGGGGGCAGGTTTGTTCCTGAAACCCTTATGGAGCCTCTTGCTGAGCTTGAGAGGGCTTATGATTCGGTTGTCGATTGCGAGGAATTCAACGATGAGCTGCGGGATCTCCTGCGGCAGTATGTGGGCAGGCCCACACCGCTCTATTTCGCCAGGAGGCTTTCTGATCACCTGGGATGCGGAGTTTTCCTGAAGAGGGAGGACCTTTGCCATACCGGGGCCCACAAGATCAACAATGCCCTGGGCCAGGCTTTGCTGGCCAAAAGAATGGGTAAGAAAAGAATTATTGCTGAAACCGGTGCCGGGCAGCATGGTGTGGCCACGGCCACGGTCTGTGCCTTGATGGGCCTGGATTGTGAAGTGTACATGGGATCAGTTGATATCGTGAGGCAGGCCCTCAATGTCTACCGTATGGAGCTTCTCGGTGCCAGGGTGATAAGGGTGGACTCCGGCAGCAAAACTCTGAAGGACGCGATTAACGAAGCCATGAGGGACTGGGTGACTAATGTCGAGAATACCTACTATCTCCTGGGTTCGGCCCTGGGCGCGCACCCCTATCCCCGTATCGTGCGAGATTTCCAGAGAGTAATCGGCCGCGAAGCACGGAAGCAGGTGCTCGAACAGGCCGGGAGTCTTCCTGACCGGCTGGTGGCGTGTGTGGGAGGCGGCAGTAATTCAATTGGTTTGTTCTATGAGTTCCTGGATGATGACTCCGTGAAAATGGTCGGTGTCGAAGCCGGGGGTGTTGGTGATGAAACCGGCGAGCATGCCGCCCGGTTCCTGTCCGGACGGCCGGGAGCGCTGCATGGAACCTACAGCTACCTGCTCCAGGATGAAGGCGGACAGGTTGCAGATACCCGGAGTGTTTCCGCCGGTCTGGACTATCCTTCAGTCGGCCCTGAGCATTCCTGCCTGATGGAAAGAAAGCGCGTGGAATACACCTCGGTCCGGGATGATGTCGCCCTGGAATCATTCAGTTTGCTGAGCCGGCTGGAAGGTATCATCCCCGCCCTGGAATCCGCCCATGCCATTGGCTATCTGCTTGAAAACAGAAAATCCATCGCGGGGGAAACGATAATTCTAAACCTGTCCGGCCGCGGGGACAAGGATGTCCAGTCAGTGGCGGATATTGATACACAGGATAATGTGTCCTGAAATGAGTATCGGAAATTCCGGGAAAAAACCTGAAATAATGGAGGAAATAACCGATAAAATCCGCGGATTTGTCGTTAATCCTGATCCTGGTACGTTGTTGGGTGTATGGATACAAATCAGAGACTTGAAGACCAGGAGATCTGGAAATGTTCATTCGCCCTTGCCTGTTTCATCTATACCGTTACCGACCGGGATGCTTTCGGACTGGAGGCGGAACTCAGGGGAAGGATCCGCAAGAAGATGGTCAGAATCCTGAGTTCGATTATTGAAGGTTTTGAGGCAGGGCAATCCCTTGAAACTGAGAGGTTTTTGAGGATGGCCGTAATATCACTCGGAGATTTGAAGCAGGTTTTGATATCAGCCTATCAACTGGACTGCCTGGATTTCCAGGAATTCAGCAGGGCCCGGGAACAGTGCCGCAGGCTGAGCGGTTTACTGCTGGCGCCGGGAATTGAGAAAAGGGGAGTCGGTGCCGGTTGAGAAAAGATTTTGTGGACAGGTCGAAAAGTCCCGGCCGGAATTGGCCCGGCAGAAAACATAGAAAAGGTGAAATGATGATAGGAAAACGAGCGTTTATTCCATTTGTGACAGCTGGATATCCGGATCTTGAGATGTCTGAAAAAATAATTTTGGCCCTGGCTGAAGTCGGGGCGGATCTGGTCGAGGTAGGTATACCGTTTTCTGATCCGGTGGCGGACGGTCCGGTAATACAGGCCTCATCTCAGGCGGCTCTGGAACATGGGTACCAGATAGACGACTACCTGGAGATGGTGAAACGAATAAAAGCGAAGAGCCGGGTCAAGCTGGTTTTCATGAGCTACCTCAATCCGGTTCTCCAGTATGGGTTTGAAAAGCTTGATAAGGACGGGGCTGATTGCGGGCTGGACGGAATCCTGGTTTCCGACATGATTCCGGGGGAGTACGATCGTTTCGCCGGGGCCCAGGAAGATAAAGCAGACAACGGAGGGAATCCGCTGTTTAAGAGGCTGAAGACAGTACTGCTGGTTGCTCCCAATTCTACCGAGGAAAGAATTGCCGATGCCTGCCGGGTAGCTACCGGATATATATATCTTGTTTCAAGGACTGGTGTTACTGGAGGCGGGACTGATCTTTCAGGGAGCTTGAGCGACCGCCTGCAGCTGATCCGGCGCTATACTTCCCTTCCTGTAGCGGTCGGATTCGGGATAAGCTCCGCCTCAGATGTAGAGAAGGTATGGGAACAAGCCGAGGGGGCGATAGTCGGATCCGCGATAGTCAAATTCATAACAGAGCATGCCGGGGAACCTGATCTGGACCGCCGGGTATACACCTTTGTGAAGGAAACTCTGATACCTGTTTGATGTAGCTGGAGCTGCCGGCTCCAGCAGAGGGATAAGCTTCCGGCTTATGGGGCGCAATCCTTGTCAGGAGGGCATAGATAGTTCCCGGGTTTCACAGTTTCATTTTCTGAAGCAGTGCGTCAAAGCGAGGGTCAGTCCTGATGAAATCCCAAAAAGGGTCAACCGCTATATGTATGAGGGTGAAATCACGTTCTTCATGGGCTTTGAATAAACACTCAAATCCCCGATCGTTTTGCCCTAGTCCAAAATACACAGGCGCGAAGCTGCTGGCTGGTAAATATCTCGACTTGGAAATAACCTGCAGCTTTTCTAAAATCTTTCGGGTTTCGTTAGACCTGCCTACCTTTGCGAAGGTATAACCCATGAATCCCAGAGCCCAGGGGCCTCGTATCGAATAGGCGAAATGTTTCTCACTGACTCGAGCTGCCTCATCATACTTGCCTTTCTGCAATAAAATATTGGCCATTAACCAGTAGGGTGGATAGAAGTTCGAGTCAAATTCAAGACTCTTCCGGATGTTGGTCTCCGCCCTCTCAAAATCCCGCTTAATAAAATATCTGTATGCCAGCCTGAAATGCATCCAGGCTGATAAAGGATTTCGGGAAAGATCCCGCTCCGCATTTTCAGAGGGTGTGTCCAGATTTCCTCGGGGCAGCAGGAAAAAAAAGTCATACAGATCCCGGGAATTATGAGATTCCGGATCAATTTCCAAAGCAAGCTGAAAGGAGGCTTTGGCACTTTTCCAGTCGAAGTCCCGCATAACATGGATGCATCCCTGAAGGGCGTGGGCCTCTGCAATGCTATTATCAAGTTCAAAGGCTTTCTTAAGTGCCGATTCGCAAAGGCGAAAGACCTCTCTTGGTTCGGTCTGGCTCAGGAATCCTTTGATCCAGTGGCTCATCCCTATCCCAACGTAAGCCAGGGCGTAATTAGGATCCAAAATAAGCGCTTGTTCGAAGTATTCCATGCTTTTCTCAACGCCCTCGGGATCAAGAAGGTTTTGGTGGCTACGACCTTGGAGAAACAGGGTGTAGGCGTCAGTATCCTCCGAATGTCGATTCACTCGTGATCTGCAGTCGGCTGTCAAATTTACCCGTAGGTTATCTGCGATCATCCGACACATATCGTCCTGGATGGAAAAAATATCCGTCATAACCCGGTCGTAAAAACCGCTCCATAAGTGAAACCCATTGGCAACATCAATCAGATGTACACTAATCCTGATCCTGTTACCTTTCTTGGCAAGGCTTCCTTCCAGTATTGTCCTCACATTGAGTTTGGCTCCTATCTCTCGAATATCTACGCTTTTTCCCCGGAATGCGGAGCTGGATGTGCGGGCTGTTACACGAAGGCCTGGAATTCTCGACAAGGTGTATATCAACTCCTCGACAAGAGAGTCACTCAAATATTCATCTTCTTTCAGATCGCTGAAATTGATAAAAGGGAGGATGGCAATAGAAGGAGTGAAAGAGGTTCCAGATGATTTGGATTCAATATCTACGCCTGCAGCGGGCAGCATCTGCTCCGCTTGAAGGACATCGCTGTAATACTCAATTGTGGAGTAACGCTTTGCCATCCAGGCATCCAATTCAGATTTTAAAGCATAGACTGTGGCTCTACTCTCATGTAGATGTCGTTTGACCGGGAGATCTTCTCTTTTCTCCCAGCGTTGGACGGTGCGGACAGACACTCCAAGATAGGCGGCAACCTCTTTCCAGGAACTCAGCCGATCCTCGCGATATGAGGCTGGTGATAACTTTGTGTCACTAATTGACTGATCCATGGCTTGTATCCTTTATATCCAAGCCAATATAAATATAAGCAAAGAAAAGCTTTGCGCTTTGAAATGTTACCAAGAAAACGCAAAGGTGTCAATTCCCTGGCACGCGACAGCGTGGGTGTCGTCTATTGGCGCTGTGGTGTCGTTCAATGACGCTTGCGTGTCGCTCAAGGTGGGGAATATATTTCAATTCAAGTCATTTTATTAATTGAGTTATTCCAGTCAAGCAACCTACAGCCTGATTGATTCCTGGGGGAAGTCCAATGAATAACCGAAAAAAAACATCATATTTAATCATCGGATGTATCGTATTTGGTTTGCTGGCATCAGGAGATATCCTGGCCCAGGCAAACCAGATCTTTTCAGCAAACGACATGGTTCCGGTTTCTCGTTTGACCGCCTCCGGGGATTACAACTGGCCCGGCAGTGAAATAGAGATCATTCAATATAACAGCCCACAATTGCTTAACGTACAAATTGGATATGACCTGAATATTGCAGATCCTAAGATTCTCTACCAGAGTCAATTCACAGATCCTGGCACGGTCAATGGCTTTTTAGGAATTGGCCCCGTAACATCCGGCAACTGGAACTGGCGGGATCCGGGACTCAGGCCGGACTCATTGAGAAATCCCGGAGAAACCACCTGGCGCCCTCAAATGAATATTAAAAAACGAAACTGAATATTTGTCTGCTTTCCTTCCCGGCCAGAAGAGCTGTTGTAGAACTGAGTTCCGGTGGAATGTAAACCAAAAGTGTAAACCAAAAGTCAAATATATTTAACAGTTGGTCATATCCATAGAGTTTCGAGAAATTCAGTAATTATTTTCTAAACTTTGGGCAATCTGTTTAAGGGCATATTTGAATAAATTCAGGAAGGTAGACCCGCTGCAGCAACCCCAATAAAGGAGGACGATTAGTATGAATAGATCACAAGCAGTTCTCAAAACCGCGCTTTTCCTGTTCACTCTGGTACTTATGGGATCCCTTTTAATGGCCCAGTCCAGCGGACTGGTTGGAACAGTCAAGGACGTAACAGGCGCGGTAATCCCTGGAGTAGATGTCAGCCTCCTTAACCAGGGTAACAGCCAGGAAAGAAACGTTGTAACCAATGAAATGGGGGAATTTCAATTCTTCCAGATCAGCCCTGGGTTTTACACGCTTAAAGTCGAATTAACAGGTTTCAAAACGAATGTTATCAACGACATGCGACTCCTGGTTGACAACACATTATCCCAGGATGTCGTCCTGGAAACCGGCCAGATTACTGAGGTAGTAACTGTAACCGGATCAGCCCAGATCCTGAACCGAACTGACGCGACTATTGGTAACACGTTCAACACAATTCAGATCCAGGAATTGCCGATGGAATCCCGTAACGTTGTCGGCCTGCTGACCCTGCAGCCCGGTGTTACTGAAGACGGCGAGGTTTCCGGAACCAGGAGTGACCAGAGCAACATGACCCTTGACGGAATCGATGTTAATGATCAGCAGACTGGTGAAGCTTTCGGATCAGTTCTTCGTGTTACTCCTGACTCGGTGCAGGAGTTTCGTGTAACAACCGCTTCAGCCAATGCCAGCCAGGGCCGTTCATCCGGTGCCCAGGTTTCACTGGTTACCCGCAGCGGCACCAACGAGTTCCATGGAGCTCTTTATGAGTACCACAGGAACACGGTAACCACCGCCAATGATTTCTTTAACAACAGGTCCGGTGTTGATACTCCTGCACTGATCAGGAACCTCTTTGGTGGAAGGCTGGGCGGCCCGGTCATCAAAGATAAGGTCTACTTCTTCTACAACTACGAAGGCAGAACCGACCGCAAAGCCGAGAGTGTGATCAGGGATGTGCCTCTTGCCCACATGGGGCAGGGTGAGCTCATATACGAGAACACTGGCGGCGAATGGATCCAATTGACCAATGCTGAAGTCAATGCTTACTATCCCCAGGTTGGAACGAATCCCCTGGCTTTGACTGAACTGGCTGCTGCTGCAAGCAGGTATCCGGCCAATGATAATTCAGGTGGTGACGGAGTCAACACTGGTGGTTTCCGTTTCAACACACCAGTACCACTAGATTATCATACCCATACCGCCAAGCTTGATTTCAATTTGTCGGAAAATCACCAATTAAATGTCAGGGGTAACTATCAGTGGGACCAAGAAGCCTACTTTTCTGATAGTGTTGATTATCACGATGGCGCCCGGTTCCCAGGTACCCCATCGCCTCATAGGTGGAGCCACCCAACTGGTGTTGCTGCCAATTACACCTGGACGGCAAGTCCTACCCTGGTTAATACCTTCAGGTATGGTTTCACCCGCCTGGCCTATACCAGAATTGGAGATGATTCGACTGATCCCAATATCAGCTTCCGTTTCGTATTTCGGCCAAAACAATTTCTGCGGACGTTGAGCAGGATCACACCGGTTCACAATTTTGTGGATGACATTAGCTGGATCAAAGGCAACCATACCTTCCAGTTCGGCGCAAACCTCCGCTTTATCGATAATGAACGTTCTTCACTGGGTAGTTCGTTTGATTCAGCGGTGACCAATCCTTCATTTTACGAACTTTCAGGAGCCTCGGTATCAAACCAGATACCTGATATCTCAGCCGGAACAACGACTTCAGTACAGAATGCGGCGACAGCGATGATCGGCCGATACTCCCAGTACTCCGGCAACTACCAGTACGGTATAAATGGAGACATTCTTGCTCCCGGGTCTTTCATCGACAGGTCTTTCGCGACTGAAGAGTATGAATTATATGCCCAGGATAGCTGGAAGGTTACCCAGAACCTGACCATGACCTACGGACTTCGCTGGTCCACCAGCAAACCTGTTTATGAGAAAAACGGTTACCAGGTAAAACCTAATATTCCTTTAGGTGAATACCTGAACAGCCGGGCCTCTTACGCCGAACGGGGCATGCCATATAACGATCTGATCGAAGTTGATCTCTCTGGGTCCTATTGGGATAGAGATGGTTGGTACGAACAGGACTGGAACAACCTGTCACCCAGGATTGCTGTTGCTTACAGCCCCAGCTTTGAAAGCGGCTTCCTGAACACCATTTTTGGTGATCCGGGAAAATCAGTTCTGCGTGCCGGATTCTCCAGGATCTATGACAGGATTGGTAATGCCATGGCAGTTAACTTTGACCTGAGCAGCCCGATGGGATTCTCCTCAAGTGAAACCATTTCTGCCAACACCTACAACGTAACCACAGATGTGGCACCGCTCTTCACCGGATATACCCAGAATGTCAGGGATCTTCCGGGACTTAATCCCCCACCGTCCGTAAGCTTCCCGTTGACCATGCCTGATGATGAAGCCCAGAGGATTGAGACTTCACTGGATGATACCCTTATCACACCTTCCAACTACTCCTGGAACGTGTCATGGGGACGTGAACTTCCTGCCGGACTTTACTTTGAGACTTCATACGTGGGACGTTCCGGGCGTAACCTGATGGCCCAGCAGGACGCCGTGGCCCTGCCCAACCTGGTTGATCCTCAGTCAGGTATGGACTGGTATGGAGCTGCCCTGGATCTGGCTAAACAGCGAGATGCCAATGTTCCCTGGGAAGAGGTGAGAACTATTCCCTATTTTGAGAATTTGTTCCCCACTTTCACCTGGTTGGGAGACCCGGGCATGACTGTAACTCAGAACGTGGCCCTGTTTACCTTCCGGGATGGGTACGATATCAAGGACTGGACTTATCTCCAGCTCTATCTGGACGATGACGGGATCTACCCCAACATGTTCTTCCAGCCGCAGTTTGCCGCCCTGAACATGTGGAGTACTGTTTCCTGGTCTGATTACCATGCTGCCCAGTTTACCTTGAGGGAACGTTTCAGCGATTCCCTGTCACTTGATGTGAACTATACTTTTGCCAAGTCCATGGACAACGCTTCTGGTGCCCAGGATGAAGGCAACTTCGATGGAGCATCCTTCATCCTCAATCCTTTCAGACCTGAAGACGCCTACTCACGTTCAGATTTTGACATGCACCACATGGTGAATGC
This sequence comes from Acidobacteriota bacterium, assembly GCA_963666915.2. Classification (GTDB taxonomy): domain Bacteria; phylum Acidobacteriota; class UBA6911; order RPQK01; family JAPXNP01. The sequence goes on from CAXXEX010000010.1 coordinate 70,042, forward strand.
CAACTGGATGTGGGCCCTGCCATTCGGAAAGGGCAAAACCTACCTGGCAGACATCTCAGGAGTTGCAGACGCAATTCTCGGCGGATGGCAGTTGCATGGTATTTTCAGGTTCAATTCCGGTATGCCGGAATGGAACGTTTTTGACGCTGCCCAGTGGGCCACCAACTGGAACGCCCAGAGTAACGCGGTTCGCCTGCGTAACCCGGGTGCCAATCCCCGCAAGGGCGGAGACGCGCCGAACTTCTGGAGTGATCCCCAGTACGCGTTCAACAGCTACCGTAATGCTTACGCTGGTGAATCAGGGGACAGGAACGTCCTTAATATGTCCCACTACATGACTCTTGATTTCGGTTTGAGCAAGGTCTTCAAGATGCCGGTAGAAGGACACCGGATCCAGTTCCGCTGGGAAGTCTTCAACGCTCTTAACCAGCAATATCTCGGACACATTTACGGATCGAGGTCATCCCTAGGTGTATCCCAGGACCCCCAAATCGGAACAGCTCCCTCGGACTTCGGTAACATTACCAGTATCCAGGGAAGCCCCAGGGTTATGCAGTTCGCGCTCCGGTACGACTTCTAAGCTCTGCTGATTGTTCCAAACGAAAAGGGCCCCTCAGCCGCCAGCGGAGGGGCCTTTTTTTGTGTGGCCTAAGCCCGATGCTTATGGGAATCCTTGGCACTTGGCCTTTCGTGCTTCCCGCGGTGCCAGGAGGATGTAGGGACAATTCACGAATTGCCCGGGACGAGTATTCACAGACCAGTTGGTCGGATTTAGTGTTTCGGATTTCGAATTTCCCCGACGAAGTCGGGATGTGGATCGCCGATCATCAGATCGGCCCAGGGCGAAGCCCTGAAACTTCACAGTCCGCGCTTCGCCGATCTCAGTTTCAATGTCGCTCCTCCGGAGCTCATTCGTTTTGGGGGGATTTCTCAACCCCAAGTTCGTTCCGCTTCGCTCACTTGGGGCTATTGGCGGCCACGCCTCCGGCGTTTATTACTGCTGCCTGACGGCGACGCGTGATTAGAGGTTGGTGTTCGGCAGAATCCTTAGGCTGGAAGTATATGACAGGACATTGCCCGAATCAACCGCTCAGTCAGTTGATTGAAGGAGTCGTCAGTCACCTTTCTGGCCGGATCGCTGTCGTACCATTCCATTATCTGCTCAGCACCTTCTGAAAAAGGTATTGTCGCCTCAAAATCAGGCACAAATCGTTTAATCTTGCTGTTGTCGAAAACCACGCTGTGGGCCTTATCCCCCAGGAGGCCGGCTCCCATTTCCGGGTCAAATTCCCGGATCAAGTCAGAAGGGACGTGGACTGCCCGGCATCGGCAGCCGGCCGCTTCAGCCATCAGCTCATGGATTCGATTCCAGGAGAGTAATTCGTCGGAGGTGATGTGGAATGATTCGCCCAGTGACAGTTTGTTGCCGAGCAAGCCCGTAAAGCCCTTGGCGAAGTCTCTATGGTGGGTTAAAGTCCATAGCGAGGTGCCGTCTCCATGAATAAAGACCGGTTTCCCTTTCCGCATCCGATCAACGGCGGTGTAACGGCCGCGGATAGGGATCTTGGTGTTGTCGTACGTGTGCGAGGGGCGGACGATGGTCACTGGAAACTGTTCCTGTTCACGGGCCTCCATCAGCACCTTTTCGCAAGCTATCTTAAGGCGTGAATATTCCCAGAACGGATTGGAAAGCGGCGTTTCCTCAGTTATCGGCAGGGAGCGCACCGGTTTCTCATAAGCCGATGCCGTGCTGATGAAAACGTACTGGCCAACGCGACCGCGGAACAGTTCGAGGTCCCTTCGCACATGGTCGGGAGTATAGGCGATCCAATCCACTACAACGTCGAACTCCTGACCCTTCAGTACCGATCTGGCAGCTTCCAAATCGCTGATGTCGGCCTGGATATGCTTCACTTCCGGCGGAACCTTGTGCACCTTCGTGCGTCCGCGGTTCAAGTGAAACAGATCCATGCCGCGGCGCACACACAGGTCTGTGCAGGCCGAGCTGATCACCCCGGTACCGCCGATGAATAAAACCCTGATTCCCATAGACATCCTTTTTACAGCCCTCGCGTATCCGATATCATTTGAGCCCTTTCCCCCGCCTTTTACTGGCCGATGGGGAAGGGCTTCAAGAGGCGCTGTGTGACTATATTATCTGCACTAATTATTTAAAAAACAAGGATGACTCGGTTGATGATGGCGATCCCGGGCTGATTATTCACCCTTGTCGATCCGCAAGGAATCGAAATCTGCCAGGAAGCCATCATCCACCGGGCTGCAGCAGTAGATCCCCGCCTGGATCGGGGAGCCGGGAGCATCCTCATGGAGGTGAGCTATCCTGATCAGGTTCCAGGAATCAGGCTTCTCAGGCAGTCTGTATTCAATCAGGAAATCAGGCCGCTCGGCCCTGATCCGCAGGATAATCTCGTTCCCCGGGTTGTCGAAAGCCTGGCAGGACCAGTCGGAAAACCCGAGGTTGGTGACCACCGCTCCCAATTTATCCGGTCTGCCGGGCTGGAACTCGACAGATGTCTTGATCCAGTTGTCAGGAGAAATCCTTATCATCAGCCCGGCCTGGTCAAATTCGTTTTTCCCCTGGTAGGAAACCCGGGTTGTCAGCGTGAATTTGGAGTCCTCCACTGTTGTTTTAAGGAAATGTCCGTTGTCAGCCTGGATTCCGTAGTGGGTCCGCTGCCAGAGATCGGTTTTCGCCATGGGGAAGATTTCCAGGCCTTTTTTACTGAGGCTCCAGTTTGGAGGTTCGTTCTCCCACTTCAAGTCGGCGGGCAGCGTGCTGATATTCTTAAAATTTACCGCAACGAGGTTTTGATCATTCATATGAACTGATTTCTTTCTTTTTTAGGAAGATGAAACTTTGTTAAGGATCAAAGTAAATTATAATAACCTCAAGGATTTTAGCCAACTGGAATGATCACGTAAATCAGGCCGCTCCCGGAACGCTGCAGCCGGGTTGGAGATGGAATGGCGTTATTTCAGGTGCCGTGAATTTCAACAGCGCTCAATTTGAGGAACAGTGAACCGCATGAATACAGGTGAGCTATTATGGCAGATGGGGATTGAACCCCGCCACTTCGACGGAATGGGAAGGCAGAGGGAACCTTCCTGGGAAACGCTGAGCCCGATACTGGAGTCTCTTGGGCTCATGGTCAACACCCCTGAAGAACTGCCTTCCGCGGTAGGCGCGCTGAGGGAGGAGAACGGGAATCGATTTATTGCTCCTTTTGTGGTCGGCTGGGAAGGAAAGGGTTCCGGGATTCAGGTCAATCCCGGGCCGGAGGAATCCGGATCCCAGGTGGATTTAATCGCCGTCAACGAAGGCGGGGAGGAGTTCATCTTCAGGCGGCAGCTGGAAACAGGCGAGGGTAAATCCCGCTGGTTTCGCTGCCCTGAAAATCTCAGGCCCGGATACTATCAGCTTGAAGCAAGGATTGGAGACAGGAGCGGAGAGACCTGCCTGATCGTCGCTCCCAATCTGGCCTACAGGGGGAGGGAAGCCCGCGCATGGGGACTTTTTTGCCCTTTATATGCTATCCATTCCGCTGACAGCCTGGGAAGCGGTGACTTCACGGACCTGGAAAGAGCGGTAACCTGGATGTCAGGGAAAGGAGGTGGAATTTTGGGATCGCTTCCGCTTTTCGCCTCTTACCTTGAAGATCCATATGAACCCAGCCCTTATGCTCCGGTTTCTAGGCTTTTCTGGAATGAGTTCTATGCTGATCCCAGGAGGGCTCCAAACTGGAAGAGTTGTCCAGGGGCCGGCACCCTCTATGAATCCCCGGATTTTCAGGCTCAGGTTTCGGCATTGAACAAGTCTTCCCTGGTTGATTTCAAGGCTGAAATGAAACTGCGGCGTTCTCTCTTTCAATTGCTGAGTGAAGGTTATTTTTCCAGGCCGGACAAGGAGGAAGGCCGGATCCTGGAGGAGTGGACAGGACGCAATCCTGAAGTCCTGGAATATGCCAGGTTCAGGGCGGCTGTGGAACAGGAAGGGCCTGGTATCAATTCAGGGGCTTTTCGCGCCGCTGTCGGCTCGCAGTCCGAAATGAGTCGTGACCTGGTGAATTATTTTGTCTACACCCAATGGCTGGCGGACACCCAGATCAATCAATTGAAGGAAAACACGGGGAGCCGTGACGTTGATCTCTATATGGACCTGCCGCTGGGTGTTCATCCGGATGGGTATGACGCCTGGGCGTATGGTGATTATTTCGCGGGAGGTGTTTCCGGAGGAGCTCCGCCGGACGCTTTTTTTACTGCCGGGCAGGACTGGGGTTTTCGGCCCATGCACCCCTGGAAGTCCGCGGATTCAGGCCATGTTTATTTTCGCCGGATCATTCGTAACCTCATGAGTTTTTCGGACGTGATCCGCCTGGATCACGTTATGAATCTCCACAGGCTTTACTGGGTGCCCCTGGGTTTGGCTGCTGACCAGGGAGCATACGTTCGATATCCGGCCAATGATCTGTACGCGATCCTGATGCTCGAATCCCATCGGCAGAAGTGCGCGGTTGTAGGTGAGGATCTGGGGACGGTACCTCCCGAGGTCAGGGAGAGTATGCGGGAGCATGGGGTTATGAGGATGTTCGTGGGCCAGTTTGAAGTGAATCCCGGCGATGAACCTGAACTGCGTCAGCCTGACGGGAACATGGTAGCTTCTGTAAATACCCATGACACTCCAACCTTCTCAGGGTTTTCAAAAAGCCTTGATATCCTGGACAGGGTGAAGCTGGGAATACTTGAAGAAAGCGAGGTGCAGGCTGAAAAGGAAACTCGGGGCAGGGTTCTGAAAAGCCTGGCGGAAGGACTGGATCTTGAGTTTCCAGGGGGAGAGGAAGACTGGAATCATAGACTTCCGGAGGTGCTGAAACGCTGGCTGTTGAAGCTGGCTGAGAGTCCGGCTGCCTACCTGATAGTCAATCTGGAGGATTTGTGGCTTGAAGATTCTCCGCAGAATGTGCCGGGGACCACGGATCAGAAACCAAACTGGAAGCAGAAGATGAAGAAAAGCCTTGAGGAAATTGAGCGGGACTCCTCTATAGCAGAGCTGCTGGGGGAGATTAACCGGATCAGGAAGGGCTGAACGGGAAACAGGTTATTGCTTTATCCGCAGAATCTGTTAAAAATGTAAGGTTGGGAGAAATAAACCCCGGCCTGATGATTTTAACCTTCCGGGAGCGCGGCCTGGTGACAGAATGCTTCTGGAGGTCGGGATTCTATTTGACGCAACATACCAGTGACAGAGGAACTGAAATGAAGAATAAGAGAGTTAAGGATTCCGGTGTTAATAAGGGTGAAACTGATCAGAAATGTAAGGTAAGCCTGCTGACAGACCAGGACCTGTATCTTTTTAATGAAGGCACCCACAGGGAGATATACAACCACCTGGGAGCTCATTGCATAGAGGTGGAGGGGAAAAAGGGAACCTGTTTTTCCGTATGGGCGCCCAACGCCAGGGAAGTCCACCTGGTAGGTGATTTCAATGGATGGGACAGCCTGGCGAATCCCATGGCGTCAAAGGGTGATTCCGGCATCTGGGAGACTTTCGTGGAAGGACTGGGGCCCGGCTGCATATACAAGTATTTTATTCGCTCAGCAGTTAACGGATATACGGTCCAGAAGGCAGATCCTTACGCGTATTATGCTGAGATACCTCCCAAAACCGCCTCGGTTGTCTGGGATCTGTCCTATGACTGGACAGACAATGAGTGGATGGCGGACAGGAAAAACCGGAATGGGCTGGATAAGCCGGTTTCGATATATGAAATGCACCTGGGATCCTGGAAATGCTCTCCGGATGAGGGACACCGGCCCCTTACCTACCGGGAACTCGCGACCGAGCTGGTTGAATACCTGGTCCGCATGGGATTTACCCACGTGGAATTCATGCCGGTCATGGAACACCCTTTTGGCGGTTCATGGGGCTACCAGCTTACCGGGTATTTCGCCCCGACTTCCCGCTATGGGACACCCCAGGATTTTATGTACCTGGTGGATCAACTTCACCAGGCTGGTATCGGCGTTATCCTTGACTGGGTACCCTCCCACTTTACTACTGACGAACATGGGCTTGGTTTTTTTGATGGAACGCATTTATTTGAGCATGCTGATCCCAAACAGGGTATTCATCCGGATTGGGGCAGCTGCATTTTTAATTATGGGCGCAAGGAAATTGTCGGTTTCCTGATTGCGAGCGCGCTTTTCTGGCTGGATAAATATCATATCGACGGTTTGAGGGTTGATGCTGTCGCCTCAATGCTTTACCTGGATTATTCCCGGGAAGAGGGTGAATGGATTCCCAATGAGTATGGCGGCAGGGAAAACCTGGAAGCGATAGAGTTCCTGAAACAAATGAACCTGGCTGTTTACCAGAGATTTCCTGATGTTGAGACCTGCGCTGAAGAATCAACTGCCTGGCCCATGGTTTCCCGTCCTGTCTATGTAGGCGGGCTTGGTTTCGGCTTCAAGTGGGATATGGGATGGATGCACGACACCCTGGAGTATTTTTCAAGGGATCCTGTCCACCGGAAGTATCACCAGAATAACCTCACTTTCAGGATGCTTTATGCCTTCCAGGAGAATTTTGTGCTTCCCCTTTCTCATGACGAAGTGGTACACGGCAAAGGGTCACTGGTTTCAAAAATGCCCGGGGATGACTGGCAGAAGTTCGCGAATCTCAGGATACTGCTGGGATTCATGTTTGCCCAGCCCGCCAAGAAACTGCTGTTCATGGGAGGAGAGTTCGGCCAGTGGGGGGAATGGAACAATGAGACCAGCCTTGACTGGCATCTTGTAGATTTTCCTATGCACTCATCACTTCAGACCTGGGTTGCTGACCTGAACCATTTGTACCGGAATGAGCCCTCCCTTTATGAGAAGGATACTAAGTCGGATGGATATGAATGGATTGACTGCGGGGACAGTGACCAGAGCGTGATTTCGATTATCAGAAAGGGGAACACCCCGGGGGATTACGTCCTGGCCGCTTTCAATTTCACTCCGGTTCCCAGGCACAGTTACCGGCTTGGGGTTCCATGTGAGGGATTCTGGAAGGAGATGCTGAACAGTGACGCCCACTGTTATGGCGGATCAGGCCAGGGAAACCTGGGCGGTATGGATGCTGAGGAAATCCAGGCTCACGGAAGGCCCTTTTCAGTGATTCTTACCCTGCCTCCTTTGTCCGCGGTTTTTTTGAAGAATAGCGACCTTGAGAATGGAGGATGAACCAGTACTCTGTTGATTAATACGCCCGCTTTGATCCGTCTGCCCGGGTACGGCCGCGGATTAAATGCTTTTTAGATAAATTGATTGGTCATTTGGTTTTTATATTTAACGACAGGACGGGATATGAAACAGAAAAGATACAATTTATCAGAACAAGAAATTCCAAAACAATGGTATAACCTGGGGCCGGACCTCCCGAGCCCCATGCAGCCTCCCCTGGGTCCTGACGGAAATCCCGTTGACCCCTCCATGCTGGCCAAGATATTTCCAATGGGTCTTCTGGCCCAGGAGATGAGCCAGGACAGCTTTATTGATATTCCGGAGGAAATCCTCGAAGTACTGCTCAACTGGCGGCCCACTCCGCTGCGCAGGGCCTATAATCTTGAAAAGCATCTCAAGACACCTGCCCGTATTTACTACAAGGACGAGAGTGTAAGCCCGGCTGGAAGCCACAAGCCCAACACAGCCGTGGCCCAGGCCTGGTACAACAAGCAGGAAGGCGTTGAAAAGCTGACTACTGAAACCGGGGCGGGGCAATGGGGCAGCGCCCTTTCCTATGCCTGTAATTTTCTGGGCCTTGAGTGCAAGGTTTACATGGTCCGCATCAGTTTTGAACAGAAACCTTTCAGGCGCATGATGATGGAAACCTGGGGTGGGAAATGCCTGCCCAGCCCCAGTGAATTCACCAATGCCGGAAGGGCGGTTCTGGCAGAGCACCCTGATACCCCCGGCAGCCTGGGGATTGCCATAAGTGAGGCTATAGAAGAAGCCGTGGCTGACCCCAGAGGCAAGACCAAGTATTCCCTGGGAAGCGTGCTTAATCATGTCCTTTTACATCAGACCATTGTCGGCCTGGAGGCCAAGAAGCAGCTGGCCCAGGCTTCAGTGAAGAATCCGGATGTGGTTATCGGCTGCGCCGGTGGAGGCAGTAATTTTGCCGGGCTGGCATTCCCCTTTGTCAAGGATAAGATTGAGGGTGCCGATATTGAAATAATTCCGGTTGAACCATCGGCCTGCCCTACATTGACCAGGGCTCCTTTTGCCTATGATTTCGGAGATATCGCCAAGACCACGCCCCTTCTTCCCATGCACTCGTTGGGGCACTCCTTTGTTCCTCCTCCAATTCACGCCGGCGGGCTTCGTTATCATGGGATGGCTCCTCTTGTCAGCCAGGCGACGGTTGAAGGCCTGCTGGCTCCGCGTTCTTATGACCAGCTGAAGTGCTATGAATCCGCGATTCTCTGGGCTCGCACGGAAGGTACGATTTGCGCTCCTGAAACCAGCCATGCCATTGCCGCGACAATTGATGAAGCCGTGAAGGCCAGGGAAGAAGGTAAAGAGAAAGACATCGTCTTCTGCTACAGCGGCCACGGGCTGATGGATCTTGCCGGTTATGACAAGTATTTTGCCGGCGAACTGCTGGACCACTCCCCCACGGAAGAGGAACTGGAAGAGTTCAAGCGTTCTCTTGATGATTTGCCCAAACCCGCGGCTGTTAAATCAGGCAAGTGGTAGGAAGCATCCTTGCTTTCCTGTCCCGCAGGGACTGTTGTCAGTTGTAGTTGTCTATACCAGCAGATTTTACGGTTGTCTGCAAAACCCCGCGGGGGTGATAGTCAATCACAGCAACAAATGAGCACTAATGGATCTAGACAGCTGGTTGCGCATGCGACTGCGAAGCATTCTGCGTAAACGAAGGAATGGAAGAGGACAGGGGCGTGGAGATGACCATCACAGGTGGCCAAACTCCTACTTTGCGAAACTCGGGTTGTTCTCTTAATCAACACCCCTGAATAGTGACAGGTTTCAAGTAACAGGTTGCATGTGTAGTAGATGACACATGCAACTCGCTACCCGCTGCTATTCTTGCGACCTGTCACTCGCCACTCGCAACTATTACCCCAGATAAATTTTCTCCAGGTACTCCTTGACCATTCTCCTGGCTGAGAAATTGGCGGCTGTAGAGCAGATTGCTTCTTTCATTAAGGCGACCCACTTCCGCGGGGTTCCGTCGAAATCGGTCTGGTAATAGGTTTCAATTATTTCTTCTTCCAGGATCCGGTACAGGGAGGCCGCGGTTTCTTCATCGTTGCCGCCTTCAATTGCCCATCCGTTGCTGCCGTTGTATCCTTCGCACCACCAGCCATCCAGGACGCTGAAATTCGGCACTCCATTAAGTGAGGCCTTTTCCCCGCTGGTTCCGCTTGCCTCCAGGGGAGGGATGGGGTTGTTAAGCCAGACATCAACTCCGGCCAGTAGATGGTGGGCAACTTCCTTGTCATAGTTTTCGATAAAGGCTACCTGTCCGCCAAACTCATGGGAAGAGCAGATTTCAAAAACCTGCCTGAGAAAGTGTTTGCCGGGCTCATCCTGGGGATGGGCCTTGCCTGAGAAGATCAGCTGCACCGGCCTTTCAGCGTCCAGCAGGATTGCTTTCAATCTTTCAATATCACGAAAGATAAGGTTAGCCCTCTTATAGGTCGCGAACCTGCGGGCAAATCCCAGGGTTAATACTTCAGGCCTGAACAAGCCCTGGAGGGCAATAACCTTGCGGGGAGCACCCCCTTGCAGCCAGTATTTCTGGGCCCTGGTCTCCATGAAGGTAAACAGCTTGTTTTTCAATCCAAGGTGGAGTTCCCACAGGTCTTCATCAGGAATATTCCTGACGGCTTGCCAGGTTTCCGGATTGTCATGATCTTCCAGCCATCCCGGATTCAAGTGTTTATCAAGGAGCCGGCAGGCCCTTCCGGTTAACCAGGTAGGCACATGAACTCCGTTGGTGACATGATCGATAGGTACGTCATTCTCAGCGAGGCCCGGGTAGAGGTCATTCCACATTTGCCTGGAGACTTCCCCATGTTTTTTGCTCACTCCATTGGCCTTCCTGGATGTTTTCAATGCCAGGATTGTCATTCCGAACATATTGCCTTCGGGCTGCCTGCCCAGGTCAAGGAACTGCTCCCTGGTAAAGTTCAATCTGTCCCAGTAAGGATGGAAATGCTCTTCCATAAGCTGGAACGGAAACTGGTCATGGCCGGCTTTAACGGGAGTGTGGGTAGTGAACACCAGCTGTTCCCTGGTCTTAGCCAGGGCTTCTTCGAACGGCAGTCCTTCATCCATGTGCCTGCGCAGGATTTCAATTGAGGCGAAGGCTGCGTGACCTTCATTAAGGTGGATTACATCCGCATCGTGTTTGACTGCCTCCAGCACCTTGATCCCACCGATGCCCAGTATGATCTCCTGCCTTAGCCGTACCAGGTTGTCTCCGCCATACAGGCGGGCTACCAGGTCACGATCCCACTCATTGTTTTCCGGGATATTGGTATCCATCAGGTAAACCGGAATCCTCCCGGCCTGGCATTTCCAGACTGCCACAAGGATTTCGCGATTTCCAAAAGGCACCGGGACCAGGAGTTTTTTCCCGTTGTCGTCAAGCACCGGGAGTATGGCGGTGTTTTCAAGGTCAATCTCCACATAGTGGTCCCTTTGGGTTCCGTCCGGTTCAATTTCCTGCTTGAAATAACCTTCCGGGTAGAGAGCTCCAACCGCCACGAAAGGCAGGTCCAGGTCACTGGCCTCCTTGCAGGTGTCCCCGGCGAGTATGCCCAGCCCCCCGGAATAGATAGGTACGGAAGTGTGGATACCGAATTCAGCAGAGAAATAGGCGAACTTTTTTGTTTCTTCCGGGTGGATTCTCTTGAACCAGGTATTTTCAGCCTTCATATATGAATCGTAATCATTTATCACCTTCTGGTAGAGGGCCAGCAGATCCTGGTTCTGGGCGAATTTTTCAAATAGTTCGGCCGAGGTCTCTTTGAGAATCCTTACGGCGTTGTTTTTCCCGGTCTGCCAGGCGATGGGATTCAATTGCTGGAACAATCCCCTTGCTTCTGAATTCCAGCTCCACCAGAGGTTATAGGCCAGTTCGGGAAAACGTGAGAATTTTTCCGGTATGTGATCAAAGTCAGGCAGCATTGTTTTCATCTATATACTCCAGTAAATTGGGACGCTTTTTATTTTGGGGCTACAAACCAACCAGGTTTAACCAGATATTATGTTTATGATAAATCAAGAAGCAGGGATTCGGGGTTTTTAATCCAGGTCAATATCACGAATCGGAGGGTCATCCAACTCATCCTTGGATTCCATTATGGACTTAAATTTGTTTTCAAGTTCTCCAGATCGCTTTTCCTCGGCTTCCATGGCCCGGGCAAAAAGCTCATCTGTTTTATCTTTTTTTGCTTCTTCCTTTTTGAGGGCTTCATCAAATGAATAGTTTTCCCTGTGATCCTGGCTGCCCAGAACCAGGCCTGTCTTTCCATCTATTGTCAGGGTGGCCTTGCAGCAGGGACACTTAACAGTCAGTTTTTTCATAGGATATATATTCTTCACATAATAGGCTCCAGGTCAATATTTGCCGGAACTGTCCTGTCGAGCGGAGCCCGGCATTATAAATATTTTTTCCTTCAGCCTGCTTTTGTTTATATTACACCCTGTCAGGTTATTTTTTACCTGATTTTGACCATTGTTCTATTCTGCTACAATGTACAGGTATATTTAAGGAGCTTTTTATGTCCGATTCCTCAAGTCAGAACAGTCAGGGAACTCTATTTTTTTCGATTATCACCGGAATAGTTTTACTCGTGGTCGGAGTTTTTGGTTTTCTGGTTATCCGCTCCAGTAATGACCTCCAGGACCAGATCAAAAAATCAGAAGACAGGATAGCTGAGCTGGCCGAAAAAACCGGGGACTTGAGCGAGAAAGTTGAGATTATCGGCTCGGTAGCCAGGCAGGCTGAAGAAAAGGCCCAACAGGCTGCCATCGGCAGGATTCGCGCCGAAGCTTCCAAGACCATTTCCCAGGCTGAAACCAGGGTTGCAAAGAGAAAAGCGGAAGAACTGCAGGATGAAGTAGCCAGGGTTAAAGCTGAACGTGACGCTGAGATGAACCGTCTCCAGGTGGCGCTGAGCCGTATAGCCGACACCAGGAGGACCGCCCTGGGACTGGTAATGAACCTGGGAAGCGACACCATCAATTTTGATTTTGATAAAGCTAACCTTCGTGCTGAAAACAAGGAACTCCTGAGCCGGGTGGCCGGAGTCCTGCTGACTTCCAGCGGTTATAAAACCCAGGTGTTCGGCCATACTGATGACGTGGGCACGGCCGAATATAACGAGAAGCTGTCCTTGAAAAGGGCCGAAGCGGTCAGGGATTACCTGGTAGAGGCCGGGCTCGACCCTTCAATCATATCAGTCAGGGGCTTTGGGAAATCCAATCCGCTTGTTGAAGGTACGTCCAAGGAAGCCAGGGCCAAAAACCGCAGGGTCGAAATAGGAATCATTGACACCGTCGTGCATTACGACAACGTAGTGGACTGACCCGGACTTTCTGCCTGCAGGCTTGTTACCCGCGACTGTTAAATCCTGGAAGTCACTGCCCATATTCCCGCAATAAGCAGCCCGGCAAAGGACACCCAGAGAAGGAAATCCCGAAAACGGCTTCGGGGAAGGCGGGGATCGTTTCTGCGGTATCGGTAGTACAGGGCGGCGAATCCCAAGAGCGGGAGCATTGTAGACTGCATCATCCCACCGGCCAGCACCAGCGCTACCGGGGCCCTTAGCACCGCGTAAAACAGGAATCCAAGCATGGAAAAGAGAACGCAGAAAATCTTAGTCCAGTATGAAAAGGCCTGGTCCCCTCCTTTAGATAATTTAAAGACGGTCATTGCGTCGGCGCTGGTCCGGGCGTGCCCGGCAATTGCCACGAAAAATGTGGAGTATAAAACTGCTATTGCTCCGAAGATGAAAACAACCTGGGCGGTCTCCCCAAAAACGGGATTGAAAATTTCTGAAAGCGTTCGGATCATACCGGTTCCGGCCGGACTTAAGCCGGTCCTTCCCAGGACCGCGGCCCCGAGAAGATAGAATATGCAGGTAGTGAAGGTGTAGATCATCGCTGATATCCAGGCATCCCACTGGAGCACCCTGATCCAGCCGGTGGCCCGGCTGACCCATTCATCGGTGTTTTCACGAACTCCGGTCCACCTGGCGTAGCCTTTTTCCAGGCACCAGTAGGGATACTGTATCAGCTCGGTTGCCCCAACCCCAATTATTCCGAAGGTCGCCAGGGCCGTCGCCAGGGCGGAATTCCCCTGTACCGCCTGGGGGAGGCCGAACTTGAGTCCGGACATGAATTCATCCATACTGACCCGCCAGGCCGGCAGGGACTGGAGCTGCATGAAATTTATTATCGTCATTAAGGTGAATGTGAGAACCAGGGCGGCCGAAACATACTGTATGAATTTATAGCGCCCCATGATAAGAATAAAAGCTGTAATCAAACTGACTATGAATGCCCAGTAGATGTCATCATTGCTTTTAGCCAGCCTGGGCGGAATATCAGGTTTAAAAGAATCCTGAGGATCCTGATTTTCTGCTGATAAAGCTTCCCCTTCAGCTGGCGGTTCGGTGATGTCTCCGTAACCCCGGCCGCGTAGGGCTTCATCAACTTCCAGGCGAATCTGCCTCTCCTGGACGGCATTGTATTCAACCCCGGCTTCAGTCAGGGGATAGAGTATGGCCAGGGATTGTCCCACTCCTCCTATTACACCTCCCAGCTGGGCTATGGCTACAATGAACATAATAAGCCAGTACCAGACAATCCAGTTGACCCTTTTCCTGGGTCCGGGGATCTCGTTGAGGGCCTCTATTGTTTTTTTTCCTGATATAACCGTGAACCTGCCCAGTTCGATCTGGACAAATACTTTGACAAGGCAGCCTATGATAATCAGCCATAGCAGGGAGAATCCCGCGTCGGCCCCGGTTTTAGTGGTGGCTATAAGTTCCCCGGCTCCTACAATGGCGGCAGCGATTATGAGGCCTGGGCCCAGGTAGCCGACTATTTCCCTAAGGTTCCCGGGAGGCTTTTTGTGATGATTTACGGGAGTCTTTGATTCCATGTCCATAATTGTTAAAGGCCTAAAAAGTCTAGCCTAACAAGGAGTGAAAATAAAGGGCCTTATTCGGTTTGTTCCAAGCCTGGATCGGGAATTCGAATTGATTTGCTGAAGGACCTGAGGGGTGCGCAGGGAACCATGATTGGTGTAATAGAGCGGGGAAGCCGGCTGATTTGTTAGAATCTTAGTCTGGAAAGTGTGCCTGGCCAGAGCTGATTGCTGTTAATCTGACTGGAAATGCTTGCTTTTTGCTGTGATCAATCTTATGAGAGTTATGTTGTGAAAAAGAAGACTGATAAAGAAAAAGATAATGTTATAGAGTTTGCTGCTTCACCCGGAAAAACAGAAGGGGACAGCGAGATTGAAGGGGTTTCAGAAACCATGGCGTCATTTGATGAAGATTCTGAATCCCGGGGTGATAAACCTGTTGATCAGGGTGATGCAGTCGCTGGTGAAGCGGAAGAGCCTGATGAACTGGAACTTCTCCTCCGGGAAAAGGATAAATACTATGACCTGATGCTGCGGAAGCAGGCAGAGCTTGAAAATTATCGTAAAAGGGTTTTTCGGGAGAAGGAAGATGAAGTAAATCGCGCCAGGTTAAGCCTTCTTCTGGATATTCTGCCGGTAGTGGATGCCTGTGAAAAAGGGATGGAAACCCTTAACAATGAGACCGGAGACGCTGTACTGGATTCTTACACGGATGGTTATGAACTCTTGCTCAAACAATTGAAGTCATTCCTTGAAAGGAATAATGTTTCTGAAGTCGCCGGAGTCGGATCGATATTTGACCCCAACGTTCATGAGGCGGTTCTCAGGGAGGTCAGTGAAGAATACGAGGACGGCGTGATACTGGAAGAATTCCGGCGTGGATACACCATGAATGACTTGCTGCTGCGGGCTGCCCAGGTCAAGGTAGCGGTGCATCCGGATTAAGGGCGGGAAAAATTGGTTAAAAAAAACATGCCTTTTAAAGGAGGCCGGAAGGAATGAAGCGAGATTACTATGAGGTTCTGGGTGTTGCCCGGAATGCCTCTAAACAGGAAATAAAGAGTGCCTACCGGAAGAAGGCTGTTGCCCATCATCCTGACCGAAATAAGGGTGACAAGGAAGCTGAAGAAAAATTCAAGGAAGCGGCAGAGGCATACAGCGTCCTCAGTGATGATGACAAAAGAGCCCATTATGACCGTTTCGGGCATGCCGCGACTCAAGGTAATGGAGCCGGGGGTTTCGGCGGATTTGATCCTGAAACCTTTGGTGACTTCAGTGATATTCTCGGGGATTTTTTCGGGTTCGGAGATATTTTCGGGGGCGGAAGGAGCCGCAGGAGCAGGGCTTCCCGGGGCAATGATCTTCGGTATGATTTAACTGTTGAATTTGAAGAGGCGGTATTCGGGTTTTCCCCGAAGATAAAGGTTAAGAAAGCGGAAACCTGTTCCGACTGCAATGGCACCGGGGCGGATCCGGCTCATGGGGCCGAAACCTGCAGCGCCTGCGGCGGGCAGGGTCAAGTCAGGTTCCAACAGGGATTTTTTACAGTAAGCAGGGCCTGCGGGACCTGCCAGGGAACCGGCAAGATTATTAAGGTTCCCTGCAATACCTGCCGGGGAACCGGCCGGGTCCAGAAAGAAAAAGTGCTGGAGATTAAAATTCCGGCAGGAGTTGAAACCGGCAATAAACTGAGGGTGACCGGTGAAGGCGAGCCTGGCAGCAACGGTGGCCCTCCCGGAGATCTTTATGTGTTTATCTCTGTAAAGGAACATCCTTTTTTCACCAGGCGGGGAGAGACTATTTATTGCAGGATCCCGGTGACAATCGCCCAGGCTTCTCTTGGAGCTACAGTTAAAGTCCCTACTATTAAGGGCGAGGAGAAGCTCCGCATCCCGGCTGGAACCCAGTCAGGGACTGTTTTTCGTATCAAGGGCCATGGCGCGGTCTCGATAAACGGAAGAAATAAAGGTGACCAGCACGTCACTGTAGTTGTCAAGACTCCGGTAAAGCTTACCGAACGACAGAAGGAACTCCTTGAAGAACTGGACAAGGAGCTGCCTCGGGCCTATCCTGATACCGGCGAAGCAGACGGATTGTTTGACAAAGTCAAAGACATGTTTAACTGAGTTATTAGGCAGCTGGTCCGGGAATTTTTTTCTGTTCATGAAGTCCCTTGAAATAAGGTTGTTGACTTCGACAGTCAACGACCGGAATCAGTGACCCATGGTAAGGACGGGGGATAGATCGTGAAAATGAAATATAAGGTCCTTAACATTGTCACTTCCCCCCGGGACGGAGAGTTTTTCACGGAGCTTTTGTGGTCGGAGGACTGCCTTGGTTTCCAGGAAGAGGAATCCGGCGGGAACCTGATTATTTCGGCCTGGTTTGAGGCTGATATCACCGGGTTAGAAGAGAGAATACAAACCTCAGCACGGGATCTCGGACTGGTTTTGACTGAGTGTTCAGGGTCGATCCAGGATTACGATCCTGAAGAATGGCTGAAGAGCTTCAGCAGCAGCTTTTCCGGGGTTAACCTTGAGGAGGAGTTTTTCATACACCCTCCCTGGGTTGAGCCTTCCGCTGAAATCCCCATCAACATACTCCTGGAGCCGGGTCATGCCTTTGGAACCGGAACCCACGAATCAACTCAGCTGGCCCTTCTCGCCATGAAACCGGTCCTGGAGAATGCCCGGTCTTTCCTCGATGTCGGTACGGGAAGCGGAATCCTGGCGGCTGCCGCGGGAAAGATAAGTCCAGGCCTGGATATTTCAATCTGTGATATAGATCCTGTCGCGGTTGACTGTGCTGTGGAAACCCTCCAAAACAACCATCTGGCCGAGTTTAATGCTGTCATAGGCGGTCCTGAAGTATTTTCGGGGAGGGTTTTTCAGGTTGTGGCGGCTAACCTGACATCCCCCGTAATAATCGGTTTACACCAGGCCTTGACCTCATTGTCGGATGAATACCTGATCCTTTCAGGAATTACCGGGGAACAGCGAGATTTCACACTGGAAAAATTTCTTGAAAAAGAATTTGTTTTATATGATTCTTTTGTAAAAAACGGCTGGGTATCCTGCTGCCTCAGGAGAGTTGCATGAATCGGGTTTTTGTAAGAAATGTCAATGGTTCAAGGGCGGACATAAGCAGGGAGGAACTGCATCACCTCGTTTCGGTATTGCGTACTAAACCGGGTGACATATTCGAAGGCGTCACCGGCGGAGATTTCAGGTACAGGTGCAGGCTGGATGAGGATGACGATGGTTATTACGGAGAGGTGATCGGAGAAATCGGCCACAATGATGAATCACCATTGAGACTTGAACTTGCCGCCGCCCTGATAAAAAGAGAGAAGTTTGAACTGGTAATCCAGAAGGCTACTGAGCTTGGAGTTTACCGGATCGTTCCCCTGAACACTTCCAGGACAGAAATCAGGTTCGACTCCCGGCGCGAGGCAAAGAAACTGGAGCGGTGGCAGCGGATCATACATGAATCAGTCAAGCAGTGCGGCCGGAACAAGTTACCTTCGCTGGATCATGCCATGGACCTGGAAGAATATCTGAATTCCAGGAAAGATAAGAATTTCCTGGTGCTGGATGAAGGGTGTAATGAGCCGGTGAAATCCATTCTCGGCAGGCTCAGGGGTATTGATGAACTGGCCATTTTAATTGGGCCTGAGGGCGGATGGAGCGACGAAGAGCGCCTCCTCATGAAAAGGTTTCCGAATCTTTTCAGGTCCGGATTAGGTCCGCGGGTACTCAGGGCTGAAACAGCAGCTGTCTCAGCCCTGTCAGTTGTACAGTATGAACTGGGCGATCTTTAACCTGCCGCCTTTTCAGGCAGGCCTGTTTTAGCTCCAATCCGTTTTCATTTGATATTTGAGGACAGCTGGAGCAGCATTCGCACCGCCACACTGGCCTTGGCTATTTCCATTTTGTCGTCGACTTTGATTTTTCGCAGGACCTGCAGGTAGCGTTCCAGGTCTCTCGGGTTAGTCCGCAGGAAATCTTCGACTGTGAAATCCGGAAATCTGCTGTCACCCAGGTACTTGATTGTCAGGTTTCGCTGGAGATCCCTGAGGTCCATGATCAGTCCGACTAAAGCCACAGAGTCCCATTCCTGACGAGCCGGCACCTGGGCCAGCGTTTCCCTGAACCATCCCAGAGAGAGAATTTCTCCGGCTGTATAGAAATGTTCCGCGGTTTTGGCCAGGCTGGTCCCGGTCTTGAGTCCCGCGTCGATCAGTCCCATAAAAGAGGGAAGGAAAGGCAGGGTAGCCAGGAATCCGGACAAATCCTCCGGCAGTCCGCCGGCGACAGAAGAGGAAACCGAATCTTTGAATTGTTCTTTCAACCTGTCCACATGAAGGTACGCGGGCAGATTATCCTGAATCTCTTCCAGCCCTGGTTTATATACTGAAGCGAATCTGTCAAGGTTGCGGGTATCGCAATCGCTGAGCAGAACCCACAGGGATACCGCCCTTACAGTGTTTGAAATCTCTTTCATTATCCTGTACTGGGTGGTTATACCTGTTGACTGGTCCAGGGCGAAAACTTCTGACCACCTTGCCGGAAGGTTCAGAATTTCGATTATTGCCAGAACCGCCCTGACAGCTTCGATTGGATGGGCCCCGGTATCACTGATCAGGCTGTGGAAAAAGTCGAGACCCAGGCAGTCTATCGAAAGGTTGGCCAACTGGGTGGTAATAATTTCCTTCCTCAGGGGATGGGCGGTGAAGGAAGCCCCGAATTTTTTGGACATTTCCTCGGGGAAATAGTCATACAGGTAATGCTGGAATATATCCGCGTCGGGTATGTCTGAATTAAGAATTGATTTTTTCAGGCCGATTTTGGTGTATCCGAGGAGGATCGCCATTTCAGGACGTGACATTCCCTGCCGGCTGCTTTTCCGATTGGCAAGTTCCTTTGTTGTCGGAAGGAACTCCACTTTTGGATTGAGGCTTCCATCGGAGGCCAGGTACTGCATAAGTGACTGAAGTGTTTCCAGCCCTTCAGGCCCTTGATTTTCAGCCATTGTCAGGCAGAGAGACTGGGTGTAATTATTCCTGAGAACCAGCCGTGAGACATTTTCAGTCATTCGGCTGAGCAGCTTATTGCGTTCCTTTGCGGATAGTGTTCCCTGCTGGAGCATGGGCTGGAGCATGATTTTGATATTTACTTCATGGTCGCTCATATCAACCCCGGCTGAATTGTCCAGGGCATCGGTATTGATCCTGCCGCCGGAGAGGCCGTATTCTATTCGGGCTTTCTGGGTCAATCCCAGGTTTCCTCCTTCGCCCACTATCCGGGCTCGAAGTTCAGAAGCATTGATACGCACGGCGTTGTTGGCTGAGTCTCCGGCATCAGAATCATGCTCTTCGGTGGCCTTGACATAAGTGCCGATGCCGCCGTTCCACAGCAGATCCACCTCCAGTTTCAGGATACTTCTGACTATCTCCTGCCCGCTCATTTCAGTCTTTTCGGTTCCAAGCAGCCCCTGGATCTGGGGAGATAGCTTGATCGATTTGGAATCCCGCTCGAAAATCCCTCCCCCTTTACTGATGATTTTCCTGTTGTAATCCTCCCAGCTCAAGGACGGGTTGTTGAAAAGTCGCAGCCGTTCTTCATAGCTGGGAGCGGCATCGGGATCCGGATCCAGGAAAATATGGCGGTGATTGAAGGCAGCGACAAGACGGATTTTGTCGGTGTAAACCATCCCGTTGCCAAACACATCCCCTGACATATCGCCGATTCCGGCTACTGTGAATTCGTCTTTGTGTACATCAATACCCATTTCCCGAAAATGGCGGTCTACACATTCCCAGGCTCCCTTGGCCGTGATCCCTTCCTTTTTGTGGTCATAGCCGTGAGATCCTCCTGAAGCAAAAGCGTCGCCCAGCCAGAAACTGTATTCTTCGCTGATGCTGTTGGCCAAATCGCTGAAAGTGGCCGTACCCTTGTCAGCGGCAACGACCAGGTATGGATCAGGTCCGTCGTGGATCACCAGTCCTTCAGGGTGGACGGTTTCCCCGTTTACAATGTTGTCGGTCAGGTCCAGGAGTCCGCGGATAAAGGTTTTGTATTGGGTCTGAACGTACTGTTTCAGCTCTCCGGAATCCTTCGGCGGCCGTTTTACTACAAAACCCCCTTTTGATCCAGTGGGCACTATCAGGGAGTTCTTGGTGATTTGGGTTTTAACAAGCCCAAGGATCTCTGTCCTGAAGTCATGCGGACGGTCGCTCCATCTCAGTCCGCCCCTGGCAATCCGTCCTCCCCTCAGGTGCACAGCCTCCAGGTCCGGGCTGAAAACAAATATTTCCATGAAAGGCTTTGGTTCCGGAATGCCCTGCAGGTTTTCTGAGGAAACCTTGAAGCTCATGTAGGGATGGTTCCTGTAAAAGTTGGTTCTCTTTGTTTCCCTTATCAATGAGTGGAGGAAACGCAGGATTTCATCCTGGGAAAGAGAAGAAACTCTGTCAATCTCCGCGAGGAATTTCTCTTCAGCGGCTTTGATTTTATCTTCTCTTTTTTTGTCCAGGGCAGGATTGAAGCGGGCATCGAAAATTTTAACCAGGGCCCGGCTGCATTCAGGGCAGTCAAGCAGTGTCGAGGTGAGAAACCTCGACCCGACGGTTGGTTTCAGTTGTAATGTATGTCCGCGAAAGGCCTGAAGAAGTGAAATCTGGCGGGCTGTCAGCCCCGCGGTCAATACCAGTTTGTTCAGGCGGTCACTCGCCAGTTTTCCATGGATTATTTCCAGAATTGCCTCCTGGAGCCTGGATCCGTCTTTCTTTAAATCAACCGGTTTCCCGGAAGGATCAAGAACCCTGAAAATATCTATGGTGCTGGGGGTTTTTGCGGTGGGCAGCTGGTAGGCAATCTGTTCCAGGACTTCCAATCCAAGATTCCTGAGTATCGGGAATATCCGGCTGAGAGAGATTGAAGATCCCTGGTGATAGACTGTCAAGTAGGTTGATGCCGGCTGGTCCTTGCTCTTCCCCGGATTCTTCATGTCAACTACCGGGGAATCAGCTTTGAGTTTTTCCAGGTTTTTTATGTCCCTTACAGCATCCTGGGGAGATATTTCAGCTTTGTATCCTTCAGGCAGGAGGGGCAGGTATTTTGATGCCAGACCTGTGCTTTCCGGCCCGAATTCGGCCTCAAGATTTTCCTTGAGGTGGTCATCCCAGTTTAAGGTAAGACGATTTATCTCACTGTTTATGCTTTTAATATCAATCTTCGCGTAAGGGACCTTGCTTGTAAGGAAGAAATGAATCCTGAGCTTAGCCTCTTCATCTCCAACCAGGGCTTGCTGATATATGACCCGCGAGGCTTTAAGCTGTTTCTCAAGAAATTTCTGGATCCTCTGCCTTACATCAGGATTGAACCTTTCCCTGGGCATCAGGATTATTACCGCGTAACCCTTGAGCAATGGATCGGCACGAAGCATTATTGTTACGTCAGTGTCCTGCTGGACATCCATAATCTTCCTGATGTCTTTGTGCAGGTCATCAGGATTAAGCCAGAACAGGTCGGTCCTGGGGATTGAATTGAATATATTAAGGATCTGTTTGAAATTGTGGGATTGAGGGCGGGCCCGTTCAAGCCGAAGGACTTCCTGCAGCCTCGTTCTCAGCAGGGGAATGTTTTCACTTGAGGTGGAGAAGGCCTTGAGGGTGAATAATCCCTGGAATCTTTCTTCCCCGGTCACCTTGCCCCGCTTGTCATATTTTTTGATGCCTATGTAATCCATTCTGGGCGGCCGATGGACAGTCGACTCGGCATTGGTTTTGGTGACCTGGAGCAGGGGAGGGGTCTCCAGACGATCCCGCAGCTGGGCGGGGAGTTTGGATGCCGGCATAGGATTATTGTATTTGCTCCTCTTCTCATCCACAAGTATTCCAAGGCCTGAATTTTTATGGACCTTTATGGAATCTATGTCGCCGTTTCTCTGGAAAATATAATCCCTGTAACCGAGAAATACGAAGTTCCCGTCATCCAGCCATTCCAGGAACCGGGCGTATTCTTCCAGTTTGTCACTATTTTCCGGAAGCTTTTCGGGAGGCAGCAGGCTGGGAAGGTCCCTGATCCGTTTTGAGATGGCCCGGCATTTCCCCCGCATGGCTTCGTAATCACTGGTTGCCCTGATGACGTCGGTCAGGATGCTGTTGATCAACTTTTCCGTTTTGCCGAACACCGTCGGAGAAGGAAACCTTTTCAGGAGAAACAGTTCATAGGAAAAGGATAAATTGTCCTTTTTCTCCAGGTGGGAGGATACTTCTTCGATTTTCCCGTTTTTATCCTGGTGAAGGTCAAATACCGGATGAATATAACTGTAAACAGTTATCCCTGCTCTTTTGAGCCCCATCTTGATTGAATCAAGAAGAAAGGGCCTGTCGGGAAGGCAGACTTCCAGGATTGTATATTCAGAAAGCCGCTTGTTTGTTTTTCCCGGGGGTTGTGGATTTTCAGATGCGGAGATTTCTTTAAACTATCCTGCAGGGTGAGGTTGATATCAACTGCCAGCCGGCAAAGCTCTTCTTCATTAAAGCATTCCAGAAATTCACTGGGGGCTTCGTTAAATATGATCGAAGCAATGCTGTCAGTAATCTTGAAATTTTCAGGCTTCACACTTTTTTTGATGCAGTTGTGAAGGCTTTCAGGGCTGATAGACATGTCTTTAGTTCTCCCGGTCCAGGATCATAAAACAGTGAAAGAAATTCCAGGAAAATTTCCAAGCAATGGAAGGGTTCAATATCAAGGCTGGACAGAGCCGTTTACTTCCCCTACTAGCAGATTTCCTTTTTTTATCGAATCTCTTCAAATTCAGTGCTTTATGGCCTGTGAATCTCCATTAAAAAAAAGTATTTATACAGTAGCTCTGTTATGTCCTCAAGAATACTCCTTTGTGCTGATAAATACGAGAAAAGGCGAAAAATTTAATGGGGATTCATTTCAAGTAAATAAGGTTAAGGGCGTTGACATTGGCTGCGGTTTCTGGAATTCTGAAAACCGGCTGTTTCCCCTTGTTGTCTGGCAGTCAGCAGGCAGGCTGGATCAGCGATTATACCGTAACCAATTAATTCAGACTGGAGTTTGAGTAATGAATAGGAATTTGTGTCTCCCAAAATGCTTTTTAGTTTTCCTGCTGCTTATGGTTGTTCCCGGTGCCGGGATTGCAGTTGATTTGAGAGATGAGGCTGTGGCAAAGACCGATGAGATCAGGCCGATGATCCACAACATGGCCGGTGATCTCTGGGAGTATTCAGAAATTGCTTTGAAGGAAAAGAAAAGCGCGGAAATGCTGGAAGGGATACTTGAGGAAAATGGATTCCAGGTTGAGCGAGGCATTGCCGGGATGCCCACAGCATTTGTTGCTACCTGGGGAAAGGGTAAACCAGTCATCGGGATTCTGGCTGAATATGACGCTCTTCCCGGTATAGGCAATGAAGCTGTTCCCAGGAGGGAAGTGAGAAAGGACGGGACAACTGCCGGGCAGGGATGCGGGCATGACCTTTTTGGGGCCGCTTCAGTCGGGGCCGCCCTGTCGGTCAAATCAGTCCTGGAAGAACACGGGATCAACGGCACGGTGAAATTGTTTGGATGCCCGGCGGAAGAAACCCTGGTTGGGAAAGTATATATGGCAAGGGACGGCATTTTTGACGGCCTGGACGCGGCCCTGGACTGGCATCCCGGAGTGGAAACCAAGACAAAGAATCAACCTGGCCTGGCCAACAATAACTTCACCGTGGAGTTCTTCGGTAAAACTGCCCATGGAGCTGCTGATCCCTGGAATGGAAGGAGTTCTCTGGACGCGGTTGAGTTGATGAATTACGGGGTGAACCTGTTGAGGGAGCACGTCAAACCTTCAGCCAGGATCCATTACGTGATTTCCCATGGGGGGGATGCCCCTAACGTTGTTCCGGACTATGCCAAAGTCTGGTACTTTGTCCGCGAGATTAACAGGGAACGGCTGGACAGTCTCTATAAAAGGGTCCTGAAGGCAGCGGAAGGAGCCTCTTTGGCGACAGAAACTGAATACAAGGTGACCCTGATAACCGGGGCCCATGAATACCTGATCAACCGATCTCTCCAGGGTGCGATTCAAAGGAACCTTGAACTGGTCGGTCCTGTGCCGTACAGTGAGGAAGATCAGGCGTTCGCCAGGGAATTGCAGAAGAATCTGGGAATCGAAGAAGCGGGTTATAAAACTGAGATCCTGCCTCTTCCTGAAGAGTTGGAGGAATCATCCGGGGGATCGACTGATGTTGCTGAAGTGAGCTACCTTACACCTACTGCCGGATTCAATGTTACAACCGCAGCCTACGGTATTCCCTGGCACAGCTGGGCAGCTACGGCCTGTCATGGGACACCCGGCGGAAGGGAATCCGCCGTAACAGCCGCCAAGGTTATCGCCGCGACCGCCGTGGAGCTTTTCACCGACAGCGACCTGCTGGACAGGTGCAGGGAAGAGTTCAGGAAGGCAACTGAAGGAAGGCCCTATGTTTCCCCGATTCCGGAAGGCCAGGAGGTAATTCTCCCGAAGTAAGAAGTCCATAGGCCGGGATTCAGAAAGGCCCGGGAAGGGCGAACTTTTCCCGGGACAAAATAGGGATGCGGGTTGGTGATCAGCTGAGGTAATCGCGCGGAATCAAAAGACCAGCTTAAGCACCAGGAGAAGCGGTATCCCAATTATGAGCATGATGGGCAGCAGAAGCAGTAAAATCGGTAAAAGGGCAACCCCGGCTATTCCCAGAACCACTAAAATCACTGTGCCGAAAATCAGGCCCAGTACAACTTTGAGCAGGACCAGGCCAAGCTTAATCGGCAGGATGACCAGGAAGATTCCCAGTTTTATCATCAAGGCGAGTACGCCCAGGCATATCAGTAATCCTATGATCAGTGTAATTTCCATAGAAAGTTAAACTCCTTTTTAAACGTTTTATGCTAATAATAACGTAACAGGAAAGGAAAAAGTTCTGGGATTAACGCGGATTTTTCGGATATCATCCATGTCTCGGGCAGGGATTCCGGCAACAGTATAAAAGGGGGATTTGCCCCCTGGTTTTTCAGTTCCGCGGGATTACCCGGATAGAGCCGGCCCTGGTTTTCAGCTTCCCGAGGAAAATATTTTCCGCAAACCTGAAAAAAGTATTGCAGTAAATTGAAAAAAAAATGAAAATATCAGTCTCTGTATGTCATAGATGTGAAATATTCATTTGATTACCTGATAAGCTATTCTTAACAAAAAACAGATTCCGGCAACCGGATCTGCTTTGATCGGGATTTATGATATGAATGACGAACTCGACAACGAACTCGACGACTACCTTGGCGATGAATTTGAAGAAATCGATTATTACGATGATGAATCAGATGATTTGGATGAATCAGATGATGATCTTCTGGATGATTTCGAAGATGATTACGAAATAGATGACGACTATGAAGAGCTGGGTAAGTATGATGATGAGGATATTGACCTCGATGATGAGGACCTCGATGATGAGGATTTTGAGGACGAAGACACTGATGATGAGGACCTCGATGATGAGGATCTAGACCTCGATTACGAAGATCTTGATGAGGATTTTTCTTCAGATTACATAACCAGGCTTATCTAGTCGCTACCCTGTTTAATCACAGGTTTCGGGCACTTACTCCGTCAGATGGCATGCAGGCATAAATCCGGCTATCCTTTCCGGTTCGTTTATCATATTCTGATTTGATCGTCTCCCTGAAGTCTTCGACCTGTGCGGTCTCAACCAGGCTTACGGTACATCCCCCAAACCCGGCACCGGTCATTCTGGATCCTAGAGTTCCCTGGTGGGCCGAAGCCAGTTCCACAAGCAGATCCAGCTCCGGACAGCTTACTTCAAATGAATCCCTGAGACTGGCATGGGATTCATAAAGCAGTTCTCCGAAGGCCGCAATATTTCCCTTCTTGAGCTGCTCAATACCCTGGAGGACTCTCTCATTTTCACTTATCACATGGGAGGCTCTTTTATACAGGATTTCGTTGAGCAGTCCCTGGTTTTCTTCAAGGTCACTGGATGTGAAATCCCTGAGGGCCCGGGCTTCGGGGAATTTGGCCTGCAAGCGCTTTGCCGCTTCCTCGCATTCATATCTGCGGTCATTGTAGGCGGAGTTGTTCAGCTCCCTTTGTACGTCACTGTCACAGACAACAATTGAAATATCCTCTACCAGGGGAATATTTTTATATGACAAGTCCCGGCAGTCCAGGAAGAGAGCTGAAGATTTGATGGCGTTTGCTGAGACGAACTGGTCCATTATGCCGCACTGCACTCCCACAAACTGCCTTTCGGCGGCCTGGGCCAGGAGGGCCAGCTCAATATTGTCCATTGAAAGCCCGAACATTTCACGGAAAGCCGCCGCTGCCGCTACTTCATAGGCGGCGGAACTGCTGAGCCCAGCCCCGACCGGGACATCCCCGCTGATCACAAAATCACCCCCCATGATAGTGAAGCCCTTTTTAACCAGCTGATCGGCAACACCTCTCAGGTAATTGCTCCATGATGCGCTGCTGCTTTTCTTGAGGTTGGACAGGGAGAATTCAGAGCCCTGGCTGAAATCAGCGGAGTATACCCGGACAGTGTCATCATTCCGGGGAGACGCCAATACTTTCATCGACCTGTCAATAGCGGCTGGGAACACAAAACCGTCGTTGTAATCCGTATGCTCACCCAGCAGGTTTACCCTCCCGGGAGCTTCGGCAAAAATTCGGGGACCGCTATTGAACTGCTTTTCGAAAATATTTTTCAACTCGGATAATTCCATTTTTCTCTCCAAATTTACGCCGTTTTTGTGATTAGCCAGGTTGTAAGCTGCTCACGGTTTCCTCCGCGATTTCCAGTCCTAACCTTGTGCCCTTTGTTCCCATATCAGGACAAGAGGTTATCTAGTTTGTTGTAATCACAATTCATTTGTCAACCGCCAGCCGCCAGGTTCATTCTCCCGCTGCCCGGTCTAGTTTTCGGCAGGGCAATAAATTCGTCGGTAACAAGTCGGAAAAGCGTTATAATCAAACGGGTCTAAGCAAGGAGATTTTGGAATTATGAAGATCAGGTTGAGTTTAATTATTGCCTCATTTTTGTTTACAAGTCTGGTTTCAGCGGATTTTCTCCGCGGGCAGGTAAATGACTGGGAAAACCCGGCGCTTTTCGGACTTAACAAGGAGGCTCCACATGCCTCTTTCCACCGTTATCAGTCAGCCGAAGGTGCCAGCGGCAAGCTTCCAGGCCGTTTTCAGCGCCTGCTCAACGGGAAGTGGAGTTTTAACTGGGTTTCCCGTCCGTCAGAAAGACCGCTTGAGTTTTATAAACCCGAATTTGATGTGAGTTCCTGGGATCTCATTGCGGTCCCCTCCAACTGGGAACTGGAGGGATACGGCACTCCGATTTATACCAACATCACCTATCCATGGGGGCCTCCTGAACCTCCATATATCCCGCACAACAACAATCCGGTTGGCTCCTATCGCAGGGAGTTCACGGTTCCGCGGGACTGGGAGGGCAGAAGGATTGTAATTCATTTTGCCGGGGTAGAGTCGGCTTTTTACATATGGGTAAACGGGGAAAAAGTAGGCTATTCTCAGGGGAGCCGAACTCCCGCGGAATTCGACCTGACCAGGTTTGTCCATACCGGATCCAATACGCTGGCTGTTGAAGTCTACCGATGGTCGGACGGATCCTACCTGGAAGATCAGGATTTCTGGAGGCTGAGCGGGATTTTCCGGGATGTATATCTTTATTCCACACCGCAGTTGTACATAAGGGATTTCGAGGTGAAAACCAGCCTGGATTCAGAATACAGGGACGCCCGGTTGAACGTTGCAGTTTCTCTTGGGAATGATGCCGGGGGAAATTCCATGGAGGGGACGGTAAGCCTGACTTTGAAGGATGCCGGCGGCAGGGATGTGACCCAGGTACTGACACAGAAAGCTAATGTTCCCGCCGGGAAGGAAACCAAGCTGGATTTTGCGTCCGATATTGAATCTCCGGTGTTGTGGTCGGCTGAGAATCCCTATCTTTACAGCATGTTGATAACCCTCAGTGGTCCTGATGGGAATGTGCTCGAAGCAGTGCCTTTCAAAACAGGGGTGCGCCAGGTTGAAATGAGGGATGGGCAGATCCTTGTCAACAATATTCCGGTTCTGTTTAAAGGGGTGAACCGTCACGAACATGACCCGGATACCGGTCATTACCTGACCCGGGAATCAATGATTCGTGACATCAAGCTGATGAAACAGCACAATATCAATGCGGTGCGGACCTGCCATTATCCGGATGTGCCTGAATGGTACGAGCTTTGTGATGAATATGGAATCTACCTGATAGATGAGGCCAATATAGAGTCCCATGGAATGGGCTACATGCCAGACACCACTCTGGGGAATAATCCGGAATGGAAAGAAGCCCACCTGGAACGGACTCGTAGAATGGTTGAACGGGATAAAAATCATCCATCGGTTGTAATCTGGTCTCTTGGCAATGAAGCCGGGGATGGGGTCAATTTTGAAGCGACAAGTGCCTGGATCAAGGAACGTGATCCCTCCCGTCCAGTGCATTATGAAAGGGCCTTGCAGAGATCTCACGTGGATATGGTCTCTCCCATGTACCATCATGTCGACAAGATAGTTGAATATGCCGAAACCCACGAGGACCGGCCATTGATCCTGTGCGAATATGCTCATGCCATGGGCAACAGCGTCGGTAACCTTTTCAAGTACTGGGAAGCTATTGAAAAGTATCCCCGCCTCCAGGGCGGATTCATATGGGACTGGGTGGACCAGGGGCTTACAGCCCATACCGAGGATGGTCGTCCCTATTTCGCCTATGGCGGAGATTTCGGTCCGCCGGAAGTGCCCTCTGACGATAATTTTTGTATGAACGGCCTGGTGTCTGCTGACCGGATTCCCCATCCTTCATTGCTGGAAGTGAAGAAGGTCTACCAATGGGTAGGCTTCGCAGCTGTCGACCTGCAGCAGGGGAAAATCAGGATAAAGAATAAATATGAAGTTACCAACCTGGATGTATTTGAAGGAAGCTGGAAGGTCCTGGCCGAAGGCCGTCCGGTGATGAGTGGAATGCTTCCGCCTGAATCGGTCCTGCCCGGTGAGTCTGTTGAAATTGATATTCCCATTGATCCGGAGAAGCTGGAAACCGGCCGGGAGCATGTGCTCGAAGTAAGCTACGGCCTGCGGAAAGCAGAGCGTTGGGCTGATGCCGGACACGAGGTTGCCTGGGCCCAGTTCATACTGCCTGGATTTGAGAGGAAGGTTGATTCGTCCCGCGTTGCCGGCGAATTGAAGCTGGAGGAATCAGGGTACCTTGCTGCTGTCTCAGGTGATTCTTTCATCGTTGAAATAAACAAGAAAACCGGGAGGATAGATTCTTACCAGCTTGGCGGGAAAGAACTGGTTCGCACCGGTCCGGCACCCAATTTCTGGAGAGCTCCCATAGACAATGATCTGGGGAACAAGATGCCCGAACGCCTGGGTATTTGGAAAGACGCCGGCAATGCCTGGGAAGTGGAGGAATCAACTGTAAGCCGGATAGATGCCTCGCATGTATCAGTTGAAGTGAAGGGCAGAATACGTTCGGTACGCTCCGAGTTCAATGTGAAGTACACTGTTTCAGGTAATGGTGAAATCAAGGTTGATGCCGCGTTTAAGCCCGGGGAGAAGAAACTGCCCAACCTGCCGAGGATCGGCCTGAAAATGACCATGCCTGAGGATTTCCAGAGGGTGAGCTGGTATGGACGCGGACCCCATGAAACCCATTGGGACCGAAAGACCGGTGGTAAGTTCGGTGTCTATGGGGGCTCAGTGGATGACCAGTATGTCAGCTATTCGCAGCCCCAGGAAAACGGAAACAAAACCGATGTCCGGTGGGCGCTGTTCTCCGACGGAGACGGGACAGGACTGTTGGTGAAAGGCGATCCGGAATTCAGTTTCAGCGTGCGGAATTACATGGACGAGGATCTGGATACGGCCCGTCATGATTATGAATTGCCGGAGAGGGATTTCGTTACCGTTAACCTGGATCACTTGCAGATGGGCGTCGGCGGAGACAACAGCTGGGGTGCCAGAACCCACCCGGAATTCTGCATACCGGCCGGAGAGTACTCCTTCAGCCTGGTACTGAAGGGAGTTGAGGAATGATAGTGCCTGGAACTGCCGTGGTCGGAAGCATCCCTGCTTTCCTGTCCCGCAGGGACTGATCGTGGCTGGAGTGGCTCGCTCCAGCGTGTCATAAGCTTCCAGCTTATGATTGTTGCGGCAGGCCCTATCCTGGGACCTGCCAGCGAAAGCGAGATGTTTGGCATGGCCTCCACCAGGTAACGCAGATCGCCTGATCTGCGTTAATCAAACATAGCCGCAGGAGCCCCGGGAAAGCCGGTCTTCAGACCGGCAAACAAAAAATAGGTTCTGCAGATTTTTGTTTTGATTTCCGCTCGCACCTACAGCGCTCGCTGGATTCTCGAAGGAAAATGATTTTGGTGGTCTCACCTTTCCCAGGGTTCCGCCGACTTCGCAATGGCTTCGCCCTTGCTCGTCTTAGCTCCACCCTGGGCTATTATCCCGGCCCCTTTGGGCCGGGATTTTCCGGGCCTGTGGCCCGGACTTGTTGTTGGCGCCTTCGGCGCTGTTTAATTTGAATGCCAATCAGTAGATTGGCGTTCCCGGCGGTGGGTAATACAGGCGACCATGACTTATCTGGCGGTTTTTCGCGGCGATTTGGCCTCGCCGGCACCGGCGGCATCAGCCGTAACTTCCTCCGCCCCTTCGCGGGAGAGCAGAGTCTCCCATTGAATGAACCATATCCGCCCGGGTGTAGGAGGTGAAATCCAGGATTCCGGTATCCATGCGGATGGCATCTTCAGGACAGGCTTCCACGCAGTAGCCGCAGAAAATACAGCGTCCCACATCGATATCGAACCTTGTGGGATATTTTTCGATCTGGGGATCGGGGTGCTCGCCGGCAATTATGTAAATGCAGTCCGCGGGGCATATGGTTTCACACATCATGCAGGCCACACAGCGGGGAGAGCCGTCTTCCCTTTTTGTCAGTCGGTGCAGGGTCCTGAGACGGGAAGGCAGGGGGTGGCTTTCCTCTGGGTATTGATAGGTTACGGCCGCGGGGATATTTTTAGCCAGCCCAAACAGGTGCAGTATATGCAGGGTTATATTCCGGAAGAAATGGGAGATTGTAATCCACAATCCCTTTATGACTTCCAGGATATACAATTTTTCCAGGAATGTCAGTTCTTTATTCTGTACCTTCAGAGCCATAGATCACTTCTCATTTTATATTAGTAGCAGCACCAGTCCCGTGACAACGATATTTATCAGCGAAAGGGGGAGCATTATTGTCCAGCCCAGCCTGATCAGCTGGTCCCACCTGAATCGGGGCAGGGTCCAGCGGACAAACAGGAGGAAGGAATAGATAAGAAAAGTCTTGGTCAGGAATGCACCCACCTGGAGAGCCATTACAGCTGCCGCCGGAAGGGCCAGTTCCCATCCCCAGGGGAAATGAAATCCATCAGAATAAAGCCACGGCACCTGCCAGCCCCCGAAAAAGAGGGTGGCGGTGAGGGCGCCCGCGAGAATTGTTTCAATGAAGTCGGTGAAGAAATACATGCCGAAACGCATTCCGCTGTATTCAATGAAATACCCGACAATCTCTGATTCGCCTTCGGGGATATCAAAGGGAACCCTCTTGGTTTCGGCCATGGCCGCTGTCAGGAACAATACGCAGCCCAGCGGCTGGAGCAGGACCCCCCATAACGGAATCCATCCGAAAAGCAGTTCGCCCTGCATGCTGACAATTTGCTGGAGTTCCAGGGTTCCGTAGATCATCAGGATGCCCACAACTGTGGCTCCCATTGTTATTTCGTAGGAGATCATCTGGCTGGCGCCGCGCAGGCCTCCCAGGGTGGCATAGTTGTTGGAAGAAGCATATCCTCCCAGGACAACTCCATAGATTCCAAGGCTCATCATGGCAAAAACCAGCAGGAGTCCGGCGTTTGTATCGAATATCTGCAGGGAAACCGTGTAATCGCCGAACTGGTAGACTCCGCCGAATGGAACCGCCGCGAAAGCCATCAAGGCAAAAAACAGTGCGACCATGGGAGCCAGGGTGAATACCACCCGATCGGCATCCCTGGGCACGAAATCCTGCTTGAAAAACATCTTGATGCCGTCCGCGGCAACCTGGAACAGGCCGATGGCCCGGAAGCCGAAGATATCGGCCCGGTTGGCTCCGATTCGGTCCTGCATCACGGCGCTCTGTTTTCGCTCCTGCCAGGTCAGCAAAGCTGCCATTCCCATAATTGCCGAGAAAAGGAATATTACCTTGGCCAGGGCTATTCCCAGTTCAGTCATGAATTCCAATGTTCTATCCTCCGTGATAACTGTTCCAGGATTTCAATTTCAGGCCGGCTCTCGCCAAGGGGAAGGAATGCCTGGGTAAACTGCTGTTTCTTTCCTTCGAAGTTGGTGAAACTTCCGTCTTTTTCAGCATACACTGCTGAAGGGAGGACCACGTCAGCGATACGGGCGGTTTCGTTCCAATTGGATCCCACGTAGATGATCCGTTCAGTTTTCTCCAGGAGATCCAGGGCGGCGGGAGATTCGAAGCTGTGCCCGAAGACGATAAGCAGGTTCAGTTCCCCGTCCGCGGCTTTCCGCAGGATAGCCTGGGTGTCGCCTTCCAGCCCCAGCTCGGAAGCCCCCCTGGAATTGGGGTTGCAGTCAGCCTTCATCAATAAATCATCTTCAGGTCCAGGTTCTTCCCAGGGATTGCTGAAAGAGTAATCAGAAATATCAAGGCGTTCCAGAAACAAGTCTTTTGATTTCTCAAGCTCTTCATTGGTTTGCCGCGGGGAGAAAATAATTCCTATACCCGGGGAGCCTTTTATATCAATATTATTTTTGATCAGGCTGGATGCCTGGTCCAGGGCCTGCTCCCAAGCCGGTTTCAACCTGTTGCGATTCGTTTTTCACCAGGGGCTGTTCAATACGGTTTTCATCAATGAGCCTGTAACCGAATCTTCCCCGGTCGCAAATCCACCACTTGTTAATTTCTTCGTTGTAGGACGGTTTGATCCGCATAACCCTGCGGCCCCCGGCCTTGTGGGCTTTTTTCCTGTTGAAATGGATGGAAATATTGCAGCCCCTCGAACATCCCGGGCATACTGAAACGTGCTCGGTCAGGTACCAGACCCGGCATTGAAAACGGAAGTCTCTTTCTGTCAGCGCTCCAACCGGGCAAATATCAATGACGTTACCTGAATAGGGATTGTCCAGGGTCTTGCCGGGCGCGAGGTCAATTACCGATTCACTGCCGCGATTGAACACACCCAGTTCATCGGTTTTACTTATTTCCTTCGTGAACCTGACACACCTGGTGCAGAGAATGCATCGTTCCTGGTCCAGCATCACATGCGGCCCGATAGGGGTCGCCTTTTTGCCTTTTCTCTTGTTCTCGAGGAACCGGCTGTCATAAAGACCGTATTCCATGTAGAAATTCTGGAGGTCACATTCCCCGGATTGATCGCATACCGGGCAGTCCAGGGGATGATTGGATAGCAGGAATTCAAGCATGGCACGACGGGCCTGTTTTACCTGTTCAGTGTCGGTGCGCACAACCATTCCTTCCCGGGCCATGGTGTGGCAGGAGATTTCAAGCTTGGGCATGCCCTCGATTTCAACCAGGCACATGCGGCAGCTTCCCGCTATGGTAAGCCCCGGGTGGTAGCAGTAACGAGGAATGTAGATACCAGCCTCTTCAGCAGCGTTGATGACTGATGTTCCGTCTTTAACCGTGACCTGTTTTCCGTCTATAGTCAGTGTGGGCATATAAAAAACCTGTTTTATTGCAGCAATTCAGGATCGGTCATTTAGAGGCCAATCCTTGTTTTCTGTCTTCGGTCAGGGATCGTTTTTCCCTGATAAAATAAACAAACTCATCCTCGTACTTGGTAATGAAACTCTTCAGGGACATCACGGAGCCTTCACACAACGCGCAGATGCTGGTCCCATTCATGTTGACCGTGAAATCCCGGAGGGTTTTAAGGTCTGATTCATCGCCTTCCCCGGCAATGATGCGGGAAAGTATCCGGTAGACCCAGCTGGTTCCTTCCCGGCAGGGCGTGCACTGCCCGCATGACTCGTGGGCAAAAAAGTTCTGTATGTTGTGCAGGGCCTTCACCATGCAGACATCTTCATCAAGTACGATAACCGCGCCGGAACCGGCCATCGATCCCAGTGAGGCCAGGGCGTCGAACGTAAGGGGTGTGTCAATTTCATCAGCTGTAAGCACTGCTGAAGAAACTCCTCCCGGGATGACGCCTTTCAAGGCCTTTCCGTCCTTGATTCCGCCGGCGTGGTCGTAAATCAGCTCCCTCATGGTGGTTGTTACCGGCAGCTCAAAAACCCCGGGATTTGCCACGCATCCGGAAACCGCGAAAAGCCTGGTCCCTCCATGGTTTTCAACCCCCGAGATCCGCGAACCATCTGCCTCCTCGCAGGATGATCTCCGGCAGGTGGGAAATGGTTTCGACATTATTGATAACCGTGGGACAGCCGAAAGCTCCTTCCACGGCGGGAAACGGAGGCTTGAGGCGGGGCCAGCCCCTTTTGCCTTCCAGTGATTCAAGCAGCGCGGTTTCCTCCCCGCATATATAGGCTCCGGCTCCCCGGTGAACATGGATATCCAGTTTGAAGCCTGATCCCAGTACATCCGCGCCCAGGATATTGCTGCTGTAGGCCTCTTCCACCGCGGCTTGTATACGCTGGTAAGGCTCCAGGTATTCCCCTCGAATGTATATGTAAGCCGTGTGGATCCCCACAGCTTTGCTGCAGATGATGATTCCCTCGATCAGCCGGTGAGGATCCCATTCCAGGATATACCGGTCTTTGAAGGTTCCGGGTTCAGCTTCATCGGCGTTAACCGCCAGGTATTTGGGCTTGTTGGTGTCCTTCGGGACAAAAGTCCATTTTTTCCCGGTTGGGAAACCCGCGCCGCCCAAACCTCTCAGGTTGGCGGTTATCACTTCGGACACAATATCAGAGGGGTCCATATCCAGCGCTTTGCGGGCGGCTTCATAGCCTCCGTTTTCCAG
The DNA here is from genome assembly GCA_963666915.2 of Acidobacteriota bacterium. Taxonomy (GTDB): domain Bacteria; phylum Acidobacteriota; class UBA6911; order RPQK01; family JAPXNP01. The sequence continues at coordinate 105,373 of CAXXEX010000010.1, forward strand.
GCGCCACTCCAGGTTTCTTGCTTCATGATTTCCAAAGAATTTCGAGACCAGCTTAGGCGATGACATTATTTCCGGTCTCCTTTCTCCGGACTGGCCAGGCCAGGTGATATGCCTGCCAGGAGTTCGTCCAGTTTTTCTTCGGTCAGTAAACCATGGTTGATTCCGTTGATCTGGATCATGGGGGCCAGTTCACATGCTCCCAGGCAGTCAGGAACAATTTCCCAGCTTATTTCTCCGTCGACTGTTATTTCCCCGGGCTCTATGCCCAGTCTTTTCCGGAGGTGATCGGCTATGCCGGAGGAACCGCAGACCGCGCAGGAAAGGCTGTTGCACACCTTGATATGGTGTTTGCCCCTTGGCTCGGTATGGAACATTGAATAAAAACTGACGACATTTTCTACTTCGACAACAGGAAGGCCCAGCATGTCAGCCGCATAGAGGACGGCTTCCCGGGAGATGTGGCCCAGCTGTTCCTGGATCAGGTGAAGGGAAGGCAGGAGCGCGGCCTGTTTTTCCGGGTACCGGCTGATGATATCTTTAAAACGTTCCAGGTTATCAGCTGAAAATTGAAATGGATTGCTCATCTGTCCAGTTCTCCGGCGATCATATTCACAGTGCCAAATGTAGCAACGATATCAGCTATCTGTCCTTTTTCCAGGATGTTATGCAGCCCGGACATTATGGGGAAGCAGGGAGGCCGGCAGCGTACTCTCCAGGGATGATCAGTTCCATCACTTACTACGTAGAAACCAAGTTCTCCATTCCCGCCCTCAACAAAAGAGTAGGTTTCTCCCTTTGGGGGGCGGACCCCGTGGCCGTCCATGACGATTTTAAAATGGTTCATTAGTGATTCAATATTGGTATAAGTCTGGTCCTTGGGAGGAAGCCCGGCTTTTCTGCAGGCATCCCTGACCTGGGCATGGATCCGTTTTTCTGAGCCCTCAAGAGTCGGTTCGACCCGGGCTTCCAGGTTTATCAGGTTTTTGGTGCGGCCTGTTTTGCCAAGATCAGCCATTGCCGCGGCATTGATGACATTTCCTTCACTGTCCACGCTGGTCGGGCCCGGAGGGATTGTATCCAGGGCCTGGCGGATAATCCTTATGGACTGCCGCATCTCTTCCATGCGCACCAGGTAGCGGTCATAATTGTCCCCCCTCCAGCCAACGGGAATTTCAAAATCAAACCGGTCATACACATGGTAGGGGAAGGCCTTCCGGACATCATAATCAATTCCGGTTGACCTGAGAAACGGCCCGGTAACACCGTAGGCTATCGCTTCTTCCCTGGTCATCACTCCTACATCCCTGGTTCGGTCGTAGAAGATTCGGTTGCGAGTCATCAATACGTCTATCTCATCCAGCACCCCGGATACGTCAGAGAGGGACTTGAGGCAATGCTCGGAAAATCCTTCAGGCAAATCAGCCTTGACCCCCCCGATCCTGGCATAGGAAACAGTCAGGTGGGCACCGGTGACACTTTCTATGACTTCATAGAGCCATTCCCTGGCTTTCATCATGTAGAGGAAAGCGGTAAACGCGCCCAGCTCCATGGTGCAGGCTCCGACACAGGTCAGGTGATCGGTGATCCGGGAGAGTTCACTCATGATCACCCTTATGTACTCACCCCTTTCCGGAACCGTAAGTCCCATGAGGTCTTCGACGGCCTTGGCAAAGCCAAAGTTGTTGATCAGCGGCGAAACATAATTGAGCCTGTCGGTATAGGGGAAGCCGTTGGGATAGGGGCAGCTTTCACATTCCTTTTCGAATCCCCGGTGCAGGTATCCGATGTCAATTTCAGTCTTTTTCACAAATTCGCCGTCGGCGATAAGCTTTATCCTGATTACGCCGTGCATGGAGGGATGAGACGGGCCGAAGTTGACGAACATCTCCCTTTTGCCGGTTTGTTCAAAAAAGGTATTGTCTTGATCCAGCCGGTCAGTCATTTTCCTTCTTCCTGCTGGTGGTTGTGTTTTCGTTTCCGTGTAAATTAAGTTCCCGGTATTCAACAAGAGGCTGGTGCCTGGTTTTCGGATAATCCTTGCGCAGCGGATGCCCTTCAAAATCGGGGTACATCAGGATCCTCTTGAGGTCGGGATGGCCGGTGAACCTGATGCCGAACATGTCGAATACCTCTCTTTCATACCAGTTAGCTCCGGGCCAGAGGCCGGAGAGGGTGGGGATCTCACAATCCGATTCCTCCACTCTGGCTTTCACCCGCAGGCGCAGTTTATTTTCCATGGACAGAAAATGATAAACGACTTCGAACCTGGGCTTTTCTTTCCAGTAATCCACGGCAGTCAGGTCGGCGAGCATGTTGAATTTCAGTTTTTCGTCTTCTTTCAAAAACCGGGCAATTTCAACGATTCCGGATTTGGAAATGATCACGGTATCCTGTCCCAGCCTGGAATGAGTTTCCAGCACGAGGTCGGGGAATTCCTTTTTTACCCTGTCTAAAATGCTGTTTTGATCCATCGCGTCTACTGTTATCTCCGGATATGCCGGCTTTTTTATGTCAGGCTGTGTTCTGAATTCTGGATTTTTTCCTGTAGTTTTATAAGTCCGTCGAGTACGGTTTCCGGCCGCGGCGGGCATCCGGGGACATAAATGTCCACCGGGACGATCCTATCGATTCCCGGGACTACCGCGTAATTGTCATAAAAGCCCCCGGTGCAGGTGCAGACGCCGAAGGCCATAACCCATTTGGGAAGGCACATCTGTTCGTGAACCTGTTTCAAAACCGGAGCCATTTTTTCAGTTATTGTGCCGGCCACAAGAAGCAGGTCGGCCTGCCGGGCCGAGAAACGGGGCAGTCCCGCCCCGAAACGGTCGATATCATAATGGGAACACGCGGCGGACATGTATTCCATTCCGCAGCAGGCGGTAATAAAAGGGTAAAGAAACAATGAATACTTTCTGCCCCATCCCAGGAACTGGTTGGCAGAAGTGGCAACGAAGCCTCCTTTAGGGGAGGAGTAGCTGGTCATTTCCAATTGAGAACTCCTTTCCTCACTGTATATACCAGGCCCGCGGCGACAACCAGCAGAAAGATAAACATTTCAACAAAGCCGAATAATCCCAGATCCCGGTATGCAACAGCCCAGGGGAAAAGGAAAATCAGTTCAATATCAAAGAGTATGAAGAGCAGGGCGGCCACAAAAAATTTAACCGAGAAGTTTCCCCTGGTTACTTTTTTGGGGTTCAGCCCGCATTCATAAGTGCGGTTATGTACTTCACTCCTGTATTTTGGTCCCAGCCAGGCCTGCAGCAGCATCATCGCGATTACGGAACCACCAACAACTCCGATCAGGCAAAGGAGTCCGAGATACGTTTCCATATAAACATTTTCCCTAATTTACTCTGTTATCAGATTATTTAATCCTAACGCAGGGTAATCCAGTCGACAAGTATTTACTGGTATAAAAGTATATCCCAGGAGGGGATTCAGGATCTCGGATTAGGGTTGAATTTTTTGATTTTTTTTGTTTTCCGAAGCTGCCTGAGTGCCATGGTGACAGATTTCAGGTCCTCGCTGGTAGCGGCCCGTCCCGCGAAGCGGGATTTTATGTAGATGTCAGTGATCAGGTCAGGGTAGCAGGCCGGGTATGAATCCCTGATTCTTTTTAGGAATTCTCCCGGTGTTTCCGCGGGGAGTTTCCCGTCGCCCTTTCTTTTCATTACACGGAGCATGTCCCGGTAATATTCCCTGACCATTTCATCAGAATCAAGCCTCAGCAGGCTTCTCCTGAGGAAGGAGAGTATGGCCAGGCGTTTAATCCACAGCATGATTCCAATTAATAAACCAAGGGCACCGTATGATCCTGCCTTGATCATGCTGCCGGTTGTGATTTTGGCTTTCAGCATTCCGGGGAGATCTGATTCTGCCAGGGTTTTCGCTGAGTGAGAAGCTTCATCCCATTTTGCCATGGCCTGGTTCACCAGCATCCTGAAGAAACCGAATTGTTTGTACCGGTCGAAGGTGACGATTTCTGTCCACAAAATATCCAGGTTATCAAGGATCTTCCCAATCGCACGTGACAAGGAGAAGTTGCGGCTGCCGGCCACTGCCGGGGTTGGATCGAATTCAACCCAGCCTGAACCGGGCAGGAAGGCTTCCACCCAGCTATGGGCGTCAGACTGCCTGACTATGAAGTAATCCCCCCATTCGTTGTATTCTCCAAGCCTGAATCCATTGATCATCCTGGCTGGAATGCCCAGTGATCTGAGCATAATTACATGGGCGGTCGCGAAATATTCACAGTGACCGGTACGAGTGGAAAACAGGAAATTACCCAGGGGATCAGTAGAGCTTCCGGAACTGTGGTTGAGAGAATAACCGAACTGGGTTTTAAGAAAATTTTCAAGGAGCAATACCTGGGCAAGCCGGCTGGTCGAGTCTTTCACTACAGCTTCCGCCAGTGGTTTTATACGCGGGTCTATTTCCGGCAGCTGCAGATATTTATCACTGATCTCCGGGTATGGGGCATCGGGATTGAAAGCCTTTATGCTCCTGGTCCTGCTGTGAATATCTGTAAATAAACTGTACTCGATGGCCTGGTTTGGTTTGGGCTGCAGGTAAATAGCCTGGTTCCCGGCCTGCATTACCTGGGAAGACCTGCTGAAACCGGACAGCTGAATCGGATTATGGGAAGTGAAGACTACGTTTGAAAAAGGTTCCATGTAAACGGATTGTTCGATTAACAGTTCATTTTGATACCTTTCAGTCTCCAGCAGGTACCGCCCCTGGAGATCGGGGACAATCTGCTTTGATCCGCTGAATGTGTTGATCCAGGTCTTGCCGTCGAACAGGTCCATGGCAACGCCGCGCCATTTCATCTCATGGGGAACGGAATCTCTACCCTGCCTGACCTCTATTCGCATGACTACTTCCCCATTTTCAAGCATGGTGCCCATTTCGCCCAGGTTGACTGAAGGAGAAAATCCAATGGAGGAGACCTGTGTCTGGCCGAACATACCCAGGGCCGACCTGGGTATAACCAGGAAAATTGGGATGGCAAGCAATACTATCAGCAGGGTGATCATACTGGTGGCCTGGAGGCTTTTTTTAAGTGAGAAATCCATCCCTGGATTAGCCAGGTAGGCCGGCCTCATTTCGAACAGTATCAGCGAAAACACAAATGTAAAAAGAACAGCCGCGGCTGAAAATACAAACAAGGCCGAAATTGTGGAGGTCGAAGATATAAGGAGCAGGGAAAAAGAAAGAAGGTAGAGCGTTGAGTAATCCCGCTTTTCCTCCCGCGTGAAAACCTTCAGCAGTATCAGCATGAGCATCAGCCGAATTACCGCGATGGCAAGATGGGAAAGAAGAAGGAGCTCGATCAGGAAGAGCAGCAGAATTATTCCAGTCGCCAGCCACTGGTAGATTTTCTTTATTTTTTTGGGCTTGCGGTACCATCCCATGAGCAGGATAACCGGGAAGAGAACCGCCGTGAAAATGCTGATCGCCCCGGTCAGCAATATAGACAGAAATCCTGAAAAGATCAGGGCCAGGCTGGCTGTCTGGAAACTCTTTTCAAAATTCATAATCTTTTATAGTCCACCAGCCGCTTGCTGTCGGCCCCTTCAATTGCGGCATCGGCTGAAAATATAATTGAACGAGGCGAAACCTGGCGGGGATCAATTAAATCTTTCTCCGATGGCTCGACCTCAGCCAGGTAATCCATCAAAAGCAGGTACTGCGAACGGCTTCCGCAAGGTATGGTGATTGATTTCTCCCCCGAGTAAAACGAAATTTCCTGTCCCGACTGGAAATAGGCGTTAACCAGGGACGCCACCAGGGAAACCGCTTTTTCAAACTGGTTCAGTCCTGACCCGGAAGGATTCCTTAAAAAAGTTGAGAAAACTACCTGGAACACTGTGTCCCGTGACTGGGAGAACTCTTTGACAATCAGCCTGCCCAGCTTGGCCGAGGCTTTCCAGTGCACATGCCTGGCATCGTCACCATGGTGATAATCACGAAGATTATGGAGCTCGTCACCGCTGCCCTTTTTGTTCAGGGCCTCCTGGCCGAAGAGGAACGGAAACTTGTAATGGAACTCCCTTAATTCGATCAGTGCAGGGTAAACCTTTACTTTTCCTTCAGCGTAAAGCTCTTTTCCCCTTGAAAAAAGACCGAACGGAAATGTTGTGTTGACTACGAAACCCTCGATAGAAAATACACCCCTGCGGTTGAAAGTACATTCAAATTTCACAGTTTTATCTTCGCCGCGCCTAATGAAGGGAAACCTGATCCCAGCTTCGGAGAAGTCTATAGACGCATCCTCGTCCATATCCCTGCTGATATTTTTCATCTCCAGTCCGAAGGACGGGAATATTTTTTTTCGGTTTTTCAACGTCGCCAGGAGAAGAGACTGGTTCCCGGCATGGATGGCTTCGGGAAGCCGTAAACGGACCTTCAATCCGCTCAGCATCAGGTTGGCGACTGTGCCGGAAACAAGCAGCGCTCCCATCTGCAGCGAAAGGATGATGATCAGAAGGTTGTTGCCGGTATTGAAGGTAGCCATGGAGATCAGGAGCAGGAGGAAAATGAAAAACATTCCCCTTTTAGTGACTTTGAAATAGCGCAGGGGATTCCAGTGAACGGTTATAACCCTGCGAACCAGCTTGGGAACCAGGTTAACCGATGCGATCCCGGTCATTATCAAAGCGAATATTGAAAGAACCGCGGCAAGAATATAGTATCCGTTATCCCGGGCGGCTGTGCTTGTCAGGGCCACCGGAAGGGCCATGATCAATAAAGCTGAACCCCAGAAGAATTCCCGGATTTGCTTGCGAAATTCAATTTTGTTTGCAAAAAATTCCATGACTGTGCAGAGACCGACTTATCCTGAACCGAGCATTCCCTTTCCAATTTGGGAAGCTCGTGGATTTCCAGCTACCTCATTATAAATCAAAAGCTTCCGCGTGCTTGAAGCAAGACGGAATACTTGACGGCTGATTATCAGGATATGATCACATGATTTGCCGACAAAGCTTGTGAATCCAGGCACATTTGAAGGTGATTAGTTACTTTCAGACAGGCACTTCTACGGAATTGAGCAGGTCATGAATGATTTCCCGGGCTTCTTCCCCCTGCCTGTATGGAGAGGAATAGTCCGGGCTTACCAGTACCCGGTGCGGGAAGACCTTGAGGGCCAGTGACTTGATATCGTCAAGATCGCAGTAGTCCCTCCCCTTGACGATAGCCAGTGACTGGGCTGATTTGAAAAGGGCTCCGGCTCCCCTGGTGCTTACCCCCAGGGCCAGGTGTTTGCAGGTCCTGGTAGCAGTGACCAGGCTCATGAGGTAGTCCAGAAGAACCTCTTCGACCCTTACTTTTGCCACCAGTTCCCTGGCCTCCAGGATTTCTTCCACCGTAATGGCAGGAATAAGTTTATTGGCTGAACTGTAGCTGATGCCGGATCTGAGGATTTCCTTCTCATCAGACTCTGCCGGATAACCCATGTTTGTCTTGATCAGGAACCTGTCCATCTGGGATTCGGGTAGAGGATTTGTTCCGACATGCTCAATCGGGTTTTGGGTGGCCACAACCATGAAAGGATCAGGCAGGGGAAAGGTCTTGTCCTCGGCGGAGACATTCCCTTCGCTCATCGCTTCAAGCAGGGCGCTCTGGGTTTTTGGGGTGGCCCGGTTGATTTCATCTGCCAGCACGATGTTGGAGAAGAGCGGGCCGCGGTGGAATTCAAATTTGCCGCTGGCCTGGTTGTACATTGATATCCCGGTCAGGTCGGAAGGCAGCAGGTCGCTTGTGAACTGTATTCGATGGAATTCGCAGTCAAATGATTTTGCCAGGGCATGGGCCAGGGTTGTCTTTCCCACTCCGGGGACATCTTCAATAAGCAGGTGCCCTCCAGCCAGGAGTGTGACGATAGTCAACTCCACAGCTTCGGGTTTCCCCTTGATTACCTGTTCAATTGATTTCCTGAAAGAAGATATTTTTTTCGAAACTGCCTCAAACTGTTCCTTCATTTGCAACAGGATAGCATGATTGACCGGGCTTGAATAGTTGCAGTCCCGAAGGTTGAAGGTCGTTGTCGAATTCTGAAATCGGCTGGTTTCCCGGATAGACACAAACGTATTTGAGATATCCGGTGATTCTCTCCAAGCTGCTTGACAACTGAACCTTGCCGGGGAAATATAATTCTGGTCAGTTACATAACATCAAGATAGGCCTCCCATCTGAGGAGAGAACGGCATGAGATCTATGAAGCGAATATGCTTTGACGAAATATGGCAGGAACTCACCCGAATCCTTTTGGCTGCCGGCTTTGAACATTCCCGGGCGAGGAGATGCGCGCGTATTTTCACCGAGAACACCTGTGACGGAGTCGATTCCCACGGGTTGAACCGATTTCCCAGCTTCGTCACAGCCGTCAAGACGGGCCTCGTCAATATCCATGCCGAGCCTGAACTGGTGCGGTCTCTTGGGTCGTTGGAACAATGGGACGGAAAAAGAGGTGTGGGGCCTCTCAACGCCGGGAAGGCGATGCAGCGGGCCATCGAACTGTCGCAGGAACATGGACTCGGCTGTGTCGGCCTTGGAAACACCAATCACTGGATGAGAGGCGGCACTTACGGGCTGCAGGCTGCCGGGGCGGGATGCATCGGGATCTGCTGGACTAACACGATCGCGCTCATGCCGCCATGGGGAGGATCCGAGAGGAAGATAGGGAATAATCCGATGGTTATCTGCCTTCCCCGCGGTGAAGAACCGGTCCTTTTGGATATGGCTATGAGCCAGTTCTCCAATGGCAAGCTGGAAGTCCTTCGGCGACGCGGGGAACAGCTTCCCCTGGCTGGCGGTTATGATGAGAACGGTGAACTCACCACCGATCCCAATGCCATACTGGAATCATTCAGGGCCCTTCCGATTGGTTACTGGAAGGGTTCCGGCCTGGCCCTCGTTCTTGATTTGATGGGATCCCTGATCGCGGATGGTGATTCGACCAGGGAGATCAGCCGGCGCGATGAGGAAACCGGAGTCTCGCAGGTATTTATTGCCATTGACATTACCTCGCCAATGGGGACTGCCTATGTCAATGGAAAGGTGGATGCTGTCATTAGTGATTTCCTGGACACCCCTCCGCTCGAGGGAGCCCCGAAGGTGCGTTATCCCGGCCAGGGAATGCTTGCCACACGGAGGGCGAATCTCAAAAACGGCATACCGGTCGATCCCGGGCTTTGGCGGATGATCCAGGGACTGTAGCGGTAACGGGAGGAACTCACCCATGGTCTAACTGAGTCCAGCCATCGCCTTGGGTGGATCATACAGGGGAGAATCTTGGGAGAGGTGAACCCCGGAGAAATTTACGAAATACGGATACGATTACGACAACGATAGCCGCTTCGCTGACAACGACAACGGTAATGGCGCTACCTGCTGCTTGTGACTCGCAACTATTCAAGTTTCAGGGTAGAACTGAGATGTTCGAAGTTCTCAGTATTTCTTTCAACACCGAAGCCAGGCGGATTGCAGGGGTAATTCACGAATTGCCCGGGAAGAGCAGTTCCGGATCCCCACCAGAAATTATTCATATGGGATTTATTGGGCATTCCACGTTCGCCTTTCTTGAAAATGGAAGCTTATTCCGTGATCTTATGCCCGTGGCTTTATCCTCCAGGTAAAGGCGAGGAGAACAATACCCATGACAGTTGCTCCCAGAATACTGAAGATCACGATGTTCCATCCTGTCTCCATGCCATAGATATTACCGTAATGGTCCACCATCCAGCCAAAGCCCTTGGCCTGGGCTGAGCGGCCGAGATAGCCGAAAAGGCCGATAAATCCGGCCGCGGTTCCCACCGCTTTCTTCGAGGTGAGGTCAATTCCTGTAACACCCAGCAGCATTACCGGCGGATAGATAAAAAATCCAATGATGACCAGCATTGCCATGTCGAAACTGAGGTTTCCGGGAGGATTGAGGTAAATCCCTAAAAAAGCGAAGAAAATGGGAAGCATACATAAAAGGCTGACCATTCCCCGCCGGCCTCCCGCCCGGTCTGACAGCCAGCCTATCAGTATGGTTGAAGGGATGCCGGCAAATTCGATGAGCAGGATCGCTATTCCTCCTCCGGCCAGCGTGGCCTCCTTGACTTCCCTGAGATACATGGGGCCCCAATCCAGCATGCTGTAGCGAACGATATAGACGAAAAAATTGGCGAATGCCATGAGCCACAAATATTTGTTTTTCAGGATATTTTCAATAAATAACTCGCGGGTTGACAGCTCGCGTTCATGGATCAATCCATGTATTTTTTCAGTCTCCGAAAAATCATTCTTGTACTCCTCAACAGGAGGCAATCCCTGAGATTGAGGGGTGTCGCGCAGGCGCCAGAACAGGTAGGCTGAGCCGATTACCGCGATAACGCCCGGGAAGTAGAAAGCGGGCCTGCCATCCAAAGTGAGAGGCCGCGTAAGCTGCCATAATCCCGGCCAGTCCGCCTCCGATATTATGGGCGACATTCCAGACGGCGAATACGGATCCGCGTTCCTTCAGGCTGAACCAGTGGCCCAGTGACCGGCCGCAGGGGGGCCATCCCATGCCCTGTATGAATCCATTCAGCGACCATAGAAACAAATGTATCCAGTACACTCCCACACCGCCAAAAGCGAAATTCACCAGACCTGTCAACAACAACCCTGAGGCCATGAATTTACGCGGATCAGATCGATCCGAAAGGGATCCCATTAGGAATTTGCCAAGGCCATAGGAAATGGCGGACAAAGCCAGGATGTTACCGATCATATTGTGGTCATAGGCCAGGGCCGTTCCGACATCTTTGGCCACGGTGGAGAGGATTATTGCGAACCAGGTAGAACATGGCGTACCCGAGGAAGGTGGATTCCATGGTGCTCCAGCGATAACGGGCATAGGTTTTGGCTATCTTGTTTTCCCGCGAGGCGATCAATGTGCGGGGCGGGCGCGTAGAATTTTTTGATCCAGCTCAGCATCTTCAGGCTCCTGATTATTATTAGGGGTAAGGCGACAATTAAACACTTGTTTTCAAGGCTGTAAATCCTTATCCGCGTGGATAATCATAACTCTAATTATCAAGCCTGTAGTGTATATCATCTTCCCTGCCGCGTCACGACCCCGTAGACATGGAGTATATAAAGCAGGTCCATATTGGAGAAAGATAAAGGCAGAAAGATAAGGGCGTTTTTCCAGGAGGCTGAAGAACAGTCATCACAGCTTATCTCCCGGGGAAGGGGGGCTGTTCAGGGCCACCTTCTTAGAGCGGAGGCCCGCTTGAAGATGGGTAAATCCAAAGAAGCTTTGGAATCGAACTTTTTAAACCTTCTTTGCTATAGATGTTATGAAACTTTTTTTGTTTCAGCAAATGATTTATCAGGCGGCAGTAACTGGCGTTGCGTCAGCGGAAGCGTTTCTCGATCAGTTTCGCAGGGAGATGAAGGCGGATAATTCACTAAGGCAGGGAATCTCCCGGGGAATATATTTTTTGGTTAAACATTTTCCCATAGCTAACCCGATGAAAAATTCGGGCTAATTGTAAGAGTTGAGGTATCCAGGGATTTTCGGTCGATTCCCGGCTGACTTGATCTGGATGGTTAAAGGGAAATGCCGCATTGTGCCAGGTCTTTTTCGGCAGCCTCGCTCCACCCCCGGTTGGCCAGGGGGCTGGCCGGGCTGGGATGGAGAACCCTGCCTATTGAAACCGGAAGCCCGTGCAGCGCGGGCTCGGGCTTTTCCTTCCGCGAATCTTCCCACTCCAATCACGAAAGAGGGATTCAGTGCCGCGACTGTGTCCCGAAGGGCATCATCGCAGATTTCAAAGAGGCCCTCCCTTTCCGAAACCGGGAGCTTGTCGGGAGTCCGGTTCCGTCCGCTTTTCTCCATGAAGGCCAGGGGGGCAGTAGTTGTAGACGAAGAAACGCCTGAAGAATGTTTCCGGGCTGCCGAAGCGGTTTCTGGCCCAGCCCCACAAGCGGGCTCCGCTGACCTCGCTTCGCTCACAGGAGAATCCCCTTTACAGGTCTTTTAGGATGTGTCTTTGCCGGCTGTTTGACGGCGGCCTCAATTCCCAGCCAGTCCCGGACCAGGTTGACTTCGCCAAAGGGAACGCCGGTCTGAACCATTCCCCAGGGTCCCGGGTTCATTCCCACTAACACTGCTTCCTTAGGGGCGCCGCCCCATTTTTCCAGGTAAGCCCGGTGCGCCTTCCAGGCATAGCGAAGCGGATTGTAGACAGTGTGTACCGGCTCAGCGAAAGTCAATCCGTCTACCTGTTTCCGCCAGATTTTCCGCGATTTCAACCAGTCTTGTCATCATCCTCCCCTGCTCCAATGTTTTTGTGCACACCATTTTAATGGGATCGAAGAAGAATACCATGCTTGCTGTAACCATGAATGGAACATGGACAGGCGGAAGGACAGCCTTTTTTTTGGTCAATGCCGCTGTTCACCTGTCTTCCAGGATCTATGGGATAATCTTTATGGTGCCAAGTCGGTACCAGCCATCATCCCCCCGGCCTTCAATTGCCAGCCGCACCCCTGGGATTGTTGCTTTCATCGACAATGGCCAGAGCCAGCTCGTACTCTCCAGGAGGGGTGTCTACCGGCACGAAAACCTTGCCGTCATATAGATTGTCTCCAGGGAGCCATGAATTTATGCAGGCGCCCGTAGGCAGGATCTCACTCCCGCCCGGGTCCGCTCAGGAGGAGTGCCAGACGGAATGGTTTGTAACAGGGCGCGACACCCTTGTTGTCCCACCAGCTTGTAAAATCAAGGGTCCCATTTGGTTCGATGCTCTCGGGATAGGTAAATTTTCGCAGCGCGAACCGGTAGCCCATACGGTTCAGCCATCGTTTCACATTGGGCTCCCATTCAGCTGGAACCGCGGAAGATTTTGAATTGAATGAAGAGATGTGCCATTTCAGTGATTCATCGATGATATGATCAACATCCCAGCCTTCAAGTCTCCATTTTTCCATCACCCAGCAGACTTCAAGGCTGACCGGAGCTTTTTTCCAGGCATCTTTCATCCCGAAATTGATGATGCCCTGCGGATAATAATCTTCCATGTGATTCCAGGTGTCACTGAATCCGCCCATGTCTCCCAGGCAATCTATCCGCCAGCCCACGCTCCTGCGGGAGATTCCATATTTATTTGTTTTTTCGTCAGTCAGGAGCATCAGGAGGGGGGTTTTTTTGAAAGAATCAATATAGGCGTCAACCAGCCCTTCCCGGGTTTTTTTGCTAAGCAGCTCAGATCCTTCTCCCTCTCCCCAGGCGCCGACTATCGAGAGGTCGACACTTTCGAGATCGGGATGGCCATCGTATCTTTCACCCAGGGCCCGGACTAATCCGCCGAAATGACTGAGGTAACGGGGGTCTTCGGGATCTGTCTGCCATTTCTCCACAGGCAGATCCTTTTCTGGGCCCACTAATTCCCGATACCAGTCAGGGACATCCCTCTCTTCCCCTGTGCCGTATGGCGCGATTCGGAGCATCAGGGCCTGGTTTCTCTGGTGGGCGGTATCCAGGGCCCGGTCAACCAGGTCCCAGCGGTAGCCCTTGTCAGTGGGTTCAACATACTTCCAGTAAATTCGAAAGTAAGCGATGCTTGTCATCGGGTGATTCGGATTCTCCAGATCTCCATCCCATTCCTGGTACTCGATCGGAAGGCCTTCGGTCCAGCGTAATCCCTCGTTGAGATCATCTCCATTGAATCTCTGGAATGTCATGAATCCAATGCCCGGATTTGTCAGTACATCATCGATCTCGACAGGCCTAACGACAACCTGGTCCTGGGCCAGTGTTGGGCCGGTAATGGCCGCTATTTTGGATAGAGCAGAATATAACTGAAAGAAGCAGCTTTTTTAGTTTCATTTTCCCCTCCGGAAATATTGGATGAATCTATGAATCCTGGTTATAAATCCCACGAGGATGTCCTGACCCGGTGAGTAATCCGGGCTGGTGATTTTCATTGTAACTCACAATGGTTTGGATTGTAGGGCATCAGCCCAAATAAGATTCATACAGGGAGAAATCAGTTAAGAGTTTTGTGGATTGGGGGAAGGGGATGTCTTTAATCACGCCATCTCAAAGACAGAGAGATTTTGGTGAGAGACTGCCTATATTTTTTCAGCCCCTGGGGCTGACTGGAGGAGGGGAAGCGTTTCAGGTTATGTTGAAACGCCTCCCCTATGCTGGGCCTGCCGCTTCCGGGGCATCAGTCAATCCATGACGGTTATCGTTTTCTGATTAACTCTTTTGCAGTTTTTAATGCTCTCCGGAAAACCGGCAGGTCATTTATTTGTACCTGTGTCAGGAAAGGTCGAACCGGTCCAGGTTCATCACCTTGTTCCATACCGCCGTAAAGTCATGCAGGAACTTATCCTGGGAATCCTCGCTTCCATAGACTTCCGCCAAAGCCCGGAGCTGGGAATTCGAACCGAATATCAGGTCGACGCGGGTACCGGTCCACTTGAGTTCATCCGTAGCACGGTCACGCCCCTCGAATACGTCTTCGTCTTCAGGGGACGGCTTCCAGGCGGTGCCCATGTCGAGCAGGTTCACGAAGAAGTCGTTGGTGAGTTCCTCCGGCCGTTTGGTGAAGACACCGTGCCGGGACTGTCCGAAGTTGGTATTCAAAACGCGCATACCACCCAGGAGAACCGTCATCTCAGGAGCGGTCAGCGTCAGCAGTTGGGCCCGGTCAACCAGCAGTTCTTCCGCCGACACGCTGTATTTGGATTTAACGTAGTTACGGAATCCGTCAGCGACAGGCTCCAGCACGGAAAACGCTTCGGCGTCGGTTTGCTCCTGGGAGGCATCCGTGCGTCCGGGCGTGAAGGGGACGGTCAGGTTGTGACCGGCATTTTTCGCGGCCTGTTCGACTCCCGCGCATCCGCCCAGGACAATCAGGTCCGCCAGCGAAACTTTCTTGTCGCCGGACTGCGCGCTGTTGAACTTTTCCTGGATTCCCTCAAGGGTCTGCAGCACGCCCTCCAGCTGGGCCGTCTGATTGACTTTCCAGTCTTTCTGCGGCGCGAGACGAATGCGTGCCCCGTTGGCGCCGCCGCGCTTATCGGAGCCGCGGAATGTGGATGCCGAAGCCCAGGCGGTAGAGACCAGCTGGGAGACAGAGAGTCCCGATGCCAGGATTTTGCTCTTGAGATCGGCAATGTCCTGGTCGTTGATCAACTCATGATCAACCGCGGGAACGGGATCCTGCCAGATCAGCTCCTCTTCAGGTGCCTCTGGCCCGAGATAGCGTGAACGGGGGCCCATATCACGGTGGGTCAGCTTGAACCATGCCCGGGCGAAGGCGTCGGCAAACTCCTCAGGATTCTTGTGGAAGCGGCGTGAAATTGGTCCATAGATGGGGTCCATGCGCATTGCCATGTCCGCCGTGGTCATGATGGTTGTTACCCGTTTCGATGGATCGTGAGCAGCCGGAGCGAGATCTTTTTCATCCGGATTGACCGGGACCCATTGCCAGGCACCTGCAGGGCTCTTAACCAGGTCCCAGTCGTAGCCGAACAGCAGGTCGAAATAGCCCATATCCCACTGGGTAGGCTTCGCGGTCCATGATCCTTCTATGCCGCTGGTGATTGTGTCATCCCCCTTGCCGCTGCCGAAACTGTTTTTCCAGCCGAGGCCCTGCTCTTCAATGCCGGCGGCTTCTGGTTCAGGTCCCACTAATGCCGCGTCTCCCGCGCCATGACACCTGCCGAAGGTGTGCCCGCCGGCTACCAGCGCGACGGTCTCTTCGTCATTCATGGCCATTCGGGCGAAAGTCTCACGTATGTCCCGGCCGGAAGCAATCGCGCTGGGTTCACCGTTAGGCCCTTCAGGATTGACGTAGATCAGGCCCATCTGAACAGCGGCGAGAGGGTTTTCAAGGTCCCTGTCACCAGAGTAGCGCTTGTCGCCAAGCCATTCGCTCTCGGCCCCCCAGTAAATATCTTCTTCCGGTTCCCAGACATCTTCGCGCCCACCTGCAAAGCCGAACGTTTTAAAGCCCATTGATTCAAGGGCGCAGTTGCCGGCCAGGATCATCAGGTCAGCCCAGGAAATCTTTTTCCCGTATTTCTGCTTGATCGGCCAGAGCAGCCGGCGGGCCTTGTCGAGGTTGGCATTGTCAGGCCAGCTGTTGAGAGGGGCAAAGCGCTGGGTGCCGGAACCAGCTCCCCCGCGGCCGTCTCCGGTGCGGTAGGTGCCGGCGCTGTGCCAGGCCATACGGATAAATAATCCGCCGTAGTGCCCGTAATCAGCCGGCCACCACTCCTGCGAGTCGGTCATCAGCGCGTAGAGGTCTTTTTTCAAGGCCTCCAGGTCCAGTTTTTTGAACTCTTCGGCGTAACTGAATTCCTCACCCATCGGATCGCTCAGTTGAGAGTTCTGATGCAGGATCTTGAGGTTTAACTGGTTCGGCCACCAGTCCCGGTTCGACGTGCCGCCGCCAGCTATAGGTTTACTTACACTGCCCGTTACCGGGCATTTGCTTTCTTCGTTCATAAGGTTGCCTCCTTTTTTTTCTCGCCCGGCATTTCGCCCGCGGCGCATTTCCTACACAATCCTTTTACTTCCACCTGGGTCTTAACGGCTTCTCCAATGGACAACAGGGTATCCGGTAATTCCAGACTGTCGAAGTCATCACTGTAGAAATCCCGGGTCATCCCGCATTTAACACACACGAAGTGATGATGATGGTCCAGGTTGGCGTCAAAACGAGTCCGTTCTCTTGGAGAGCCAAGCGTGGTTACCAGGCCAAGATCTTTGAGGAGCCACAGGGTCCGGTATACAGTGTCGAGCGACATGGTTGGAATTCGCTCAGACACTTTCCGGTAAACCTTTTCCGCGTCAGGGTGTTCAACCGTCTGCGCCACTTCGCGAAAAATCTCCATGCGCTGGTGGGTTCGCTTTACACCCAGCTTACGGCACATGTTTTCAAAACTCCTCATGCGCTTGTCTATTTCAGTTTTACTTAATTCCATTTTTCCATTTTCTAAATAAGAATTTATTATTAAATAAGAATTATTCTCAATATGATCAAAAATGTCAAGCTTATTCTGGGGGGAGAAGCAAATTTTTGCCTGAGCTCCTGAACAACAGGTCCGGATTTCCGCGTAACAAATCCATGCAGCTTAAATAGAAGCCAATGTTCAGGCGAAGGTCCTCCTTCAGCTCTTGGTCAACGGGCGAATTTCCCCTGGCGAGAAGTGTTCAGTCAACCCGGGAGCATCTTTTTTTATGTTGGAATTCGACACTCCGAAAAAGTGATAGTTCGCCGATTACTGGCTGGAATCTTCATCCGATTGATGACCGTGCAGAGGAAATCCTTGGCCAAATGGAAAGTAGATCAGTCGGATGGCACGGAAAATGGTTTGATTCCTTCTCTACAGCCACAAATGATCTCACAGCCAATTATGCAGATTAGGAGGATGTTAGAACCACTATAACCATTCTCGATGTCGCTGTGGCCAATGGAGATGCCGAATGTTATCTCACAGTTCCCGACAATGAAAATGTTGAGGAAGCAGCTGGGGCAAAGACTGATGGGGTTACTGTGGTACCGTCTTCTGCGGAGTTTAATGGTAACAGTTCTTATAGGAATTATTGGACCGGTTTTATGGACTTTAGGGCTGTTGACAAAACCGCCAATGATTCATTTGAACATGCAGGAGCATTTATTCGAGTAAATGATAGGACATGGGCCGCAATAGATCAGACCAGGATTGGAACGTTTGTCTGGACAGATAGTAATACGGCTTCTTTACAGTTTACAGGAGATAATTCTAGTAACTCTTCACTAGGAACAACATGGCTCGAAGACTTTTCTATCAGTGAGCATCCTTTTTCAGTGAGCATCCTTTTGATGACGCGATATATTTATGGCGTCTGCAAATCCATGAAAGGGAAATTTATACCATTGGAGTTGGTTGGGAACTGGAATGGAAAGCTGAAGTCTGGAAGGATCCATTTAATGCGGGTCGCGAGAAGGAACTAGTTGGAACTACTGCATGGAAAGATGCTTCCTATTTTGAAGGGAAAGGCATTGATATTCCAGGATTAAGCGGGTCGGGATTTTTATTTGGACTAATTGGAAGCGATGGTGCTGTAGGGGAAATGGATGTTGGAATGACTTCTACATCATATTGGGAATATTAGTTTTATTACACAAGGTTTCCAGTTAGATAATGAAGGGGCTTATAGGGTCTGCTTTTGTGGAAATTTCAAAGCAACATGCTCAGCATGATTGCATAGATGGGTAATTCGTTGGGCATGTTGCTTGCCGCAGGAAGCAATTAATATTTTTTGAGTTATTTTTTGGTAACTTTTTCAATTTTTGTGAATCTTTTAAAGTAGAAATGTTGATTCTGAAAGTAGGAAGTTCATCAAAATAATTAACCTTAGGTGATTAGAATATTAAAATATCCATGTCAAAAACGTCTAGATTATTATTTCTCTTTGTTGTTGTTTCAATAATTGATGCTCCAATCCATGCTGAGTATATACCTCTCCTGGGATATGAAGTATTTCAGGAAAAGGAGGGGCTTCTTGTGTATCCGCCAGGTGGAGAAAGTTCTATGTACCGTGTTGGTGAGATGGATGCTTCGGAAATGGAATCCCGAAACGGGATTATCTTCACCGGAGAAGGCGAAAGCAACGTAAGAATCCATCAGGGGGAGGAGTTCCATAGCCTGGGAGGAGTATACCCAGGCCCTCGCTGCATCGAACATGTTCCTTCCTCAGAGACTTCTTCCGCGGATGAAGGGATCGTAATCAGGTTCAAGTACCCCGTACGGATATTTGGCCTGTATGTTGGGCGATATTCCTTTTCGGGACCAGGAGTGGAGGGTGTTGCTGCAATAACATTGAGAGCTTACTCCCAATCAGGCCAGTTAGTTGGAACCACTCTGACAGAGAGAGCTTATTTAGGGGAAGGTGAATATCGGTTTGCTCACTCCACTTTAGGATTTGAAGTTACGGATGGACCAGGAATTACCACGGTTGTTCTGGATTATGGTGAAGAGCATGTTCGGGAAACGATTGGGGAAATATATTACAAATACCTCGTCCCTCACCCTTTCAAAATAATACTTCCCCAGATTGCTCATGGCACCGCAAGTGGAGCGAGCATCGAAAGTGACTTGACACTATTCTGGGATGCTTCCGCCTCTGTTGATGTTATGTCCTCTTGGGGCTCGCCTCTTGCATCTCAAATCTTGAACGAAGGTAGTGAATTTACACTTTCGGGTGAACATAGAGGGGACCCTCAGGAATATTTCAAATCCTCCACTATTCCTGGCCTGGATGACCTTACAGTTGGCTATGTAGTCGCTGAGAGCGATTACCCCATCGACGGCCAAGTTGTGTACCGGACAACCGATGCGGAAGGGAAGGTGTATGAAGCCGATATCAGGGGCTGTGTACCGGAGACCTATCTGCAGATTCCGTTTGAAATCAACCAGGCGGAAAACCTTAATGCAGCCTTGGCAATTGTCAATCCATCAGGCACTGTAGCTGAAATTGAGATCCATGTTAATGATTCTGAAGATTCTTATACAGAATTCTGGGACCCTCCGACTTTTACCCTGCAACCGGGAGAACAGAGAGCCCTGTTCATGCATGAATTGTGGGATCAGATGCCGTCTGAGGATGGCAACTACATCCTGCAACTTCGCAGTGCTGTTCCGTTTGCTGCAGCAGCCTTTTATACCCGCAACTGGATCGTAGTCGGAAACCTTCCGGTATGGAGTTACAAGGAAGGCCAGGCAAGATAGACTCCATCAGAAGAGGGCTTTCACCTGCAGATGTTAGGAAGGTCCTCTCTTTGCTTTTTGGTATCCAGCAGCTACTGAAGCAGGGGAAGCTTTTTCCGAATTCCGATTACGACAACGACGCCCGGGGCGAAGGAGTGCGGATTTCCTCCAGATAGGTTCTCTGTGTGGATCGCCGATCTTCAGATCGGCATGATCTATCAGTTGGAAAACATCGGTTCGCACCTTCAGCGCTCTCAGATTAAGAAAGAAAAATTTAAGGTTCCGCATTACCCAGGGTGGAGTCCCGAACCTTCCGTCCGGGACTCCACCCTGGTCTGTATCCTTTCGCACCTCCGGTGCTTGCTTGTTGTTGAGCCTGACGGCGCGTTTATTTTCAATGCAGATCAGGTGATCTGCGCTCCCGGCGAGAGGTACTAATCGTCAAAATCGTCAATCGTCAATCGTCAATCGAACAGTCCCTTCGGGACAGGAAAGCAGGGATGCTTCCGGCCACAATCAATCGAAAAGACCTGCTTTTCCCCGGGGGATGGGGACTCCCAGGTGTTCGAAGGCTGCCCTGGTGGCGATCCTTCCGCGGGGGGTCCTGGTGAGGAATCCCATCTGGATCAGGTATGGTTCGTAGATATCTTCGATGGCGTCTTTCTCTTCACTAATTGCCGCGGAAATGGTGCTGAGCCCAACCGGTCCGCCGTTGAATTTTTCGATTATTGTCACTAGCAGCCGCCTGTCAATATCATCCAGGCCGTTGGTGTCCACGTTCATCAGTTCCAGTGCTTCGGCGGCAATCTCTCTTGTTATCCGGCCCTTCCCCTTGACCTGGGCATAGTCCCGGACTCTTCGTAGCAGGCGGTTGGCTATGCGGGGTGTGCCGCGGCTGCGCCGGGCAATTTCCTCGGCGCCGGACTGTTCAATGTCAACACTAAGGATTCCGGCGGACCGGATGATTATTTTTACCAAGTTAACCTGCTTATAGAAATCGAGCCGCTGGATGATTCCGAAACGGGCCCGCAGGGGAGAGGTCAGCAGTCCGGTCCTGGTGGTGGCTCCCACCAGGGTGAAGCGGGGGATATCAATTTTGATTGACCGGGCCCCGGCTCCTTCGCCGATGATGATATCTATCTGGAAATCCTCCATGGCCGGGTAGAGGATTTCCTCTACAGCCGGATGCAGTCGGTGTATTTCGTCTATGAACAGCACATCTGACTCGGAAATGTTGGTGAGGATGGCGGCCAGGTCTCCCCGTTTTTCAATGGCCGGTCCGGCTGTAGCCCTGAAACTGCTGCCCATTTCATTGGCAACTATCTGGGCCAGGGTGGTCTTGCCCAGCCCCGGAGGGCCGTAGAGAAGCACGTGGTCCAGCGATTCATCCCTCTGCTTTGCCGCCTCGATTCCTATAGCCAGGTGCTCCCTGGCCTGCTGCTGTCCCACAAAGTCTCCGAGGCTCCTGGGCCGCAAGCTGTTTTCTATAAGGAATTCTTCCTCTTTTTCAACCGGATCAATGATTCTGTCTTCGTTATTCATGTTGTTCAGCTGGAAAGTTTCCTCAGGGCTTTTCTAAGCAAATCGTCAAATCTCTCAGGTTTTTTTTCGCGGACAATTTCAGCGACCGCTTTCTCAATCCTGTTTTTCTGGTAACCCAGGTTTATCAGGGCTGATATGACGTCTTCCTGCAACGGAGATGAGGCGGCCTCCAGCCCTTTGTAGTCCCCGGATATCGACAATGATTTTATTTTATCCTTCAGTTCCAGGATTATTCGTTCAGCCGTTTTTTTTCCTATTCCGGGAACGCCTGAAATCCTGCGGACATCGGCCCTTATCACCGCGTCTACGAATTCGCCGGCAGACAGCCCGGACAAGACTCCAATTCCCATTTTGGGTCCGATACCGGAAACCTGTATGACTCTTGTGAAAATTGTTTTTTCGTCTTCGGTCAGGAAACCGTAGAGTGTTATAGCTTCCTGGCGGACTGCCGTATAGATACGAAGGGAAACACTAGTCCCTTCATCACCCAGCTCATAATAGGTGGACAGGGGGACCTGTACCTGGTAGCCCACGCCTCCGACGTCGATTATCAGGTATTCAGTACTTTTATGAATAAGAGTTCCGGTTAGCTGAGCAAACATAATTAGACCAATCAGATTATAGGAAATCGGTACGCCATTAACAGCATCATACAGGACCTGGAGCCGCCCGGTCGACAGGGCGACATTTTTTAAAGCACACATCTCCTGTACAGTTACTCAATGAGTCGGCAGGGATAAAACTGCGGCAAGGCATACAGTCGGGAAAGCACGCGGCGTTAGAACAGCGGGAAATTCAAACTCTATACAGTAGGTAACATTTCCACCTGTTATAATACAGGTTTTGCCACCCCTTTTTTTTAAAAACCTGCAGGTTAACCAGGGTTTTGGAGTAATTAGACGTGACTCTTGATGATAAATTTCATGATGAGTGTGGTGTTTTTGGAATTTTTAACCATAAAGAAGCCTCTCGGCTGACCTATCTGGGGTTGTACGCCCTTCAGCACAGGGGGCAGGAATCTGCCGGGATTGTGAGCTCTGACGGCCGTGAGCTCTACAGGAACCGGGGAATGGGCCAGGTTGCTGATGTTTTCACGGCTTCCACCCTTGAAGCACTGAAGGGGGGTTCCGCTATCGGGCATGTCCGATATTCAACCGCTGGAGAAAGCATTCCCACCAATGTACAGCCGATTGTTTCAGAATGCTGGAGAGGGCCGGTTGCCCTGGCGCATAACGGCAACCTGGTAAATGCTTCTTCGCTCAAGAGGGAACTTGAACTGGAAGGCGCGATATTCCAGTCGACCTCAGATACTGAGGTGATCCTGCATCTCCTGGCCCGGTCACATTCCCGAAACCGGGATGAGGCCCTTTTGGAAGCGCTGAAGAGACTAAGGGGCGCTTACTCCCTCCTTATGCTTTCCCCGACCGCTCTATATGCCATCAGGGATAACTATGGAGTACGCCCTCTCTGCCTGGGGAGAATTGACGACGGGTATGTCGTGGCCTCTGAGACCTGCGCTTTTGACCTGATTGGAGCGGAATATATTCGGGACATAAAACCCGGGGAAATTCTTAAAATAGATGAAAAAGGGTTAACCTCGTTTTACATTAAGTCTGAGGTCAAGCTGGCCCACTGCGTTTTCGAACATGTTTATTTCAGCCGCCCTGACAGCCTGGTTTTTGAACGAAGCGTTAATCGTATGCGGAGGGAAATGGGGCGCCAGCTGGCGCGGGAAGCTTATGTGGAGGCTGACATTGTCATTCCTGTTCCTGATTCAGGAGTGACCGCCGCCCTTGGCTTTGCTGAAGAAGCCGGAATCCCTTTTGATTTTGGTTTAATCAGGAATCATTATGTCGGGAGGACATTCATTGAACCCAAACAGTCCATCAGGCATTTTGGAGTCAAGGTTAAGCTGAATCCTGTCAAGGAGATACTCAAGGGCAGGAGGGTTGTTTTGATTGATGATTCCATTGTGCGGGGAACCACCAGCAAAAAGATTGTTGAAATGGTCAGGTCTGCGGGAGCTGCAGAAGTACACTTCAGAATAAGCTCTCCTCCGACAGTGGCGCCCTGCCTGTATGGAATTGATACCCCGACCTATGAAGAACTGATAGCCAACAACAAATCGATTGAAGAGATCAGGAATTACACAACAGCAGACAGCCTGCAATACCTGTCCCTTGAAGGATTACTGGATTCTGTCGGAGCCCGGGATGACTTTTGCTCCGCCTGCTTTGATAAAGTTTATCGCATTCCGCTGCAGACAGAGGTTGAGCAGGGGAGGCTGTTTGAGGATAATCGTAAATGCAGGAATGGTAAATCCTCAGAGATAAATGAGATTTATAAATAGGATTTGAATAGCTGGACCGGCATGGCCGGCCTGCTATGGGAAAAGCGGAATATCGGAGCAGTTGATTATGGAAAACAGTAAAGACGAAAATCGCCGAGGCCTCACCTACAGTGACAGCGGAGTGTCAATTGAAAAAGCTGATCAGGCCAAGGCAAGAATCATTAAACTGGCTGAATCTACCTATAATTCATCGGTGGTCAGCGGAATCGGTTCGTTCGGCGGACTTTTCAGGCCCGACCTGGGGGGATTTTCTGACCCGATTCTTGTTTCCAGCGCTGACGGGGTGGGTACCAAGCTCAAGCTTGCTTTTATGACCGGGAGGCATAAAACCGTTGGGATTGACATCGTTTCTCATTGCACTGACGATATCCTGGTGATGGGAGCTGAACCTTTATTCTTTCTGGACTATATTGCCACCGGGGTACTTGAACCTTCGGTTATCGGCGACATTGTTGAAGGCTTGTCTGTCGGCTGCCGGGAAGCTGGCTGTGTGCTCATGGGCGGGGAGACTGCCGAGATGCCCGATTTTTACCAGGCCGGAGAATATGATCTGGCCGGGTTTATTGTCGGGATTGCCGACCGGAGGAGGATCCTGCAGCCTGAAATGGTCAGGGAAGGAGATGTTTTAATCGGACTTCCCTCAACCGGGCTTCACACCAATGGTTATTCCCTGGCCCGTAAACTGTTTTTTGAAAAGCTGGGCATGGATGCCGACACCTGGGTGGATGAACTCGGCAAGAGCGTGGCTGATGAATTGCTGACACCCCATAAAAATTACCTGCCTTCGATCAGGCCGCTTCTTTCGACCGGATTCCTCAACGGCATGGCTCATATCACTGGTGGAGGCATACCCGGCAACCTTAACCGGGCCCTTCCGGAAGATCTTGATGCCAGGGTTGATTCTTCAGCATGGGAGACTCCGGCTGTTTTTGAATTTATAAGAGAGCAGGGCAGTATTGAAACCCGGGAAATGTTCAAGGCTTTCAACATGGGTATAGGCATGATCCTGATTGTCAGGAATTCCGCGGAGGAGCAGGTGCTGTCAATGTTAAAAGATAAAGGTGAAGAACCGGTTATCCTGGGTGACGTGGTCAAGGGTTCCGGAAAGGTTGTTCTGTCATGAAAAAAGTAGCTGTTTTGTTAAGTGGTAGAGGCTCCAATTTTCTGGCATTGTCCGACGCGATCAACAACGGTGAAATCCCGGCGGAGATTGTACTGGTCATCTCCAATATTGAAGATGCCGTTGGCCTGAAACGGGCCAGGGAACGTGGCTACAAGACCCTTTTTATAAAGTCAAAAGGCAGGGACAGGGAGGAATTTGACCGTGAGGTAGTAGCTGAGCTGGAAAAGGCTGAAGTGGATTTCATTTGCCTGGCAGGATTCATGAGATTGCTTAGCGATTATTTTGTTTCAAGGTTTCCAATGAGAATCCTCAATATTCATCCCGCTTTACTCCCGGCCTTCACCGGTCTGCATGCCCAGCAGCAGGCCCTGGAGTGGGGAGTTAAGGTAGCCGGATGCACAGTTCATTTTGTAGATGAGAAACTGGACCATGGCCCGATCATTATCCAGAAACAGGTTCCCGTGCTGGACACTGATACCGTAGATATTTTATCTGCCAGGATCCTGGTCCAGGAACACAAGGCCTACCCGGAAGCCCTTAAGATAGCCTGTGAAGGTGATTTTTCCCTGGATGGCCGCAGACTTTGCCTGCAAGACAAGAAATAGGCTGATTCATGCAGGCTTTTGCTTGGGCTCGCACCTGCTCCGCCTGAGGCGGGAAATCAGAAATTACGAAATCCGAGATTCGGACTTTGTATCCAATATATAAAGCAGCAGGTCTCGGGCCGCAAATTTATTGTTCATGAATGGCCATAGCCAGCTTATGGGGCCATGCAGACAGGTTGGACTATCCGACCTTGAACAGTTCCCTGGCATTTTCCAGTTGAGTTTTCGTCCCCAGAAGGATGGCAGTATGACCGGTGGCAAGAATGGTTTCAGGGGTAATTGTGGAAGTGACTGAGCCGTCCGGGCCGGTCAGGCCAATGACTGTGACTCCGCATTTTTCCCTGATGGCTGCTTTCTTCACTGTAAGGTTTTCCACCCGAGATCCCGCGTTAACCGCCAGGCTTTCAAGAGTCAGTTCCAACTGGGAGTTGTGGAACACTATATCCATGAATTCACATATTCCCGGCCGTGTCAGCAACTGGGCCATGCGGCTCCCCGCAATTGCCTGGGGGAAAAGAACCTTGTCCGCTCCGGCCCGCAGCAGCTTGCCGGTAACTTCCTGCCGGTTGGCCCTGGCCACGATATGAAGTCCCGGCTTAAGGCCTTTGGCAGTGAGCACCACCAGAAGGTTTGTGGCATCCTCATTGGTTGCCACTACCAGTCCGAAGGCGTTTTCAACGCCTGATTCAATGAGGCTTTCATTACTGCAGGCATCTCCCTCGACAGTGTTAAATCCCGCGGATTCAGCCAGTGAGACGGTTTCCGGATCATTCTCGACTACAACTATTTCGTGGTCTTCTCGTTTAAGTTCAGAGCAGATTTGGCGGCCGATTGCCCCATATCCGCAGACTACGTAGTGACCGGTAAGGGATCGAATATGTTTTTTCATTTTTTTGGCCTTGAGTATCCCCCTCAGTTCACCTTCGAAAAGATGCCTGATCACGATGGGAAACGAATAAGTGATAATGCCAACGCTGGCAATGATCAGAAATGCGGTAAACAGTTTCCCTTGAACTGATAACGGATGAACTTCGCTGAACCCTACGGTCGTTACGGTTATGACCGCCATGTAGAGTGATTCTTCCCAGTTCCAGCCCTCGAGGATTTTAAATCCCAAACCTCCGGTCAGGATGATTGAACCGAAGAGCACTGCAATCGGCCCTATGCGGGCATAAACATTCTGTTTTGCCATTTAAGACAGCTTTTCCTGTCCGGAAACGAAATTCTCCGATTTGTGAAAATTGGTATTGAGCATGCGCTTATGATTTTAATCCACTTGACGGGATGATTTAAAGGCCAATGCTTTTCCTTGTCAGAAAGTCCAGTATTCGATCTGGTAAAGCCCAGCGGAGCAGGAGGGTCATCCTGGCTCCAAACGGAGAGATATAGCGGGTGGCAGGCTTCCGGACTGTAGCGGCTTTGACAATAACCCCGGCGATTTTTTCAGGTGAAGCGGAAGTAAATCTGGACGCGAATATTTTGTTGAAGGATCTGGCAACCGCGGCTGCTTCCCGGGAGTAGGGCCCGCTGCCGGAGTGTTTCATAAGGTTCTGTTCTGAAATATCCAGCCAGCCGGTCCTGATTGGCCCGGGCTGTATAGATACAACATCAATTCCATAGGGGGACACCTCAGTGCGGAGGCAGCTGTTAAAACCTTCTACAGCATGCTTGGAGGCATGATACCAGGCGGCAAAGGGAGTATAAATCCTCCCTGCTATGGAAGAAACATTAATAATCCTGCCCTGCCTTCTTTCCCTCATCCCAGGCAGGACAGCCCTGGTAATTTCGGCCAGGCCGAAAAGGTTTACATCGAACTGCCGCCGGGCTTCTTCCATGGGGACATCTTCCACTGCCCCGTAGGAACCATATCCCGCGTTATTGACCAGGATATCTATACCTCCTGACCGGGCCAGGATCTCGTCAATGCCGATCCTGATTGAGTCACCATCAGTCAAGTCCATTCCCAGGACGTGAACGCCGGATGCTTTGAGTGGCTCCATCTTTTCGAGCCTCCTGGCAGCCGCGTATACAGTGAAATCATTTTCAGCCAACATTCGGGAGGCGATCAATCCTATTCCGGATGACGCCCCGGTTACAAGCACGATTTTTTTCGATAGCTTTTTCTTGGTCATCAGACATATTTCCTGGAATATTGTTTTAAAGCGGGGAGTCTTTCGTTCTACCTGGTACCTTCCACCTGTTTCAGTTCTTCAGTGCGGTCTATTGTCATGTCTATATCGGCCATGCTCTGGCCGGTTTTATCCAGTTCAAGAGTCAGGCGGGTGAGATTGTCCGCCTGGCAGACAGCCTTTTTCAGGTTCAGCTGCAGCAGATGTCCGCCGAAAGATCTGTCGTCGGACAGGTAATGCAGATGCCAGCCGGGAACATTGATACCCTTGACATATGGAGGAAGACGGAAGCCTACGATGGTACCTGTACTGTTTCTGATTTCGAACTCCGGCTGATTTTCAGTGACTTTTATCAATGGAGGATAGGGTTTCTGCTGGGCCGGTACGGAACGAGTTTTCACATAATTGAAATCCCCGGTTATCTTTACCGCGTAAATGCCGTTTGTTTTTTCGCAGATTGAATCCAGGGTTTTAGTTAATGAAGCCATATCGGGATGGGGCTGCAGGGTTTTAGACAGTTCCGGGCTGAATTCACAAACCGAGGCAAAAGGAGTTGTCGCGTTTTCCTCCATCCGGATTATTTTACCGTCCGCCCGCGCCTGCCAGAATTCATCATCAAGCAGGATCATTTCCCCATTCAGCTTGTCGAAAGTTCCTATGCCCAGGTTTCCGACCCGATCCAGTTCCTGGAGGTCCGCAAAACCGTCGTAAGAGCCGGCAAGCAGCGCGTCAATTGTTGAAAACTGGGTTACCTGGTTCTCCCGGGGGGAACAACCCGGAAAAAGAATGCACAAGGTGAGACAGGCCAGGATACAACCGGCTGCTGTTCGATTTTCAGATTTCATTTCCAGAGGCCTCCTTGGAAGTTTTTAACCTTATCATAAATACGGCTGTGACAGATTTGGAAACGGGATGTGGTTTCTCACCCGTATTTTTCACCAGCTGACTGCTGCGGTGGCGCATACATCCGCCCTGACTGCGTTATGCTCTTTCGGTCTCCTCGACGTACCGTCAAGTACGACTGCGGGGACCTCGGTCGCAAGCCTTGTCAGGCCGACGTCTCCACCACCTCGCTGCGAAACCTGGTGAGAAATCCGGGCTAAACGGGTTTATCCCAACAAAAAAGCCGGAGGATATCCAGGGTGCCAAGATTATCAATGTAACACCTTTAACGTCCGGAACTAGATTTTTTTGCTGCTTTCTTGATATCAAATATCTAATCTGGGTATAATTCAACCTTCCAAAATCGGGGCCTATAGCTCAGCTTGGTTAGAGCGCACGCCTGATAAGCGTGAGGTCGGTGGTTCAAGTCCACCTAGGCCCACCATTCCCATGGCCGAACTGAGATGTTCGAAGTCCGAAGTAGCGGCAGATTGTCACGGTATCTATTTTTTTTAACCTTCCATTTCAAACATCCCGAACCTCAGAAATTACTCGTCTCGCTTAAAAGGGGCCGGCAACCAACTTTGTCGGAGCATACAAGAGAAACCTGGCGGGAGAGATTTGATCAGATGTTCCTGCAGGCCCGAGACCGCGGAGAAGTCCGCAATGCAATGCTTTGTCGGATTGCTGGTAGAGCGGTGCCGCGTCGGATATAATACTCATCAATCCACGGCATCTTTTATTAATCTCGCATTTCAAGTTTAATTTTGGAGTATGAATTTGTCTGATTTTTCACTTTACCTGCTGCTTGGTTTTAAACATATAGCTGACCTTACCGCCTTTGATCATATTGTGTTCATAGTGGCTCTCTGTGCCGTGTATGAAATAAGCAGGTGGAAGAATATCCTGGTTCTGGTAACAGCTTTCACCCTGGGTCATTCCGCGACCCTGGCCTGTGCTTCCCTGGGAATCATAAATATATCCACGGATATTATTGAATTTCTCATACCGGTTACAATTTTCATTACATGCATGATAAATGTGTTTAAATCAGGTACACTTGTGGAGAGAAAGTTCCATTTAAATTACGGGCTCGCCCTGTTTTTCGGTTTGATACACGGCCTGGGTTTTTCGAATTACCTCAGGACGTTACTAGGCAGGGAGTCCAGTATTTGGAAACCTTTGCTGGCTTTTAACTGCGGCCTTGAAATAGGACAGCTGCTGATTGTGGCTGCCAGCCTTGCTATAGCGGCATTTTTCACCAGGGCATGCCGTGTTCGCCAGTTTGACTGGACGCTTTTTATATCCGGCGCAGGAGCCGGGATGGCTGTAATGTTGATGATCCAGACTAAATTCTGGTAATGGAGATATACGCGTTATGATTAGGAATAGGATTAATCGTCTGATGATTGGCTTGCTTTGCCTGCTTTTCAGTGTAGGGATGCTGCCTGGTGAAAATACAAATAAGAGTAAATTCAGGCAGTTGAAGCAGGAGTTCTCCACACCTAATGTTTACAGGACTGCCTCGGGAGCCCCGGGACACGAATATTGGCAGCAGAAGGCCGACTATAAAATTGATATCACCCTGGATGATGACGCCCAGCGGATAGACGGCCGGGAAGCCATCACTTATTACAACCAGTCCCCTGATACTTTGAAGTATATATGGCTTCAGCTTGACCAGAACATGAGGGCCCGGGATTCCGATTCGAAAAGTACCGCAACCCTGGAAATAAAGGACAAGCAGAGTTTTCGATCAATCAGGATGCTCCACAATGCGTTTGACGGCGGTTTCAAAATTGAATCAATAACCGATGCGGATGGGAAAGAACTGAGCTGTGTTGTTGTCAAAACCATGATGCGGATAGATCTTCCGGTGCCGCTGGAGCCCGGGGAGGAGTTCAGCTTCAAAATAGACTGGTGGTACAACATCAACAACCGGAAAAAGGACGGCGGGCGTTCCGGGTATGAGTACTTTAAAGAAGATGACAATTACCTGTACACGATCGCCCAGTTTTACCCGCGCATGGCCGTATATAATGAGGTCGAAGGCTGGCAGCACAAGCAGTTCCTGGGTGCCGGCGAATTCACCCTTCCTTTTGGGAATTTTGAAGTTTCCATCACTGTTCCATCCGATCACATAGTAGGGGCCACCGGAGTTTTACAGAATCCTGATGAAGTTTTAACCAGTGAACAGAAAGACAGGCTGCAGACCGCGGCGGATGCTTCTGCTCCTGTTTTTATCGTAAACAGTGAAGAAGCCCTTGAAGCGGAAGGCAAGAAATCTGAATCGGTGAAAACATGGAAATTCAGCGCGGAAAACGTCCGGGACTTTGCTTTTGCCAGTTCCCGGAAGTTCATCTGGGATGCCATGGGTGTGAAATTCGGCGACCGCAATGTGATGGCCATGTCCTATTACCCCAAAGAGGGGAATCCGCTGTGGGAAAAATACTCTACCAAGGTAGTCGCTCATACCCTGAACACCTATTCCAAGTTTACTTTTGATTATCCCTATCCTGTGGCCATATCAGTGCATACCGACCGAATCGGCATGGAATATCCGATGATCTGCTTCAATGGAGGGCGGCCGGAGGATGACGGGACCTATTCAAAGAGCACCAAGTATGGAATGATCAGCGTGATAATTCATGAAGTGGGGCACAATTTCTTCCCCATGATTGTTAATTCTGATGAGCGTCAATGGACCTGGATGGATGAAGGGCTCAACACCTTTCTCCAGTACCTTACTGAGCAGGAATGGGAGCATGACTATCCCTCGCGGAGAGGGCCGGCCTACCGGATTACTGATTATATGAAGGGCGATAAAAGCCAGCTTATCCCGATTATGGCCAATTCAGAATCCCTTTATCATTTTGGCAGTAATGCCTACGCTAAACCCTGCACTGCCCTGAATATATTGAGGGAGACGGTCCTGGGGCGGGAGTTGTTTGATTTCGCTTTCAAGGAATACGCGCAGAGGTGGATGTTTAAACATCCTTCCCCCGAGGATTTTTTCAGGACATTGGAAGATGCCTCCGGGGTAGATCTTGACTGGTTTTGGAGGGGATGGTTTTATACAACGGACTACGTGGATATTGACCTGGCAGCCGTGAAGCTTTTCCAGGTGGATACCAAGGATCCCGAGATAGAGAAGCCTTTCCAGAGGCGGCAGGAAGATGATATTCCTGAATTTATAGGTCATACACGAAACGTTGAAACTCTTGAAACCTGGGTTGAAAAGGATAAGGATGCCGAGGATTTCTACAATGAATATGATCCTTTTGAAATAACAATCCTGGATAAGGAAAAGTACGAAAAATATTTTGAGAACCTTTCTGATGATGAGACAGTCCTCCTGGATCCCGAGGTGAACTATTACCAGCTTACCTTTGTGAATAAAGGCGGACTGGTTATGCCCCTGATATTGAAGTTCGAATATGAAGACGGTACCGAAGAGGTTATCAGGATTCCGGCGGAGATATGGCGCAAAGCCGAAGAGGAGGTATCGAAGGTCTTTCCAACGAAAAAGGTGCTCAAAAGTATCGAACTGGATCCCTTCCTGGAGACAGCTGATACTGACAGGTCCAATAATTATTGGCCTGCCAGAATTGTTCCCACCAGGTTTGAGCTTTTCAAGCAGGAAAGAGAGTCCATGGATAATCCCATGCAGGACGCCAAGAAAATTCAGGAAAAATTGAACGAAGATCCCAAACCTGAACAGGGGAGCAAACCTGAAGAATAGGGGCGGCGTTAGAGGTCCTGATTTGTCTGAATCTGGATACAGTTATTTAAACCTGGCGGCGGAATAGTATTATAATTACCCGTTGCGCCCGGTATGGTTGATTCCAGGCCCTTTCCCGGTGATTAACATGCGAAGTTCAATCTTGCCTGCATTGACGTTAGGATTACTTGTATTTTGCGCGACAGGTACTCTGTCCGCGCATCCTTTTAAAGCCGGTATTTTTGAAATAAGACAGAACTCCGAATCTGGAAAGATTGAGGTGACCGTCAGGCTTTTCACCGATGATCTGGAAGAATGCGTCAGGGAGAAAACAGGCCAGGCGCTGAACCTGGATACAGGTAGAGAATATCCCTCGGCCGATATCCTTATAAACGAATATATCCAGGATGGATTCAGGATTAAGGTGAACGGAAAACCTGTAGACCTGGAATACCTGGGCAGGGAGCATGAGCCGGGTGTGACCTGGTGTTACCTGGAAAGCCGGGCCCTGGATCCGGCGAGCGAAATATCCGTGGTGAATTCGATCATGACAGAGCTGTATTCTACCCAGTCGAATATAGTGCATATCCAGGTTGGGAATGAGAAGAAAAGCCTGCTTCTGGGACCGGATAAGCTTTTCGGCAAAGCGGCATTCAGGGATTGAAATCTGAATGCCTCAGTTGACCGCTCAGCCTGAAAGGAGAGGTCTCCTGTTTTTTCTTCAGGCATTAGCATGGTGAATATTATGAATCTTGCCAGTTACGCTTTTTCAGAGAAGATGTCCCAGGGCAGAAGGTTTCCTGAACCGGTGCAGCCTTCCAGGCTGGAATTCCAGAGGGACCGGGACCGCGTTATCCATACCAGGGCATTCCGCCGGCTGGAGAAGAAAACCCAGGTTTTCCCTCCCGAGATATCGGACCACTTCAGAAACAGGTTGACCCATACTTTGGAAGTAACCCAGATATCAAGGTCGACAGCCCGGACCCTGCGGCTGAATTCTGACCTTTGTGAAGTGCTGGCCCTGAGCCATGATATAGGCCATCCTCCTTTCAGCCATGTCGGAGAAAGGGTTTTGAATGAATTGATGATGGAGCATGGAGAGGGATTCGAACATAACCTGCACGCCTTGAGAATAGTTG
Organism: Acidobacteriota bacterium; assembly: GCA_963666915.2. Lineage (GTDB taxonomy): Bacteria > Acidobacteriota > UBA6911 > RPQK01 > JAPXNP01. The sequence continues at coordinate 138,613 of CAXXEX010000010.1, forward strand.
AAGATTTTGAAGAGAAGTATCCGGCCTTTCGAGGATTGAACCTGACTTTTGAGGTTAGAGAGGGAATCATCAAGCATAGCCGTGATTTCGCGGAGGATTTTAGTTCCTACGTGGATATCAGCGGATACCGGCTTGGAGAGCGGCCGCCCCTGGAAGCCCAGCTTATTGATCTGGCTGATGAAATCGCCTACAGTTCAGCTGACCTGGAGGATGGGTATGTGTCCGGATTGATAAATGTTGACCAGATGATTCTGGGATCATCCCTTTTTGCCGGAATGTGGGAAGGTGTTGCCGCGGAGTATCCTGAGGCCGCTGAACGACTCAAGCTGAGTGAAGTGGTACGGAGAATAATTGATTACCTGGCTTCGAGCCTTACGGAAAACACACTGAAGGTCCTTGAGGAAAAAGGTATTACTTCTGTGGAGGAAGTAAGGGCTTATCCCTCAAGGCTGATTGCGATGGAACCGGAAGTCTCCAGGGGTAATCTGGAACTGAAGGGTTTCCTGATGAAGAATCTCTATAATCATGAGAAATTTGTCGGTGGGAGGGGCAAAGCCCAACGTATCATCAGGGAGCTTTTCAAGTATTATATGGAGCACCCTGATAAGCTTCCGGAATCAAGGCGGCAGCGAATAAACATCCAGGGGCTTCCCCGCACTGTATGTGATTATATTGCCGGAATGACCGATAATTATGCCGAGGCCAGGGCCGAAGAGATTTAGGACGCGACCCGGCCGAGGAGTCCGTTCCTGTTTTAAACACCACTGCCACGGACTGGCCTGGTATCCGGATTCAGGCACTTGAAATCATCCTGAGATTGAATTTTGTCGGCATTTATTAGTTTTTGACGGCTTTGCAGAGGTGCGGAAAACATGTGAATAATTGACAATAGAGGGCGTTTTTTTTAAAATTCAATCTCTTTAAAGAGGATCATTCGTTAGTTAAGGAGCGAAGTTTTTGATAGTTGATTTGGCCGCACTGAGATTGGGCAAGACCCCTCTCCTGGTTAAACGTTCTTTCAGCAAGGATGATTTCAGGCTAAAGGATGAAACCGTAGAGCTCGCCGGACCTGTCCATGTTGATCTCAGGGTAGAGGTCGTAGATGAGAGAGTAAGGGTAGCCGGGAATCTTTCCGCCAGCCTTATACTGACCTGTTGCAGGTGCGCCTGCAGCTTTAACTGGAAGGCCGATAAAGCATTTGCGGTAGAATACTGGCCTGACAGGACTGAGGACGAGGGCGAAATAGAACTCGGATATGATGATCTCAACGTGGGATTCTACTCCGGGGATCATTTTGATTTAAAGGAAGCGATTCTTGAACAGGTGTTGATTGATATTTCCATGAATCCTGTCTGCAAGGAAGATTGCAGGGGTTTATGCGAAAAATGTGGTGCTGACCTCAACCAGGAGCAATGTTCCTGCGAGAAGGATGAAGTTGACCCTCGGTTTGAGGTTCTTAAAGCAATAAAAGACCGTGCCAAATAAATTTACCGGATCGCCAGGTTTTTGGATGCGTCTGGTAAATTGTTTAGATATTTTTTGTTGAGTAATTTTTAAATACTAATAAATAAAGCAAGAAAGAGGTTGCCGATATGGCTAATCCCAAAAGAAGACATTCCAAATCCCGGAGAGGCAAAAGGAGAGCGCATGATTTTCTCGTGACCCCCAACCTTTCCGTGTGCACAAACTGTGCATCTCCGGTCATGCCCCACAGGGTATGTCCGAACTGCGGCTATTACAAGGGCCGCCAGATTATTGAAGTAGACGAAGTCTGAAACAGCTGAATGCGGCCGGGTATTCCCTGGTTTCGGGAATCCCTGGTTCCAGGGCCGGAAGAGATGAGAATATGAAGGCTTTTGTATTTCCAGGACAAGGTTCGCAATACCCGGGCATGGGTGAGGAACTGGCGAAATCATTTCCCGAGGCCGCAGCCGTCTTCGAAGAGGCGGATGATGTCCTGGGTTTTTCTGTGAGCAAACTGTGCTTTGCGGGCCCTGAGGATGAGCTGAAGTTGACTGAGAACACCCAGCCTGCCCTGCTGACAGTCTCCGTGGCTGTATCCAGGGTTCTGGCCTCCAGGGGGGTGGTGCCCCAGGTCCTCGCCGGGCACAGCCTCGGGGAGTATTCCGCCTTGGTCGCGTCCGGATCCCTCTCCTTTGCCGATGCTATCCGACTGGTGAGAAACCGCGGGTTGTTCATGCAGGAAGCCGTACCGGTTGGTACCGGTTCCATGGCCGCGATCATAGGGATGGACCTTCAGGCAGTTGAGGAGATTTGTAAATCTATCGAGGCTGGTTCAGAAAGTCGTATCGTGTCCCCTGCCAATGAGAATTCCCCTGGACAGGTCGTTATTTCCGGCCATGTTGACGCGGTCGCCGCTGCTTCAGAAAGTGCTCTGGAAAAGGGGGCCTCCAGGGCCATTCCTTTGCAGGTGAGTGCGCCTTTCCATTGTGGGCTGATGAAATACGCTGAAGAAAAAATGTCCGCCCTCCTGGATAATACTGAATTCAGGGAATTGGAAGTTCCTCTCATCAATAATGTCGATGCTGAAGCCGTAACCGCAGGAGATCAGGCCAGGGAGGGATTGAAACGCCAGATCTGCTCAATGGTAAAGTGGACTGATACAATCAGGAAACTGAAAGCCATGGGTGTCACCGAAGCTGTTGAGTCCGGGCCTGGAAGGGTCCTGGCCGGCTTATTCAGGAAGACTGACAGGGATATCAAAACCTCAAGCATTGAAAAACCGGAACAGGTGGAAAAATATGTTGGAATTTGAAGGCCAGACCGCGTTGATAACGGGAGCTGCCCAGGGAATAGGTAAAACCATTGCCGACAAAATTGAATCGCTGGGAGGAGTTACCGTCCGAGCCGATTTCAGGGATTGGGATAACCAGTTGGCGAAGATTGACGAGCACAGTTACGGTATCAGGCTTGATGTTACTGATCCTGAACAGGTTAAGAATAGTGTGCAACAATTGATAGCGGAATTTGGTAATATAGACATTCTGGTTAACAATGCCGGGATAACCAGGGACGGCCTGCTTGTAAGGATGAAGGATGAGGATTGGAAGCAGGTGCTGTCAACCAATCTGGATGGTGTTTTTTACGTATCCAGGGCAGTGCTTCCCCGCATGATGAAAAACCGGTACGGACGGATTGTGAATATCAGTTCGGTAGTAGGACAGATGGGAAATCCCGGGCAGGGTAATTACGTTGCCAGTAAGGCCGGGGTCATTGGTTTTACAAAATCTGTGGCCAGGGAAGTTGCTTCCCGGGGGATTACAGTCAACGCGGTTGCTCCCGGTTATATCGCGACCAAAATGACGGAAGAGTTGAACGAGAAGGCTAAAGAACAGCTGGAAGGAATGATTCCTATTGGAAGAATCGGAACCAGCGATGATATTGCGAACGGCGTTTGTTTCCTGGCATCCAGGGAAGCCGGATACATTACCGGACAGGTATTAGGTATTAATGGTGGAATGTATATGTAGTTACATCAGGCGGATATGCCTGCATGTTTAAAATGGAGGAAAAATATGGCTCTTGAAGATCAGGTAAAAGAAATTATTGTAGAACAGTTGGGCGTAGATGAAGGCGATGTGAAAATGGAGTCCCATTTCGTTGATGATCTGGGTGCTGATTCTCTCGATACTGTTGAGCTTGTAATGAAGCTTGAAGAGGATTTTGATATCGAGATTCCTGATGAGGATGCTGAAAAAATCCAGACCGTCAAGGATGCAATTGACTACATAAACGCTCATAAATAATTAGGATTCAGAGCTGTGACCAATACTAGGAATAGAGTCGTAGTGACTGGTGTGGGATTAGTGACCCCTATGGCCAGGAACCGGGAGGATACGTGGAGTGCTGTGGTGGCCGGAAAGAGCGGGGTTTCCGAGATTACCCGTTTTGATGCCACAGAATTTGCCGTCCGGTTTGCTGCGGAGGTGAAGGACTTCGATCCAGCAGAATATGTGGGCTCCAAGGATGCCCGCAAAATGGACCGTTTTATGGCCTTTGCCATTGTCGCCAGCCTGGAAGCACTCGAGCACGCGGGGCTGGAAATACCTATTGTAAACGGTAACCGGGCCGGAGTTCTGATAGGTTCCGGCATCGGCGGGTTCGAAACCATAGAGAATGAAGTTAAAAAATATCTCGAAAGAGGTCCCCGTAAAATATCTCCATTCTTCATTCCTGCCGCCATTATTAATGAAGCAGCAGGGCAGGTTTCAATTCGTACCGGCGCGGCGGGACCCAATTCAGCGACAGTTACAGCCTGTGCCGCTGGCAGCCATGCCATAGGAGATGCTTTTCGGATCATCCAGAATGGTGAAGCCGACATTATGATTTCAGGTGGAGCTGAAGCCCCGATTACTCCTTTGAGTATCGGGGGCTTTGCCGCTTTAAGGGCAATCTCCACCAGGAATGATGAACCAGAACGGGCCAGCCGACCCTTTGACAAGGAGCGGGATGGATTTGTTGTGGGTGAAGGTTCCGGTATTCTGATTCTGGAAGAATTGGAACATGCCTTGAAAAGAGGCGCTCCGATTCTTGCTGAAATAGTCGGGCACGGGATGAGTGGGGATGCGTTCCACATTACATTGCCGCCTGAAGATGGCCGGGGCATCATAAGAACCATGGAAACAACCATTGCCCAGGCCGGTATTACACCTGATAAGGTTGATTATATTAATGCCCATGGAACCAGCACTATTCCCAATGACTGGATAGAGACTGCCGCAATCCGGAAGGTTTTCGGAAACCATGCCGAGAAAGTACTTATCAGTTCAACCAAATCCATGACCGGGCATCTGCTTGGAGCTGCCGGAGGGCTTGAGGCCGGCCTTTCCGTGCTGGCCATTCGTGACCAGGTGGCTCCTCCGACGATTAATTATGAGAATCCGGATCCAGCATGTGATCTGGAGTATGTGCCAAATGAAGCCCGTAAGGCTGAAATTAATTACGTACTTTCAAATTCTTTTGGATTCGGCGGCACTAACGCGTCCTTATTGTTCCGGAAGTTTGACGGCTGAAGGGATTTCCCTCGGCTTAAATACTTGCGGAAATAATCCGGATAAGGGCAGGGATATTATTGCGATTCCTGCCCTTTCCCAACTAAAACCCAAAGCCCTTATTCCAGATATCGCTTTGGGGCTTCCTTTTTATGTTTTCTGCTTGGAATCTGTTATTTTCCGTTTGAACGCCGGTGTAAAGAGAATTATTTTTCAGGCCGTTCCACGCCTGAAGTGGTTTCCGGATTTAGAACCGGAGCTTTACAGGAACTAATTTCTGTAATCTAATATATTTGATACGGTTTTATCTTGAAGGTATCGACCTGTTTTCAGGTTTTGATATATTCGATTTTTGGCGTATCATTAGGGGACCAGGGAGAGGTCCCTCGCTTATTTTTTCCTTAAATAACGATCATGGCTGAAAAAAGCAAGTCAAAATCACGGGCGCGCAGTGAATTTGCCCGGTCATTTATGGGTCCGGGTGATATCAGGAAATTTCTGCCCAGTGATTTTTCCCTGAAACATGTCCTTATCTTTTTAGGAATCACCCTGCTGCTGACTGCCCTGATGATCGATTATGATTTCAGGCCCATCCCTGAATTCCAGGTAGGGGATATTGCTGACAGGGCCGTGGAAGCTCCTGAAGACTTTACCATTATTGATGAAGAGGCAACCCAGGCTAAAATTGACGAAGTGATATCCAGGGTTCCTGCCATCTTTACTTTCGATTTTACTGCCAATCACCAGGTAACTTCCCAGATAAGAATGGCTTTTGCCGATGCCAGACAGGTGCTGGACGATCTGCGCCTTCAGTTGGGCCTGGAGGAGGATGCAGCCATTCCTGCCAGGGAGCATCCGGAAATTCGTAGGAGGCTAGAGGTCCTTCTTCCCAAGTTTGATCACGGAGACACCCTGGATATTCTGCTTAAATATGAGTTTTCCCGGGACTTGGAAGACCGGCTGGTTGAAATGGTTGCCCAGGCTATGAAGTATCCGGGTGTGGTTTGGAACAGAGAAGCCCTCCTTCAGCATCAGGACCGCGGTATTACACTGGTACACACCGTGACAAAGGAAAGGGAAACCCTTACTGACTGGCTGGACATCAGGGACGTGGACCAGGCCAGGAATTTGATTCGCCAGCGCGGGTACGAACTGGATACCGTTACCAACAGCGAGCGCGAAGAATTGCTGTCTTTCCTTGAAATATGGGTTGTTCCCAATTGCGAATTTGACGCGGATAAAACCCTGGAGGCGGAACTTCGGGCCGAGGCGGAAGTTGCCCCGGTGGTTATCCAGGTAAAAAAAGGCCGGACCATTGTCAGGGTAGGGGATGAGATTACAGAGAATAGCCTGAACCAGTTGAATGCCCTCAAAACCATCCGCAGGGGAGGAGTCCAGGTCAGGAAGATTGCCGGCGTGTTTATAATGACCTGCATCCTGATAATTTTTCTGGGGCTTTTCTTTAGACTTCACAGGGAGCCGGAAAAGAAAAATTATTCCGGCTTGCTTCTGGTTGTTTCAGTTTTAACAGTCAGCCTTCTGGTTTCCAGGTTTTTCTTCGGCCTGGCTGATATATTAGCCGTAACCTTCAGGGACGCGGCGATTCAGGATTCATATCTGTTTTATTTCTTTGCCCCGGTGGCTTTAGGAGCCGCCTTGACTGTCTTCCTGATCGGGCGAAACCCCGCTATAGTTTTTTCGATTCTGAACGCAGTTTTCATGGGTATCCTGACCGGGGAATTGACGTTTGGAGTGTACGCTCTTACCGGAAGCCTCGGGGCTGTCTTTGCCCTGGAGTTTTACCGGGAACGATGGGCCGTTGTCCGGGCAGGGCTGCTTGTCGGTCTGATTAATTTGTTGGTAAGCATCTCCTTTTCGCTGCTTTCCGGCAATGATCCATTGACAACAAATATACTGCTAGTGAAAATTGCCGGATGTCTGGCAAGCGGTTTAATGTCAACGGCTGTAGCTTCGATTTTTCTGCCGGCTCTTGAATCCATCTTCAGTTTGACAACTGATGTGCGCCTGCTGGAGCTTTCCAATCTGAACAGTCCTATCATGAGAAGGCTCGCTCTTGAAGCACCCGGCACCTATCACCACAGCATAACCGTGGGGATCCTTGCTGAAGCCGGGGCCGAAGCAATAATGGCCAATGGCCTGCTGGCCAGGGTTGGTGCCTATTATCACGATATCGGTAAATTGAAACAGCCGGATTACTATGTTGAAAACCAGATTTTTTCGGTGAATAAGCATGAAGACCTGTCTCCCGCCATGTCGAGTTTGATTTTGGCAAGCCATGTGAAGAATGGATTGGCTTTTGCGGGGGAACTCAAACTTGGACCACTGGTTAGTGGAATGATTCCCCAGCATCACGGGACCAAGCTGCAGACTTTTTTCTACCAGAAGGCCAAGGAAGCGGCGGGTGAAAACAGTGCTGAGGTTAAGCCTGATGATTTCCGCTACCCAGGCCCTAAACCCCAGGGGAAGGAAGCCGCAATCCTGATGCTGGCCGACCAGGTTGAAGCTGCCGCCCGTACTCTTCAGGATCCCAATCCTTCACAGGTCCGAAGCCTGATCCACAGATTGAGCCAGTCCACTGTCCAGGACGGCCAGTTTGATGAGTGTGACATAACATTGAAAGAAATAAGCATGGTTGAAACTGCCTTTGAACGCGTGCTGGTAGGAATGCATCACCAGAGGATTGAATATCCCGGATATGATTTTAACAAGAAGACCAATGGAAAAGAATCCGTCCAACCCGATGAAGATGCCGACAATAAGCCTGTTCAATAGACAGCGGAAACTTAAACTGGAAACTGCTGGACTAAAGAAATTTCTCGAATTGCTGTCCGCCAGGCTCGAGCTTGAAAAGGGATTTTCCGTTGTCCTGGTGAGCAATAGGCGCATGCAGGAAATGAACAGGAATTTTGCCTCAAAGGATTATCCGACTGATGTGCTGTCTTTCCCTTTTTCCAATGAAACAGGATTGGATGACGAGTACCTGGGGGATATTGTGATTTCTGTCGAAAAAGCGGCTGTTCAGGCGGAAAAAAATTTGGATAATGAATTGAGGATTCTGGCCTTGCATGGACTTCTTCACCTGCTGGGATATGACCATGAGAAAGACTCCGGCCAGATGAAGCGTTTTGAATCTCAGCTTAGAGCGGAGTTGGATCTTTAATGTCATGGCTATAACTGGTATTTCGACAATTCTGATATTGATGTTGCTTACGCTTCTGATTTCCGGTGTGGATTCGGCAGTGTCAGGCCTTTCTAAATTACACCTCCGGGTGTTGATTGAAAAACATGGGCCGCACAGCCGTCTGTTGAGGATTATGGGGGATAACTTCAATTCTTTCCAGATGACGCTCCAGGTGACGTTACAGGTGCTGTTGGTTTTGATTGCCGCTGTTTCTACTTTCCTGTTCTGCGTCCAGTATGGTATTGCCGGATTGGCTGCTTCAGCGATTATTCTCCTGTTTACAGTGATCATTTTTATTCAGATAGTACCCAGGATGATTATCCGTAACCGCCAGGAGCAATTTTTACTGAAGCTTCTTCCCGTGATGGAGCCGATTTATTCACTGCTTAACCTGTTATGCGTGCCGGCTTTAGTGTTCCAGAGGAAAATTAAAGAGGATAACGATCCTGAAGAAGAAGAGGAAGATACCAGTGAAGAAGAGATCCAGGCTTACCTGGGGGTGGGCGAGGAAGCAGGCATCTTTGAGAGAAGTGAAAGCGACCTGATTCAGTCGGCCCTGGAATTCAGCAATACCGTGGTCAGGGATATTATGACTTCAAGAAATGAGATGGTCACGGTCGAGGACGCTGCTACAATGGCCCAACTCAGGACAGTCATGGTTGAATCACGTCATTCCAGGATACCTATAACCAGCCAGCGGGAAGGGAAAATTGTCGGAGTGGTTTATGTCAAAACCTTTTTAAGCATGCTTGAAAACGGGTTTGAAAATAAAAATATCGCCCCCATAATCTCTGACGTCATGTTTGTCCCTGAAACCAAAAAAGTCTCGGTTCTGCTTAAGGAAATGCAGGTTAAAGCTGAACATATGGCTATGGTTGTAAATGAGTACGGGACAGTTTCAGGGCTCGTTACAATTGAAGACCTCCTGGAGGAAATTGTGGGGGATATCCGGGATGAGGATGAATATTGCGAAGTGGAACTGCTGCGGGAGGCGGAAGGTATATATTTTGCCAGTGGCTCCCTAGAGGTTAAAGAGCTCAGTGACACCCTGGATGTGAGTTTCGTTGAGTATTCAGCTTCAACCGTTTCCGGCCTGGTTGTGGAGTCCCTGGGGCGGATCCCTTCCGTAGGGGAGAGCATCAGCCTGGAAGGTGTCAGTTTTGAAGTGCTTGACGCCGACGACAGAAGGGTCCACAGCTTCAGGATAGTGGATCACTCCATCGGAACTGAATAAGGGTTTACCTGCGCCGAGCCGGTGAAGATCAATACGGAATTTTTTCTCGCATGGGAAGTAATCGTGAATAACCAGTACAGTGCTCGTGATGAGCAGTTTATGAAGAGGGCGTTGAGCCTCGCTCGCAGGGGCTTGGGCCGGGTTAGCCCTAATCCAGCGGTCGGCGCCGTCATAGCGAAGGATGGAGCAGTTGTTGGCGAAGGATACCACTTGTGGGCCGGGAAAGACCATGCTGAAGTTGTGGCCCTGGAAAAAGCCGGCAGCCTGGCTGAGGGTGCTGATATTTACGTGACGCTGGAACCTTGCAGCCACTATGGTAGAACCCCTCCCTGTGCTGACGCGATTATTGACAGTGGAATAAGCAGGGTATTCGTGGCTGTAGAAGATCCTGATCCCAGGGTATCAGGTCGGGGAATTAAGAGATTAAGGGATAATTCCCTGCAGGTGCAGGTGGGTTTGTGCCGGGAAAGCGCTTTGGATATAAATGAAGCCTATTTCTATTCGGTTGCCAATGCCAGGCCCCTTGTAACCCTGAAACTGGCAATGTCCATGGATGCCAGAATCGCAACCGGGAACGGTGACTCCAGGTGGATAACAGGAAGCAGGGCCAGGCAGTACGTTCACAGGCTCAGGTTCTTGAATGACGCGGTTCTGGTTGGCTCCGGCACCTTCAGGGCCGACGACCCATCCCTGAACGTCAGGTGGAATATAAGCAAAAAGATCACAAGGGTTGTCCTGGATTCTTCAGCCTCATGCCTTAAGGCTGATTCGAGAATCCTGGAATCTGATGATCCTGTCCTGGTTTATCACAAACAGCAGGCTGCTCCGGTTTCCCCGGCTGTGGATAATCACAATGTTGAATACATTGGAGTCCCCGCGAAGGAAGGGCTTTTAAGCTGGCAGCATATCCTTGACGACCTTGGGCGCAGGAATATTCGAAGCCTGCTGGCAGAAGGAGGCGGACGAATTGCAGGAAGCTTGATTCGGGGCAATTATGTGGATAAGCTTTTTCTTTTTTACAGCCCCATGTTCATAGGCTCTGAAGGAATCCCCGGCATCGGCGAACTGGGCGCGGCAAATCTTTCAGAAGCCATCAGGTTCAAAACAAAGCGGATTATCCGCGTGGCAGATGATTTCTGTGTTGAAGCAAACGTGGACAAGGGTTGAATTTTCTGACCTGATCACCATCGGCCGGCATTAAGTCCGTTTTTTAAAACCTCTGGAATCACAGGGGCAGGGATTCAAAATTCAAGAAGCGCGGCCATAAGCTCTTCGGGATCCGGGATGATTATTTTCCGGGATTCAACCAGAATCGTTTTGTCACTCTGCAGTGAACTGAGAATCCTTGTAACGGTTTCCCTTGAAACTCCAACCATATCAGATAGTTCTTTGTGGGTTATTTTAACCGGGATTTCAATGCCCTTGTCAGTAGGCACGCCTCGTTTGGCGGAAAGCTGATAGAGGGAAGTGCAAATTCTGGCCTTTGCATTGTGAAAGGTCAGGACTTCTATCTGGGCCCAGGCATCCCTGCAGCGGGCGCAGAGATTGACAAGGATTTCCTTGTTGATGGGATCCTGGCGGAGCAGTTTATGGAAGCTGTTTTTGTCCAGAATGTATATGGTAGTAGCTGTCGCGCTGGTTACAGTGGCTGGACTGGTCTTGCCGTCGATCAGGGCCATTTCTCCAAAATATTCACCTTCTTCATGGAAAGCCAGGATCATTTCCTTGCCATTGGGCAGCAGCCGGGATACCTTGAGCCGGCCCTTCTTAATAAAATACATGTAGTGGCCGGTATCTTCTTCGTGGAAAATTATTTCGTTTTTTTCAAAGGTCTTGGTCCTGAAATAGTTGGCGGCCTCCAGCAGGGATTCTTCAGGAAGATTCTGGAAAATTGTGATATTTCTAAGTGCTCTAGCGTCAATCATTAAAGTCCCAACAAAAAATAATTATTTTAAAAGGCGCTGGATATGGCTGCACTGGCAGGATTTTTCCAGCTCCTCGATTTCGACAGAAACGCTGTCCAGATCATTGATATTATCCTGAATAGTATCAAGTAAGGGATTTATCGTAAAGTCTTTTTTATCAAGGGACAGGGCTGTGATGACGCCTCTCCTGGCAAAGTAGTGGCTCACGGCCCTGGCCGCGGGATAGAAGAAGAAGAGATTAGGGCCGGGGAGTGGAGTGAGAATTCCGCCCATCAGGGACAATATGATATCAATAACCATCCATATACCATGTTTTTTTCTTGATCTGACCAGGAACTCTTCTAATATTCTCCCGGCCTCTATTTCTGTCACATTTCCCGGATGCACGAGTATGATCCGGTTAGACGCGTGCAGGGTGGAGCAGACGTTTTCCTGGGGATCAAAATGCTCCTTGAAATCATTGTAAAATTTCAGGATTTTGTCCTTCAGGCCAGACATCTTATCAGTGGGAATTGAGTGCTCGCTCCGCTTGGGCAGAATTTTCTGGCTTGCTATAAAAAACGGGTTCCCTTTTTTCAGGAAGAGCAGAAGGGTTATTGTCTGTTTTTCCATAAGATTAAAGCTGCAAAATCGGAATAGCCCCCCGTCTGAGGGAGAAATCCCGGCTGTCCCGGGGCGGGGTCGTGTTCAGTCTGATCGTTCTTGATCCCCGGTTCAGTATTTCAAAATTCTGGCTGCCAGGCTGCGATTCATAATCAGCAGTATTAATATTATAAACGACCACTGGGCCAGGCATGTTCCGACTGATTCAGCAGAAAAAGGATTCCACCAGCCTCCGGGATCAGAGATGATGACGGTATAGAACCACCAGCTGACCAGTACGAATACCTGCAGCGGAATGGCATAGGTAATAATAACATCATAATAGCCGCCGAGGATAATCCTGTTGCCGGCCTGATTGATATTTTCCGTCCGGAACTTTTTGGGGCCAAAGGCTATTACGGCTATTGAGATACAGGCTCCGCTGAGCATTAGCCCCAGGCCCCATGTCCAGTCCTGGTTAACAAGAAAATTTACATTCAGGGCGGAAGGGATCCCGCAAAGAAGCGCTGCGGCATAAACAAAACTGAGGGCTGTTTTTCTTTTTATTCCCAGGTTGCACAGGTTGAGCGATGTCATTTCAAGCATTGAAATCAAGGAGCTGAGCGCGGCAAAGGAGAGGGAAAGAAAGAAGAAGGCCGTGAATATTTTTCCTCCGGGCATTGAGAGGAAAAGCTGGGGGATCCAGATGAAGGTTAGTCCGGTGTTGGCCGGACCTGCTGATGTGATCAGTTCCCCCGCATTTCCCGGCGCCAGAGCATATACAGCGCAAAAAATGGTGATACCTGCCAGAAGTGACACGGCGTTGTTTCCAATTCCTATGAAGGCCGCATTCAGCGGGATGTCTTCCTTTTTCTTCATGTATACGGCGTAAGTGAGAATCAAGCCCCACCCTGCACCTGTGTCCCAGGCATTCTGGGTCAAGGCTTGAATCCATATGTGGTGATCCAGCAGCTTCCCCAGCTGCGGAGTGAACATGAACCTGAGGCCGGCAACAGCTCCGGGCAGGGTAAGGGCGCGAACTGCCGATGCAATCATAAGGAGCAGGAGGGTCGGTATCAAGATGCGGTTAGCCCGTTCAATTCCCCGGGCCACTCCTTTGCGGATTATAAGTATCCCGCAGGTGATGGCAACGGCATGAAACAGGAAAGGCTGCCATCCGGATCCGGTGAAACTATCCCAGTAAGCCTGGTGACTCTCAGCTTCAAACAGCGACCCCAACGCGGCACCCAGGAAATAACGCATGCACCAACCTGCTACTACCGAGTAATAAAACATGATAGCCGTGGTTACAAATCCAACGAATCCGCCCATCCAGGCAAACCTGCCGCCCATCATTTTCACAAAAGAGCCTATGGTTCCTTTTCGGGAGTGTCGGCCAATGGCGAATTCAGCGATTATCAGGGGAATGCTCCAGATAAAAAGGAAAAGGATCCAGGGTATGAGGAAGGTGCCGCCCCCGTTTGCCGCTGCTATCCTGGGAAAACGCCAGATGTTTCCGGTCCCGATTGCGATTCCGATAATCGAAACAATCAGCCCCCAGTGGGATGTGAATCTTTCAGAGGATATCATCTGTTTCATAATTCGGGGCAGAGCAGAACCAATATCGGCAGTTCACATTTCTACCTGATCTGGATTGACCTCCCAGATCGTCAATCATGTTAGGAACATCATTTTGATCAGCCGGCAATTTTGGTCCAGATTGTGAACACAAAAATTATCAGGATGATTACCGGGGATACAAATTTTATACAGAATTTCCAGGCATTTTCAAAGCGGAACCTGCCATTGTGCCTCATTTCATTTACGGCAAGGTTCAGATCCCATTTCCAGGCAATGAAGACAGCTATGAAGAAAGCGCCTATGGACAGAGAAATGTCCCCGAACAAGGTGCTGATAATATCAAAGAAGCTGGCCGATAAAACCGGCAGGCTGGTCAGGAATCCTGAGGCTCCCTGGGACAGGGCCGCGGGAGTGCCGATAACCCAGGCAATCAGGGTGACAAGCAGGACTGCCTTCCTCCTGGGCCATTTTCTCTCATCGACAAAATATGCGACAGGCACTTCCATTATTGATACCGTGGAAGTTAGAGCCGCAATTATAAGTAAAACGAAAAACCCCACCCCGAAGAAATATCCGCCGGGCATCTGGGAAAAGATAGATGGGATGACCTTGAAAATGAGGTCGGGCCCTTCAGTGAAGCTTCCCCCCATGGCCGCCACTGCCGGAAGGATTACAAATCCGGCCAACAGGCTTACTCCAACCGCGAAAACAGTCACCCACATCGCCGAAGAGGGAATGTTTTCTTTTTTGGAAAGGTAGCTTCCATAGGTGATCATGGTCCCCATCCCGAGGCTCAGGGAGAAAAGAGCCTGTCCCATTGCCTTGAGCACTACTACTCCGGTTATCTTGGAGAAGTCGGGATAAAGATAAAAACGAATTCCTTCCATGGATCCCTCAAGGGTTACAGAACGGACAGCCAGAATTATGAGGAGAATAAAAAGCAGGGGCATAAGCCACTTGGAGAGCATTTCTATTCCGCCTTTAACTCCTCCGGTGAGCACAAATGCAGTTGCCGCGATTATCAGGGCATGGAGTACCATCACCACCAGTGGCTGGCTTACAAAATTGGCGAAAATATCATCGAATACCGCCGCGCTCAAACGGGTGTTGAAGGTCCCCTGCAGGGTCTTGAAGAGATAACCTACAACCCATCCCGCTATTACACTGTACCAGGCAAAAATCACCAGTCCACTGGCTACACAGAGTCCCCCCACGCCCTTCCATAAAACTGGATTTCCGCGGGAAAGCTGGCGGAACATCCCTACGGGATTTTTTCCTGAATGACGACCCAGTGACAACTCTGCCAGCATTACCGGGTAACCTATCAGAAAACAGCAGGCCAGGTAGATTACTACAAACACCGCGCCGCCATTTTCACCTGTCATGTAAGGGAATCGCCAAATTGCTCCAAGACCGACGGCTGATCCGGCCCCGGCCAGTATAAATCCGATTTTTGAACTCCAGGATCCACGAGATGACATTATTCTCTCCGCTGCTTAATTCAACTTCCTGATCAAAATCCAGGCAGCCGCTTCTGAACAAGTAATTTTCCGAACATTTCCCCTTTTCGGGCAAGGACTTCTATTCTAAGAACAAAAAAACAAAGGCGCAAGCGGAGCAACTGATTCAGTGGTTAATTCCACCGACAGTGCAACTCTGCGCCTCTCAGGAAAATGAAATTCCTGATAGTAATACTGCTGCCAGGTTCCCGGCGTACCAGTATATTTGTCTCAGGGGCCTGGGCCGGCCCCGGCAGTATGAAAATTAATCAATGACCTGGAAGACCATGGTTACAATAAGCTGCTCTTCGGCACCTTTCTTGTAATATACATGGACCGGGGTTCCGGGCTCATAGCTGGGTTCACCTTTGATAGTCGCTTCATTGACTACCAGGGTCTTTTTGCCCCATTTGGTATCAAGGGTCATGGAGTGGAGATCAATTGACTCAATCGTCCCATGGAAATCCCAGATAGGTTCTTTCTTCTTGGCTTTCTTGGCTTCGGAATAACTCTGGAATTCATTTGATCCGGAGACCGGTCCAACCTGGTTTTCTTCTTTGGGCAGCCCAAGGTCAAAATTGATGAAAGCACTGATAGTAAAGCCCAGGTAATTGACCGCGGTAGTATAAATTTCGTCGTCATAGGCAGTGTATTCATAACGCCATACGTTGTCATTATCGTAGGCGTTGAATACGGCAACACCCATATTCCCCTGGTTGCCTTCCTTGTTGAGGAAATCCCATTTGGCTGACAGATCCAGGCGATGGTAAGACGGGAGCCTTTCGCCGTTTTTATCCCCGAGTTCCACTATTTCCAAGGTCCTGGTATCCCCTTGCGGAGTTTCAACTTCGAACTCGTCGATATCCCCGGTAGGAGCGGTGAAAGGTTTACCTGTGGCGTATACCCATGTTCCGGTAAAGGTGAAGTTTCTCCACTTGTAGGAATCCACTAACTTAAATTCGTGAGTGGAATCATGTGAAGCCGGATAGGTGTGGTCCAGAAAATTAGGGAAATCATATTCGACATCGCCATTGGTGTAGGTTGCCCATCCCGTATGGCTGCCGAATTTTTTCTGCAGCAGAACTTCGAATCCCCTGGAAGTGCCTTCCCCGGTGTAAAACTGTTCGTACAGGTCAACTACATCATCACTGCCCGGCCTGAACCTGGTTGAAGCAAATTCTGAAAGTCCAGATATCTGGCGATCATAAAATTCAAAATCAAAAAGATACTCGGCATTCTGCCAGGTGAGACCGGCAATTATGTTCCTTGATTTGCTGACGGGAATCAGGTCATCGTCAGCCATCATCCAGAACCACTGGTCACCCTCCATCGGATTCTCCCTCAGAAGACGGCTGGCAAACTGGTGGTAGTCCCCCTCCTCCGGCCTTCAGGCTGACTTCATCGTTTAGCTGTAAAGTCAGCGCGATCCTGGGGTCCAGATAGGTTTCTTCGGTGACATCGTAATAGGTAGCCCTGATTCCGGGAGTAATGGTCAGCCAATCTGCGGGAGTGAAAATATCCTTGGCAAAAACAGCATAGGTATTGCCTGCCCAGTAGTTATCTATTATTGATTCCGCCCTGGTCATTTCATAGAAGTAGTCGATTTCATTGCGGGTTGCCTGGGCACCAAACACCAAACTGTGAGAGTCTACGGGACTGTAATAATTTGTCAATTTGAAGGTGTAATCCTTGATCTCGTTGTGTTCAAGGCTGCCTCTTTCATCCGGGTCCAACTCCACGCCGTCGGCATCGACCTCAGTAACGGTAGTGGTGCGGTCGTAATCCCTGTAAAAGCTGGAGGCTGATCCGGTGGCAATGGTTGTGAAATTATTGGACCAGTTCCTTATCCAGGTTACGCTTCCGGCATCATTGCCCCATTTTGAAATATCCCCGATATCCATTGTCAGGGATTCCGGCAGGTCATCTTCGTCCTGGTAACGCCCTGATAAGGCAATATCCCATTCGGTCATCTCATTGATCCTGGAATTGTCCAGGTCGTCCCGCCCGAAGTAACCGGCGAATATAAGGGTGTCTTTGGAGGTGAGGCTGTAGTTGGCCCTGATATTGGCGTCCCAGAAAGAAGCAAACCGGTTCGGATTCGAAGTCGGAGCCCCGGCCTCCTCCCATCCCTCCGAAACCCATGGTTGTTCCTGAATCATAGGCGTCGTGGATTCGGTCACTGAGGAATGTATTGTAGGATTTTCGACCGGGCAAACATGATGGAGCCTTTGGCACCGAGGGGGACATCCACATATCCGTTGGCACTCAGGAAGCTGGCTCCGCCTCCGATAACAGTTGTGTCACCGATGCCGCTGCGGCCCGTCATATCAACCACACTGGACAGCCGCCCTCCGAATTCTGATTCGAAAATCCCTTTGTGCATGGTGACGTTGGAAATCGCGTTTGCATTGAACGCGCTGAATATCCCGTAAAAGTGATCTACTTCGTAAATTGTCATGCCGTCGAGAAGAACCAGGTTCTGGTCAGGTGTTCCTCCCCTGACATAAAGTCCTGATGAAGCTTCATTCGAGGCGCTTACCCCGGGCATCATCTGTATGGACCTGAAGATATCTTTTTCGCCGAGGCTGGGAAGAGCGGTGAGCTGTTTGGGCTCAACGGAAACTACACCGATATGGGAAGCCGCATCCATGAGCTGTGGCATGTCAGCCCTGACCGTCACTTCGTATTTGATTTCAGCCATGGTCAGGGTGAAATTTACGGTTCTGGATACATCGAAAAATTCGACCTGTGTCTCTTCCTCTTCAAATCCTTCGAGGATAACTATGAGGGTAAATGTCCCTTTGGGAGGATCAATAAAAAACGTATTGGCCCTGATCATTGGTGGAGACTGTAGCCCCGGTTTCGACCAGGGTTACCTCAGCGCCGGTCATCGGAGTCCCGTCAGGAGAGGATACAACCCCGCTAACCTTCAAGGGCCCTCCTTCCTGATCCTGGGCCATCAAAACCGGAAATGTCGTGAATATTAATAAGGAGATTAAACTAAATATGAACCGCTCTTTTATCCTTGCCATTAACCCCTCAACCGCAAATAGTCTTTCTATTAAACCAATAAAATTATTTACTTGTATTCAAAAAACGCACTCCGTTGAAGAAGCGCGAATTGTATGTGAAGTCTATTATATGATCTTTATGAAAACATTATAGTTCATTTATCGTTTTATTTCTTTTGAAGCAGTGATTTTATCATTTTCCACCTGCTTTTTACCGCTTGGCACTAATCCGGATGCCGGAAGGCAATTTATTTCAGTCATTCACCTTTCGTGGCTGGTTTTTTGAAGCTTTGACAGCCTTGTTGATTCTGGTAGACTTTTCTAGTGTCTGTCACTCTCGAAATAAATGGGAAAAATATTAGCTGTGCCCGGGGCATGACCTTGGCGGAATGCCTGCAAACGGCTGGTATATTGCTGAATTTCTCCTGCGGTGGAAAGGGCCTCTGCGGAGGATGCCTGGTTACAATTGAAGAGGGTGAATCGTTGATTTCTCCAAAAGCTGAAGCTGAGCGGAATCTTGATGCGGGGCAGAGAATGGCCTGCCAGGCTGAGATTATTGCTGACTCCGGATTTATCCGCGGCTACTCTCCGTTTTTCCGATAATCAATAGAATCGAAGAAATTCGGGAAACAAAGCCCCTGGCGTTTTTATTCGAATATAAATCCTCCTGTTCACCTGTCCGGGGGGACAGGTTTTTTTCAGGATTCTGTGGTGATTGATCATTTCCGGGGCGGGATTTTTTGGCGCCGCACTGGATATAGGAAACCTCCACTGTGGTTCTGAGGCTGCTTGATCTGGCTACGGGGGAAACCGTGTTCAGTGACTCATTCGCCAATCCGCAGATTTTTTGCCGGGGGAGATGTAATGTCCCGGATATCCTATGCCGCCAGGGCGGATGGAAAACCGCCTGCAGATGGTTTCTGGTAAGGGAGCTTAACCGGATTATTACCGGCTCTGGAATTCCATCAGAGCTGATATATGAAACTTGTGGTTGCCGCAAATCCCACGATGCGCGATATGTTTATGGGCTTTTGATGTCAGTGGACTTGGCAGTAAAACCTTTTTATTCAAGGCTTGAATCGGAAAAAAAGGGCGGGGAAGAGAGCTTCTACATCGGCATCAATCGCTCCCTCATCAATCGGAATTAAAATGAATCCAAAGGGTCGAATATTCGGATTGCCTCTCCCCGGATGTCATGTGGGAGGGGATATCTCCGCCGGTATTCTGGCCTCCGGGCCTGGCCCGGGATGAAAGGAATTCAGTTTTTCCTGGATCTGGGAACCAACTCCGAGATTGTTGTTAAAAGCGGAACCCGGATAGTGACGGCCTCATGCCCGGCCGGCCCGGCCCTTTGAGGGCGGCCAGATTAAGTGCGGAATGCCCGGAGTACCCGGAGCAATTGAATCGGTGAAGATTTATAAGGACAACACTATCCTGCTCAGAGTAATCGAAGATCGTCCTCCCGCCGGATTCTGCGGTTTCCGGACTTATAAGCCTGCTGGGGGAGATTGTTCGCTTCAGGTTTTGATTAACAGCAGGGGGCGACTTGCTGCCGGTGAACCCGGTTCAACTGCAAATCTTCCGGTTCCTGATAAGGCTGAAAAACAGGATTGAGGAGCCTCCCCCGGCTTCCGGGAGATTGCTGCGCGGGCATTTTCTTTTGAATCTCCGGCAGGAAAGCCCCGGAGGATGAAGATCAGCGGAGCGGAGGGGCTGTATATAGATGAGAATGACCTGAGTCTGCTGCTGCAGGCCAAGGGGGCTATTACAGCCGGCCTGAGAATCGCCTTGCGAAAACTGCGGCCTGGACTTTCGGGGGATTGAGGTTTTTTTATCTTGCCGGCGCGTTTGGTAAATACCTGGACCTGGATTCAGCCATGGAAACCGGGATTCTTCCGGATCTGCCGATAGAGGTGTTTTAGCTGCCTGGGGAATTCTTCCATTGAAGGAGCTGAAAATTGCTCTACTCTCTTCTGGTGCCAGGCTGGATATCGAAAAAGACAGTTGATTCAATAGTCCCACCTGGAACTTGAAACTGAGCCGGATTTTTTTTGACCTCTATACTGATGGATGCCTCCTGGGAAAGATATCCTGACACTGGCCCTCGAATCCCGACAAGGTAAAATTTTCCCTTCTAACTCCATCTCCCTTCGGGTATCCTTTTTAGCATGAAAACTTACTGAATTATTGAGAGAAAAGGTGTTGCTGGCGGACGGGGCCATGGGAAACCCAACTACAGGCTTTGGGCTTGAAGCCTGGAGAATCCGGGGCTTTGTGGAACCTGGCCGAGCCGGAGAAGGTTTCTCAAGGTCCCAAAGTGCCTATGCCGAAGCCGGTGCGGATTTACTCATAACCAATACCTTCACTGCCAGCCGACTGGCGATGGAAGCCCGCCGGCCTGGAGGGTCAAGTGGCGGAAATCAACAGGGCCGCGGTTGAGATTGCCGGGCAGGCTTTTCGGCGGATCTGGCCGGATTTGTTCTGGGCGATATAGGTCCTTTCGGGGGCATGATGGAGGCCTTTCGGGGCTGTCACCAGGAAAGAGGTTTTACGACTCATTCCTGGAGCAGGCGGAAGCTTTGCTTTCTGCGGGGGGCGGATGCCCTGATCATCGAAACTCAGACTTCACTGGAAGAAATGGGAGCCGCGCTTGACGCAGTCCAAAACAGCCGGTGCTCCATGCGTAATCGCGTCAATGTCTTATGATTCGGTGAAGAACGGAAACCGATTTCCGGGACTATGATGGGCGTTTCCCCTGAAGATGCCGCCAAGCTGATAGTTGAAAAAGGGGCTGATATTATTGGCACCAACTGCGGAACAGGGATTGATATCCGGAAGGCCGCCCCTGATTGTAAAGGCGTTTATGCCGATGCCTGTGATCTCCCGATAATGGCCCAGCCTAATGCCGGTCAGCCTGAAATCGAGAACGGAAAAAATTACCTACAGGGAAACACCTGTCCCAGATGGCGGAAGGGATTGATCTGCTGGTTGCCGCGGGCGCTTCCATAGTCGGTTTCATGTTGCGGAACAACGCCTGGGCACACTGTCCTGTTTCCGGGAGAAAATCGATAAGCTGAATTCAGAGAGACAGTGATGGCGCAGCTTTAAGATACAAGGAATTTTAACGGCAAATAAGAAGGCAGCCCGATAAAGAAATTGAGGGAGGATAGAGCGTTGGGGCCCAATTTTCAAATCTCTTTTCCCGGGCTGTTAATTTCATTATATATCAGTTTCAACTGTTTGCAGGTAAAATATTTATCAATATTTCGGAAGGCATTAATATGCTTCACTCAATACCAGTATCAGCTCGCTGATTATGGTTTAATCTGCAATGATTTGGAGGAAACTGGACTTATCGATTATAATTACTGTGAAATCCGGATTCGTGTTAGACTTGCAATTCTTTCCCCGTCAGATCATGTGACGTACGCGCCCGTAGCTCAGCTGGATAGAGCGCTTGCCCTCCGGAGGCAAGAGGTCACAGGTTCGAATCCTGTCGGGCGTACCATTCCCCCTGAGGGGGAATTCCAAATTCCGGCTCTTTACCAAGACGGGGGCACAGACGACTTTTCATCCACACAGAGTTATAACACGTAACCTGAAAATGACTGCAGAAATCCTTTCAAGGCTCTCATCATCCGATATACAATATGTAGCTATGATTAAAAGAATTCAGCTTTTCATAATCGCAGTTATATTGATGAACAGTTTTATCCTTGCTGAAAAATCGGTCATAGATCTGTCTTCCGATTTGAAACGGCCCCATAACCGTGAGATTATCAGGATTCCTGATATTGCTGGATACCACACCTTAAAGTGTGATTTCCATATGCATACCATATTTTCTGATGGAATTGTCTGGCCGACGGTCAGGGTGAGGGGAGGCCTGGGAAGAGGGTCTGGATGCCATTGCCATTACCGACCATATTGAGAATCAACCCTCCAAACAGTTTGTCGGCGGAGACCATAACAGTTCCTATGAGATAGCCAGGCCGGAAGCTGAAAGACTGAATATGATCCTGATCAGGGCAGGGGAGATCACCCGTTCAATGCCTCCCGGTCACCTCAACGCTCTTTTCCTGTCAGATGTGAATCAGCTTGATGTTGAGGATCCTGAGGACGCGGTCAATGCCGCCCTGCAGCAGGGAGCTTTTGTTTTCTGGAACCATCCAGGCTGGGAAGCCCAGCAGCCGGATGACACCGTTATGTTTCCAGTCCACCAGAGATGGATAAAGGAAAAGAAGATACACGGTATGGAGGTCTACAATGAAAAGGAATGGTATCCGCTGGTCCTGAAGTGGGTACTGGACAACGACCTCGCGGTCATAGGTAATACTGATGTCCATGATGTTAACGAGCATTTCTACGATGTGCGTTTTGCTCATCGTCCCTTAACCCTGGTGTTCGCTGATGAAATGTCAGAGGCCTCAATTAAAGAAGCATTATTTGCCGGGCGTACCGCTGCCTGGTGGGGTGATGGGATAGCCGGTAAAGCAGAGTATCTCAAGGCGCTTTTCGACAGCTCCGTGACCGTAAAGCCTTCTCATTTTGTGGATGAGGAAGGCCGGGCTTCATTTGAAATCCATAATACAAGTGATTTAACCTTTGTCCTGGAATCCCGGGATGAGAATATGGATTTCGGAAAATTGACACTGCTTCCCGATGGGATCCAGGTTGTTCGTTTTGAACTGGAGGGCGATTCACTGACAATACCTGTGAAGGTTGTGAATTTTCATACCGGCATGAATGAAAATCTGGAGATGGAAGTCACTTTTTCAAAGTAGTTTTTCTGTTATAGAGGTCTGAGGGCAAAAGTAAAATAAAATACCTGAAATGATTTGTGTGATCGGAGATCAGTATCTCTTCAGGAAACGCTTGGCTGGTTTAAGTATTGTAATCAGGGGATAACCGGATTATGTTTGACAGGCACCACCTGGTTTATTCCAGGTTATTATTCATGGCGGATGTCTTTGCGACCATACCTGCCCTGGCTGTGGCATATTTTGTCCGTTATTACCTTGTGAATCTAATTCCTTCCGGGCTGCAGGAAAGTTTTCATCCTGTACTGCTGCCTTTTTCCCAGTATTTAACCTACCTGATAGTGTTTCTTCCTGCCTGGACTGTGGCATTGATCGGTACCCAGAAATACTCGGATCTTTTCGGCGTCTCTGTTGGAAGGCAGATTATCAGGATCCTTAATTTTTTTATTCTGGTCAGCAGTTTCCTGGGCTTTACGGTTTTTGTGCTGGACCTGGAAATCAGCCGCCCGGTTTTTGCCGCGTTCCTTTTTCTGCTGCTGCTCATCCTGCCTTTGAACCGTTTGCTTTTTCACATGATGTTCATTAGCAGGAATCTTTCTTCGCACAGCCAGGTCAGGATCCTGGTTGCGGGTACCGGTGAAAAGGCTGCCAGGGTGGAAGCCAGCCTGAAGGGGGCCAGAAAATGGGGTTACAGGATAATCGGGTTTATTGAAATGGAGGAGGGTGCCGCAAAGGTTGATCCCTCCATGATAATACGTGCCGATATAGTGGATTTTCTGCAAGGGGAAACGCCTGTGGATGAGGTTATTTTTGCAGGTGACAGTGCCGGTTTTTATGAGGACAGCCGGGAGCTTGTGAGACTGTGCGTCGAACTGGGCATCAAGATAAGGCTGGCTACCGACCTGCTGCCGCCGGTTAGTTCATCAGAAGTATCAATTGAATACCTGGATGACCTGCCTCTTTTAACCTATTCCTCTACCCCCGAACCGGGTTTTTCACTAATTGCCAAACGAGTTTTGGATCTGTTAATTGCTTCTTCAGCCCTTGTTCTGCTTTCTCCCCTGATTTTGGTAATAGCGATACTCATAAAACTGACTTCATCAGGGCCGGTGTTCTATTCCCAGCAGAGGCTGGGCCTTTATGGCCGGAAGTTCACATTAATAAAATTCAGGACCATGATTGACGGTGCCGAGGACAAGCTGTGGGAAATCATCCATTTAAACGAGATGGCCGGCCCGGTTTTCAAAATGAAGAATGATCCGAGGATTACTCCATTCGGGAATTTCTTAAGGAAAACCAGTATTGATGAGATTCCCCAGTTCTGGAATGTTATCAAGGGTGAAATGAGCGTAGTCGGCCCGCGTGCCGCTCTGCCTGAAGAGGTTAGAAACTACCTGGTTAACTATCGTAGGCGCCTGAGTGTGAAACCGGGAATGACCTGTTTATGGCAGGTTTCCGGGCGGAATGAGATCGACTTTGAGCAGTGGATGAAAATGGACCTGGAATATATAGACAACTGGTCGGTATGGTTGGACCTTGCCATCATATGCCGCACTGTTCCCGCTGTTTTTTCCGGCCGCGGCGCCAGTTGACAGCACTTGGTAAGGAGACCCAAGGAAGCATCGGAATTGAGCCCGGCATAACACAGTCCGCCCTCTTATTCCCCGTCGCCCGTCCTGGCTTAAAAGGTCCTGATGCTGATATACAATAGGTCGATGCAAATGGACCTGACAACCCTTTTTTTAATCTTCTTTTTAATAATGATTTCCAGTTTGATTGCTGCCATTGCCTGGACAGTTAACAGGGAGCTTAAAGCCCAGCATCCCAGGTTTGAAAAACTGGAAAAATCATTGGATGCAACCCTGCAGGCCCTGGATCATAATTTTTCGAAAAACAGGGATGATGTTAATAAGCTCAATAGCATGTTGAGGATAGAGCTGCTGAATTCCCAGAAAAATTCGACGGATTCTCTTGTTAACAGTGTCGCCAGGATTACCGACTCCCAGAGAGAGCAGCTGGAGTCATTTTCAAACCGGCTTAAGCGTTTGGAGGAAACCACGGATAAGCGTTATTTTGCCATGCAGGAATCGGTTGAAAATAAGCTGGGGGAAATAAGAACAGACAATGAAAACAAGCTTGAATCAATGCGGAAAACCGTTGAAGAAAAACTCCAGGGCACCCTGGAAACCAGGCTGGGTGAATCGTTCAAGCTGGTTAGCCAGCAGCTTGATATGGTCGCGAAAGGCCTGGGTGAAATGAAACAGCTGGCTTCAGGTGTCGGGGATCTTAAGAAGGTTCTTACCAACGTGAAAACCCGGGGCACCTGGGGAGAAATCGCGGCAGGAAATATCCTGGAGCAGATTTTAACCCCTGGGCAGTTTGAGAAGAACGTGGAGGTTAAATCCGGGTCGGGCGAGAGGGTTGACTATGCCGTCAAAATGCCGGGTTCAAAAAGAGACGCGGAGAAAGATGAGGTGGTGTGGCTTCCGATTGACGCCAAGTTCCCCAAGGAAGATTATGAACGGCTTGTGGATGCCTCAGACATTGGTGACAGGGATGCTGTAACCAAGGCAGGCGACTCCCTGGAAAGACAGGTCAGGAATAATGCCAGGTCAATATCAGAGAAATATATACAGCCTCCCGGGACCACGGATTTCGGTATTATGTTCCTGCCTTCGGAAGGCCTTTATGCCGAAGTGCTGCGCCGAACCGCTCTTGCCGATGAAATCCAGAGCAAATTCAGGATTGTCGTCGCGGGACCATCTACCCTGGCAGCTCTTCTCAATTCGCTGCAAATGGGATTCCAGACACTCGCCATACAACAAAGATCGGGAGAAGTCTGGAAAGTTCTGGGCACAGTTAAACTTGAATTCGGGAAGTTTGGAGACGCACTGGAAGCTGTCCGGTCCAAGCTGGAGCAGGCCACAAAAACAATAGACAAGGCCGAAATCCGCACGAGGGCGATTAATAGAAAACTGCGGGATGTCAAGGAACTGGCTGAAGGAGAAAATTCCGAAGGCTGATGATTATCACTGCGGCCGGGCAGATGATTCCAGGGTTTTCGGTATGGTTGTTTGAAGTCTCCCGTTATCCAGGAGTAATGAATTATCAACGAAAATACTGATAGAGATCTGAGCGATTTCTCTGATGATCCGGTCATGGGAATCTATAACCTGCTTGCTGATCACCATGAATTCAGCAGCGGATGGCCTGAGGGGGACTGGCCGGTCACCGGGAGGTTTACACCCTCTCGTTTTGAAGTGATCCTTGGAGCGGTTTTGACCCAGAATACAAGGTGGGAAAATGTTGAAATGGCGTTGGCTGCCATGGTGAAGAAGGGCCTGACCAGCGCCGGTAAAATTGTCCGGGCGGAAATAACAGCAATTGAGGATGCCGTGAGGAGCAGCGGGTTTTTCCGGCAGAAAGCTTCGGTCCTTCAGCATATTTGCCGTCTTTGGGAATCAACCGGCGGAATCCCGCCAATCGACATAACCAGGAATGAGCTTTTGGACATCCCCCGAATCGGGCCTGAAACCGCCGATTCTATTCTGCTTTATGCCTTGAATCGGCCTGAATTCATTGCTGATAACTATACCCGGCGGCTGGTCGAACGACTGGGAATGTCCGGGGCCTCTCCCGATTATTATTCAGTTAAAAGGCTTTTTGAAGGCAGCCTGCCTCAAGACCCCACCCTCTTCAAAAAGTATCATGCCTTGATTGTCCAGCACGCCCGTAAATACTGCAGGAAAACACCGCTCTGTCCCGGATGCCCTCTGAAGGTTTCGGGAAAATGCCGGTTTCATGTCTGATGAAGAAGGATACTGATCTGGAAATTGCTAAATCAGAGGTGAATATAGGGCTGGCTTGATTCTCGTCCGTTGGAGGTTCACACCGGTGTTCGCGGATGGCAATTCATGGAAACAGCCAGTTTTTTTAGACAGTTAAATGCCGTGTCGGATCAAATCATGGGCGGGACAGCCTTTGCCCCCGAGAATTTTTGTGCCGACGGGCAGACTCGTCAGGGCTTATATTGTCATTTCGTGATTGCTTTCCATGATGCCTCCAGTCTTTCCAATCGGGTTTATGTGTCGGATTGTAAGCCCTTTTTTAAATGGTTTCCCTCCGTTTGAAATCCTTCCTCTGGAAGACATGATAGCTGTTCATTACCTGGAATCCTCCAGATTTAAAACCTTCAAATATTTGAATTTTACTTGCGTATTGGACTGATCCTGGCGCAGTGGCATGTGTTTTAAGTTGTTGCAATGTATGTTTTTAACATTCTTTTTCCCAACTTTACGCATGTAAAGGAGGATTTCATGTTGTCTGGGTTTGGGATTGCAATATTCCTTCTAGAACAGGCCGCGGAGTTTTGATTTTTTGAGTTTGCGGCACTTAATTTTTATTCAATTAGTTCGGATTTAGTGATCCTGATTTTTTGATTATTTACTAACAACCTTTTAAGGAGGGATTCTATGGCTAATCGTAAAACGCGCTGGTCCGTAGCTCTTATTGGTCTATGTTTGGTACTGGCTTTCGGAATGATTGCCCAGGACGTGAACGCCCAGGCCCTTTACGGCACCCTAACCGGTTCTGTTAAGGACACCTCAGGCGGCGCGATTCCCGGCGTGGAAGTCACGGCCACCAACTTTGAGACGAATTTGAGTTCGACCGCCATTTCGAACGACGTTGGAAACTTTACTCTTTCCAACCTTCCGAACGGCCGCTATACACTGCGTGCTGTTCTTACCGGTTTCAGGGAATCAGTAACAGAAGGCGTAACTATTAACGCCGGTACAGTTGTCCGCCAGGACGTTGTACTGCAGGTTGGGCAGATTACTGAAACAGTAACTGTATCAAGTGCCGCCACTGTACTGAAAACTGACAGTACCGACGTTAGTGCCCAGTTGGAAACCAGAGAAATCACGGATCTGCCCCTGTCCGCGTACAGGAACTACCAGAGCCTGATAAACCTGGTACCTGGTGCCACCCCGGCTCGTTTCCAGAACGCTGTTACCGACACACCGGCCCGCGCTCTGACAACCAACATCAATGGAACGAACCGTAACAACAACAATACCCGTATTGACGGTGCCATCAGTGTTAACATCTGGCTGCCGCATCACACCGCTTACGTACCCCCGTCAGAAACAATTGAAGTTGTAAACGTATCAACGAACAACTTTGACGCTGAACAGGGCTTCGCCGGCGGAGCCGCGACCACGGTTATCACCAAGTCAGGTACAAATGACATTCATGGTTCAGCTTTCTGGCATCATGAAAATACAGCCCTGGGAGCCAAGGACTACTTTGCCGTAGAAGATCTGGCTTCAGGTAAGAGAAACATTGCCGGAGCCACTCTTGGCGGACCCATCATCAAGGACAAGCTGTTCTTCTTCGGTGGATACGAGGCAACCATTGAACGTACTGCTCAGTTGGCTACCGGAACCGTTCCGACTGCTGCTGAAAAAACCGGTGATTTTTCAAATTCAATTGCAACTGATCTCGCCATCTACAATCCTTTCACAGGAGATGCCAGCGGATACGGAAAAGACCTGTTCTCTGACAACATCATTCCGACAGATATGCTGGATCCGGCCGCAATGAAACTGCTGGCCGCATTGCCTGATCCCAACGTTAACCTGGACCAGTCAACCAGTAACTACCAGGTTCAGGATACCCGTATCTTTAACCGTTACAATTACGACGTGAAGGGTGACTGGTACCGCAGTGAAGAGCATCGTATCTGGGGTAAATGGTCCTGGATGGACGCTGAAGTAACCAATGAGCCGATGTTCGGATGGCCGGTTGGCGGTTCTGCCATCGGCGGCGGCGGAGCCGGAACCGGCGACACTGACGTGAAAGTCTGGGGCGTGGGACACAACTGGACCCTGAGCCCGACCTTCCTGATGGACGGTAACTTTGGTTTCACCGATATGGACCAGGTTGTAGCCGGTGATGACCTGGCTCTTGGCAACTATGGTCTGGATACCCTGGGAATCCCCGGCGTTAACAACTACGGACAGGACCAGGCATGTATTTTCAATGGTGAAAATTACTGTGCTGGTGTTCCCAGGATGAACCTGAGCGGATACTCTGATTATGGAACCCAGGATGGATGGATGCCTCTTGACCGTAACGAGGACAGCCTGACCTTCACCCATAACTTCAGCTGGTCCATGGAGAACCATGAACTTCGCTTTGGTTATGACCTGGTACATCACATGATGGACCACTGGCAGCCTGAAATCGGCGGCGGTCCCCGCGGCGTTTTCAGTATGCCCAGTGAACTGACCATGACTCCGACTTCAACCTACAATATGCAGAACTCAATGGCTGCCTTCATGATGGGAACCTATAACGGTTGGGACAAGAGCCTGCAGTGGGAAACCATGACTACCCGTGAATGGCAGCATGCCCTCTATATTCGCGACCGTTGGCAGGTAAACGACAAGTTGACCCTGACACTTGGTCTGCGTTATGAGTACTTCCCGCTGGTTACAAGGGAAGACCGTGAGATGGAAGTTATTGACTGGGCTACAGTCAACTCCGGCGGGCCGATGGTCCTTAACCTGAATAATGACATCGAACCCAGCAAGATGATGTTCGCTCCCCGCATGGGTTTTGCTTACAGGATCTCTGAAAAAGACGTACTGCGCGCCGGTTATGGTATGACCAATAATCCGCTGCCTTTCTCCCGTCCGCTTCGTGGATTCTATCCGCTGACCTATGCCGGATCAGAATATTCCAATACATCATACGTACCTTACGGAACCCTGACCGGAACCGGAATCCCCTTCTTTGAAGGCCCGTCCCTGACTGAGGGTTCAGTAATTATTCCCGGAAACGCTTCACAGCGTTCAATGCCCCAGGAAGAGATCCATCGTGGTTACATACAGAGCTGGAATGTTATTTATGAACGCAAGTTCCCGGCTGACTTCGTAGTATCCTTCGGTTACGTTGGAACCCAGACTGTCCGCGCCCTTGGCGACCTGGAGCAGAATATCTCGGCTCCCGGCACGGGAACTGCCGGTATGACCTACAACACGGCTGCCTACGATTACCGTACAGCCGGAACCGATTTCTGGGATGGTTACCTTGGTGCCAACTATCACTCACTGCAGATTGCCGTGAATCGTCGTTTTGTCAACGGCCTGTTTATTAAAGGTGCTTATACCTATTCCAAGGCTATCAATAGAACTGACGATGACGGTTGGGCCGGCCTGACCTGGAACGACCCGGAACTGCTGGATCGCAACCGCGCCAATGCCGGTTACAACCGGCCTCACGTATTCCAGTGGGCCACCCTGTACGAATTGCCCTTTGGCAAGGACAGCGACTCTGTCGGGGCCAAGATCCTGCGCAACTGGCAGATCAACGGGATCTTCTCTGCCAACTCCAATTCCAACACCACAGTTTGGGCTTCATCCGCTAACCTGAACTCCAGCGGAAACAGCCAGACTGCCGACCAGGTAGGTGACATCGTAAACCTTGGGAACATCGGTTACGAAGGCACATACTATGATCCCAGCGCCTGGGAACAGCCGACCCAGATTCCTG
Source organism: Acidobacteriota bacterium (assembly GCA_963666915.2). Lineage (GTDB taxonomy): Bacteria > Acidobacteriota > UBA6911 > RPQK01 > JAPXNP01. Next base: position 168,976 of record CAXXEX010000010.1, read on the forward strand.
GAGTGGACTGCACAAACTATGACTGTTACGGTACTTCAGGCCGTAATACCCTCCGTGGTCCAACAGCGGTCAACCTCGATTTGTCAATGTTCCGCCAGTTCAACGTAACGGAGTGGCTGACAAGCGAGTTCCGCGCTGAGATGTTCAATGCTACAAATACACCTCACTTCAGCAATCCTGATACCTCGGTTACTTCATCTACTTTTATGCAGATAACCAGCACCGACGGCAATTCTCCGGCAAGAACCGTCAGGTTTGGTCTCAAGTTCTCCTGGTAGAATCGGTGTAGATAATTTCGGGTCGCTTCGGCTGCCTGGAATCAAAAAGGCAGGGCTTCATTAGAGGTCCTGCCTTTTTTTGCGTATGGCAGGAGCCGCCGGCGTACCATGGGCATCCTGCCCTTGGGGAACTTCAAACGTTTAATGTCCCAAAGGATAGAGTCGTTTTTCGAGTTTTGGGTGCAGATTGCAGCAGGGAGCATCCCTGCTTTCCTGTCCCCAAATTACGCGCGACTCGCTGCCTGCGACTCGTTACTGCCCTGGAACTGGCAGTTCCAGCCACGGATTGTGGCTGGAGCCGCCGGTGTCTCTGCGTTGATCTGCTGGCTCCCACCTGCAACGCTCTGCTCTCGGTCGGGTGATCTTACCCGGGATTTCTCCGCAGGCAAGTTGCCTACGGCTTACCATGCGCCAAAGTAGTGGCAAGGGCGCAGACATAGGTAACACATGGGACTCAGGACATGGCATGATTCGCTCCTCCGCTTAAACACGCCATACTGCCCCAGACTGTAAACCATGTCTTGAACCCCCTTTGTGGAGCTGTTCTGAACCCGGAGCAGGAGGCTCCGGTGAACAAAACCTAAGCTGAAAGCTTATGTTCCGGCTAATCCTGAATTTTGGATTATCGGCAAGGTTGAGACTCACGGGCAAAACCCCTTTGCTTTTTTAACTTTATTTACTCTTCATTAAGCTTTTTCAGGGTCTTATTTTACTTAAAATAAAGGATTTCTTTACATTATCATCATTCAGTTCTAAAGATTGAATTGAGCTTTTTGAATCGTTCAACTTTTTGAATTACATATAATCACGGACAGCTAGAACAGGACTGGGATATGGCTCCTTAATATGCTGATTTTAAAGTGGTTAACATTAATTAATATAACTTTGCATTACTAACCTCCTGTATTTATTAGAGTGGATTTAGTATTGCAACCTCAAAAAGCAGATCATTTTGTAAATTTTCGAATGCTTATCGTAAATTTCATGATTTTTGATTTTTTATGTTTTGTTTTTTTTAATGTAAACCTTTTAAGGAGGGATTCTATGGTTAATCGTAAAACACGTTGGTCCGTAGCTCTTCTTGGTTTGTGTTTGGTACTGGCTTTCGGCATGATTGCCCAGGAATTGAACGCCCAGGCCCTTTACGGAACCCTGACCGGATCTGTTAAGGACACCTCAGGCGGCGCGATTCCTGGTGTAGAAGTCACAGCCACCAACGCAACAACCAATTTGAGTTCGACCGCTATTTCCAATGACGTTGGAAACTTCACCCTTGCTAACCTTCCGAACGGCCGCTACACACTGCGCGCTGTTCTGACTGGTTTCAGGGAATCAGTGACAGAAGGCGTAACCATTAATGCTGGTACAGTCGTCCGCCAGGATGTTGTACTGCAGGTTGGACAGATTACTGAAACAGTAACTGTATCAAGTGCCGCCACTGTACTGAAAACTGACAGTACCGACGTTAGCGCCCAGTTGGAAACCAGAGAAATCACGGATCTGCCCCTGTCCGCGTACAGGAACTACCAGAGCCTGATCAACCTGGTTCCCGGTGCCACACCGGCTCGTTTCCAGAACGCTATTACCGACACACCGGCCCGCGCTCTGACAACCAACATCAATGGAACGAACCGCAACAACAACAACACCCGTATTGACGGTGCCATCAGTGTTAACATCTGGCTGCCGCATCACACCGCTTACGTACCCCCGTCAGAAACAATTGAAGTTGTAAACGTATCAACGAACAACTTTGACGCTGAACAGGGATTCGCCGGCGGAGCCGCTACCACAGTTATCACCAAGTCAGGTACTAATGAAATTCATGGTTCAGCTTTCTGGCATCATGAAAATTCAGCCCTGGCAGCCCGTGACTACTTCCAGGTAAGTGACGTAGCTTCAGGTAAACGTAACATTGCCGGCGCCACTCTTGGCGGACCCATCATCAAGGACAAACTGTTCTTCTTCGGTGGATACGAAGCAACTATCGAGCGTACTGCCCAGGTACAGGGCGGAACCGTTCCGACTGCTGCTGAAAAAACCGGTGACTTTTCAAATTCAATTGCAACTGACCTTGCCATCTACAATCCTTTCACAGGTGACGCGGACGGTAACGGAAAAGAATTGTTTGCCAACAATGTAATTCCGACAGATCTTCTTGATCCTGCCGCAATGAAACTTCTCAGCGCTCTGCCTGATCCCAATGTTCGCCTTGACCAGGCAACAGACAACTTTGAAGTTCAGGACACCCGTTTATTCAATCGTTATAACTATGACGTGAAGGGTGACTGGTACCGCAGTGAAGAGCATCGTATCTGGGGCAAATGGTCCTGGATGGATGCTGAAGTAACCAATAATCCGATGTTCGGATGGCCTGTTGGCGGTAATGCCATCGGCGGCGGCGGAGCCGGAACCGGCGACACCGACGTAAAAGTTTGGGGTGTGGGACACAACTGGACCCTGAGCCCGACCTTCCTGATGGACGGTAACTTTGGTTTCACCGACATGGACCAGGTTGTAGCCGGTGATGATCTGGCTCTTGGCAACTATGGTCTGGATACCCTGGGAATCCCCGGTGTTAATAACAACGGGCAGGACCAGGCATGTATCTTCAACGGTGAAAACTACTGTGCTGGTGTTCCCAGGATGAACCTGGACACTTACAGTGACTATGGAACCCAGGATGGGTGGATGCCTCTTGACCGTAACGAGGACAGCCTGACCTTTACCCATAACTTCAGCTGGTCTCTTGAGAACCATGAAATCCGCTTTGGTTATGACCTGGTACATCACATGATGGACCATTGGCAGCCTGAAATCGGCGGCGGCCCCCGTGGCGTTTTCTCCATGGGCCGTAACCTCACCAGGACTCCGACCTCAACCACCAACCAGCAGAACTCCATGGCAACCTTCATGATGGGTGCCTATAACGGTTGGGACAAGAGCTTGCAGTGGGAAGTTATGACTGTTCGTGAATGGCAGCATGCTTTCTACGCACGTGACCGTTGGCAGGTAAACGACAAGTTGACCCTGACACTTGGTCTGCGTTATGAGTACTTCCCGCTGGTAGCCAGGGAAGACCGTCCGATGGAAGTTATCGATTGGCCCACAGTTAACGCCGGCGGACCGATGAAACTCGATCTGACAAACAATGTAAAAGCAAGCAAGATGATGTTTGCTCCCCGTGTAGGTTTTGCTTACAGGATCTCTGAAAAAGACGTTCTGCGCGCCGGTTATGGTATGACCAACAACCCGTTGCCTTTTGCCCGTCCGCTTCGTGGATTCTATCCGCTGACTTATGCTGGATCTGAATATTCCAATACTTCATATGTACCTTATGGAACCCTGAGCGGAACCGGTATCCCCTTCTTCGAAGGCCCGGCCCTGGCTGAAGGTTCTGTAATTATTCCCGGAAACGCTGCACAGCGCTCCATGCCTTATGATGAAATCCACCGTGGTTACATCCAGAGCTGGAATGTTATTTATGAACGCAAGTTCCCGGCTGACTTCGTAATTTCCTTCGGTTACGTTGGAACCCAGACAGTTCGTTCACTGGCTGACAATGAACAGAACTGGTCAAAACCCGGAACCGGTAACGCCGGCAAACCGTACAACACGGCTGCTTATGATTACCGTACTGCCGGAACTGATTTCTGGGATGGATGGCTTGGTGCCAACTATCACTCACTGCAGATTGCCATCAATCGTCGTTTTGTCAACGGCCTGTTTATTAAAGGTGCTTACACCTATTCCAAGGCTATCAACAGAACTGATGATGACGGATGGGCCGGTCTGAGCTGGAATGACCCCGGCCTGATAAGCCGTAACCGCGCCAATGCCGGTTACAACAGGCCTCACGTGTTCCAGTGGGCCACCCTGTATCAGCTGCCCTTCGGCAAAGACAGTGACAATGCTGCTGCTGTAATCCTGCGCAACTGGCAGATTAATGGAATTTTCTCCATCAATACCCAGTCCAACGGTACAGTAGGCGCTGATGGCGGTAACCTGAACTCCAGTGGAAACAGCCAGACTGCCGACCAGGTAGCTGAGCTCACCAACCTTGGAAACATCGGTATCGAAGGTACCTACTATGATCCCAGCGCGTTTGCGCAGCCCACCCAGATTCCTGGCGTAGACTGTACAGACTATGACTGTTATGGAACCTCCGGACGTAACATCGTTCGCGGTCCCACATGGGCCAACCTCGACTTGTCAGTATTCCGTCAGTTTAATGTGACTGAATGGCTGTCAACCGAGTTCCGCGCTGAGATGTTCAACGCTACAAATACACCGCACTTCGGTAATCCTAACCTGAGTGTTACTTCCTCCAACTTCATGAAGATCCTCGGAACTGACGGAAATGCTCCGGCAAGAACTGTCAGGTTCGGTCTCAAGTTCAAATGGTAGAAGAGGTGTGAAAAATTCATGACGGTTTCGACTGTCTGGATTTGAAAAGGGCAGGGCTTCGGCTCTGCCCTTTTTTTGTGGGTGGAGCCGCCGGCTCCAGGAATGTGGAACTGGATTAATGCCCTGGAACTGGCAGTTCCAGCCACGGATTGTGGCTGGAGCCGCCGGATCCAGTAAATCCGCTTGCTCGCAACTACAGCCATCCGGTCGCGGCCCGGCCTTGTTGTTCCAGGGTTACTCCAGAGGCAGTTTGCCTCCGGCTTATGTATGGGGTTCCGCTGACTTCGCAATGGCTTCGCCCTTGCTCGTCTTTGCTCCACCCTGGGCTGTGGTCCCTGGTCATTTGGCCCGGGATTCTTCGGACTTGAAGGCCCGGACTCCATGTTGAACCCTCCGGTGCAGTGAATTTGAGGGCCGATCGTCAATTAATTGGACTCTTTGCTGTCGTTGATTAGACCCAGTCAGGAGATTGTCTCTCCACAAAGGACACAAGCTCTGCAGGAAGTTGTGACCTGCAGCCGGCAGATTACAGCTTTAAACCTTGAGCCTTGAACTTGGAACACCCCAACGAGAGAGCTGGAAAGTCCTGAATTATAGATATTCCTTACCGGGTTCGGAAGATTGAACCGCAATTCTCCAGGTGTTCAACTTTTTGAATTGCCCCGGGTCCAAATCAGTCCGTAAAGGCAATAAATGCACCTCCTAATTAACTGATTTTTAAACAATTAACATAAATTAACATAACTTTACATAGTTAAACTTGGGTATTTATTAGTGTGGATTAGGTATTGCTACCCTTAGTATTCAGATAGTTATGTCAACTTTCTGATAATTATCGTAAATTTCGCGGTTTTTATGTTTTGTATTTTTTTAATGTAAACCTTTTAAGGAGGGATTCTATGGTTAATCGTAAAACACGTTGGTCCGTAGCTCTTCTTGGTCTATGTTTGGTGCTGGCTTTCGGCATGATTGCCCAGGACGTGAACGCCCAGGCCCTTTACGGCTCCCTTACGGGATCTGTTAAAGACACCTCAGGCGGCGCGATTCCCGGCGTGGAAGTCACAGCCACCAATTCTGAGACCAATTTGAGTTCGACCGCTATTTCCAATGACGTTGGAAACTTCACTCTCTCTAACCTTCCGAACGGCCGCTACACACTGCGCGCTGTTCTGACTGGTTTCAGGGAATCAGTGACAGAAGGCGTAACCATTAATGCTGGTACAGTCGTCCGCCAGGATGTTGTACTGCAGGTTGGACAGATTACTGAAACAGTAACTGTATCAAGTGCCGCCACTGTACTGAAAACTGACAGTACCGACGTTAGCGCCCAGTTGGAAACCAGAGAAATCACGGATCTGCCCCTGTCCGCGTACAGGAACTACCAGAGCCTGATCAACCTGGTTCCCGGTGCCACACCGGCTCGTTTCCAGAACGCTATTACCGACACACCGGCCCGCGCTCTGACAACCAACATCAATGGAACGAACCGCAACAACAACAACACCCGTATTGACGGTGCCATCAGTGTTAACATCTGGCTGCCGCATCACACCGCTTACGTACCCCCGTCAGAAACAATTGAAGTTGTAAACGTATCAACGAACAACTTTGACGCTGAACAGGGATTCGCCGGCGGAGCCGCTACCACAGTTATCACCAAGTCAGGTACTAATGAAATTCATGGATCCGCTTTCTGGCATCATGAAAATTCAGCCCTGGCAGCCCGTGACTACTTCCAGGTAAGTGATGTAGCTTCAGGTAAACGTAACATTGCCGGCGCCACTCTTGGCGGACCCATCATCAAGGACAAACTGTTCTTCTTCGGTGGATACGAAGCAACTATCGAGCGTACTGCCCAGGTACAGGGCGGAACCGTTCCGACTGCTGCTGAAAAAACCGGTGATTTCTCCAATTCAATTGCAACTGACCTTGCCATCTACAATCCTTTCACAGGTGACGCGGACGGTAACGGAAAAGAATTGTTTGCCAACAATGTAATTCCGACAGATCTTCTTGATCCTGCTGCAATGAAACTTCTCAGCGCTTTGCCTGATCCCAATGTTCGCCTTGACCAGGCAACAAACAACTTCGAGGTTCAGGATACCCGTTTATTCAACCGTTATAACTATGACGTGAAGGGTGACTGGTACCGCAGTGAAGAACATCGTATCTGGGGCAAATGGTCCTGGATGGATGCGAAAGTTACCAATAATCCGATGTTCGGATGGCCTGTTGGCGGTAATGCCATCGGCGGCGGCGGAGCCGGAACCGGCGACACCGACGTAAAAGTTTGGGGTGTGGGACACAACTGGACCCTGAGCCCGACCTTCCTGATGGACGGTAACTTTGGTTTCACCGACATGGACCAGGTTGTAGCCGGTGATGATCTGGCTCTTGGCAACTATGGTCTGGATACCCTGGGAATCCCCGGTGTTAATAACAACGGGCAGGACCAGGCATGTATCTTCAACGGTGAAAACTACTGTGCTGGTGTTCCCAGGATGAACCTGGACACTTACAGTGACTATGGAACCCAGGATGGGTGGATGCCTCTTGACCGTAACGAGGACAGCCTGACCTTTACCCATAACTTCAGCTGGTCTCTTGAGAACCATGAAATCCGCTTTGGTTATGACCTGGTACATCATATGATGGACCATTGGCAGCCTGAAATCGGCGGCGGCCCCCGTGGCGTTTTCTCCATGGGCCGTAACCTCACCAGGACCCCGACTTCAACCACCAACCAGCAGAACTCCATGGCAACCTTCATGATGGGTGCCTATAACGGTTGGGACAAGAGCCTGCAGTGGGAAGTTATGACTGTTCGTGAATGGCAGCATGCTTTCTACGCACGTGACCGTTGGCAGGTAAACGACAAGTTGACCCTGACACTTGGTCTGCGTTATGAGTACTTCCCGCTGGTAGCCAGGGAAGACCGTCCGATGGAAGTTATCGACTGGCCCACAGTTAACGCTGGCGGACCGATGAAACTCGATCTGACAAACAATGTAAAAGCAAGCAAGATGATGTTTGCTCCCCGTGTAGGTTTTGCCTACAGAATCTCTGAAAAAGACGTTCTGCGCGCCGGTTATGGTATGACCAACAACCCGCTGCCTTTTGCCCGTCCGCTTCGTGGATTCTATCCGCTGACTTATGCTGGATCTGAATATTCCAATACTTCATATGTACCTTATGGAACCCTGAGCGGAACCGGTATCCCCTTCTTCGAAGGCCCGGCCCTGGCTGAAGGTTCTGTAATTATTCCCGGAAACGCTTCACAGCGTTCCATGCCTTATGATGAAATCCACCGTGGTTACATCCAGAGCTGGAATGTTATTTATGAACGCAAGTTCCCGGCTGACTTCGTAATTTCCTTCGGTTACGTTGGAACCCAGACAGTTCGTTCACTGGCTGACAATGAACAGAACTGGTCAAAACCCGGAACCGGTAACGCCGGCAAACCGTACAACACGGCTGCTTATGATTACCGTACTGCCGGAACTGATTTCTGGGATGGATGGCTTGGTGCCAACTATCACTCACTGCAGATTGCCATCAATCGTCGTTTTGTCAACGGCCTGTTTATTAAAGGTGCTTACACCTATTCCAAGGCTATCAACAGAACTGATGATGACGGATGGGCCGGTCTGAGCTGGAATGACCCCGGCCTGATAAGCCGTAACCGCGCCAATGCCGGTTACAACAGGCCTCACGTGTTCCAGTGGGCCACCCTGTATCAGCTGCCCTTCGGCAAAGACAGTGACAATGCTGCTGCTGTAATTCTGCGCAACTGGCAGGTTAATGGAATTTTCTCCATTAATACCCAGTCCAACGGTACAGTAGGCGCTGATGGCGGTAACCTGAACTCCAGTGGTAACAGCCAGACTGCCGACCAGGTAGCTGAGCTCACCAACCTTGGAAACATCGGTATCGAAGGTACCTACTATGATCCCAGCGCGTTTGCGCAGCCCACCCAGATTCCTGGCGTAGACTGTACAGACTATGACTGTTATGGAACCTCCGGACGTAACATCGTTCGCGGTCCCACATGGGCCAACCTCGACTTGTCAGTATTCCGTCAGTTTAATGTGACTGAATGGCTGTCAACCGAGTTCCGCGCTGAGATGTTCAACGCTACAAATACACCGCACTTCGGTAATCCTAACCTGAGTGTTACTTCCTCCAACTTCATGAAGATCCTCGGAACTGACGGAAATGCTCCGGCAAGAACTGTCAGGTTCGGTCTCAAGTTCAAATGGTAGAAGAGGTGTGAAAAATTCATGACGGTTTCGACTGTCTGGATTTGAAAAGGGCAGGGCTTCGGCTCTGCCCTTTTTTTTTGTGGCTGGAGCCGCCGGCTCCAGGAATGTGGAACTGGATTAATGCCCTGGAACTGGCAGTTCCAGCCACGGATTGTGGCTGGAGCCGCCGGCTCCAGTAAATCCGCTTGCTCCCACCTGCAGCCATCCGGTTCCTGTCAGGCGTTGTTACCCCGGGGTTACTCCAGAGGCAGTTTACCTTCGGCTTAGCCTGGGACTGGGCCTTTCGATATCGGCATCTCACTGGATATCGATTAGGATCTATGTCTTGATCGAACTTCCCCGAAAGCTCTTTTACCTCCTTTACCGTACACCTGCAGTTTTAAGTCCCTTTCGACCTGTACCGTTTGATTGCTTCCTGGGTGCAGTTTATCTTGCCCCCGGATTATAAGCCCTTCACTGCAATGGATAAATAGATGGGGGTTCGGAAGATTGAATTGAGCCCTTGAAATCGTTCAACTTTTTGAATTGTGCCTGTCCTTGAGATAGTCAGTACATGGGGAATCTTAATCTTAAATGCCCTGTTTCAGGTGATTTATGTTGAGGGAGTGCCTAAAGGAGAGTATTGATTCAGGGATTGGCATCAAGATTGCATGAGTAAATTATGTAAATTTATGTAAATTAATGTAATTTACCGTTAGTTTTTATATCTCAAGGTAAATTATCCGGTAATTATCGTAAATTTCGCGATTTTTATGTTTTGTTTTTTTTAATGTAAACCTTTTAAGGAGGGATTCTATGGTTAATCGTAAAACACGTTGGTCCGTAGCTCTTCTTGGTTTGTGTTTGGTACTGGCTTTCGGCATGATTGCCCAGGACGTGAACGCCCAGGCCCTTTACGGCTCCCTTACCGGATCTGTTAGGGACACCTCAGGCGGCGCGATTCCCGGCGTGGAAGTCACAGCCACCAACGCGACAACCAATTTGAGTTCGACCGCTATTTCCAATGACGTTGGAAACTTCACTCTTGCTAACCTTCCGAACGGCTCCTATACACTGCGCGCTGTTCTGACTGGTTTCAGGGAATCAGTGACAGAAGGTGTAAGCATTGTTGCTGGTACAGTCGTCCGTCAGGATGTTGTACTGCAGGTTGGACAGATTACTGAAACAGTAACTGTATCAAGTGCCGCCACCGTACTGAAAACTGACAGTACCGACGTTAGCGCCCAGTTGGAAACCAGAGAAATCACGGATCTGCCCCTGTCCGCGTACAGGAACTACCAGAGCCTGATCAACCTGGTTCCCGGTGCCACACCGGCTCGTTTCCAGAACGCTATTACCGACACACCGGCCCGCGCTCTGACAACCAACATCAATGGAACGAACCGCAACAACAACAACACCCGTATTGACGGTGCCATCAGTGTTAACATCTGGCTGCCGCATCACACCGCTTACGTACCCCCGTCAGAAACAATTGAAGTTGTAAACGTATCAACGAACAACTTTGACGCTGAACAGGGATTCGCCGGCGGAGCCGCTACCACAGTTATCACCAAGTCAGGTACAAACGACATTCATGGTTCAGCTTTCTGGCATCATGAAAATTCAGCCCTGGCAGCCCGTGACTACTTCCAGGTAAGTGATGTAGCTTCAGGTAAAAGAAACATCGCCGGCGCCACTCTTGGCGGACCCATCATCAAGGACAAACTGTTTTTCTTCGGTGGATACGAAGCAACTATCGAGCGTACTGCCCAGGTACAGGGCGGAACCGTTCCGACTGCTGCTGAAAAAACCGGTGACTTTTCAAATTCAATTGCAACTGACCTTGCCATCTACAATCCCTTCACAGGTGACGTGGATGGTAACGGAAAAGAATTGTTTGCCAACAATGTGATTCCGTCAGATCTTCTTGATCCTGCTGCAATTAAACTGATCAGCGCTTTGCCTGATCCCAATGTTCGCATTGACCAGGCAACAAACAACTTCGAAGTCCAGGACACCCGTTTATTCAACCGTTATAACTATGACGTGAAGGGTGACTGGTACCGCAGTGAAGAGCATCGTATCTGGGGCAAATGGTCCTGGATGGATGCAGAAGTAACCAATAATCCGATGTTCGGATGGCCGGTTGGCGGTTCTGCCATCGGCGGCGGCGGAGCCGGAACCGGCGACACCGACGTAAAAGTCTGGGGTGTGGGACACAACTGGACCCTGAGCCCGACCTTCCTGATGGACGGTAACTTTGGTTTCACTGACATGGACCAGGTTGTAGCCGGTGATGATCTGGCTCTTGGCAACTATGGTCTGGATACCCTGGGAATCCCCGGTGTTAATAACAACGGGCAGGACCAGGCATGTATCTTCAACGGTGAAAACTACTGTGCTGGTGTTCCCAGGATGAACCTGGACACTTACAGTGACTATGGAACCCAGGATGGGTGGATGCCTCTTGACCGTAACGAGGACAGCCTGACCTTTACCCATAACTTCAGCATGTCCATGGAGAACCATGAAATTCGCTTTGGTTATGACCTGGTACATCACATGATGGACCATTGGCAGCCTGAAATCGGCGGCGGCCCCCGTGGTATTTTCTCCATGGGCCGTAACCTCACCAGGACCCCGACCTCAACCTCCAACCAGCAGAACTCCATGGCTGGCTTCCTGATGGGTGTATACTCCGGATGGAACAAGAGCCTGCAGTGGGAAGTTATGACTGTTCGTGAATGGCAGCATGCTTTCTACGTACGTGACCGTTGGCAGGTAAACGACAAGCTGACCCTGACACTTGGTCTTCGTTATGAGTATTTCCCGCTGGTTGAAAGGGAAGACCGTCCGATGGAAGTTATCGATTGGCCCACAGTTAACGCTGGCGGACCGATGAAACTCGATCTGACAAACAATGTAAAAGCAAGCAAGATGATGTTTGCTCCCCGTGTAGGTTTTGCTTACAGGATCTCTGAAAAAGACGTTCTGCGCGCCGGTTATGGTATGACCAACAACCCGCTGCCTTTTGCCCGTCCGCTTCGTGGATTCTATCCGCTGACTTATGCCGGTGGCGAATCATCCAACACTTCATATGTACCTTATGGAACCCTGAGCGGAACCGGTATCCCCTTCTTCGAAGGCCCGGCCCTGGCTGAAGGTTCTGTAATTATTCCCGGAAACGCTTCACAGCGCTCCATGCCTTATGATGAAATCCATCGTGGTTACATCCAGAGCTGGAATGTTATTTATGAACGCAAGTTCCCGGCTGACTTCGTAGTATCCTTCGGTTACGTTGGAACCCAGACAGTTCGTTCACTGGCTGACAATGAACAGAACTGGTCAAAACCCGGAACCGGTAACGCCGGCAAACCGTACAACACGGCTGCTTATGATTACCGTACTGCCGGAACTGATTTCTGGGATGGATGGCTTGGTGCCAACTATCACTCACTGCAGATTGCCATCAATCGTCGTTTTGTCAACGGCCTGTTTATTAAAGGTGCTTACACCTATTCCAAGGCTATCAACAGAACTGATGATGACGGATGGGCCGGCCTGAGCTGGAATGACCCCGGACTCCTGGGCCGTAACCGCGCCAACGCCGGTTACAACAGGCCTCATGTGTTCCAGTGGGCCACCCTGTATCAGCTGCCCTTCGGCAAAGACAGTGACAATGCTGCTGCTGTAATCCTGCGCAACTGGCAGATTAATGGAATTTTCTCCATCAATACCCAGTCCAACGGTACAGTAGGCGCTGATGGCGGTAACCTGAACTCCAGTGGAAACAGCCAGACTGCCGACCAGGTAGCTGAGCTCACCAACCTTGGAAACATCGGTATCGAAGGTACCTACTATGATCCCAGCGCGTTTGCGCAGCCCACCCAGATTCCTGGCGTAGACTGTACAGACTATGACTGTTATGGAACCTCCGGACGTAACATCGTTCGCGGTCCCACATGGGCCAACCTCGACTTGTCAGTATTCCGTCAGTTTAATGTGACTGAATGGCTGTCAACCGAGTTCCGCGCTGAGATGTTCAACGCTACAAATACACCGCACTTCGGTAATCCTAACCTGAGTGTTACTTCCTCCAACTTCATGAAGATCCTCGGAACTGACGGAAATGCTCCGGCAAGAACTGTCAGGTTCGGTCTCAAGTTCAAATGGTAGAAGAGGTGTGAAAAATTCATGACAGTTTCGACTGTCTGGATTTGAAAAGGGCAGGGCTTCGGCTCTGCCCTTTTTTTGTGGCTGGAGCCGCCGGCTCCAGGAATGTGGAACTGGATTAATGCCCTGGAACTGGCAGTTCCAGCCACGGATTGTTGCTGGAGCCGCCGGCGTATCATGGGCATCCTGCCCTTGGGGAACTTCAAACGTCTAATGTCCCAAAGGATAGTGTCGTTTTTCGAGTTTTGGGTGCAGATTGTAGCAGTGAGCATCCCTGCTTCCCTGATGGTGCCAAATTACTGGCGACTCGCTACCTGCGACTCGTTACTATCCTGGAACTGGCAGTTCCAGCCACGGATTGTTGCTGGAGCCGCCGGCGTATCATGGGCATCCTGCCCTTGGGGAACTTCAAACGTCTAATTCCCAAAGGATAGTGTCGTTTTTCGAGTTTTGGGTGCAGATTGTAGCAGTGAGCATCCCTGCTTCCCTGATCGCGCCAAATTACTCGCGACTCGCTACCTGCGACTCGTTACTACCCTGGAACTGGCAGTGCCAGCCACGAACCATTTAAAAGAACATTCCACGTTTATGCACGTGATCACCAATATTATGAATCCGCCGCAGTTCCTCTTGGTTAAGGGGAGGGCTGTCCAGAGTTTTCAGAGCCGCCCTCATTTCCTCTTTATTCTTTGGCCCGGCCAGACATACATCAACATGGGGATTGGAAAGAGCGAACCTGTAGCAGTCAGTGCTTGTCAAAGGCTTCTCCCCCTTGGGCATGCGTCCCTGTTTAAGGAGGTGGCCCCACCTGGTGGCAGTGAATGATATAACGCCGGAATCCTTCAGGTAGGGGAAAGCCTCGGTTTCAGCACCGCGATGCGCGGCATTGTAGCGGATCTGGTAAATGTCGAATATTCCCTGCTCAGAAAGCTTTGGAAACAGCAGGCGCTGGTGGCCGGAGAGGCCTATGAACCGGCACATTCCTTTTTTCCTGAGGTCCAGAACACGGTCCATGATTTTGTCGGAGGGAGTGCTGTTCCTCCACCCCAGCATAAATATGTCTACATGATCCAGCGACAGGGCCTTGAGGGCTTTTGCCAGAGACCGTTCAAGCAGCATGGGTGAGCGAACATAGCTCTGGACACTTATAACCAGTTTATCCCGGTCTCCCCGGCGGCATATATTATGAAGCGCCTTTTTCATGTTAGGTCTTCTGGCCAGCCAGTAAAAATAATTACACCCTCGTTCGAAACCTTCTTCATAGGCCTCAGGAGGCGCGTTGTAACTGGCTCCCCATCCAATTCTGCCAACCTTCAGTCCCGTGCGGCCCAGTTCTGTCGGTTCTGAAAAATTCATATCCCTGCTCCATCTCTATGTTTAAGGTTAACTGGCACAAAACGAATTTATTTTAGAATGGCTGGCTGAACCTGGTAGAAAAGAGGTCTTTAAGCATAAGCTCAATTTCGGCAGGCACGCTATGCTTCCCCAGGAATTTTTTCAATCCCAGACGGAGCAGCTCCGCATCGGAGTTCCCTTCAATCAAGGGGAAAAGAATATTTAGATAATCAACGAATTCCTCTTTATGCCTGATCGAATCAGAATGATGTTCTTATACCTGTTTCACTCTCAGCCATGATGACAAATCTATAAACGTTCCTTCAGTTTCAGATTAGGATCAGCCGGGAGGTCCCAGGGATCAGACTGTCCGGCTTTGAGCCTGTAATAAGCGGCTGCCGCAATCATGGCGGCGTTATCAGTCGTCAGGGCCCGGCCCGGATAATAGACTGGAATATTTTTCCTGGCAAAATGCTCACGTATTCGTCTTCTTAAGGTTTCATTGCATGAAACCCCGCCGGAAATGTGAATGGAGAGTGCCGGTTTTTCAATAAGACATTTATCGAGACGATTTAAGAGCTGTCTGATTACGGATTCCTGAAAGCTTGCCGCCAAATCGAGGATATCGACCGGTATTTCTTCAAGATTATCCAGGCAGGATGGATCCAGGGACTCAAATTCCAGTGATTTCAGATGCCTGAGAGCGGCTGTTTTCATTCCTGAAAAGCTGAAGTCCAGGCTGCGGTCGCTTATGCGGGGCATGGTGAAAGATATCGCTTCAGGATTACCGAGGCCAGCCATTTTTTCGATGATGGGGCCGCCTGGATACCCGGTGCCAAGTCGCTTTGACAGCTTATCGAGAGCTTCTCCGGCAGCATCATCCCTGGTTTTAGCCAGGAGTTTCCAGTGTCCCATTTTTTCAAGATGGTACAGATTGGTATGGCCTCCAGACACAATCAGCGAAAGGGCGGGCAGCGGAATCTCCGGATTTTCCAGGAAAACCGAGTAGAGATGGCCCTCAAGGTGATTGATACCCAGAAAGGGAAGACCCCTGGAATACGCCATTGCCTTGGCATAGGAAAGGCCGACAAGCAGCGCTCCCACCAGGCCGGGCCCGTGAGTAACAGCAACTCCGTCGAGATCAGCCCAGTCCATGCCGGATTCCTTCAGTGCGCCTTCCACGACAAAACAGATATTGTCGATGTGTTCCCTGCTGGCTAATTCAGGCACAACTCCCCCGAATTCAGCATGAGTCTTAACCTGTGAGGAAACAACACTGGATAGTATTTCCGAACCATTTTTAACAATGGCGGCTGCGGTTTCGTCACAGCTGGATTCGATTCCTAGTACATTCATTAGATATTTCAATCAGTAATTATTAATATTTAATCCGGGATTTACCGGATCATTATTATATCTGCTAAATAAGGTTTTATATATCTATATTAGAGGATTGAATTTTTCGGAGTGGTTTATTCCCAATACCCTGCTTTTTGAAAAAATTCCGATATGGATTTGGAATAGGGGGCACGAGCGACTCCATATTCTGTAATTATCCCGGAGATAAGGGTTGCCGGAGTTACATCAAACGCGGGATTTTCTATCTGGATCCCCTCCGGTGCCAGAATTCGTCCGTTGATTTCTGAAACCTCCCTTGTATCTCTCTGTTCGATTGGGATTTCCTCTCCTGTAGAGATATCCGGATCAAAAGTGGACAGGGGAGCTGCAACGTAGAAAGGGATTTCATGGGCCCTGGCCAGGACAGCCACGGAATAGGTTCCAATTTTGTTGGCGGCGTCCCCGTTCGGGGCAATCCGGTCGGCACCTACCACTACCGCGTTGATCCGGCCCTGTTTCATGAACCATCCGGCCATGTTGTCAGTGATAAGTGTACAGGGGATACCGTCATGAGCCAGCTCCCAGGCAGTCAGGCGGGCTCCCTGAAGGAATGGACGGGTTTCGTCGGCAAAAACATGAATGGATTTTCCGGCTTCCACCGCGCCCCTGATTACACCCAGGGCAGTGCCATAACCAGCTGTAGCCAAGGCTCCCGCGTTACAGTGGGTCAGGACAGTGTCTCCGTTAGATAAGACATCCTGGCCATGTACCCCGATTTGCCGGTTTATATTTATATCCTCGCCGTGGATGGCTATGGCTTCGGAAATAAGGGAGTTTTTAAGCTGATCAAAGCTCTGGTTCCCTGCGGCCTCAATGAATTTTTTTCTCATGCGGGATATGGCCCAGAAAAGATTCTTGGCGGTAGGCCTGGTTTCATGGATTATCCGGCAGATGTTTTCGAAATCAGGCTCAAGAGAATTATCATCGGGCAGGTTCTTTACTCCCAGTGCTATTCCCATTGCCGCGGCAACTCCGATTGCCGGCGCTCCCCTGATGACCATCGTGACGATAGCTTCCGCTACCTCTTCAACAGTACTGTAGGTATTGTAGACTTCCTCAGCTGGAAGAAGTCTCTGGTCAATCATGACCACGCCTTTATCCGTCCATTCTATTGTCTTGATCATGATGCAAAATTACACGAGACAGAAATGATTTACAAGTTCCCGTCATATTTCTGCGTTGACATAAGCAGGATTGACTGGATAAAGCCGCTATTTGAATCAGGCAAAAATCGAAGCGCAATTTGAATTTCCCGTCAACAGTTCAGGATATTAAGACTCAACGGCCCGCATTTAATAATCATCCGTATGCAGCAGTCCGGGAGTTACTGTAGAATAGTCGGATAATTGAAATAAGTTATTTGCCGACTGAAATTTATGAATGAAATTAGACGGTTATACCCATATGTAAAAAGGTTTTTTCCAGTTCTCAGCGGAGCTGTATTAATGCTCATTGTCTGCGGAGCGCTTGAGGCCCTCATCATTGCTTTGCTGGCCCCGATTTTTGACCAGCTGGCCCCAGGTACTGCCGCGGTAGGCGAAGCCGCGGATAAATTTGCTTTTCTTCGTGATCTGCTGGGCCTGCATGGTGACCAGTATTTTTTGCGGGTTGCTGTTTTTCTGGTTTTATTTTCCCTCATGAAAGGCACACTTCTCTATTTCGCTGATTATTCCATGAATAAATGCGGACAGAGGCTGGTAGCAAGACTGCGCAAGGAGATTTTTGACCATATGCTGGGCCAGTCAATGGCATTTTTCTCGGGGAACCAGACCGGAAAGCTGATGTCCAGGGCGATCAATGATGTTGACCGGCTGCAGGAATCTGTAGGGAAGAGGCTGACTGATTTTGTCAGGCAGATATTTCTCTTGATTTTTTTCCTGGCCCTGGTGTTCTACGCCGACTGGAAACTGGCAACCCTTTCTTTCGCGATTGCCCCCCTGGTGCTGTGGATTACGATGAGGCTGGGCAGGAAGATCAGGGGGGACAGCCTGCAGAGCCAGGAGAGCCTGGCCGAGATTTCCCACGCGCTTCAGGAAACAATCACCGGCCAGAATATAGTAAAAGCCTTTTCAGCTGAAGATTTTGAACGGAACAAGTTCAGGTCTCTTCAGGATCGCCTGGTTCATTTGAATCTGAAGATTGCCAGGATCAGTGCTCTTGGTTCTCCCCTGATTGAATTCATCGGGTATGCTGCTTTTGTTCCTTTTCTTCTGTATTTTAATTACCAGATGAGCCAGGGTATGAAACTGGGCGCGTTTGTTGTTTTTGTTGCCGCCCTTTTTCGTTTATACGAGCCGATACGCAAGCTTTCCAGGATGCATCTTTATTTTCAGCAGACTCTGGCTTCTGCCCAGAGGGTATTTGATCTTCTTGATACCAATATCCAGGTGACCGAGATTGAAGACGCTGTGGAGCTGGATCATTTCCAGAACAGAATTGAATTTAAAGATGTCAGTTTTACATATTCGGGTTCTGAGGAATCGGTGCTCAAAGGAGTAAACCTGGAGATCAAGGCCGGGGAGATAGTTGCCCTCGTAGGCTCAAGCGGTGCCGGGAAGACTACACTGGTTAACCTGATTCCCCGATTTTATGATCCTGAAGAAGGGAGGATTTCCCTGGATGGCATTGACATCAATAAGGGAACCATTCTTTCTCTGCGCCGGCAAATTTCGATGGTGACCCAGGAAACATTCCTTTTCAGCGGTACCCTGCGGGAGAATATAGCCTACAGTCATCCGGAGCAAACGCGGGAGGATATTGAGGAGGCTGCGAAAGCAGCTTTTATCCATGATTTCATCATGGAGCTTCCCGATCAATATGAAACACTTGTGGGAGAGAGGGGGCAGTTGCTTTCAGGGGGACAAAGGCAGAGGATTGCCATCGCCAGGGCTATACTGAAAAAGGCGCCGATATTGATACTTGATGAGGCCACATCCGCTCTTGACGCTGAGTCAGAAAGCCTGGTTCAGAAAGCGCTTCATAACCTGATGCAGAATTGTACCACCCTGGTCATAGCCCACCGTTTGTCAACCGTCAGGATGGCCAACAGAATTGTTGTGCTTGACCGCGGAAGGATTGTTGAACAGGGTGATCATGACAGCTTGATGGAGGCTTCCGGGGTATATAGAAAATTATATGAACTGCAGTTTATCGCTGATGAGCAAAAGGATTAGGCGTAATACCTTCCATAATGTATCGGATGCCTGAAAGGCTGTGGGCGGCTGGATCATGTCAGGGATGTTCCTGAAGAGCGGGTGAACAGGGTATTGTTTTGTGGAATAAATAATAGTAGTACTGATTAGTAACAGGATTTCTTCAAAGGGATTAGATTATGAAAAGCATGACAGGGTTTGGACATGCTGAAGGCAGTGTGGGACATTTTGAGATATCAGTTGATATCAAAACGGTAAACAGCCGTTATTTTGACTTCAAACCGAAATTGCCCAGGGAGCTTTCCTCCATGGAAAGCGATTTAAGAAGGGTGATTCAGAAGACTCTAAAGAGAGGGCGAATCGATTTTTTTATTGAACTCAAGGCTACCGACGGCGGACAGCTTGAACTCAATGAGGCTATGGTGGATTCATATGCCCTGGTCGCGGAGCAGTTGAAGGACAAGGGTATTGGAGGAAATCTTAACGTATACAATATGATAAACCTACCCGGGGTTCTGGTCTCCACGGTCCAAAGAATAACTGCTGGTGATGAAGTTGAAAAATTGCTTGAAATAGTTGGGGAAGCGGTTCGCAATGTGGATGAAACCAGGCTCGCTGAAGGGAAGGCTCTCCAGGTTGATTTTGAAGAAAGATTAGATTCAATAGCCGGTTCCATTCCTGAAATTGAGAATCGTTTGGGCAGCATCAAGGAAATTTTCGAGAATAAGTTCACCCAGAAGATGAAGGATCTTGCCCTGGACCTGGAAGTTGATCAGCAGCGGATGGCCCAGGAATTAGTGTATTATATTGAAAAAGCGGACGTTACCGAAGAGCTTACAAGGTTGAAGAGCCACCTGGAAAGGTTCAGGGAGTATATCGGGTCCGGTTCCGGGCAAATGATAGGGAAAAACCTGGATTTTCTCTGCCAGGAATTAAATCGAGAGGCAAATACGATATTGGCTAAATCTCCGCTTCCCGAGGTTACTGAGTCAGCAGTGCTCATCAAAGGTGAGATAGAGAGGATCAGGGAGCAGGTTCAGAATGTCGAGTAAAGGCAATTTGATAATTATAAGTGCTCCTTCCGGATCAGGTAAATCAACCCTGGCAAGCGGATTATTCAGGGATACTGAGAAAGTAGTTTTTTCAGTTAGCCATACTACGAGGCCTCCCAGGGGAAAAGAAAAGGAAGGGGAGGATTATTTCTTCGTCACAGAAGACCAGTTTAAAAACATGATCCAGGAGAAAGCTTTTCTGGAATGGGCTCATGTATATGGGAATTACTACGGGACCAGCAGCCATTTTGTAGAGAGCATGATTGAATCCGGAAATGATGTGTTGCTTGACATTGACGTCCAGGGGGCACTTAAGGTAAAAGATCTGAAACCAGACGCCCTGATGGTTTTCGTTCTTCCACCGTCTTATCCGGAACTGGAGAAGCGACTGAGAAATCGTGGTCTCGATGACCCGGGAGTTATCAAGAGACGGCTAAAGATAGCCAGGGATGAGATTAAACACTATAAAGAATATAATTACGTTATTATTAACAATGACTTGGAGCGTTCAATAGAAGAGCTGAAACGGATCGTTCTTTCGGCAAGGAATTCGGAAATTTCCGGGGCCGGTAATAGTTGGCCGGAGGCTGAGGTTGTCGTAAAGACGTTTTTTGAAGATTGATCAGGGAGACCTCGAAGTCCATACGGATTTTGATGGTTGTTTAAAGACCTGGAATCCGGATAGTTTTTTTGCTTCTGAAGAATAAAAATGGAGGAATAGATGATACACAAAATACCAGAGATTTTTGACAGTAAATTCAGGTTTATAGTTGTTGCTTCTGAAAGAGCCAGGCAGATCCAGGGGGGCGCCCCGGCCAGGCTGGAAACGGGTTCTAGAAAATCTGCCCATATTGCGATCAAAGAGGTTGAAAACAATATGGTGGATTTTGAAATCCTTGAAGAAGCGGCCGAGGCAGGGGAATCACAAGAAGAGGAATAATGAAGGTTTTACTGGCAGTTACAGGATGTATCGGAGCCTATAAATCTGCTTCTGTCCTGAGGCTCCTCCAGAAGGACGGGCACGAGGTTTTCCCGGTTATGACCAGGAATGCTGAGCGTTTTATCTCCAGCATGACCCTGGAGAAACTATCTGGAAACCGCTCTGTTTCCAGCCTTTGGGAGACTGGGACTGGAGAAGTGGACCATATTTCTTCAGCCCGTAATGCTGACCTTCTCCTTGTTGCCCCTGCAACCGCCAACATCCTGGCCAAGTTCGCTCATGGCCTGGCAGATGATTTCCTTTCAACCCTTTTTCTCGCTTTTGAAGGGCCGGTAATGATTGCCCCGGCTATGAACATGGTGATGTGGGAGAATCCTGCGACCAGAAATAACTGCAGAATTCTGGAGTCCAGGGGCATCAGGTTTATTACACCCGGAGAAGGTTATCAGGCCTGCGGCGAAGTGGGACCCGGCCGGCTGGCTGAGCCGGAGGTCATCCTTGAAGCAGTAAGAGATTTTTTGCATAAGAAACAAACTCTTGCCGGGAAGAAAATTCTTGTGACCGCCGGACCTACCATACAAGACCTGGATCCTGTGAGATTCGTTTCCAATCGTTCTTCGGGACGGATGGGTTATGCTTTGGCGGCTGAAGCCGTGGAAAGAGGGGCGGAAGTCTGTCTTGTTTCGGGTCCTGTAGCAATAGCGCCTCCCGGGGGAGTTAACCTGGTCCTGGTCAGGTCAGCCGGGGAGATGGCTGAAGCCGTGTTTGCCCTGTTTCCGGAAGTGGATGTAACCATCAAGGCGGCGGCTGTTGCCGATTACTCTCCGGCCAGGGTGAGCAGGAAAAAAATAAAGAAGGACCCAGGGAACCTGGTTATCGAACTGGAAAGAACTACCGATATACTAAGTGAGTTGGGAAAAAGAAAAACACATCAGTTCCTGGCTGGATTCGCCGCGGAATCAGAGGATCTGCTGGCAAACGCCAGCCGGAAACTGAAGGACAAGAACCTGGACCTGGTCATTGCTAACGACATAACTTCCGGGGTAACGGGATTTGCCGCCAACGAAAACCAGGTAACCATGATTGACAGGTCAAACAACCGGATTGAACTGCCCAGGAGTTCAAAGCGGGAAATCGCTTCGGGAATCTGGGACCGGATTGAAGAACTTCTCACTCATTCGGATTAAGAAGCATCACAGGGAACCGGGATATGTGAGGCTGTCTAATAATTTCATTTGCCTGATTTTTTTTGCGGCAGGTTAATAAACATCCTTTTATCTAAAAATATTTCCCCTGGAAAAGAGAGTAATCGTGAAAAGTGGATTCGCAGCTATAGTAGGACGCCCCAATACTGGGAAATCAACCTTGCTTAACCGCCTGATTGGAACCAAGGTTTCAATTGTGAGCGATAAGCCCCAGACTACAAGAAACCGGATTTTGGGCATTTATACATCTGAGATCGCCCAGATTGCTTTTGTGGATACTCCCGGGATACACCGTCCCGGATATAAAATGAATGTCAGGATGATGGAACTGGTTCGGGAAGCAATGAGGGAAGTCGACATTCTCCTGCATATGGTTGATGTGTCAGATAAATACGGCAAAGGTGAACAGTTCGCGCTTGATATGGTCGATCGATATCAGAAGCCAGCCATACTCCTTCTCAATAAGGTCGATCTCATAAATAAGGGCAGGCTGCTTCCGGTAATTGAACAGTATGCCGAAACAGGAACCTATAAGGACATCATCCCGATTTCAGGAAAATATGGGGATAATGTAGATATTCTTATCAATCGAATCGCCGAATACCTTCCCGAGGGTGAACTTATTTATCCGGATGGTTATTTCACAGACCAGCAGGAGGGCTTTATGGTCAGTGAGGCAATCAGGGAAAAGGTCTTGCAGCACACCCGGAAAGAACTGCCTTATTCCACTGCCGTGAAGATCGAAGCCTTTGACGAGGGCAGGCGTGAAGAAGGACTGGTAGTAATCGGAGCTTCGATCGTTGTCGAAAAACCAGGGCAGAAGAAAATTGTTATTGGCCGCTCCGGACAGATGATAAAACAGATAGGTACTGAAGCCAGAAAAGAGATCCAGGACATCCTGGGAGTGCGAAAAGTCTTTTTGGAACTGAACGTTAAGGTTATCCCCGGATGGAGAGATCAGGATTTTGTGCTCAGGGACATAGGGGTCAATTGAGGATTGACTGTTGTGGCTGGAGCCGCTGGCCCCAGTCAGGGTACTCTCCAATCGGTGCAGTGACGACTCATAGCCTGGACGGGCAAGGGCGAAGCCATTGCGAAGTCGGCGTAACCCTGGGTAAATAGATTCCCGGAAAAGACAGCGAGCGCTGAAGGTGCGAGCCCACTTATGCCATGAGTCCATAAGCAAGATGCTTATGGTACGGTGTCACCCTTCCAGGGTTTCAATCTGATTCCATCATTTTCCCCCGGGGTTCGCTATCGCTCACCCCGGGCTGATTCCTGCCACTCCGGCGTTATCTGTTGTTGTTATTTCTGGCAGCCTCACCAGAACGAGAATCGGGTAATCTCCAGACATTTTTCTCCTGCCGATTACTTGTATTTTCCTCCCCTGCGGGTATGCTAAACTTAGTCCAGCAGAAAGCTGTTGAAGTGGTTTTCTTTTCTGGCTGAACCCATATGAGTAAAAATAATCCTTTGTCTGATATTCTCAAATTCTACAAGGACTTAGGTGTGACTCACCTTAACCTGAATCCGCCTTCCCTGGAGTCCCTTGAAAAAGGGATAGGAGAATGTTCACGCTGCGGGTTAAGCAGCCGGCGAAGTGGTTTCCTGCCCGGGTGGGGTTCTCCCCGGGCCAGGTTGATGTTTGTGGCTGACGCCCTGAGCGCTGAGGCTCTCCAGGAGGGGTCTCCGGTGCATGGGGAGGCCTGGGACCTCCTGAAGAAAATAATTAAAGCAATAGATATAAATCCTGAGGATGTTTTCATAACCAATGCTGTCAAGTGTCACTCGGAAGGCATGGCCAAGCCGTCTTCGAATGAAATTGAAGCCTGCCGCCCCTGGTTGTTGAACCAGATAAAGCTGGTGAATCCCCGGGTTGTAGTTGCCCTTGGTGCAGTTGCCGCCCAGTCTGTCCTGGCTACAGACGAGGCGATAAGCGCGATACGCGGGAGGTTCTATTACCTGGAAGAGTATCCGGTTATGCCCACCTTTCATCCGGAATACCTCCTCCATAATCCCAAGTCCAAGGGTGAAGTCTGGCATGATATTAAAATGGTACGGGAAAGGCTGGGGCAGGGAGGATAATTAAGGATTTGCGAACCGGCCGTTTCTGGAAGTGCTTATAATCCATGGTATGTATCATGGTATGTATAGAGGAATACTTTGACCGAGATCGCATTTCCCTGGCCTGTGGTTCCGGATTTGATTCTTGAGTGTTGGCAGCCCTGCTCCAGGTGAAAAGAAGTTTTTAACCTCAGATAAGATTCATTAACATGAAACAGGAAATGCCAAATAAGAAGCCAGGTACCGAAAGGGAGAGTTCGGATTCCATGCCTTTCCTGGTTTCTGTCGCTGTTCCTCTTGGCGCTGCCAGCCTTTTTTCTTACAAGGTCCCGGAAGAACTGGAAAAACAGGCGCGTCCCGGGGCACGCGCGGTTGTTCCATTCGGAAACCGTCACCTGGTCGGCCTGGTTACCGGATTCGAGAAGTCCTCCAACCTGGAGAACCTTAAACCCCTGCATTCCATACTGGACAGCGAACCCGTTCTTCCTGAAAAGCTAATCGAACTGGGGCTTTGGCTTTCCTGGTATTACATGGCCCCGCCGGGTGAAATGTTCAAGTGTATGCTTCCACCGGGCATTCTTTCCAAAAAAGCCTCCCCGGAAGACACTCTTGCTGATCACTGGCCGGAAAGGCTGCAGAAAGCGGTAATCGCGGTCAGGGATGAATCCCTTGAAAAACTTCCGACCAGACAGATGGAAATATGGGAGAAGCTTAAAACCCTGGAGCTTCCGCTGCTGATGAGCGGCCTTGCCCGGAGAATGGGATGCAGCGATAGCGTGTTGACGGCTTTGAGGAAGAAGGGTCTGATTGAGACAGGCCATATTGCCGTTAACCGTTCTCCCTGGGATATTGAATCTCTTGACAGCCCTGAAAAACATGATTTGACCCCGGAGCAGGAGGAGGCCCTCAGCACGATCAATGAACTGATTGACTCAGGGGAGTACAGGAGTTTGCTGCTGCACGGAGTTACGGCCTGCGGCAAAACCGAAGTGTATCTTCGGGCGATTGAAAAGGTTCTGGATCGGGGACGTACGGCCCTCACCCTTGTTCCTGAGATTGGGTTGACACCTCAAGTCTCCCGGCTATTCCGTTCCTGGTTTGGTGATCGGGTGGCCATTTTGCACAGCAGGCTGTCTTCCGGGGAGCGTTTTGACCAGTGGCGGAAAATAAAAAACGGCTCTGTACGAGTCGTGGTTGGAACCCGTTCCGCGGTTTTTGCGCCACTGGAAAACCTGGGCCTGATCATCGTAGATGAGGAACACGACTCCTCCTATAAACAGGGGGATCAGCCACGGTACAACGGCAGGGATACCGCCCTGAAAAGGGGCCAGATGGAAGGCGCGACTGTCATCCTGGGCAGCGCCACCCCCCAGCTTGAAACCTATAATAACGCCGTCAAAAAGGGCCTGCACCATTATATCCAGATGAAGAACCGCATACTGCTGCGCCCTCTTCCGACCGTGAGTGTTATAGATATGTGTGAAGAGTTTAAACTCAACGGAAGGGAATCGGCTTTGTCCAGCGAGTTGAGGGATAAGATAAGCAGCAGGCTGGACCAAAAAGAGCAGGTGTTGATATTTCTTAATCGCAGGGGTTATGCCGCCCTGGTCCTTTGCAGAAGCTGCGGTTACACGGAGTGCTGTGAAAACTGCAGCATCAGGCTTACCTACCACCAGGAGGGGAGGAGGCTGGTCTGTCACTATTGCGGATTTTCAAAACAAGCCCCGTTGATATGTCCAAACTGCGGCAAGCAATATATTCACTATCATGGAGACGGGACAGAACGCATACAGGAAGAGTTGGAGAAGCTTTTCCCTGAGGCGGTTGTTGACAGGCTGGACCGGGACACTACCCGCAGGAAAGGAGGTTTCAATTCGATACTGGGGAGATTCAGAAGAGAGGAAACCGATATCTTGATAGGTACCCAGATGATCGCCAAGGGACATGATTTCCCGGGAGTTACCCTGGTTGGCGTCTTGAATGGAGACCAGGGACTGGGTCGCCCGGATTTCAGAGCTGTCGAAAGGACTTTTCAGCTCCTGACCCAGGTTTCGGGAAGGGCCGGCAGGGGAGAGAAGCCGGGTGAAGTAGTTATACAGACTTTCAATCCTGGTCACTACGGAATACAGACAGCCTTGATTCAGGATTTCGAAATGTTTGCGGATAAGGAACTTTCAACCAGGCGAAGATTTTCATTTCCGCCATATGTCGCCCTGGCCAACCTGGTTATCAAGGGAAGGGTACAGGGGACTGTCAAAAACAGGGCAGAGGAAACCGGGAGAATTCTGCGGCGTCTGGCCAGGGATTTTTTTCCTGACGCGGGGATCAGGGTTTTTGGGCCCGCGCCTTCGGCCCTTGAAAAGCTTGAGAAGGATTTTCGCTACCAGGTGATCCTGAAATCAGGCAGCCGGTTGAAGCTCCATGAACTGGTGGAGAAAGCTCTGGCGGAATTGTCCGATGGTTCGTCAAACTCTTCAGGAATCTATGTCGATATAGATCCGGTGGACATGATGTAGCGACAGGTGGCGAGTGGCGAGTTCCAGGGGCGCGCGGGGCGCGATGAGGATATAGGTAACACCTGAGGCTCAGGACATGGTTTTATCCTCCCCCTTTGACATCTCGAGGGGTTGGTATCGGTATCGCCTTTGATATCGAATCAGCAGGGAGATCAATCTGATCACTGGAATTGAATGCGCTACCAGTCTTCGCTGCCGAAATTATCCATAACCGAACCAGGGTCATCAACTACACGGCTTAGCCGTTCAAAATACAGAACCGCCGCCTTGCCGACCAGGAAGGTCCATGTGCCGGCCAGCGATACGGATATGAGCATCTGGTGCTGGGGGAATTTTTCTTTCAGATAAATGCCCCCTTCACGGACAGCAAGCCCCGCGGCCAGAACCGGCAGGAGTTCTTTTGCCCTGACACGGTTAACAGTGAATCCGAATACCCGGGCGATTTTTAGAATCATTGCTGTCTGGACAGTTGAGATCGGAAGTATGTCGCTGATAGGGATGGGTATGGCGCCGATGATTCCGGAACTAACCGATGCCTGGGTGATGATACTGTCACATACTGACCGGCGGAATCCCGGAAGATTGCTTGTCAAGGGGAACAGGGCTTTCGGATGCATTGTTACGATAACCTTGAGCAGGCGGTTGACAGAATTAACTTTTGAAGCTGAAAATGGAAACACCTGAACGCCGAGCTGCGTGGAAGCTTCGGCCGCAATCCTTCTCGGCCTGGACACCAGGTCAGCCTTGTTCATAACCGCGAGATAAGGCTTGCCAAGGGATTCAAGCCTCTCCGACATTTCCAGAGTTGAGTCCGACAGCTCATAGCGGGCATCAAGGACAAGGATGATAATGTCAGCAGACTGGAGTTCTTCGGGAATTCTGTTCCATGTTTTGTATCCCAGGTATTCTTCAAGACCCTGGGTGTCAACTATTGAGAAAACAGGAGTATCAGTTTCGGGATATCCTCTACGGATAGTATGCAGCAGGGTTTCCTTGCCGGTATCAGCAGTGCCTACCAGGGCTATATTAAGCCATTTCTGGGAACGCAGGCCCTCCCACTGGCGGGCTACCAGGCCCAGCACCCTGTTAAGGGTGTCCCCCTGGCTGGGCACGGCTTTCATCATTTCCCTTAGCCTGAACCGGATATCCTCGGGAAAAAACGCGGCACACTGGTCAAGGAAATTGAGCAGTTCCGGGGAACCCAGGTCCTGAATATTTGAAAAGATATTGTCTTTTAGCTTTATATTGCGTTCTGCATTCATCACTAATTTCAATTCTACAATGAATCCCTAATTATGAACAGTTTAAATGCTCACGAGGGAGATGTGATCAAACCCCCTGTGCATCCCGTTGGCGGTTGGGAGGGTTAAACCACACCAATTTCAGCTAAAAAGGAAGTAGTAAAATCCCCTTCAACAAACCTGGGATGATTGAGAATTTTTTTCTGGAGAGGTATGGAAGTATCAATGCCCTCAATTATGAACATATCCAATGCCCGGTTCATTCGGGCTATGGCTTCCCTCCTGTCAGAGCCGTAGGAGATCAGTTTGGCCACCAGCGAGTCGTAATGGCTGGAAACCAGCCAGTCCTGGTAGACGGTAGAGTCGACCCTTATTCCAGGTCCTCCCGGAGGGTTGTAAGCTGTTATCAGGCCGGGGGAAGGCCTGAATGTTTCCGGATGTTCAGCATTGATCCGGCATTCTATGGAGTGGCCTGAAGTTTTAATTCCTTCCTGGGTGACGCTTAGCGGTTCTTCCGCGGCTATGGCAATCTGTTCCTTTACAATGTCCAGGCCGGTGACAAATTCGGTAACGGGATGCTCAACCTGTATTCTGGTGTTCATTTCAATAAAATAATAATTTCCATTTTCATCGAGAAGGAACTCCACTGTTCCGGCACTTTGATAGCCGAGCTTCTTAACCGCCGCGACAACCTGGTTGCCCAGTTTATTTCTGATGTCCTCGGGCACCACGGGACTTGGGGACTCTTCAATCAGTTTCTGATGTCTTCTCTGGATTGAACACTCTCGTTCTCCCAGGTGTACGGCATTGCCATGTTCATCAGCAAGTATCTGGAATTCAATATGCCTGGGATTCTCCAGGTATTTTTCCATATAGACGTCTGATTTTCCGAAGGCGCTAAGGGATTCGGACTGAGCCGTGTCCAGGGATTCCTGAAGCTCTGAGGCTTTCGTTACAATTCTCATTCCGCGACCGCCGCCTCCGGCGGAGGCCTTGATAATCAGGGGAAATCCGATTTCCTCAGCTGTTTTCAGGAGAATCTTGGGATCCGAATCAGAAATCAGTTCAGAACCGGGAACGACAGGGAGGCCGGCCTGGCTGATCCTTTTTCTTGCTTCAGCCTTATCTCCCATAAGCTGGATCATTTCAGTATTTGGTCCGATGAACTTGATCCCGCAGGTCTCACATACGTCAGTGAAATAGGAGCTTTCTGCCAGGTAACCGTATCCGGGATGGATAGCATCAACGTTTGTTATTTCCGCGGCACTGATTATCGCCGGAATATTAAGGTAGCTTTCATAGCTTCTTGCCGGGCCAATACAAACAGCTTCATCTGCAAATCTTACATGAAGGGAGAGTTGATCAGCCTCGGAATAAACCGCTACGGTTTTAATCCCCATTTCTTTGCAGGCGCAAATAATCCGAAGAGCGATTTCACCGCGGTTCGCGACCAATATCTTATTGAACATATATGCTTCCTGCCTGAATCTTAATCTATACGAATCTTGAACAGAGGCTCGCCGTATTCGACAGGTCTGCCGTTTTCAACCAGAATCTTAACAATCTCTCCGGAGACGTCACACTCTATCTGGTTAAATATTTTCATGGCCTCGATTATGCATAAAACCGTAGACTGCGTAACCCTGGAACCAACTTCAACGAAGGGATCCGCGTCAGGTTTGGGAGTCATGTAGAAGGTTCCGACTATAGGGGCTCTGAAAAGGTGAATCCCTTCTTCATCTTTCTCAGCTGCCGGTGTGGAATCAGCTGCTTCCGCCAGAGATGCCGCGGGTAGAACTTCCCGGACGATTGCGGTTCCTTGCTGCTCCATGGAGGATTTTTTTATCTTTACCCTGACACCCGATTTTTCCATTTCGAATTCATCAATTGTCGAACCCTGGATGATTTCCAGAAGTTCTTTTATCTCGCTAATCTCCATTGAATCCCCTTTTCATACACAATGTGATAATTACACATCAATCACCCGGCATCGGCATCTTACCAACCGGCTGATCAGCTGATAAGCGCCCTCAACCGGTCAACCCGGAAATGATCCTCGGCCGACAAGTTGAAAGAAGAAGATTCTGAAGCTGTCAAGTACTGACAGGCGTCCAAACCTCTGCTTCTAAAACGAGCTGGCCAAGTGACCAGGTCAACCTGTATTGAATATGTAAGGATAGCACAGATTAAGCTGAAAAGTGTGAAGATGGCGCCTGCCTGAGGGGAAGGTTATCAAGTGGGCACTGGTCCTGTTTTGGAAAGAAATCTTATCGGAAAAAGCTGAGGATGAATAACTGGTTACGAACTGAATATGTGTAACAGTTTTACGGCGAATCAGCTTCATCTCTCCCGGTGACCGGAAGAGATGAAGTGAAAATGGAGGGGGCTGAACAGTGAGTCCCGCGACAGCTCCCTTTATTCGATTATCTTCGTGGTTATGAAGAAGAGGATTTCCCTGGTATCTTTTTCCTTGCTGGTTTTTTTGAACAGGTTTCCAATTACCGGCAGGCTTCCCAGCCCGGGAACCTTGTTCTCACTGTCGGTTGTGGTTTCGACATAGGTTCCTCCCACAACCGTGGTGCCGCCGTCTGGAACGATTACCTTGGTTTGGGATTCGCTGGTATAAATAACTGGAATGCCCATAACAGTCTGGGTGAAATCAGGCTGCGTGTTTTCAACCTTTATTGAAAGGTAGATCACATTTTCCTCTGTGATACGCGGGGTAACAATCAGCTGCAGTGCCGCGGTTTCATACCTGACAGTTGTTGTGTAATTCTGCTGGACAGGAATGGGGATTTTCGCTCCCTGGGTAATCCTGGCTTCGGCGTTGTTCTGGGCACTCACTTTTGGCTTGGAGAGCATCCTCGCTTCACCGTTTGATTCTCCCGCTGATAAAGTGGCATCAAGTTTGAATACATCAATAGCTTTTCCAGTTGAAAAGCCGGCAATTGTATTCTGGGTGTCTTCGCTGGCCAGTACAGAATACCCTCCTCCTCCGGAGTTTCTGTCGTCAGCCCTTCCTCCGATGAGAAGGCCGAATTCGAACCCTATTTCACGGGCGAAGTTAGTGGTGACTTCAACGATCCTGGCCTCGATTTCTACCTGGCGTTCAGGCTTGTCGAGTTCGGTGATGATCTTGTCAAGCTTCTCAATGCCTTCAGGGATATCGGTTATGACCAGGGTATTTGTACGCGGATCAACGTTTATCTGGCCCCTTGTTGAAAGCTGTTCCTCGAAAGTCTCCAGCAGGTCCGAAGCGGTCGAGAAATCAAGATGACGGGTGACAGTAACTGTGTCTTTGGCGGCAAACGAAGCATCTTTCCATGCTTTAACCGCATCCTCCTCTTTTTTGAGAGTGGTTTTTGTTGAAATTCTGATTAGATTACCCTGGATATTTCTGACCAGGCCATGGCTGTTTAACACCGCGTCAAAAAGCTGGTCCCATGGAACCTGCTCAACATTAATCGTAATACTGCCCAGGACATCGGGATCAATCAACAGGTTAGTCCCGCTTATTTCTGATAATGCCCTGAAAAAATCAACCAGGGAGACATTAATCAGCTTCAGTGATATAGGGTCCCCGGAATAGACAACGTTTTCCGGATTTGTTTCCGCGGAAGCCGTTGTGGCCTGGGGGGGTAACTGGAGCGCCCCAGCATACGCTCCTCCAGACAGGGTGACTGAGAGGATAAATGAAATGATTAAAATCAACACCTTTTTATTCATGGCAAAACCTGTTTTTCTGAGCTGTTAAAGGGTTTTGTCACCTTGTAATTTTTGGTTTTTCCATCAGTGGATAGTTCAGTTCTGGTGAAGGTGACGCCCACGTTATCCACTTTGTTCAGCACTCCGTCAAAGAGTTTGCTTCCTGGTTCAGCGATGTAGCTTATTCCGTCAATCCCTTTCAGCACAATAATATTTTTTGAGTTGCTGGTGGCCACGCCTGCTACTGATACTTCAGAGATGAGAAGCCCGGGCAGTCCGGGAGGCCTTTCCTCGAGGGGAGGCGGAGGAAGGACTTTTGTCCTGTCCTCTTCCCTTATGCTCAGCAGGCTCATAAAAGGATCTCTTTTGCTCTGGCCGATATATTTACTGATGTTTTTTTTCGGGACTGATGTATCCGGGGCGACAGCAGCCTGTTCGGGATCACCCGCCTCCTGTCCGAAAAGACCGGATGCTGAGATTAGCAGGCATATGAAAATCATTATTAAGCCAGGATACATTGCTGTTTTTTTCATGAGCTGAGAACCATATTGCTTATTCAATATAAACGTAAGTGTTGGCCTCGCATGAAGCCTTTATTGTTTTACCCGGTTTAGCATCTTCAGCAAGGGCTGTGATTTCCAGGTTTTCTATATTGATAATCCGGGAGAAATTCCCTGTCTTTTCGAAAAACAAGCTCAGGTTATGGAAAGATCCTTCCATCGTGAGCTCGATGGGCCAGGCCTCGTAGTAATCATATTCAACCGTGCCGCTGGGTGTGAATCCAGTAAGCCTGAGTCCTGATTTGGCCGCCATGTCGTAGGTCTGGCGGATTACGGCCGGGGTTTCCTTCCGATTAGGCAGCATTGCCTTGAGTTCTTCAAGTTGAGCGGATAGGCGGGTCGATTCCTTTTTTAATTCGTCGAGTTTTCCAATGTACTGCTGAGCTGCCGTCACCTTTATCTCAAGCAGGTTTATCTCGTCATTTATCAGACCGAGTTCCTGATTGACGGGCCGGGTGTAATAGTAGTAAAAAATCCCGCAGGCCAAAATGATAATTACCGCCAGGATGATTACTTTGGTGTCAGCGGAAGGTTTTCCAAGTGCCATTATTCCTCTACCCCACTTTCTTCCGAGACACCTTCATCCTCCGCACCAATGATTTCACAGCTCAGATCGAATTCAATGCTTTTATCCTGGTCTTCCCAGTAATTTATCTCCACTTTTTCAAAAGGAGGTTTTCCATCAAGAGACTCGATCAGGTCAGCAATGACGGGAACATTCAGCGCCCTGCCCTGGATGTTTATGTTCGATCCCTCTTTTTTAAGTGAAGTCAGCCAGATACTCGAACCTGAGGAAACCCCGCTGATCAGGGTGTTCATAAGCTGGAGGGGGTCTTCCTGACCCTTTTTCAGCTGTTCTATTGCCTGGATCCTGTCCAGGGTTTTGTTTTTGAGCTCCTCATATCTATCCGCTTCAGCCTGGACAGCTACGAGTTGGGCTGACTGTTCCTGCAGTTCAACTCGTCGCGCGGAGGCCTGGGCCAGTTCTGTCTTGGCGTTCCAATGCAAGTAAAAAGTTAAACAGACGGCAAGAACCGCCAAGGCATAGGCCAGAAACCTGAAATTGGATTTTTCAGGAGCTTTGAAAAAGCTTTTCTGCCTTCTCCTCCTGAGCTTTTCTTTTTCCAGCAGGTTTATGTTAACCATCAGTGTCCGCTTCTTTCTTTATCCAGAGCAAGGGCTAAAAATTTCTAATTGCCAATCCAGTTGATACCGCGTATTCAGGTCCAAGTTTACCCCATCCTGACTGGGCCTTCATTTTTTCTCCCAGTTTGATTTTCCTGAAAGGATCAAGAATGTTGACCGGCACCCCCAGATCTTTGGCCAGTACTTCTTGCAGTCCGCTGGTCTGGCAGGCCGCACCGCACAAATAAACACACCCGATCTGGTGAGATTCGGTAGTAGTCCTGAAAAAATCAATTGTTTTTTCGATTTCCATGCTTAGTTTACTGGAAATATCTTCCAGGGAGTCTTCAACGAGCTGCTGGTTTTCTCCCTTTTCCTTTGGATCCTTCTTTATCTCTTCGGCCTCTTCGTAGGAAATATTCAGTTTTTTCTGCAACGCCTCAGTATAGGAGTCCCCACCAAGGGCTATATCCCTGGTGTAAAGGAAATCCTTGCCCTTTATTATAGAAACGTTCATCTGGCTGCAGCCGATGTTGAGCAGAACTGTTGTCTCATTGGATGCCGAGGGATAATTGAATCTGAACGCGTTGTGGATGGCAAAGGCATCTACGTCTACCAGAACGGGTTTTTTACCGGCCAGGGAAATGACATTCGCGTAGTCATTTATCTTGTCCTTTTTGGCGGCGACCAGAATTATTTCCAGGCCGTTGCCGTCAGGACTCTTTCCTACTACTTCATAGTCAAGATTCACATCAGCCAGATCAAAGGGAATGTACTGTTCGGCTTCCCACTGAATGGAGTTGGCCAGTTCCTTTTCATTGAGGACTGGAAGGGAGATTCGTTTGACAATGACTGAACTGCCCGAAACGGAAGTAGCAACTCGTTTGCCCTTGACCTGGATTTTTTTGTAGATCTGCTCAATAGCCTCGGAAACAGGGATCTTCGCCAGAATTGCCCCGTCAACGATGGAGTCACGCGGCAGTTCTACCTGATCGCAGTACATCAGCGTATATGAGTTTTTGGAGTTCCTGACTAAATTGACGAGTTTGACAGCAGATGTGCCAATATCAATCCCGATCAGGTCCTTTTTTTTCCCAGAAAGACTTTCTAAAAATTTCATTAGATTCTTCTTTATCTGCTTTTATCTGATATAGATATGACATTATTTTACATTAATGTCACTAAATAATACTAAATAGTACTGAAGAATAATGACGTTTTTGTTATTGTCGCTCTTCCCCTTAAGCACAGTTTCCATCATATGACACGGGAATTGTTAAACTAATCACAATAGGGAATTAGAGGATATTTCAGGATTCCCTATCATACACAATAACGCACCAGGTTAAAAAACAACGAAAAAAAAGGATGAAATCCTTGAACTTTTAGGCCAAATGTATTAATTTTCCCCACTCAAAGGTTTATGGAGAGTTATATCCAAGGTTACTGAGCATTTCAGGATGATCTTTAATCCGGTTTAGTGTAAACTACAGTTTCTCACCTGTTTGCAGGATTGAGATTTGACATAACTGCGCTTATTTAGTAATTTTCCCGTTTTTTACAGGTGAAGTATCGAAGGACACGAGGAATGAAAACATTTTTACCTCAGATTAGTGAAATTGAAAGGAATTGGTATGTGGTTGATGCCGAGGACCAGGTTTTAGGTCGCATGGCAACCCGTATAGCATCCTTTTTAATGGGCAAGGAAAAGCCGATTTATACGAATTTTCTGGATACTGGTGATTTTGTGGTTGTGGTTAACATCGACAAAGTCAAGCTTTCCGGGAAAAAATGGGATGATAAATTTTATTATTCCCATAGTGGATATCCTGGTGGTCTTAAGCAGATCTCCGCTGCGAGACTGATGGAGAAACATCCTGACCGGGTGATCAAACACGCGGTTAAGGGGATGTTGCCGAAGAATAAATTGGGCAGACAGATGTTAAAACGGCTTA
This sequence comes from Acidobacteriota bacterium, assembly GCA_963666915.2. Lineage (GTDB taxonomy): Bacteria > Acidobacteriota > UBA6911 > RPQK01 > JAPXNP01. The sequence continues at coordinate 204,326 of CAXXEX010000010.1, forward strand.
AGGTCTACACTGGTCCTGAGCATCCCCACGATGCCCAGAAACCTGAAGACTTGACCTTTTGAGGAGTGTGAACGTTGGATAAGATTCAGTATTACGGTACAGGTAAACGTAAGTCTTCCACGGCAAGAGTATTTTTAAAACCCGGAACTGGGCAGGTAGTAATTAACAGTTTAGATTACCAGCAGTTCTTCCAGGGCAAGACTCAACAGGGTATTATTCTCCAGCCGTTGAAAATAACGGACAATCTTGAAAAATTCGATTTATACATTAATGTGGCCGGGGGTGGTTATACCGGACAGGCCGGAGCCATAAGGCATGGGGTGTCCAGGGCTCTCCTCGAGTTTGATCCTGAATTAAGGCAGACTCTGAAAAAAGCTGGATTCCTTACCAGGGATCCGCGAATCAAGGAACGTAAAAAATACGGACAGCCTGGCGCCCGGAAAAGGTATCAGTTCTCTAAGAGATAAGTTAGGAGGAAACGCTTGAGCGCGATTTCGATAAAACAGCTTCTGGAAGCTGGCGTGCATTTCGGTCATCAGACAAGCCGCTGGAATCCGAAAATGAAGGAATTCATTTTCGGTGAACGTAACGGCATTCACATTATCGATCTGCAACAGACATTGAAGCTGTTTAAAGATGCTGTAGATTTTATGACGGATCTGGGATCCCAGGGAAAAGAAGTTCTTTTCGTTGGGACCAAAAGACAGGCTCTCGAATCTATCGAGGAAGATTCCCTGCGGTGCGGGATGCACTATGTTACAACCCGCTGGCTGGGCGGCCTGCTCACTAATTTTGGCACTATCCAGAAAAGCATAAAACGCTACAAAGAACTGGAGTCAATGAGGGATGAAGGCTTTTACGAAAAACTTTCCAAAAAAGAGGTAGCTCAATTGGAGAGAGAACGTAAAAAGCTGGATAAGAATTTGCGCGGTATCCGGAACATGAATCGTCTGCCGGATGCTTTGTTTGTGATTGATTCAGACAAGGAAGCCATCGCAGTGAAAGAAGCCAGCAAGCTGGGAATACCGGTTATTGCCGTGGTTGATTCAAATTGCGATCCTGACCTGATTGATTACTTGATCCCGGGTAATGACGATGCATTGAGATCCGTTAAACTGTTTACGTCTACGATAGCTGACGCTATCCTGGCCGGAAGGTCGGTCTGGGACGCTAAACAGGCTGAGGAAAGAGCTGCTCGTGAGAAAGCGGAAAAGGAAGAAGCCGCAAGGATCGCTGCTGCCCGTGATGCCGCAAGGAAGGCCAAAGAAGAGGCCGCGAAAATAGCAGAAGCTGCTGTGGCCGCAAAGGCCAAGGCTGCCGCGAAGGCTAAGGAAAAGGCTGACGCCGAGGCCAAGGCTGTTGCCGCCGCTGCGAAGCCTGCTCCCAAGGCTGAAGCCAAGACTGAGGCGAAAGCCGAGGAAAAGGCCGAACCCAAGGCCAAGGCTGAGAAACCGGCCGCCGCTGCGAAGCCTGCTCCCAAGGCTGAAGCCAAGACTGAAGCGAAAGCTGAGGAAAAGGCCGAACCCAAGGCCAAGGCTGAGAAACCGGCCGCCGCTGCGAAGCCTGCTCCCAAGGCTGAAGCCAAGACTGAAGCGAAAGCTGAGGAAAAGGCCGAACCCAAGGCCAAGGCTGAGAAACCGGCCGCCGCTGCGAAGCCTGCTCCCAAGGCTGAAGCCAAGACTGAAGCGAAAGCTGAGGAAAAGGCCGAACCCAAGGCCAAGGCTGAGAAACCGGCCGCCGCTGCGAAGCCCGCTCCCAAGGCTGAAGCCAAGACTGAGGCGAAAGCCGAGGAAAAGGCCGAACCCAAAGCCAAGGCTGAGAAACCGGCCAAGAAGGCAGAGGCCAAGACTGAAGCGAAGCCTGAAGAAAAATAATTTTTCTTGAAGAAATCAAACGCAAGAGACGCGCTAGAGAGCAAAAGACGCTGTTACTATTAATGTGGCGCTTTCTGCTTCCCTTGTGGCTCTTGCGTTTTTTTTAATAAAAACCTGTATTTACCTGGAACACCCGGATTTCCAACTGGGTGTGTCCGTTATCGGAGGACCTGATGGGTATTTCTGCACAAGCTGTAAAAGAACTTAGAGAGAAGACCGGCGCCGGAATGATGGAATGTAAAAAGGCTCTGGTGGAGGCTGAAGGAGATTTCGAAAAAGCGATCAAGCTGTTGAGAGAAAAGGGCCTCGCTGCCGCATCCAAGAAAGCCAGCCGTGCCACTAAAGAGGGTATTGTCGGAAACTATATTCACAGCAACGGAAAAATTGGTGTTTTAATTGAAGTGAATTGTGAGACTGACTTTGTTGCCCGTAACGAAGATTTCCAGGCATTTGTCAGGGATATCGCAATGCAGGTAGCCGCCGCGAATCCAATTTGCGTGCGCCGCGATGAAGTCCCCGCTGATGTTCTCGAAAAAGAAAAAGATATTTTCAAGAACCAGGCACTGGCAGAAGGAAAACCTGCAAATATTGTAGACAAGATAGTTGAAGGCAGGGTAAATAAATTTTTTGCTGCCAGCTGTCTCTACGAACAGCCCTACATTAAAGATGACAGCATGACGGTTGAAGATCTGGTTAAATCCAAGATAGCCACAATCAAGGAAAACATCTCTGTTCGCAGATTTGTGAGATTTCAGGTTGGCGAAGACCTCGATTGATATATAATATCTGTCAAGCAGAGCTTTCCAGCTTATATTGTAGATATTAATGACTTCAACATATCGAAACGGGGATTGATGCCATGGAAGAAACCGGGAAACTTGGAAAAACGCAAACATCCGTCAGTCCCGATTCTTCTGCTAAACCCGTTTTCAAACGGATTCTTCTTAAGTTAAGCGGCGAAGCCCTGGAAGGCGACCAGGGCTTCGGCCTTGACAACAAAACCCTCGAATCCATATCCCGGCAGGTGAAGAGCGTTCATGACTTGGGAGTCGAAATAGCCCTGGTCGTGGGAGGCGGAAACATGATCCGCGGCAGCGCCATGGAAAAAAATGGAGTTGAACGCTCTGTTGGTGATTACATGGGGATGCTGGCTACAGTAATCAATGCCCTGGCCCTTCAAAGTTCCATGGAAAATAACGGGGTCCAAACCCGGGTTCTGACAGCCATAAACATGTCGGAAATAGCCGAACCTTTCATCCCCAGGAGAGCTGAGAGGCACCTGGAAAAGAAACGTGTGATAATTTTCGCCGCCGGCACCGGAAATCCTTACTTCACAACTGATACCGCGGCCGCGCTCCGCGCCATGGAAATCAAGGCGGATGTCATAGTGAAGGCCACTAAAGTGGATGGTATCTATGATTCTGATCCAATGAAGAACAAGGATGCCGTCCTGTTTAAAAGGCTTACCTACCTTGAAGTTCTTGAAAAAGGCCTCAAAGTTATGGATTCAACAGCCATTTCTCTCTGCATGGATAACCGCATGCCCATAATAGTCTGCAACCTGCTGGATACCGGCACCGTTAAAGAAATAGTCCTTGGCAGCAATGTCGGGACATTAGTCAGTGAATAAAGATTACTAGGAGGGACTATGATTAAAGAGGTTATTTCTGAAACCAGGATTCGTATGAAAAAGACTGTTGATGATTTCAGTCACGAATTAGCCAGCATAAGGACGGGCAAAGCTTCCATACATCTTCTGGATGGGATCAAGGTGGATTATTACGGCACTCCGACACCGGTCAGCCAGGTAGCCACGATTCATGCCCCTGATGCCTCCACGATTACCCTGCAGCCCTGGGACGGTTCCCAGATAAAGTCAATAGAAAAAGCCATCATGTCCTCGGGCTTGGGACTGAACCCCAATAATGACGGTAAGATTATAAGGGTTCCGATTCCCTCGCTGACCGAGGAGCGGAGAATTGAAATGTCCAAGCAGGTTGGCAAGATAGCTGAAGACCATCGCAATGGAATCAGGCAGATCCGGAGAGATTCAAATGATCAGCTGAAGAAGATGGAGAAGGCCAAAGAGATTTCTGAAGATCAGGAATATACCGCTTTGGATGAAGTTCAGAAACTTACCGACGATTATATTAAACAGATTGATGAGTTAGGTAAGGCCAAAGAACAGGATATTTTGCAGGGTTAATTACATTGGGTTTTAATAAGGATGAAACACCCTTGAAGGGTATTGAGGGCTGGCTTAAGGAGATTTTTTTTGCCACCCTGACCGCTGTCCTCATAATAGTGTTCCTGGTGCAGCCCGTCAGGGTGGAAGGGAACAGCATGCAGCCTCGACTTCAGAATGATGAGAGGGTGTTTGTCAATAAGATTCTTTACCGGGTATCGGATATCGAAAGAGGTGATATTGTTGTTTTCTGGTACCCGGGAAATACATCCAAGTCCTTCATCAAGCGGGTAGTGGGGCTGCCTGGAGAGGTCGTGGAAATCAGGGCCGGGCAGGTTCTGCTGGACGGGATCCCCTACCATGAGCCCTATGTTCCGCCTGAATTCGAAGACAGGACGGACTTCCGTCCTGTCGAGGTGCCTGAGGGCCATTATTTTGTAATGGGTGATCACAGAAATACGAGTAATGATTCAAGAAGCTGGGGAACCCTCTCCGCCAACTTGATTTTCGGTAAAGCAATTTTCCGGTATTGGCCCATATCCAGGTTGGGATCTTTAGAATAAATCAGGGATATCCTCTATGAATAAATCAGGAGCAGTTCTGCTGTTGGAAGATGGACGTGTGTTTAAAGGGAGCTCCTTCGGGGCCTCCGGAGAAACCCTGGGAGAAGTTGTATTCAACACTTCCATGACCGGGTACCAGGAAATACTGACGGACCCTTCCTATGCCGGTCAGATAGTAACAATGACCTACCCCCTTATTGGGAATTATGGTGTGAATTCCAGAGATGTGGAATCCTCCAGGCCTTTTGCCAAGGGATTTATCGTAAGGGAAAACAGCAGGATTCACAGTAACTGGATGTCGGAAGGCAGCCTTGAGGAGTACCTGAAAAAAAATGATATTTGCGGAATAGCCGATATAGATACCCGTGCCCTGGTCCGCCATATCAGGACCGCTGGTGCCATGAGGGGTATTATCTCCACCCTGGATTTTGATACATCATCTCTCCTTGCAAAGGTCCGGGATTTCCCCCCTATGGCGGGCAGCGATTATGTCAGCCAGGTTACCGCCGAAACCAGGTACCGGAGAAGGGTCGACTTTCCGGCTCGTCATGTTGTTGTGTACGATTTTGGTGTGAAGAGTAACATCCTGAACCACCTGCAGGCACTGGGATGCGATCTGACTGTTGTGCCGGCTTCCACCTCATCCGAAGATGTCCTGGCCCTGAATCCTGACGGGGTATTCCTTTCCAACGGTCCCGGCGATCCCGAACCGCTGGAATATATTATCGGGAATATTAAAGGGCTTATAAGGAAAAAACCCCTGTTTGGAATCTGCCTGGGGCACCAGCTGCTTGGACTGGCCCTGGGAGGCAGGACGTTCAAGATGAAGTTCGGACATCGAGGCGGTAACCAGCCTGTGAAGAATTTGAAAACCGGCAGTGTTGAAATAACCAGCCAGAATCATGGATTTGCCCTGGACCCTGATTCCCTGGATTCCAGCTCTGTCGAATTGACCCACCTGAATCTCAATGACCAGACCCTGGAAGGATTCAGGCATCTTGAACTTCCTCTGCTTGCTGTTCAGTACCATCCTGAGTCCTCTCCGGGGCCCCATGATTCCCATTATCTTTTTCAGGAGTTTATGGGGATGATGGAGCAGGATCGGCCGGCGTCGCTTTTCCGCGAATCCAGGTCCTGAAATCCGGGGCGCGGGGATTCCATTGCCCGGCAGGAAGAAGAGTCCTGCATGAAATAGGAAGCCTTGGAGTTAGTACTGAAAATGATTGTATTAGAAAATTAACCTGAGAACTGATTATGCCTAGAAGAGATGATCTGAAAAGAATCCTGGTTATTGGTTCAGGACCGATAGTGATCGGGCAGGCCTGTGAATTTGACTATTCCGGAACCCAGGCCTGCAAGGCCCTTATGAGTGACGGTTTTGAAGTAGTGCTGGTTAACTCAAATCCTGCCACGATCATGACCGATCCTGAAGTCGCAACCCGGACCTATGTTGAACCCCTGTCCGCTGATTATGTGGCTGAAATAATCCGCAGGGAAAGGCCTGATGCCCTGCTGCCGACTGTTGGCGGCCAGACCGGACTCAATGTTTCCGTGGAGCTCTGCGAAAGCGGGGTGCTGGATGAGTACGGCGTTGAAATGATCGGAGCCAGGATTGATTCAATCAAGGTTTCAGAGGACAGGAGGCTTTTCAGGAAGGCCATAGAAGAAATTGGCCTGGAAGTGCCGACCTCGGGTTTTGCCAATACAATCAAGGAAGCGGAAGGATTACTTGAAATGGTAGGCCTTCCGGCCATTATCAGACCGTCCTTCACCCTTGGGGGCACTGGTGGAGGAATTGCTTATAACAAGGAAGAGTTTATCGAAATCTCTATGAAAGGCCTGCAGCTTTCACCGATACATGAAATTATGGTGGAAGAGTCCATTATAGGCTGGAAGGAATTCGAGCTTGAGGTCATGAGGGACCTCAATGACAACGTGGTGATCATCTGCTCAATAGAGAATTTTGATCCCATGGGCGTCCATACCGGCGACTCCATTACCGTGGCCCCGGCCCAGACCCTTACAGATAAGGAATACCAGGTTCTCCGGGATGCTTCCCTCCAGATTATCAGGCGGGTTGGGGTTGAGACCGGAGGATCAAATATCCAGTTCGCGACCAATCCGGAGAATGGACGGATGGTTGTTATTGAGATGAATCCCAGGGTAAGCCGGAGTTCCGCCCTGGCTTCCAAGGCTACTGGATTCCCAATAGCCAAGATTGCCGCAAAACTGGCCGTGGGATATACCCTGGATGAGCTTCCCAATGACATTACCCTCAAAACACCGGCCTCTTTTGAACCAACCCTGGATTACGTTGTCACAAAAATTCCGAAGTGGACCTTTGAAAAATTCCCCCTGGCTGAGCCCGTGCTGGGCACACAGATGAAATCCGTGGGAGAAGTGATGTCCATCGGCCGCACCTTCAGGGAGTCCTTCATGAAAGGTATAAGGTCCCTGGAAACCGGTAAAACCTGGGCATCTGAAAAGACCGATCCGGAGCTGCTCAGGGAAAAATTGATAAGGCCCAATCCCCAGCGTATCCCCTACCTGCGTGAAGCGCTGGTGAAGGGAATGTCAATAGAAGAAATATTTAAAATAACAGGTATTGATCCCTGGTTCCTGGACCAGTTGATGCAGATTGTTGAACTTGAACAAGAGCTCGCGGAATCCTGTTTCGGGGGAAATAACATCCCGGAAGATCTCCTGTTACAGGCCAAGAGGGATGGTATTTCCGATCTTCGAATTTCCGAGATTCTGCGGGAGGCCGGTTCCGGACATCCTACAGAAACCGATATCTGGCAACTGCGCCGGGAAGCAGGCATCAATCCGGTTTTCAAGAGAGTGGATACCTGCGCCGCCGAATTTGAATCCTATACCCCTTATCTTTATTCCACCTATGAGGAAGAGGACGAGTCCGAACCCACCAATAGAAAAAAGGTAATGATTCTGGGAAGCGGCCCCAACCGAATAGGACAGGGTATAGAATTTGACTACTGCTGCTGCCACGCGTCTTTCGCCCTGCAGGAAGACGGTTTTGAAACTATCATGGTCAACTGCAACCCGGAAACTGTTTCCACCGATTACGATACTTCCGACCGGTTGTATTTTGAACCGCTTACCTTTGAAGATGTCATGGCCGTTGTTGAGAATGAGAAACCCGACGGTGTGGTCCTCCAGTTTGGAGGGCAGACTCCCCTCAAGCTGGCCGAACCTCTTAATGAGGCAGGAGTCCCAATAATCGGCACCTCCCCGGATTCGATTGACCTGGCAGAAGACCGGAAACGGTTCGGAAGCCTTCTGAAGGAACTGGGTATAAGGCAGCCTGAGAATGATACCGCCATGTCAGTGAAAGAAGCTGAGGCCATAGCCGAGAGGATCGGCTACCCTGTCCTGCTGAGGCCCTCCTATGTACTGGGCGGAAGGGCCATGGCCATTATCTATGATGAGAATTCCCTGCGCCAGTATGTTACCACCGCCGTAGATGTGTCTGAGAATCACCCGGTTCTGATCGACAGGTTCCTGGAAGACGCCTTTGAATATGATGTTGACGCCCTTTCAGACGGAAGCACGGTTGTTATTGCCGGGGTCATGCAGCACGTTGAAGAGGCCGGTATACATTCGGGAGACAGCACTTCCATATTGCCCCCAATGATGGTATCCGAGGAAAACCTTGAAATTATGAAGGATTTCACCCGAAGAATGGCCCTGGCCCTGAATGTCATCGGCTTGATGAATGTGCAGTATGCCATGTTTGAAGGTGAAATCTATGTCCTGGAAGTTAATCCCCGGGCCAGCAGGACAGTGCCTTTCGTAAGCAAGGCCACGGGAGTCCCCCTGGCCAAGATAGCCGCCAGGATTATGGGCGGTAAAAGCCTGCCTGAGCTGGGATTGACTGAAGACCTGGAAGTCAACGCCTTTTTCGTCAAAAGCCCGGTGTTCCCCTTTGCCAAGTTTCCCGGAGTTGATACCATACTCAGCCCGGAAATGAAGAGTACCGGCGAGGTAATGGGCTGTTCCGATGATTTCGGATATGCCTACGGGAAGGCTTCCCTGGCCGCCGGGGTAAGGCTGCCCAGGAGAGGCCGGGTTTTTATAAGCGTTAACGACCGGGACAAGAAAAACATTCTGGATATCGCCCAGAGCTTCACCGACCTGGGTTTTCAGCTGGTTGCCACCAGGGGGACCGCACAGGCTCTCCGGGATGCCGGAATCCCCTGTGAAGACGTCTATAAGGTCAACGAGGGCCGCCCCAATGTGGTTGACTTGATTAAAAGTGACCGTATAGACCTTATTGTCAATACTCCTCTCGGCAGGGAATCCTTCTTCGACGAACAGCTCGTCAGGAGAGTGGCCACCCAGCGAAGCATGCCCTGCATAACTACTCTTTCAGCCGCAAGGGCGGCGGCCAAGGCTATCCAGACCATCCAGAGGGCCAAAGTTTCAGTTAAAAGCCTGCAGGAATATCACGGAATGGTCAAATAGTTGCGGGTGGCATGTTGCAGGTAACAGGTTTCCAGAGATATGCAAGGTGTGGCTCGCCGATCTTCAGATCGGCATTTTGGCCAAAGCAGTCTCATCGGCAACTCCGTGTAGGGACGATTCACGAACCGTCAGGGGCGAGAGGTCTTTACTGGAGCAGCCTGCTCCAGTAAAGATCGCACATTCATCCCTCCCTTCCTGATTGAGGGGAGGTTTTGTTTATTTTGTGATTTTACCTGGGGCTGATGGCTGGCACGCCTCCGGAGCTAGCTGTTGGGTCCAGAATCCAAATAGTGAAGAGAAAAACAATAGGTCCTCTATCCCTGCAATTATAACTGGATCAGATTTTTTACTTCCCCGGGTTTTTCTCCCCCATGACCCATCGACGGCGGCGGATAGACACAGATCAAACTGGGTTCCTCCCGCTTCTGCGCCGCCTCAAAGATAAAACACTCCCGGTACTTGACCCTGATCTCCCCGGCGTTACAATGGATTAGAACAATCTGACGCAATGTCGTTAATTCCTGATATCCATTCTTTTAAGGGTCGTTTTAAATGCGTGAAAAAAAGATACTGACCGCTCTGCTTGTAACCTTAATCCTTTTCATTCCGACAGGCTGCAGCAGCGGCTCGGATCCGCTGGAACCGGGAAAGTGGTCACTCTGGTATGACCAGCCGCTGGCCCTGGACAGGTGGGAGGAAGCTTTGCCCCTGGGAAACGGAAGATTGGGCTGCATGGTTTTCGGCGGTGTTGATGAAGATCGTATACAGCTCAATGAAGATACCCTGTGGGATGGCTACCCCCGTGAGAGGATTAATCCGGAAGCCCTGAAAACCCTTCCCGAAGTAAGGAAACTGCTTTTTGCAGGTAAAAATGCCGAAGCCGAGAAGCTTGCCCAGAAAATGATGGGTATCCCGGGACGGATTCTTTCCTACCAGAGTCTTGGTGAACTTGAAGTGAACGCTCCCGGGCAGGAAGCAGATTTCAGCGGGTATCGCCGATTCCTGGACATGGAGAAGGGCGTTTCCGGCGTTGATTACAGCATTGGGGATACCCGGTTCTCCCGAAGGTTTCTGGCTTCCGCTCCTGATGATGTCCTGGTTTTAAACTATACCGCCGACCAGCCGGGCCGGCTGTCCCTGGATTTCAGCCTTTCGCGGCCCCATGTGGAAATCAAGCGGAACCGGGGCACAGAGCCAAGCAGCGAAGTCATGGACCCCGGGAAGGATACCGGTGCTGAGAGTGTGAGTGTCGGGGATGATACGATCCTGCTGCATGGCCGGATTCCAATCCTGCATCATGAGACCGGGGAGCCGGCCGGAATGAGGTTCAGGGCGGAACTGAAAATTGTCAGCCGGGGCGGTGAGGTTACCAACGAAAACGGGATACTTTCAGTTAGAAATTCTGATGAGGTCATGCTTCTACTGGCCGCCTCAACCGACTACCTGGGTCGGAACCCTGAATCATCCTGCCGTACGGCCCTGGAAGCCGCCTCTGGAAAAGACTACGATGAGCTGCTGGCGGCTCACCTGGCAGATCACCAGCCCGTTTTCAATCGTGTTGAGCTCGACCTGGGACCCTCTCCCCTTCTCGATCTTCCAATAGACAAACGACTTGAAGCTGTCCGCGGGGGTGGGGATGATCCAGCCCTCGCGGCCCTTTATTTTCAATTTGGAAGATATCTGCTGATTGGAAGCTCCCGTCCGGGAACCATGCCTGCCAACCTGCAGGGGATCTGGAATCCCTATATGAACGCGCCCTGGAACAGTGATTACCATTCCAACATTAACCTGCAGATGAATTACTGGATAGCGGAGGCAGGAAACCTTTCGGAATTTCACCTTCCTCTCTTTGATCTTATGGATTCCCTTGTGGAATCAGGGCATAGAACCGCCAGGGAACATTACGGAGCTGACGGTTGGGTTCTTCACCACCTCACTGATGTGTGGGGCTTCACCACCCCGGCGGATGGAATCTGGGGAATCTGGCCGGTGGGCGGTGCCTGGCTGGCCCAGCACCCCTGGGAGCATTACCAGTTCACCCGAGACCGGGAATTTCTTGAAACCAGGGCCTATCCCCTGATGAAAGGCGCGGCTGAATTCATGCTCGATTTCCTGGTGGAAGATCCTGGCGGAAATCTGGTCACCAATCCGTCCCACTCCCCTGAAAACTGGTTTTTCACTCCCGATGGTACCAGGAGCAGCTTCACCTACGGCGCCACAATGGATATCGCAATTATCAAGGACCTGTTCGGGAACTGTATTGAAGCTTCCGAAATCCTGGATGTTGATGATGAGTTCAGGCAGGAAATGAAGTCCGCGCTGGATCGTTTGCTCCCCTACCGGGTGAGCGAAAAGACCGGAAGGCTGCAGGAATGGATAAAGGACTATGAAGAACCGGAACCGGGTCACCGGCATATGTCTCATCTGTTTGGAGTGCATCCGGGAGCTTCGATCACCCTGAGGGAAACCCCGGAGCTGGCCGAAGCAGCGCGTAAATCCCTGGAAGGAAGACTGGCACAGGGAGGCGGGCACACCGGGTGGAGCCGGGCCTGGATAGTCAATTTCTGGGCGCGGTTCCAGGATGCTGAAAAAGCCTATGAAAATTTTCAGATGCTTCTTGCGAAAAGCACATTGGATAACCTGTTCGATACGCATCCTCCTTTCCAGATTGACGGGAATTTCGGCGGAGCCGCCGGAATCGCTGAAATGCTGCTGCAAAGCCATGACGGAGAAATAAAGCTTCTTCCCGCCCTTCCGGAAGCCTGGGCTGATGGTTCTTTCAGCGGCCTGAAAGCCAGGGGCGGATACGAGGTTTCAGCCGTATGGAAAAGCGGAAGCCTTCTGGAAAGCGAAATCAGGGCTTCCGCTGACGGCACCTGCAGGCTGCACGGAGAGGGATATACAGTGACCTGTGACGGCAGGGAAATCGAAACCCGTCAAGCTGAAAATCGGGATGCTGTTGAATTTATAGCATTGAAAGGGAACACTTATAAGGTTATTCCCGTTAAATAGATATAGCTTCGGAACGCGGGGCCGGGATTTCTGCATCAGAAAAGGCCCAACACGAAATATATTTCACCAGGAGGATTAAATGAAAACAGGTATTACGAGACGTTCCTTCATGGGCACGTCCGCCAAGGGGATTCTAATACCTACGCTGGTCGGGGTTGGTGTTAACCACCTGGCCTGTGGACCGGGCCCGGAGGATGGAACAGTGACCGATTACATGAATCATTTCGGAGTTGATGAAAAAACCATACAGGAGGTTATAGGGACTGGCCTCTCAAAAGGAGGGGACTACTGTGATGTGTTTTTCCAGCATACAATCTCCAATAACCTGAGCCTGGAGGACGACATTGTCAGTCGGGCGTACAGCAATGTCGATTTCGGGGTCGGAATCAGGGTCCTCAAAGGGGACCAGACCGGATATTCCTTTACCGAGGAGATCACTCCGGAAGCGATGAAAATGGCTGCCGATACCGCGGCCAACATAGCAAACAGCGGGACTGCTGCGCAGCCGGTGGAGCTTAAGTATTACAAGACACCGGATTATTACCCGATGGTGCAGACCTGGGAGGATACCGAGATACAGCTCAAAACCCCGTTGCTGGAGAAGATCAATGAAAAGATCCTGGGCCTGGACCAGAGGATAATCAAGTCCAGCGTCAGGTTCGGTAATGAAACATCCTGGGTGATGCTGGCCACATCCGACGGCCGTATCACCTGTGACATGCAGCCTATGGTTTATGTCAGGTCCGGCTGCACGGCCGAGCAAAACGGAAAAAGGGAGAGCGGAGGCAAGAGCTATGCCGCCCGGCGCGGCTTTGAAGCCGTAACTCCGGAACTGGCCGACAGGCTGGCCACCGAAGCAGTGGCCGATGCCGTGCTCAAGTTTGAAGCGGTTAAGCCGGAAGGCGGGGAGATGCCGGTCGTTCTCGGTGCCGGAAGCTCGGGAATCCTGCTGCACGAGGCCATCGGGCATGGCATGGAAGCAGATTTCAACCGCAAGGAGATTTCAATTTTCTCGGACAAGATCGGGAAAAAGGTCGCTGAAGATTTCGTCACCATCATAGACGACGGGACCATTCCCCAGCTGAGGGGTTCGATCAATGTGGATGACGAGGGGAATGATTCCCAGAAAACCGTCCTGGTCGAAAACGGGATCCTCACCAGCTACATACATGACCGGATCAGCGCCCGCCATTACGGGCTTGAGCCCACCGGAAACGGACGCCGGCAGTCTTTCCGCTTTGAGCCGGTGCCCCGCATGCGCACCACCTACATGCTGAACGGACCCCACACCGAGGAAGAAATCATAGCCAGTGTCGAGAAGGGTATCTATGCCAAGGAATTCACAAACGGCCAGGTTATGATAGGGGCCGGGGACTTCACCTTCTATGTATCCTCCGGATACCTGATCGAGGACGGAAAACTCACCAGCCCGATCAAGGATGTGAATATCATCGGCAACGGGCCGGAGGTCTTAAGCAAGATCACCATGGTGGCTGACAACTTTGAGCTTGATGACGGAACCTGGACCTGCGGCAAGGCCGGCCAGGGTGTTCCGGTCTCAATGGGACTTCCTTCAGCGAAGGTATCAAGCATAACGGTGGGAGGAGTAAGTTAAATGGCTGACACAATTGCAGAAAAAACCAGACTGGCTGAATGGGTGGCAGCCGAGGCCAAGAAGGCCGGGGCTGAAGAAGTGTCCGTGGACATTCTCAACCGCCGCGACATCGATGTTGAATACCGGGAAGGACAGCTGGACAAGCTCAAGGAAGCCAAGCAGAATTCCCTGACGCTGGGGGTATATGCCGGCAACCGCTACTCGAGCAGCACCACCAATGACCTGCGCCGGGAAACCCTGCCCGCCTTTATTAAAAACGCCATTGCCGAAACCCAGTACCTGGGGGAGGACGAATTCCGGTCCCTGCCCGACCCTGATCTCTATCCCAGTGAAACTCCGGGAGACCTGGATGTCAATGACCCGGATTATGCTTCCGTGACTTCGGAACAGCGGGTGGAACTGGCAGAAAAGATCGAACAGGCCGCTCTCGGAATGAGCGACCAGATCATCTCGGTGACATCCTCCTATGGTGACGTTTACTTCGAGTCGGTGAAGCTTCTTTCCAACGGCTTCAGCGGTTCCAGCACTGGAACCTATTTCCAGATGGGAGCCTCGGCCACGGTCAAGGATCCCGAGGGAGGGCGACCGGAGGATTACTGTTATGTTACGGTCCGGCATTTCAAAGACCTGCTGGACCCGGAAGCAGTCGGCAAGGAAGCTGTCGACCGGGCCCTGGGGAAAGTGGGGCAGGAAAAGATCGCCACTGGGCAGTATCCGGTCCTGATTGAAAACCGGGTGGCCGGGCTGATGGTCCGGAGGTTGCTGGGCCCCATGACAGCCAGGGCCATACAGCAGAAGCAGTCCTGCCTGCAGGATATGCTCAACCAGAAGATTGCCTCCTCCTACTTGACCCTGACCGACGACCCCTTCCTCCCCGGCGGGATCGGTTCCGGTTACTACGATGGGGAGGGCCTGGCCATAAAGAAGCGGGTCCTTATCGAAAAAGGGGTCCTGAAAACCTACCTGGTGGACAATTACTACGGAAAGAAACTGGGAATGGAGCCCAATACCGGGGAAACCTTTAACCTGACCTTCGACCTGGGACGGCGTTCCCTGGAGGACATGGTAAAGCGCGTGAACAAGGGCGTACTGATTAATGGTTTCATCGGAGGTAACATGAACGCGGTAACCGGTGATTTCTCGTTCGGAATAACCGGGGTACTGTTACGGAACGGGAAAAGGGACAAGCCGGTCAACGAGATGAACATTACCGGGAACATTACTGATTTCTGGAAGAAATTGGTCGAAACCGGAAACGATCCCTATAAATATTCCACGATCATGAGCCCCACCCTGAGATTCAATAATGTCCACCTGAGTGGAAACTAGTCATTCAATTTACGAATTACGATTGACGGTTGACGATTGTGGCCGGAGTAAACATCCTTGTTTTCCGGTCCCGAAGGGACAGAAGGCACCTGGAGCGGTTCGTTCCAGGTGCCGTACTGCGGGCATCTTTGCCTGTAGCTTGTCGCTGGAGCCGGCGGCTCCAGCGTACCATGCCCATCCTGGGCTTGGTCTTACTTCAAAACTCAAGCTTCGTTGAGTCCGGATCGATCCCGAAGGCGATACCGATACCGCCCCCTAGAGATACGGAAATCTGTGGATGTACTGGTCTGGAAACTCTCTGCGTTCTGCTTCGAGAGACCATTAAGTATTTTTTCGGATTTATGATTTCCCCGACGAAGTCGGGATGTGGGGGCAATGCACGAATTTCCCGGGGATAAATGATGGAGATTTCCTCCAGACAGGATTTTTATAGGGATCGCCGATCTTCAGATCGGCAAAGGGCTATTTACATCTCGAAAGTGATTGCAGGAAATCTGCAGCTCCCTCCCTTATTAAGGGAGGATTTTTTTGTTACGTGATTTTGACCTAAAGTTCTCTTCGTCCCTGCCGGAATTCCAGTCACCCCAGGCTGCTGAAAATCGGGGCTCCGACCCTTTTATGTTGCTGCCGCCTGGTGGAGGCGTTTATTGAAATACGAATCAGGTGATCTTCGTTCCCGGCGTGAATTTCGTTGTCAGCGCAGCGGCTATCGCTATAGTTGTCGTGTGCGTAATCGTGATCGATGATGAGGGTTACCAGTGCGGATTTTCCAGTTGCGATTTTTGAGTGTTGAGTGACGAGTGATAATTCAAAACCCGACAACCGAAAATCGACAATAATCACTTCGAGTTATTTACTTCCTTCTGATTAGGGTAATTGATAATAGATAAGCTGGAAGCATATGGTACAAGCTATAGGCTGGAAGCCTACAGTACGAAAGCGGTTACAGGTACAAGCTATAGGCTGGAAGACCACAGTACGTTACGCGTGGATTTCCAGGCGGTCCCCGTCATTAAGCAGGTGGTCCCGCTCCACCATCTGTCCGTCGTGCAGGCCTTCCCCCCAGATCCGGGCATACTTGAATCCGCTGGCCAGGTCCTTATGTATGTGGGCGGCCGCGTCCAAAACCGTTGCTCCTTTTTTAAGGACATAAGGCTTGTTGTCTGAAGCTTGCCTGCTGCCCGGAGTCCTGGTGTATACCCGTATAACATCCAGGGATTTGAACAGGAGTTTGTTGAGAGATGAAAAATCTTCTTCTGTTTCAATTGAGACAGGGATCGAACCTGAGACCTGTTCGAAAAGATCCTTCCAGGCGGCCAGGCTGTCGGCGGAACCTCCAAGATCCATTTTATTGGCCAGGATTATGGACCTGGGATGTTCATCCCTGTCCAGCGTGATCCCCCGTTGATCCAGTTTTTCTATGATGTACTCGGTCTGGTCCAGAAGCTGGGGATCGGTTACATCAAAGATAAAGAGATTGACGTCGGACTGCTCAATGGTGGCCAACTGCCAGGGTTCGAAAACCTCGGGAGAAAGAGGAGGAAGGTCCACTAGCTGAATCTTGATATCCTCGTAATCCAGCATACCGGGTTGGGGCGCCCTGGTAGTGAAGGGATAAGCCGCAATTTCCGGTTCGGCGTGGGTCAGCCTGGCCAGTAATGATGATTTGCCGCTGTTGGCCGGCCCGGCCAGGACCACCCTTCCGGCTCCGTCCCGGTCTATATGGTGAAACGGTTTGCGGGAAGGTCCGGAGGATTTGTGCTTCTGCACGTCCTTGCGCAGGCGGGCGATCTTTTTTTTAAGTTCAGCCTGCAGTTTTTCTGTGCCCTTGTGCTTGGGGATTACCGCCAGCATCTCCTGGAGGGCTTCAAGTCTTTCCGGGTCAGATGACGCGTTTTTGTAGCGTTCTTCAGCATCATGATACACCGGTGTCAGGTTTGCGGGCATGTCGGGACTCCTCTCAATCTTTCTTCCTTCATCAGAAGGACAATCACTTTTCTACAGGTGATTATAACCTGTTGAGAGGGGCGCATAAACAGGAAAAAGGGCAGTTGCTATTCGGAGTATTCGGCCATGGAGGCAGGGGTTTCCCAGAAGCGCACAGCGGATACCGGCAGACCCTGGCTTTCGGCGGCTTCGTAAATCAGTCTGGCCAGGTTCTCGGCGGTTGGATTGGTTTCCATCAGGAAGATTTTCTCGCCGGCTTTTTTCAAGATCTCAGCCAGGGGATCATTATTTTTCAGGATCGTACGATGGTCCAGGTGCTCATCGATCCATTTATTTATCATTGTCTTAACCTGGGCGAAATCAATAAGCATTCCCAGGCGGTCAAGCTCTGTGCCTGATATTTCTACTTCAACGGCACCATTGTGCCCATGCAGGCAGGCACATTTGCCCGGATGCTCCATCAGCCGATGGGCATAGCTGAAATGAATTTGTTTTACTATCTTGTACATGATTTTACTCAACTGGCTGGAAGCTGTTCATCGTGCATTAGCATCCTGCCCATGAAACAAGGTGGTCTTGGCTTAAAGTCTATAAGCTGGAGGCATATGTCACTCTAGCGATCTATTCTACCAGAGAACCGGGAGCGGCACCTGAATCTCGGGATGAAATGAAACTTCCTGCTCAGCTTTCAGACTGCCGACTCCATTCATCTCTGGCCCTTTTCAGAAAATCCTGCACCGGGATGCTTTCGTAGTCGGCATAGGTCCAGGGAAAGGATTGGAATTTTCCTTTCTGGTAGAGCAGGGTGGTTTCGGCATAAACTCCTTTACACAGGTATATGCGCTGGGTGAAGTTTTTCACCGTGGCCAGTACAACCTGCCAGCCGTTAATATATCCGGGATCTATGTTCACTTCACGGCAGGGTTTCCCGTCCCTTTCAACCAGGAACTGCTTCTGGATCTCCTCGACACGCAGTTTAATCCTGACAATTTCTTCCGGGGGCATGATACCCTCGGCGCAGACCAGGTATTTCCATACCTCACCCCCGGTTTCGGAGTCGTAGTAGCCGCTGAAATCACTGAAACGGTAGAGCTCGGAACGGGGCCCCAGCGGGCAGCATTTCTCTGAAAGCAATTTTTCCACTTCCGGCAGGTATTCCTGTTTGCCGGAAGCAATGGCAAAGAAGAATTTGGCCGGTCGTGATTCCTGCAGCCTTTCAGTGGATAAATTCATTACAGGCATTATTTTAGCAGATAGTAATGTACTGTGGGCATCCTGAAGAGTCACAAGTCTCGGGTTTCATGTGGCAAGTTGCAGGGCGCGATCAGGACATAGCTAACACTCACTATGGCATGATACAGACCAAAGGAGGAACGGCCCCGCCGCGACTTTCATGCCTCCGGCTTATCTATTGGACCTGGCAGCTCCAGCCAGGCAGCTACAAGCTGGAAGCATATAGAACGTTGCTTAAGGCGATCTCTAGGCTCACCCCGCCATTTCCTCCAGCTCTCGCTCGGATAATACGGTTACCCCCAGATCCCGGGCCTTGTCCAGCTTGGAGCCCGGGTTCTCTCCGGCCAGCAGGAAATCGGTTTTGGCCGATACCGAGGAAGTCACTTTGCCTCCCAGTTTCATGAGGGCGGCTTTTGCCTCCTGGCGGGTGTAATCCTCCAGGGTTCCGGTGATGACGATTGTCTTGCCGGCGAGGGGAAGCGAATCAGCGGATTCTTCTTGCACGGCTGTTAGCTGAAACTGCAGGCCTTGTTCTTCAAGCCTTTCAATCTGGTTGACATTTTCACTGATGCTGAAAAAGCCGTTAATGCTGGCGGCGATCTCGGGACCCACTCCGTTTACCGCGGTTATTTCTTCTCCGGAGGCATTTCGCAAGGCCTTGATGCTCCGAAAATGTTCAGCCAGGAGCCGGGCCGTGACTTCACCGACATGCCTGATGCCCAGGGCGAAGAGCACCCGGTCGAAGGTTCGATTCTTGCTGTTTTTCAGGCTCTCGAGCAGGTTGGAGGCTGATTTGTCCTTGAATCCGGGCAGCTCCAGAACCCGCTCCCTGTCAAGGCTGAACAGGTCAGCGGGGGAAGCAATTATTTTGAGCTCCAGCATTTTTTCAATAGTCTGCGGGCCCAATCCGGCAATATCCATGGCTCCCTGGCTGACGAAATGCTTCAGAGCCTCCAGTCTCTGGGCCGGGCAGTTACGATTAGGGCAATATGTCAGCACCCCTTCTTCTTCCCTTTGAAGAGAGGCTCCGCAGGCCGGGCAATTGTCAGGGTAGACAAAGGGCCGGCCTCTCTTGCCTTTGTTCTCCGGGGCAGGGCCGACCACCTGTGGTATCACATCCCCGGCTCTTTTAATCAGGACTGTGTCACCTTCCCTTATGTCCTTGCGCCTGACGTCTTCTTCATTGTGCAGGGTCGCGGACTTGATTGTGACTCCGCCAAGCTGTACCGGTTCCAGCACAGCGTAAGGGATTATAGCCCCGGTCCTTCCGACATTCACCTTGATTTCAAGCAGCCGGGTAGTAGCGGTATGTGCCCGGAATTTATAGGCAATAGCCCACCTGGGTTCCCGGCTGAGCACTCCAATTTTTTCCTGTTTTTCAAGGCTGTTGACCTTGACCACAATACCGTCAATTTCATAGGGCAGGGTATCTCTTTTTCCTTCCCAGGACCGACAGTAATCAGAAACAGCTTCGATACCCTTATGCAGTTCCCGGTTGGGATTGACCGGGAAACCCCATTTAGTAAGGGATTCAAGCAGTTCCCATTGCGAAGAAATTCCGGAATTACCTTCCGGAATCACGGCGGAGTAGGCAAAAAAGGAGAGAGGGCGGGAGGCGGTAATTCTTGGATCCAGCTGTCGCAGAGTTCCCGCTGCCGCGTTCCTGGGATTTGCAAACAAATCCTGGCCTTTCTCCTGTCTGACGTCGTTGATTTTTTTAAAGGCCGGAAGAGGAAGATAGGCCTCCCCCCTTACTTCCAGCCGGGAGGGATAACTGCTCCTGAGCCGAAGGGGGATGGAGCGGACCGTCCTGAGATTAACAGTGACATCCTCGCCGACTGTGCCGCTGCCCCTGGTAGCGCCCCTGACCAGAATTCCGTTTTCGTAAGTCAATGAAACGGCCAGTCCGTCAATTTTCAGTTCTGTTACATATTCGATATTATCTGCTTCGGCCAGGGTTGTGATCCGGCGGTGAAATTCCTGGAGTTCTTTTTCATTAAATGCGTTTCCCAGGCTGAGCATGGGAACCGGATGATTGACCTTCTCAAAACCGGGAAGAGGCTCGGCCCCCACTCTCATTGTAGGTGAATCCGGGGTTACCAGTTCGGGATGCTGATGCTCGAGATCCAGCAGGCGTCTATAGAGCCTGTCATACTCCTCATCCGGAATTTCAGGTGAATTCAATACATGGTAGAGGTGATTGTGGTATTCAAGCTCCCTGCGCAGTTCAATGATTTCCTTCTGTGTCTCCGGTTTTGCAGTCATATTGATGAAAAGAAATATAGCATCTGGATATGAAGAATTGAGACAGGTGGCAGCCTATGGTCAAGAGATGGGGCATTAATTTCTGCGCCCGCATAATTTACTGTCTATCTGTTTGTTATGTAATAAGTTAAAGGAAATCATGAATTTTTAATAAAGAGTACTCCGCCGGGGGCTCTCAAGTTGTAATGATCAGTGTGTTTCTGGTATTTTATAGCCTGTTTATAATGTTAACCAGATTTACTATGAAATCTTCATCCTTAAATAAATTCAGCTTCACCGTGCCTCTTCCCGAGGGAGATTCCGCTGGAAAGCATACTTCCCTTCTGAAGCTGCATTCACTGATGAGAAGGCAATTGACCGACCTGGAAGTGATAGAGACCATAAATCATCTTTTCAGGTGCAACCGCTGCTATGAGAGTTTCAGGCGGGTGCGTAAAGCTTACCTGGTGGATAACCAGGTTCGGAATCAGTGATATTAATTATTCCCGCTGACATTTCCAACCTTAAACAGAATGATATTCGCATTTCCTGGAGACTCTAATTAAGGATGGGGGGACTGATTGTCAGAAACATGTAACGGTTTTGGTGAGAAATAATAAAAGGGCAGGGTCCGGCAGGTTTTGGGACAGCCCCCGCGGATATAATCGAGGTGAGTTATGGAGAAATTGAGAGGAACCACCGTACTTCTGGTAAGACGGAACGGCGAGACGGCAATTGCCGCTGATGGACAGGTAACCCTTGGGGACTCTGTAATTAAATCCCGCGCCGCCAAACTCCGCAGGCTGTATAATGGCCAGGTCATAGTTGGATTTGCCGGTTCCACTGCCGATGCTTTTTCCCTTATGTCCCGTTTTGAAAGCAAACTTGAAGAGTTCGGGGGAAAGCTGCGCAGAGCTTCTGTTGAACTGGCCAGGGAGTGGCGGACTGACAAAATACTGCGGCACCTGGAAGCTTCCCTGGTTGTGGCCAACCGGGAGGAGTGCTTCCTGATCAGCGGTTACGGTGACGTGATAGAACCGGATGACGGGCTTATAGCCATCGGTTCAGGCGGCTCTTACGCCCTGTCAGCGGCAAGGGCCTTGATTCGCTGCTCGGAATTAGGCGCGTCGGAGATCGCAAAACAATCGTTGCAGATCGCCGGAGAAATTTGTATTTATACTAACCATGAAGTGACAATGGAAACCATTGGTTCCGGGGATGACAGCTAGGTCCCGGGATTGAATCGTGATAGTGTTTATAAACTTAGTGAACAGAGCAGAAAAGGGAAACAGACAAAGTGGCTGAAAAAGTTGCTGAATCTAATGAGAATGGCGGTATTTCCAGGGATCTTACTCCCAGGGAAATTGTTGCCAGGCTGGATGAATATATAGTTGGTCAGGCATCGGCCAAAAAGGCTCTTGCCATAGCCATGAGAGACAGGCAGAGACGCCTGGAACTTTCACCGGATATGATTGATGAGGTCCACCCCCGAAATGTCCTGATGATAGGCTCTACCGGAGTGGGAAAAACAGAGCTGTCTAAAAGGATTGCCGCGCTTTCCAATTCCCCGTTCGTGAAGGTGGAAGCCAGCAAGTTTACAGAAGTGGGTTATGTGGGCCGCGATGTGGAGTCAATGATCAACAGCCTGTGTGACACTTCTATTGAACTGATCCGCAGCGAGAAGTCAGACCAGATTGAGCAGAGAGCCCAGGAAAACGCGGAAAAAAGATTGTTGGAAATGCTTTACCCCCGGAAAAAAGGGCAAAAGAAGGCCGCGGTAAAAGGATCAGATGAGGCAGGAAAAGAACAGGGTAAGGCTCAGGTCAGCATTCCGGAGTCCCGCCTGGCAGCCCTAAGGTCCGGAAAGCTGGACAACCGTGAGGTCGAGGTGGAAGTGCAGGAAAGGATCTATTCTTCCTACGATTCCATGCCCCTGGACATTGAAGAAGACACTGACATACAGTTCAAGGATATCCTGGGAGGGATCATCGGCTCCCGCACAGTTAAGCGCCAGATGAAAGTTGATGAAGCCCTGAGATACCTGGTCATAGAAGAAGAGACTAAACTGATTGATATGGATGAGATTGTTCAGCAGGGGCTGGATAAAGCTGAATTGTCCGGCATAATATTTATTGATGAGATCGACAAGATTGCCGGGCGTGAATCAGGACATGGCCCTGACGTCAGCCGGGAGGGTGTACAGAGGGATGTACTGCCTTTACTGGAGGGGAGTACTGTAAATACCCGCTATGGTCCGGTGCGAACTGACCATATCCTATTCCTGGCCGCCGGTGCTTTTCATGTTTCCAAGCCGTCAGACCTGATCCCTGAACTCCAGGGAAGATTTCCGGTAAGGGTTGAACTGGACAGCCTGGAGGAAAAAGATCTGCGAAAAATCCTGGAGGCTCCTAAAAATTCCCTGGTGAAACAGTATAAAGCGCTGTTGGGAGTGGAAGACGTAAAACTTGAGTTTACTCCCGAAGCCATTGAAAAGATCGCCCATTATGCCTGGGTGGTTAACCAGAGCATGGAGAATATTGGAGCCCGCAGGCTCATAACAGTCATGGAAAAACTGCTTGAAGATATTTCCTTTACAGCCCCTGAACATAAGGGAGAGGAAATCGTAATAGATGCGGATTTCGTTGTCAGTAAGCTCTCCGGGCTGGTGAAAGATGAAAATATCTCAAAGTATATTCTCTGAGTTGACGGCACTCCGGTTTTATCCTGTTTCCTTTTTGCTGCTGTTGCTGCTGCCGGCGATTTCATGCGCCAAGGTCGGTGACCCTCTCCCCCCGCTTCCCGCAGGCGCGGTTGAGGTGAACGACCTGCAGTTACTGCAGTCAGGGGATGAGGCGTACCTCACCTTTCCACATCCTGTTCGTGAGCTTTCGGAGATTGAGATATACCGGTTGTGCGAGGGAGAGGCTGACAGCATCAGGGAAACCTCCCCGGTTCAAAGGGTTCCGGGGGCTGAAATAAGGGCACTTGAATTCCTGGACAGGTCATGTATTCAGATTATGGACGGGAACCTGTCTCCTGGATGTGTTTTCGCGATCCGTACCAGGAACCTGCGGGACAAGAGGTCCGGGTTTTCGAATGAAGTGAAATGGACTCAGGCTGGGCCGGTCCATCCTCCGGTCGGGTTGAAGGCTGAAACAGCAAGGACAAGGATTCGGATTGAGTGGGAGCATGCCGCGGGCACTATTGAAACCCGGGAAGCGGATGCGCATCAGTTTCTTGTCAATTTCAGGGAAATTACAGGGAATAATTATTATTCAATTGATGATTTCTCCTTTGGTGAAGCCCTGTCTTTTGAAGTTAGAACTATTGCAAGAAAAGGCGGGGCAGTCTATCTGAGTGAACCTGTGAGTCTTGAAAATTTTGTGCCGGAGGACATATTCCCTCCCCAGGATCCTTCCGGACTGGTCGTGGTCCTGATGCAGGATAAGGTGCAGCTGACCTGGGATGATAACCAGGAAAAAGATCTTGCCGGATACTACGTGTACCGTTCCAGTCAGGGTGGTAAACCTGAAAAGATTTCATCACTGCTGACCATCAATCGCTTCGTGGATGAGACTCCTCCGGATTTATCCTCTTTGACCTACACTGTTACCGCGGTTGATATCTGGGACAACGAGAGTGCGCCGGGAAAACCAATGACCGACTGAGCTGCAGCTGGAGCCTCCTGCTCCAGAATAGTCGCGGTTCGCAGGTGGCATGTTGTTGTTTTAAGTTTTATCCAGCTGGATAATCAGCCTATTCCACCCTCCTGAATTTGACTGTATATTCTCCTTCCCGGCCCGGATCATCCAGGGTCAGGACGATGCGGTAAATTTTTTCTCCCCAGGAGGACCTGAGGCGTGAATCATCCAGTTCGATTTTCTCGATTAACGGGGAGAACAGCGTTTCTGAAAATGAAATCTTCAGCCCGGGATCTGCCAGCACAACGTTTCCCCCAGCTGCAATTTCAGGCTTAGCTGCCGTTAACAGGCTGAGGAAAAATGGGCCTTTAACCTTGGACAGTTCATACCGGTCGGTGAGAGTTACCCCTTCTCCCCGCTTTAGCTGCAGGTGGCGTTCAAGCCTGTTAATCTCAGCTTCATGGGGATAGGTTTTTGACAAATCCAGGCTGAAATCGACCTGGTCTGCTTCAGCAGAATACTTCACTTCTTCAGCCTTGAAATCCGCCCCGTCCTTCTGCATGGATCCGTTTATGGTAGGCAGGCTGTGATACTGGCTCTGCATGGTCCAGATTTCGTAGCGCTGGGAACTGAAGGTTTTTTTTGTATAGGTTTCCACCCCGGCATCGATGATGGCCGGTTTCCCGTCCAGGTAGAGGATGAAGTTTCCGACGTCGTTATGGTTATGGCTTTCGGCATTATGGCCTCCCTTGGCGGCCAGGTAGAAGCCTTTACTTGTGCCGGACTTGTCCCGGGCCGCGAACACCTGCAGGTCAGGCATCCAGGCATCCCTTGGCAGAGGCGGAACAGCTTCAGCTGCCGCCAGGTCAGAGACCGTGAATATCTTTCTCAGCCTGCGGCTCAGGTATCCCCCGGGGGCCTGTTCCAGGGATCCTGATTCCCTGGCCAGGAAAGCGGCAAACCGCTGCAGCCCTGGATTATTGACGCGATTCCCGAACTGGTAAATAATCGCGGGATAGGAAGTCCCGCGTGCCGAAGCATCGGCGAAGTTTATGAACCAGCTCCCGGAAATATGGACTTTCATTATGTATTCGGCAATGTTTATGACCAGGGGTTCTTCAAAAAGGGATATCTTCCCGTTGCTGGCCAGGTAGAGCTGGTCCAGGCAGTCGAATAAGCTTCCCCCGGCATGGCCCCAGTAGCTGGGGCCTTCGTCGCATCCCCCGTCATCCGGGTATCCGTTGATGAAGATGTCTATTGATTTCAGGCATTTTTCAAGGGCGCTGTCTCTCCTGGCTGGATCCTTTTCAGCAAGAAGTATGCAGGTTATCCAGTTGGAGTTGATCCAGGGATTCCAGTTATTGACCGTCCTGTCGACTTCAAAGCCCATCCACCAGTACTTGGTTTTTTCAAGGCATGGCGTCAGAATGCGCCGGTTGATTTCATATTCGATTCGCCTGGAAACCAGGGGGTGATATTCATCCAGTTTAGATTTGAGAAGGAAGTTGATCCAGGCCAGCTGGGCACCGGTTTCGGCGGCGAAGAGGTCCACGCTGGGCTCTTCGGTATCAGGTAGCCCGTTTCCAGCCTCCTGCAGGGACAGGTGAGCGGGTAATCCCCAGTAGGTCTCTTCGCAGGTAGCCCAGATACCGTTAATAATATTTTCCATGAACCGCCCCTTGTTCTCAATCAATTCAGCCAGCACCAGGTCGGAAAGGGCATATCTGCGGGCACTCCTTATACCCTGGTAGTTGGAGCGGTTTCCGTTGAGATGAAACTCCATGAATACAGTGGCCGGTAAGTTGGGCCATTCGAAATCCAGTGCTTTTTCGCCAGCTTTAACGCAGGCGGCCTTGATGGGATCAGGCAGGTTTTCCCAGGTTTCCCTTTCAGTAATAGGCCGGTAGGGTGACCATTGGTTTGCCGGCAGAATAACGCCGGACAGGGCATCCTTATCCCAAGAGTTGCTCAGCAGGTTTCTCTCCTGGTAAGCCACGAGGGGAGAGGAGAGGATTGACAGGACAAGCAGAAGGGTAAATGTCTTGTAACGCATGAGTAGATGATACTGCGATTGTAAATGAAACGACAGGGGGAATTTTTCAACCAGCAGGTGACTTACAATACTGTTCGTTGTCGTATGCGTTGTCCGTCGAAGCAGATGTTAATACCGGTAGCAGAAGCCCCTACATTAGGTTTTTATGGGAAAACAGGCTGAGCTTGCAGCTCCAGCTGCGAGCTGCAAGCTGAAAGCTGGAAGCCCCTGGTACTCCTGCAACTCTTCATTTGATAATTTGTTTTCTCTGAATGATAATTGATTCCCGGAGGAAAACTGAACCATGATTAAAAAGAGTTGTATCGGCTGCATAGTTGCCCTGTTAATTTTTTCCCTGTCCGGAGTGATCTCCGGTGCCTCCCTGCCCGATGAGAGGCGGGCCTCCGCGGATGTTGTTGTTGTCGGAGCGACTCCCGGCGGAATAATGTCGGCCATTGCGGCCGGGCGAATGGATTGTTCGGTAATCCTGCTGGAACGATCCAGCCATATAGGGGGCCTTCCGGCCAATGGGCTTGGGGCGACTGATATTGCCACACGGGGTGCTACCGGCGGGCTTTTCCTGGAATTTGTTGGCAGGATTAGAAACTACTACCTGGAGAAGTATGGGAGCGGTTCCGCCCAGGTGGAAGCCTGCAGCGACGGATACCATTTTGAGCCTCATGTCGCCGCCATGGTATTCAGGGCTATGCTCGCTGAAGTAGAAAGCAAGGTAACTGTCCTGACCAGGTGCCAGTTTGATGCTGATCCGGCCAACGTCGGATTCGATAATGGCAGGATAAGCTGGATAAGGATCCTGGACCGCGACCGCGGCAATACTATGATCTACAGCGGAAAGGTTTTCATAGATGCCACTTATGAAGGCGACCTGGCCGCCGCTTCCGGGGCGGATTTCCGAACTGGTCGGGAGAGTTGGAGTGAGTTCAAAGAACCAATGGCTGGAGTTCTCTACAAGCCCTGGAGTGGAGACCCTGGTCCGGGATCCAGCGGGTTGGGGGACAACGCGGTACAGGCATATAATTTTCGCCTTTGCCTTACCAACAATCCGGACAACCGGGTCCTTTTTCCCAAGCCGGACAAGTACAACCGTGACGAGTATAAATCCCTGGTTAAGGATATTGAGGAAGGCAGGTTCGCGGCGGTCGGTGAGCGCCGGGAAATGGAGATAGACGGGATCGGCCGGGTAACCAACATGGCCCGGCTGCCCAACGAAAAGACCGATGCCAACAACCAGCACGCCTCTTTCCTTTCCACCGACCTGCCCGAGGAGAACTGGCCCTGGCCGACTTCTTCCTGGGAATGGAGGGACCGGTTTACCGAACGCCTCCGCAGTTACACCCTGGGGCTGTTCTGGTTCATGCAGAATGATCAGGAAGTTCCGGAAGAAGTCAGGGCCCGGTGCCGGGAGTGGGGGATGGCGGCCGATGAATACCAGGACAACGCCAATTTTCCCCGCCAGGTCTACGTCCGGGAAGGCCGCCGGATCGAAGGCGATTATCTTTTTACCGCCCATGACGCCATCCCGGTGAGGGTGGGAGCCCGGCCCCCGTTACACCTGGATTCCATTACAGCCAGCCACTACGCCCTGGATTCCCACGCGGTACGCAAACGCGAAGAGGGTAGGCTTCATCTGGACGGATTTTTCAGCTATCCTTCCCGGCCTTACATGGTTCCCTATGGTGTCATGCTTCCGAAAGGAATAGAGGGGATACTGGCCCCGGTTCCGGTGTCCGGAACCCATATCGGGTTCAGCACCCTCCGCATGGAACCCTGCTGGATGGCGATGGGCCAGGCGGCGGGAACTGCCGCTGCCCTGAGTTGCCGTACCGGGAAGACTCCCCGGCAGGTGGAGGTGTCCCTGATCCAGGAGCAGCTGATTGCGGACGGGGCTGTACTGATGTATTTCACTGATTACGGTCCCGATGACATCTGGTTCAGAATGTTGCAGAGGGCGGCAGTCCGGGGATATTACTCTGCAAATAACTGGGACGCCGGTTTGGACATGCGGCTTACCCGGGAAAGGGCCGAGAAGTGGATAGGTATTTCGGGAGCGGAAATATCTGTTGATGAAGCAGTAGGCCTGACCCACGCGGAATTCCTGGTAAAGTTCCTGGACTGAAGCGGAGCTTACCGGCCTGCTGCTGAGGTTTCAACCCGACAAGCCCGTTCCAATTCGGTTCTCTCCAGGCTTCCTGGCCGCGCGCTTCCTCCTGCTCCAGGATTTCCCGCTTGGGGAGGATCAGAAAAAAATGCTTTGTTATCAGTAGTTCCCATCGTATAATGGATGGAATTGCAACAGGCGGGATTACAATGAAATCGGTAATTATCGGAATACATGGACTCGGTAATAAGCCATCCGAAGAAATTCTTGAAAAATGGTGGCGTGCCTCAATTCTGGAAGGCCTGCGAAAATCTGGCCGGACCGGCCTGGAGGTCCCTTTTGACCTGGTTTACTGGGCTGATGTTATCCACCCTGTTCCTCTTGATCCTGATATCAGCGATAAGGATGATCCCTTGTACCTGGACGAACGCTATACCCCGGGAGGCTTGATTCAAAAAGAAGAGCCTTCCTCTTTCCTGAAGGAGTTTATCAATTACATAGGTGTCCAGATGGACCGGATTTTCCTTAATGATGACATGACCATCAATTTCAAGAATGTCACTGATAAACTGATTCACCTCTACTTCTCAGATCTTGAAACCTACTACAGTGAAAATTGCATCCCGGCTGTGGATCAGGATTGTTCAGCCCGGGAGGCAATTCAGAAGAGGCTGTTTCAGAAACTGGAGCAGTATCGGGGGTATCGTATTTTGCTGATAGCTCATTCCATGGGTTCCATAGTCGCATATGATGTATTGTCCAGCCTTAGCGGACCATGCTGTATTCATTCCTTCATAACCCTGGGTTCGCCGCTGGGACTGCCCATAGTCGTAGGCCGGATTCCGGCAGATCGGAGGAAAAAAGGCATGGAAAATCTGCTCCCGTCAGTCCCGGAAAGTATTACCGGAAGCTGGATAAACATATCCGATTACCGGGACAGGATTGCCCTGGACCACAGCCTGTCTGATGATTATTCAGAAAACAGCCGCGGCCTTAAAGCCCGGGATGTTTACGTTTTTAACGATTATGAAATGAATGGTAAGGCCAATCCGCATAAATCTTTCGGATACCTGCGAACCCCGGAAGTCGCGGAAGCCATTATCAAGTTTACTGAAGAAGGGAGAGGCCGGTTTCATAAAGGGTATCTCTACCTCGCTGATAGAATATCCACGGGGATAAAAGCTATATCCGGTGCGTTCAGATCGATTGGAAATTAGCATGGATGGTGGGAGATGAGGAAGATTATTTTATCCGTTTTTTTTCTGTTTTTGATCTTGGCTTCCGGAGCCGCGTACGCCCGGAATCAGCGAGTTCGTGATTTTGGGATAGAGGTAGGATCTATAAAAACCGGAGAATTGAATGCCATTACTGATGTGCCGGGCGTCATGGTAGGACACACTACCATTATCAAGGATCAGGATGTCAGGACCGGAGTAACAGCTATTCTTCCTCATTCCGGAAATATCATGGGCCGGAAGGTTCCCGCCGCCATGTATATTGCCAATGGATTCGGAAAAATGACTGGATACAGCCAGGTTGAGGAACTGGGTAATATTGAAACCCCGATCATTTTAACCAACACGTTGTCGGTTCCGACAGCCGCTGATGCCTTGATTGATTACATCCTGGGCTTGGATGAAAACAGGGAACATATTCGGTCAATCAATCCAATTGTAGGTGAAACTAATGACGGGTTCCTGAACGACATTCAAGGGCGGCATGTGTTGAAAAAGCATGTCATTCAAGCAATAGAGGGTGCCTCTGCCGGGCCTGTAACTGAGGGTTCCGTGGGAGCCGGAACCGGGACTGTCTGCTTTGGATACAAGGGCGGCATAGGTACTTCTTCCCGGATTCTCTCTCCCGAAAACGGCGGCTGGACTGTAGGAGTTCTGGTCCAGACCAATTTTGGAGGGAGCCTCATGATTTCAGGGATTCCCGTGAAAAAGGAACTGGAAGGAAACAGGGGAAGCGATTCCGGCGATGGCTCCTGCATGATAATTGTGGCGACTAATGCCCCGGTTACTTCGCGCAACCTCAAGAGGCTGGCAAAAAGGGCGGTTTTCGGACTGGCCCGGACCGGGGGGAACTGTTCCAACGGCAGCGGTGAGTACGTGATCGCCTTTTCGACCGCTGAAAATCTCCGGATAACCCATACCCGGGGAGACTCATTTATGCTTGATAACAGGGAACTCCGGAATGACAGGATGACCCCTCTGTTTGAAGCTGTTATTGAAGCGACTGAGGAAGCCATTTTAAATTCACTTTTCGCGGGAGAGGACTTGCAGGGATATTCAGGTCACGCGGTAAAAGCTTTTAATATTCAAGCGGCAGTGCGACTGCTCAAAGCAAGGGGGATAATCGCTGATTGATATCCCTGGTTTTATATTTAATCATAAAAAGATCCAATGCTGACCGGGTTAGAGTTTTCGTCTCAGATATTGCGTATATCAAAGGTGGAGAGGAGAGATTCTTGGAAATTTTGCAAATCAATGAAACTCCTGGTGGTTTTTATCACTACACTGTTGGCAGTAGGAGGTGTAAGCATGACAATATTTTCCGAAGTGCTTAAATCAAAAAGGATTGTCATAACCAGGGTCCAAGGTCCGCTTAGCGTAGAGGACCTTGAAGCTAAACAGCTTGAATTGAAGAATAATCCTGATTTCGATCCGTCTTTTAACCATCTTTTTGATATGAGCGGAGTGACCCGGATGGAGGATGTCTCCGCCGCTGTTGTCAAAAGAATCGCTCAGATCAGGATATTTTCCCCTGAAAGTCGCAGGGCGGTTGTGGCTCCTGATGATCTTACTTACGGCTATTCAAGGATGTATGAAGTTTTCAGTAAAGCCAATGATTCCAATCTTGCCGTAGTCAGGAATGAGGAGCAGGCGATGGACTGGCTGGAAGAAGTAATAGAAAACAATCCTGCCGGCTGATTTTCTTACCTCAATTAATACTTTTGATCCTTTGTATCTTTTTTCCCGGACGTCAGTCTGATAATGTTTTTTTCAAGGAAGTGATTGGAGAATTATTGGCTGATCCCATATCCGTTTCTCCCGGGGCATAAATTCAAAATAAACAGGAAGGCACTCTCTCATGGAAGTTAAGATTTTCCCTGTGAGCCTTGGTGTGGACCAGGCCTATATCCTGAAGGGCAGAGGGACTGTTATGGTTGATGGCGGCGCTCCCGGGAAGCTGAAATGCTTTTTGAGGGAGATGGATAGAATCCAGATTCCCCCTGATGAAATCAGAATGATTATCCTGACCCACGGCCACTGGGATCATATCGGTTCTGCCAGTGATATCCAGATGATTTCCGGTGCGAAAATTGCCATGCATGAGGAGGAGAAGTCGTGGCTTGAAAAACCTGTTAAAGCAATGCCTCCGGGAGCCTGCCTCTGGGGCCGCGTTTTCGGAGGGTTCCTGAAATTTTTCCTCCGATGGATACACATAACTCCTGCCAGGGTTGCAGTTTCGCTGGGGAATGGAGATTATTCACTGCATGAATATGGAATTCCCGGGAGGATTATCCATACTCCGGGACATTCGCATGGCTCAGTATCCATACTCCTTGATTCCGGGGATGCCTTCGTCGGAGAGACCTGGCAATGAATGCCTTCCCCTTGCGATTGACTCCCGGAGTGCCGATTTTTGCCGATGATCTTGAACTGGTGAAACAGAGCTGGAAAAAGCTTTTGGACCTTGGCGCGAAAAAAATATATCCGGCCCATGGCAAACCTTTTTCTTCCGAAGTGTTTTTGAGAGCTGTCACATAGACAGAAATTTTTCCGGATGGCGGTAATATGAACTGGATTATTTTAATTATAGCTGGATTGTTTGAAACAGCCTGGGCCATGGGCCTGAAATTTTCGGATGGGTTTACAAGATTATGGCCCAGTGTGTTTACCGGGATTGCCATGATAATCAGTGTCGTGTTGCTTGGATACGCCATGAAAGCCCTGCCGGTGGGAACAGCTTATGCCGTTTGGGTTGGCGTGGGGGCAGTCGGGACTGTAATCCTGGGCATTGTCATGATGGACGATCCTGTCACCTCCGGCCGCCTGTTGAGCCTGGCATTGATAATTGCCGGAATCATTGGTCTGCGGCTCGCCTCCGCCTAGTGAAAACTTTCAGGTGCCTGGGATTTCGATACGATTATTTTTAGTACAAAAAAGAACAGGCTTCTCTTGTCTTGTTTTCATCCCTCCTCAGGGATACAGCCCGGGAACCTTCTTCCACCGAAAGGCCCTTAGATAATCCGGATAACTCAGTTGGCCTGTTGCTATAATGAACGAGATCGAAAGGACGCGAGCCTTGGCCTTACGGGCTGGATCCCCTGGTTCGGCAGTTTCCCGGGGCCATCAGTTTCCGCAACAGACAGGATCTGGATGGAAAGCGGATCCGTTAAATTTTAATTCGGGATGACCAATGACTACTGATCAGTACATTCTATTTATTCTTATAGGTTTCATCTTCCTGTTTCTCATCTGGGGGAAAATCCGGTATGACATCGTGGCCTTCAGTTCACTTGTTGTTGCTGTTGTCCTGGGCGCGGTACCGGCAGATCAGGTTTTTACCGGATTTGGACATCCGGCGGTGATAATCATCGCCCTGGTATTGATTGTCAGCCGGGGCCTGTCCCGTTCCGGAGCCATTGAGATTCTGGCCCGCCGGGTAGTGGATTCCTCTAAAAGCCTCCAGTCCCACGTAGGGAGAGTGGCCGGGATTTCAGCCGCATTGTCCGCGGTGATGAATAACGTGGCGGCACTGGCCCTCCTGATGCCTGTAGATATGCAGGCTGCCCGCAGAGCGAAACGCAGCCCGGCCCTGACGTTGATGCCCCTTTCTTTTGCTTCAATCCTGGGGGGAATGATAACTCTCATCGGGACTCCTCCCAATATTGTTATAGCCACTTTTCGTGAAGACGCCCTGGGGGAACCATACACGATGTTCGATTTCACACCGGTAGGGTTGATTGTTGCTGTAATCGGTGTGTCTTATGTGGCGCTGCTTGGCTGGAGGCTGATTCCTGTTGACCGCAGGAAGAAGGACTCCGGCCGGGAACTGGCAGAAATGAATAGTTATGTTGCTGAAGCCAAAGTGCTGGAGTCGTCTCCTGCCATTGATAAACGCCTCAGGGAACTGGATTCCGCAGCCGAGGAAAGTGATATTCATGTGATAGGGCTGATCCGCGGCGGAAAGAGGCTGCCCGGTTCGGCCCGCCTGGAGATTGTCAGAAAGAATGACCTGGTAATAATGGAAGGCAGCCCCGAGGATATGGATCATTTTGTGGGAGCTGCTGGTTTGGAAATCGGGGGTTCCAAAAAGAAGCAGGGGCTCATTTCTGAGACCCAGTCACTTGTCGAGGCAGTTGTTCCCGAAGGATCCTGGATAACAGGCCGTACAGCCATGGATATGCGTCTTCTCTACCGGCACAGTGTCACCCTCCTGGGGATTTCCAGGAAGGGCCGGAATATCAGGCAGCGGGTGAGAAAGACCAAGATAGCGGCCGGAGACATACTATTGCTGCTGGGTCCCGAGGAGAGGATGCCGGACGTAGTTGAATGGATGGGATGCCTGGCTCTCGCGGAAAGAGGTTTGTCTGTCACCCAGAGGAAAAAAGCCTGGATAGCTGCTTCCGTTTTTGCCGGTGCAATCATTGCTGCCAGTCTTGGCCTGGTCTATCTGCCCCTGGCGCTTGCGGCTGTTGTGGTTATTTATGTTGGACTGAAAATCGTACCTTTGTCCCAGATTTACGAATCCGTTGAGTGGCCGGTTATAGTTCTGCTTGGATCCATGATCCCGATTGGGGTCGCCCTGGAATCAAGCGGAGGCACTGAAATCATAGCCCGCGCGATAGTTAACCTGGCCGAGGGTCTCCCGGTGGAAGCCGTGCTGGCCATTCTCATGATCGTGACGATGACTCTCTCGGATGTCCTTAACAATGTGGCAACCGCCCTGATAGCGGCTCCCATCGGGGTGGACATAGCTAATCATTACAATGCCAGCCCCGACGCTTTCCTGATGGCAGTGGCTGTAGCCGCCTCCTGCGCTTTCCTGACCCCGATCGGACACAAGAACAATACGATAATCATGGGGCCGGGAGGTTATAAATTCGGGGACTACTGGCGCATGGGACTGCCTCTTGAAATCCTTGTGATCCTGGTTGGATTGCCGGCGATACTTTATTTCTGGCCGCTTTAGGGGGGGTGGCATGAGCGTCTCGCTCATGATTTAGGGAATAGTTGTGGATTGCAGGTCCCGAGAGGCGAGCTGAAATCACCCGGGCGCCGGATGTACCACTCCCATCCTGAGCATCATAGTCGTTGTCCGTGAAGTGGCTCGCTTTCGCTCGCAGGAGAGCAGGGATGCTTCCTGCCACATTTTGATCCCGAAGGCGATAGCGATACCGACCCCGAGAGATGCCCCCCCATTCCGTGTAGGGGTAATTCACGAATTGCCCCTGGAGAGCCTGCCAATTTACGATTTTAGATTAAAGGTTGTCGATTAAGGTATTGATACCTCCACCCGGGAGCGCAGATCGCCTGATCTGGATTTTTGACTTTTGCCTCCAGAGTCGCGGACTTTGTGGATCGCCGATCTCCAGATCGGCATTAAAACAAACGGCACCGAAGGTGCCAACAACCAGTTAGGGCTGGAAGCCCGATAATCCCGGGTGGAGCAAAGGATGCGAAGGAGTGAATCCACGCCACGAATCATTTCCGTTGTCGTTGTCAGCGAAGCGGCTCGCTTTCGCTCGCAGGAGAGCAGGGATGCTTCCTGCCA
This sequence comes from Acidobacteriota bacterium, assembly GCA_963666915.2. Classification (GTDB taxonomy): domain Bacteria; phylum Acidobacteriota; class UBA6911; order RPQK01; family JAPXNP01. Next base: position 239,385 of record CAXXEX010000010.1, read on the forward strand.
CATTTCGAACGCGAAGGCGATACCGATACCGACCCCGAGGGATGGCCTTCGGCGTTTTCTGGAGCCAGCGGCTCCAGCGCAAGCTACGGGCAGGGATGCCTGTAGTACGGTTTAAGACCAAGCCCGGGACGGGCTTGGTACAATACCTGGAGCCAGCGGCTCCAGGCACAAGCTGCAGGCAGGGATGCCTGTAGTACTATTCGCCCAGCTGTTCCTTCACTTCCCGGGCCAGTTTTGCTCCCAGAAAAGGTGTTAGTTCATCAACTGAAGCCCGCCTTATCCGGGCCACGCTGCCGAAATTTTGCAGCAGGCGTTTTTTCCTTTTAGGCCCTATCCCGGAGATGTTGTCCAGTTCAGATGTGAAATCCCTTTGATTCCTTCGTTTGCGGTGAAAAGTTACGGCAAACCGGTGGGCTTCGTCCCTGATTTCCTGGATAAGGTGCAGAACTGAGGAGTGGTGATCCAGTACAACCGGATCATCCTGTCCCTGCACAAAGATTATTTCCTCTCTTTTGGCAATTGATGCCAGGGGAAGATCATCCAGTTCCAGTCTTGAGAGGGCCTGGTATGCGGCATGCAGCTGGCCTTTGCCTCCATCCACCAGGATCAGGTCGGGTAATTTGCCCCCGGAATCAGAAAGCCTCTTGTACCGGCGATGGACTACTTCCTGCATAGCCGCGAAATCGTCAGGTCCTTCGCCCTGGATGTCCCGTATTATATATTTCTTGTATTCCTTTTTCTGCATGACTCCGTTCCGGCAGCTCACCATCGAAGCCACGGTCTCAGATCCCTGGATAGTTGAAATATCAAAGGCTTCAATCAGCTCCGGATTATCCTGCAAGCCCAGTTCTTCCTTCAACTGTTCAAGGATCTTCTCTTTACTCCGGGCATCAGGAAGGATGCGGAACCTGGATTCGAAAATCATCCTGGCGTTGCGTTCGACCATAGCCAGCAGGTCCAGGTTCTGGCCTCTCCTGGGGACAGTGATCTTCATGCCCTTTTTTCGTGCCTTCTTCCGCTTGCTTTTCAGCCATTCAGACAGTACCTCCTGGTCTTCTATCTCCACAGGCAGTAGGATTCGATCGGGCACATAGGTTGATTCCAGGTAATACTGCTGAAGGGCATCCCTGAGGAACGACTGCGGAGTGAAATATTCGAGATCCTCCCAGAAAAATTCTTTTTTCCCCAGGATCTGTCCGCCTCGCATTGAAAACACCTGGAGTGAGGCTCTCCGGCCCTCGTGGAAATAAGCGAAAATATCGGCCTCGAAAAGTCTTGCTGACGTAATCTTCTGTTTTTCTCCCAGATCGTTCAGGACCTTGATCCGATTTCTGCACAATGCCGCGGCTTCATAATTTTCAGCTTCCGCGAGTTCATTCATGCGAACTGTGAGCTTGTCGATCAGTTGGCTGGTCTTGCCTTCCAGAAGAAGAATGGCCTCCTGCAGGGACTGCCTGTATTCTTCCGGCCGGCAAAGTCCATCTACACAGGGGCCAAGGCAGCGCTTGATGTGATATTCGAGGCAGGGGCGGTCAAGCTTGCCGTCAATCGGAATTGAACAGGTTCTCAACTGGAAATAGCGGTTAATGATACCGATTGTCTTTTTTGCCAGGGAAGCCGGCAGGTAAGGGCCGAAATAGAGGGCTCCGTCCTTTCGTATGCGCCTGGTCAGGAGGATCCTGGGGAAATCTTCATTGACGGTGACCTTGATATGAAGGAAGGATTTATCATCCTTCAACCTTACGTTCAGCCGGGGCTGCTCCTTTTTTACAAGGTTGCTTTCCAGTATCAGGGCTTCGATTTCATTGTCAGTAAGAATGAAATCAAGGTCGGCAGTCAACTGCCGGATAATCCTGACCTTCGGGTCCTTTTGATGTGAAACCTGGAAATAGGATTTCACCCTGTTTTTCAGGTTCCTGGCTTTACCTATGTAGATAATTGAGCCGGAACCGTCCCTGAATAGGTAGACGCCGGGTGAAACGGGAAGATTCTGGAGTTTTATGGAGAGGTTTTCAGGGATACACTTTTTCAGTGTATCCCTGATTGGATTTTTTTTCAAAGGGTCTGGCTGGAATCGGCCTGTTCAGAGGAAGGGAGAGAGGATGCAAGGTTGTATCCGGGATCGGAATCGTAATCAGGAATCCAGCCCTTCCGAATAACCTTTATCTTGACTTGCTGCCGTCCGAATTGCACTGCTTCTTCGTAATCCGGCATGAAAATGTCAATGATTTCTCCCTTAATTACCCCGCCGGTATCCATCACGGTATAAATTCCGCTGTAATCCCCGGCAGAAACCTCAATTACTGAACCGATGGGAAGAACCCTGGGATCGGCAGCGACAATTCCTCTCTGCACATAGACCCCTGAAAAGGTGATTCCAAGGTCACAGTAAGCTGTGGCTTCGAATCCTTTAAAATCGTCATCAACTGGATCTTCCTGACTGATTGCCGGATTGAGTTCAGTTTCAATCTCGGCAGATTCCCAGCTGGGAACCTCTGTTGCCAATGCACTGGCTTCAGTATCTATGAATACGGAGTAAATCGTAACGGAGACAGTCAGGACCACAGCTAGTGCCGTGATAAAGCCAAAAAGTCTTCTTTTTTTTGTTACTCTCATGTTAACCTCTTATTTTTCAACAACTTAACCAAAATTCAATATAAAATAACTTTTTATACAGATTTTTCCCTTATTAAGGGTTTTAGATGGAGAATGCTCCTATAGATGGATGTTTAGGAGCTTTTGGTCAAGAATTTAATTTTTCATATTCACTTTGTTTTCAAAGTGTAGTATGCCTTTCAAGGGTGACAAGATACATTATTTTTGTTTTGAAGTCAAAAATCAGGGGATTAAGGCCTGATTCTCCCATGATTTAGGATGGATCGATTTTGATGTAATATAGAGGGCGGTTTGTAAGGTTTACCGGTTTATAAAGGATAATATTATAGAATACGAAGGTCTATCTGGTAACAGTTTAAGATCTGTGGTAAAGTTTTTTTGCTTCCACAGTAGAAAGTTGGCATTTGCGTATGAATCTTCCAAACAGCTTAACCCTTTCCAGGATATTTTTAGTGCCGCTGCTGCTGGTGGTGCTGCTTACCGGGAATTTCCCAAATAGGGAGTTCTGGGGGCTTGTTGTATTCCTGGCTGCCGCTGCTACGGATTATTTTGACGGATACCTGGCCCGCCGCAGGGATCAAGTCACAAATTTCGGGAAGCTTTTTGATCCGCTCGCGGATAAGCTGCTGATTTCCTCCTGCCTGATCGCCCTGGTGCAGCTGGAAGCAGCTCCTGCCTGGATAGTAGTGCTGATTGTTGGGAGGGAATTCGCTGTTACGGGGCTCAGGAGCATAGCGGCGACTAACGGTATTACGGTGGCTGCCTCGCAGATGGGCAAGTGGAAGATGGTCAGCCAGGTAGCGTGCTGCGGATTCCTGATAGTAGGAAATCCAAACACTGAAGGCCTTTTCTTTAGGATCGGGCATATACTGCTTTGGGTTACTGCTGTGATAGCTATCCTGTCCATGGTCCAGTATTTCAAGATTTTCTGGGGCAGGATAGGCCAGACATCCAATAGGTGAGAATTCCAGTTCCCGGCGGAGATGAAGATTCATCGGGCTTATGTTAAATTCACTTCTCACACTGAATAACCTGCATTTTCCCGGATACTCTAATGGTAGATTTATGCCTGACACTGGCGGCGGACAACGCGGCCGGACTGCAGAAAAAGATTGAGGATTTCAGCGGGAAAGTCCCGATAATTGAGGTTCGCCTGGACTTCATGGAGGAGGTTGTATTCCCGGTCCTGCCTGTTGATTCCGGCACGGCTTTCCTGGCAACCTGCCGACCGGAACGGGAGGGCGGCAGGTATACAGGACCTGAAAAAGATCGCCTGGAAATTCTCCGCGTCGCGCCTGAAAAAGGATTTTCCCTTGTTGATGTCGAACATGATGTGGCTGATTACCCGTTATTTACCTCTCCGGTGCGGGTTGTCAGGTCCCGGCATGATTTCCAGGGCTGTCCCCCGGATTTGAAAGGTATATATCAGGAAATGCAAGGTTTGCCCGGCGACCTGGTTAAGCTTGTCGTCGCCCCCGGTGAAACCGCCGTCCTGGTGGAGCTTCTTGAGTTTATGGAAGCCGCGCTTTCCCGTTCACCAGGAATAATACTGGGAATGGGGGCGGCTGCCCAGGTGACGAGAATACTTGGTCCCTTCCTGGGAAATGCCTGGACCTATGTTTCCGAAGAGGATGAGGTGGTTGCCCCGGGGCAATTCAGCCTGGACCTGGCCCGAAATACCTACCGGCTCCCTGAATGGCAAGCGATTCCTGATTTATTCGGGATCGCCTGTGCAGATGGCAATGAGGATACATACGAACTTGCGGGAAGCCTGAATGCCGGATTCCGTATCATGGGAGCTGATGCCCTGGCCTTCCCGCTTTCCGGTGTGGACATGGAAATTTTTCTTCCATATGCCGGGTCTTCAAAATTGCCTTTCCGGGGATTTATCGAACTGGAACCGGGGAAAGACAAGAGAATTTCAGGCAGCCGGAAGAAAGCGGAGAGTCAGCAGAAGATTCGCAGGATCACGTTTGAAAACGGCATACGTTCAGCTGAGACCCGCGTTTATAAGGATCCCGGAGAAATCATACGGGACACAATCAATTACTGGATGGGCTGAACCTTCCTCACAGGGAACCGTCCATTTATTTATCGTTTATTTGTATGGAGATGTTGAATGTCAGAAAAAGCAGCGGTCCGGGTACCCGGAAGTACCTCCAACCTGGGTAGCGGATTCGATACGGTTTCAGCAGCGTTGAGTGTATACCTGGATATCAGCGCCGAAGTTATTCCAGGCGAAGGACTTTACTGGCCGGATGATTTTACCCTGGAACCTGAAGAAAACATGATTTTGCAGGCATTTACCGCGGCTTGTGCCAGGCTGGCCTATCCGCTTCCGGGGCTGCGGTTCTCAGTCAGCAACGAAATTCCTTTAAAACGCGGATTGGGCAGCAGTGCCGCGGCCATTATCGGCGGGATAAAGCTGGCTGAAGCCCTCTCGGGTAAAGAGATGGCCGAGGAAGATGTTTTCAACCTGGCCTATCCGCTTGAAAAGCATCCGGATAACCTGGCCGCCAGTTATCTAGGGGGCTGGGTGCTGTCCATGGTTTCAGGGGACGGGATGCGGGCCGAAAAGCTGGAATCAGAACTTGATGTCCAATATGTAGCGGTGATTCCTGAATTTACCGTGTCTACCAGTGAAGCCCGGGCAATCCTTCCGGAAGCCTACTCCCTGGAAGACGCCGTATATAATATCCAGAGGGCGGCCCTGATGACCCTTGCCGTGCGGGAGGGGCGTTCTGACCTGATAACCGAGGCTGCCGGAGACCGCCTGCACCAGAAGTACCGTGCTTCACTGGTTCCGGGGATGAGTGATATCCTGGATCGGAGAAACCTTGATCCATCCCTGGCCGGGGATCTTTTATCCGTTACAGTCAGCGGCTCCGGATCCACCATGCTGGCCATGATGTCCAGGGGCGGGGACGGCGAGGCCGCGGGAGCCTGGATGTGCAGGGCATTTTCAGAAAAGGGCATTTCAGCCAGGAGCAGGATCCTGGAACTGGACAGGGAAGGGGCCCGTATAATAGAGTCAGCTTAAAAGGGATCAGGTATATGAAAGGTCGAATAACCAGTCTATGCGGGGATGATTCCGTACAGATTAAACCCGAGGATGAAAGCCTGTCTCTGAATTTGAAGGAATTGGCAGCCCGGTTCAGCAGAAAAAATATACTCAGATGTAACGATTACCTGCTCCAGGTGCGTATAGATAAATGTGAAATGTCTGTGTTCAGCAATGGAAGGGCGATTATAAAAGGTCTCAGCGACAGTGATGAAGCCATCGCCCTGTATTTGAAATATATTCCGGAACTGAAAAAAGAATCCGGGGCCTGATGGCCTCCCGGGCCGGTGGAACGCAGTTTTAACATTGTTGAAATCCACAGGCGGATTCCCGCCGGCAGAGACAGGTGAATTGAATTATGAGAATAAAACTATTATTGCTGATAATCCTGATGGCTGGATCTTTCCCTGCTGGAGCCCAGCCGGAGGATAAGAATGAAGATAAAGCCCGCCAGTTGATTGATAAGGCCCTGGAAAGCATGGGAGGAGAGGCTTACCTGGGTGTGGACCGCGTCCAGAGCAGCGGCAGGTACTTCTGGTTTGTCAAGGGCAGGAAGTTTTTCCAGAGATACCAGGACTGGTCGGTTATGGCCCCGACCGTCAAATCCAGGGTGCAGCTGGGCAAGGGGAAGCAGGAATACCTGGAGATAGTCAACCTGGATCTTAACAAAGGGTGGCGTCGGGAGAGCGAGAAATTCATAGAGTTGTTCAATGATGAGGACCTGTCGTCATTCAGAAGGTCGGTAAGGCACGACCTTGACTACCTGTTTCGGGAAAGGCTCTCGGAAGAAGGGATGAGCTTTTTCTATTACGGGCGGGATGAGATTTCCGGCGAAGGCCGTTACGAAGCAGTGGAGTTCGTAGATGCCAGGAGTGATTCGATAATCGTCTATTTCAATCTAAGTGATTCCAGGCCGGCCAGGACTGAGTATCATTCGGTTGACAAGAATGGCGTCAGGCATAAAAAAGAACAGGAATTTTATAATTGGCATGAATTCCAGGGCGTTCATGTTCCTCTCAGGATAGACACATTTACCGACGAAGAGCTTTCCAGCCAGAAATTTGTCGAAGAGATTTCATTCAATGGCCTTTATGCCGATAATCTTTTCCTCCGCCCTGAAGGGGAGGAATGGACACCCAGGACCCGGAAGGAAAAGGAATAAGGTGCCTGTCGCTTGAAAGCTTGTGATCAGGATGAGTTTTTCCTCCCTGGGAAGTGCTGCTTTACGGTATCTTCTGGTGACCATCACCGCCTGGTTCCAGACGGAAGGGAAGTCGCTATAAAGATAGTAGGACCCGGACTTCCCGACCCTTGCGGGCAGGAGATACCCTGCAGAGCGGTTTAGACGATTGCAGCAGCCGCCGAAATTATTCACGACCAATCAAAGGGATTTCAGGAAAAAACAGCAGCCCTGCCATTTGACAGCAGCCGGATATCATTTGTATACATACTGCAACACATATGTGCGCTTTGCCGCACAGGGATATTCGGATTTGTTTCGGGGGAGTCCCGTATTAAGCGGAATCGTTTTCTGGAATCATTCGTGCAGTGATATATAGCAATGCAACAAACCATAAAGAACAGCGTGAGTGTAAGAGGTACCGGATTACACACAGGGTGCCAGGTTTCAGTAACCCCTGAATCCGGCTCCTTCGGGGACGGGGGTTGTTTTCAGGAGAACCGACCTCCAGAATTTCGAGATTGAAGCCCTGCAAATGTGGGTGTCAAGAGTGGAACTGGCAACCACCCTGATGAAACAGGGGGTAAGGCTCTCGACAGTGGAGCATCTGATGTCCGCCCTGTACGGATGCGGGGTGGATAATGTTTACGTAGACATAGATTCCCTGGAAGTGCCGATCCTCGACGGATCTTCACAGCCCTGGGTGGATATGATATCTGAAGCCGGAACCGAAGAATCCGGTGCTGAGAGGTCCTGCCTTGTTGTAACCAGCCCTGTTCGTCTTGAGGAGGGGGATAAATATATCCTGATAGAGCCTCATGATGGTTTCAGGGTTTCATATGAGATTGATTTTGACCATCCTTCGATAGGACAGCAGAAAATAGACATGGATGTCAGCCCGGAGAGCTACCGGAAAGAGCTGGCATATGCCCGCACCTTTGGATTTTACGAACAGGTCGAGGATTTATTAAAGAAGGGCCTGATCAGGGGCGGTACCCTTGAGAATGCCGTGGTCCTCAGCAAAACCGGAATAATCAGCGGCGATCTCAGGGATAAATTTGAGTTTGTGCGCCATAAGGCCATGGATTTGATAGGAGATATAGCCTTATGCGGTTTTCCGCTGATGGGGCATATCAAGGCTTATAAGGGCGGTCATGCCCTCCATACCAGCTTGGCGAGAGAAGTGTCACGCAACCGCACGGCCATACGCCTGATGAAGGAATCAGAATTGACCGGATTCACCCCTGCCGTTAATGGATAGATCTGCAAGCCGTTTTCGGTTATCCTTAACCCTTTCCGGGTGGCGTCCGCGGGACCGTGTCGCAGGAATCCTCCCGTTTATGTTTTATCCGGAGCGGTCTTTATCTATACTTATGAAAATGCGAAACAGGATATTCAAGGCCTTACTGATAATGCTGGTGACTGGTTTTTGCCTGTCAGTGCTTTTCGCCCAGCAGCTGGTAATCAGGGATGGATCCAGGCAGACCAGTATGACAGCCAGGGTTCTGGAAGGGAAAAGCTACTACCGGATCATTGAGCTGGCATCCGCCCTGCAGTTCAGGATAGAAGAAAAAGGCAACAGCCTGGAGATAATCGGGGACCGGGGCAGCCTTACAGTTATCCAGGAAAGGCCGCTGGTCCGTTCAGGATCACAGTATATTCTCCTTTCCGCGCCTGCCGTCAAGCTGAGGTCAACCGGATGGTGGGTGCCTGTGGATTTCCTTGAGAAGGGCCTGCCGAATATCCTTTCCCGCAAACTGGTTAATACCGGCGGGAATACTTACCGGATTGAGTCCTTGAACCAAAACCTGGTGCGGGTGGAAACTGTTGATTATCCGGATCATGTTTCAGTTGTTTTCAGGGCCAGTAAACAGGTTTCTCCCAGGATAAGAGAATTTAATGATTTTATTGAAATCAGGTTTGATAAGTATATTGTCGACCTGGATGATATCGAGAATCCCAGTACTATTGATGTTGTTTCCGGGATAACCTTTGATCCCAATGACGGGCTGGGCACTTTCCGGGTGAGCAAGGGAAACAGGTACGGACGATACCGGGAGTATGTCCTCAGCAATCCTCCCAGGGTTGTGATTGATTTTTTTGAGAAACCGCAGGACAGACAGCAGGAGGAACGTATCGCCGGAAGTGATGCAGCCGTTCCTGACGCCTCCATATCAGAAGATATTCCGGGGGCGGCGCCGGGTGTCCCTGTCGGCAGCCCTCCGCGCGAAGAGGTTGTAGTCATAGATCCGGGACATGGCGGAATCGATTCGGGCCTCGAAGCTTCAGGCGGAGCCGTCGAGAAAAATCTGACTCTTGCCCTGGCCCGCCTGGTTGAGCAGCAGCTCCAGGCGAGGGGAATCAAGGCCAGGATCACGCGTAACCGGGATGTTTACCTTACTCCCGACCAGCGTAGTTCGGTCGCGAATTTTTATTCCACCAGGGCCTTTGTCAGCCTGCATATCGGGGGTTCTCCGTCTTCTGAAACCCAGGGGCCGGTCGTTTATGTGGATAATTCATATGAGAACCAGGCTGAAAGCCCGGCAGATGATACCGGGAATCCGGACGACGCCTTAATGATCCCCTGGGACCAGGGACAGAAACCCTGGCTGGGCAAGAGCCGGGAACTGGCTGGTTCCCTGCAGGGCTACCTGAACAGGCTGTTTCTGTCGGAGAACCGGAGCCTGGAGATTCCGATTTCCCTCCTGGAGCCAATCAATGCTCCCGCTGTACTCATCGAAACCGGTTTTCTGACTAATGAAGTGGACCGGGAATTCCTGGTGACCGCTGGATACCAGGAAGAAATGGCCAAATTGATTGCGGAAGGTATAGCGGCTTTTTTGCGGTAATTTCAAATGAAAGAAAAAAGACTCATTATTTTCGGGATCTTGCTGATTTTCATAGCGGTTGTATTTGCCTATTACCTGATAATGCAGGAGCGGGAAAGGCATATGGTGCTGCAGGAACCGGACTCCTCAGCCGAGGATCTGGAAACTACGGACCTGAAACAGCAGAGCGAAGGGGAGCAGACGGTCCAGCTGTTTTTTTACAATCCCGGGAAATTCCCCGCGGATCCTGACTTTCTGCTGCCTGAAGAGAGAATCATATACCAGATTTCAGATCCAACCCTGATGGCCAGACAGGTGATGCAGGAATTATTCCGTGGACCGGGGCAGGACGCTGCTTCACGTGCCGAGACCCAAGAGGGTATCACTTCCGCGGGCCGCACTCCATCAGCGTTCCCTTCGGGAACCAGGCTCCGGCAGCTTTTCATTTTGAGCGACGGAACGGCGGTCGTGGATCTCTATGGATCAACGGTAAACAATATCGAAGGCGCTTTCCATGAACTCCTGGCCATCCAGTCTGTTACCAGGTCCCTGGTGATTAATTTCGAGGAGATAAACCAGGTCAGGTTTCTTGTTGAAGGGAAAGAACAGGAGACTCTCGCCGGACATGTCTCAATCTCTCACCCCTTCCGGTTAGAATAGCCTCCATGACTATACGTACTGACCTGAGAAAAAAAGATGAACTTAGACCACTGAAGATCACACCCGGTTTTATAAAACACGCTGAGGGCTCTGCCCTGGTTGAGTGTGGAGAAACCAAGATTATCTGTACTGCCAGCGTGGAAGACCGGGTTCCGGTTTTTCTCAGGGGGAAAGGTCAGGGGTGGATCACCGCGGAATACGGGATGCTTCCCCGCTCCACTGGCTCCAGGATGATCAGGGAGTCCTCCAAGGGGAAACCCTCGGGTCGGACCCAGGAAATCCAGAGGCTTATTGGACGGGCATTGAGGGCTGTTGTGGATCTGGAAAGCCTGGGAGAAAGAACGATTTGGATTGACTGCGATGTCATCCAGGCAGACGGCGGCACCCGCACAGCCTCCATTACCGGCGCCTTTGTTTCCCTGGCGGCCGCTATTGAAAAACTGGTTTCCTCTCAACAGCTTGGGAAGCCGGTGCTGCTGGATTACATTGCTGCCGTAAGCGTCGGAATTGTTGACGGAAGGCCTATGCTGGACCTCTGTTATGAAGAGGATTCCACTGCTGACGTGGATATGAATGTCATAATGACGGGAATAGGTAACCTGGTCGAAGTGCAGGGGACCGCCGAGGGCAACCCTTTTTCCCGCGATGAACTCAATGTTCTTCTTGATCTGGCCGGTAAGGGGATCCAGGAAATAATTGGAGTGCAGCAGGACACCATAAAGTCCTTCTGCAGCAGTCCGGAAATGGTTTTCAGAACTGTTGATGAATAAAATGTTTGATTTGCCCGGAAAATTTTTGCTGGCAACCTTTAACCAGGGGAAGAAGAAAGAGATGGCCGCCATCCTGGGGGACATTGATGCTGAAATCCTTACTCTAAAGGATTTCCCCGGACTACCTGACGCGGTTGAAGATGGGATTACTTTCGCTGAAAACGCCAGGAAAAAGGCACTTCATTTTCTTTCCCTGACAGGGTGTCCGGTGATTGCGGATGATTCCGGACTTGAGGTGGAGTCCCTGGGCGGGTCTCCCGGTGTTTACTCGGCCAGGTATGCCGATACCGACGAAGCCAGGATTTCCCGACTTCTCAGCGAAATCGAAAAAGCCCTGGCCGGGAATCCGGCCCTGGGACGCGGGGCCAGGTTTGCCTGTGCCGTCTGCCTGGCATTGCCGGGCGGAGAGCTGCTGGAGACTTTCGGGGAGGTCCGGGGGGAGATCCTGGATCATCCCAGGGGAAAGGGCGGTTTCGGATATGATCCGGTTTTCCTCTATCCCCCGCTGGGACAAACGTTTGCTGAGATTCCTTCCGAACAGAAGAATTCAATATCCCACCGGGCCAAGGCCCTGGCGGAACTGAAAAAATTGATCCAGGATTAGGATTGTAGCCGGAGCTGCCGGCTACAGTAGTTTCATACCAGGGAATTGTGTTCCCCCCATCGTATCTTAACTCCGCTATTCCTGACAACTGGCCTTCATTCAGGGAAATTCCGCAAGGATTGACTTGATTATGCGTCCCCGCGGCCTGGCTTCGCCGTGTTGTTTTCGATGTCGCCGATTCAGTGGCATGATGGGCAATTATAAAGCGCCATTTCTCAACTGATGTATTATTCCATGACTTTTATTTATCTGTGCTTTCAATCCTGCTCCTGGTGAACCGGACACAGATCCAGGCCAGGATCAGGTAAAACAGGGAAAGTCCCCACATAAACATCCATTCTTCCTGTACCTGGCTGAAAGAAGCTCCCATCTGGGTCAGGCGGAGACCGCCGGAAATCCCCCAGGTGCTGGGCAGCAGCATGGAAACCGCCCTTACCCAGTGGGGCATGGTTTCTATCGGCCAGGAGAACCCGGAGATAAGAACCGCGAGCATTGAACTCCAGACGAGCATAATCATTGACGATTCTCGGGTTTTAAAAAAACCGGCCAGGGTTTGTCCCAGCAGAATGACTGAAAGCAGGAAAGGAAGCAGGAAGATAAAGATGTCAAGAATTCCGGTCCTCAAGGGGAGGTTCCAAATCTTGTATACGATACCGTATATGAAAAGAATATGGATCAGGTAGAGGGACATGCAGGCAATGGTTCGGGACAATATGTTAACCATTGTGCCTCCCCGGCGCTGGGTGACAGTTTTTCCAGCCCTGAGTTGTTCCCGTCGTGTGCCGGAAAGCATCCCGATTCCGATCAGCATTGTCTGCTGGAGCAGCAGTATCAAAACC
>CAXXEX010000011.1:0-381080 GCA_963666915.2 Acidobacteriota bacterium
GCTGTAGCCGCGGGATCTATTTCAAAACCAGGCTCCTGGTATCCCTGGTAATAGTCGTCCCTGCTTAAAAACTCGCCGGTCTCCCGGGAGAAAGTAAAAAGTAAACCGCAATTTCGACAATAACATCCTGCCGGGAAATCCCGGTGGTTTCGACATCAACTATTGCGGCCCGGTCCGTTCCCATATATCAGCCTCCAGAGCATTTACATCATTGAAGATTCACAGAACCAAAAAAACACCTGGTCCAATTCTAAAACCAGCACCAGACATAAATGTAGAAAACGCGGACAGATGGAATGTGAAAAAATCGGAGGGCTGGATCGCCCGCCAGGCTTTGCCCCCTGAATACCCATGGCAGCCGGCAGGGAAACGATCTTTTTCCAAGTCAACCCGGTTAAGAAATTTCCGGAAACATTGAATGCTTTATCAACAGCAATTTTTCAGGGGCCCGTTTTAATGAAGCGCGGGGCTGAAAAATATTCATCAATCAATTCCACATAATCCCTGCCCAGTTGACGGAAAAGCTCGGGAGTGGCTCTCTGTCTTTCCCCTTCGGCCGTCCTTATAAAACCCAGGCAGTGTTCAGCCGTAAAACTGATTACCCCGGTTTTCCCGGCATATTTTTCGGTAATATATCCCTTCCCGCCATTGCTTCCGGAGCTTTCCGATTCCCGGAAAAACCATCGTTTCTGCAGATAATCCTTAACAAACCGATCCTGTTCAAACTTTATCTCCGCCGGAATGGAATCCGGAGAGGCTTTGATCATCAGCAGGTCCTCGGCTATTGCTGTCAGGCAGTGGAAATCCATATAAATATCGAGGTTGTCATTTTGCCTGACCCATTCATCAATGGCCTCTTTCACACAGGCAACTTCCGGCTCGCTCTCTTCCCGGTCCCAGTCGTCCTGTTTCCTGTCGTCCCAGTTGCGGTTCAAGTCAATATTGTGAAGGTTATAGCGGTATCCTCCCTGGTACACTCCATCGGGATTCATCAGTGGAACTATGTTGTAGACATACTTTTTAAGTAATTCTCCGGAATCGGCCCGGCCATCTAAAAGCCTGTTCACGATTCCATCTATTACCGGTCCGGCGGCCATTTCATAAGCATGCTGGGTTCCGGTAATCCAGATCGCTTTCTTCTCCTTGTGACTGACCTCAAAATCGGTTATTGTCAGGCCGATATGGGCCTGCCCTCAAGAGATTCGCCCAGGACTCTCCACTTGAAGAATCCGTTATCTTCCCTCTTGCCAATAAGTTCCCGCAGATTCCGCATAGTCCATGGGACAGCCCAGGCAAAATAGAGTGCATCTTCTTCAGGAAAAAAGGAAGCCGTCAAGGTGGCAGTCTCATCGTTGTAGGCATAATCCGCCTCCAGATAAGGCTTCCAGTCATGCTTCTGATAGTCAGTCGAATACATAAGGGTGTACTTGTCATCAAAGGTATGATCATTCCGGTAAGGAGTAACTGAAGGAAGCTGTTTGCGGTTGGGCCCATACCCGACGATTTTTATACTGGTTTTCCGGCCCTTGCAGTTATCCAGGCGAAAATAGAACTGGTTGCCCCATTCCAGCCTGAACGCGAAGGACTCGTCTGAGGCAAAAAACACCCCGGTTCTTCCTCCCTGGAAATTACTGGTGATTGACTGGCCTTCATCAGTCTCAGGCATGACCTCCACGCTGCAAAAAGCTGAAGCACGGTGACCTTGTTCATCCTCCACCTTAAGCTCCACCGTGTACGCCCCGGTCCGGTTAAAAACGTGGGTCACCTCCCTGCCGGAATCATTAACCGGCAACAGGTCCATATCATTAAATCCCAGTAGAACCCAGCCAGTTTCTCTCCTTTACCGGCACGGGATCCCGCGGCACTGAAAGCGACCTCTTCCCCAACCCTGACTCTCAGGCTCCCGGCCTTTATTTCCGCCCGGATACCATCCTCTCCGGCCAGCAGGCCACCCCCTGAGAAAAGGACCACTGTAAGCAATGAAACACAAAAAAACCAACCTGATTTCATTTTCTTCACCTTAGATTCAATCCGAATTTCCCCATGCGGGCAACAACTCAAATACCATCCGTTACAGGGAGAATTTAAAACTCTAGAAAACCAGCTGCTTCAAATCCGGAAAATATGGAAGGAAAAGGCTGATGGCGAAACGCATCCCGCCTGATCCATAACAATTCTTAAACAAGAGGGCATTAAGGCAAATAAATATATTTACTTCCTGGAATCCTCAATATCTTCATCTTCATCTTCATCTGCCACCCGGCAGGAGGCCCTCATTCATGTACTGACTCCCATTCTCGGAAGTATCCAGAACTGCAGAAGCAGGTACACGGCAATAAAAATCAGAAAAACCCAGAGTGTACTCATTTGTCTTTACCCTTATTTGGAATCAGCATAATCTTTTCCGGATTTTGGCTTCCCATTCATGATCGGAAATGCTTTCGACTTCGCCCCAACCTGTAAACATGGATTTGAGATGTGAAGTTAATCTGCTTCCGGTTGTCGTCATATATACGTGGACAATAATAACAAAATCAAGGCGAATCCGCCTGCCGTATGCAGAACAGCAACCACAGACAGGGACCATGACAGCCCCATTTCCGGCCACCTGTTATAAAAATAGTACAGGTATCCGGTCAAAATCTGGTAAGGCACCAGGACCGTCACGATTCCCAGATAGGTCAGCCTTTGCAGGGGATTGTGCTTAGTTCTTGCGGTCTTTGGAACCGGATGAGATTCTCCCCTGAAAATCCCAATCAGGTAATACCTGAATACATCATACAGTTTTCTGAAAGTCGGCACGTATTGTTTCCATTCCCCGGTTGTAGCCATCCAGAAAATGATGAACACATATAGGCCCAGCCAGAACCAGGCACAGAAACTATGCACCTCAACGGCAGTCTGGAATCCAAGGACCTGGTAACTGCCGTGGATTTCAAAGCCTGTTAAAAGCATGGCCAGAATCAGCAGGACCTGGGACCCAGTGCCAGAACCGTTCAAATCTGGTGTAAAGATAAATCATGCTTGTACTGCCCATGATTATTTCTCCTCCTGCACCCTGGGTTTTCTCAGTATTCTCCTGAGAATCCCGTGACCGGCCACTCCGATGAGGGAAAGCAGAATCAGGAGACCTCCCACCGAATCCAGAATCCTGCTGTGGTCACGGCCCGGCATATAAAATCCTCCAAGCGCGGCAAGCCTGCCCTGGTGTGAATGACAGTCCGCGCACTTCAGGGACTCTTCTTTCGGAGCCACCATATGGGTTATCGGGAAATGATAAAGGGTTTCCACGAATCCATGGCTGCCGCTGTACTCCATTCCATGTTTCCGCATCCCGCTCTGCAGCGCCGCTTCCCAGTCATATGATTTCCAGAATGCAGCCTCTTCATTTCCGGCCAGGTTAATGGAAAGCATCTTCATTTCCTTCTCATCGTAAGGAAGCATTGACCTATGGACCTTGAAAGGATAAATCCGGGAGCGCTCATTTTCCATACTCCCAAGAACCCGGTTAAGATAAACCTTTTCCCGGGGATTTATGGTGTCAGTGAGAAGTGTATATTCGAGTGAGCCATTGAACCAGAAATACTCTGGAACCACATTTTTCTCCCAGACAAATTCCCCCTTGTTCCCGTGATATACATCCTTTCCCAGGTCACCTTTTTTAACAACAGGTTTTCCCTGCTCATCCAGCAGGCCGGCCTTTGACCAGTCCCACCACATCTTGGTTGGATTCTCCCGTGCGAAAGCTGGAATATGGCAGGTCTGACAGGCTACAGTATCGGTGTGGTCATCCAGTTTTTCATTCGAAACGTGAGGGGTTTCCGTGTGGCATGAAACGCAGGAAATCCTGTGGACCTGGTCATCATCGATCAGGCTCTTCCTTTCAGTAAAAGCCGGGGTTTTATAACACCTTCCGGCGATCCTGTGAGCCTGAGTGGTGTGACAGCGTACGCAATCCATACCTCCGCCATCGGCTGACATGTGAACATCCAGGCTCCTGGGGGGATCATTAAGTGAAGAATCCAGGTCCCCATGCTTTACGCCATCCCCTCCTCCGCCGTAAAAATGACAGGCCCCGCAATTCACCCTGGACGGGCGCCTGACCGACAGGGCGGAAAGCTTCAGGGTTTGAGGGTCCGCGACGCTCCCGCCGGCTCCTTTTATGTATAAGCCGGTTTGCTCATGACATACCAGGCAGTCTATATTTGTCTGTTGTGAAAAATCATAGGAGGCATCAATCCATCCATAACCAGCGTGACAGGAAGTGCAACGAGCCTCGTTGCCTTTTATGTTGATTCAGAAATTGTTAAGGGTAAGGCCGTTCTTGCCCATCCTGCCGGTAGGATCTGCCGGCAGATCCAGGTCCAGTGAATTGATTCCATGACCTGTTTACCGGCTTCATTATGGCATTCCAGGCAAACTGCTGTTACTTCCGTCCTGATGTGAATTCCTGCTGAAGCAGGGGTAAACGCTGTGATCAGCAGTAATCCATTTCCCGGAAGAAAAGGGCTTTTCCAGGGCCTCCTCATCACCGGAAACGTCAGGTCCTCGGGTATCACTGACTGCGGCCCGGGCCATGACGGGAATTACTGTACTCACTAACAGCAGCAAGATAAAGCTTCTTACCAGCAACCTCATAACTCCTCCTCATCCCCCCCCTCGGTTTTACGGGGACGTACGACAGGAAAGAAATCTCCCCTCCCAGCAGTTTAATCAGAGATAGCAAAAAAACCAATAGCTGAATGGATTTTTCCCCAAAAAGACTCCCCGTCACCCGGCAGTAAAAACCCTTTCAAACCATCAAAAACCCCGCACTATTCCGGTCGCGCAATGAATACCACCATTATTAAGGATCATGGTTCGAGCATAAACAGGAACTACCTTGTAATCAGGAGGAAGCTGGCTTCTCAAATCAGAGAGAAAAAGATCCTCAATCTCCGTTTAGACCGATGACCGGGATAAAAAGGATATGATCCACAAGAAGACTGTTAACATAGCTGATCCCTGACCAGGGCACCTGCAGGTTCTTGTCACCCGCTATCCTGGGAACACGGATCACCTTGAGTCCAAGACTCTCAAGCTCAGCGATCTTCCGCTCACGCAGTTTCCCGTCCGGAATCTCGTAGTCAGGAAGCTGACTCTCCAGTATTGATAAAAAAGCCGGATCTGGGCGACATCTGTTCGCATTACAGCAGCTGAAGATACCATGTCACGGACCAAGGGCAGATCCTTCTCAAACATATCCTGCTGGCTCGTGCCGACAAAGCAGGATTCCGGATCTTCAATGCAGTTCTGCCTGACATACTTTTCCAGCCTTCCCATCATCCCTATTCTTTCTTCTACCTGCAGGGTCTGTTGAGAAATCTTCAATTTATCGAGGGCTGCCCTTATCTCCTTCCTGCTCTTCCTGAAATCAGCCGCGCTGATCGAGAGAGATCTGGCCATTTCAATGATTTCATTGGTGTAGGGATTCTTTAAACGCTGGCCAATGGCCTCGAGAGCAGAATAAGCCAAACCCTGGTTTCCGGTTATTGGATCGGAGACGAGAGCAATGTTCTCATCTGGAAGAAATGACACAAAATAATCGATATGCGCGGCCAGGCCGGAAAGGTTGACAGCGTGATCAGCCCCAAATTCAATTTTCAGTATGTAGGCATATTCTTCGTCCGTCAGCTGCTTCCCCCAGTAGTTCTTGGCCGAGTCTCCGAAAAATATTACCGTCTCCCGCGGATTCCCGGGGTGACGTAAAAACATGAGGTCCCCACCCTCCCAGGACAGCTTGGACCTTACAAAAGAGCCTCCGGTTATTTCATCCAGAAAAGCCTTGAACCTTTCTCCATACTCAGGTGATCCCTCAAGCAGTCGGCGGGGAACCAGCACCACTGAATTCTCCCCCCGCCTTCCCGCTTTTGATGTAGTCCTGCGCCCAGGGATTGGAATCCGTAGCTTTTGTCTGATGAAACATGATGTTGTGACGCGAACCTTCGAAATGAAGTTTAAGGGCTTCCTGATACCACACGTCCTCTAGTACATGGTTAACGCCCAGGGTAATGTCGAGGTTCCTGGGTATGCGGGGAAGAATTTCCTTCATTATATCCAGGGAATCCCCGACAACTTCAGTCCTTCCGGAAAGGTAGGCAAGCGTATCGACATTAAACATCAGTCCCTGTATGGAATTATTCTCAGGATCAGCCCGGAACCCCTTCAGAGTAGGTATATACCAGACATGGCATTTCTTTCCATCCTTATTCTTTACCAGCTCCGGGTCAAAAGGCAGATCCTGTGAACTGAATATTTCAGAGAGGGCCTCTTCATTCTCCGCGCATAGAAATTTAATGGAACCCGGGTCAGCTCCTTCAGTAAAATCAGCATCACCTGGAACATCCTGCACTGAAAAACTGATTGAAGCAAATGAATGGGCCGGCATAAAAATCACCCAGATGAGAGCGGATAATATTCCCTGTCTCAGTGTTGATTTCATAATCTGATTTCTCCAGAGTTCCATACAATTATTCAGGAATTCAATACCCCCATCTTTATATGACTACGCAGGAAGATTTGTCTGTTTCAAATCTTGACAAAGTTATTATTAACTGACACTAAGGCCGGCTCCCTGCGCTCCGTTCGGCGGTAGAATGAATAAATGATGTGAATATCCCTTGAATGTATAGCAGCGGAAACACTTCGGATATCAGGGGGAATCCTTGATCAGGACAGGTGCGAACCTAGCGAAAACTCCATCTGAATATGAACTTCAGCTTCACCACAAACGGGAAAACCACCTTGTCAGGCACCCTGGATTATGTGAGGCCGAAGGAAACAGCTAAGGAAACAGTGTTTCCGGGGAATCCGGTTTCACCTCTAAATCAGCACTGATAATCCCGGGCCTAGCTGCCCCGGACAATCCCGGTGGCGCAATGAATACCGCCATTGTTTAAAATAAGATGACGGGCATAAATAGGAATAACCTTATAGCCTTTAGGCATCTGGCTCCGAATATCATCCAGTATCATGTTCTCGATGCCGGGCAACCCAATTGAAGGGACAAAAAGTATTTTATCCACCAACAGGTTGTTGACATAACTGATACCTGACCAGGGAACCTCAAGTGATTTGTCCCCCGCTATCCTGGGCACTCGGATCACCTTCAGCCCCAAGGCCTCCAGTTCAGCAATTTTTCTTTCCCTCAATTTGATATCAGGGATCTTATAGTCCGGAAGCTGACTCTCAATTACTGAAAGAAGGGCTGGGATCATGGCGACATCGGTCCGCAGGACAGCAGCTGAAGAAATCCAGTCTCTCAAGAGTGAAAGGTCCTCCTGGAACATTTTCTCCTGGCTTTTCCCTGAGAAACAGTCATCCGGATCCTCACTGCAGCTCCTGGCTATATAACTTTCAAGCCTTTTCTGGATTCCAACTTTTTCTTCCACTGTCCAGTCGGACTGGGTTTTCTTAAGCTGCTCCATTACCTTCC
Source organism: Acidobacteriota bacterium (assembly GCA_963666915.2). Classification (GTDB taxonomy): domain Bacteria; phylum Acidobacteriota; class UBA6911; order RPQK01; family JAPXNP01. The sequence goes on from CAXXEX010000011.1 coordinate 7,475, forward strand.
TGATTTCCGACTTTTCTTTTCTGAATTCCAGGGCGCTCACCGAAAGAGACTTGGCCATCTCCATAATTTCGCTGGTGTAAGGAGTATTCAACCTCTGCCCCAACGCCTCCAGGGCCGAGTAAGCCAGGCCCTGGCTGCCGGTCAGGGGTACCGACACCAGTGCTGTGTTTTCATCGGGTATGAAAGACACAAAATAGTCAATGTGAGGAGCCAGCCCGGACAGGTCTACAGCAAAATCCGCACCGAACTCCAGCATAAGAACATAAGCGTATTCCTCTTTTGTGAGTTCTTTTCCCCAGTAATTTTTAGCAGTATCCCCGTAAAAAAGGATTGTCTTCCCAGGATTCAAGGGATGTTTAAGAAACTGTATGTCCCCGCCTTCCCAGGAAAGCTTCGAACGAAAACAGTGTTTCTTGGTTTCCAGTTCATCCAGAAGAGGACAATACTTTTCTCCATACTCAGAGGAGCCCTCCAGCAACCGCCTGGGGAGCAATAACAGAGATTCCCCTCCGGCCTTTCCGCTTTTGACAAAATCCTGAACCCATGGATTAACCTCCGGGGCGGTTTTCTCTCTAAAAACCACGGAATGATGCAGGTCTTTAAAATGCAGGTTCAGGGCATCCTGGTACCAGATCTCTTCCAGAGCATGGTTAACCCCTATCGTTATTTCCAGAGGTCTTTCGATGTAGGGCAGTATCTCTTTAACAACATCGAGCGAATCCCCTACTATTTCCGTCCTCCCCGCCAGAAAACTCAGGGTATCCACTTCGTAAATCAGGCGTTCTACCGTTTGATTATCAGCATCCGCGCGGAAACCCTTCAGGCTTGGCTCATACCATACGTGGCATTTCCTGCCCCCCCTGTTTTTAACCAGCTCCGGATCAAAGGGTAGATCCTTCGACCTGAACAGGGCGGAAAGGGCTTCTTCGGATTCGGCACAAACAAATTTAATGGCCCCCTCTTCCACACCTTCCGGAAAATCCTCATCCCCGGCCACTTCATGAATCAGAAATTTTGTTGCGGCGAAAGACTGTGCCGCTATGAAGAACACCCCGATCAGGGCGTATAATATTCCTGTTTTTAATGTCGTTTTCATTATTTCATTCCTCCAGGCTCCAAATATTCCTGACATGATCAGTTATCACTCCAAGCCTGAACCAGAACCTATTTTTTTATTTAACTCCGTCATAGCCACTATCAAGGGGGGGGAATCCTGTTCGCTCAATACTTACAGCCACAAATCCCTATGATTAATCTATTACGAAGGAGAGTTTTTAGATTTCAAATCTTTACAGACTTTGCTTTCGTTACATTAGAAATAGATACTGCATATCAACTTCAGGTTCCCTGTCAGAACAGATGTCTGTAATATAAAAACCGTATCAGCCCCGGGACACCTTGGGGCCGGAACCCTCCAACTACATATAAAAAGAACTCCTTATCCCAAGGCTTACATAGCCCGAATAATTCCGGTCGCGCAATGGATGCCTCCACTGTTCAAAATCAGATCTCGGGCAAAAATCGGCACAATCCTGTATCCAGATGGAAGCTGGTTCCGGAGATTCTCCAGGAATAACTCCTCAATGTCCGGCATCCCCAGGACCGGGATAAACAAGACATTATCCACCAGGATGTTATTGACGTAACTGATTCCCGACCATGGGACATTCAGGGAGGTATCCCCGGCAATCCCGGGCACCCGGATAACCTTGAGGCCTAACGCCTCCAGTTCAGCTATCTTCTTCTCCCTGAGCTGCCTGCCTGGAATCTCGTGGTCTGGAAGCTGGCTCTCAATTACGGAAAGCAAAGCGGGAATCTGGGCGACATCAATGCGCAGAACTGCTGCCGAAGAAATCCATTCCCTTAACAGAGGCAAATCCTTCCGGCCCATTTCCCGCAGGATCTCACCTGTAAAACAGGCGGATGGATCATCACTGCAGTTCTGGCTGATATATAAATCCAGTCTCTCCTCAAGTCCTATTTTTTTCTCGACAGGCAATACTGACTGTCTGGCTTTGAGGTTATCCATCAAGGCCCGCAGCTGTTTACTGTTTTCCCTATATTCAGCATCACTAACCCAAAGCGCTTTTGCCATTTCCACTGTTTCCCTGGTGTAGGGAGTTTCAAGGCGCTGCCCCAGGGTTTCCAGCGCGGCATAGGCCAGGCCCTGATTGCGGGTAATAGGATCGGAGACAAGGGCAATATTATCTTCAGGAATGAATGAAACCAGATAGTCGATATGAGCAGCCAGGCCGGAGAGGTTTACAGCATGATCAGCCCCGAATTCAGTTTTCAGAACATAGGCATATTCTTCGTCGGTCAGCTGTTTTCCCCAGTACTTTTTTGCGGCATCTCCAAAAAACAGCAGTGTTTGCGAAGGATTCCGAGGATGGCGCAAAAACATGATGTCTCCACCTTCCCAGGAGAGTTTCGACCTGACAAAAGAGCCATGGGTCAGTTCATCCAGGAAAGGAAGAAACACCTCTCCATATTCAACGGATCCCTCCATCAGCCTTCTTGGAATAAGGATAAAGGGCTTGTTCCCAACCTTGCCGCCTTTTATGTAATCCTGGGTCCAGGGATTGGATGCCCGGGATTTTGTTTCGTGGAATTCGATTGAATGATACAGCTCTTTAAAATAGAGTTTCAGGGCTTCTTCATACCTGCCCTTCTTCCAATAATTATCGACACCCAGGGTTATTTTAAGTGGCCGGCTGATATGGGGAAGCATCGCTCTTACAACATCCAGGGAATCACCTATAACCTCGGTTCGAGTCAAAAGTAAACTGAGGGCATCCACATCAAACATGAGACCCTGAACCTGGTCGTTTTCTGTGCTCGCCCTGAACTCTTTAAGTGTGGGTTCATACCAAATATGGCACTTCTGCCCCCCGGTACTTTTCATGAGAGAAGGTTCAAAAGGAAGACTCCGGGAACTGAAAAATAAAGCTAAATCATCTTCACTTTCAGCACACACAAACCTTATGGCCCCTGCTTCAGCACCCTCAGGAAAATCAGTGTCAGCACCAACATCCCGAACCATAATATTTGTCGCGGCGAAACTCTGCAGCGAGAGGAAAAACAACCACAGCCATCCCTTAATTATTGGAGTCCGCAGTAGAAAGGTCATGATTTCAGGTGATCTCTCTATTATTCACCCCGGAACCGCGCCCTCGGTTGGTTAGCAGGAATATCCACCTGCCCTTGATCTCAACCAAACCCAATTTCGCTACTCAAGCTATGCAGGCCCAAGGCGGTCATTAATGTCGATTATCGACAACTATTACGCCGGGAAGGCCTTATGTTTCAGCAGGTTTACGATATTTACCATACTTTACATTCTTTACGAATCCCTTCCGGCAATGGCCGAATCTTGAAGGCCTTCTTTCAGGCGGTAAAATAGCTGGGGATCTCTTCCTGATTCCTTCTTGCGGGCTTCTGGTGGTATACCGTCACTACTTTCGACAAAAAGGAGCTGCGCGGATATCGAAAGATCTTCGGATTTTTATCCTGGAGGTTTTTTCCCGGGCGGATCAATTCCTGTAGGGGATTGTTCCGGAATCATCAACATGATATCCCCACTGCCGTATGTATTCCGGACCAGGTAAAAAATCGTCTCCTGTTTCCCGCAGTCTATCTGACAGCCTCTCTTCAAGATGCTTCTGCAGGGCCCGGTATCCAGGCTGACCGCACAGGTTACGAAGCTGGAAAGGATCCTCCCGGTTATCATACAGCAGCCAGGGCCCCTGCAGGTCACGGGCGTAGGTGTACCTGGCAGTACGAACTCCCCGGTATTCCCTTCCGCCCCGGGACCGCTGCCACTGCCCGAATGGTGAAGGGCAGCAAATAAACGCGGCATTATCAGAGTCCTTCATCTCGCCGGAGATCAGCCCTGAATAATCGCTCCCCTGCACACAGTCTGGAATCCTTATTCCACTGAGACCCAGCAGCGTGGGCATGATGTCCGGGGTATTGATGGGCATGTCCATCCGGCGACCTGCCAGTCCATGGACCGCGGGGTATCTAACCAGGAATGGAACCCGTATTGATTCATCCCAGGGCTGCTGCTTCTTCTGTCCTCCCTGTGAAAACAGCATGTCTCCGTGATCAGAGGTGAAAACAAATATTGTGTCCCTGCCTAATCCTTGAACTTCGAGTGTTTCCAATAGACTTCCCAGACAGTCATCCAGGGCGGCAATATGGGCATAATATCCGGCCAACGCCGCCCTGGCTTTTGCCTGGTCCTCTTTCGGCACATTCTCTCTCAGCACAATATCCGCCGGGGAACACATGGCCCGGTATTTTTCAGGCGCGGTATGGTAAGGAGCATGGGGAGGACCCCAGGAAAGGAAAAGACAAAAGGGCTTGCCCGAAGCATGCTCCCGGATATACCTGTTGGCCTCGCGAGTCTGGGCCGCGGCATCATAACCATCCCATTGCAGCCTCAGGTTCTCGTCACCGTAGTAGTAAGAATTATTGTAGTCATGGGTACATCCGTAAGCCCTCCAGAATTTGAATCCCTGCCTTCTTTCCGGAGGTATAAACGCGCCCCGGTCAATTCCATCCAGGTGCCATTTGCCAATGTAGCCGGTATCATAGCCAGCTTCATTGTAAATCCTGGCAATCGACTGCTCCTGGTCAGCCAGAGGAGCATCATTGAGGAAAACTCCATGGGTCAAAGGATATTGGCCGGTGAGCAGGCTGGCCCGGTACGGGCAGCAGACCGGGCAGCCTGAGACGGCATTGCTGAAATTGATACTCTCCCCGGAAAGGCGATCGAGGTTCGGAGTCTCTATGTTCGGGTCACCGGCATAACCGGCGGCCTGGGCCCGCCACTGGTCGGCAAAAACAAATACCAGGTTGGGATTACGGGGGTTGTTTTCGCTGTTGCCGAGGACATTTCCCATCATTAAGGAAGCCGCCCCGGCGCCGGCTGATTTTAATAGTGTCCGTCGACTCAGTCTTCTGTCAGTCATTCTGGATTCTCCATGGGCTGTCATTCTATTTTAATCCCTGAGTACCGGGAAAAAAATACCTTTACAGGATTGATTCCAATCGCCGGGTATCGAATTAGCACTTGACACTTCCTGACCGGTCGCAACAAAATCATTTCAGGATCTAAAGTCACACTGAAAATCACAAAGGAACACTTCATAAAATGAAATATAGAATCGGCATTCTGGGCGGAGGAAATATCAGCGACAGCCATCTGCGGGCCGCAATGGAAATAGATCAACTGGAAATAACCGGGGTCTGCGGATCTAATCCTGATAAGGTCGGCACCCTGGCTGAAAAAGCCGGCGCCCGGAGGTTTACTGATGAAAATAAGTTCTTCGATGAGTGCCCCATGGACCTGGTCGCCATAGGCAGCCCCTCGGGCCTGCACGCCGACCAGGGGATAAGGGCCGCCTCCCGGGGAATTCATGTTCTTGTCGAAAAACCAGTTGACATCACTACCGGAAAAGCTGACCAGCTTATTGAAGCCTGTGAAAAAAATAAAGTTAAGCTGGGTGTTTTCTTCCAGGACCGGGTATCAGAAGGGGCCCAAAATCTGAAAGAGCTGGTTGAAAACGGAGACCTGGGAGAACCTCTCCTGGCCACCGCCCACGTCAAGTGGTACAGGGGGCCTGAATATTATTCCGAATCCAGATGGAGAGGAACCTGGAAGCTTGATGGGGGAGGAGCCATAATGAACCAGGGCATACACACCCTGGACCTCCTGATCTGGCTGCTGGGCAATCCCCGCCGGGTGTACGGGATTTCCCGAACCATGCTGCACGAAATCGAAACCGAGGATACAGCTGTAGCGGTAATCGAATTTGAATCAGGTGTTCTGGCTACCTACGAAGCATCAACCTCAGCCTATCCGGGACAGCCCCGTAAAATATATCTGACCGGCAGCCGGGGCACAGCCTCCCTGGTTCATGACCGGCTGGAAAATGTCGCCATACTCGGGGAAAACGAAGCCGAGGAAACCAAACAAGCGGAAGACTCACCGGAGAACACCAGCTCACCGGTGGTATCTGACGCTTCCGGCCATCGAAGGATCATGGAAGACTTCCTGGATGCCATCGAGAATGACCGGGCGCCGCTGTGCGACGGCTCAGACGCCCGGAGGAGCGTTAGGCTGGTGGAAGCCATATATGAGTCTTCGAGGACGGGGCTGCCGGTTGATGTTTGATTTCCTTCCTCAAACTTGATTCCGGATCCAGTATCGATGCAATCCGGTTAATGAAGGTTGCATTACGGAGTAATGTTGAATAAACGACTCATTTTAAAGGGTTTATATTATCCGGGATTCAATTACAGCAACTGATTGTTTGTGTCCATTCCATTTTTTAACTAAAGAATGCCGCAAACAATCGAAGCAGAACCTTGCGCAATCAATGGCAGAAAAATTGCCGTTATTCCGCAAGGACCACAGGCCCGATAATCCCGGGCCAAAGGTCCCGGGATTCCAGCCCAGGGTGGAGGAAGAGGCACAGCCTCGGCTGGAACCCTGGGACAAAAATAAGTCAGAAAACTGAGGGAGTGCCACGGGTACGACCACATGATTCTTACCTGTACACGACTCCAAGGGAGTGTTGAGTTCCGAGTGTGGAATGCCAAGTTGCGATTTTCGAGTGACGGATTTCGAGTTATTATTCGACACCCGACACCCGAAAATCGTCACCGGGCACTTGAAACCCGACATTCGCTTTCTGCCTAAATTCCGGTGTTGGGATAGTCGCGGGTCGCAAGGTAACTAGTCGCAGGGGGGGCAGGGCCGCCTTCCACGGAGAACACCTCCACACCTCAAAGTGGGCAATTCGTGAATTGCCACTACATTAATGCCGCGGTAGGGAAACTTCCAGGCAATCCCGTTCAATCCGGAAATCTTCATCATTCAAGGGCCAGTGGCCCTACGCCTTACGGAATCACTTTCCCTGATATGCCGCTATGAAGCTTAATTCATCCTGAGCAAAAACAGGGCAGACTCCACCTACAATTGAAAGTGACAATTTCTAACCAGGCATTCCTGGTTTCCTGCTGTTATGATAGAGAAAAGATAACGGAAATAAACTGTGTTCATGTTCTCCTCGTCCAGAACACCGAACATAAACATCAACAGGGGATCGTAACCATGCCGGCTAGAATATTTGTTATTTTTTGTCTCTTCATATCCATGCTATCCGCCGCTGACCGCAACGTGGTCCTGATCGTGGCTGATGACCACGGACAGGACACCGGAGCCTACGGAAACACGGCCATCAAAACTCCCAACCTGGACAGCCTGGCTGCCGGCGGAACCCTCTTTACCAACGCCTTCGCCACTACCGCCAGCTGCAGCGCCAGCCGATCGGTTATCCTTTCCGGCCTCTTCAACCACCGGACCGGCCAGTACGGACACCAGCACAACTACCACCATTTCCAGAGCTTTGAAAATATGCGGACCCTGCCGGTGCTGATGGCCGAAAGCGGATACCGCACCGCTTCCATCGGCAAATACCATGTGGCGCCTGAATCCGTGTACCACTTCCAGGAATACCTGCCCGGAAATTCCCGGAATCCCGTGGAGATGGCCAATAACAGCGAGGCATTCATTAAGGCTGACCCGGGACAACCTTTTTTCCTTTACTTCTGCACCTCAGATCCTCACCGGGGAGGGGGAGTTGTTGAGGAATCTCAATATAAACCTGACCGCTTCGGCAACCGTGAGGAAGGGTATCCCGGAATCGAGGAAGTATTCTACAAACCGGAAAACGTAATCGTCCCCCCGTTTCTTCCCGACACCCCGGCAACAAGGGCAGAACTGGCCCAGTACTACCAGTCCATCTCCCGCATCGACCAGGGGATCGGGCGCCTTATTGAAGTCCTGAAGGAATACCAGGCCTATGAGAATACCCTGATCATCTACATCTCCGATCACGGCATGGCCTTTCCCGGTGCAAAGACCACGGTGTACGAACCCGGCCTGAAATCGCCCTGCATTGTCAGGCTTCCCGGAGCGGAGAAGCGGGGATTGGTCAGCCAGGCCATGGTCAGCTGGGTCGACCTGACCCCGACCATCCTCGATTTCGCCGGAATAGCCCCCCAGGTCGATGAGCCGGCGAAGAATCCCGATGGCACCTGGTATCCGCTACCCGACAACCACAAACGTCACGGACGATCCTTCCTCCCGGTATTGGAACAGGAGACCCCGGAAGGGTGGGATGAAATCTATGCTTCTCACACCTTCCATGAAATCCAGATGTACTACCCGATGAGGGTGGTGCGCAACCGGAATTACAAGCTGATATGGAACATTGCCTGGCCGCTCCCCTATCCATTTGCTTCCGACCTCTGGGCCTCAGCCACCTGGCAGTATGTATACAAACAGGGGAAGGATGCTTCCTACGGAAGCCGTACCGTCCAGGAGTATATTCAGAGGCCGGAGTTCGAGCTGTATGATATGCGGACCGATCCGTGGGAATCGAGGAATCTTGCCGGAGATCCCGAATATGCTGAAATTCTCAATACGATGAAGAGCAGGCTGAAGGAATTCCAGGAGGATACAACCGATCCCTGGATGCTGAAGTGGAAATACGAGTAGCCTCCGTCTGAGGCGGCCATAGAATCCAGGCAGCGGGGAAAGCCTCAAAAACCGGCTGGCCTGATGGCTATTCAATCCGGAGTTCCACTTTCATGCCCCGGCGGACATTGAGGGCTGACGCGGCTGATTTTTTCAAGGAGGCTATTTCATAGTAGCCTCCGCTGCTGACCAGGGAGAATACTTCGCCTTCCCCGCCTTCAGCATAATGACTGACATGCTTTTCCACGCTCTTCCCCTGCAGGGTAAAACCGGCCACCCGGAAATCGCCGCCGCAGGCCTCGTGGATCTCCTGGGGCCTGAGGCTTGTGATTATGTTGCCGAAACGGTCAATATGAAGTATGAAGCCCTCCCATTTTCCGGGATCGGTCTCCCTGCTGGCCGGCAGGGCCAGCTTCACGTGATCGCTTATCTCCGGCCCGAAGGAATTGATGGCCAGGCCCATGCTCATGTGGGCGGCAACAGGCCCGAAGATATCCCGGGCATGAAATGTCGAGGCTACCGGCCGGCGATAATAATGTTCAGCCTCAATGCTCACAACCCTCTGCAGTTCAGCCTGCTGATAAACAAGGGACAGGATACCGTTATCAGGAGCAACGAAATAATGATGGTCAGCCTCGGCAATGACAGCTCGCCTGCTGGAGCCGACTCCCGGATCCACAACCACCAGATGCACTGTCTTCGCCGGGAAGGTTTTGTAGCTCTGGGAAATGATGTAAGCCGCTTCAAGCAGGTTATGCGCTCCAACCTGGTGGGTCAGGTCTACTATCCTGGCCTCAGGGTTGATGCTCAGGATCGACCCCTTGACCTCGCCGGTATAGTGACCCTGCCCGCCAAAATCACTGGTAAAGGTAATGATAGAGTTCATAGACACCATCATATCAGGCGGATAGGTAAATTTTTGTGATACGTGGCCGGGAGCATCCTTGCTTCCCGGTCCGGCAGGGACTGCTGGAGCCGCAGGCGTACCACGGGCATCCTGCCCTTGGGGATTACCTGTGCCTTGAATGCGCTCACGGCATCCTGGGAGTGCATTGTTGAGTTCTCGAGTGCCCAGTGTCGACTTCCGATTGTCCAGTTGCGACTTCTGAGTTTCGGGTGGGGAATTGAAAAAACTCGTAACACGCCATCCGAAAATCGTAACCTCGCACTTGGCATCCGGCGTTCGACACCAGACGCCGTCGTGGAATGGTCGCATGTTGCGAGTCACAGGTTGTACCGTGTTGACGATCTTGAAAAGCGCCGCCGCAGGCGGCACCAATAAGGGAGGGGCGAAGCCCCGATTTTCAATAGACTGGGGTGACCCTGAACTGCAGGTTCGGGGGAACCCCAGGTTAAATCACGCAAGAAACTAAAACCGTCCCTTGAAAAGAATGGGAGCGCTGAAGGTGCGACCATTACTGGAGCCGCCGGCTTCGGTATAGGCGGGACTCACGACTCACGAGGCGCGATCAGGACAAGATCCACACTGCCCCATGCCACTCGTTACGCGTCACCATCCCAATCTGCGCACCCGGAGGGAGGCAGTTGCCATATTCATCTATCAGCCCATCAGGACTCGCTGCCAATTCCAGTCTTTTTTCCTGGAGCTGGCAGCTCCAGCCACACCTATGGCTCGCTTCCGCTCGCAGGTCCGAGGATCGGACCTGCCACAAAATTATCGCACCAGAAACCCGCATCAAATTCTGGTAATCTAACTAAATCATGATTAAAAAGACTCTTCTCCCGGCTGTTTTATTCCTTTTTATCCTGACATTGCAGGTCCTGGCCCAGCCCGGGTCTCCCCAGGCGGCGAATCCTGACCTGGAACTGGCCAATAATCCCGCCCTCCAGGAAGAATTCATGGACTGGGGTTTCGGCCTCTTCATACACTGGAGCCTGGATTCCCAGCTGGGATCGGTGATCAGCCATACCATGGTCGGAGCTTCTGAAGATTACCTGGACCGGTATATCAATGAACTCCCGAAGACCTTCAATCCCGACCGGTATTCAGCTGATGAGTGGATGCAGCTGGCCTCCCTTGCCGGCGCCAAATACATGGTCCTGACCACCAAGCACCACAGCGGATTCTGCCTCTGGAACACCACGACCACCGACTTCAGCATCATGAATACTCCCTACCGAAAGGATATCGTGCGGGAATACGTGGAAGCCTGCCGGAAATACAGATTGAAAGTAGGGTTCTATTTTTCCCCCGAGGATTTCTCGTTCCTGCATAAACAGGGCCACCTCATAAGGCGGCGGGCTGAATATGCCAACATAAGCAGCAATCCCGAACTTCTGGAACATAACCGGGCCCAGATCAAAGAACTGCTCACCGAATACGGAAAGATTGATGTCATCTTTTTCGACGCCTTCGATAACCGGCTCCTGGTGGAATATGTACACGAACTGCAGCCGGAATGCCTGGTGACCCGCGGTGAAATGCAGACCCCGGAGCAGGAGATCCCCGACGCGCCGGTACCCGGACCATGGGAGGCCTGCTTCACCCTGGGAACCCAGTGGCAGTTCAAGCCCACCAACGAGGATTATAAATCCGGTCGGGAGCTGATCGAAATGCTGATCAATATCCGGGCCAAGGGCGGAAACCTGCTGCTAAACATAGGCCCAGAGCCTTCCGGAATCATCCCCATGGAACAGGAACGGATCCTGCGCGAACTGGGCCTCTGGATGTTCGTGAACGGAGAGGCTATTCACGGAATCCGTCCCTGGCCGGTCATCCGGGAAGGAAAAATCTGGATCACCAGGGACCGGATGAAAAACACGGTTTACCTGTTCCTGACCGGTGAAGAGCCCTGGCCGCTGGGGCAGCGCCGGGAATTTTCCCTGCGCCACGTGAAGGCAACAGCCGACACTTCCATCTCGGTGCTGGGACAGAACAGCAAGGTCGTGGAATACAATCCGGATATCAACCCTGAATCCAGGTTCCGGCAAATCGGGGATTATCTCCACATATCCGTTGTCAGGGCCCAGCGCCTGTACAACGACCGTACCTGGGCCAATCCGGTGATAGTAAAATTGACTGATGTAGAATATAGATAGGTCTCCCGGGGAAAGACAACGGTCGGAATAATTAAGGGAATGAATCAACTTGAATTCTTCCCTGCGGCCACTCTATTTGTTAACCTGAAATCAGATATGAAAAAATATTTATTACTCCTTATTTTATTGTTTCTTCTCTTAACCAGTTTCCTCCCAGGGGAATCACTTGTGGAAAAACTCGGATATCCTGAAAACTCAAAGCTGTTGATCATCAACTGTGATGATGTCGGCATGTGTCACGCGGCCAATATGGCAGCTATCGAAGGACAGGAAAAAGGAATGATTTCCTCGGGAACCATAATGGTCCCCTGCCCCTGGTTTCCTGAAATTGCCGCCTATGCCAAAGACAAACCCAATCTCAGTTTCGGCGTGCACCTGACCCATACCTCTGAATGGGATGGATACAGGTGGGGGCCGGTCGCGCCTGACACCCAGGTCCCTGGCTTGATTGACCCCGAGGGCTACCTGTGGAGGAGCGTCCCGGAAGTCTACAAAAATTCTTCCCCCCAGGAGGCCTATATCGAAGCCCGGGCCCAGATTGAAAAGTTCATGGCCGCGGGCATGGAGCCCACCCATATAGATTCCCACATGGGCACTGTCATGATGGCTCCTGAATATTTCGAGGTCTACATCAAGCTGGCCATCGAGTACAATCTGCCTTTGCGAATGCCCTCCCAGAAAACCCTGGAGGAGGCAGGAGCTCCCGCTGACCTCCGAACCCGGGCCGCGGAACTCGGACTTGTTTTTACCGACGACTTTGTCTACGGCGCACTGGGAAGGGATTACTCCGAAAATGTTGAAGAGAGCTGGATCAGAATCCTGTCAAACCTCAATCCCGGCGTCACCGAAATCTATATCCACGCCTCCACCCCCGGAGAGGAGTTGAAGGCGGTCACCAACAGCTGGAAAACGAGAAACGCTGAATATGTAACCTTCACCCGGAGCGAACGTCTTAAACAACTCCTGGAAGAGCAGAATATCGAACTCATCAGCTATAAACCTCTTAAAGAACTGCAGCTAAAAATTAATGACAGAACCAAAGAATAAAAAATATTTACCGGAGACCTGCCCGGAGTGCGGGTATGTTTCTCCGGAAAGGACTGTAAGGTGTCCCAACTGCGGATACCAGCTTACCCATCCGCAATGGAAAAGGATTGGAGCATTCATTCTTCTTGTATTGATAGGCTACGGACTTGTGAAATGTCACATAAAAATGTTGGACGGCCTCTATTGAACCGGTCCTTCCCCGGCAGCCGCGCTGAACTGCTGCCGGTTCCATTTCATGACATCTCATAAATGATCGTATCGTCATTCCAGCTAATCAGGAATCCAGATGGGAAATTCAAAATGAGTAAAAAATCAGGAATCTTTGCTTTATTCATATTGACGGCTTTCCTGGCCGCGGGATGCGGCTCTCAAGGGGATAATGAAAAATATGCCGCGGAACTGCTTAAAAGTGACATCTTTGCGGCCGACCCGGCTGTCATAAGGGACTGTCTCGGTGAAAACGGCAAAACAACCCTCCGCTGGAATGCCCCCAACGCCAGGAAAGTGGAAATCCACGTGGGATCAGCTGAAGGCAACCTGTTCACAATTTCCGGAGCGGAAGGATCCAAGGAAACCGGTTACTGGGTCAGGGACGGCATGAAGTTTGTGCTTCTGGATGGAGATACCGGAGAGGAACTTGCCGCAATAAGTGTGAAAGTGCTGGGCAGCCAGTGAAAGGAATGATAAGGCTTCCCTTTTCCGGAAAAATCCGGGCCCTGCCCCTGCTTCAGGTTCTCCTGTTTTCAACCCTGTTCTGCACCGCGGCCGGCCTCGGAACACAGGCCAAAACCTACAGCCTCAATTCCATCAATTCTTCCAGCATCACAATTGACGGTCAAGACAGTGAACCCTCCTGGAAACTGGCGGAGGAGGATTCCGGGTTCAGCTGGCCATGGAAGGAAGAAACCTCTCCCTTAACCCTGTTCAAGGCGTTCTATACTGATGAATTTGTTTACTTCTTCTTTGACGTCACAGACAGCAATATTGTGATATTTCCGGATACGGATGAAGGTTCGGTTGCCCGGGGAGACCGTGTTGAAATATTTTTTTCCGCTGATCCGGATATGAAGGAGTATTACTGCCTGGAAATCGATCCTTCCGGAAAGGTACTGGACTACAAAGCGTCCTTCTACCGGGATTTTGACAGGGTCTGGGACTTGCGGGGACTGCAAACCAGCGGCCGGATCACCGACAAGGGATACTCAGTGGAAGTCGCTATTCCCGTTGAATGGTATCGCCAAACCGGAATCGGCAGTATGCGGCAGGGAACCCGCATTATTGCCGGAATCTACCGGGGAGAATTTTCCCGCACCAGGGACGGAAAAATCGACCAGAGCTGGATAAGCTGGCAGGATCCACGAACTGATAAGCCGGATTTCCATATCCCTTCCGCCCTGGGTTTCTTTACTCTCGACTGAACCTCAGCACTTCGATACCTGATTAAACTAAACCTTTTTTGAAAACCGGTCATATCAGGCAGAACTGGGCACCTTGATTATTTCGTTCTATGGATAGATTGATTAGCAGGTTAAAATTAATTCCCTAAACACATATAATCAGGATTAAATTAAATTAATCTGCTGGAGAAAATCTTATGAAAAAGCTTACACCGGGTAAAACCAGGGGTCTTCAACGCTGTGTTACGGAAAGCGGGGCCCTGTCTGTCCTGGCCCTGGATCATCGGGGCAACCTGCGCAGATCCCTGAATCCTTCAAATCCTGATTCAGTGCGCTTCTCCGACATGGTTTCGTTTAAGCAGGAAGTCATTCAACCTCTTTCCCCCATGGCTTCAGCCGTACTGCTGGATCCTGAAACCGGAGCCGCCCAGTGTATAGCGGCCGGAATTCTCCCCCCCCAAACCGGATTGCTGGCGGCAGTGGACGCCACCGGTTACTCCGGGGATAAGAGCAACCGCGAAAGCTCCATACTTAAGGGCTGGAGTCCTGCCAAGGTCAAGAAGCTGGGAGCTGACGCCGTAAAATTACTGGTCTACTACCATCCTCGAACCAGCCAGGCCGCGGCGATTGAGGACCTGGTCCAACGCACGGCCGAAGAATGCTCCTCCCTGGATATACTCTTTGTAGTTGAGCCGCTTTCCTATTCCCCTGATCCAAATGCAACAAAGCTGTCATCGGAAGAAAAACGAGACGTTGTGGTTACGACCTCCGAAAAGCTGACCATGGACGGAGTGGATATTCTCAAGGCGGAATTCCCGCTTGACGCCAAGGAAGACCAGGACGAAAATTCCTGGGACCAGGCCTGCCGGGATTTATCCTCGGCATCACGGGTCCCCTGGGTCCTGCTTTCAGCGGGAGTGACCTACGATACCTACCTGCGCCAGGTTACAATAGCCTGCGGCGCCGGCGCCAGCGGAGTGGCTGCCGGCCGCGCGGTCTGGTCCGAAGCTTCTTCAGTATTCGGCCGGGAAAGATCGGATTTCCTACGGGGAACCGGCCGGGAAAGAATGCGCCGGCTGACCTGCCTGTGCGACGCCCTGGCCCGTCCGGTCTGGGAGGACTTGTCACCGGTCGAACCTGAAGAGGGATGGTACAAACAATACTGAAAAGCCGGACCGCAAAAAATGACCTTAAATAAAATAAATGCTTCCGCTCCCCTGATATCGATACTGATTCCGGTCAGGGACGATTTGAGTAACCTGAACACCTGCCTGAACAGCCTGGCCCGGGAAGATTACCAGGGTACAGCGGAAGTCCTTATCTGTGATGACGGGAGTGTCCAGCCCCTAGAAGAAAAGGTCCTGCGGGAGATCATCCCTGAAATAAGACTGTTCCGCATCAGCGGCAGCGGACCGGCAAAAGCGCGAAATCACCTGGCTGAAAAAGCCCGTGGAGAATACCTGTTCTTTGTTGACGCGGACACGGAATTTTCCGGACAGACCCTGGCCACAGCCAAAAAGATAACAGGAGGCCATCCGGATCTGGACGCCTTTATCGGCTCTTACGATGATTCTCCCGGAGTAAAAACCATCATTTCCAGCTACAAAAATCTTTCCCACCATTACGTGCACCAGCGGTCAGCCGGAAAAATTTCAACATTCTGGACGGGATGCGGAGTTATCAGGCGCAGTGTTTTCCTTGAATTCGGCGGCTTCAACGAACACTACGACAAACCTTCCATAGAGGATATTGAACTGGGAATGAGGCTGGCAGGGAAAAACAGGAAAGTACAGCTTTTCCCGGAACTGCAGGTAAAACACAACAAGGCCTGGACCCTCTCCAGCTGGCTGAAAACCGACCTGTTCCTGCGCGGTGCCCCCTGGATCCGGCTGATGAAAACCAGGAATCAATGGCTGCCCCAGTTAAATTTCACCCTCTCTCACAGGCTGTCGGCGATCCTGGTCCTGCTGCTGCTTACGTCGGTTCCGGCAGGATTTGTCTATCCCCTCCTGTGGTGGATAATCCCTCTGCTTCTCCTGCTGTTCCTCGCCCTGAATTTTCATTTTTTCAGCTACCTGGCTAAAAAGGCGGGATTCCTGAACTCCCTGGCCATGATCCCCCTTCACATGCTTTATTACCTTACCGCCGCCCTTTCCCTGGTCCTGGGCCTTATTTCAGCCTTGATCCAAGGACCACTGGAAGATTGAAACCTGCCGCGCGTCAGGAGGGATTGGTTCGACGGCCGGCACACTGTTCAATTCAGACCTGATGGGTTAAGATTTAGTTGCTCCGGGACACCAGGATCATGACAAAAAAAACACACAGAATACTGCTTCTGGTTATATTTATTGCCGCTCTGGCTTACTTACTGGCTTTTCTGCATGGCCTTTACTCTCCCGAAATCCGCCTGCTTCCCGACAGCCATGAGTACCTGAATGCTGCCAATAATCTAAAAAACCATGGTGTCTTTTATTCGGGATCTCTCAAAGCTGAAATCGACTACTCTCTCTACTCCAAACGCCCTCCGGGATATCCTTTCCTGCTGATGCTTCTGTTCCTGGTCTCACCTTCTCTGGCACTGCCGGTTTTATTTCAGGTACTTCTTATCTTCCTGGGAGGATTTCTCCTCTGGAGAATAAATGAAAATGCCGAGGTTCCCTGGAAACTGAACGTGCTGGCACTGGCGGTTTACCTCCTGTATCCGGGACAGATAATCTATTCCCAGATGATTATGGCGGAGACAGCCCTCCAGTTTCTGCTTCTTTCCTCTGTTTACTGTCTAATGCTTTTCCTGAAAAGAAAAAGCTCCTTGCCCATCCTCCTGCTCAACCTGTGTATCGCGGCATCTATCCTTCTCAAACCGGTGATGCTTTATTTCTGGATCCCCAACCTTATTCTGCACCTGCTGTATTACAAAAAGACATCAAAAAGGATCCTGTTAATAGCCCCCTTACTCCCTTTGTTGTGCATCTCTCTCTGGAGCTGGCGCAACTACCAGGCGACCGGGGTGTATCACTTCAGCAGCCTGCAGGCAACCCATCTGAAATTCTTCATACCCGGCGGAGACAACACCCTGACTGTCAAGAGCAAAGAAGCCTTCAAAAAGGAAATTCGCGAGACAAAAGAAAAATCAGCCGAAGCTATGCTTGATCCAGACACTGTCATCGACAATATTGTCCATGACACAAAAAACATGTTCGCTTTTTTCCTCGACCCGGGCAGGTTTGATCTCTATAAATTTATCCCCGTGGAAGGAAAACGCGTTTCAACACATATTTTCTACTGGCCGGCAACTGAATGGAGTAAATATTTCAAGGCTATACCGATACCGATATTGATACTCCTTTGTATTTTCTTTGCATGCAACCTGTTGATAATTACAGCCTTCCTCCCCTATGCCTTCATTTCAAAAACTCATTTTTTTCTGCGACTTTATCTCATCACGATAATCTTATATATGGGAGGCGTCGTCTCACTGGCGGCCCTGGGAACGTCACGGTACCGGCTGTCGGTGGAGCCGCTCCTCATAATCGGGGCGGCTGCCACAGCGGCCCATGTATGGAATTTTTATAAAAACAGGAAATAGCCTCCAGGTGACAGCCCGGGCGGTTCAGGCAAAACTGGAATGCGGGTGCTTCGGCACTGCTCAGTCCCGGATTGCCTCCATTTGAGGCTTGGCTGAAACAAAATCATGCTGGATTTTATACACGTAATTTGTTTGCATTATCGTGACTTATAAAGGCATAATCAGTATCCGAATTGCGGTTTTTTATTACAGCGGGCTGAATCGGAATCCTGAATTGATGATTATTCCTATTGGGAAACAGCTATGACCCTAAGAAAACAAACTCTGATTTGTCTACTGCTCCTCCTGTTGTCCGGGGCTCACGTCACCGGCGTGCCCCTCGGGGCGGGAGAACGCCTTTTAAAAAGCGGTAACAACCCAGAGGGCATCGCTGTTTTCAGTCCTGGTTACTCAAGGCCTGTGCGGATCCAGGATGCCGATCCAGCCAGGCTCACCCGCCTGTTTTCTGACGCAGCCGAAGAGATCAGCTCCACCCAGGAGGCCGCGCCTGGGTCGCGGCAGCTGCGATACAGGAAAACCGAGCTTCGCTCCGACCTGCTTTTCACCATTGAAAAAGGAGCCTCTCCAGAAGAAGATCATGTGAAGTTCAGGGATCTGGTCCGCCTTAATCTCTTCAAGGGCCTGGAAGTAACCGCCCTCCTCAGCAGGATCGAACAAACCCGCACTTCTTTCTCCTGGGTTGGGAATATTGATGGACGCCCTGACAAGGGGACTGCCAGTTTCACCTGGGCCGACGGAATCATACTGGGCAGGATAAATATTTACGGGGAAGGGATATTCACCATATCCCGGCAGCCAGGCGGTTTATTTGAAATAGAAGAAAAAGATCCTTCAAAGGCAAAGTTTGTCCCTCCGGTGATTCCGGAAATCAACCTGCAGAGAGACAGTGTTTCGGGCCCCGATGTTTCCTACTCCAGTGATGGAATAATTGAAATTATGATTGTCTGGTCGCTTGACGCCGCGCAGGGAGCTGCAGCCAAGGGCACTACCATCCAGGCGGAGATTGCCCAAGCAGTTTCTCAAATCAATACTGCCTATGCCAACAGCAATGTTACCCAGAGGGTGCAGATGGTCGAAAGCGGGGGAGTGAATTATTCCGCGAGCGACGAATCCCTGACTGACCTTACCAGGCTGCAGAGCCCCATGGACGGGTATATGGACGAAGTCCATGTCCTCAGGGAGGCCGAGAAGGCGGACTGCGTGGTTTTAATAACCAATGGGTGGACTGGAAGCATTATCGGTCAGGGTTACGCGCTGGAGTATTATAATCGATTGTACTTCAGCAATTACGCTTTCGCCGTAGTAGACCGTCACTACTTTTACTACCACACCCTTACCCATGAACTTGGGCACAACATGGGCGCCGGACACGAACGAGACAATCCTTCTTCTCCGGGTCCCCAGTACAAAGAAGAACCCCACTATTCCTGCGGATATCATTATGCCGCAAGCTCTACCGACCACTGGCATACAATGATGTCCTACTCGCATGATGGTTCATACAAAATCGAACATTTTTCCAACCCCTATGTTGATTTTGAGGGAAACCCGACCGGGCTTCCGGGAGATCAAGGTACCGACAACGCCCGGACCCTGGATGACACTATGCACATTGTGGACTCCTTCGGTGAAGACCTTGTCCCGGACCTGACGACCTGTAACCAGGCGGGCCAGTCCTACTTTTCACCCGAATCACTGTATTCGGGTGATGACCTTGATATTTCAATAGTGGTATGCAATTACGGAGACGGTCCTTCCACCGGATTCAATATCGATTTTTATGCTTCGTCAAACTCCAGCATTTCTGAAAACGACTACTACCTGGGACAGACCAGATCTTCGGGCATTGAGTCATCTTCAGCCAGTTCATTCCTCTGGAGCGGAGCTGTACCGGAAGAGCTGCCGTCCGGTGATTATTACGTGGGATGGATTATCGATGCCGATGAAGAGGTGCCGGAAAGTGATGAAGACGACAACACCGGTCTTTTCTGGGATCCACTCCTGAGCGTTACCCATCAGCTTGAATGCGATTACTCCATATCACCAAAAAGCCAGAACCACAGCGCCTCAGGAACCAGCAGCTCTTTCAGCGTGACAACCCAGACAGGCTGCCCCTGGTCCGCGATCAGCCTGGCTTCATGGATTTCAATCAGCTACGGTTCCAGCGGATCAGGAAACGGATCCGTGGTGTATGCTGTCAGCCCCAACAATTCCTATCTCCAGCGTACGGGCAGAATTCGTGTCGAAGACCAGTATTTTTCCGTAACCCAGGCTGGAACCATCCCTAACTGCACGATTACCCTCCTTCCCGCAAGCCGCAGCCACACCGATGAGGGAGGAACCGGTTCTATTTCAGTCTCAACACCTTCAGCCTGCAGCTGGGAGGCCTCCAGCCAGGCTCCCTGGATAACCATCCTCTCAGGCCAGAGCGGCAGCGGAGACGGAATCATTCAATACTCCGTGGACCAGAACAAAGAGAAAGATAACCGCTCCGGAACAATCCAGGTGGAGAACGCCGGCTTTTCGGTTTTCCAGGCTTCCCCCTACACTGAACTGGAAAAACAGGACAGGATCATAATCCCTGCCAGCTTCAAACAACTCAGCCCCGTACTCGGCAATTCCTTTGTAGGAGCAACCGCCCTCAACCTCAACCAGTCCGCGAAATCAATAACATTCTCAGGGAGGGACAGTGACGGAAATATCCTGGCTGTTAATGAAAGTTTCCCGGATCTTAACGCCAAGGGGCAGTTGGCCAGGGTGACCTCTGAAATTCTTGACCTGGCGCCCCAGCTGTCAACAATTACCGGTACCGGAGATGGAACAGATCTTCCGTTCAGGGGAATTTTTGTGGTAGGTGATGACCAGACCAGAAGACTGGACGGCATCGGGCATCGCTGGATTTCCGGCAATGAACTCTACCTGCTGAACGGCTGGGAGAAACAGGGACAGGCTACCACGGTTTATTTATATAACACCTCCACCGAAACTGCCGCCGAGGTTGCAATAGAGCTGACAGCGGCGGACGGATCGGTTACTGAAACTACAACCCGGCAGATTCCAGCCGAGGGCACTCTTTTCCAGGCTCTTTCAGAGCTCTTCAACATTACCCCGGAATCACCGGAAGGTTACCTGAAAATAACCAGTTCCACCGCGGTCACCGGATTCATCCTGAACGGGACCAGCGAATCATTTATTGCCTTCCCGGCCCTGGTTCCGGTTGATACTGAAGAGCTGTACGCCCCGCACTTTATACTTCTCCCGGATGGAAGCGGAACAGAAATCCAATTGGTAAACATCGGGCTCATCCCGGTTTCAATTGTCTTCCAGACCTTTGAAGATTATGGCGCCGAATATGAAACCCAGGGAATTGTCATTCAGCCGGATGAAATGCTGAAGGGAAATATTACCGAATTCACATCGCTTGATCCTGAAAACCTCGATGATAATCAGGTTTTGACCGGAAAGATGAGAATCTTGATCTCACCAGTTGGTGAATATGAGGGATTCGAAGCCCCCCGGGTTATCGGCGGGATAACCCTGAGCGGAGGATCGAGAAGCTTCGCCGCGCTCCCCCTGGAGAGTTCCGGCTCCCCCGGAACCGTATTCCCTCACATTGCCCAGTCAATAGACATGAGAATCTATACCGGACTGGCGATCTGGAACATCTCCGGCCAGGAAGCGGATATCACAGTCCAGGCATGGAACCCAGAGGGTGGACTTACCGCTGTGAAAAACTTTTCCCTGGATCCCAACCAGAGAAGGGTTGGAATGCTGGATGAGAATTACTTTTTCGGTCCCGGATTCTCCCAGGTGGGGGGACACCTGGACATCAACAGCAGCCAGCCGATTATCTCCTTCTGCCTCTACGGAGATTTTGATCTTGAATACCTCTCCACGATCGGCGGACAGAAACTCATTGAGGATTAAGTTACTGATTACGCCTTCCTGATCCGCAGAAGTCTCTCGTGTGCCGGTTGGTAAATGACCCGATCATTAATTCATTTCAACTTTTCAGGTGCCCCGGGTTACGACAAAAACATTTACCCTGGAAGCCGATACTTCAGGGGTACTTTACCCGCAGGCGTAGCTGTATATCCTCAGGACGTCCCTGACTTTGTCCATGACAATTCGGCGGGGAGAAAGACTCAACCGGCCTTCTCGAACGGCCTCATACTGGGATGGCAGATACTGGCTTAAAAGCGACAGGGGAATCCCGGCTTCTTCCAGGTTGGCAAACAGCCTCTCCTGGGAAGCTTGCACTGCCGGCTGCTGCCAGTAATAACGAACCCGGTCACTGAAACTGTAACGCCTCTGCAGCAGCTGTTCCCCCGGATTCCCCGGATAATACTTCTGCCAGTACCCGGGATTATTAAGCATTTCCTTTTCCAGGGCGCCTTCCACATCGGATGGAGAACTGACAAGACCGGCGGAAACAAGCTCCTCCTCAATCAGGCCCAGGGCCCGGAATCCTTCCCTCAGGGCGAAGGTCAGCCAGGGTCCGACCTTGAGAACGGCAAAGTTGTCTTCGACCATCTGCCTGAGGTTCTCCCTTTTCTGGTAATCAGTGGAATGAGCCTCAAGGGTCATGTCGGGATACCCGCCAATCATCCTGGAAAGCTTCGCGGCTTTTCCGCGGTCATAATCAATTATGAAATCATTCCCGAATTCCACCCCCGGCTGGACCACCAGGGCGACAACCCTTTCCCAGGCCTCTTCCAGATCGTGTTTCCTGAAAGCCTGCCTGGCGTTGGCTATAGTGGTTTCCGCCTCACCGGGTTCAGTTATGTGCAGGCCCTCCTCCTGGCTCTGGACACCTCCCGGAACAGGGACTTCGGTCCCGACTACGTATACAGGATCCACCCCGGGCTGCCGGCACGATTCAGCAACCGCGCACAGCTGGGCAGCCCTGGCTGCTACGGTTTCATCTGGCAGGGGCACCGGGTCGTCAGCACAGGAGGCGCTGGCATCAAGATGTATTTTCGTAAATCCGGCTTCAGCGTATTCCTTGACCAGCTTCCTGGATTTATCCATGGCCACTTCAGCGGGCTCTCCGGTCCATACCGTGGGCCCAAGATGATCGCCTCCCAGTATCAGTCTCTCGGAAGGGAATCCCGTTCCGGCCGCCTTCTTCTTCATGAAATCCGCAAACACCCGGGGAGTCATCCCGGTGTATCCGCCATACTGGTTAACCTGGTTACAGGTTGACTCCACCAGGAGGAAGGAATCATCCTCCAAGGCCTGCATGAAGGAAGCCTCGAGTACATATTCATTACTTGAACAGACAGAATAAATCCCCCTGGCAGTCCCGCTCTTCCGGGAGTCAATCATTTCGGAAACTGGATGAACTCTCCTAGATGTCATAAATCGTAACCCCCTGGACAACCCGGTTTATAACGCCCGATGCGCTGGGGCAATCAGGTTTCAGGCCAAGAGCCATGGATTTAAACGTTCCCAGGATCTGTCCCACCGCAACATCGGTCATTATCCTGAACTGGTCATCAACCGCGTCCCCATTCGGATACAGTTCAACGATAAATTCAGTAATGGCGCGAAGGTCATCACCAGCGCGGTCGCAGATAACAAGGGTGGCCATCCCCTGTTTCTTTTCCCTGAGTTCCCTGAGCATATCCATCTCATACCTGCGCACTGAAGGATCTGAAGAAAGGCCGGCGATCACCGCGCAGGTTTCATCCACAAATACCTGGGGCCCATGGCGAAGGCCCAGGAAAGACTCAAACTTGGCGGTTACCTGGCCGTCAGTCATCTCCTGCATCTTGAGCTGACATTCCTCCATTGTCCCGAACAGAGTATTAGATCCAAGATAACAGGCCCTTTTGAAAGGCCGGCTTCCGAAATCAGCCAGCATGTCCCCATATTCGCTGAACACTCTTGAAGCGCCCTCTCCCAGCTTACGGCAAATATCCAGGAGGAACGCCTCATCATCCAGCCAGGGAAGGCAGGAAGCGACCATGGCCATCGTCGAAAATGAGCTGGTCATAACCAGGGAGTTGTCATCAGTCTCCTCGGGAAGAAGGATACAATAGGACGAAGAATCAGCCCCTGCTTTTTTTGCCAGGGCGCCGTCCTTGTTGCAGGTTATGACCAGCTGCCTGGCCCCGGGATGATATTTTTTAACCGCATCATAGGTTGCGACTGATTCGGGCGAATTACCCGACCTGGCAAAGGAAAGTATCGCGTAATCATTCTCTTCAACAAGGAATTCCCTGCCATGGGTTACCATGTGGGCGGTAGGGACGGATATCACCTCTCTCCCCAGCCCTTTCCTCAACAGGTTGCATACCGCGGTCCCAATATATTCAGAACTGCCCGCCCCGCACAATAAAAGCGTTGATTTTCGGGACCCGGTTAAGCCGGCCTCTCCTCCAGGAAGGACTTCAGGCTGTCTTTCTGATCAAGGACAAGCTTGACGCCTTTTTCCCAGGTATCCGGCTGCTGGTTTATTTCCCGTGGGGTATCAATGATCCCAAGTCTGGTCTTCTCTTCGTCACTTAATTTCAGTAATTCTAAAAATGCGCTCATATTCCATCCTCTTTATTTTTTTATTCATCAATAAACATATCAAGGTATCCGGATTTCAAATTCCGGGCTGACCCGGCTTCCCCATTCGCCTCGGGTATGGCCGAAACGGACTACTGCCTGGGAATCTGTGGTTCACGGTCCTTCATAAAATCAAGCACCTGTTGACAGCTTGAACGGGCATTAACCCCCCCTACAAACTCACAGCTCCTGGCCCCGGAAGCGTTGGCAAAAAGCCCGGCCTCTTCTAAGCTTAAACCTCTTTCCAGCCTGGCATAAATAAACCCGGCATCGAAAGAATCTCCGGCACCGGTAGTATCCACGACGTCGGCAGGCAGTCCCGGAAGCCTGATTACCCTGTCTCCGGACCACAACAGCGCCCCGGTGGAACCTGTTTTTACTACAGGACAAACTGTGGACTCTCCCAGCCTGGCACAGGCTTTCTCCGGATTTTCCGCCCCCGAAATCGATATCGCCTCATCTTCATTGACAAAAAGATAATCAAGCAGAGGCATCCATTCCGCCATATGCCGCCATTGCTCAGATTCATCCCACTGGGGATCCAGTGAGGTTCCAATGCCGTGTTCACGGGCATATTCAAGAACGCTCCTGACTCCCGGCAGAAATTTCTCCTGCAGGTAAAGGCCGGCCAGGTGAATATGGTCAAATCCATTCAGGAGTGATAAGTCTATATACCTGGACCCAAATTCGGCAATAGTGCCCGGATAGGTCACCTGGGTCCTGCTGCCCTCGTGGATAAGGTTAACCGTCACTCCGGTATTGACCTCGTCGGTTCGCCGGACCAGGGCGGTGTCAATCCCGAAATCCCGCATTCCTGAAACCATATAATTGCCGTATTCATCATTCCCCGCCAGGCCCAGGAAGGAAGCATCCCCTCCCAGCGAAGCATAGGCACATGAACAAATCGCGGTGGAACTGCCGATAGTCAACTCAAAAGAAGAACAGCTGATCTCGCGATCCCTGACCGGAAAAGATTCCAGCCCACCCATAATGATGTCTACGTTAATTTCACCTGTAAACAAGACTTTCTTCATATATTCTCCAATGGAAATAAATTCCGTGATTCTACTGTCATCGGCCTTCCCGTCGAACCCAGGCCGGCCGGACCTAAAAAGAGTCCCCGAAGAACACGGAGTTAAGGAACAACCGCGTCGTACCCCACCAGTGACCCCGAAAAACCGGGTTATCAAGGAAAAGAATTACTGAACCGGCTCCGGACCTCCTGGCTATCAGGGAAGCAGTGCCGCCTATTTTGCCTTTCTGCCCCCTGGGCAGATAACCGCTGAGAAGGGGATCCTGGGTGTAAACAGCAACGTTCGATCCCGGGTTCTTTGACGGTTTCATTTTGAGAGTATGATTACGAAAAACCGGCAGGCGCATACTTATGCCGAATGAGAGGGGGTGGGTATTGTCAACCCGGGTATTAAAAATGGCTCCGCTCAGCCTTTGTTCCCTTCTGGCTTTACCCAGTTCGTTATATGGCATATCCGGAAGCGTATACTCTTCCTCAACCAGTTCCTCATCAATAATTCCGGATTCAATGGCCCACTTGACCGCGTCTCTAACGGCTATGAGAGTTCCCCCCTTTTTCACCCAGAGCTTCAGTTTTTCAATCTCCGGTTCCTTCCAGGACCGGCTGGCCCCGCTGGGCAGGATCAGGCAGTTATAGGATGAAAGCTCCGTCCCGGAAAACCTTTCCTGGTCAAGCAGCGATACCGGTATCTCCATTTTTTCATCCAGTATATACCAGGCTTCTCCTGCTTCCCGGCTGCTGGATCCATTACCAGTTATCAAGGCTATTACCGGTTTCCTCAAGGGGCGGGCCCGGCTGCTGCCCAGGTAAGGGCCCTCGACGCTGATCCCCGACCCTGTGGCATATATGTCAACCGGGAAATCTTCGATGACCTCCCTTACCGCCTTATGAACCTCTCCGGGAGAAACCTGTTTCTGCATAACGGGGATAATGACTGAAGGCCCGTCAAATCCAACCTTGCCGGAACCGGTATCGATCTCGATTTCGGTGCTGAAAGTACGGGCGCTGATGCCTTTATCAAGAAGCTTGTAAACTACCCCGGGAGCCCACAGGTTCCATTTCAGGACATAAGCATAGGCAGCTTCTCCTCCCATGATCCGGCCCTTGACAGAAAGATCCCCGGCAAGGATTTCAGGGCCGAGCATTTTATCGGGCAAGGAATCCAGTTCAGTGAAATGAAGTCCGAAGGCATGAGGCAGGGTCCAGGACGATACATCATAAAAAACCACGTCTCCAAACTCAGTCACCTCTTCAAATAGTGTTTTCACCAGCCGTCCCTGGGTCTGGTTCAGCGGGACAATCCAGGAATTATCAGAATCAAATTTAACTCCTTCCTTCCTGAAATCCTCCTTGGGCCTGAACACTTTGATCTTGTGTTTTTGCAGAAGGCTGATAAACATTTCCGCAATCGCCGGATCTTCAGGCATCGAAAACACGTAACCCTTAACCGAAGCCTTCTCGAATAATTTCCGGGATGAACTGTAAAACTTCCACTGGTTCTCAAGTAGCTCAATCCTGAGCTGCTGACCCGCTTCAAGAGTGGAAATCATGGTTGCGAACTGATTCCGGATAGTGAACGCGTAGCTCATTTCCCCGTCCACGCCCTGGGTTTTTAACGCTCTTGATGAAGCCTGTTCGAAGAGAATTCCCACCGCTCCATTGATGTCAGGATAGGTTGAACCCTTTCCGTAATAAAAATCGTCGTAAACCTCTTCGCTGAAATAAAGCGACCCAATCCGGTCCAGTTCCCTGGCGTGATATTCGCCTATCCTGCGGGTTAAATCCACTGTTGATTTAGGGGTATTGGGATTATTTCCGGAAGGAATCCCCGGCTGGAAAAAGAAGGTAGCCCCGCTTCCCTGCTCATGGTGATCTGTTACAAGCTGGGGCCTCCAGGAATGGTAGAAGCTGAGCCGGTGAGACGTCTCCTTCAGGGCGGCAGGCACGAGATCACGGTTCATATCAAACCAGTAATGATTGGTACGGCCTCCCGGCCATGGTTCATTATGTTCCCGGTCGGCGAGATCGGCAGTTGCCATTCTCCCCCGGTTGGCGTTCACCCACTGGGTAAACCGGTTCCTGCCGTCGGGATTGATCATGGGATCGATCAAAATGACCATTTCAGACAGCATTCTATTCAGGTCACTGCCCTGGCCGGCCGCGAGATGGTAAAGCAGCAGCATCGAAGCCTCTCCTCCGCTGGCTTCATTTCCATGTATTCCGCTGCCAATATAAACCACAAGGGGCATATTCCTGATAACATTCGGATCCATTATTTCCGGCTGCTCGGAAAGCTTGAGATTATTTCCCCTTATTGTTTCAAGATTTGCCTGGTTAGCCGGGCTGGTAACTGCCGCGCATATCAGGGGTATACCTTCGTAGGTCCTGCCGTATTCGACCAGCGAAACCCTGTCACTGGCATCTGCCGCGGCCTTGAAATATTCAATGATCTGGTAGGGCGAGGTATGCCTCAATCCCGTTTCAATACCTGTCACCTGCTCAATTGTTGGAATTGACTGATCATATTCAACCCCTTTAACTTCATACGGGGAGGCCAGCGGCAATCCCGTAGCGTAAACATCCGGGGACCGGGCAGTGAAACACAATCAATAAAAGAAAAAATGACCGGAATAATGCCAACCATCCTCTTCCCTGGGTATCCTGTTCATTCTGACTCATCTATTCTGGAAACCTTTCTGCCGAATTCTTCGTTAAATTTATTAGGATGTCCGATCTCCGGCCAGGATTCATTTCCGGGCAGATTTTGACACCATAACTGAAATAAATTCGTCCTAAATCAATCAAACATTTAGAATACCACGACATTTAAGGTTTTGAAACTTGCCGGGGTTAATGATTAAACCATTGGTATTTTCATAAATCAGGTCGGTACTGCGGGCCTTTCCGGGAGGGGAAAACACTTTGACAAACCATTCGGGAAACCTGGGGATTCTAAATATTTTTTGGTCAGTTTACTCTGATATTTTAAATTTTAATTAACAAAAAACGCGCGTTAACCAGGATATCTCCCATGCCGGGATAAAACCTGCAACTTACTGGTTTCGTATGAGGACTGCAATCATGAAATATCCAAGATTGATGATCTGTTTCAGCTTATTATTTTTTGTCATCCTGGGGATGACGGTATCCGCGAACCAGCAGGAACGCAGTGTTGAAGGATTAATCTATGACCTGAAAAGCCCTGAGGCCAAAGTCAGGATGGAAGCCGCCACTGCCCTGGGAAATCACAAAATCCGGGAGGCCGTGCCCCAACTGATCACAATGGCTTCTGATCCTGACCAGGATGTTCGCTACGAAGTCGTCAAGGCCCTTGTGTATATCAATGACACCCGCGCCCTCCAGGCTTTTATTGATTTCACCAGGGATGATCAGGTCAGGGTTCAAAAACGAGCTGTGGCCGGGCTGGTTAATGTGTATGCCGGACAGGAAGGCGGATTTACCCAGGGAATGAAAGAGGCTTTTAGTTTCCTTAATCCACTGGATGAAGGCAGCAATCCCCAGGTAGTTGAATCCTACGTCAAGGTAAGCTCCAATGCCGTATCCTCAATTCAAAATCTTCTTTTTTCCCCTGATAAAGGCCTGAGGAAAGATTCAGCTGTCGCCCTGGGAATACTGAGGGCGTCTGATGCTGTTCCGGCTATCGCCCAGGTCCTGCCCGGGGAAAGCGATAAGGGAGTTATTGTTGAACTTCTCAGGGCCCTGAATAAAATCGGGGATCCCTCGGCGGGTTCAGCCCTGATTCCATTTATAAAAGACCCTGATAAAGAAATTCACGACACTGCTATCCTGACTGCCGGCAGACTTCGCCTCAACGATGCCGTTCCCAGCCTTAACGAAATCTACAGGCTCGGGACAGAAGAGCGTCGAACGGCCCTGGGCTTTATACCGGTATCGGGAACTGATGACCTGCAGAAAAAGACCCTCTCTTCCCTGGCTTTGATCGGGGGACAGGAGAAGCCAGGATATATTCGAGGACGCTCTTGAAGATGAGAGATCTGAATACAGGATGAATGGAGCCGAAGGACTGGGCAGGATAGGGGATAATGCCTTTACCACTGTTCTGGCCAAAAAATTCCTTCTTGAAAAGGACGGTTCGGTTCGACTGGCCCTTAGCTTTGCTCTTTACCGGCTGGGCAGGGAAGAACATATTGTGGAACTGGTAGAGAAAGTCAAGGGCGACCAGGCCTTTTCATATCTCCTGGAACTTCCGGAGGAAAAGGTAAAGGTTTTATATCCCTATGCCAGGTCGGAGGACAATGGCAGGAAAGCCGAACTGCTGAAAATTATCGGGATCAGGGGAGAAGCATCAGCCCTTGAATTCATCCGGGAATTCATGAACCATGAAAATTCCGGCGTCGCGTCAGCGGCCAACCTGGCAACCAGGTACCTGAACAGCCGCTTCAACTAGCATCAAAATCCGGGAATTGAAGAATCGGACAGGTGAAGGCCCGCGTAATTAAATTTCAAAGGGCCTTCAAATTCCCTCCGCACTGGGTGGAGGCAGCCCACAATTCGGGTTTGTTCGCTGTTTTTGCCCGCCAAGCAAAATCCTCGAGCAATCCCGTACAGACAGTTGCCTTCCCGCGAAGGCTTCAAGGAATTGCAGCTATTAAGAATCTCCTCCTCGGTGCGCACATGTCGATAGCAGGCGGAATCCACAAAGCGGCTGAAAAAAGCCGCTGAACTGGATTGCAATGCCCTGCAGATTTTCGTCAAAAACTCCAATCGCTGGACCGGTCGGGAAATAGGGGAAGAGGAAGCCAACGCATTCAAATCCCTGCGCCGGAAAAGCGGAATTATCAGTGTCGCGGCGCACTCTTCCTACCTGATTAATCTCGCTTCTCCTGAGGCCGATCTGCGCCGGAAAAGCATCGCCGCCTTCATTGATGAGCTGGAACGCTGTTCCCTGCTGGAAGTGGAAACCCTGGTTATCCATCCGGGTTCCCATCGTGGGGAAGGTATCTCGAAGGGAATAGAATTCATTGGTCGCTTCCCTCGCGCAAATCCTCGATGAATTCGGCCCCGGTGTGCAAATTGCCCCTGGAGACCACCGCCGGGCAGGGGAACTCAGTGGGTCACAAATTTGAACATCTCCGGGATATTATTTCAGGTGTGTCCGGACATCCCGCCCTCACAGTATGCCTGGACACCTGCCATATTTTCGCGGGAGGTTACGATATCAGGACCAAGGATTCTTATGAAAAAAACCATGGAAGAGTTTGATTCTGTAATCGGTTTTTCCCAGGCTCACCCTGATACATCTCAACGATTCCCTGAAACCGCTGGGTAGCCATGTAGACAGGCATGAGCATATTGGCAAAGGGTGGATTGGAGACGACGGGTTTAAAAATTTGATTAAAGATTCCCGATTTGAGAAAATCTCAAAGATTCTGGAGACTCCAAAAGACAGGGATGGTTTGGGAGACCAGGAAAATTTGACTAAGCTCAGAGGATTCCTTTCCTGAAAAAATCAGTGTAAAGGCTTTTATTTTTAGTCATTGGTGGGATTACTTGACAGACTAAGTCTATTAACATTATATTCGACTCAAAACGATTTAGAAGGGAACTGAAGGTGGTTAAACAGGAGATTGTGAATGCTGTAGCAGATAACCTTGACATTACAAAGGTTAAAGCAGAAATGGCGGTTGACGCTTTTTTTCTTTCCATGAAAGAAGCTCTGCAGGAAGGGGAACGCATTGAATTAAGAGGATTCGGTGTGTTCGTTGTAAAACCCAGGAAAAGCGGCATTGGCAGAAATCCAAGAACCGGAGCTGAAGTTCCAATCACACCTGGTAAAACAGTTCGATTCAAGCCGGGTAAAGATATTCGCTGAGCCTGATCAGTAAATCATTGAAGAATCCTGAAGATATTTCTCCCGGAAAAATTATTCTCTCTGAAGGACAGATTTTTAAAAAAAAGCGCCCTCCCGCCAGGCTGGCGCTTTTTTTATTTTCACTCACCGCCCTAACTACAACGATTGCCGGTTACTCCCTGCACTCCGTATACCTTTACCAGGGCGGGGAGCTTGAGTCTCTTCCTCACTGGACGGCCCTGATACACAATCCAGTGCTTCTGATCCAGGGTATTCCGTTTTCCCTGGGCTTAATGCTGATCCTTCTCTTTCATGAGTCCGGCCACTACTTCGCCTGCCGGCATTATCGGATTGACTGCACCCTCCCGTACTTGATTCCGGCCCCAAGTTTCCTGAACATGTTCGGTACTTTCGGCGCGCTTATTAGGATCAAGTCCCCCTTTTTCAACCGCAGGCAGCTTTTTGACGTGGGAATCGCAGGTCCCCTGGCCGGTTTCGTTATCAGTCTCCCGGTTCTTGTGGCCGGGATCATCCTCTCCAACCAGACCGTAATTTCTGAACCAGAATCCGGATACATGCTGCTTTTCGGAGAACCCCTGCTTTTCAAGATTACGAGCTGTCTTTTCTACAGCGGGGAAGCCGGCCTGATTAACCTGCATCCCCTGGGATGGGCGGCATGGATTGGCATGCTGGCGACAAGCCTCAATCTGCTTCCCGCCGGACAACTGGATGGAGGGCATATTGTATACGCGTTATTCGGCCCCGGTATCCACAAATATTCCTCAGCGATAACCACCGCGCTCTTGCTGGGTCTTGGCCTCTGGTCCTGGCCGGTGCTTGCTTATCTTCTTTTTGGAATTCTCCTGCTGGTAATGAAACTCAAACATCCTCCCACTCTTTTTGACTCATTTCCGCTGGACCGCAAAAGGCAGCGGCTGGGACTGGCGGCCGGGATTATCTTCCTTCTGACTTTCATCCCCTTCCCGGTCCAAATCTCGGGAACACTTTGATCCGTTATTGTGATATAAACATATTTCAAAATCAGGCTATACTGCTGATTCCATATTCCGGGATCAGCTTGAAACCGCGTATATACAAGCATCGACGCCGGAGAATAATTAATGGGTGTTAAACCGGACAAATGGATTATCGAACTGGCTGAAACCCGGGGAATGATTGAACCTTTCCAGGAAAAGCTCCTGGGCAAGGGATGCATCTCCTTCGGACCATCCTCCTACGGCTATGACTTCAGGGTCGACCGGGAATTCAAAATCTTTTCGGGAGATGCCACAAATATAATTGATCCTAAAAACCTGGATGAAAGCCTTTTTCGGGACCACACAGGAGATTTTTGCGAAATACCTCCCCATTCCTTTATCCTTGCCAAATCAGTGGAATATTTCAGAATACCCAGGGATATACTGACTATATGCACCGGAAAATCCACCTACGCCCGATGCGGAATTTTCATTAATGTCACTCCTTTTGAACCGGAGTGGGAAGGATTCGTAACCATGTCCATCTCCAATCTTGGTCCCAGCCCGGTCAGGATTTACGCGGGAGAAGGCATAGCCCAGTTGATATTTCTGGCTGCCGATGAGATTTGCGATGTTTCCTACAGGGACCGAAAGGGCAAATACCAGGCCCAGAAAAAAATTGTGATGTCCAAAGTTGATAAATAATTCATGTCATTCCAGAAGATTATGCTGGCCATCATGAGGTCAGGAAAAAGCAGAACCTTAAAGCACTGTACCGGCATGCTGCTCAGTACAGTAATTTTGTCCCTGCTTGCCGGAATCTTTACAGGCGGATGCGGTTACCATGTTGAAAATGGAACACCGGCTTTACTCCCGGGGAAAATCGTGGCCATTGAATCATTTCAGAATCAAACCGCCTACTACAAAATTGATCAGATTTTCACCCGGGCGATGACCAATGAAATGGTCAGGGCTACCAGCTACCGCGTAGTATCCAATCCATCCGGGGCAGACGCCGTCCTGCAAAGTACCATCAGGAGTTTATCTTCCAGCCCGGTTACCTACAGTGAAAGCAGTTTCG
The DNA here is from genome assembly GCA_963666915.2 of Acidobacteriota bacterium. GTDB lineage: Bacteria > Acidobacteriota > UBA6911 > RPQK01 > JAPXNP01. The sequence continues at coordinate 40,598 of CAXXEX010000011.1, forward strand.
CATCCGCGTTTCGGGTTACGATAAACGCCAAGGTGAAACTGGTAGAAAAATCCAGCGGCGCGGTCCTGTACGAAAACCAGGACGTTTTATTCAGCGAGCAATATGTAATCAACACCGATGTTGAAAACTTTTTCTCGGAAATGAATCCCGCCCTGTCGAGAATGGCCGATGATTTTGCTTCAACGATCGTCGCGGCAATACTTGAAGCTTATTGACGGATCCAGCCCGGCGAACAAACTGGACAGCCGCTATCCTGAATCCTTAAAAAAAAGTCCGCAAGATGCACATCATTATTAAACTTGACAATATCAGGTTATAAAAACAAAATTCAGGCAGGAGGCTTGTTTTATTCATGGAGTTAGCTGAATTTTTTGAATCATGTAAAAATCCCAAGCCGGTTTACACTCTTTCCGGCCAGGATCAGTATGGTTCGAGAAAGGTATTTGACTGCTGTGAACAGCAGGTGGATGCCTCAGCTCGTTCCTTCGACTGGGAAGTTTATGACCTGGGAGAAGGGCGGAAGGAAGACATCCCCGCCCTGCTTAACAGTATTCGGACCATGCCATGGATGAGCTCCCGCCGCTGGATCTTTGTGCGGGGTGCTGAGGCCGCTGAAACCGAGCTGCTTCCCCTCCTTAAAGATCCTGTTGACACAACTGTACTGGTTCTCGAATACAGGAAAAAACCTAGAAAATGGCCGAAGCTTCCAACAATTGAACCCGCTGGAGGCAAGGGTGCGGGATGGGTCCGGTCCCGAATCCGGCAGGAAGGTTATTCGATTGATTCACAGGCTGCCGCCCTGCTTGTCGACCTGGTTGGCGAAGAACCTGACAAGCTGGAAGGAGAGCTGGAAAAACTGTTCCTCTGGGATCCCTCCGGCAAAAAAATTACAGCTGACGCCGTGCTGTCGCTGATATCAGAAACCCGGGGCAACGAAATATTTGATCTGATTTCGGCCCTGGCCGGTCAAAACCGCGGGGAAGCTTTGCGGATCGCGGACAGATTGCTGGAAGACGGTACAACTCCGCATCAAGTGATTCCCTTATTATACTGGAACTTCAGCCGGCTTCTTGTAGCCAGGGAAAAACTGGAAAAGGGCGTTCCGTTTTTTGAACTGCTGAAGGAATTGAAGATCTGGAGTTATAAAAACAGGGAGCGTGAGGTTCGAAAGCTTTCACCTGATTTTCTCTCCTGGCTGCTGTTGAGAATAAGGGAAGCCGACCGCTTGAGTAAATCGACTTCAATTCCGCCTCGCCTCCACCTGGAAAAGCTCATTGTTGACACACAGAGGACCTGAGCCGTATAATTCGCGCTTCCACATTAATTATTGAAAAAATCTTAACAAGACCAGAAATATATAAGGAGTTTTACACAATGGCTAATACTCGTTCTGCTATTAAACAGATGCGGCAGAGCCAGAAAAACCGCTTAAGAAATCGCAGCAGGCTGTCCAGGATGAGAACTGTTATCAAACAGTTCAAATCCAAGGTTGAAGAAGGCAATTTGGATGAAGCAAAAACAATGCTGTCCAATGTTTATTCAGTCATTGACAAAACTGCCCAAAAAGGCGTTATAGAAAAGAACACCGCAGCCAGGTACAAAGCCCGGCTGACCAGGAAAGTTCAGTAAAATTCCTCTGCAAACAGGAAACAACCATCCTGTCGAGGTCCCTACTTGAAAAAAATAGTTCTTCCTGAAAAGGGCGCTGAAATCCTCTTCGACGGCCGGGACGAAAGCGTTCTCCTGCTCGAAAACCTTTTTGACGTCAGAATCAGTGCCCGCGGCCAACATATCTCCATCGAAGGAAGCAACGATGGAGTCCAGAAGATCTCAGAAATCCTCACAGATTTTTCCGACCTTATTTCAAACGGAATCACTGTTGAAAACGGAGAACTGCGCAATGCCTTCCAGCAGATCGCAATGGAGTCCGCTGCCAGCCTCCGTGATCTTCTGCCAAAAAAGATTACTGTCAAAACTCCCGTCCGCGAAGTTGTGCCCAGGTCCATAAACCAGATTAAATACCTGCAGCAGATTGAAAAAAGCGACCTCGTTTTCGGTATCGGCCCGGCGGGTACCGGAAAGACCTATCTTGCCGTCGCCATGGCCGTGTCCATGCTTGTCTCCAAGGCTGTCCGCCGTATTATCCTGGCCCGCCCCGCCGTTGAGGCCGGGGAAAGACTCGGCTTCCTGCCCGGAGATATGCAGGATAAAGTAGATCCCTTCCTCCGTCCGCTCTATGACGCGCTCCACGATATGCTCGACAGTGAAAAAGTGCAGAAAATGATGGAATGGGGTGTCATAGAAGTTGCTCCCATTGCTTTTATGCGCGGCCGAACCCTTAGTGACGCCTTCATAATCATGGATGAAGCCCAGAATGCCACAAGCGAACAGATGAAAATGTTCCTGACTAGAATCGGCATCAATTCCAAAACCATCATAACCGGGGACATCACCCAGATCGACCTTCCCCGCGGACAGACTTCCGGGCTGGTCGAATCTTCCAGGATCCTCAAGGGCGTTGAAGGAATTGCCTTCTGCCATTTTGACAAGAGGGATGTAGTCAGGCACCGGCTGGTCCGTCTCATTGTGCAGGCTTACGAAAACAACGGATGAGTACCTTCCCCTGTTCCCGGAATCCCACCTGAACATTTTATCGCTCACTGCCCGCTTAATTTCTATCACACCCGTGTCAATCTCCGGTATACTCAGTACCAGATATGGAAAATATTATTGTCTTGTGCGGCGGAAGGTCCGCGGAACACGAAGTCTCCATTGTTTCTGCCCGGGCCATCATAAAAGGTCTCAATGAAGCCGGTTACAGGGCAATCGTCCTCGGAATAAAAAAAGACGGTTCTTCCTTTACCCCCCCGGAAATCTCCCGGAACATCGATTTGCCCGCCGGCAGAATGCTTGAATATCCGGAAACCAGCAGCTGGATCTCCTGGCTTTCGTCCCTTCCCGGAAAGGATTACCTGGTTTTCCCGGTCCTGCACGGACCTTATGGCGAAGACGGAACCGTACAGGGACTCCTGGAACTTCTTGATCTTCCTTACATAGGGGCCGGTGTTTCCGGATCAGCCGTGGCCATGAACAAAATCCACACCAAGGAAATCCTTGACTCCCGAGGCATCCCGGTTCTCCCCTGGACCAGTTTCAGTAGACAGGACTTCGAAAAGGGAAGGATGCCGAAAATTACTCCGGGTGGCCCTGTCGATTACCCGGTCTTTGTTAAACCGGCCAACATGGGGTCTTCGGTTGGGATCAGTAAAGTGGATGCTTCCCCAAGCCTGAAACAGGCGGTCCGGAAGGCTTTTCGTTATGACGAACATATCCTGATCGAAAAAGGAATCAACGCCCGCGAAATTGAGGTGTCAGTGCTGGGCTACGATCCTCCGGGGATCTCAGTTCCCGGTGAAATCATCCCCTCCGATGAGTTCTACAGCTATGAAGCTAAATATCAATCTGAAAACAGCAAGCTCATAATTCCCGCCAGCCTTGACGCTTCCCAGGTGGAAACAATAAACCGTCTGGCTTCGGAATCCTTCACTGCGCTGCAGCTTGAAGGCATGGCCCGGGTGGACTTTCTCCTGGACAGGGAGGATGGCAGGATATGGGTAAACGAACCCAACACAATTCCGGGATTCACCAGGATCAGTATGTTTCCCAAATTATGGGGAGCTTCTGGAGTGCCATTCCCGGAACTGGTGAAAGCCCTTGTGTCACTGGCCAGGGAACGAAAAACAAGAAGGGATCAAATAGAAGTAGACAGGTAAGACTGAATAAACAAGGGGACCCACCACTTGTTTATGTTTGATAAAATATTTATATTGTAATTGTTACAGAAATAAGACAGAAATTGAAAGCAACAGGGAACCCATTGTGGGCATAACTAGTTTTAAATACATTTATTTATCCCTGGATGCCTGTCAGTTTCAACGCTTATCGCCCTAATCATGGAGAACCTAATATGGATGAAAAATCTGCCAGAGAGTACCTGTTAAAAAATGATGCCGCCTTCCAGATGCTGGCGTCCAAACATCAGGAATACGAAGACAAACTGGCACAATTCGCTGAGAAAAGAGTATTGACATCTGACGAGCAGGTAACAGAAGTTAAGATGAAAAAAGAAAAACTTGCTGCAAAAGATTCAATGCAACAAATGATCCTGAAACTCTGCAAATAGCTTTGATCTGGCTATAACAAAGAATTTAGACCATATATTGAGACCGCCTCGATCCCGACAGGGAATGATGGTTGAGTCGCCCAGTGGATTTTTACACTTCACACGGGATAAAGGGAAGGGTGTTTCCGGCTCTATTTCTACAAACTACTCCTATCTGATAATATGCAGAAGGAAAACATTAATCTCGCAATTGCATCACAGGCGATAAATAAATAATAAAACTTCCCACCAGGTGACTCATGGCTAAAGATGTTTATAAATTTCTGGTACCGTTACTTGGAACCCTTCTCGCTTTTGCTGCCCTGAGCTTGTGGGTCCACCCGTTTTTCTGGTTTCCGGCTGCAATATTTCTGGGACTATCGGTTTTTGTAGCTTATTTTTTCAGGGACCCGGAAAGAAATATAGTTGCCGGGGACAACTCCATTGTCAGCCCTGTTGACGGCAAGGTCGTCAATATCGAAAAAAACGAAGAAGGATACAGGATCTCAATCTTCCTTTCAGCTTTTAATGTGCACGTGAACCGGGCACCAGTCAGCGGAAAAATCGTCCTGCAGAAATATCAACCCGGAAAATTCCTGGTAGCCTGGGATGAAAAGGCTTCAGTTGAAAACGAACAGGTCCAGATGACGTTTGAGGGAAAAAAGACTGTCAAAATAGCCCTCATCGCCGGAATTCTGGCCCGGAGGATTATCCCCTACACAAAACAGGGGGATGAAGTTGCCATAGGTGATAGAATTGCCTTGATACGTTTTGGAAGCCGCGCTGATGTGTTTATCCCAGCTGGCTGCAGGGTGACTACCTCAAAGGGTGAACGCGTTAAAGGCGGTTTATCTGTACTGGCTGTGACTGGAGAATGAACTTGCAGGAAACCGAAACCTCCACAAGGCGTTCCCGCCTTGCCAAAAGAACCCATAAACTGCGCCGGACAGTTTTCATAATCCCTTCACTGTTTACAGTAGGGAATATCTTCGCGGGTTTCTATTCAATAATTTCCGCCTATCATGGGGAATACAACCGGGCCGCACTGGCTATCGGCTTTGCCGTCGTACTGGACGGGCTGGATGGACGGATTGCCCGGATGACCGGGGCTACCAGTGATTTCGGGCTGCAGCTGGATTCCCTGGCGGACATAATCAGCTTCGGAGTTGCCCCCTCGGTTTTAATCTATTCCTGGGGCTTTGAAGACCTGGGGAATTTTGCCCGCTTCTCAGCTTTTCTCTTCCTTATCTGCGGGGCAATGCGGCTCGCCAGATTCAATGTCCAGACGGCTGAGATGAAACACTTTGCCGGAATGCCGATCCCGGCGGGAGCCGGAATGATTGCCGCCATAGTTCACTTTTTCGGTGATCCTCCTGAATCTATTGTAGCCAAATCCCTGCTGGTGGGACTTACCTATGTCCTGGCCCTGCTGATGATCAGCACCATACGCTTCTTCTCGTTCAAACAGCTGCATCTCAGTAAAGGGAAATCCCATCTCAATGTACTGGCACTGGCAATAATTATCGCCGGCGTTGTCTTCTACTCCGAAATTGTCCTGCTGATAATTGCTGCCGTCTATGCGCTTAGCGGACTGGCAGGCAGAATATTTCAGGAAATCAGGCGGGCCCTGGGGCGGGGAACAGTCAAGGCTGATGAACAATCCTGACTTGAGGTTTTTCGAGGATTAACGCTGCATGTAAAAGCATTGCCGACTGTCCGGGTCATGCCAATTCTGTCGAAACAGGAGATCTTTATGAAACAGTTCATTTTTGCTTCCACTTTGACAATAATCCTCTCCTTCGGTTCCCTGTTGTCCGGGGAAGCTCCCCAGGAGCAGTCGAAGGCTTCGGGGAAAGGCATAATAATTCACACCGTCATGTTCTCCCTGCATACCGGGCCCGAGTCGGAAGAATCAAAAAAATTTCTTGCCGACGGCCACCAGATTCTGACATCTATACCCGGGGTGGAGAACTTTGAAGTACGCCGGCAGATCAGTAAGAAAAATGATTTTCACTTTGGTTTTTCCATGCACTTCGCTGATACTTCCGCTTTTGAAAACTACCTGAAACACCCCCTGCATGAAAAATTTGTCAGCGAAAGATGGGAAAAAGAAGTTACCTCCTTTCTCGAGGCCGACTATATCCTCTACGAATCAGAATAACGCGGACAAAAGATTGCGCCGACCGGGACGGAAGCAGAAGGCGGCCGACCCGTCAGGCAACTCCTGATCACTTGAATGAAAATACAAAATGCACCATTCTCACGAAGCATTTACCCTGAGGACCTACAACTTCTCAGAAGCAAATAAAATCGCAACCTTCCTTACGAGCACCCAGGGAATCGTGCGAGGTGTCGCCTATGGAGCAGGCAGGGCTAAAAGCCGTTTTGGTTCCGGGCTTGAACCTCTTACCAGGGTGCGTATCCTGATCCGTAAAAATGAAAACCAGGATCTGTCCACCGTGGAAAACTGCGAACTGGTCCGCTCCCTCCCGCTGGACAAGCTCGATTTCGAACAAACTCTGCATATAAGTTACTTTGTCGAACTGATCACAGAATTCTCCAGGGAGGAAAATGAGAGTTCCCACCTTTTCAGGCTGACAAATGCAGTCCTGGAAACCTATTCCGATGTGCCGGTCAGGCAGTTGGCCCGGTACTTTGAACTCTGGATGTTAAAACTTGAAGGAGTGCTTCCCGGATTGGGCGGCATAATGAATGAGAGTCTCGCCGCCAAGTCACTGCAAATCCTGAAACAACCCCCCGAACACCTCAAAACTCTGGCATGGGACACCCAGGAACTCCGTCAATTAGAAAGTACTACCCAAAAACTGGTAGAATACCATCTCGAAAAACCACTAAAAACAGTGAGAATGCTTAAAGAGTTGTTATAAAGGCGGAAGATTTAATTTCCACGCTGGTATCAACTTAAGATTTCAATTCGCTCATACAATAGGTTTAAATCCAAATGCGTACTTTTCAGGAAGTTATACACACTTTACTTGAATACTGGATGGATTACGGCTGCGTGATTCAGCAGCCCTACGACGTGGAGGTTGGAGCCGGGACAATGCATCCGGAAACATTCCTGCGGGTATTAGGGCCGAAGCCATACAAGGTGGCCTATGTCCAGCCCTCCCGACGGCCTGCTGATGGAAGATACGGAGACAATCCCAACAGGGTATATAAACACCATCAACTGCAGGTGATCCTCAAACCGGCTCCGGACAATATTCAGGATATCTACCTGGGCAGCCTTAAGGCCCTGGGAATCGACCTGGAAAAAAATGACCTCCGTTTTGAAGAGGACAACTGGGAAAGTCCCACCCTCGGGGCCTGGGGAATCGGCTGGCAGGTCCTACTCAACGGCCTTGAGATAACCCAGTTCACATATTTCCAGCAGGCTGGCGGAGTTGACCTTTTCCCCATTTCAGGCGAGATCACCTACGGATTGGAACGCATCGCCGGATTCATCTTTGGGAAAGACAGCATTTATGACCTGGACTGGTCCGGACAGGATACCTACGGGAGCGTGAGGAAAAAGGAGGAGATTGAATTCTCCCGCTACAGTTTTGAAGTAGCGGATAAAGACCTCCTGTTTAAGCTGTTTGACCTGTATGAACAGGAAAGCCTGCGCTGCCTGGAATCCGACTGCCTGCTGCCGGCTTATGATTACTGCCTTAAATGCTCCCACGCCTTCAACCAGCTGGACAGCAGGGGAGCAATCAGCGTCACTGAAAGAGTCGGGATTATCAACAGGGTGAGGAATCTGGCCGTGAGAGTTGCGAAACAATATGTGGAGGAGCTGTAATGATTAACAGATTCCTGTTTGAACTTGGTACTGAAGAAATTCCAGCCGGCATGATCGCCCCGGCCGTGGAGCAGCTCGAGGCGTTGTTTAAAGCTAAGCTTCAGGAAAGTCAGCTGGAGTGGGAAACAATTAAGACCTGGAGTACTCCTCGAAGGCTCGCTGTTCTTGTCGAAGGCCTGCCGGACAGCCAGGATGACCAGGCAGAAGTCCTTACCGGCCCCCCCGCTTCTGTGGCGTTTGACAAAGACGGCAAACCCACCAGGGCAGCAGAAGGATTTGCCCGCAAACTCCAAGTCCCTGTTGAATCCCTTGAAAAAGTGTCCAATGATAAGGGAGAGTATGTCAGTGTTCGCAAATTGATCAAGGGTAAAACCACCCCGGAAATCCTGGGCGAAATGATGCCTGCCGTTATCGAATCCCTCAACTGGCCGAAAAACATGTACTGGACCCAGACACGGTTCCGTTTTATCCGCCCCCTGCGCTGGTTTGTTTCACTATGGAATGAACAGGTAGTGCCGTTCAGCTTTGAAGGCATCAGTGCCGGCAGGAAAAGCCGGGGCCACCGGTTCCTGGGTCAAAATGAATTCGACATAACCCGGGCTGAAAGCTATCCGGATCTTCTCAGGGAGAACTTTGTTATCGGTGATCCTGAAGAAAGACGAAAAATCATAACTGATGGACTTTCCAGTCAATCTGGCGAATTCGAAGTTGTGCCGGATGACGAACTGCTTGAGACTGTGATCCAGCTGAATGAATACCCGGCAGTTTTACGGGGAACATTCGCTAAAGAATTCCTTAAAATCCCCGGAGAGGTTCTGGTAACTGTTATGAGGTATCACCAGAAGTACTTCTCTTTATCTGATAAAAACGGGGACCTTCAGCCCTATTTCCTCACGGTTATAAATACTGACGGAGACCCGACGGGAGAAATCCAGTCAGGGCATGAAAAGGTCCTGCAGGCACGGCTGGAGGATGGAGCATTCTTCTGGAAAACCGACCAGAACAAAAAACTGGAAACCAGGGTTGCTTCACTGGAAACAGTACTTTTCCAGGAAAAACTGGGTTCATACCTGGATAAGACTGAGCGGGTGGTCAAAATCTGTAAAGGCCTGGACAGCAGTCCTGAACTGGCTTCGGCTGCCCGGCTATGCAAAGCGGACCTGACTGCTGAAATGGTCAGGGAACTTACCGAACTCCAGGGTATCATGGGCGGACTATACTCCCGGGAAGAAGGCCATCCTGAAGAAGTCTGGAAGGCTATTTATGAACACTACCAGCCGGTCTCCATGGACGATCCGGTACCGGAAAGCCTCAACGGGAAATTGCTCTCCATCGCGGACAGGCTTGACACCCTGGCCGGATGCTTCAGTGTGGATATCATCCCCAGCGGCTCAAGCGATCCCTTCGGACTGCGCAGACAGGCCCAGGGTCTTGTTATAATTCTAAAAACACATAGAATCAATGCTTCTCTTGACGAGTTGATTTCATTAGCCTTGGCTAATTTTCCGGAGAGCAAGGGGAATGCCGGGGAAACCGGGGCAAAACTAAAAGAATTTATAAGTCGGCGTATCCAGTTTCTTCTCCAGCGTGACGGTATATCACTGGATGTGGTAAGAGCGGTTATTGCCGCGGGAATTTTTTCAGTCCATGACGTCTGGGACCGGGCTGAAGCTCTCCGGCAGATTAAAACTGAACCTGATTTCGAAGCACTGGCCGCGGCCTTCAAGAGAAGCAGAAACATACTGGCTCAGGGAGATACTTCTACACGGGTTAATGTCAGCCTGTTAGAAGAAAAAGCGGAAAAAGAACTACATAGGGAATATTCTGAAATAGATCCTGTTATTTGCAAACTGGTCGATCAGCAGGAATATCTTGAAGCCTTGAAGACCATCGCCTCTATTAGGAACTCAGTGGACAGGTTCTTTGACGAAGTGATGGTCATGGTTGACGACCAGGACATCCGTAACAACCGTCTTGCTCTTCTGAGAACCCTAACTGAAAAGGTTCTCTCTATAGCTGACATATCTGAAATTGCCCACTAAAAAAGGTGAAATTATTATGATCAGTGAAAATGTGAAGATTACCCCTCCGGAGGGGAAACTGGGCGTCCTGCTTGTTGGACTCGGTGCAGTTAGTACCACCTTTGTGGCCGGCGTTGAAGCCGTCAAAAAAGGGATAGGCAAACCCTATGGATCCCTTACCCAGATGGGAACCATACGGCTGGGAAAAAGAACTGAAAACCGGACTCCGTTGATTTCAGATTTTGTTCCCCTGACTCCCATTGAAGATATCGAATTCGCCGCCTGGGACATTTTCGAAGACTCCGCCTATGAAGCGGCTCTGAATGCCAAGGTTCTTGAGAAGGAACTTGTTAACAATCTCAAGGATGAATTAAGCGCCCTGAAACCGAACAAGGCTGTTTTTGACCGCCGCTATGTGAAACTCCTGGACGGAACCTACGTTAAACAGGGTAAAAACAAGATGGACCTGGCCGAACAGCTAATGGACGACATCCGGAGATTCAAGGAAGAAAAAGGCGTCGCGTCAATGGTCATGATCTGGTGCGGAAGCACCGAGATTTTCATAAGACCCTCTGAAGTACACCAGAGCATTGAAAACCTGGAAAAAGGCATGAGGGAAAATGATGACAATATCCCTTCAAGCATGATCTACGCCTACGCCGCCCTCCAGATGGGCATTCCCTTCGCCAATGGCGCGCCCAACCTGACCGTTGATATCCCCGCCCTACAGGCCCTGGCCGATGAAAGACAGCTTCCGATTTGCGGCAAGGATTTCAAAACCGGGCAGACAATGATGAAAACCATCCTGGCTCCCGGACTTAAATCAAGGCTTCTCGGGCTTTCCGGCTGGTTTTCGACAAATATCCTCGGAAACCGGGACGGCGAAGTGCTGGACGATCCCGAATCATTCAAAACCAAGGAAGAAAGCAAACTCTCCGTTCTGGAACATATCCTGCAGCCCGACCTTTACCCCGATCTCTACAGCGACATCTATCACAAGGTCAGGATTAATTACTATCCCCCAAGGAGAGACAACAAAGAAGGCTGGGATAATATTGATATTTTCGGATGGCTGGGCTACCCGATGCAGATCAAGATTGATTTCCTCTGCCGGGACAGCATCCTGGCTGCCCCCCTGGCCCTGGACCTGGTTATCTTCATGGACCTGGCCAGAAGAGCTGGAATGTACGGTGTGCAGGAATGGCTTTCCTTCTATTTCAAGAGTCCGATGACTCCTCTGCCCGGACTGTATCCGGAGCATGATTTATTTATACAGTTGATGAAACTCAAGAACACCCTGCGCTATTTGCGCGGAGAAGACCAGATTACACATCTGGGTTTAGATTATTACGATTAAATTTATTTTAAGGAGTAAATATGTCAGAAAAGTGGGTTTATTTATTTGAAGAAGTCGAAGCCGCTGAAAAAAAAGTTGGCGGAGACTGGGAAGACGTAAGAGCCTTCCTTGGTGGAAAGGGAGCCAACCTGGCTGAAATGACCCGTATCGGAGTACCGGTACCTCCCGGTTTTACAGTCACTACGCAGGCTTGCCTGACTTACCTTGAACAGGGTGTTTCCCTGCTCGATAACGAAATCCTGGAACAGGAAAAAACCGCCATGAAGAGGGTTGAGGAACTCACCGGTAAAAAATTCGGTGACAACGAAAATCCCCTGCTGGTTTCCTGCCGCTCCGGCGCAAAATTTTCCATGCCCGGAATGATGGATACAGTCCTGAACATCGGCCTCAACGACGATGCCGCCCAGGGCATGATCAAGCTTACCGGCGACGAGCGTTTCGTATTCGATTCCTACCGCCGCCTGGTTCACATGTTCGGTTCAGTTGTACTTGATATTCCTGATGAGGTTTTCGAGGAAGCTCTCGATGAACTTAAAAAGGAAGTTGGTATCAAAAGTGATATCGATCTTGGCGCGGAACACTGGAAAGCTCTCACCGAGACCTACAAGGAAATCACCCAGCGCGAAAAAGGGTTCCCCTTCCCCCAGAATCCCTATGAACAGCTGAAACTTGCCACAGAAGCAGTCTTCAAGAGCTGGAACGGAAAAAGGGCTATCGACTACCGTAACGCGGCCGGAATCTCCCATGACCTGGGAACCGCTGTAAACATCCAGACCATGGTATTCGGCAACATGGGTGAAGGTTCCGGTACAGGCGTTGCCTTTACCAGGGATCCTTCCACTGGTGAAAACAAGCTGTACGGTGAGTACCTGCTTAACGCCCAGGGCGAAGACGTTGTGGCCGGTATCCGTAATACCGAAGACATCTCCCGCCTCGACAAGGAAATGCCTACCGTTTATAAAGAATTTACCGACATCTGCGACAAGCTTGAAAATCACTACCACGATATGCAGGATGTGGAGTTCACCATCGAAAGAGGCAAACTCTGGATGCTTCAGACCCGTGACGGAAAACGTACCGCCGCTTCCACAGTGAAAATTGCCGTTGATATGGTTGAAGAAGGCTTTATAGATAAAAAACAGGCTGTCATGCGTGTGAAACCCGCGGATGTTGATTTCCTGATGCATCCCCGGTTCGATGATGCCGCCAAGAAGGCCGCCAAGGATGAAGGCAAGTATGTCACCAAGGGCGTAAATGCTTCTCCAGGAGCTGCTGTTGGTGTAGTCGCTTTTGATGCCGACCTGGCTGAAGAATGGGGCAAATCAGGCAAAGACGTGATCATGGTCCGTCCATTCACCAAACCTGATGATGTACACGGAATGCTGGCCGCCAAGGGTATCCTGACAAGTGAAGGCGGAGCCACATCTCACGCTGCTGTTGTCGCCCGCCAGTTTGGGGTTCCCTGTGTTGTCGGTGCCAGCGATGTGGAAATCAACGCTGAAGCCAGAACCTTCTCAGTTGGCGACATCAAGGTTAAAGAAGGCGACTGGCTCTCCCTCGATGGTGCAACCGGTGAAACCTATCTCGGACAGATCCCCACAGTATCTCCGAAATTCGAGGACCAGACCGATCTGATTACGATCCTCTCCTGGGCTGACGAATTCCGCCGCCTGATGATCTGGGCCAATGCCGACTATCCGAAGGATGCTGAAAGAGCCCGCTCTTACGGCGCCCAGGGAATCGGCCTCTGCCGTACCGAGCCACATGTTCTTCGAAGATGTGCGCCTTCCGATCGTTCAGAAAATGATCCTGGCCGAAAACGAAGATGACCGCCAGGCCGCCCTTGATGAGCTCCTGCCCATGCAGCGCTCCGACTTCGAAGGTATCTTCAAATCAATGGATACCCTGCCGGTAATCATCCGCCTGATCGATCCTCCTCTCCACGAGTTCCTGCCTGAAGCCGAAGAGCTGTTGGTTGACGTCACTACGATGAAAGCCAAAGGCGAAACAGCTGGACTGGCCGAAAAGGAAGAAATGCTGGCAGCCGTTAACGGCCTGCACGAAAGCAATCCGATGATGGGAATGCGCGGGGTTCGCCTCAGCATCACCATGCCCGGACTGGTTAAAATGCAGGTGCGCGCCATTTTCGAAGCCGCCTGTAACCAGGCCAAGAATGGTGTGGAAGTTAAACCTGAAGTCATGATTCCGCTGGCCGGACATGTCAACGAACTGAAAGCCATCCAGCCAACCCTGGAATCCATTGCCAAGGAAGTTATGGAAGAAAAGGGTATTGAGGTTGCCTATAAATTTGGAACCATGATTGAGATTCCGCGCGCCGCCGTCACTGCTGATGAGATCGCCGGTGTTGCTGAGTTCTTCTCATTCGGAACCAATGACCTTACCCAGATGACCTTCGGTTACTCACGTGATGACGCTGAAGCCCGCTTCCTCGTTACTTACGTTGACCAGGGAATCCTTCCTGAGAATCCGTTCCAGACCCTTGACCAGGGTGGAGTAGGACAGCTGATGCAAATGGCCGTTGAAAAAGGCCGCGGCGCCCGTCCTGAACTGGAAATTGGAATCTGCGGCGAGCACGGCGGAGATCCCAAGTCTATCGCATTCTGCCATAGCCTGGGCCTCAACTACGTAAGCTGCTCACCTTTCCGGGTACCGGTTGCAAGACTGGCTGCGGCACAGGCCGCCCTTAAGTAATTGAGGTTATCCGTAAAAACCAGAAGGCCCATGAACATCAACGTTCATGGGCCTTTTTTTAAATGCTGGGAACCAACCTTCAACAGGATTATCCCGAACCTTGACTTAATTGATTAATGATTCCATTACATGACTTTCCATTAATCCCGAAGATTTCAAAAAGCCGCTGGTGAATCTCTGCAGTTTCAATTTTTACTTTCCGGGATAATCCCGGCATTTCTCAATAATTCCGCTTTCAAGCCAGTAATAGTCACCTCTGCTCAAAAATATCAGGAACCTGGAATCCGGCGTCATGGAGGGAAACCTGCTTGGCTGATTGAAATTCATCAGGATATTCAGGTTTTCCGGCTCCGTCCAGGTATCATCCTCCCCGCGAAAACTGATATAAAGCCTTATATTGTCCTCATTCTCACTGGGCCTGGTCGACGAAAAAATCAGGAACCTCTCATCTGGGGAGATGAACGGGGTGTAGTCCAGATAAGGGCCGTTAATCGATTCCGGCAGGAGTACCGGAGACAGGTAGCCGCCTCCAGAGTATTCTGACCTGAAAATTCCCCGATCCATATGCCCACCATCGTAGAACCCGGTGAAGTAAAGATTTCCCGATGCCGCAACCGAGGGCTGTGATTCCATGCGCGGAGAATTCGGGGGATTCCCCAGGTTTGCCCTGTTCCCCCATTCCCCCTCCCCTTTCTCCAGTCTCCAGATATCGAGGCTTCCATACCCGCCAGGGTCGCTTATCTGGAAGAATAGCAGTTCGCCATCAGGTGAAAATGAAGGTGCCTGTATATTAAGCTCTGAAAAAGACGCCGTCGCGGGCTCAGTCCAGTTATTGTTTTCCTGAAAAACAACCAGTACCCTGGGAGGGATGACCGGCCAGTATACTTCTTTCCCCTCCGGGGAAATGGCCAGGGCCCCATGGGGCCTGGAACCTTGAATCGAAAAAATGCCCGGATCTATAAGCACAGGGCTAAGTCCCGGCAGTCCCCGATTAAACCAATTGACAACTGGTTCACTCCCGGCCTGGGCTGTACAATGTATCAACAACGGCAACACTGCTGCCATAAAACAGTGAAGAACTCTCATACGTCCCCTTTTCCCGATCATAAGACTTCCTCAACTCCCGTCTATTCCCGGATTCCCAGGTAATTCTTATCACCTTCAAGAGACTCAGCCGAAGACTCAGGTCCCGGTTTTCCGGCCGTCATGTACAGCCCCATTCATATCCCTGAACTGAAATCTATCAAGGATGTCCATACTTACGCAAACGCCTCCGGGGATAAATGGTTTCCTTTTTTTCCCGCAATCGCCGCACCCTTCTCCCAACCTGCTGAAGCATGCCCCTATTCAGCCAGAGCCTTGGCAGGATCCATCAATTCAGTGGGCATACTGATCTGGACCAGGCTGATCTGTCCAAACTGCTCAGCCCGTACAAGCATCGATTCGGGAATTATTTTTTTCAAGGGAGGCCTCCACCAGCCTGTTGACATTACCCACCGCTTATCACCTGCCGCTGACTCTCCCTCTCCGGTAACCTCCTCAAGCAGGGAGAGAAGACTCTCCCGGTCAAAGGCCCAGGCATAGGATGTCTTGCGGAAAGGTTTATCCTCACCGAGATAAATCCCCAGGGTATAAAAGGTCTGATAATCCACAAGCAGGACTTCCTCCCCGGGAACCTCTTTATCAAGGAACCGCAGGGCCTGGACCATGTCCTGCCGCGGCGTTTTAAAAGGATTGTTATTCGGGACATATCCCCCGCCGTTCAGGGCTGAAACCATCCAAAATGGACCAGCCAGACTTATGAGGACAGCCGCCAGGGCAGGGTATTTAATCCAGCGGAAAAATCCAAAGCAATTCCGGCTGCCAGGAAAGGAAAAAGAAAGATCACATGCCTGGAGGCTAAAAAGGGCTGGAGATTACAGAAGGGTTCCCCCGAAGCCGAATACCAGGGGGAGAATCAGAAGAAGGGCAAGGTCCCGGCGTTTTAATCCTCCCCGCCTGGATGCCACCACAAGCAGTGCGGCCAGGCCGGTAAAAAAGAGGAATAAGGCAACGTTTCCAGCCACGTGACCGCCCGCCAGATACCTGAAAACATTGTGCAGCGCGGATGTAATAAAATCAAAAAGAGAACCGTCCTCTTCAAAATAATAACCCTTCTTCAGATAACTATAGTGGGCGTGACCTCGCAGATCTCCTGCCTTAACCCTCATCATCTTGCTGATTTGGGTTATATATATAAACAGGTAGATCAATACCGCCCAGGCATTGCAGCATATCCAGGACAGCCAGATTCCCAGCCGAGCCTTCATATGGTAGAGACGCAGCAAACTGTAACAACCAATCGCGGCTGTTACCCAGAGAGCACTGTAATGCGCCAGGATTGCCGTGTAAAGCCATAGATAACCGACCAGAAGCCATTTCCCGGAGGCTTCATCGAGTCCCCGCTCCAGGAAACAGAGTGCCCCTAAAATACCCATCAGCAGCAATCCGTACTGGCGGACTTCCACAGACGGAAGCATCAGGCCCGGGAGAAACGTCATCAGGGACAGCATCCCCAAGGCTATCCCGGCACCAGCAACCCTGACTGCCCATTTATATCCAAACCAGGCGCCAAGGGTAGCCATAAACAGTCCGGGCAGCCTAAAAAACAGCTCCGAGGACCCGAAGGATGGGACAAAGTGTAGGAGTAAGGTGAACAAAGGCGGGTGGGCCAGCGTTTGGGAATCCAGATAAACCCCTTTGAGGCTCGATTCAGCGGCAATGCCCAAATGTATGGCTTCGTCAGGATTAAGATAACATCCTGCCGCCCAGTAAAGTCGCGGCACCAGCCCCAATGGCTAAAATAAACAGGGCCAAAGCTGTCTGGTTCCGGACTATCCATGCTTCTGCGGATCCCAGCAGATTGATAACTTCTGATTTTGCAGCAGACCTGTCTTTGAAATTCATTATCACTTATCTGGCTTCTCTTATCCTCTGCTGAGAGTCTATTCAAAATTACCAAAGGAAAACTATTTTCATTTCCGGATACTACGGGGATACACAAAATCTGTCATAGCGTTCAGACAGGCGCGCCGGGTCGGGCCACAGTTCAACCCGGCGCGGTAGAAAACAGCTTCTTACCATGCATTCCCTGCAATCCGTGTCGAAGCATCGGACCGTCTGTTTCGTTCATTACATCATCGCGAAGTACAACTGTGTAATCAGGACGTATTCCCAGGAAATACCTGTCGAAAGCCGCATGGTGCAGCTTGCAGAGAGCGAGCCCATTTTCAACAAGTGGTTCTCCCCCAGCTTCCGCATCAGGGATAATGTGGGCCGCTTCCAGCAGTTCCACATGTTTGAGACGACACAGGGCACACTGTTCCCTGTAGGCTTTCAAAACTTTCTCTCTAAAAGTACTCTGGTGAACTCTTGCCCTAACAGTTGAAGTTATGTATTCCCTTCGGGCAATTGTAGAATCACTAATGAACGGGGCATCTCCAACATTAAGAAGCTGCTCCGCTGCCAAGGCATCATCTACTACGACATCAAAACTTAAATCCTCAGGATGATCGTTAACTATATAAACCGGCCAGACAGCTAGATACTTTCCCGGAATGACCCCATGGAAATATATCAAAGGACGTTGAAGCTTCATCGCCTCACGCAGTCCAACATTATCACGGTGCCTCGGATCAGTCCCCCGGTATCGGTAGGACAGAAAACCTTTGTCATTAAAAGAATCAGAATAAGGGCCTTTCGGGGAAGTTGTAATGCTGATAGGTATGGATTCAAGAACCCTGGGCTTGAAGATGCCCTGCGGGCTTATAAGATGAACCCTCTCTCCATCCAGCTCAAACCCTTTTTCAATAAGTTCGCGGGGCAGAACATCACCGATTTCATCGCATTTTCGACGAAGCCAGTTAAAAGCAGCGAGGCGAACCTGTTGATCGGAAAACCATTGATTCATTTATCCATTATCATCGCACTAACATAAACTATCGTCCAGTATGAATTTCCTGAGAAAAAGCATGCGCCTCCTGTCCTTTCCTTTTTCAGTTGCTTTTTAAAAGTCATCGTCCCTATTCACTTGCCAACTAAAATAGATAATGAGTTAATAGCAGTAAATTTCAGGAGGGCATCCTGAACCTGAAGCAGACCAATCCATATCAACGCAACACAGATGGTTCAGCAAGGAGCAGATCAGCGTGAAAAAACTAATCAATTCTGTCTTTATTTCCTTCCTGTTTTTAATATCCCCACTGCAGGCTCAAGGATTTGATTCGCACGAAAATCCGGTAACCTCCCGGAACATCGATTCCGAAAAAACTTACTGGGGAGACATTGACGGATTTCTGGACCGGCAGTCCCAGGCCGCTCTGGATGTAATCGGGGAACTGCTCAAGCGGTTTCCGCCATCCCTTGACGAACCTCTGGAACGCCAGGCCGCCATGATGCTCCTCGACACCGTTCTCCATGATGAAAAAGCCCCTCACCGAGCCCCTGTCCAGGAATTCTTCCGGCAAAGGATGAATTTGCTTGTAAATGAACTGGAAACAGAAAAGGTTACCTCCGGAGCAGATGTCTGGAAATTATATGATCACGGATTCATTGTCCGAACCCCCGCGGTCACCCTGATGTTTGACTTCACCCGGGCCTACTCAGCCGGAGATGAAAGTTTCGCTATCCCTGATGAAATCGCCGCCCGCATACTAAAACAGTGTGATGTTCTTTTCATAACCCACCGGCACGGGGACCATGCTGATCCCTGGGTCGCCGAAGAATTCCTTAAGACGGGGAAACCGGTGATTGCTCCAAACAGTGTTTTCCCTGACGGTTCCTTCAGTGAAAACCTTACGCGCCTGGATAGAAGCGTTGATATAAAACATGCTTTGACCCTGTCTGAGGAAATTTCAGTTGAAGTAGTTGTGTATCCCGGCCACCAGGGCAGTGAGCTGGAAAACAATGTCTACCTGGTCACCACCCCTGAAGGGTTCACTGTCTGCCACACCGGGGACCAGTCCAACCCTGATGATTTTGCCTGGATTGATACTATCGGGAAGAATTTTGACGTTGACCTGCTGTTCCCTAACTGCTGGACCCCGGATATAAAACGGGTAGTGAAGGGGATCGCGCCGAAACTGCTGATCACCGGGCACGAAAACGAACTGGGCCATTCCATAGATCACCGGGAGCCCAACTGGCTGACCTATGACCGCCTGCAGGAGGTCAGCACTCCCTACATCCTCATGACCTGGGGTGAAAAGTATTATTTTTCTTGCAATTGGCTGATTTAGCTTTAAGCTGAATATATACAAATCTTAAACAGGAGATTTGCCATGAATAGAACCATCCAGATTACATCCATCCTCGTCGTCTTTATTATTCTTTTTGTGACTGCCTTCGCCGCCCCCGACGGCGAAGCCCTCTACCAGCAGTCCTGCGCTTCCTGTCACGGACCCGCACTTCGGGGCGGCAACGCCCAGAGCCTGGTCGACGGAGTCTGGCAGTTCGGAGCCTCCCGCGGCTACATCTACCGCAACATCGAATTCGGCCTCCCCAACCTGGGTATGCCCTCCTACAAAGACTCACTCAGCCGGGAGCAGATCCAGTCGATTGTCGATTTCCTCGAAGAGGCCGAAAAGAAAGCCAATCCCCAGAAACCGCCGCTGCCCCGAGAACTTGAAACCCTGGACTATAAAATCAATGTCGAAATCATCGCCGAAGACCTGGACATTCCCTGGTCCATCGCCTTCATTGATAATAAAACCATGCTGGTCACCGAACGTCCCGGCCCGCTGCGCATAATTGAAAACGGCAACCTCCATCCCGAACCCATCAAAAATACACCCGAGGTCCTAGCCGAAGGCCAGGGCGGAATGCTCGAAGTCGCCGTCGATCCGGACTATGACAAAAACGGCTGGATTTACCTGGCCTACAGCCACGGCTTACCCCAAAAACCCGGAGGCGGCGCCGTGCCCGCCATGACCCGTATCGTCCGCGGTAAAATAAAGGACCATTCCTGGACCGAGCAGGAAATCGTTTTTGAAGCCCCGCGCGAAACATACCTGTCCACCCGCTATCACTACGGCTGCCGTATCGTCTTCGATGACCAAGGCTACCTGTACTTCGGCATCGGCGACCGCGGCCGGCAAAATATGGCGCAAGACCTCTCCGCTCCCAACGGAAAAATCTTCCGCATACACAAAGATGGAAAAATCCCCGAAGACAACCCGTTCACTGATAGAGAAAATGCGTTGAAAGCCATCTTCGCCCTGGGTATACGCAATCCGCAGGGCCTGGCCGTGCACCCGGCTACTGACCAGCTCTGGGAAACCGAACACGGCCCTCTCGGCGGAGACGAAGTGAACCTGATCCTCCCCGGGATCAACCACGGCTGGCCGGAAATCACCTACGGAAAAAACTACAGCGGCACCTTGATCACCGAATTCCGCGCCAAACCCGGAATGGCCCAGCCGGCTTACTACTGGCGTCCGTCCATCGCCGTCTGCGGAATGGATTTCGTCACCGGCAGCCAGTTCCCGCTCTGGGAAAACTACCTGCTGGTCACGGCCCTGAAATACGAGGAAGTACGACTGCTTGACATCCACGAAGACCGGGTCATGCATGATGAGGTGATCTTGAAAAACCACGGACGCGTCCGCGACATAACCTGCGGCCCCGACGGAAGCATATATCCGGTTCTCAACAATCCCGGAGTCGTTTTGAAATTGACAAGAAAATGAAAATCACGTAATCATCCCGCCTCAAATGAGAAATTCCAATACATTGGCTCGTGAAGGGAGGGTAAGATGTCGTTAGTAGGGGAAATTGCCGATCTGAAGATCGGCAATCCACAAAGACCGCGACCCTGGTGGCAAGAGATAAAACTGCACAGATCTGCGCACTCGGTTGGAGGTCCATGGTACGTTGCGGCGCGCTGTCGCTGACAACGACAGCGACAACGGGGGCGCACTGGCTGGAGCGGCCCGCTCCAGTAAAACCAGCTTCGGCAGTTATCTCAATGTTCGGAATTAACTCCGGGTGTTAGCAGTTTCAGTCCTTATTCCGATATGCAGCAGCCCAAGTTATTGCTGTTCCGGGAAGGTTTTATTAATCAGCCTCTGGAGAGGTGGGCTTCATTGCAGTCTTCGGTTACTCTTCCTTACTGGAGCCAGCGGCTCCAGCCACGCCAGCCACACCCCTGGCTTTAGGTATCAGCAGCGTAGCGAGAGTCGCGATGACAGCCGAGGCAGCAAAGCTGGTTAACCGGGATGTAATAATTGCTTCCATCCCGGTCTGGATCCAGATAATTGTGAATACCAGCCCGGTAATAATGGTCAGTAACGCCGCCCTCCCATGAAACTTCTTCCAGAAAAGGGTAAAGAGGATCACGATTGAAAAGGGGCCGCCGATTCCGGCCCACACATAACCGACCAGGTCATAGATCAGGTCAGAGGGGCTGAGATAGGCCATGATCAAGGCTATCACGGCTAATATTGCGGTAACTATCCTGGACTGCAGCAGCTGCCGGACACTGCCCTGTACAGCCCCCTTCTTTTTGAGGAGGTTTTCAGATAACTCGGTCGCCGAAAGGATCAAGAGTGAATCAGCGGTTGAGATCATAGCCGCGATCGCGCCGGTAATCAGAACGGCCGCCAGGGCCGGCGGGAAAATCTCAAGAATGACCCTCGGCATCACCATTTCCTGATCCGGTAATCCATTCGGACCGAATATGGCCAGGCCGATCCATCCAATTGACAGTGCCCCGGAATAGGCGAATATTGTCCAGAGGATTCCTATATTCCGGCCTTTCCTGGCTTGCTTGGGATCCTTGATCGCCATGAACCGCATGGTAAGCTGGGGCTGGCCTCCCAGGTAGCCGAAAAACCATGACAATCCTCCCATGATTAAGGCACCTAGAGTAAATCCGGTGACAGCTCCGGTCAATGAATCATAGGCGGGACCGGCTTTGACAAGGGCTTCAAAAATTGAAGGCGCATAAACGCCGGCATGGTTGGCAATGTAAAAAATCCCGACAATCGGCCCAACCACCAGTGTGGTAATCATAACAATGGCCTGGATCACATCGGTGTATACAACACTGCGGAATCCGCCGTATACCGTGTAGGGGACTATTATCGCGGCGGTTATCAGCATTCCGATCTCTTTATCAATGGAGAAAAGAGACTGGAGGGTCTTTCCTCCTCCTATAAACTGGGCTCCAACATAAAAGAAGAAGAAAAACACTATGGTCAGGCTGGACACCACCCTGATCCAATGCCCCAGTTCGCCGTGGCGTTTGGCTAAATAGTCTGTAAAGGTGGTTACTTCGTATTTTTCAGCCTCGTCGCGCAATCGCCAGGCCAGGGCGGCCCAGACCGTTATGATCCCGGCCACGCAGCCAACGGCGGTCCATATCCCGGCCAGGCCCGCGGCGTAGGCCAGGCCCGGAAAACCAAGCAAGGCCCAGGATGACTCTCCGGTAGCCCTTTCGGATAGAGCGGCCATCCATCCCGGCAGGCTTCGGCCTGCTATGGCGTAGTCACTGCTGGTCTTGACTTTCCGGCCCTGGTACACGCCCCATGAAATCAACAGGGCCATATAGGCAATCATCACAATCAGGATCTGGGTACTGTTTTCCATGGCTCAGCTCATTAGTTTGTTAAATATTGCTGCTTTGCAAGCCGGTTTAGGTCTCTTCAAATATTTTAGTTGAAACAGGACAGAAAATCTTTAGGGGAAATCGGGAATAAGGTGATTTATTCGAAAGAAAAGGGGACTAAATAACACAAGACACCATTGTCGTTGTCAGCGAAGCGGTTGTCGTACTGTATGCTTCTAGCTTATAGCTTGTACCATGCGCTTCCAGCGTATGGGGAGCTTCAGGCAAGACGCCTATGATGTTATCGTAATCGCGTTCGATACCGATCCCGAAAGAGATACCAACCCCGAGTTGCTGAGGAAAATTGCTACCCGAACACCTTCTGTCACCCCTCCGGGGTTCCTGTTTGTTGGAGTCTCTTTTACCCCAGTTTCGCTACGCTCACCTGGGGCTAAATCCTGCCACGCCTCCGGCGTTAAAGATATCTCTCATCCGATTGCTGATTTTTTGGATTCTGCCATCCTGTTCCGAGTTGTTGATTCAGGATTCAATGGGCCTCTCTACAGGTGTAAAAAAGGACTGGAAACCAGGGAATCAATAACGATCTGCTACTCAATCCTCAAGCCGAAATATATATGCCCCACTTCCTTCCCTTCGAATTCAGCAATCCCGGGCAGAAATCCCCATCTCTCGAACCCGAATTTTTCAAGCTGGCTGATACTGGCCTGGTTGCTCTCCAGCACAATGGCTATCAGGGTTTTAATACGCAGGGCGGGACAGAATCCGACTGCGTACCTCACAAGGGCAGAGGCGATTCCCTTGCGGTGATGGGAGAAATGGATGTAGACGCTGGCTTCCGCCGTGTGCTGAACAGCCATGCGTCCCGGGCGGTAGGCACTGATTTCCAGGTATCCGAGAATTGAATCTCCATCCTCATAAACCAGGACAGGATATTTTTCAGGAGGATGCGCTTCAAACCAGGTTCTTCTTCCCTCAACAGTAACAGGAATTGTATCTGCTGTTTTCTGTCCGGCAGCAACAGCCTGGTTGTATATTTCAACAAGGCCGGGCAAATCCTCTTTTCGAGCGGTTCGTATTGTCATTGCTTTCGTCCCGATAGTTCCTTCATTAATGCCAGGGTTCAAAATCCATAATAAATACCAAGACAGGAGAAAACAAACTTCAATATCTTACCGCTTCCGGTGTGTTTTCTCTCCTGGATGATTTATCCTAGCAGGAACATTTAATCCGGTGACTGCAATGAATCAAAAAAATCCATTACCCTTATCTTCCAGAATCTCAAAAATAATCCTTTCCGTGGGACCCGGAATATTCTGCATCGGGTACACGATCGGCACCGGAAGCGTCACCGCGATGATCAAGGCGGGCAGCCTCTACGGAATGCAGCTTCTCTGGGTTCTCGTCATCAGTGTTTTCTTTTCCTGGATCCTGATGGAAGCTTACGGAAGGTTTGCCGCAGTCACCGGTTATACCGCGGTATACGGGTTCAGGAAATTGCTGAAACGGGGAAAGCTGCTGGCAATCCTTGTAATAGTTGGAGTGGCAGCAGGACAGTGGAGCTGTCTTTCCGGAATCCTGGGACTGACAAGCAGCGCCCTCTTTGAAACCTTACGGTTATTCATCCCCTCCCTGGCCGGAAAGGAATACGGCATAATCCTGGGGATCGCGATTGCCCTCATTTTAATTCTCTACTCCCTGCTCCTGGTGGGCCGGTACTCTTTCTTCGAAAAAATCCTGATCTTCTTTGTTTCGATTATGGCCGGGTCGTTTCTGTTGTCCATGTTTATCGTGCTTCCGGAGACTTCCGAGATAACAGGAGGTTTGATCCCTTCAATCCCGGTAGGGGGACAACTGATGGTGGCGGCCTTTGTCGGAACCACCATGGCGGCCCCGACTTTCATGGTACGTCCCCTCATAGTCAAGGAAAAGGGCTGGAGAAGAGACAGCCTCAGGGCCCAGTCCCGGGACGCCGCGGTATCGGCGACACTGATGTTCATCATCAGCGCTTCAATCATGGCCGCGGCAACCGGAGCCCTTTTCCACGAAGGCAGGAGCGTCACCCAGGTACTGGATATGGTTTACGCCCTGGAGCCGATCGCCGGAAAATTCGCGGTTGCCCTGTTCATGGTTGGCGCCATGAGCGCAGGGCTCTCTTCGGTCTTTCCCATCCTGATGGTCCTGCCTCTCCTTGTCGGGGACTACAGGCAGGGAAGAATGGATACAACTTCAGGAACCTTCAAGCTGCTGACGGCCGCTGCCTGTCTTGTAGGCCTGGCCGTTCCGATCCTGGGAGCCAATCCCATAGCCGCCCAGATAGCCACCCAGGTTGCCAATGTATTCGTTCTGCCCCTGGTTGTCCTGGGGATAATCCTCCTGATAAATCGAAAGGATCTTCTGGGAGTTCACTCCGCCGGCTGGAAGATGAATACCGCGCTGGTGTCGGCTCTGGCTTTTTCCCTGGTTATTTCTTACACCGGGTTGCTTGGGATTCTCAGCCTGTTTTCTTAGTGGTCGCTCTTATGGAGCTCCCGGCGGGAAGCCTCCGGGATGAAGTTCGGAACTACTGGAGCGGGCCGCTCCAGCCGCTACCCCGACTTTCTATCCTGCATGATCAGTTCCACCCTGGAACAACCACACTTCGAACATCTGTCATCTCAAATCACCCTTACTTCTTGACTCCCCATCCGCCGCCGCCAGGGGTTTCGATCACGATTCTCTCGCCGGATTCGAAGGTGAATGTTCCCGCTCCGGGAAGCTCTTCGGTTGAACCATCCTTCCGTATACGGTACTGCTTTCCCGGTTTCCCAGGACCCCCTCCGTTCATTCCAAAGGGATTCTCGACCCGATGCTGGGAAAGAAGTGACACGGTAACCGGCTCAAGAAATTCAAGCTCCCTGATCACGCCGCATCCGCCCCGGTATCGTCCCTGTCCCCCGGAATCCTTACGGACCCTGAAAGCCTTAAGTCTTACCGGAAACCTCAGCTCCAGGATTTCAGGATCAGTAATCCTGGTATTGGTCATATGGTGATGCACCGCGTCTGCCCCGTTAAATCCGTCGCCGGCCCCGCAGCCTCCGCATATGGTTTCGTAATAACTGAAGGCTTCACTGCCGAAAACCAGGTTATTCATGGTCCCCTGGCTGCAGGCCATGATTCGGAAAGCCTTGATCAGGGTATCGGTAAGGCGTTGGCTCAGTTCGACATTCCCTCCTGTAACCGCCGGACATTTATCCGGAGAATCATAGAAAGCCGGAGACAGGATTCCATCGGGAACAACTATTTCAACCGGATCCAGCAAGCCGTCATTCAGGGGCAGGTCTTCTTCCAGGAAAAGCCTTAACACATACATGACCACCGACTCGACAATGGCCCGGGTCCCATTGAGGTTACCGGGATGGACCGGCCCGGAGCCGGAAAAATCAATACGCAGCCCCTCATCAATATGGCTGATGTTTACCTTAAGGGGCCATCCATCATCGAGCAATTCCACTGCCTGGAAATGTCCCGGGGGGAGTTCCCCCAGTTTTCTTGTCATTCTCCTTCGGGTATAGTTCCTGATCCCCGCCATGTAAAGCCGCACTGTTTCCGGTCCGTGCGACTCGGCCATCTGCAGCAGTTCCCTTTTCCCCTGCATATTGGCGGCAACCGCGGCATTTATATCCGTAATATTCACCTCAACCAGGCGGCTTGGATAACGGGCCTGGGTCAAAACACTCCTCAGCCTGTCCCAGTCCGCCCGGCCGCCTGATACCAGTTTAAACGGATAGATTACAACGCCCTCTTCCTCAAGGTTTTTGGCGTCGGGAGGCATTGATCCCGGGTTGATGCCTCCGATTTCAGCATGATGCGCCCGGTTAACAACGAAACCAAGACAGTCCCCGGTTTCTGTGAAAACTGGAGTTATCAGGCTGATATCCGGCAGGTGGGACCCTCCAAATCCCGGATGGTTGGTTATCACCGTGTCCCCGGGCCTGAAATCAACAACCTTCATCACCTCCCTGACACATATTCCCAGGCTTCCCAAATGAACAGGTATGTGGGGAGCATTGGCAACCAGGTAACCCTGGGGATCGACAAGAGCGCAGGAAAAATCAAGCCTTTCTTTCACGTTGACGGAAAAAGCGGTTCGCTGCAGCATTGCCCCCATATTCTCGGCAATGCTCATGAAACGGCGGCTGAACAACTCGAGTCCTATGGCATCTTCAGAAGAAGCATCACGGGATTCCTGTTCGCTGCCTTCGAAGGTCACAATAATGTTTCTGCTTTCATCAACCCGGGCTGCCCACTCCTTCTCAACAAACAGGGTGCTGTTCTGGCCCGGAATCAGGCAGGGGCCCTTAATTAACGCACCCGGCTGCAGGTTGCTCCTGAGGAAAACCGGTTTCCCGCGGTCTGCCCCCGCCATATCGGATTGAAGATAATAATCGATTTCCGGCGAAAACTCAGCAGCCGGTATCCCCGGGGATACCTTTTCTTCGGGTTTCCTTCTTACCAGAATCCTGATTGTCTGGATTTCAGGTGTCCCCGATTCATTCCAGTGCCCATAGACCCTGGTGTACTCCTTCCGAAAAGCATCCTCGATCTCTCCCCGGTTTCCGTGGTCAACAAACAATGAAGATTCCTGCCCTGAAAACCTGATGTAAATTCGGCGCCAGATACATTCTATTTCCTCCGGGGGGACTGCCTGTCCAGCCAGTTGCTCCCGGCATTCCAGCTCCAGCCTTTCAAAGAGCTCTTCAAGGTTTTCGGCCACATCATCAAGCTTCCGCAGGATCTCCTTCTCTCCCATGAATTCAGGCTGGGCGTTTTTAATACCCTCGGCGCTCAGTAACCCGGCTTTGGGAGGAACAATAATTGATTTGATGTTTAATTTCTCAGCCACACCGCAGGAGTGCATGCCCCCCGCTCCACCAAAGGCGACAAGTGTGTAGGCAGAAGGATCAAAGCCCTTGCTTGTAGATATCTTTTTAATTGCCCCGGCCATTATTTCATCGGCGATGGTTAAAAATCCCTCAATCAAAAGTTCCAGGGTGAAATCCCTGCCCGTTGTTTTAGATACTTCAGACATCAGTTCCCGGGCGGAGGCCAGGGCGGCTTCACGATAAACCGGGATCGGAACCAGGGCGGGGTCCAATCTCCCGGCCAGCAGGTTGATGTCCGTTACCGTCAGGGGACCTCCTCTTCCGTAGCAGGCCGGGCCCGGATCCGCGCCGGCGCTCTCAGGCCCCACCACCAACCTGAATCCATCAAAGCGGCAAACTGATCCTCCACCGGCAGCTACAGTTTCGATGGCAACGGCAGGGGTATTTATCTTGAGCCCGGCAATCTGCAGCTCGAAACTATAGTCATATCCATTGTCATACCTGGAGACATCAGTACTGGTCCCTCCCATATCAAAAGATATAACCCTGTCCATCCCCAGCCGGGAGGCAGTTTCCGCCACTCCCACAACTCCTCCGGCCGGTCCGCTCAAGAGGCTCTCCCTGGCCTGGAATCCTTCATCAGGCTTAAGACCTCCGGAACTGGTCATGATCCTGAACGGACACCCTCCGGTTTGAGAGGATATGTCCTCGATAAACCTGTTTATAACCGGCTGAAGATAGGTGTTTACAGCGGTAGTTTTGGTCCTGGCGAGGTATTTAATATTAGGGGACAGCTCCGATGAAGCCGATACAGTCTCAAATCCATGATGTTTCAACAGGGCGCTCACCTGCCGCTCGTGCTCAGGATTTTTCCATGAATTCAGCAAACAGACCCCGGCGGAGCTTAAACCTTTTTCCCGGGCCCGGGCAAGTTCACCCGAAAGCTTATCCAGGTCCGGGGACACCAGCTCCTCGCCTGTGACATTAATCCTTCCGGAGACCTCAATCACTTCGGTGTAAAGGGGCGAAGGTTTAATCACATTTTTGGCAAAAATATCAGGGCGGGTCTGATCATCAATCAATAAAATGTCAGCAAACCCTTCAGTTACAAGAAGCAGAAAACCGTTTCCTTTTCTCTCGAGAAGGGCGTTGGTCCCCCTGGTTGTACCAATCCTGAATTCCAGGGGAGGCAGGGATTTGCCGACCGGAGTTTTCGTCAGCAGCCGCATGCACAGGACAGGAGCTTCTTCACCACTGCTCAAGTAAAAACGGTCGCCCAAATCCGCAGGCAGCTCCCGGTCAAAAATAAGCACTTTCCTCCCAGGCAAATACTCCCTCACCTTGAAAGGCCCTGTTTCCCCTCTGCCGGGAAAAATGGCCGAAAAGCCTTCCAGTAACGGATTATCAAGATGCCATTTCGCGTCAACGGCAACTTCATACGGCTTGAGTCGGGATACAATTCCGCAGGGCAGGATTCCGGAGCTAAGGACCTTTAACGTTTTCTCGCTTCCCTCCGGGTCAACGGCGATGCAGTCGGTAAATGTTCCACCCGTGTCAATGCTGAATTTCCACATATTTATCTTACAATGGCTGGGGACAAGCCCGTCTATTCATTCCTTATGTGCTTGATTTTATTGAATACAAAAAAGGTAATGATACAGGCAACCGCCAGGGAGAACAAAAAGATCTGCCGGCCGGTCAAAGGCTCAATGCCGGTCAAATTAACCAAGACCCCCGCAAGGCTGCCGGCTCCCAGGATTACCGTGATAAAAACGACAAGTCCCATCAATGAATTCTGGATTTTGCTGTTCATATACTTTCTTTTCATTATTTGGGGATGATTTACAACAAAAAGAAGAACAGTGGCGACAAAGGGAAGGATCAATCCATTAAAAGCCTGGGCCAGGATTATTACGGGAACCGGCTTGACTCCGGTAATACCAAAGACTATTCCTGTTACAAGCACGCCAGCCCATACAGTCATGAAGCCCCTTCCTCCTTTTCTCCAGAATAAACTGTCTCCGCTCACGCTCCAGGCAGTGATAGCGGCAGCGAGGGGTGCCGTAATTGCTGAAGAAAGGCCGGCCGCGGTTAAGCCTATGGCAAATATGAGTGAACTGGCCGGACCCAGGTCAGCCGCCAGGGTTCCGGAAAGGGCGGCAAAGGAAAACTCCCCGCTTACTGAAGATCCCACAACCAGGACTGCCATGGAAATCATCCCTCCAAGTAAAATTGAAATGCCCAGCCCGAAACGCATCATTTTAACGCCCTCGGCTTTCCGGGCTATTCCGGATCCCAGAAAAAGATTGTAGGGCACTACTGTTGTCCCGATCAGCCCCAGGATCAACATGCCGGCACCGGCGCCGTCGGGGATGCGGGGGAATACCAGGCCTGCTGTCACCGCTGAAAAATCCGGCCTGATCATCAGGGCAGTCGTGATGAAGGAAAATCCCATGATTACTACCATGAATCCCAGGACCCTGGCCAGGGTCTCAGTTTTTGAAAAATAGAGGGCTGAAAAGGCCACGGCTCCGATGATCAAAGTGAATATCCAGGAGGGCCAGGGGAGCAGGAGCCGCAGGCCCGAAACGGCACCCAGGATATTTCCGGCTTCATAAGCCGCTGAACCCAGGATGATCGCCCCGGCGACCAGGACAATAATTCCAAGTCGCCTGTTTGTGGATAAAGCACCTTTTAACAGGGCCTGTCCGATATTCATACCCGAGACTATCGCCACCCTGGCGGCGGCTTCCTGGAGCAGGAGACAGGTCAAAGTTGAAAACAGCAAAGCCCACAGGAGGGAAAATCCATAACTCGCCCCGGCTTTGGCCGCGGTTGTCACGGTGCCCGGCCCAATAAAGGCTGCGGAAATAACCGACCAGAAAAGGATCGAAAAAATTCCTTTTCTTACAGCTTTAAATTTTTCTTCCATGTAATCAGACTTCGAGGAAAGCCAGCCTACCATGCCGGTTTATAAAACTTTCACATATCACCAGCACCCGGCAATCTCTATCCGGATCCTGACAATATCGGGGAAATGATGACTGGAAAATGGTATCAGGGGAACTGTTCAATGTAAACGTTTTCAGCACCGGCCGCCGAAGCCCGGGGCGTCTTCCCGAATATACACCCTTACAGGAACGAAAGCATACCTGCCCGGGCTGGTTTAACTCGGCAGGCCGCTTCAGCCCCCACGGGCTGATTGGAACTGATTTAGGCATCCGAATTTTTTTCAGTTCCATGTCATATAAACTTAGGCTTCAAGTCACTAATTAAACGTAATCACAAGGAAATCAGCTAGATGAACGATGAAAGCCTCAGGGAGATGATGGAAATGAATCACACGTCAGCATTTGGATGGGCTCTTTTCTGCTGTAACGGCGACCGGGAGGAAGCCGAGGAAGTGCTGCACTCCTCCTATGTCCAGATTCTCGAAAAGGGTTTCCAGGCTTTCAAGGGTGAATCGAGTTTCAAAACCTGGCTGTTTTCAATAGTAAAAAACAATTCCAGGAGGAGGCGTTTCCAGCTCAATCTCCGGGTGAAAAAAGTGCAGGCTTTGATATTCAGGCCTCAAGCGGAAACAAAGAGGATTGAGGAAAGGATTCATGAAAGTGAAACCCGGACAAGGATCCTTGGATTACTCGGCCGGCTTTCCCGCCGGCAGAGACAGGTTATGCAGCTTGTGTTTTATCACGACCTGACTCTGGAGGAAGCGGCCTCAGTGATGGGCATTTCTGTTGGATCAGCCAGGACCCACTATGCCAGGGGTAAAAGCCTTTTGAAGGATGAAATGCGGAAAGCCGGGGGGGACAATGAATAATAAAAATGACCGGGATATAAAACGAATCTTTGCGCAGCTCAGAACTGAAGATGAGCAGAGCACACCATCTTTTCGGGAAATCCTGCGGGGCAAGGATAACG
Organism: Acidobacteriota bacterium; assembly: GCA_963666915.2. Taxonomy (GTDB): domain Bacteria; phylum Acidobacteriota; class UBA6911; order RPQK01; family JAPXNP01. Next base: position 72,043 of record CAXXEX010000011.1, read on the forward strand.
AGCCGTCTCACGCCCTGACCTGGTATGGATTGCTTACTCGGCCGGCAGTAATCATCCTTTTACTGGCAGTTTTTGCTGTCCCGGTAATTTTCAGCTCCCTGCAGGAACCGGATTCGATATCAATTTCCGCCGAATTTGCCGACTGGGAATCTCCCACTGACTTCCTGCTCACCTTCAATGATGATCCAACCATGTCTGAAATACCTGAAATTGAAGCCTCTCTCTGGGAGATCCAGGATGATGAATTCATGGAAAATTAACAGCATGTTCCGCAGGTTTGATAACCAAAATTAAAAATATATCTAGGGGAAAAACAATGAAAAAGTTAATTATCAGTATTTTAATTCTAATGGGATTTGCGGCCTGGGCTTTCCCCCAGGCTACCGCTGAACAGTCCCTTCGCCGGTATCTGGTTTCACCTGATTTCCTGCGCCGCAACCAGCAAGAGCTCCAGCTGACCGAAAACCAGCGCGATTTCATAGTCCAGGAAATCAACCGGACTCAGTCGGAATACACCTCTGCCAAATGGAAACTCCAGGATGAAATTGCAAAGCTGTCGGAAATGATAAAGGGTAAAGATAACCGGGAAGAAATCATCCTGGCGCAGCTGGACGCAGTTCTTGATCTCGAAAAGGAAATAAAACGCAAGCAACTGCTGCTGGCGGTCCGGATCAAAAACACCCTCAATGAGGAACAACTGGCTAAATTACGAGCTTTGCGATTAAAGGAAGCCCGTAGAACAAGGCTCAGCAATCCCAAAGCGAATCCAGCACCCCGGCAGAGACAGCTCCCTTAAATGAATCCAAAATCAATTGTTTAAATAAAGAAAGGACCATCAAAATGAAAAACAAAACATTGCCGATTTTAGTGATGACATACCTGCTGGCGTTTACAGGTACAGGAAACCTGCTCGCCCAGACCCCAGACCAAGGAGACTACGGGCGAGCAGTTGAAGTCATAAGCAAGTTTCTCAACCTGACAGAAGATCAACAGGCCGACTTCGTTTCTATTCTGCAGGAAAACCATGCAGCCATCAAGTCCCTTGAAGAAGAGAGGAAAGTGCTGGCGCGGGAACTGGATGAACTTCTTGATTCAGGTTCCTATACCCTGGAAGAGGTTGGAGCCTACACCGAAGAGATCCATGCAACAGGACATGTGATACGCGACATCAGGGCCGGAACGCGCGAATCACTTATGGAGCTCCTCGACGATGAGCAGCAGCACAGGTCCCGGGCTGTAGTAAAGGCAGCCAGTCTCCAGCCGGTAGTTAAAGCCTACAAGATACTGGAAATTCTCCCTGCAGTTGTTCCTTTTCCCACACCTCCTGAAGATGATGTGGAATAGGTAGACTGAGCTCACAATGAGCTGAAAGGAATCCTTGCACAGGGCCTGCTTTCCTTCTGATAAAAACGGGAAGCAGGCCCTTTTTCATTTGGCCGATACTTGTCCGGATTTGACCAGGTTTTTCACCAACCGGCTGCGGCGGTGGGTTATACATCCGGGGTGATTGCGGACTCGTTGAGAAAAGGGGATTAACCGGCTTGATTCAAGAAGGACTCCTTGTGAATATCCGGTTGATATAACTGTTCAGCTGGATGCCGCTGAAGCCCCTAAAACGGCCAGAAGATGCAGATCATCGGAACCCCTACGATGACAACGATTATCTGCAGGGGAAGGCCCAGACGCCAGTAGTCTCCGAACCGGTATCCGCCGGGACCCATAACCAGGGTGTTGGACTGGTGCCCTATAGGGGTTAAAAACGCGCAGGAGGCTCCAAGGGCAACCCCCATCAAAAAAGGATCACTTGACACAGAAAGGGTTTCAGCAAGCCTTATTGCTATGGGAGCCATCAGCACCGCGGCCGCGGCATTGTTAATTATATTGGAAAGCAGCATTGTTCCCACCAGCAGAATGGCAAGGGCCGCCGCCGGCGACATCTGTCCTGAAATCTCAAAGAGATAATGGGCTACCCGGTCGGCACCGCCGCTGGTCTCCAGGGCATGTCCCAGCGGCATCATGGCTCCGAGAAGAACAATAACGGACCAGTCCACCTGTTTGTAAACTTCCTTTATGGAAATAAGGTTCATCAAAACCATAACCACGGCAGCTGATACCAGTGCCACCTGGATCGGGAGTACTCCCATCGCGGCCAGGATAACTGATGTCATAAAAACTAATAGGCTTTGAACTAATTTTCTGGGTTGACCGATTCTCAGGTCCCTCTGGGCCAGGGGAACACATCCGATTTCCCGGATAGCATCGTTCATGTTGATAACCGGTCCGTTCAGCAGGAGAACATCACCCGGCCTGAAGCGTATTGAAGCAATCCTCTTTTTCAGCCGGGATCCCTTGCGGGCGACGGCCAGCAGATTCAGTCCAAACCTTCTCCTTAAATTAAGGCCGAAGGCCGTCCGGCCCACAAGCTGGGAATCAAGCATCACTATCGCCTCGGTCAGCACCATATCTTCTGACCCGAGAATGTCCTTCTCCAGCTCCTTATCCCCGGCCAGCTCCAGGTTGGCGGCGCTGACAAAGGCTTTGAGATCCTCTGAATCAGCCTCAATAACCAGGATATCACCTTCCTGCAGGACTTCGTTGGAAGCAGGAAGCAGTATCCTTCTCTTCCCCCTGACAATTCCGATAATGTAAATCTCAACATCTTCAAACCTGCCGAGATCCCTGATCGTGGTTCCGGCAATGGAAGAATTCCTGCTGATCCTCACCTCGGTAATATACTCCCGCATATGAAACATTTCCTCCTGGGAGGCTCTGCCTTTCCGTACCGGAATCAGCTTCCAACCAACCAGGGTTATGAATATCACGCCAGCCAGGGCCACCGCCGCCCCTACCGGGGTATAGTCGAACATGCGGAAGGGTTCCCCTCCATGTTCGCTGCGGGAAAGAGCAATGATTATGTTAGGGGGAGTTCCAATGATTGTTGTTAATCCTCCCAGCAGGGAACCGAAAGCCAGGGGCATTAATAAAATCGAAGGAGAACTGCCATGCCTGCGGGCGATCTGGACTGCCACCGGAAGCATTATGGCCAGGGCTCCGACATTGTTCATAAAGGCTGAAAGGACCGTCACCGATATAGTGAGCGCGGCAATCTGGTAAAAGGTATTGTCTCCAATCCGGAAAAGACGCTTTGTAATGACATCGATCACTCCGGAGTTCATAAGCCCCCGGCTGATTATCAATACTGCCGCCACTGTTACAACCGCCGGGTGGCCGAAGCCCGCGAAGGCCTCGCGCCCGGGCACAATGCCGGATACAGTGACAACAAGGAGGGCTATCAAGGCTACTATGTCATAGCGCCATTTGCCCCAGATGAAAAGAACCAGGGCAAGTATCAGGGTTCCAAATACAATTAACTCTGATGTGTCCAAATCGTCCTTTCAGTTAAACAATACAATGCTTCAGCCTGTCAGTGAATAGACTATTTACTAACCTGAGTTTATCAGAGACCGCCAAAAAAAATTCCCGGCGCGCTGATTTATTCTCTCTAAAACGTTATCACCCAATACGAATAAAAAGATATATCTGTTACATTTTAGAGCCTGTGTCAATAGATTCACAGGATGATTTTCGCTACGGTAACGGTGAAGCCTGGTGATTATCAAGACCTGGTAGTATAAAATGATCGTCTGGGAGATAAAATCGATTTGAACAGAAAAACAAGTGAAATACAGCTGGAAGAGGCCCTGTCCACACCTTACCCATCTCTTGTTGAAATGATGGGAAAACTGGATGGAGACCTGATGATCCTGGGTATTGCCGGGAAAATGGGAATCACCCTGGGCATGGCGGCCCTCAAGGCCATCCGCCTGGCGGGGGTGAGTAAGCGGGTGATCGGTGTCTCCCGTTTTTCCAATCCCGCGGCCCGGGAGAGGCTGGATTTGTTTGGAGTCCAGACAATTCAGTGCGACCTTCTCGACCGGGAAGCTGTGGCGAATCTTCCGGATGTACCCAATATCATTTTCATGGCCGGGAGAAAATTCGGCACTTCAAGTGCCATGGAAAAAACCTGGGCGGTTAATACAATAGTACCCTCCCATGTTGCCTCCCGCTTTAAAAACAGCCGGATAGTAGTCTATTCCACCGGATGTGTTTATGACCTGGTTCCTGTTACCTCAGGCGGAAGCAGGGAAACCGACCAGCCCGGCCCGATTGGAGAATACTCCCAGTCTACCCTGGCCAGGGAACGGATATTTGAATACTACAGCCGGGCAAACCGGACCCCGGTATGCCTGCTGAGGCTGAATTACGCAATTGATCTGCGCTACGGAGTGCTGCGGGACATAGCTGAAACTGTGTACGGAGGGCAGCCTGTGGATGTGACCATGGGTTATGTCAACATCATCTGGCAGGGTGACGCCATAAACCAGTCCCTGCTCTGCCTGGACCACTGTTCTTCTCCTCCTGAAATTTTAAATATAACCGGCCTGGAAACCCTTTCAGTCAGGAAACTGGCCGAAGAATTTGCCAGGCTGTTCTCCCTGGAGGTCACAATTTCCGGCAAGGAAAGCCCTTCCGCCCTGTTAAGCGATTCTTCCCGGGCGGCCAGTCTATTCGGCAAGCCCTCGGTTTCTGTTGAACAGATGATAGTCTGGACTGCCGAATGGATTAAAAACGGCGGCCCCTCCCTGAACAAGCCAACTCATTTCCAGACCAGGGATGGGCAATTCTGATCCCCCTTTGGGAATGCTTTCCGAGCGTCTGACTCCGTTTGCGGAATCACAACATGTCACCGCGTGAGATCCTGAGTATTTCCCCATCCTGGATTCTCACCCCATAATCCGCGTTTCAATCCCGCCTTTTTCAGCGTTTTTCCCATTCCGTCCAGTAATGCCGGCACGGCTGGAGAATACGTGGCAGACAACTCAAAAAGGCTGGAATTAAAAGCTGTCCTGATCACTTTTAACGGTTGCTATAATAAATTCTTAACCGGATGCTTACGGCCCGGTTAAATCAGGATAGTCAGCGGAAAGCATTATGATGAACTACAACAAAAGGGAGATAGAAAGATGAAGCTTCCCTATTACCATGTTGATGCCTTTACCGAAAGACTTTTCAGGGGTAATCCAGCGGGAGTATGCCTGCTGGATTCAGGATGGCTTCCTGAACAGGTAATGCAGAAAATCGCCTTTGAGAACAACCTGTCTGAGACTGCTTTTGTTGTCCCCACAGAACAGGGTTTCGGCCTCCGCTGGTTCACGCCCGCTATAGAGGTGGATCTCTGCGGGCATGCCACCCTGGCAGCCGCGCATGTTCTATTCAGGGAAGTCGGACTGGACCAGGCCACGATAAACTTTGAGACTAAAAGCGGCATGGTTTCAGTGGATCGTATGGATTCCACCCTGGTGCTGGATTTCCCTTCCCGGCCCCCGGTGAAATGCTCGGCCCCTCTCGGTCCGGCCCGGGCCTTCGGCAAAAAGCCTACTGAAGTCTGGAAAGCCCGCGACTACCTTTTTATCTTTAACAATGAAAGCGATGTCAGGGACATGGCCCCCGAGTTTGAAAGCATGAAAAATTGGGACAGCCTCGGCGTTATAGTGTCCGCCCCGGGTGAGAGCGTGGATTTTGTCTCCCGTTTCTTTGCCCCCAGGGCCGGAGTCAATGAGGACCCCGTGACCGGATCAGCCCACTCGACCCTGATCCCCTACTGGGCGGGACGCCTTAATAAAAGCAGCCTCAAGGCAAACCAGCTTTCAAAACGAGGAGGAGAGCTGTTCTGCCAGGATGCCGGCGCACGGGTAAAAATAGGCGGGAAAGCCCTTACGTATTTTAAAGGAGAACTTGAACTCCAGACCTGAACAGCAGATATATTTACCCTGCGGCTGACTGGTACTCACACTTAAAAATAAACGATATAGACAGGAGGAACATATGAACTGTCCGGCTTGTAACAATACCCTTACAGAGATGACCGTGGAAGAAATCCGGCTTGATGTCTGCCAGAACGGCTGCGGAGGCATCTGGTTTGACAATTTCGAATTAATGAAAATAGATGAACCAGATGAATATGACGCTGAAAAACTGCTGGACATCAATATTGATGAAAGCATAAAGGTAGACCAGACAACCCAGCGCAAATGTCCAAAGTGCGAAAACCAGCCCATGCTCAGGCATTTTTTCAGCGTGAAAAGATCTGTAACCGTTGACGAATGCCCCAGGTGCGGAGGTGTCTGGCTTGATGATGGCGAACTGGGCAGAATCCGCAGGCAGTTTGAATCGGAAGAGGAACGCACGGCCGCGGCCGGCAAATATTTCCAGGATGTGTTCGGCGGAGACCTGGCGCGGATGAGGGCTGAAAGCGAGGAACAAACCAGGAAAGCAAAAAAGATCGCCCATATCTTTCGCTTCATCTGCCCCAGCTATTACATTCCCGGAAAACAGGACTGGGGAGCATTTTGATCCGGTCCGCTTCCAGCACTTTCTGAAGTATGAAGCGGCTGTTCGCGATCTTGATCCTCGAGAGGTTATTAAAACCATAATAAAAAAAAGGCCAATCTTTCAGTGTAGACTGCGCTGTTTTAAAAAATGGTTGTTCGCTTCAGGACAGCTGAGCCTTCAGCTGCTTCTGGAGCCTTGAGGAGGTTAAATGGCGATTCCGACTTCACGAACAAATGAAGCCGCTGAAATCTTTATCAATGCCGATATATGCCGGGGCTGCGGTCAATGTGTTGAAGTCTGCAAGGACTTCAGCCTGGTTCTCAAGAACGGGAAAGCCCGCAAATCCGGAAATCCGATTTTCGGCTGCATCGCCTGCGGTCACTGCATGGCTATCTGCCCCACCGGCGCGATTAAAATCAACGGAAGAACTCTTTCCCGGGACGACCTGTTCAATATTCCCGCAAAAGCAAGCGCTGCTTCATATGATTCTCTGCGCGGCCTGCTGGATAAAAGAAGGAGTATTCGCGAGTTCCAGGATACCCCGGTTGAAGCGGACCTGATTGAGAAAATCCTGGATGCCGCCCGTACCGCGCCGATGGGTCTTCCGCCTTCTGATGTTAATGTGCTGGTCCTGGATTCAAAACAGTCGGTGCGGAAATTTACCGAAGATTTCTGCGCTTACCTGGAAGGCATAAAATGGTTTTTTTCAGGTTGGTTCCTGGCCTTGATCCGTCCTGTGCTGGGCAAAGCCAATACTGAACTGTTGAAAAACTTCGCCAGGCCGTTGGTCCATAAATACACTGAAAAGATCAAACAAGGAGAAGACTTGGTCACCTATGATGCCCCGGCAGCCCTGTATTTCTACGGATCTCCTTACTGCGATCCCGCCGATCCGATAATTGCGGCCACCTATGCCATGCTTGCTGCTGAATCCCTCGGCCTTGGCACCTGCATGCTGGGAGCTATTCACCCCATGATCCAGTCCGGCCGGTCCGCCGCAAAATTCAGGGAGAAGCAGGGAATCAAACACAAAAGCAGGGAAGGCCTTTTTGTCATAATGGGCTATCCGGATGTAAACTATTCAAAAGGAATCCGCCGCACCTTCGCTTCAGTTACAATCTCCTGATCGTCCTTAATAAATAGTGCTCTGTATAGGCATGGCTTTCCAGGCAGCTGCAGGGTAGTAATGCCGGGACTTGAACTTTCCCCGGCCGCATAACACAATTACCGGTTATGAATGCACAACCTGACAACGAATCCGTTTTCACCATTGAATTTACGGTATCAGAAGAAGAAACCGACCAGAACCGGCACGTAAATAATGTGATTTATGTGCAGTGGATTCAGGATATTGCTGAAAAACATTCCAATGCCAGGGGCGCAACCCAGGCCATGAAGGATGCCAACCGCATATGGGTTGTCAGGTCACACAACATTGAATACCTCTCCCCGGCATTCGCCGGAGATCTGGTGATTGCGTCAACCTGGGTGGAATCCTTCCGCCGGGTAAGGGCGGTTCGCGGTTCAAGCTTCGTACGAAAATCGGATGGTGTGGTCCTGGCCAGGGGGCGCACAGAATGGATTTGTGTCGATGCTGTTTACGGGAAACCCTGTTCAATACCAGATGATGTCAAAACCTGCTGTCCCAGAACCAGTGAAGACTGAGGCATCTTTTATAAAATAAATCGGAAAAAAATGAAAATATTAATAATCTTCAATCGAGAACCTTATGATAATACCGACGTAACCTGGAACGGACTTCGCCTGGCAGAGACACTGCAGGAAGGGGACCAGGAAGTGCGTATCTTCCTGATGAATGATTCCGTTGATATGGCTCGCGATATCTGCAAACCTCCGGAGGGATATGACCAGGACCTGTCGAACATGCTCAAAGAACTGATTGCCAGGGGGGTCCCGGTGAAGGTATGCGGAACCTGTATGGCCCGCTGCGGTATTTACAAAAACCACCCCTATTTCGATGGGGCCGAAAAATCCGCTATGCCGGAACTGGCCCAATGGGTGATCGACAGCGACAAAATACTCACTTTTTAACAGCCGGATCAATCCTCTTCAGCATCAACAGCCTGAAATCCATGACCTGGGACCCGGGAATATCCAGGGCCTTCAATTCCAGTCGCCCTTTTCCCTTTTCCAGGCGGATCGTACCCAGGTTCAATGGCTTAAATTCCTTGACATAGGATTCAATCCTCTCATCCCGGTCATTTTCCATTCCGGTTAAGGGGGGATCATGGGCCTCGGTTATCCTGCCCGCGATCCGATTCTCACCGAAACTCAGCTCAAATGATGCCCCTAAGTCCTTTTCAGGACAGGTGTAGTAGACGACTGCTTCAAAATCACCAGATGCCAGGACTTCGGCATCCCAGGTAATCCTGTCCTCTGTGCTTGTCCAGTTGGTGAAAAAAGAACAATTGGGAAACCGGTTGGACCTCTTAATATTGCCTGAGGATTTCCCGTCCCTGGCCGGGATCTGGGTGAAGGCGAACTCGGGATGCCCTATGGTGAAAGGCCTGGTGTCCTCCCCGGGCAGTTCGGATAACACCTCGGCTTCCCACTCTTTTTTCGCATCCTCCATCATGCCGGTGATTTCAGAGTACTCAGAGGAGATATCCGTAGTCTGGCCGGGATCCTCTTCCATATCAAAAAGGCAGCCCTCCTCATCCAGCCTGTAAAGCCGGCTCCTGACGCTGGTCCGGTTCCCCCAATGATTGAACAGCAGCCTGTCCGGCCATTCACTTTTAGAATCCATGATCAGCGGTCCCAGGCTCAAGCCGTCAAATGGCTTCTCAGTTCCCGGTTCAATCCCGGCCAGTTCCGCCAGGGTGGGAAACAGATCAATAACCGAGGCAATCCTGTCTATCCTTCTTCCTCCTTGAACCGTTCCCGGCCACTGGATCAGCAATGGAGACCTCACACCTCCTTCATCAACAGAGCCTTTCCTTCCCTTCATTCCATCGTTCCAACGCCAGCCATTAGGCCCGTTATCAGAAAAATAGACAATAATAGTGTCCTTCTCCAGCCCCAGCTCACTGATCTTTGCAACCACTCTCCCGACATTCCAGTCAATGTTTTCACACATCGCCAGAGCAGCCCGGGTGTGCTGAATATTCTCCTTGTCGGGGTCACGATGCCGCCTGCCCGGTTCGGTATTCGCAAACTTCCTCCACCACCGGTCGGGAACCTGCATGGGGGAGTGCGGCGTGTTGTATGGAATATACACAAAAAAAGGATGATTCTTGTTCTCCTCAATAAAACCGAGGGCCTTATTCGTCAAGTCATCAATGATGAAACCATCGCCTTTTACCAAGTCACCGTTATGCTCCAGCATCGGACTGAAGTAATTCCCCCAGTGTCCGGAACAGAATCCGTAAAACTCCTCAAATCCCCGGCCGCTTGGGTGGTAGGGATACTGCATCCCGTTGTGCCATTTCCCGAAAGCGGCGGTTTTATAGCCGGCATTACGAAAAGCATCGGCGATTGTTGCCTCATCCAGATTCAGCCTTTCCCCGCCGGCCGATGTGGAATAGACTCCGCCTCTCACGTGGTACCTGCCTGTCAATAATTCAGCCCTGGTGGGGGAGCAAACCGGACTTACATAGAACCTTTCAAAAAAGACTCCCCGCTCCGCCATCCGGTCAATATTCGGAGTGCTCAGGTTGCTGTTCCCGGTTAAACTGAGGTCTCCCCAGCCCTGGTCGTCACTGAGGATCAGCACGATGTTAGGTTTTGACTGAACTGGAGGAGTCCCGCATGAAAGTAAAAAAGGCAGTAACAAAAAAGGAAATATCAATAGAAAAATCCGAACCGGCTTCATTCCTGAAGTCTACCACTGAAAAACCCGGAATTGAACAGATCTCTTATATGTTAAAACGGTATCAATCACTTTCAGGCGGACCGGAAAAGATCAAAATACTGAAGGGGTTTCAGTCTTATTTTTAGAATTGATTATTGCTGGTTGTCCTGATAGCTTACAGACAGGACTGAAAGAGGTAATAACAATCATGAAAACAAAAAAGGAAATTGTTAAAAATTGGCTCCCCAGATACACAAACCGATCTTTGGACCAGTTCGGCAAGTATATTCTTCTTACCAATTTTCAACTATATGTCGAAATTTTTGCCGAACAGTTTGGAGTTCCAGTTTCAGGTGTTGACAGGAATATGCCCAACGCCTCTTCGTCTGGAATTACTATAATAAATTTCGGGATGGGCAGCCCCAACGCGGCCACAATTATGGATCTGCTGAGTGCCATTGAACCTGAAGCCGTCCTCTTTCTCGGTAAATGCGGCGGACTTAAAAGTTCCAACAAACTGGGAGATTTCATCCTTCCAATTGCCGCTATCCGCAGCGACGGAACTTCTGATGACTACCTCCCGCCTGAGATACCCGCCCTGCCGGCCTTCAGCCTGCAGAGAGCGGTTTCTACAGCTATCCGTGAAAATCAGCAGGATTACTGGACCGGGGTCGTATACACTACGAATAAGCGGGTCTGGGAATATGATGGAAGGTTTAAAAAAATACCTGGACAGGACCCGGGCCATTGCCATTGACATGGAAACAGCCACAATTTTCACAGTTGGCTTCGCCAACCAGATCCCCACCGGGGTACTGCTCCTGGTTTCCGATCAGCCCATGATTTCGACAGGAATAAAAACCGAAGAAAGCGACAGGGAGGTGACTGAAAAATTTGTCAGGACCCATGTGAAAATAGGAATTGACGCGTTGCTGGAAATTAAAAACAACGGGAGTTCAGTCAGGCACCTGAGATTCTGAATCCTTTGAATATTCCGGATCTGGAGACCATTGAAAATCCCGGCACTGACATAAACGAAAGGAGCAGACATGGCGGAAAAAAACAATTCAGGAAAAATTCTCGGCGGAGGCATAGGCTTTGGGTCATGCCTGGCCATGGTTATATCCTATACAACCTGGAAATCCGTGTTATGGGCAATTATTCACGGAATTCTGGGATGGCTTTATGTCCTGTATTTTGTCATCTTCTATTGATAGATCAATTAGAGATGCATATTGCTCAGTGAGGCCCTTGATCAATCCGGCAGAAGGGCCATCTTATGTTTCAGGTAAAATATTTCCCCGGGTTTACTCTGAAAAATTATTCTTCGCGGTTTATTCGCCGGTAAACAATAGCACTACCTGTACATTTTTCCCTTGACGAATTCAAAAAAATCCATTAGATTCATCTACTTATATAAAAAAGTAGCCTTGATCACAGACTTATTGGATTAGATCTTACATAATTTCTGAAGCCGATTGTGCGGGAAAGGTAGACTCAGGAATGTTTCTAGGTCATGTAGGCATAGCCTTGGGAGCCAAATCACTGGTACCCCGAATCTCTCTGGGGACACTTCTGGCCGGTGCTCTCTTCATCGACCTGCTATGGCCGATTTTGCTGCTGCTTGGCTTGACCAAAATCAAAACATCCTCCGGCACGGCTGAGACCTCTGCGCTGCATCTTACGAATTTCTCATATAACCAAAGCCTGCTGGCTGTGATTTTCTGGGCATTCCTTTTTGCCGGTGTCTACTATCTGGTGCGCCGCTGTCCCAGGGAAGCCTGGATCTGCGCGCTGGTAGTCGCGAGCAACTGGGTGCTCGACCTGGTTACTCTCCATCCCGATCTCAAACTTGTCCCGGGAGTCACCATCAGGGCAGGCTTCAGTATAACTGAATATCTCCCTGCCGTTTTAGCGGTTGAACTCACAATTTTCACCATCGGGATAGGGCTCTACTGTTATTACACCAAGGCCATCCGATCGCCTGGGAAGAAGCGGTTTCTGGAGTATCATGGTTCTTCTAGTAGCAGTTTCACTTGCCGCGTTACTGGCATCCTCTCCGCAACACCCCTTTCTTGCCGCCTGTTGCGGACAATCTCTATGGCTCTTGGTTATTTGGGGTTACTGGATAGAAAAGCACAGAAACCTGCGATGGCTTTATAATTAGATTCGATTTCCCCTGCCTGCTTGAGATATGCTTTATCAATGAAAATCAGCGACATTCCCGCGCCATGCCTTGAAATCCTGAGAAAAGGAACAGTGATTCCCGCCATGCCGCTTGCCCTTCGCCCCGACCGCTCTCTGGATGAAAGGCATCAGAAAGCCCTTATCAGGTATTACATGGACGCGGGAGCCGGAGGGATTGCCGCTGCAGTACACACCACCCAGTTTGAAATCCGTTCTCCGGAATTCCGTCTCCTGGAGCCAGTCCTTTCGCTCACCTCCCGGGAAATAGACAGTTACGGTGAAAAAACAGGGTCCCGGATAATCAAGATATCCGGAGTTTGCGGAGAAACAGCCCAGGCCATAGGGGAGGCCGCCCTGGCCCAAAAACTTGGCTACCATGCCGTTCTCCTCAGTTTATCCGCCCTGGCTGAATCAGATACACATGAACTGATTGATCACTGCAGAAAGATTGCGGCCATCATGCCCATCTTTGGATTCTACCTGCAGCCCTCGGTGGGAGGGCGTGACCTTCCCTACTCATTCTGGCGGGAATTTATGAAAATCGATAATATTGCCGGAATTAAAATTGCTCCCTTCAACCGTTACAAGACCCTGGACGTTGTTAGGGCCGTTGCCGATGCCGGCAGGGAAAAAGAAATACCGCTCTATACAGGAAACGACGACAATATAGTGGCAGACCTGCTGACCGAATACCGGATCCCCTCCAAAGAGGGGATCAAAAAAATCCGGATAAGCGGGGGCCTGCTGGGACATTGGAGTGTCTGGACCAGGAAGGCCGTCGATCTGCTGTCAGAAATTCAAAACTGCTCCGGGGCAGGCAAAACCATCCCCAGCGAACTGCTGAGCAGAGGACAACAGATAACCGACGCCAATGCCGCCTTTTTTGACGCGGCCAATGATTTCAAGGGCTGCATTGCCGGCATTCACCAGGTGCTGAAACAACAGGGTCTCCTTGATGGAATCTGGTGCCTCAACCCGGAAGAAACCCTTTCAGATGGCCAGTTGGAAGAAATCCGCAGGGTCATTCAATATTATCCTGATCTTAACGACGATATATTTGTCAGGCAAAACCTGGATTCATGGCTGCGGGATTAAAGGCTGTCTGTTTTTTTGCCGGGATGATTCCAGATTCCGGCCAACTGCAAGGTTAAAAATTTCTCTACTAGAACAATCCTGAAACCTCAGCTTCTGCATTATCTGGTATCTCAGCTTATTATGGTATAAAGATAGGCATGGATAACATGTCTTATCAGCTGCTGCTAGTGGCAATCGCCCTTTTCCTGGTCTTTTTAAACGGCTTTTTTGTGGCTTCTGAATTTTCAATCGTGAAAGTCAGGAGAACGCAGTTAGAAGAGCTGGCCCGCAAGGGAAAAAAGCACGCCGGACAGGCCAGGGGAATGGTTAAAAATATGGACGAATACCTGTCAGCAACCCAGCTGGGCATAACAATTGCCAGCCTGGGCCTGGGCTGGATAGGAGAACCCGCCTTTGCGGCCCTCTTCCTGCCGATCCTCTCAGGATTCGGCAGATATGATTTAGTATTTGCCCATACCGCGGCGGCGGGAATGGCCTTTTTGCTGATAACCTTTCTGCATATAGTTCTGGGAGAGCTTGCTCCCAAATCACTGGCTATTCAAAAACCAGTCAGGGTAATCCTGGCAGCTTCCGGTCTAATGACCTTCTTCTACAAAATCTCCTACCCTTTCATATGGACTCTGAACAAGGCCGCTTTTCTGTTTCTCAAGATTTTTGGTATACATCCGGTTGCCGAACTGGGCAGCGCCCATTCAGAGGAAGAACTGAGAATGATACTGGCCAAATCCCTGGAGAAAGGAGTCCTTGATGCCGAAGAACAGGCGCTTCTGGACCGGGTTTTTGCCTACGGAGACCGCTCTGCCAGACAGGTTATGGTCCCGGCCGGGGATGTCGTGTTCATGGATGTCAATAATACCTTTGAGCAGAATATGGAGATTGCCCGCAAGAGCGGTCACACCCGTTATCCCCTTTGTGACCGCTTCCTCGGAAATAGCCTGGGAATAATCCATATCAAAGATTTACTTTGGCGTATCCCCCGGGGTGGGGAGGAGGCTGATCTCCTGTCCCTGAAGCGTCCGCTGCTGTTTGTTCCCGAAGGCAGCCTGATCAAGGACCTGCTTCCGGAATTCCGCGAAAACCGTACCCATATGTCATTGGTGATTGATGAATTCGGATCCCCCGTAGGCATTGTCACCATGGAAGATATCCTTGAAGAACTAGTCGGTGAGATCCAGGATGAATTCGATACTGAACGGCCGGAACAAATGATCGAACAAACTGGAGATAACCTCTACCTGATAAACGGCCGGAGCCTCCTGTCGGAACTCGAAGAATTTTTTGATATTGAATTTGACGATGAAGAAAATGACACGATTGCCGGCCATGTAATGACCCTGCTGGGACGGGTAGCCCAGGTAAAAGATGAAGTAATTGTTGCCGGAAAATTCCAGGTGAAGGTTGAGAGTATGAAAAATCTGCAGATTATCGAATTAAGTTTAAGGAGGATCAAGGAGAAATGATGAAGCTGCTGGCTTAATACGAGGCCGGCCCTCTCATCAAGTCTTACCGGTAACAGCAACTTTGCAGGATTCCACTGCTGGACAAATGAACAAAATCATCGAGTGCGTAATGAATATCAGCGAAGGCAGAAACCACCCTTTGCTCGAAAAGATTTCCGAAGGGATAAAGGAATCCTCTCGCGAAATTCATCTCTTCAGCTGCTCAAGCGATAAAGACCATAACCGATCCGTCTTCACCTTTGCGGGATCCCCCCGGGGTGTCCTGGAGACCTCCTGGCAGGCTTGTGTGGAGGCGGTTTCCCTTCTCGATATCAGGCAGCACCAGGGAGTGCATCCGCGCATAGGGGTAGTTGATGTAATCCCATTTGTGCCTTTGCTGAACACTTCAATGGCGGAATGTTCCGATATCGCGCACCAGCTGGGAAACAGGGTCGGAATGGACCTGGAAATACCTGTTTTCATGTATGGAAATGCGGCGGCTTCCCCCGACAGGTCCAACCTGGCCTGGATTCGCAGGGGAGGTTTACCCGGCCTGGCAGAAAGGATGCTCACCCATCCAGCTGACTATGGCCCGCGTGAAGTTCATCCTTCCGCCGGAGCCGCGGCTATCGGCTCCAGGAAAATTCTCATAGCCTTTAATATTGACCTGGACAGCCGTAACCTCGAAGCCGCCCGTAAGATCGCGGCTTCCGTTCGGGAAAGCAGCGGGGGTTTACCCCAGGTAAAGGCCCTGGGCCTCTTTCTTGAATCAAGGGGACACGTTCAGGTATCAATGAACCTGGCTGACTACAGGATTACCTCAGTGGCCAGGGTGTTCAATGAAGTGGAAAAGCTGGCCCGCGCCGAGGGAATCAAAATAATCGAGTCCGAAATAATCGGGCACCTTCCCCGGGAAGCGCTGGATGAAGGTGAGGCATACCGGATGAAAATCAAGGGCTTTGATCCGGGAAAAACATACATCGAAGATAACCTGGAAAAACTTATATATGACAGACCTTAACCTTAACAATCTCGAATCAATCCCGGGTGATATTATTTTCAGTGTAGTCCTGGTTGAACCGCAGATCCCTCCCAATACCGGAAACATTGCCCGCATGACCGCGGCCCTGAATGTTCCACTATACCTGGTTGGCGCCCTGGGTTTTGACTTGAGTGACAAACACGCCAGGAGGGCCGGACTGGATTACTGGAAATACGCGGATGTCCGTCTCCAGCCCGATATTGAAGCTTTCTTCTCCGGAA
The DNA here is from genome assembly GCA_963666915.2 of Acidobacteriota bacterium. GTDB lineage: Bacteria > Acidobacteriota > UBA6911 > RPQK01 > JAPXNP01. The sequence continues at coordinate 88,231 of CAXXEX010000011.1, forward strand.
TTCCCGCTGAAAAGCTTCACTTTTTTTCTAAATTCGCTGAACGAAATTACACTGAAGCCGCCTATTCCAGGGGAGATTTTTTGGTCTTCGGCAGTGAGATTTCAGGCCTGCCGAAATGGATTTTTGATAAGCATCCGGACCGGTTCGTTTCCCTTCCCATCTTCCAGAAAAAAGTAAGAAGCCTGAATCTTTCAAGTGCCGCCGCGGCCGGTGCCTATGAAGCCCTGCGCCAGATAAATGCAAGTTAAGGAGACCTGTTTTACCTGCAGTTCTCAAAGGTCCGCTCGGTGAGGCTGACGAATCCGCCCCGAATGAATTATTCAAAAGCTCTCCCTGGTTGCCGGTCCCGCCCTGCTGGTCATGATTACCCCTCACTGAATACTTGTCCGCCTGCAAACAGGCTTCCTTCCTGACTCTTCCCGCAAGGCGGAGTAATAATGGAACATATTCCTCTTCCTGACGTTTGAATAAACGATAGCTGGTAATCATTTAAAAAGGCTTAAAGTTTAAGGAGAGTACTTATGGCATTCATGGTCCTGTTATTAACAATGTGCCTTTCTCCTGTTGCCGGGGGGTCGCCGAATCCTGAAACCCCTCAGAAACAGCTCCCCTCCATTGCCGAGAAAATTGAACAGGTCCTCCATGCGCGGGGGATTGATGAAGCGCTGAAAACCTATGAAATCCTTAAAAAGGAAAAATCAAATGATTTTGATTTCACCTTCGGGCAGTTGCAAACCCTGGGAGCAAAGCTCCTTAGGGAAAGGAAACCTGAGGAGGCCCTTGCTGTTCTCAGCCTCAATTCCCGGACTTTCCCGGAGAATCCAGCCGGATACCGCGACCTGGCCCATGCCTGCCTGGGGATGGGCCACCGAGAAAAAAGTATTGAATATATGAAGCTGGCGATGGCGTCGGACCCGCTCAGCCTGCCTACAATAATCCTGAAAAAAAGGCTGCTTCTTGTACCCGAAGATTTTCCCGTTCCAAAGATGCTGGAGACTGAAAATTTCAGGATCAGGCCCTTAACCGCCGCCGATGTAGACCTGGATTACCAGGCCGTTATGGGCAGCAAGGATCACCTGCAAGGCGTTCTGGGACGACCTGACTGGCCCGGGGAGCTAACCCGGGAGGAAGATCTGGGAGCCCTGAAAATGCATGAAAAGGAATTCAGTCAGCGAATAGGATTTGTGTATACGGTAGTAAATCATCAAGAGACTGAATGCCTGGGCTGCGTTTATATCTATCCTTCCAGGCTTGACGCGTATGACGCGGAGGTAATCATGTGGGTTACCAGGGATTCTTTTGAAAAAGGCCTGGACACCCAGCTGTTCCAGACTGTTAAAACCTGGATGAATGAAAAATGGCCTTTTGAAAAAGTCCTCTACACCGGAAGGGACATTGAATGGGGAGATTTCTTTCAGCGCCTGGCGACACAGGACCGGAAGTACCATTGAATTTCAATCCGGGACAGACCAGTCCTACAAGGGCAGCACGTAGGTAAACTTCAGGGTTATGGCCCGGTCTTTAACCTCATTGGTATCCATATCCCTGCGTTCGTTATACACTATGAACAAATCACTCAAAGGCTTATACATGAAATTGTAGCGAATGTTGCTCACCATTTCATTGTCTTCACTGTTGTACTGGACCAGCGCGTTCAGGAACATTCTCTTGGAAAAAGAATAATTGGCGTTTATCCCCACCAGGTCAACTGTAAAATCTCCCGCGGGAAGATCCACTACATTCCTGGTCAGGTTCAATTCGGTTGTAAACTTATAGCTGGGCTGAAACTGAATCCCGCCGCGATACTGGGTTCGATCTCCTCCCCAGAAACCGCCGGTAGAAAAATTGCCCGAGGCGCTGATCTTCCTGCTGCTGTCTGATCGGTAACTGGCCGCAAACTCATTCCAGCTATAATCTCCAACAGGAATGGTTATCCCGTCCCTGATCTCAAAATCTTCCTCCAGCCTTTCAAAAAACATATCGTATCCAATTCTGAAAGAACTGGCATCATTGAATATTGTAAAAAAGTCTGTTTGAATGTTTCGGGATTCGAGAACATTCTCGGTGTTGGTTATATAATCCACGCCCACTCCCGGGCTAAACTCCCGCACCCATGGGATCCGGCCCCTGGGCCTTTGGGTGATACCGATCTCTCCTCTGGACTTATACATCCCTGTCCTGGGGACAAATCCCGCTTCAGGATTAAACTCTTCCCCAATTCTCATGTAGGAAGCGCCGGCCCTCCAAAAATCATCGCGCCACATCGCGCTCATGCTTCCGGCATAATCATCATCAGTATTGTTCTCGGACTCAGTTTTCAGGGCATAGGCATTGATATCGAGATAGTTGAAAAAATTGAAAGAGCTGTCTATTCCATAGGTTCGGTTAAACTCAGGCCCTTCGGTTTCCTTGTTAACGATAATCCCGCCGATTTCTGACTTGGAGAATATGTCTCGCTTCATCCTGAGAACGGTGAAATTAGTTGAAGGAAGAAATTCTGATTCCTCTTCCACGTTCCCATTATCGTCGAGGTCGGCCGCGGTCCAGAAGTCAGCCGTCTGCATGGACATCAGGCCCACGGTATATTTGCCGGCGCGACCAGTCAGCCTGGCGCCTCCAAGGATGGGAACTATTTCCCCATCGTACAGCCCGATCCTGCGGCTGAAGAAAGGTAAGACCGCGGGAGTCCTGTGACCCCCGCCACTGGAGGAGCCCCAGCTGAACACACTTTGGTTTTCGAGGAAAAAATCTCTTTTCTCAGGGAAAAAAAGGCTGAACCGGGTCAGGTTGGTACGAACTTCATCCACCTCAACCTGGGCGAAATCCGTGTTAAGGGTGGCGTCAAAAGTAAGCTGTGAGGTGACCGACCATTTGAACACTTCAATACCGGCTTCAGGCTGGACATCCCAGTCATCATGCTCCCGGTTCATCACCGGAACTGAGGCATAGGGCTTGATATACATATTCCTGCTGGGTTTGATATCTTCCAGCCCGACCAGGGTTCCGGACATGTCAATCCGGCCCAGGCGATGCGGGGGTGGCATCGGAGACCAGTAGGACTCCTCGTATTTCCTGCGCACCCTCCGCTCAAAATTAATTCCCCACTGCTGGATATTTTTCCCGGTAAACCGCAGGGTTTTGAAAGGGATAGCCATTTCCAGGTGCCAGCCCCGGTCATCAATCGAAGTCCGGTTATACCAGATCCCATCCCAGCTGACGTTACTGGAGTTGGGGCCTATCTGCATATCAAAGCGGCCCTCAGCCGGATTGGAGCCAAACAGGAAACAATTCCGGTCGTCATCAAAGGTATCAAGTGTCACCTGCAGGCCATCACTGTTGGTCGTGAAAAAATCCTTGGTGATATCATTGACGACAATGCCGTCCTTTCCGGCCGAATCCCAGCAATGCGCACCTATATACAACGTATCACTGTTATAAAGGATCCTGATCTCGGTCTGTTCAGTGGCAGGCTCCCCGGTATCAGGGATTTTCTGTATGAAATCGCCGAACGGAGTGGCCAGCTGCCAAGCCTCTTCATCCAGGATGCCATCCAGCTCTATTTCCCCGTCAAACCGTGTAGCCGTCATTACCCGGCTTTTCTGGAGGGCATTCCAGTCAATATCCTGGGAAAAAACAACCGGCCGGCTGAGAAGGACAGGGAAAAAAACCAGAATGAAACTAATCAGAGTAATCCGGCCTGACTTCAAATTTCCCCCCTTACTAGTGCCTTATCACAATCCGGATGCGCAGCCCCTTCAAGTGTGCTTCCGGATTAAAATGTAAATTCAAATTCTCAATCGGAGCTACAACGGGAGTACATAGGTGAACTTCAGGGTGATGGCCCGGTCTTTCACCTCATTGGTGTCCATATCCCTGCGTTCGTTATATACGATGAATAAATCACTTAAAGGCTTATACATGAAATTGTAGCGAATATTACTCACCATTTCATTGTCTTCGCTGTTGTACTGGACCAGCGCGTTCAGGAACATTCTCTTGGAAAAGGAATAATTGGCGTTAATCCCCACCAGGTCAACCGTAAAATCTCCCGCGGGAAGATCCACGACATTCCTGGTCATATTCAGTTCAGTTGTGAATTTATAATTTGGCTGGAACTGCACGCCGCCACGATACTGATTTCGATCGCCTCCCCAAAATCCGCCTGTGGTATAACTCCCATTGAAACTCAACATCCTGCTGCTGTCAGATCGATAAAAAACCGAAAACTGATCCCATTCATAGTCCCCAATCGGAATATTTATCCCATCCCTGATCTCAAAATCTTCATCAAGCCTTTCAAACTGCCTATCATAGCTGATCCTGAAAAAACCGCCGTCATTAAACATGGTGGTGAAATCTGACTCGAGATTCCTTGTTTCCAGCTTATTATCATTGTTGGTTATATACTCCAGGCTCACTTCAGGTCCGAATTCCCGGACCCAGGGTATACGGCCCCGCGGTCTCTGGGTAATGCCGAATTTTCCATTGGTCCTGTTCATGCCGGTTCGGGGCACAAAGCCGACTTCGGGATTAAACTCTTCACCAATCCTCATATGGGAAGCGCCAAGCTCCCAGAATTCGTCCCTCCAGGTGGCACTAAGGCTCCCGGCGTAATCCTCGTCCGTGTTGTTCTCGGACTCGGTTTTCAAGGCATAGGCATTAATATCAAGGTATGTGAAAAAATTAAAAGAGCTGTCTACACCATAGGTTCGGTTAAACTCCGGCCCCTCGGTATCCTTGTTGACAATAATTCCGCCAATTTCTGACTTGGAGAAAATATCCCTCTTCATCCTGACCACAGTAAAATTGGTAGTAGGAAGGAATTCTGATTCCTCTTCCACATTGCCGTTATCGTCCAGGTCGGCCGCTGTCCAGAAATCAGCTGTCTGCATGGACATCAGGCCCACGGTATATTTGCCGGCTCGCCCGGTCAGCCTGGCTCCTCCCAGGATGGGCACAATTTCCCCATCGCTTAAACCTATCCTGCGGCTGAAAAAAGGCAGAACCGCCGGAGCCCTGCGCCGATCGGTTGCTGGTCCCCAGTCAAAAACACTCCTGTTTTCAAGGAAAAAATCTCTTTTCTCAGGAAAAAATAAGCTGAAACGGGTCAGGTTGGTACGTACCTCATCAACTTCGACCTGGGAAAAATCTGTATTGATTGTTGCATCAAAGGTCAACTGGGAAGTTACCGCCCATTTAAAAACCTCAATACCTGCCTCGGGCTTGAAATCCCAGTCGTCAAACTCACGTTTCACCACGGGGGTTGAAATATAGGGTTTGATATACATATTGGTACTTTGCTTGATATCTTCAAGCCCTACCAATGTTCCGGCCATGGAAATCTTTCCCAGCCGGTGAGGGGGAGGCATGGGAGCCCAGTAAGACTCCTCATTCTTTCTGCGGACCCGCCTTTCAAAATTAATCCCCCATTGCTGGATCCTGTTGCTTGTAAAACGCAGGGTCTTAAAGGGAATAGCCATTTCCAGATGCCATCCGCGTTCATCAATAGTCGCCCGGTTATACCAGATTCCATCCCAGTTGGAGTTGCTGGAATTATTTCCGATCTGCATATCCCAGCGACCTTCAGCCGGATTAGACCCGAAAATAAAACCATTTCGATCATCATCATAGGTATCGAGCATCACCTGCAGGCCATCACTGTTTCGGGTCATGTAATCCTTGGTGATGTCGGTAACTACGATTCCTTCCTTCCCGGCGGAATCCCAAAGGTGAGCCCCTATATAGAGGGTGTCATTGTTATATAGAATCCGGATTTCAGTCTGTTCGGTAGCGGGGGCTCCTATATCAGGAATCTTCTGAACAAAATCTCCATAAGGGGTGGCCAGCTCCCACTCTTCCTCATCCAGGATACCGTCCAGTTCTATCTCCCCATCAATACGGGTCGCGGTCATGACACTGTTTTTCTGGAGGGTATCCCAGTCTATGTCCTGGGCAAATAGTGGAGAATATCCCAGTGACAGAATTAGAATTAGCAATCCGAAAGAGGCAAGGCTCGATCCGGCAAATTTCATTAATATGACCCTATATTTTTGGGGGAGCGAATCCGCGCGATGGAACGCTCCCTCCGGTCTTTCAATTCATGTCTGGATTCCTGCTCAGCAATAAGTTTTCATTAATGCCAAAGCCCAGACTACTTTAAAAAATCAAGTTGAAACCCAGTCGTTTAATCAAGGCATCAACAACATTTTGGAATCCTTATATCACAAGAGAAGCTCTGCGCCTGTTTCGTTTTTTGAAATTAATTCCTTCTCTTAATATCGCAGCCTTTGGGCTGCCAGGAATCCATAAATCAAGCTCCCGAAACACAGCAATTATTATCGCGATGCCCCAAAAAAAGCACAAATGACAAAAAAATATACGAAATCAAACGGCAATGTTTCAAAATTTACCTGGAATTAATATAAAAAAACTGATCTTTACATTAAACCCGGCAGTTAACACGAGAAATGCCGGGAGCTGATATCCTGAAGATTCATTTCCCGGCACCCAAAATCAAACCTGATCTGGAAAAAGCTACAGCGGAAATACCCATGCTAATTTAAGGGTTATAGCCCGGTCCAATACTTCGTTGCTGTCCATGTCCCGCCTCTCGTTGTAGACAACATACAGGTCACTCAGGGGCTTCGGCATAAAATTAAACCGGACATTGCTGAGCATTTCATCGTTGTCGCTGTCATACTGGATCAGCGCGTTCAGGAACATCCTCTTGGAAAAGGAATAATTCACCCTGGCCCCCACCAGGTCAACGGTGAACGCACCCTGGGGAAGAACCACATCATTACGGGTCACATTAAGTTCGGCCTGGAATTTATAGGTGGGATTCACCTGCAGTCCTGCCTGGTAGCGGTCACGGTCTCCGCCCCAGAATCCACCGGTATAGTAACTCCCTGTGAAACTCAATTTCCGGCTCTGGTCAGAATTATATAAAAACTGCCAGGTGTCCCATTCATAGTCTCCCAGGGGAATTACAATATCCTCTCTTATTTCAAATTCATTCTCATACAGCCTTTCGAACTTTCTTTCCCACCCCACGTAGGCGGTGCTGCCGTCATCAAAGGTCGTTTTGAGATCAAATTCCAGGTTCCTGCTTTCAAGATCTCCATCCTGGCTGGTGATATACCCAATATCAACAGCCGGATTCAGTTCCCTTATAAAACTGTTTTTCGGTCGCGGGGTAATGGCAAAGGTACCGGTGCTCTTGTACATTCCGGTCCTGGGAACATATCCCATTTCAGGATTGAATTCCTCTCCGATCAATACCTGTCCGGCCCTCGCGATCCAGAAATCATCCTTCCACGAGATATGGGCACTTCCGGCCCAGTCATCGTCTGTGCCTCCCTCAGATTCGGTTTTTAAAAGGTAGGCGTTAATATCCATATACCTGAAGAAGTTAAATGATCCGTCTACACCATAGGTCCTGTTGAATTCCGGTCCTTCTGCTTCCTTATTCGTGAAAATTCCACCGATTTCAGACCTGGAGAAAATATCTCTCTTAACCCGGACAACCGAATAATTGGTCGTGGGGACAAACTCAGAATCTTCGGTCAATTCATCCCGGTCTCCATATTCCCTGGCCGTCCACATTTCATCGGTCTGCATCGACATGATGCCGACAGAATACTTTCCAGCCCGGCCGGTCAGCCTTGCTCCTCCAAGCAGCGGGACTATCTCTCCTTCATTTGTCAGTCCGATACGGCGGCTGAAAAAAGGCTTCAAGTCAGGGTTCTGTCCGGAATCGTACCTGTGACCCCATGAAAACACACCGGCGTTTTCCAGGAAAAAATCTCGTTTTTCAGGGAAGAACAGGCTGAACCTGGTCAGGTTAGTCTGCAGGTCATCCACCTCGACCTGGGAAAAATCCGTATTCAATGTTCCATCCAGGGTCAACTGGGGAGTAACGGACCATTTAAAAACCTCAATTCCGGCCTCAGGCTTAAAGTCCCAGTCGTCTCTCTGCATCTTCATTACAGGAGTCGACAGGTAGGGTTTTATATACATGTTTTTCCCCGGTTTTAACCCTTTAAGCCCCTCAAGCCGGCCGGCGGCGGAAACCCTGCCCAGGCGGTAGGGAAGGGGCATTGGGGACCAGTAAGTTTCTTCATACTTGCGGCGGATACGGCGCTCAAAATTAATGCCCCAGTTCTGGATTTCGTCTTTTGTGAACCGGAGAGTTTTAAACGGGATCCCGAACTCTACATGCCAGCCTTCTTCGTCAATTGTTGCCCGGTTATACCAGATACCGTCCCAGGGGACGTTCCCGGCGTCGCCATTTTTATTGCACTGCATGTCGAAGCGGCCTTCAGCAGGATTGGAGGCAAAAAGAAAACCGTTACGGTCATCATCAAAGGTGTCCAGGATTACCTGCAGGCCGTCACTCTGGGTGGTGAAAAAATCCTTGGTTATGTCGTTGATGATTATTCCATCTGCCCCGGCGGAATCCCAGCAATGAGCCCCTATATAAAGCATTTCATCATTGTAGAGTATCCTGATATCCGTTTGTTCCGAGGCCGGGGCCCCAGGTTCAGGGAACTTCTGGATGAACTCCCCAACAGAAGCCTTGGCCAGATCCCAGGCCGGATCATCCAGGACACCGTCCAGGACAATTTCCCCCTCGAAATAGACAGCTGACATCACCCTGCTTTTCTGGATGCCGTCCCAGTCCACGTTCTGCCCGTGCAGATTTGTCATCGGTGTAAACGTATATAAAACTGCAGTAAAAAATATTAGTAATCTCTGTTTCATTAACTCTGTCACTCTCATAAAAAAATCCGAACCTTCCGGCTTAACTTTTTCAATTACAGCAAGGTTAATCCCGTCATGTTCCTGAAATGCTTCATCCAGCCGTCAAAACGGCAGTACATAGGTCAATTTCAGGGTGATCGCCCTGTCCAGCACCTGGTTATCAGCCACATCCCGCCTCTCGTTGTAAACAAGATAAATGTCGCTGAGAGGCTTATACATAAAATTAAACCGGACATTGCTCAAAACCTGGTCTTCATCACTGTCGTACTGGAAGAGGGCATTGAGAAACATGCGGTTCGAAAAGGAGTAATTCAACTTGGCTCCCACCAGGTCTACACAAAAATCTCCTTCCGGCAAGGTAACGTCATTGCGGTCAAATCGCACTTCCGCCCCAAACTTGTAGGTAGGATGAAATTTAACACCGAGCATGTACCTGTCAATATTTCCGCTCCAGAAGCCCCCGGTTTTGTACATCCCGTTCAATCCCACCATACGGCTCTGGTCGGATTCATACCAGATCGTGTACTCATTCCAGGAGTAATCCCCCAGTTCCAGGTCTATGTCGTCCCTTATATCGAAGGTTTCATTGAGCCGCTCAAAATTGGATTCCAGGTCCAGCCAGATCACACTGCTGTCATTTAACTGGGTTCTAAGTGTGAAATTTGTTTTCCGGGACTCCAGTTCCCCGTCCATATCAGTAATGTATTCGACCGACGAGCTGGGGTTGATTTCCAGGACATGGGGAATCTTCCCGCCCGGCCGCGGCGTTACTCCGAACTGGCCTATTGTCTTGTACATTCCAGTCCGGGGCACAAATCCTACTTCAGGACTGAAATCATCCCCGATATAGGTATGCCCGGCCTTGGCATTCCAGAATTCATCCTTCCATGCAGCGTGCACGCTTCCGGCATAGTCATCATCAGTGTTATCTTCTGACTCCGTTTTCAGGGCGTAGGCGTTTATGTTCAAATAAGTGAAAAAATTAAGGTTTGTGTCAAACCCGTAAGTTCGATTGAACTCGGGTCCGTTAACCTCTTTATTTATCACCACAGCTCCAATATCCGACTTGGCAAGGAAATCCCGTTTCAACCTGACAACAGAATAATTCGTGCTGGCAACCAGCTCGGATGGTTCATCGTCATCCTCATCAGGAGATGTCCACATGTCATCAGTCTGCATGGACATTATTCCCACGGAATACCTTCCGGCCCGGCCGGTCAATCTGGCGCCCCCCAGGATAGGGACAAGCTCTCCATCATCAGTCAGGCCGATGCGCCTGCTGAAAAAAGGCAGCAACTCCGGGGTCCTGTGCCTTTCCACCTTGGGCCCCCAGGAAAATACTCCGTCATTCTCCAGGAAAAAATCTCTTTTTTCGGGAAAATAAAGGCTGAACCTGGTCAGGTTGGTTTTCACATCATCAACTTCAACCTGGGAAAAATCAGTGTTCAGGGTGGCATCAAATGTCAGCTGGGAAGTAACCGCCCATTTAAAAACCTCCACCCCTGCTTCAGGCTGAAAATCCCAGTCATCATTTTCCCTGCGCAGGACCGGGGCTGAAACGAAAGGCTTGAGATACATGTTGGTTGTCTGCTGAATGCCTTTCAGGCCTTTCAGTTTGCCGGCGGCAGAAACCCTGCTGGTGTAATAGGGGGGAGGAATTGGAGACCAGTAGGAATCTTCACTCTTCCTGCGAACCCGCCTTTCAAAATTGATCCCCCATTCCTGGATCTCATCCTTGGTGAAACGGAGGGTCTTGAAAGGAATAGCCATTTCCAGGTGCCATCCCCATTCATCAATACTGGTCTGGTTGTACCATATCCCGTTCCAGTTTTTGTTCATCAGGTCCCCATCCTTTGTGGACTGGAGATCAAAACGTCCCCCGGCGGGATTGGTCACAAACAGGAATCCATTGCGGTCATCATTGTAAGTATCGAGGGCAACCTTGAAACCATCGCTGTCTTTAACTTCAAAATCCTTGGTTATGTCATTGACAACAATACCGTCTTGTCCGCTTGAATCCCAGCAATGGGCACCAATATACAGGTTCTCATCATTGTAGAGAATTCTTACTTCAGTCTTCTCGCTGGCGGGAGCCCCGGTATCAGGCAGCTTCTGAATAAAATCGGAAACAGGTTCGGCCAACTCCCAGGCGCTTTCATCCAGGACCCCGTCCAGTTTTATCTCGCCCTCGAAATACACAGCTTTCATCTCCCGGCTCTTCTGGAGCGACTCCCAGTCGACATCAGAGCCGGACAACGAAACAAAACAAAAAAATAAACCCAGGCTCAAAACCTGGATTATACCTGCTGCCTTTTTCATGAATTTTCAGCTATCCCCAACCTCCCGAACCCGGGTTATTACTGCCTGTTTCAGTTTCTGAACCTGGTTTCTCCCGCCTGTAAATCACAAAAATCGGGCACCCTTCCGGATCATGGACAAACGGCAAAGAAAAAATAGGCGGAATATTAACAGCTCTAAGCGAGATCGATATTCAAAAAAACACACTATTTCTTTAACTTAGGTGCCAATTCCCCTGCTTTGGTTCCCTGATTCTTCAACTTATTCTCCATGCTGCTCAAATCTTCCATCTCTCCTCCCGCACTCCGGCTTGAGAAAAGTGCTTTTACAAGCTATCCTGAACAGATTGAAGAAACCTGGACTTTAAGATCCTTGAACAATTTTACAGGGGAAAGCAGCCATGAAAAAGCACTTTAATATCGCTTTGGCAGTCTTATATTTTGTTTCTGTCACCTGGATTCCGTTGCTGGCCGGCGACTCCAGGCATCCTTTTAATGTGAATGATCTGGTAACCATGAAAAGACTGGGTGATCCCCAGGTCTCTCCTTCGGGATCAGCTATCGTTTTCTCACTTAGGGAAACGGATCTTGAAAATAACCGCGGATTCTCCAATCTCTGGCTCACCAGTGTTGACGGGTCCGGACTGAAGCAGCTCACCAATAATCAAGCCTCGGATTACAATCCCCGATGGTCCCCCGGGGGAGAATTCCTTTATTTCCTTTCTGCCAGGTCTGGATCTTCACAGGTATGGAAAATCCGGCCGGAAAGCGGAGAGGCCACCCAGCTTACTGATTTCCCTCTTGATCTTGGCGGAATGGAAATCTCTCCTGACGGAAAAACCCTGCTCGTTTCCATGGATGTTTTCCCGGGAAAGGCTCCGAAAGAGACCTCTGAACAGCTGTCCGAAATAATGGAAGACGGTAAAACCGGGCGGCTTTATAAAAACCTGTTTGTTCGGCATTGGGACTTCTGGGCCGATGGGAGGCGTTCCCACCTTTTCACTGTGCCGGTTGGAAGCCCGGAGAAATGCCGCGACCTGATGCCGGATATGGACGCGGACTGCCCTTCAAAACCTTTTGGAGGATTCGAGGAAACATCCTTTTCCCCTGATTCGAAGTATGTTGTCTTTACGGCCAGGAACGTCGGACATCGTGAGGCCTGGTCCACCAACTTCGACCTGTACCAGGTGCCGTTGGACGGATCCAGTTCTCCCCGCTGCCTTACAGTGGACAATCCCGCCTGGGATACATCCCCTGCCTTTTCTCCTGACGGAAACACCCTGGCTTACCTGGCCATGAAAAGGCCCGGTTTTGAAGCCGACCGCTACCGCGTTATCCTGATGGGAACCCGTACAGGAAGGAAAAGGGTTTTAGCCGAGGAATGGGACCGTTCACCGGGAACCCTGACCTGGAGTTCTGATTCCAAAACCCTCTACACCTCGGCAGGCAACTTGGGACAGGATTCCATTTTCGCCATCGACGTCATAAATGGGGAAACCACCACAGTTATCGAACAAGGTTCCAACAGCCTGGCCGGGCTGGCCGGCGACAGGATTTTCTTTACAGCTGACAACCTCAAGTCCCCGGCTGATATTTACTCATGCGCTATTGACGGCTCCGACATCAAGCAGGTGACAAACGTAAACGCCGAAGCCCTGGAATCCATATCATTCGGGGATTTTGAACAATTCTCCTTCAAGGGATGGAACGATGAAACCGTCTGGTGCTACATCGTGAAACCGGCCGGGTTCGAAAAGAATAAAAGGTATCCGGTGGCTTTCCTTATCCACGGCGGCCCGCAGGGATCATTCGGAAACCATTTCCACTACCGCTGGAATCCCCAAAGCTACGCCGGTGCCGGATACGCGGTCGTAATGGTGGACTTCCACGGCTCAACCGGATACGGGCAGGCCTTTACAGACTCCATCAGCAAGGACTGGGGAGGCAAACCGCTTGTCGATCTCAAGATGGGACTGCAGGCCGCCCTGGACCGTTATCCCTGGATGGATGGTGAAAAAGTCGGGGCCCTGGGGGCATCCTACGGCGGATACATGATCAACTGGATTGCCGGAAACTGGCCGGAACGATTCAACTGCCTGGTTAACCACGATGGCGTCTTTGATATGCGGGGCATGTATTACGGAACCGAGGAACTCTGGTTCCCTGAATGGGAACAGGACGGCCCCTACTGGATGAATCCCGAACAGCACGAGAAGCACAATCCGGCCCTCTTCGTATCGGAATGGAAAACCCCTATGCTCGTAATTCACGGAATGCTCGATTTCCGAATCCCGGTAGAGCAGGGACTTTCAGCCTTCACCGTGCTGCAGAGAAGGGAAATCCCCAGCAAGTTCCTTTACTTCCCGGACGAAAACCACTGGGTATTGCAGCCCAAAAACAGCATACAGTGGCATAACACCGTCCTCGAGTGGCTGGATGAATGGCTCAAATAAATTTACGATTTACGATTGACGGTTGGGTTGATGCTGGAGCCGCCGACTCCAGCATCGTCACAAGTTGCGAGTGGCCTGTTGCAGGCACACTTGCTTCAGGAATTGAGATCTACTGATCTAAAAAAACGCCGCCGAAGGCGGCAGGCTTAAGACCGGGCCGGAGGTCCGGATAATCCCGGGCCAACGGCCCCGGGATCTCAGCCCAGGGTGGAGCTGAGGAGGCGCTGCCGCAGGCACGCCTCCGGCGGAACCCTGGTACAGATTATTCTATAGACACACCGCGAGCGCTGAAAGCGCGAGCACTGCGTGGCTGGAGCTGCCGGTTCCGGCCGGGTTCATGCCCGGTATCGATTCCGACGACTGCGACTGGGAGTACGACAACGCCAATCGCTTCGCGGATATCGATAGGGATATCTATTACATCCCGGCATGGCGCTTCGCAAACTCACAGATCTCTTCCATGGCTGCCTTTGCTTCCGGAAACAGGGGAGACATGATGGGAAAGGCGTGAACCATCCCCGGCCATCTGCTCAACACCACATCCACTCCCTGATCTTTCGCTTTTGCGGCAAAACTTTCGCAATCGTCGAAGTGAATTTCATGGGTCCCTACACATATATGGAGAGGGGGAAAGCCTGCAAGATCTCCCATCTGGGGGGAGAGGGTGGGCAGGGTCGGATCATTATCGCCAACATACATTTCAGTCCACACATTCCAGGAACCCAGTGGGGCGATATCCCGTGGGGCATTGTATATGAAGGAGTCAGCATGGCACCGCAGGTCGGTCACCGGGGAAATAGAAAAGACCGCCTTCGGCATCTCCACCCCTTCCTCCTTTATTGACAACAGCAGGGAAAGGACCAGGGTTCCTCCGGCGGATTCCCCTCCTATCACTATATCCCGGGGATCGTACCCTCTTTCGAGGAGGCATTTGTAGGCTGTTAAGCTGTCCTCCACCGCGGCCGGAAAAGGGTGTTCCGGGGCCAGTCGATAGTCAAAAAGCAAAGATCTCAGCCCGCTGCCCGTGGCGAATTTGGCTACGTGCATCCGGTGGGTTTCACAGGATCCGGAGATAAAACCGCCGCCGTGTATGTACAGGAGCACTTTGCCGTCAACCGGATTCTCCGGGATAATCCACTCAGCATTCATTCCATCAATTTGCTCTTTCTCTACATTGATCCCTTCCGGGAGATTCATCCTGGCAGTAGCCCTGGCAACATCCGCCCTGAACTTATCCACGGAAAAGCTGGAATCAACAATTTCCGGTTTCAGCTTTAACTTGAAAAGGTGCCGGTTTCTTATCATCCAGATGAATATTCTGCTTCTCAGGCTTTGCATTATCTTCCTCTATTATTAATATTGTTTTTGGGGGAATACCAGAATAAATCCCAAGGAATAAATATGTGTCGTCCAGGGTTTTCCATGATATTGGGTTTCCTTCCCCAGGGTTACCCGAACCTCCGGTCCGGGATCACAACCTGGAGCTAATCATGAATTGCCCCTGCCAGGCACTGAGGTGAAATCCGGGTGAACGCTACAGGCACTAATCAATCCTTGACATATCTCACGCTGAAGCCGCAATTCTTGTTTCCCCAGTATCGGCCGATCTTCCCACTATCCAGATTAAAGAGCCTTTCAACTGCCCCCTGCTCACTGGTCTGGGTATCACACCAGAAATTAGCATGAATCCCAATATTATTGAATTTCCCGAAGCCAGCTCTCCATCCGCCAAATAGAACATCAAATCCTGTGGGCCCGCCCTGTTTCAAGCAATACGCCTCCGATTCCCCCCTCCAGGATATGTGATCCGTTGATGAATCGTTTTCCAGGCCCATTATCCCGATATTCTTCTCCAATATTCTCCATTCCTCATCAGAGGGCAGGTGCCATCCTTCCGGACAGAGATTACTGGCCTGATGCCAGGTGTATAAACTTCCATACTCCTGGTATTCAGGGATTGACTTGGCCATTTCAACATCTGTTCCATCATATCCATAAACCCAAATCCCGCAACTATTGGCATCAGCCGGGCATACGTATGGAAGATAGGCAAAATTTTCGGCAAGCCATATCTGGTCACCAATTTTGACCGTCTTATAAATCTTGCCGTCACGACCATCGATAAACTGCCCGGTTGAATATTGAATCTCCTTATCTGGCGACTGGGAGTAAAGTAGCCCTGACAATCCGAAGAAGGCGATTATCACCAAAACGTATCGAAATTTCACGAACCGCACCATTTATTCGCCTCCAGCCAACTCTAACCGTATCAATCCCGGCTCGAATGACCCTCATCGTCATCATAAAGATCCGGGTAATATTTTTTTTCACATTCCCGACAGATGCTGTGGGTGAACTCTGCTTCGGAATGCTCCCTGATATATGATTCTATCTGGCCCCAATAGCCCTTGTCGTCCCGAATTTTCTTACAGTATGAACAAATCGGCAGCAGACCGCTCAGGATTTTGACATTCTTCGCAGCTTCATTCAGGCGGTCATTTGTTTCTGACAGTTCATCCCGCTGTTCGCTGACCTCTTCAAGAAGATTTTCCATTTTTTCCCGGTACCTGAATATTGTGGCATAGGCGATTACCATAAGGATCGCGAAACTGGAACCATAAACCAGCCAGTGAAAATAGTTCGGGAGGAGCAGGTCAATATCAAAATTCAGCTTTATCAATCCGGTACAAAAACCTGCCGCGACCAGGGAAAAGACTGCCAGGGTGAAAATGATGAAAATCATTGTCTGCCGCCTGGTATAAAAAACTGCCATGACGACAACAACCGCCGGAAACAAAAATACAGTTCCTCCAAGCATTCCCAGGGTAGTAAACCCTGACAGGGCGCCGATGGACAAAATTACAACCAGCAGAAAGGCTTTCCGGTAGGCACCAATTCTGTCTTTCAGCAGTGTAAGAATCACGACGAAGGCGACAAGGAATCCCTGCAGGGCATCCCGGAAAGTGAACCCTATATCAAACGCCCTGATGAAAACCGCAAGATAGGTGACCGTAACCACTATCGCGGCGACTTTCGTTATGCTGTTTACCAGGTCATCCCGAAAGGCTTCCCCAGAGGCAGACCCAGATTTTCCCGACTTCTTACCTAGATTCATCATCCTGAAAACATCCTGATCCTAGGTGGTTCTGATTTCAACTTCTTCATGTTACAAAACTGTAAAAAAACACCCCGCAACCGTTCATTGCTGGAGCGAGCCGCTCCAGCTACGATCACTCATCAATCGGAGCCATGGGAAACACCGGGCTGGGAACATGTTCAGCTTCCATTATCTTCCGCATGCGGTCGACGATGTCCGGATGGTCGGCGGCCAGATCACGGCTTTCGCCGATGTCTTCCCGGAGGTTATAGAGCTCTATTCGCAGCGGATCTTCATTATCCTCACCCAGCATGTTCTGCCGCACCGCCTTCCAGTCACCCATGCGCAGGGCCTGCTGGCCTCCGTATCCGGTGAATTCCCAGTAGAGGAATTCATGTTCCTTCTGGTCATCCAGCCCGAGAAGGGTAGGCAGGAAACTTATGCCGTCGATACCTTCGGGAGCCTGGCCCCCAACGGCTTCAGCCAGGGTGGGCATGACATCATAAAAGGCGGAAGGATGGTCTGAAGCGCTTCCCGGTTCAATACGCCCGGGCCAGCGGGCAATCATAGGAACCCTGATTCCGCCTTCATACAGGCTGCCTTTAAGTCCGCGCAGGGGTCCGACACTCTCAAAAAACTCATAGTCCACTTCCTGCTCCAGGTGGGTAGTGCCGTTGTCAGAGGAGAACATTACCAGGGTGTTTTCCTCCAGGCCCAGTTCCTCAAGCAGATCCATGATCGCGCCGACATCCTGGTCGAGGTGACTGATCATGGCGGCATAGGCGGCCCGCGGAGTCTGGTGCGGAGTGTATCCATACCCTTCCGGCACAAACGGGGTCTCCTCCCACTGCCCAAGATACGGCTCCAGTTCCTCATCGGGCACATGCAGGGCTACATGGGGTATGGTAGTGGGGAAATAGAGAAAAAACGGCCCCTCCTGGTTGTCACGGATAAACTTCAAGGCCTCCTCCAGCATCCGCTCCGGCGCATAGTCACTACCCTTGAAAGCATCATACGATGCCGGATCATCAGGATCGGCTCCCTCAGGAAAGGAAGCGTGTCCCGGAACCGGCGGATCGTTGTCCAGCATCACCTTCTGGCCGTTACGCCACAAGTAGGATGGGTAGTATGTATGGGCATGGGCCTGGCAGTTGTAACCGAAGAACAGGTCGAAACCCTGCTGGTTCGGATCTCCCGTGGTGCCGAAATGGCCGAGTCCCCATTTGCCTATGGCCGCGGTAGCGTAGCCGGCCTTCCGGAGCATTTCCCCGATGGTCACCTCCTGGTCCGGAATCGGCTCCTGTCCCATGAATTCCATGCCGTACTTTTCAACGACCTCGGCAGGCAGGCTGTTCCTCCGGTTGCTTCTTACATAGGCATGCCCGGGATGTTTACCGGTCATCAAAACTGAACGGGAAGGAGCGCACACGGCGTTGCCGCAGTAATGCTGGGTGAAACGCATGCCCTCCGCGGCCAGAAGATCCAGGTGCGGAGTCTGTATCTTCTCCTGGCCATAACTTCCCAGCTCGGCATATCCGAGATCATCTGCCAGTATATAAATGATGTTGGGAGGAGCCTCAACCCTGGCGCACCCGGGCATGGTAATTATCACCCCCAGTATCAGCAGGCCAGGTAACAATAGTATTAATCGTTTCGTTTTCATTTTCCTTCTCCGTTACTGTACGAATGATATCCTGTAATCCCGAGGTAACTAACCAACATCAATTCTCTTTAAATTGCTGTTATCAAAGGATTGTTCAGTTTTCCACAAATCGAATTGAACCTGCAGCCTCAGCCACGCTTCGGGTGTCCTCCCGAAAACCTTTGACAATCTAATGGCCATTTCCGGACTGATTCCCGCTCTGCCATTCAGAAGCGTTGAAAGGGTTTTCCTGGTGACACCAAGCGCCTCAGCTGTTTCGGTTACGGTTAAATTTAAAGGATCTATGCAAAACTCTCTTATGATTCCACCAGGATGGGGGGGATTAAACATTGCCATGGGACACTCCGTTGATGAAAATCTTCATTTTTATCCTCGAATGTGAGGCTCCGGCGCCGCTCACTTCAACCGTACACATCCCGCTCTGGTCACGCTCATGCAGGTTCAATCCGGGTAAATCCATATCTTCTATCGAATCGGAGGTTTCAATAAGCGCGAGGATTTGGCGCAGGTATTTTACGCGGTGCGGATTGATTCCCGCAGAGTTTCCGGATTCGAAAAGCTTTTTCAACTCGGTTTGCCTAAATCTCTGTATCATTTGAAAACACCGTAACCAGGTACGTGTCAGGCGCCGGAATATCAGAATGTTTTCAGAATACTAATTGAAGATAACACCAGGGTCTGTCGAGGAATCTTCGCCGGAACACCAGACCGGGTTAACGGCTGGATCTTCAATCTTGAACTGTTCATCGACCAGCTTAATTTTGCTTTGTCCGCCTTGCCTGGTGGATTGTCCCCGGTTTTCCGGCTTTCCTGGTGATAAAAATCTCAGGATTCAATATATACAATCCCTGGCGGCACTGGCGTACGCTTCCAGGTTTTCCACGGGAGTATCAAAAAAATGATCTGAGCAGGCCAGGATATATCCTCCGTCATAGCCTACCTCCTGGAAAAGGCGCTTCACCTGGGCTTTAATCTGCTCGGGTTTCCCGTCTGTCAAAACCGAATGCTGATCCATCCCGCCAATTAAGGCGATACGGTTACCAACCTTTTTCTTGAAATCCCAGGGTTCCTGGTTGCTCCCTATGCTTTTCGGCGCCAGTGTTTCAGAAACATCGGTTCCGTTGGCAATGATCATTTCCTCGATACCGAAGGTTCCGCCGCAGGTATGGTATGAAATGATGAATCCCAGTTCATGCAGAGCATCATGCATACGCCGATCGTAAGGCAGGCAGAATTCCTCGTGGATGCCAGGCGAAATAACCGTTGAAGAAGAAGAGCCCCCTCCGGTTTCAACCACATCGAACTTCATTCCCTTCATGCCTTCAATGAACTGAAATTTCTTTTCAAGGAGAATCCTGAGCAGTTCGTGGACCCATCCGGGGTCATCGATAGTCTTCAGGATTAAGTCGGTAATATCCATGAGACAGGCGGCGTGCTGCCAGCAGCCGGCCTGGTCCCCCCACACGAAGCCGCGAACAATACCGCTGTCACCAACCTCATCGTACACCCTGGCCAGCGGTTCCGGATCCAGGGTGGGAACAGGCATGTACTTCCGGATCAGCTCAATATCCTCGTCATGTTTAATGAGGTATTCCGTGATCCAGGTTGTTTTCCTGTCACCCGCTGTTTTATAAGTCAGGTCACCCCCGGGGGTATGGATAGTATGGTGATTGATCCGGTTGTCGGGATCATCACTGATTGTCACCACGTCATCCTGCCAATCGGGAGTCGAAAACCTGGAGTAATCGGCATCCACCAGCCAGAACTGGCCCATGTCCTGGAAATACTGCACCGCGGCATCCATGCCGAACCTCTGGAAAGCCTCCAAAGGGGTTGCCCCGTCCAGGTAGGTGTCCAGGTGGTAGCCCTGCCACTGGTGCACGGTGACGGGAAGACGGTCCGGCTTCTCCCGGTTCAGGGCCCTCATCATTCTCTCTTTCGATGTCATCATTGCGTAACTCCTCTGTCCTCATGAATTCATACGGGCGGACGAAAGCGGCCAATCATTGTTGATAAATCCTCCCGCTCAGCCAGTTGCAACAATCCCAGTATAGAGGCTGAGGTTAGTCATTTCTAACAAAAAATTGCTTTGTTTTGCAGGAAAAAACCCGAATCTTCGGAGATTGCGCAAAGCCAATGAGTTTTTTAATTCCCTTCCTTTTATAACTATTAATCTGGACAATTCGTGAATTGTCCCTACACTGGATTGGAAAATTTTTCGAGTAGGAACACGGGGAAAAAACGCGGGAAGTGTAAACCATGTCCCGGCCGCCGCACTACTGCGAAGCCCTACGATTAGACGCTCATCATTGTCTGCGATTACAAAGACTACAACGATAACGACAACGGAAAGCAACAATTTTGGGTGCTTGCCCGGGGCGCGGTATTTGCTATAGTAAATCCATGTCATATCAACCCAACCGAAGAAATTTTTTAATCTCCCTTGGCTCCGGAGCGGCAGCGGCAGGGCTGTCCGTCAATCCATCAATCCTGGCCCAGCAGGCACGCCCCAAACCCCGGCTCCGTTTTGGGATTGCTTCCGACGGGCACTTCGGCCAGGAGGACACCAACTACAAGCGGTTCCACAATGAACTGGTCGGCTGGATCAACGATGAACACGCCGGCAAAGGGCTGGACTTCATGGTGTTCAATGGAGACCTGGTCCACAACAATCCGGATCTCCTCCCGGAACTGAAAACCTATTATGACCGCCTGGCCATGCCCTACTACGTCGTAAAAGGAAATCATGACATGGCAACCGATGAGAAATGGGCCGCCTTCTGGGGAACAGCCCCCAACCATTCCTTCGAGAAAGACGGCTGGGGATTCGTCTTCGCCCGCAGTTCCACCCCGAAGGGTGAGTATGTCTGTGCAGACACCGGCTGGCTGAAAGCGGAAATAGACAAGTATGGAAAGGGTAAAGGCATTTTTGTGTTCATGCACATTGCCCAGTCAAAGATCACCCGTCACTCCATATCCTGCCCCGAAGCGGAAAAGCTGTTCTGCGGTTCTGACAAGATAAAAGCGGTATTTCACGGCCACGACCACGACATCGACAACAAGATCTACGTGGGCGGAAAACCTTTCATCTTTGACGGACACTACGGGGGAAGCTGGGGGACCAATTACCGGGGATACCGTATCGTCGAAGTCTACGATGAGGACGCCCTGACCTACCAGTGCAACCCGGCGGCCTTTTACGAAAACAGGACCAATATTTAACCCGCGGTTCTTTCCGTCGCAGCTGGAGCTTCCAACCGCAGTTATGCCGCAGTAGATTTCTGACTCACTGAAAAAACCTTTCTCGCCTTGAGGAAATCTTACATTTCCAGAAAAGGCTCGGCTGCTCTCCGCTGGAGCATGATGCTCCAGCTGCCCTGGGGGAGGTCAACTCTTGCGTTGTAGCTGAAGCTTCCAGCTACAGTAACTCCGAATCAGATTTCCGCGCTGGAGAAGAAAGCTTTTTCCATGTGGAAAGAAAGACCATAACCCGGGGGCAGTACCCTGCTGATCATTGCTGGAGCGAGCCGCTCCAGCTGCCCTGGGGGAGGTCAACTCTTGCGTTGTAGCTGAAGCTTCCAGCTACAGTAACTCCGATTCGGATTTCCGCGCTGGAGAAGAAAGCTTCTTCCATGCAAAAAGAAAGACCATGCCCCGGAGGCAGTACCCTGCTGATCACTGCTGGAGCATGATGCTCCAGCTACCCTGGGGGAGGTCAACTCTTGCGTTGTAGCTGAAGCTTCCAGCTACAGTAACTCCGAATCAGATTTCCGCGCTGGAGAAGAAAGCTTTTTCCATGCAGAAAGAAAGTCCATACCCCGGAGGCAGTACCCTGCTGATCTCTGCTGGAGCGAGCCGCTCCAGCTACCCTGGGGGAGGTCAACTCTTGCGTTGTAGCTGAAGCTTCCAGCTACAGTAACTCCGAATCAGATTTCCGCGCTGGAGAAGAAAGCTTTTTCCATGTGGAAAGAAAGACCATAACCCGGGGGCAGTACCCTGCTGATCATTGCTGGAGCATGATGCTCCAGCTACCCTGGGGGAGGTCAACTCTTGCGTTGTAGCTGAAGCTTCCAGCTACAGTAACTCCGAATCGGATTTCCGCGCTGGAGAAGAAGGCTTTTTCCATGTGGAAAGAAAGACCATGCCCCGGAGGCAGTACCCTGCTGATCATTGCTGGAGCATGATGCTCCAGCTACATCAGAGAGACTCCCCCAGTTCATCCAGACTACCCAAAACCTTTCGAACTCCATCAGCAATGTCATCAATATCCGATTCATCCCCCAGCAGCATGTTCTGGGAGAACCACAGGGTTTCAGCACAGGCTTTTTCGGTTGCAGGCAGGTCACCAGCACTGTAATCAACAGGCCGGGAAAGCCTGCGGCGAACCGCCTCGCTCCGGAACAGTTTCTGCCCGGCCAGGTTCACGTATCCCCCTTCGGTTGGTATTCCTTCAGCGGTCAGGGCTTCGGCGAACCTTCGCTTATCCACCTCCCTGACAATGTCTTCTTCCAGCCGGAACATGAACAGGTGCCAGGCATATTTAAAATCATCCCTCAAGGGGAACAGCTCTATTCCCCTTATTCCTTCCAACCGGGAATAAAGCAGCCTGGCATTCTGCTCCCTGGTTTCCATCTGGCCCGGAAGCCGGGAAAGCTGGCCCAGCAGGATCGTGGCCTGCCATTCGGTCATGCGGTAGTTGGATCCGAGAAATTCATGCCGGTACCATGCCCCGCCGGGTACCCTCCCGCAATTATGCACACTCCAGCATTTTTCCAGGAAATCGGCCGAGTTTGTGGTCAGTATCCCTCCCTCACCGGCAGCCATGTTCTTGGTTTCCTGGAAACTGAATGAAGCCGCGTGTCCGATTGTGCCGATCCTGCGTCCCTGGTATTCAGCGCCATGGGCCTGGGCGGCATCTTCCAGGACAAAAAGGCCGTGCTTTTCGGCCAGGTCCATAATCGGATCCATTTCCGCTGGACAGCCCGCCATGTGCACGGGAATAACAGCCCTGGTCCGGGGAGTGATGGCAGCTTTGACGGCGGAAGGATCCAGGCAGTTAAAATTATCAGTGTCTATATCGGCAAACACCGGATCGGCCCCGGCGGAAAGCACTGATGAAGCAGTTGCCACGAAGGTGTACGGCGGAACAATGACTTCATCGCCAGGTCCTATGCCCGCCGCTCTCAAGGCAATCTCCAGCGAGACCGTGCCGTTGCATACTCCCAGACCGTGCCCGGCTCCGATAAAGGCGGCGAACTTCTCCTGGAATTCCTCGGCCCGGGGACCCAGGGTTCCCCACTTGCCGCTTTCCAGGACCATGAGGAGAGCGATTCTGTCTTCTTCTGAGTACAAAGGCCATCGCGGAAATGATCTTTCGCGAACCGGAGAACCCCCGTTAATTGCCAGTTTCGGCATCTCTTTTCCTCCTGGTGAATTCAGTTGGGCGGTTATTTATGGCCGGGCTGGAAAACTCCTATCCCTTCTTATTATTCTTGTAACAATCCTTTATCCAGTTTTCCAGGGTTTCTCCGAGAGATTTAATATTCTCTCCGCCCAGGACATATTCAGATCCATCCCCTTCCTTGGCCAGCAGGTTCAAAGCGTGTTCAAACTCCCTGAAATAGCTTTCAGTGAAATCCGCCAGATCCTCATCTTGCTCGGCAGCCCTCTCTCCCAGGTACTGGGAGGCTTCCTTCTCAAATTTCAGCTTCACGCCGAATTGCTTTTTCAATCGCTCAGAAATCTTCCTGAATTTCCATTTCAGCACCCAGGAGGCATCCCTTCCGGGATCAGTAAGCAGGTCATTCAAAGTGGTTTCCGTGTCCGCCACAAGCTTATCGGTAACCACAAAAGCCTTAACCTTGGAATCAGGCAAGAAATATTTAAAATCCCTGAAGATCCTTTCACACACCGTCATCAGGCCGCGGGCTCCCGTCTTTTCGCGGGCCGCCTTCTCAGCCAGGGCTTTCATGCCGTCATCAGTGAAATAGATGTCAATTCCGTAGGAGAGGAAATCCCTCTTATACTGCTTCAGAATTGATCCTTCAGAATATTTCATTATGTTGAAAAGGTCTTCAGCCGACAAGTGCGTGCAGTGAACTATTACCGGAAGGCGCCCGGTGAATTCAGCTTCAAATCCATACTGGATCATGTCCACCGACCTTACATTATCCAGGACCAGATCTTCCTGCCTGCTCCCGGTTTTCTCCTGCATGAAACCAATTTGCTTGGCTCCCAGACGCTTGCTGATTATTTCAGCCAACCCGCTGAATGCCCCACTGACTATAAAAAGTATATTGCGGGTATTGATTGTTTTTTTATCAACCTTGCCCCTGGTCTGGAACTGGATCAGGGACTGCATCTGGCCAATAACATCCTGGGCTGATTTAAGGGGCACCTCGGTTTCCTCCATCAGCTTGAGCAGGTTGCGCTGCACCCCGTGACCGCTTACATCCTTTCCCCAGGTATTGGTACTGGAAGCAATCTTGTCTATTTCATCTATGTATACAATGCCGTATTCAGCGAGTTGAATGTCTCCATCAGCCTGGGCCACAAGTTCCCTGATCAGGTCTTCCACATCCCCTCCGACATACCCGGTTTCAGAATACTTGGTTGCGTCCGCCTTAACAAAAGGAACTCCGATAAGCCTGGCGATATTCTGGATCAGGTAAGTTTTCCCCACACCGGTAGGGCCGATCAGCACTATATTCTGTTTTTTGTAATCCCGCCAGTCTTCCTCGGTGGTGCAGTTCTGGATATGGTGGTAGTGATCGCAGATGGCGGTAGACAGGACTTTCTTGGCGTCATCCTGCCTGATCACGAACCGGTCCAGGTATTCCTTGATTTCCCGGGGCTTGTAATCAAAAACCAGGGCCTTGTCACGTTTCTCTTCAGCTGCCCGCAAATCTTCCTCCGCCTGCTGGGCCTGTGCTTTCAAATCTATTTTTATTGTATTCCCCATCTTTTCCTGCAAAAACCTCTGCAGGTCTTCGGGGGTTTGATTCTTGTCGTCAGACATATTCATATCCTCTTTCTAAACAGCAGGGTAAAAATTCCGGATCCAGCGCTGTTCACCAAGCTGCTCCAGAATCTTTTCCGACAGCTCCGGTTTTCCGGAAGCCAGGCAGTTTGCTTCAACGTGCTTTGAAGAGCGCATACCCGGAATTACGGTCGTAACCGCTTTGGGACTCAGGCAGTAGGCCAGGGCTGTATCAATAAAATTGAGGCCTTTATCAATGGAAAGGTTCAATGCCTTAAGGGATTCATGGTCAGTTGCTCCCCTCCACATTGCCCCTCCAATACCCCAGGCTCCATATCCAATCTCAGATATATTGAGGCCGGTTTTTCCAAATCTTCGGTATTTCATATCCTTAGAATATATCAAAATTCCGCTTTCCGGTTCGCTAAATCCACTCCCAGCGGAATCGGATCGCGGCAGCGCCGCGACCTGTTTTATCGGCTATCAACATGCTTGTCATTCCTAAAACACCTGCCGCGTAGTAATATAGGTATTGCCGGGGAAATGAGATGAGATACTTTAACCACGTTAATTCCGCTTTTGAGAACATCCCCGGGCTTCGAATATCCCGGCAGGATATCGTGATAATAAGAAATTTAACAGCCCTTCATAATTACCTGATATAGAAAGGAGAAACAATGGCTAAAAGCAGTTCGTTTGATATTGTTTCCAAAATCGATATGAACGAGGTCCTCAATGCTGTCAATCAGACCATGAAAGAAGTGAAGCAGAGGTTTGATTTCAAAAAAAGCTGCAGCGAGGTTAAGATAGAAAATGAAAACCTGGTCTTGATCTCAGATGATGATTTCAAGCTGCAGAGCCTCACCGCCATCCTCGAGGAAAAACTGATACGCCGCAAGGTTTCTCTAAAGGCCTTTGATTATGGAAAAGTTGAGCCCGCCAGCGGGGGCTCCGTCCGCCAGGATGTGAACATACAGCAGGGAATCCCCTCGGAAAAAGCCAAGGAAATCGTAAAAATAATCAAAAAAGAGAAGATCAAGGTCCAGGCCGCTATCCAGGGCGACACTGTCAGGATTTCCGGCAAAAACAAGGACACCCTGCAAGAGGTTATCCAGCTGATGAAAGGGCAGGATCTTGGAATAGACATGCAGTTCACCAATTACCGAAGCAACTGAGGCCCAGCATGAAAGAACAGAGAAAACAATTACTTGAAGTCCTCAGGGAAAAGTCCCTGAGGATTGGAAAATTCACCCTCGTGTCAGGAATGACAAGCCACTACTACTTTGACAGCAAACCGACTACCCTGGATCCTGAAGGCGGATACCTGACAGCCAGGATGATCCTGCAGCTGCTGAAGGATGAAGGGATCAAAGCCCAGTCAATCGGAGGGCTTACCCTGGGAGCAGACCCGATTGTTTCAGCCGTAGCGGCCGTCAGTTTTGCTGACAGGGACGAATTCCCACCCCTTTCCGCTTACATCGTCCGCAAGGAGGCAAAAAAACACGGAACCCAGAAATTCATAGAAGGATTCGACGGAGGACCCGGTACAAAAGTTGTGGTTGTGGATGACGTCTGCACTACCGGCGGATCCACCCTGAAAGCGATTCACCTATCCGAGGATGCCGGCTATGAGGTGGCAGCAGTAGTCTGCCTAGTGGACAGGGAGCAGGGAGGGGCTGAAGCATTGAAGGATTATCCTTTTTACAGCCTGTTTACCGCTACTGAGCTGCTGGACGATCCAAAGATCCAGGCGGAGATTGAGGCCCTGGGGTAGCAGCCTGCACCTTCTTCCGTTGTCGTAGTCGTTTTCGTTTCCGTTGTGGCCGGAAGCATCCCTGCTTTCCTGTGCAGCGCCAGCGGCACCGTGCCTGGCGCCGCTGGCTCCAGGAAACCAAGCTATCCAGCAGAAAGCCCTGAATATACCGAAGGCGATACCGATACCGATAGCAACCCCGAGAGTTCCGATAACCTGGAGGCAAGGAATCCTCTCCATCCCTTTCCCAGCCCCGGAAGGGGCGCCAGGAATTCTCCAAATCTCAAGCACCAATCTCAAGTCTCAAATTTCCAGGAATGTGTTGATTGCGGACTATTTAAATCGTCAACTGTCAATCGTAATTCCTCAATTGTACGTGCCTATCTGGAAACCATCGGAACTGAGACCTGAGTTAGAACTTCGAAGTGTTGGCATATTGCCACATTTCCTTTTATAAACATTAATCTCATAGCTTCGAAAATCACACATTTAACATTGCAGTTCCGACATCCTGCTTCTGCGTTCTCTTTGGAAAACGAAGTCAGTAAAAAATTTCCACATCTCGCCCCGGGCAATTCGTGAATTACCCCTGCATCCCCCGACTTCGTCGGGAGGAAACCCTGAATCCGAAGCACGAAATCCGAAATGGGGGCATCGCCTTCTTTTGAAGCGAAACGCGCAGGAGTTTAAGTCCTGAAGCGTTTGGGGACTCTTGAATCGCTACATATTTGAGGCCTGCACCTTCTTCCGTTGTCGTAGTCGTTTTCGTTTCCGTTGTGGCCGGAAGCATCCCTGCTTTCCTGTGCAGCGCCAGCGGCACCGTGCCTGGCGCTGCTGGCTCCAGGAAACCAAGCTATCCAGCAGAAAGCCCTGAATATACCGAAGGCGATACCGATACCGATAGCAACCCCGAGAGTTTCGATAACCTGGAGGCAAGGAATCCTCTCCATGCCTTTCCCAGCCCCGGAAGGGGCGCCAGGAATTCTCCAAAGCACAAGCACCAAATCTCAATTTTCACTTTTCCAGGAATGTGTTGATTGCGCACTCTTTAAATCGTCAACCGACAACCGTAATTCGTCGATTGTAAATACCGATCTGGAGACCATCGGAACTGAGACCTGTTAGAACTTCGAAGTGTTGGCATATTGCCACATTTCCTTTTATAAACATTAATCTCATAGCTTCGAAAATCACACCTTTAACATTGCAGTTCCGACATCCTGCTTCTGCGTTCTCTTCGGAAAACGAAGTCAGTAAAAAATTTCCACATCTCGCCCCGGGCAATTCGTGAATTGCCCCTACATCCCCCTAATTCGTCGGGAGGAAACCCTGAATCCGAAGCACGAAACCCGAAATGGGTGCATCGCCTTCTTTTGAAGCGTTTGGGGACTCTTGAATCGCTACATATTTGAGACCTGCACCTTCTTCCGTTGTCGTTGTCAGCGAAGCGGTTATCGTTGTCGTTGTGGCCGGAAGCATCCCTGCTTTCCTGTGCAGCGCCAGCGGCACCGTGCCTGGCGCCGCTGGCTCCAGGAAACCAAGCTATCCAGCAGAAAGCCCTGAATATACCGAAGGCGATACCGATACCGATAGCAACCCCGAGAGTTCCGATAACCTGGAGGCAAGGAATCCTCTCCATGCCTTTCCCAGCCCCGGAAGGGGCGCCAGGAATTCTCCAAAGCACAAGCACCAAATCTCAATTTTCACTTTTCCAGGAATGTGTTGATTGCGCACTCTTTAAATCGTCAACCGACAACCGTAATTCGTCGATTGTAAATACCGATCTGGAGACCATCGGAACTGAGACCTGTTAGAACTTCGAAGTGTTGGCATATTGCCACATTTCCTTTTATAAACATTAATCTCATAGCTTCGAAAATCACACCTTTAACATTGCAGTTCCGACATCCTGCTTCTGCGTTCTCTTCGGAAACGAAGTCAGTAAAAAATTTCCACATCTCGCCCCGGGCAATTCGTGAATTGCCCCTACATCCCCCGACTTCGTCGGGAGGAAACCCTGAATCCGAAGCACGAAACCCGAAAAGGGTGCATCGCCTTCTTTTGAAGCGTTTGGGGACTCTTGAATCGCTACATATTTGAGACCTGCACCTTCTTCCGTTGTCGTTGTCAGCGAAGCGGTTATCGTTGCCGTTGTGGCCGGAAGCATCCCTGCTTTCCTGTGCAGCGCCAGCGGCACCGTGCCTGGCGCTGCTGGCTCCAGGAAACCAAGCTATCCAGCAGAAAGCCCTGAATATACCGAAGGCGATACGATTTTTTTCTTGCCATACCTAGATTGTCTATGTATAATTCTTCTATGCATAAGAGAGCGAGGGATGATGGACATCAATAAAGACCTGGTTGCCGCCTCGGCGACTCCGCTCGTTCTGGCTATCCTCAACGAGGGCGAAAATTACGGTTACGCCATCCAGAAAAGGGTAAATGATCTCTCCGGCGGCGAACTGGAGTGGGCAGACGGCATGTTATACCCTTTGCTGCACCGCCTGGAGCGAAACGGATACATTGAGTCATCCTGGGGAAAATCAGAAACCGGCCGCAGGCGGAAATACTACAAACTGAATGACCAGGGCCGAAAAGAAATAACCAACCAGAAACGCCAGTGGCAGGTGGTGGAATCGGCCTTGCGTGGAATCCGGCTTGCCGCCGTTGATCTGGCACCGCAGAAAATATGACCGCCCTTAATAAAAGGAGGGGATTTGAGTGAAAACCAACCAAAAACTGGAAGATCACATCGGGGAATGGCGCAGTTACATGAAGAAGCGCCGTACTCTCCATTCAACCGATGTTGAGGAGCTTGAAGACCATCTGCAGAGCCAGTCCCAGGCCCTGCTCGAGTCAGGGCTTGACGAGGATGAGGCCTTTCTTGTTGCGGTTAAACGCCTGGGTGATATTGACTCCCTGACACGGGAATTCGCATCCGAATACTCAGACAGGATCTGGAAGCAGCTGGTACTGTCAAAGGACGAGGGAGAAGAAGCCCTGGTAGACTGGCGGGACGCTTCGATGGCGGTGGGGATGGCAGTCGCGGCTGCCGCGGCCATAAAACTGCCCGAGCTTTTTGGAATCCCTATCGACGGATCAGAGTCCGATGCCTTTTTCTACGCCCGTAATTCCAGTTTTTTTGTGCTTCCTTTTCTTGCCGCCTATTTTTTGTGGAAACGCGGACTGGGCTGGATTGACTGCCTGCGGCTGGCGGTTCCCTTCCTGGCGGGCGCAATTATAATGAATCTCTTTCCGTTTAAGATGGAAAGCCATACCGGGCTCCTGGCAATGCTCCACCTGCCGATAGCTTTATGGCTGGCCGTGGGATTCGCCTACAGCAGCGCCCTCTGGCGAAGCCATGAGCAGCGGATGAACTATATCAGGTTTACCGGTGAGTGGTTCATTTACTATGTCCTGATTGGACTCGGCGGCGGCGTCCTGATGGGCTTCACCATCTTCATTTTTGAAGCAATCGGTCTTGATGCCGAACACATCGTGCAGGCATGGATCATGCCCTGCGGGGTGGTTGGAGCTGTCATCATCAGCGGATGGCTGGTGGAGGCCAAGAAAAACATTATTGAAAACATGGCTCCGGTTCTGACCAAGCTGTTCACTCCCTTGTTCACGGTCCTCCTTATAGTGTTCCTGGCTATAATGATCTGGACAGAGAGCGTGATTGACGTCAAGCGTGAGGTCCTCATTGGATTTGACCTGCTCCTGGTACTGGTGCTGGGACTGCTGCTCTACTCGATATCGGCACGCAACCCGGAGGCTCCTCCCGGTATTTTCGATGTACTCCAGTTCCTTCTTGTTTTCTGCGCCCTGCTGGTAGACCTCTTCGCCCTCTGGGCGATAGGAACCCGTATTTCAGAATTCGGGTTCAGCCCCAACAAGGTAGCGGCCCTGGGAGAAAACCTGGTCCTGCTGGTAAACCTCGGATGGTCCTGCGTAATCTATGCCGGATTTCTAATGAGGCGCAGATCTTTCACCTCCCTTGAGCGCTGGCAGACTGGTTACGCTCCGGTTTATTTCATCTGGGCATGGATTGTTGTTTTGATTTTCCCTGTAGTTTTCAATTACCAGTAAAAGCTGTACCAGGGATTAATCATCATAAAAGGTCATTTTCTCGGATGGTTCAGCCAAAAAAAAACGCCCCGTCTCCGGGGCGCTTTTTTTATATCCGTAAGCCTGGATCTATAATTTGTCCAGATCTACATCGGTTTCCCAGCTCTGCTCTGAAGCCAGCAGTTCACCCCAGGTAATCTCCCTGCCCTCATAGGCAGCCTGGCGGCCGAGAATGGCAGTAAGAGTACTTTCAGCTCCCTGCATCAGCTGATTCTCATTTTTACCAGTAAGGATGCTGTTCACAAAAGCTTTTGTCTTATTGGGAGTAGCATCACCCAGAGGATCAATGGTGGCATCCTTGGCACCGGCGCCGGCTGATCCGGCTACCCAGTCGTTCTTGCCGGAAATGCTCAGGCCCTTGGCATATGTTGCGGTGGCAATACCATCGGCACCCATGAAGCGCCATTCAACACTTCCCCATTTGGGAAGGAACTGGGTTGACATGAAGTTCACCCTTACATCATTGGGATAGATATAGGTAACAACGATGTGATCATTAACATCACCCTTGGTAGTCCTTACTTTGCGGGCGGTTGTTGCGGTTGCGCGAATGGGATGAGATTTCAGAACCCAGTTGATTGCGTCAACAATATGGCAATTCTGTTCAACAATAGGATCACCACTGAGCACCTTGTCAAATACCCAATTGCGGAGCTTTTTGGCTGAAGGGCTGTCTCCCGGGACATCTTTCATTCCGAGGTCACTTGCAAAATAAAATCCATTAACACAAGCGATATCGCCAATAGCGCCTTCATGAAGAAGTTTGGTCTGTTCCTGGAAATACGCACCGTAACGAACCTGGTATCCCATGTGAGCGGTAAGTTTTCCTTCAATCTTTTTACCAATTTTGGCAACTTCAAGACATCCTTTTACGTCTGTCCCAGCTGGTTTCTCGATGTAAATATGTTTGCCTGCTTCGGTAATAATTCTCACATGTTCAGGATGATAGTAAACGGGGGTAGCTGCGTAAACAAAGTCCACATCCTTGCAGTTGGCAATCTCCTGGGGGGCATTCTTGCCGGTAAACCTGTGGGCGATTTCCTTGCGTCCCAGACCGGTAAGGGTTTTGTCGAGACTTCCCTTGGCGGAAACGGTTTTATCAGCGAAGAAATCAGCGACCGCGGTTATCTGCAGATCGTTGTTGTTAAGGAAATCACCTGACACGGAAGTGCCACGGCCGCCACAGCCCAGAAGGCCCATGCGCAGCTGAGAATTAGCTGCGTAGGTAAAGGCTGTACCGGGTTTGACAAACATTGCGGACCCTGTCGCGGCAACAGAGGTCTTCACAAAATTACGACGGTTAATTTTAGACATAATCGATTATCTCCTGCGTTTATATATACAAAATTTACTGAAACAAAAAAGTATAAAACTAAAATTTATAGAAAAACATCATACCAATTATCATAAAGGAACGCACGCTTTACGGGCATTTTAAACAATTACCCACGCATCAGATATCAGTTCAGTTCCTTTCATTGCCCCATAGTTGGCTGCCATTTCCCATATTCTTCCGCCATTCGTGACGCCATAAGTGGATATCCGAAACCCCTATTTCCGGCTTCGGTTTCCGGGCCTCCCTGTCGGCAATCTTCGGAAAAGGTTTGTGGGGTTCAGCCTGGTACCAGTAGGCAACCGTAGCCATGGCCAGGGTCAGGTTGTTATTGTGCCCATGCTCAATGCTGAAGCGCAGGGACTTGTCAAAATAGACCGGGTCAGTCAGGTGGAACCGGTACACATGGGTCCGTCCCAGCCATCCCAGGTTTTCATTTAGCCTTCCGTAGCCATAATAAGGATGGGTAAACGGCTCCTTCGGGCACCAGGAAGTATTGAAATAATCCTCGGTTCCAGTCCCGTGCAGCGAGGAAGGCCAGTCTTCGCCGTCAATAAAAAACATGTCATCGCCTTCCCCGTACCACATGGGAGAAGGATTCTGCATGTAGTAATTGACTCCCACGTAATGCCCTTTGCCTTCAATATCAGCTATCAGGTAATTGCGGTCCCCGGTTGTGTTCTTCTCAAAAGGACCCAGCACACCCCACTCATTCTCTCCGCTTTCCAGGGCTTCGGTGACCTCTGTGTTGTACCAGGCGTGAAATCTTCCCTGGTCTCCAGGGAGATTCTCCATCTCCACGTAATCCACGTAATAATAAAAGGCGCCGATGTTTCTGCCGGTATCGTTTTCAACTTCAATGCGGGCGCCATCAGCAAAAGGCATGGCAAAATAACTGACCAGGCCCCTTCCGGTAACGGGCCCTGCCGCCAGGGGGGTAGAAGAAAAATTATAGGCTTCATCCCAACCCTGTCCGAAAAAAGGCCCTATCGGGGCCTGGACGCTCGGTTCGGTTTCTCCGTCCCAGTACATGCGAAGGATGATGTCATTACGGCTTAAAGCCGGAGGGGGAGGAGCAATTGTAATCCAGATATGCTTGATAATCCCGGCGCCCTCGACTTCAAAAAGGGTCCTACGCTCTCCATCCGGGATATTCTCAAACCGGTCATTGTTGCCGCCGCTTCTGTCATAGCTGCTGACCCTTTTACTCTTGACGCCATCCTTGATCCTGGACAGGTCCGACATGATATTCATATCAGGCTGGGCGGCCGCCGATAAAGAAACCAAAACAAAAACAAGCAATAAAACTGTAATTCTGTATTTCATGAATTTCCGCCTCCCGGTTCAAACATCTCCAAATAAAAAGCCGCTATCCCTGAGAGACTCGGGGAAAGCGGCCTGATCAGAAGTTCTCCGGCCGGCTGCCGAAACAGCCGGCCCAATCTACACAAACCTAATCATTCAAACAGGGATTAAAGGGCCCTTTACCGCACCCCCTCCCTGGTTTTTATACAAGCCTTTTTTCCCTGGGCTCCAGGTTGGTAAGCTCAGCAATCTTTATCGGACGGCCCGACTCGATACTCTTGCGGGCCGCGATTCCTATCAGTATTGACATGGCTCCGTCCCGGGTTCCGGCTGAATGTTTAAGGGGATCCGCGGCATCAGGGTTCCGGAAAATCTTATCCTGCATACGTGAATCTCCTCCGCCGTGTCCCTGGCGGGAGAAGCTTACCCTGTGAACCTTGTAGTCTTCCCAGTTCTTGTGCACAATCAGGGGTTCCCTGACTTCATCATCCTTGGTTTCCTGGTTCATCTCGGCTTCATGCAGGGCGGACTGGTCAACGCTTTCATTACTCATCCAGGGGATGTCCAGCCAGGACTCAATCCGGCCGTCCATGCCGTTAAATGAAGCTCTCCAGCCTTCAAAAGGCGAATATGTGGTCAGCGAATAATTGACCACCACGTTGTTAGCGTACTTTACCTGGGCCGACATCTTGTCGTAGATATTAATCTCCGGGCGGAAAAGGCAGCTGTCCCTTATATAGCCGTCAAATTTTTCATTTTCCACATACAGGCCCATGGCACTCTTGTCCTTGGTAATATCCCAATAAAACTTACACTCCTCCTTATGCGGGCAGGTGCGGCAGTTTTTACCCCTGATCTTCCCGTTGCTTCCATAGTGTTCCAAGTCTCCCATGGCATAAACTTCAACCGGGTCTGAATCGATCCACCAGTTAAGCAGGTCAAAATGATGGGTAGCCTTGTGGACCCACAGGGATCCGCTGCACTGACGCAGACCATGCCAGCGCCGGAAGTATGAAGCGCCGTGGTAGGTATTCAGGTACCAGTGGAAATCCACTGAGGTTATTCTTCCCACTGATTCCTCGGCCAGCAGTTCCTTGATCCTGGTGGGATACGGTCCCCACCTGTAATTGAAACCAACAATAACTTTACGGCCGGTACGGGCCTCGGCATCGAGGATCGCCTGGCATTTATCTTCATCGGTGGTCAATGGCTTTTCGGTGAGAACATCGGCCCCCATATGCAGGCCCTTGATGATGAATTCATGATGGGTTGAATCCATGGTGGTTACAATCAGCATGTCCGGTTTGGTCTCACGCATCATCTGCTCAAAATCGGTATAGGCCGGACAATCGAGGCCTATCACCTTCTTAGCATACTCCATGCGTCCTGGATTCCTGTCGCTTATTCCCACAAATTCAACTATGTCAGAATAATTGTCCAGCACCCTTTTTCCCCAGAATCCGCTGCCGCGAATTCCGGTACCCACCAGGGCCAGTCTCTTCTTTGGAGCCTGCCTCTGGCCCAGCCCCGATAAAGGATGAACAAGTGTACCGGCAGTCACTGCTCCCGCAGTTGCCATAAAATGTCTTCGGGATAACTTCTCCATTATTTAAAACTCCTGAAATTTAAAGGTGTTGTTTAAGTAAGGATTACAATCGCCTGAACTTCGATTCTATTTTCCGCCCGGAATGGAGTCAAGAAAATTCTTTATGGCACCGGCAGGAATGGAAAGATAATGGGCTTCGATAAAAAAGGGAGCGGCAAAATTCATCCGCTCCCGGTTACAGCCCTCCCGGTTCACGGGTAACTAATTACAAATCAATCGAAGCAATCATCCCTGACAACTTGCGCCGCAATTGTTCCAGTCCCTCGTGCTCCTGTTTCAAATTGCCCTCCAGCGCGTCCAGCCTGTTTTCCTGCTCCTCAAGCTGGCTTACATATCTCTGCCTTAATCCGGCCTCGGACGGGCTCGCGCCCAGGGACGACAAGTTCTGCCTCACGCGGTCCTGTGACCGGTAGATGCCGTCCTTCTCTGATTCCAGGCTGCTGATCCGTTTCCTGAAGGCATCAATGTCGCGGACCACAGACATCAAAGGAGCGAGCTTTGTGCCGATGGCGTCACCCGGGTCAGCACCGGTTATCCAGAGTTTAACCTCATTCTCGGTTATCGCATCAAGCGACACCCTCCGGCTTAAAATCCTTTCTTCGCTTACCGCAAATCTAATGCTGGCTTGCCCCGCGGCTTTAACCTTGAAACGGTAGAAATCACTCGATTTTTCCTCAAAGGAAGAGGGGCTTTTAAGAATCCATCCATTTCGAAGGGGATGTTCGATCAAAAGGTCCCTGTTGGAATCATCGTTGTTTTTAATCCGATACACCCTGGTTTCTTCCAGCTTGTGGCTGACAACCAGCACACCGCGCTCCCCTGAAAGCCCATGCAGGACCCGCCTGCTGCTGTCCACATCCTCTTCAATGCTCACGGCCTGGTCCAGGGCATAGCTCAGCAGCCTTCGTTCACCCTGGTAAACAGTATCAAACAGGCCCTCCCCGGCAAACAATCCCGAATCATTGATAGAAAAAGGTCCGCCGTCCAGGGCGAACTCTGTTGAATTCTTCACCCAGACCGCGCTTCGCGGACTGGACTCGCCCCGGCCGGATGTGTACAAAGCAACTTTTTCAGCCTCTATTTCAGACTGCAGAATTGGAATCAGCGCCGACTGGTTTCTGCGAATTGTCACCGGTTCAGCCAGTCGGTATTCAAACTGGTTGCCGACCTTGAAGGCCTGGGCGGAAACGATATTGGAATCCTGTATGGAATCAGCTAATGGAGCTCCGGGGGCGGCCATGGGGGCAGCCATTGCCAGGGAGGACTCCATCCTGACAGCCTTTTGTTTCCTGGCCAATCCCATTTCCGCTAAAGCTGCTCCGCCGGCAAATCCTTCGTCATCCATACTGCTCCCATGCAGTTCAGGAGCAACCTGAGGGCCAACCGAAACCGGGACCTCCGGGCGCCTGGCATACACAGGCTGTGACAATCTCTGGATAAAGCTTACCGGGGAGCTGGAGACCAGGGAGAGATCCACATTGTTCCAGTCACTGGATGTAGTATTGTCCACTATGGCCCATCCCTGGAGAAAGGCCGGTCGGCTTTCATCCATAATCAGGCGATAGCTTGCTTTCCAGATCGGGGCCTCCACGGTGTAGCTGAGCTTCACGGTGCGCTCCCCGGAACCCAGGGTTTTAATTTCCAGGATCCTTTCCGTGTCATTACGCGCGCTATCCACGACATCGAGGTAACGGGACAGGTCCTGCCTGGTTGAATCACTGGCAAACCTCAACCCTGTCAGGCTTTGCAGGATCACGGTACGAAGATCACCCTGCTCTGTGTAAAGGGCCAGCTCAATCACTTCTGAAACCGCGCCATCCTGGCCGGATTCCTTTCGAACCTCGGCGTTGAGCAGCCGTCCGGAAACCTTGCCGCCGGGGGCATCCGCTTCCAGGCTGGTGCCGGTAAGCTTTCCAAGTATCGAAGCCAGCTTCATCCCCCTCAGATCGCCGGTTCCCAGCTCCTCCAGCTGTTTCTCAAGAGGCGCTGATGAACCATAAGAAATGGATCCTATTTGTCCTCCATTCATATCCAGCACGGTCAGGGATTTCAGCACGTCATCCAGGTGGGTGGCGGTAATTGGAATCCGTACGGTCTGTGGACCGGTCACCGTTCCTTCATGTTCAAAAAAACCTATCCCGTTTTTAAACAGGATAGCCCTGGTCAGGGGAATCTCCCCTGAGGCGGCAAAAACAGTCATACAGCTGAGAATCAAAAACAGCAGGGATACTATTGAAACTGGAATAAATATACGCCTGGGATGATTGCCTTTGTTTTCCATTGCCTTCTCCTTCTAGGGTTTCGGATAATTTCCCATTTTACGCCCAATTCCCCCGGGTTCTATACAAAATCTCATTTATAGACGATCAGGATTGAAAGACCTTATGATATCTGATGAAGATTAGTTAAATCCTTATCATTCCCCTTCCGGGACCGCCTGAAACGGCTTCGGGTTGCTTATCTGCTCTATTTAAGTTAAAAAGGTGTTTTTGGAAATTTACCCGAATTCATGGATCTACCAGCTTAAGGAGTACGTACAGATGAAAGTATTTGGGATGAGATTTATATTCACGATTTTAATCACAGGATTAATAGTGGTCCTGTTTGCCGGATGCGGCGGCTGCGGGGGAGACAAGGCTGAAGAGGCTGTCCCCGCCCAGGAAGAACCAGCCGTAGAAACCGCGCCTCAGCCGGAGGAGCCTCCAGCGGAAGCAGCGACAAAGGAAGAAGAAACACCAATGGAAGAAAAAACAACACCTGAGGCCGTACCAACTGAAGAAGAAAAAGCCGCTGCTACAGCTGAAGAGGCTGCAAAGGCTGCCCTGGCTGATCCCTCACTGGCTAATGAAACCGCACCGGACTCCTTCAAGGTTCAATTCGAAACAACCAAGGGC
Source organism: Acidobacteriota bacterium (assembly GCA_963666915.2). Classification (GTDB taxonomy): domain Bacteria; phylum Acidobacteriota; class UBA6911; order RPQK01; family JAPXNP01. The sequence continues at coordinate 126,499 of CAXXEX010000011.1, forward strand.
AATTTTGTCATTGAAGCAACCAGGGAGTATTCCCCGGCCGGAGTCGACCGTTTCTACAACCTGGTAAAAATCGGCTTTTTCGAGGACATCGCCTTTTTCCGTGTGCTGGAAGGCTTCGTAGTGCAGTTCGGAATCCATGGCGATCCTGAAATCGCCTTGACCTGGCAGGATGCCACCATTCCGGATGAACCAACCAAGGTTTCCAACAAACCCACTTTCCTTACCTATGCCCACGGAGGGCCGGACACCCGTTCGACCCAGTTTTTCATCAACCTCGTGGATAATGCCAGCCTGGACGACAGGGGATTCCCCCCGATCGGCAAGGTTATTGAGGGCATGGAAGTAGTCGCTTCTCTCTACGGCGGTTATGGCGAAGGCGCTCCCATGGGACGCGGCCCTTCCCAGGCCAAGATCAACTCCATCGGAAACTCCTATCTAAAGAAGGAATTTCCTAATCTTGACTATATAAAAACAGCAACACTGGTTGATTAATGCTTCAGTCGCCCGCCCGCATGAGGCGGGCCGCATCTCCGGGAAAGCAGGATAATTCTTTCCGGTCAATGAATCATCCAGATTAAATCAAAAACAGGAGATTTATAAATGAAAAAAGGATTACTTGTTTTCCTCCTGGTAATTGGAGCTTCGCTGCAGCAGGGTGTTTTTCTGAAAGCCCAGAATGTTGAGGCCCGGGAAGAAATTCTTCCCAACGGCATGAAGCTTCTCCTGATAGAAAGGCACGAGTCGCCTGTTATAACAGCCGGCTGGGTGGCCAGGGTAGGCTCTGTTAATGAACGGCCCGGAATCACCGGGATCTCCCATCTCTTTGAACATATGATGTTCAAGGGAACCACAACCATCGGAACCTCCGATAACGCCAAAGGCATGGAAATCCAGGGCAGGCAGGATGAAATCCGTGCCCGGATGGAAGAAGAGTACACCGCCCTCCGCCTCAGGCTTCGCAAGGGAGAGATCCGCGGATCCATATACGATCCGGAAAACATGACTCCCCGCCTCAAGGAGTTAAGGGGCCAGCTGGAAGAACTCTTCAAGGAAGAAAAGGAATTCATCGTAAAGGATGAACTGGACCATATCTATACCAGCCAGGGAGCCAGCGGACTCAATGCCGGAACCACAAATGACCAGACCCTCTATTTCATAAGCCTTCCGGCCAACAAGCTGGAACTCTGGTTCTGGCTGGAATCGGACCGTCTGCTCAATCCCGTTTTCAGGGAATTTTACTCTGAGAGGGACGTGGTCAGGGAAGAGCGCCGCTTGCGGGTTGAATCAACCCCGACCGGGCTGGCCGACGAGGCCTTTGACGCCATGTTCTGGCAGTCCTCGCCCTATTCCTGGCCGGTTATCGGATGGACCTCCGATGTTGAGTCAATCAACCGGGAGCAGGCCCAGCAGTATTTTGACACCTATTACGCTCCCGACAATATCGCGGCAGTGATCGTCGGCGACTTTGATCCTGATAAAACCCTGGAACTGGCCAAGGAATATTTCGGACGGATTCCGAGAGGCAAAACGCCTCCTCCCCAGATGATTACCGTGGAAGTTGACCAGGTTGGAGAGAAACGCTTTAAAGCTGAAGTGGACACCAATACCAGGGTGATCCTCCGATATCACACTCCGCCTTTCAACCATGCCGATAACTTCCCCCTGCAGCTGATGACAGATTCACTGGCCGGCAGGACCGGACGGCTCTATAAGGCACTGGTGGAAGAGAAGGAACTGATTTCGGGCGAGCCCAGGGTGGCCCTCAATGAGCTCAAGTACGGAGGCTATTTTGAAGTTTCCACCGAAGTAAAGGAGGGGGTTACTCCCCAGGCAGTTGAAGCAGCTATCCTGGAAGAACTCGAGAAACTGAAGAAGGAACCCCTTGGAGAAAGGGAACTGCAGAGATTGAAAAACAACCTCCTGGCCAATTCGGTCAAACAGCTGCAGACCAATTTCTACCTGGTTCTCCAGGTGCTCTTCTATGAATCTCTCGATTCCTGGAAATACATCAATGAGTCTCCGCGGAAATACCAGGATGTCACCGCCGACCAGGTTATGAAAGTTGCCGACCAGTATATAACCGGCAATAACCTGAACGTGGGCTACTACCTGCGCAAGGAAGGCGCGAACACTGAAATACCTGAGGAACTTGCCGGACTTCCGGCTGAGTTGAGAACCCAGGTAATGCAGCAGGCTTCCATGATTTCCCAGCTTGACGACCGGGAAAAACTGGAAGGCGCGCTGGCCCAGTCCGAGCAGATGAAAGGGCAGGTCCCGCCGGAAATCGCCCCGGCCATGGATTACATGATCAAGGTGATCAAGACACGCCTGGAGGAACTGGATGGGACAAATGGCGGAAAGACCGCGGACACCCCGGAGGGAGAGTAGCATCATGAAAAAACATATTCTTTTTATTCTTCTTCTGGCCGCAGCTGCTGGAATCAACCCCGTCAACGGGCAGGAAATACCGGACCGTCCGGAACAGCTGACCTACCCGGAACTGAACTACTCGGCGCCTGATCCAACCGTTTACAGGGATACCCTTGAAAACGGAATTCCGGTTTACATTGCCGAAGACAACCTCCTTCCCCTGGCTACCATACAGGTGCTTTTCAAGGGCGGGAAATACCTGGAAGAACCGGGACAGGAAGGCCTGTCCGGTTTGACCAGTGAAGTCTGGAGAACCGGCGGCGCCGGATCACTGGGCCCCGCGGAACTTGACGAGGAACTCGCCTTCCTGGCAGCTGACCTGAATGTTAACCTGGCGGGAACCGGCGGATCAATTTCATTGCAAATCCTGGCCAAGGATTTTGACCGCGGCCTGGAACTGCTGATGGATGTCCTGCTTGAACCGCGGTTTGACCAGGGAAGGCTGGATAAGGCCAAATCAGATCTGCTTGCTTCTATCAAGAAGCGAAACGACGATCCCGGATCAATTGAGCGTATGGAATGGAACCGGCTGATCTACGGGGAGGATTACTGGCTTAACCGCCTGGCCGTTAAGAGTTCCATCGATTCCATAACCCGGGAGGATCTCTCGGCCTTTCGTAAAAGGCTGATCAACGACCGGAACCTTGTGATCGCCTTTGCCGGAGATATAAGTAAAGAAGCTGCCAAAGCCAAATTGGAGCAGGCTTTCAGTTCCGTCCCGGCAGCCGGGGCAGAACTGCTTCCTGAAGTTCCCCAGCCTACTGGAACCGCGGAGCCGGGGGTCTACATTGTCAATAAGGAAGAGGGTAACCAGGCCCGGGTAATGATCGGACACATCGGGGCCAAAGCCCCGTTTGCCGATGAATTTGCCATGGCCCTGGGCAATGACGTGCTGGGCGGAAGCGGATTCACTTCCTGGATTATGTCCAAAATCCGCTCCGACATGGGCCTGGCCTATTCGGCCGGATCCGGTTTCTCAATCGGCACTGATTACCCCGGGCAGTTCCGTGGTTATTTCCAGACCAAGTTCAGCACCTGCGCCATTGCTTCACAGGTCCTGATTGACCAGGTCAACCGGCTCAGGAATGAAGGAGTTTCCGCCGAAGAACTGGAAACCGCCCGCAATTCAGCGGTCCAGACCCTGCCCAGCCGATTTGAGTCGCTTGTAAGAACCATGTCGGTCTTTGCCCGGGATGAACTCAGCGGACGCCCCATGGACTATTGGCCATCCTACACCGGAAAGATCAACCAGGTTACCCTGGAGGGCATTACGGATGCCGCCGAAAGAAACCTGGATCCTGAGAAACTGGTCATTCTTGTTGTCGGCGATGCTGAAGAAGTCCTGAAGGTCAATCCCGACTTTCCCGAAGCCAGCCTGGAAAAACTGGGCACGATTACCTGGCTTCCCCTGCGGGATCCGATGACCCTGGAACCGCTGAGTGATTGATGATTGCGTGGCTGGAACTGCCAGTTCCTGTAAGGGTTGCCTGTAGAGGGCGATCAATACTCGTTCACGTTGTCCGCAAGGTCCAGGTTGTTTTTATGGACTTGGGGGACAACGTGGACTTTGTGGACTTCTCCCAAGGGCTACCGCCCATGGCCCCCTGGAGCCGGCGGCTCCAGCCACATTGCGGCTCGCTTAGGCTCGCAGGAAAGCAAGGATGCTCCCTGCCACGATCAACTCCTAAAACATCCCGGTGTAGCTGGTTGTCGGCGGAACCGCGGCCAGGTAGTGGAGATCAGTTGAGCCGTAGAGCTGCTGGCAGATTACCGGCCGGGTGGAACTGATGCTGATAAACCCGTTTAGCAGGTTGGCCGTGCCCGGAAGCATGTCCGCGTCCTTCAGGGTGCGGGAGATCCGGTGTCCGGGAGCCAGGCTGATCTGTTTGGTTCCGGCTTCGGTTCCGTCTCCACGCTTGGCGATGATTGTTATCTCGGCGGTCTCCTCCCCGGGGTTGAAAAAGGCCAGGCCGGTGTATATGTCTTCAGAGTTGGCAATGTGATTGAACACCGCCTCCTTCACCGGTGTTGTCTGCAGAGGCATGGCCGCGGCATATTCGATTCCTTCAAAAGGAGTGAAGATTACGTCGCCGACAACACCGCCGGCATTGGCCTCAACTACCAGGGATCCGACTGCAAGGTCGTTGTCAAAAGCAAATATATCACCAGCTTTATAAGTCCTGGCATTACCGCGAAGCAGCCTTCGGGTAACCGGTTCCGCCAGGGGAGTTCCGTCCTCTGCAATCGCCCTGAAGGTTATATCTTTTGTCCCTTCGGTAAGATTAATCAGCCGGATAAACGTTTCCATACCGCCGTTGCCAGTACCTGGGCCGCTGGCCAGCTGTGCCGAATAGAAGGTTTTATTATAAGTCGGTTCAATTGCATTCAGAGCAAAGGTTGTTCCGGTGTCTGGAAAATCAATCCTTGAGAAACCGATTACGCCTTCCCCCGCGGTAGTATCAACCTCCAGGTAACACTCCGCCGGCTGGGTTACATTGCCAAACAGCTCTTCACCGGAGGTTAGCAGAATCCCTTTAGCGGGAATAGTACGGTTTACAGTTGCCGCGGATTCGTTTCTCTTAATCAGATTCAGGACCAGCTCCGCCGGATCATCCATGGGATTGATCAGGGCTATTTTCACTAGCGGCGTTTCTCCACTATCCGGAAGAACACCTCCGGCCATGGGATTTGTAAACCACAAGCGGCGAGAAGGATGGCTCTGCGTGACGGCCCCGTCAAGCATGCGCATATCTGCGGATCCGAAAGTAAAAAAACTTCCAACCAGCTGGCTGGAAGAGGCCTCAATCCAGGAGATACTTTCCGAGACCTCTCCCGCTCCAAAATACTCTGCGCCCAGGCGAGCGTGCTGCTCCCCTGGACCCACGGTAAACTGGGAAGGATTAACCGGCATAATCTGCTTCTGGCCAGCCTCATTCCAGGCGGTAAGGGACAACTCAGTATCAGATTCCCCATAATTTGAGAAGGCCAGTCCAGTAAATGTACCCGGCTTTTGATCCCATAATGGAAATGCGGTTACTGCAGTGCCTCCGCTGATAATATTGACCACACCGCTCCCCAGGCTGGTGACGGTGTGCCTGTTTCTATTGCTGTAACCCCTGTTTTCCTGGTGCGGATAGGTTTTTGTCACCAGATCAAAAAAATATTCAGTATTGGATTCTAAACCTGAAGCAATAAAAGACGCTTGTTTTTTATCCTTTGTTATACCGACAGAAACAAGACACGGCCCCTCTGCCGATTCCTTAATGCACGCCTCATATCCACCTGCATCTCCCTCGTAGATTATAGGCTGCCAAGAAAGCCTTATACGGTTACTTTTCCAAGTCAGGCCGGGCACAGGAGAATAATCCACGACCTCCGCTTCAAAACTCTCAGGAGAAACTGTCTGGGTCAGTTCCCATCCTTCAAAATTCTCATCTAAAAAAGCTTGTACTTCAGGATCTTCAGCAAAAAGCGCGTTACAGCCAATATCAGAATCGTAATATTTTATCCATACCCAAGGCTCATTCAGGTTCACAAGATTCATAAACTCCCTGGGCACCGGTCCGGTTAGTTTATTGCTGTATAGATTCAGCTCTTTAAGCCCGGTGATATTTCCAAGTTCAGCCGGAATAGACCCTCCCAAATCATTCTCATAGAGCTCCAGATGTGTTAATTCAGTGAGGTTTCCAATCTCTTGAGGAATGTCTCCAGTTAAGCCGTTTTCTGCAAGATCCAGGTAGGTCATATTGACGAGGTTGCCAATTTCGGAAGGGATACTCCCCTGGAGGCGGTTTTCCTTAAGGTTGAGAAATGTAAGATTTCCCAGGTATCCAATCTCGGTTGGGATGTTTCCTGTCAGACTGTTTTCCATTAGATTAAGACCCTGTAAATCGACAAGATTTCCTAGTTCTGATGGTATCTCTCCTTCCAATAGATTTGAACCAAGGGACAAACCTGTTAGCTTAGTTAGATTTCCAAGCTCCCTGGGAATGCTGCCCTCCAACCTGTTTCGAGTAAGATCAAGCCCCTCCAAGTTGGAAAGAAAGCCAAACTCTGGAGGGATAGTTCCTCCAATATAGTTATCCTCAAAATCCAAAAACTGCAAATTTTCCAGGTTTCCCAGCTCCGGTGGAATTTCTCCGATAAGTTTATTTTCAGATAGATCCAGACTCTTTAAACTCGCCATATTTCCGAGTTCGGATGCAATGGTTCCATCCAGATCATTCCAGGCTATGGACAATTCTTCAAGATTAGCAAGGTTTCCTATTTCTGAAGGGACATCTCCCGTAAGCTGGTTTCCTCTTAGTGACAAAAAAATGAGATTGGTCAGGTTCCCTAATTCAGGCGGAATAGTTCCTCGGAGGAGGCAGCTTCGGAGATTAAGTATTTGCAAATATTCCAGATTTCCCAGTTTCGCAGGAATACTTCCGCTGACCCACGATATTTTCATATACAAATCGATACCTGTAACATGGCCATCTTCAACGGTGACCCCAAGCCAATTCTCAACAGGAGAGGTATTATTCCACCTGTTAAAGTAAGGCGGTTCTCCCCCATCTTCCTGGTAAGTCCATCCCGGTCCTCCCGTCGAATTATAAAAAGCTACCAGAGCTTCACACTCTGCCTGTGGAATGCCGGTTGTCCCTTCACTCCGGCAGTCACAATCGGCCAGGGCGGGGAAAGATAAAAGTATAAAAATCAAAGACAGTGCCGGAAATAAATATTTTTGCTTCATGGTCTTATTCCTTTAATTCAGGATTCGTATCTACCTAAAAGCAGAACTTTCTTAAACAAATCCGGGCAGGCAAAGCGGAAAAATTTTGTCTGTCAGGCGAGGGATTAAATTAATTTAAGGTAACCGTATAATGTTAAAAGATGCCGCTGACCGGGAGAAGTTGCAGATTAATTTCGGGATTCTTCAGGACACGTCTCTCCGTTAATGGATATTCTGCCGCAGAGAACCTGGAAAGAGATCCTGCGCAATTTCGTAGGGCGACATATAGAACTGAAATCTGAAATGTGAGCTGTTCGAAGCTGCAAGACTTAATCCTGTGCCGATCTGGAGATCGGCGATCCACAAAGGCCGTGACTCTGGAGTTAAAAGCGAAAGGGCGACAGGGCCGTGGCCGGAAGCTTCCAGCTCTCCGCTCCCGAACGGAGTCTTAAGAGAAACCGGCCCTGGGGGGAGAGTCAGAACAGCAGTCCCCGACTTCGTCGGGAACCGGTCCGAAGATCGGACCGGCCACATACGCAACTTGCAACTCGTGACTATTCTTGAGCCGGCGGCTCCAGTCACGATAACGGCTCGAATTACTAACTCCCAAGGGCTGGAAGCCCATGGCACCCTGGAGCCGGCGGCTCCAGTTACGCAAGACCAAGGGCAGGATGCCCCGTGGCACCCTGGAGCGGGCCGCTCCAGCCACACTAGTTATCGCTCATCACTGAATCGCGGCGGGTGTGTAAGCTTTTTCGAAGTAGGCCCGGGCTTCCTCCTGGGCGTTGTTGAAATCGATTCCGCTGTTCATGGCCTTGCGGTATTCAGCCCTGGCCCTCTGGCGCTGGCCCAGGATATCGTAAATCTTGCCCAGGTATATATGGCACCAGGTCTCAATCCAGTCAGGCTGCAGGTCTCCGTTCATGGCCTCTCGGATTGAATTAGCCGAATTGGAGTAGCTGGCCTGTTCGAAGAAAACCTGCCCCATACGGAAATTGGCCAGGGAACTGCGGCGGTTCATGTCCACCGCGCTCTGGTATTCATCCAGGGCGGAAACAAACTCCCCGGCTTCCCGGTATTCATCCCCCAGGGCAATAAAAACATTAAGCCTCATGCGGTCGGAATCCATCAGGATCTTACCCTTGGGATCCACTTCAATATTGACAGGGAGATCCTCGGTCTCAAAGGTGAAGGAAGTCCGGCGCCCGTTCACCGTCATCTTTTCTTCTTCTTCTCCGCCATTGGTCTCAATCAGCAAGTCCATGGGCATACGAAACAGGTCCATATCCTGCATTACCTGTCCGCTGAGCTTGTAACCGCCTGATTTAACCTTGTAAACAGTGTAATCAATCTGGATTTCAGGAACACCCACAGACTCAATCCACTGCACAAAAAACCAGCTGTATTCCTGGCCGGTTCGCTCCTCAACAATCTTCACAAAATCAGGGATTGTCGCCGACTTCCCTTGAAACTGGTCATAAAAATCGACCAGGATCTCATCAAGGACGTCAGGTCCGGCCAGCTGGCTCAGCATGTACAGTACCCAGGCTCCTTTGGAAGCCACAACCGACCGGTAGGTTTCAGAACCTATGTCCAGGTTCACCCCGGACTGGATCGGCGCTGTCTCCTGGTATTTAAGGGCATTGATGGCCTGGCGGTCCAGCTCTTTCCGGAAAAGCTGCGGATCCTTGTGAGCCAGGTACTGCAGGGCCGCGTAACCGGCAAAGCCATCCCTGAGCCAGGCATCGCTCCCCCGACTGAAACGCACGGACACCCCCCACCACAGCTGGGCGATTCGGCGGGCATATTCCCATTCAGGCATACGCTTGTCTTTTATCAACACATCCTCAAGCAGGATTATGTCCCGCTCGGTCGGCGTATCGAGGACAAAATTTCCGGCCTGTACCAGGTTCAGCTCCTCGGCTGGAATGCTTCCGAAATAACCATCGTAATACTCCAGTATTCCTGCCAGCATTTCCGACATCCTGGTCAGGTCTTCCTGAAAGTCAGGTAAAACATAGTAAGTGGCCTTTATGGGAAGGCCCTCTGCATCATTCCGGTAAAAACGGGAAACAAGCAGCGGGACACCGGTCATGGGCTCATCGCTTTTCCAGGTAAACATCTCAGTTATCCCCAGGGTTTCAATGGACTCAAGCTGGCCCGGTGCTACTGCCGTAAAACCAAGGGGAACCGTGGCCTTGACAGTCACCAGGGCGGCATCCATGGGGAAACGGTGGGACGGAAACCAGTAGCCGCTGTTCAAAAGAACCGCCCCGGCTGGAGAAATTACAGCGGACTGGTCTTCTGGCACATCCAGGAAGGCATACTGCTCAACATCGAGCATGCCCTCAAAATCCATGTAGAGCCTGCAGGTCTCACCCACTTCGAAAAACTCATCCCTCTGGATGCGGATCCGGTCGGCCCGGACACCTCCGGAGCGCAGGGAATACTGGTGTTCATCCTCACCCCTGACCTTGAGCAGGATCAACTGCTGGTTAAAATCAAATTCCATGGCCATGGTCCGCTGCAGGACCACAAAGTCCACGGTAGCCCTTCCCTGCAGGAAAGCCTTTTCAGGTGTAATCCCTACCTCAATTTCATACGACTGCACATCTATCAGGGGCTGTTCCGGATTAAGCGCCTGGGGGAAAACAAGGGAGGATGCCCCCAATAAAATTCCCATGACTACTGTTATTATCTTTGTCCCTGTATGTAACATTATCTTATTGCCTCGCATTCACAAATCAGCTTCTGCATAGCCTTTCCGGCTTAATTACAGTTTAAGCTCATCTCTATCTGATGCTCAAGTACCTTAAACACGTTCATTTATACGCCGTTTTCAGGATAAAAGGACTCAATAATCTTCTCAGCAGCAGCCCTGTCCCCATCCAGGCCTCCCAGCCTGGTTTTGACCCGGGAAAAACTCTCCCTTATATTCTCCCGCCCGGCCCTGTCCTTAAGAAGGCCGGTTATATAGGAGCCCAGGCTGGACCCGGTCGCGTCTCCCTGTATGAATTCGGGAACAAGCTTCTCCTCAGCCACCAGGTTAGCCAGGCAGAAAGTCTCGGTTCGGACAAAAGGCCTAAGCAGCAGGTAACTGGCCAGGGGCAGTTTATACACCATGGCAAAAGGCACCCCCAGAAGCATGGTTTCCAGCGTTGAAGTTCCGCTTTTAACTATGGCGCAGTCAGCCGAAGCCAGCAGATGGTAGTCACTGTCCTTAACTTCCAGATCCAGTTTCCTTCCCCGGGAAAACTCTCTCACTTTTTCTTCCAACAGGCTTTTCGGGATTTCAGGGGCCCTGAACACAATAAACCGGGCATCAATCTCCCTTGAAACGTGTTCGGCCGCGTCCAGTTCAACCGGCAGCAGCAGCTCCACTTCCTTGGCCCTGCTTCCCGGCAGAAGGGCCACGACCGGTTTCCCATCTTCTTTTCCGGCAGGTCGCCCCGGTTCAATTTTCAAATCAGCAAGTCGGGCGGCGGTTGGATTGCCCACGTACACGGCATTAACGTGGTGTTCCCTGTAAAACGCTTCCTCAAAAGGGAAAATCACAAGCATCAGGTCAACATATTTCCTGATCTGGTTGATCCTTCCTTTCCGCCAGGCCCATAACTGGGGGCTTATGAAATAGCAAACCGGGATTCCCAGCCTCTTCAGCTTGCGGGCCAGGGGAAGGTTGAAATCAGGAAAGTCCACCAGCAGCGCCAGGTCCGGCCTGTCCTCCCTGGCCCTGGCTAGTATCCTTTTCCTGAGGGAAAGGTAAGCCCCCAGGTTTCCCAGGGCGGCTTTGGGGCCGATCGCCGAAAGGCGGGAAACATCAAGCATGATCTCCGCTCCCTGTTCCCTTAGTTTTTGTCCCCCGCTACCGAAAACGGTCCATTTACTCTCCGGGGACAGTTCCTTGAGATGAAGGACCACTCCGGCGGCATGGGCCTCCCCGGAAGTCTCTCCGCACACTACCAGAAGGGAATGGTCCCGTTTATCCCTCAAGCTGCAAACCCCTTTCTATCCATCCGCCTCCCAGGACCCGATCCCCCCGGTAAAAAACCGCGGCCTGTCCCGGGGTAACCGCTGACTGCGGCTCCGCGAACTCGATCCTCAACCCTTCTTTTCCATTTTCTAATACCGCCGGAGAAATCACAGCTTCAGCCTGCCGGTGTGCCGACCTGATCTTCACTTCGGCTTCCAGGGGAAATTCAGGAATAATCCCGGATATCCAGTTGATATCAGCAACTTCCATGACTTTACTCAGGGTATCCTCCCGGTAGCCCAGGATCAAGCTGTTATCCTCGCGACTGAGTTCCAGGACATAGAGCGGCTGGCTGTGGGCAATCCCCAGGCCTTTGCGCTGGCCTACCGTATAGCGGTAGAGACCCTTGTGCCGGCCCAGCAGGGTTCCATCCTTGAAAAAGACCGGGCCTTCACGGTCCATTATTCTGAAATCCTCAGCTTTATTCCCTTGGAGACTCTTACAATAATTCCTGATGAAGCCGGTATAGTCATTACCGGGAATGAAACAGATCTCCTGGCTTTCCGGCTTATCGGCAATATGCAGGTTCCTGTTTTCCAGCAGTTCCCTTATCTCTGTTTTGAGGTGTTCCCCGGCGGGGAACAGCAGGCGGGAAAGCATCTCCTGGTTCAGCTCGAAAAGAAAATATGACTGGTCTTTTTTCCGGTCCCGGCCTTTTAATAAAGTCTTACGGCCGTCTGTATCCTCACCGATCTTCGCGTAGTGGCCGGTAGCCACATAATCGAAGCCATGCTCATCAGCATATTTAATCAGGCTGTCGAATTTCATATAGCGGTTGCACTTGATACAGGGAATCGGCGTGCGGCAGGAGAGATACTCATTCACAAAGGGTTCTATCACCCTGCTTTCAAAAAGCTCTTCCTGCTCCAGGACTGCCAGGGGAATCCCCAGGCTGGCTGCAACACTCCCGGCATCCCGCACCGCGGCCGGCGCTGTTTCGGTTCCCGCATTTTGCCAGTCATGGGCGGAGGGATCAAACAGGTGCAGGGTGCAGCCCTCCACCTGGAAGCCCTGTTCCCGCAGCAGCAGGACCGCTGCGGAGCTGTCCACACCTCCACTCATTGCCACTAGTACCTTGTTCATATTTATCCTGAATGATTATTATTCCATTAATTGCAAAAGAATAGGGGCAAAATGTTCCCCCGATGGCCATCCAGTCTCTGTTCGGCGGCATTCAAAGTATCCAACACTAACCGGGAATGTCCCCTCATTCCGCGTCTCGAACAGAACCAGGCCGGTCCTGCTGCTTAATAAACACTTCATCCTGTTGCCGATGCGGAAAGATACTGCTACATTGAAATAGATTCAAATCGTTTTGTAGTCCGGGGAAATTGTCGATCCGGATTAATCTGCCTCGCGACAGAATTTAACTCTCAGCAGGGAAAAAATTATGGACAGAAGAAAATTCCTTCAATCAAATGCCGCCGGTGTTATGGCCGCGGTGGGATATGCCGCCTTCCCCGACTTCCTGGAGGGAGCGGCCCGGAACGGCCGAAAATCATACGCGGACTACCTGCGGGCCAGCGCGGTTCCCAGGGAGACAATCGATACCTTCCTGAACGAAAATACCTGGGCCCAGTTCGATCCCGAAGTGGGTTACATACTGGGAAACCACATGCCCCATGACGGACAGGACGACAGCTTCACCCTGTCGACGGTTATGAATGACGGGAAACGCACCAACCAGGTATATGCCGACAGGCCCTGCAGGATTAATACCTACGGAAACAGTTTCACCCATTGCCACCAGGTAAGTGACGCGGAAACCTGGCAGGAATACCTGGCCGGCCACCTGGGCGAACCTGTCCAGAATTTCGGTATGGGCGGTTTTGGGATTTACCAGGCCTACCGCCGGCTTCTGAGGCGGGAAACCAAAGATGAGGACTCCCGTTACGTCATCCTCTATATGTGGGGAGATGACTACGTCAGGAGTGTTTTCAGGTGCAGGTACGCCACCTATTACAAAACCTGGGACAGTGACGGGGGCTACATGTTTCATGGAAATTTCTGGTCGAATATTGAAATGGACCTGGCCAGCGGAAAACTTGTGGAAATGGACAATGTCATCGGCAAGAAAGAGGATTTGTACAAGATGACTGATCCTGATTTCATGTATGAGGCACTTAAGGATGACCTGATGGTCCAGCTGCACCTGCTCAGCAGGAATATGGTCAACAGCGATCTTGACACAGGAGGCCTGAAAAAGCTGGCCGAAATATGTAATGTCCCTGAGGTTGATTTCTCAGAAATTGAAACCATGAGGCAAACTGCTGAAAAACTGAAGGACAGTTATTCCTTTCTGGCTACGAAGGAAATCCTGAGGAAGGCCCGGCAGGCCACAGAGAAACTGGGAAAAAAGCTGCTCGTAATTCATTTTGACCCCTACGGGGTATTCAAATCACTGGTTAACGGGGAGCCCCGCTACGACAAGGAAGTCATCGATTTTATAAGACAGAATGACTATAAATTTTTTGACATGAATGAAGTCCACGTACGGGATTTCAAGTCCTTCAATTTATCGCTTGATGAATATATGGATCGATATTTTATCGGCCACTACAAGCCGGCCGGAAATCATTTTTTCGCGTTCTCCATCAAGGATACTATCGTTGACTGGCTGGATCCTAAACCGATTACCTACCGGAAGGATGACAGTAAGCTGATCAGGTTTAAGGGATATCTTCCCGATTAATTCTCCATCAAAAACGAAAAGTATAGTTCACCTTTATCCGGGCTGAACTCTCCTGGAGATCAAATCTTTCCAGGGGATCCCGTGCCACGGAATTCCATACTAAAATTATGTCGTTTCCGGGTTTCAGGATCCAGCGCAGGCGTGACTGCCAACCCATCTGCTCCGAAAGGTTATCGTACTGGATATAGTTATAAAGGGTCAGCCTGGGATTAAAAAGAAAATTACAGTTACCCCTGTAAACATCCGCGGTGAAATCCCCGGCCGGAAGATCAACAATCCGGTGTTCAAATGTTCCGCCGACAAAAACCGGAACAGATATTTTCCAACCCAGCTCCACTTCGTAATCGGTACGGTCCCCGTTGTAAAATCCACCCGACTCAAAATTAAGGGAGGTGAAAAAACGTCTATGCTTGGCACTTATGAAACTAACACCCCATCGGTTGAAGGAATAACCTGCTGAAGGGATTGCAATATCATCCCTGATATTGAATATCTCGTTCAGGTACTCATAGTGAAGGGAGGTGTTGATCCCCACTGTATCCCCGCTCAGGAATCTCAGGCCAAGAGGGGTCAGGCCTATAGTCCTGGTTTCCAGGTGATTGTGCATGTCCGTTATGTAGTCAATTGACATACCTGAAGTCGCCTGGAGAACGTTCCATTTTCCCGGACGGGGCCCCAGGGCAAAATCCATGTAACTGCGCCTGATTCCGGTCCGGGGAACAAACCCGACTCCAGCGACAAATTCATCTTCGATCACCTGGTATCCGGTACGTAAATTCACAAGGTCATTGGGAAGGCTCAACTCGGTGCCCCAGGCCGCTCCCCTGCCGGAGAAACCTTCAGTGTCTGATACCAGACCATATGCCAGGAAGGCCAGGTTCTTGTTGCCCCGGAACCTGCTGGTGGCCAGCCGCAGATCCGCCCCCAATACAGTATTGTCCCCTGAAAAACGGGCATTCCCGTCTGTGGCAATAAGGCCGACGGATGACTCCCCAAGAAAATTACGATTGATCCGGACCACACCAAAATTCCGGGTTCCATCCTCCCTGTCATCCAGGATATCCAGTCCCCCTATCTCCCAGTTTCCGATCTTGCCGGTAAGCTTGGCCCCGGTAATGATCGGGATAGGGTTTCCGTATTCATCCAGTCCCAGGCTCCTTGAGAAAAAAGGAATAAGGGTTGAGCTCTCCGCCGGCCCAAATTCAAAGTAGTTCGCTCCATCCAGGAAGAAATCCCGTTTTTCAGGAAACTTCAGCGCGAACCTGGTCAGGTTTATCTGGCGGGCATCCACTTCGGTCTGGGCAAAATCAGTATTGATCGTAACCGCGGCTTTTAAGCCCGGGGTAATCTGGTAGAAGATATCCGCGCCGATATCCCCGGGGTAATCGGTGTCTTCTCCCTTTTTATAATCCAGTCCGGCCAGCCCGTAAGGAACAACATCCAGCCCCATTCCCTGGGTTATTCCTTCCAGTCCGGTCAAAAGGCCACCGTCAGAAACCTTGAAGGTGTATCCATCCCGGTTGGCCCTGGGCCAGTACGAACTTTCCGCTTTCTTCTTGATATGCCGGATAAGGGTTAATCCCCAGCTGGAACCGCCGGGATCAAAACCCAGGGTCTTGAAGGGAATCACTATCTCTGCTTCCCAGCGGTCTTCGAACATCATGGCCCTCCCGTCCCAGAGGCCATCCCACTGCTTATTGAACACCGCTCCATTACGGCTGACCAGGGCGTCTCCGATGCTGCCGCGAGGCCCAATCTGAAACCAGTAGCCGTTTCTCCGGTCCAGGAAAGTGTCAAGTATCACCTGGACCCGGTCATCGTTTCCGAGGCTGACATCCCGAGCCATTTCCTTGGCGGTTATCTGCTCCGGATTCCCATAACACTTTATTCCAATGAAAAGATTGTCCTTGTCGTAGCAAAAATAGAACTCGGTCGGCTCGCTGTTTGCCTCTCCAAAATCGGGTTCGCGCTGATACAGCCGATCTATTTTGCCGGCTTTGCTCCATATCTCCTCGTCCACAGAACCGTTTATAACTGGTGGTTCTCCAGTAAAAAACGCGGGACACCTGGTCATCGGCCGCCCAGGCCGGAACGATTCCGGTAAGGCCGAGGATCAGTATCTTTGCTATCCATCTCGCTGCTGTTTTCATTGTTCAGTTATCTACCTGTACTAAAAATCCTTATTTATTTAACCGGGAATCCCCGCCGCAGAGGACTGGTCCATGCATTGTATTATTTTTTCATTTCCGGTATGAGTTAAAACCACTGCCAATTTTAAATTCCCGGGAATATCGCGGCAAAGCTTGATAATTGCGCGCAGGGGATATGCAAGGAAAAAAAAAGGAGCACGCCGGTATCCGAAGATACCCGCGTGCTCCATTCAGGGGAAGGAGCGCTATATATATAAATCTTTATTATGCGGCTAACTGTTTCTTTAGAGCTTCACGTCCATAATAAAGCCTTGATTTAATTGTTCCTTCTGCTACTTCCAGGTTTTCGGCGATTTCCCTGATTGTGTAACCCTGCAGGTCGTGCATGCTTACAACAATCCGGTGCTTCCTGCCAAGCTGTGACATTGCGGAACGGACCTTCCCGCCGGCTTCCTTCTGCTCAATTCTGCGGAGCGGATCCAGGGCCCGGGTGTCAGGAAGTGTCCAGTTTTCAGAAACATCCTCATCTGTGCGATTCTGGTGCTTCTTGTTACGGCGGAGCATTTCCAGGCACACGTTCACGGTAATCCGGCTAATCCAGGTAGACAGCTTGCTCTCTCCCCGAAAACTCTTTATCGCCCTGGTAACATTGATCATGCTCTCCTGCATCGCGTCCCTGGCGGATTCCTCATCCCTGAGGATCCTGTAGGCTGTCATGTACATCCTTCGGCTGTAGGTGTCATACAGTACCTGGAACGCTTTTTCATCCTTGCTTTTCAATCCGGCTATCAATATTTCTTCAGCTCTGATTTTTTCCACGCTTCTAAGTTTTTTCATCTTGTTTCTCCTGCCTATCTGTTAGCATGCAGCGTTCCAAAACGGCAAAATATTGAAAATAAACAACTTAGATTAAATCGGAAAAATAATCCGGAAGGGCTGCTGTTAACAGGATTAACAGCGGAAACCGGGAGAGATGTCATAAAGGCAAACAACTTAAGAGGTTACCTGCTGTTAATGTTTTTAACAGCAGTGTAATGCTAATCAACGCCCTGGTATTCCTTAAGCCTGGAGATGATTGTCTGGCGGGTTATTCCCAGGTCTTTGGCGGCCAGGCTTTTATTATTATTATGAATTTTCAGGGCCTCAAGGATCAGGTTCTTCTCCAGTGATGCCAGCTGGTCCTTCAATGACCCCCTGTCCGGCCTGGTTCTCAAGGGATAGCGGATATGGTCGGAAAGAAGGGCAGGAGATATAAACCGGCCTGGTTCGGCCAGAATCACCAGCCTTTCAATTTCATTCTCCAGCTCCCTGACATTCCCGGGCCAGTTGAAACTCCGGAGCAGCTCATAGGTTTCCGGCTCAAAACCCGGAAGGATTTTCCTTTCTCTTCCTGAGATCTTCTGGAGAAAGTGATCTGACAGCAGCGGGATATCTTCTTTCCTGTCCCTGAGGGCCGGAACCCAGACGGAAAAAACGTTAAGGCGGAAGAACAGGTCCTGGCGGAAGCCGGCTTCTTCAACCATCTTGGAGAGGTCCCGGTTGGTGGAGGCGATTATCCGCACGTTTACCGGCCGGGGATTGCTTTCCCCAACAGGAAGAATTTCCCCTTCCTGTAAAACCCTGAGCAGTTTAACCTGGAGTTCCAGGGGTGATTCCCCTATTTCATCCAGGAACAGGGTACCGCCGTCAGCCTGTTCAAAATATCCTTTACGCGTCTCGGAAGCCCCGGTAAAGGATCCTTTCCGGTGACCGAAAAAAGAGCTTTCAACCAGGTCCCTGGGAATCGCGCCGCAATTAACCGCGACAAACCGGTCGTCTTTTCTATGGCTGTTTTTATGGATATACCTGGCCAGAAGTTCCTTGCCTGTTCCGGTTTCTCCCTGGATCAGCACATTGGAATCGGTAGTAACAACCTTGTCCAGCATCTTCAGCAGCTGTTCCATCGGCCGGCTCTTGTAGAGTATCCCGGAAGGCTCTTCGCGAAGCACTTCAACCTCTTCCTGGAGGCGCAGGTTTTCCCTGGAGAGGGCCTCATTTATCTTTTCCAGTTTTTGGGACAGGCGCTCATTTTCACGTCGCAGTTCCCAGCTTTCCAGTTCTTTCCTGACAGTCTCGCGCAGGTAAGCAGGGGCCCAGGGCTTGGTGATATAGCGGTGGACCTGCCCCTGGTTGATGGCATCCATAAGGTCTTCGACGTCGGTATATCCGGTCAGTATAATCCTCACACTATCCGGGCTGAGTTCAAGGGAGCGTTCCAGCAATTCAACTCCGCTCATCAATGGCATTTTCTGGTCGGTTATGATGGCGGCAATATTTTCCTTTTCTAGAATCTCCAGGGCTTCTTTTCCGCTGGAAGCTTCAAGTACGTTAAAAGTACCGGCAAATGTCCGCCTTAATTTCTGCAAATTTGCGGCTTCATCATCAACTATCAGTATTTTTAACTTCATTTAACCGTCCCGCCCCAGGGTATCTGAAGACACCAGGATGCCAAGTAATTCTTCGCCACGAGAACCTGTGGATAACCTCTATTTTCTCCGGCTCCATGGAATTAACAATTCATTTGAAATTCCATTATAGACTTCAAACAGCCCACAGGTCAGAGGATTTCAGGGTTTTCCAGGTCAACCTGGAATATTCTGTGGTATTCCTTCCCAACAATTTCCCCCGGTTAACCCGAATATTATTTGTGCTTCACAGGCAGACTCACGGTAAAGCGGGATCCCTCACCGGGCTCACTGGTAACAGTTATTGTTCCTTTATGGTCCTGGATGATGGCGTAGCTGATGCTCAGGCCCAGTCCGGTCCCGCTCCCCACAGGCTTGGTAGTGAAAAATGGTTCAAATATATGTTCCAGCTGGTCCTTGGTCATCCCCTCCCCGTTATCCTGGATTACAATTTCCGCAAACCTGCCGGACTTCCGGGTAGTTATCGTAATCTTTCCTTCACCTGAAATCGCCTGTCCGGCATTCATCAGAAGATTCACCAGCACCTGGTTAATTTTTCCGGCCTGGCATTCCACCTGGGGAAGCGAACCATAGTCCTTGAGGATTTCAATTCTGCCCTTGAACTCGTTTTGCAGCAGGTTCAAGGCCAGGTCTATGGCCTCATGCAGGTCAATAGCCTTAAACTCTCCGGTCTCAGTACGGGAGAAGGTTCGAAGGTCTCCTACGATAGAATGGATCCTTTCGGCGCCTTCTTCAAAATTATCCACGAGGGTTCCCAGGTCATCCATGATGAAGGCATATCCAATTTCTTCCTTTAAATTCGCTACTGCTTCCTGGTCCTCGGCGCCAAGAACGGCAACTTCTTCATAAAGGGCCACAAGTTTTTCCAGGCTGTTTATGTAATCCCTTAGAAAACCGGTATTACCGTAAATAAAATTCAGGGGATTTTTTATTTCGTGGGCGATTCCAGCCACCAGTTGTCCCAGTGAAGCCAGTTTTTCACTCTGTACCAGCTGAAACTGGGTTTCCTTCAGTTCATTATAGGCCTCGGCCATTTCGCGGTTTGCTTCCTCCAGGGCCATGGTCCTGGCCTTGACCTTTTGTTCCAGGTTTTTATTGAGGCTCGTCAGTTCCCGGCTTCTCTCTTCCAGGGATTCGGCCATGAAATTAAAGGATCGGGCCAACCTGCCTATTTCGTCTGAAGACCTTACCTCGGCCCTGCTTCCGAGGTTGCCTTTGGCCAGCTGCTGGGCGCTTTGGGTAAGGTTCTTTATGGGGATCGAAAATCTTCGGGCTACGTGGAAGGTCAGGATAACAACCAGGAGACTGGTCAGTGATAGTACAGCGAACATGATAATTCTCAGTTCCCGTACTGAAGAGAATATATCATCCTCACTTAGGCTCACTCCGCAGGTCCACTTAAAAAAATCATGGCT
Organism: Acidobacteriota bacterium; assembly: GCA_963666915.2. GTDB lineage: Bacteria > Acidobacteriota > UBA6911 > RPQK01 > JAPXNP01. Next base: position 146,398 of record CAXXEX010000011.1, read on the forward strand.
GATATATGACAGGCCGGAAATCCTGTCAATCCCGTCAAGGGTTTCATATGCCTGGGTATAGGCCCGATCTTCTATAGCCTGCCGGAGAGCATTCAGGTCCAGGTCTTCAAGGAGCCTGGCATTGTAAAGTCCTTCCCGGGCCAGCCCGTTCTCCTGGCTTCCAGCCGGGTATTTACGGTTCTTCCGAAACTGGTTGGCTATGATCGTATTATTGTCTTCCGAAACCATAAAGGCCTCGCCGGAACTGAGAGATCTGGCGTCCAGATCTTCTTCCACCTTATCGGTAATCTCCTGGATATACTCCCAGTTCATTAATGCCAGGATTCCTCCGATGACCATACTCCTGTCATCATAAACCGGCGCTGAAAAACCAAGAGAGTACTGACGGGCTTCATCAACATCTTCGTAAGGATAAAGACGGTGGACCAGTGGTGAACTGTGCCTGTCTATATATCCGAACCTGCCGCTGCGAACCCTTTGGAGCCACCTGGAATTGGGGGTAAAATCAAGCATATTCATCCCCAGGAGATTTCCAATCTCATCTTCGTCAAGGATCCTGGGCGCTCCAACCCTGGCCTCACGATCTATAGTGTTGATCTGGACTATATCCCCCTCGGCATCAAACAGCACAATAACGTCATACACCTCGTGAACGATCACCATCTTATTCAGGAGATTGACTGAAGATGCCGAGCCGGCCAGGAAAAGGCTGTCCACGAATTCCTTATGGAGCGTCATGGAAACGGTTTCTTCCATCTTTTCAAGAAGTGTCAACTGGATTTCGTCAGCTACATCTGTAGCCATCTGCTGCAGGAAAAGGACGATCCGGTCCTCGGTTATTTTTTCCCTGGCAACAAAATAGGAAAAAGCCGAGATCCCTATCAGGGGAATCAGGCAAAGCGGTAATATGAGGCTTAGTAACTTTTGTTTAAGACTGTACATATACACTAATTATTAGTACGATAACTTAATTAAAAGGCTCAATCAATCAGCAATAATAATCAATGAACCTTCCGGCCGACCGGTCTTCTTGCCAGGATAATATTTTATCCCGGCCTGTATTCCTCCTGAGCGCCCCCGGTATCAAACTATTAGTGTTTTATTGAGCGGGAACCTAATTCAGGCAGGAATTGTAACCACAAAAATTTGCTTTTCCTACCGGTTAAAGGTTATTATTCCGCCTTAATAATTTTCCGGGGTCCCCGTATCAGGGAGCATCTCATCACACAGACACTGTCATGAGGACAGGTGATGCTGGACTTCGGATTCAATTTTTGTTAAAGTTAGCGTTTCATAAAACGCTGTAAACAACCTAATTTTTTTAGAAATAGAAGATAAAATGACACTGACGAAAGAAAGCAAAAGCCAGCTTGTTGTGGATTACCAGAAACACAAGACGGACACGGGATCTCCTGAGGTCCAGATCGCTCTACTGACTGCACGAATCACCGAGCTCACAGAGCATTTCAAAGTGCACAAGAAAGATCATCATTCAAGGCGCGGCCTTTTGAAGCTCGTCGGAAGAAGAAGAAGACTTCTTGATTACCTCAAGAAGAAGAATTTCAATCGTTACAAGGAAACGATTGAACGTCTCGGAATAAGAAAGTAAGAATTTCAGACATCCATGCCAGACGCCGGATTTCCGGCGTCTACCCTTCCTTTTCCCTCGAGATCTCCCCTGTTTTCAAAAAACAGGAGGTATCTGTCCAGCCCTTTATGCTAATCTTATTGTTAAAATAGCTAAAAAAATACAAATATTCACCATAATAAGCTCCGGATGGGAGAGTCTATTTCGACAGTTTCTTAAACCTTCTCTTTCCCCCAGGTTTTAAGTGCCTGTCCAAGTGGACTCTCTCCCCGGAATAATCACATCCCGAAAAGAGGACACTTATGAGTACAAAAGTCAGTCTTACCGTAGGCGGACGCGAAATGAGCATTGAAACCGGCCGGATTGCCAAGCAAGCCGGAGGTTCAGCTTATGTTCAATGCGGAGACACTGTAGTTCTGGTCACAGCCTGTGCATCCAGAGAACCAAGAGAAAACATCAACTTTTTCCCGTTAATCTGCGATTACCGGGAATACACTTACGCAGCCGGGAAAATCCCCGGAGGCTTCTTCAAACGTGAAGGCCGTCTGTCCGAAAGGGAAACCTTGATCAGCCGCCTTATTGACAGGCCGCTTCGCCCAATGTTCCCCGAAAACTACCGGTGTGAGACCCAGGTAATTGCATCTGTTTTCTCACTTGACCCGGAAGTTAATCCGGACATCATGGCAATAAACGGGGCCTCGGCGGCCCTGTGCTGTTCAGACATACCCTTTCCCTTTCCGATAGGTGCTGTGCGGGTTGGCCATATTGATGATGAACTGGTCATTAACCCGTCAGTAGCGGAGCTGGAAAACAGCAAGCTTGACCTGGTTGTGGTCGGATCCTCCGAAGCCATTGCCATGGTTGAAGCCGGAGCCCAGGAGCTGCCGGAAGAAATAATGATCAAGGCCCTTAACCTGGCCCATGATGAAATCCGGAAGATTGTCGCTTCCATAGAAGATTTCGCCAAGCAGGTCAACAAGGCAAAAAGAGAAGTTTTGCCGATAGAAATTGATCCTGAAGTTGTTAAAACAGTTAATGCCAAGGCTCCCGAACTGATCAGGGAGGCTCTTTTTATCAAGGATAAACTGGAAAGTGAAAAAACAATGGATGATCATAAAAAATCCATTGTAGAGCTTTTCCCGGAAGAGGAAGCAACCTTGAGGGCCCAGGCAGGAAGCGTGTTTGACAAGGTCAAGGAAGAATTATTCAGAAAAGTACTGCTTGAAGAAGGCGTGCGTCCGGACGGGCGTAAATTCGATGAAATCAGGCCGATCAGCTCTGAAGCCGGCCTGCTGCCGCGGCCCCATGGTTCCGCCCTGTTTACCAGGGGAGAAACCCAGGCCCTGGTCGCGGTTACACTGGGAACAGGAGACGATGCCCAGAGAATTGACGACCTTATGGGCGACCGCTCAAAAAGCTTCATGCTCCACTATAACTTCCCTCCGTTCAGTGTTGGAGAAGTCCGCATGCAGAGGGGCGCGGGAAGACGTGAAATCGGGCATGGCGCACTGGCAGAAAGAGCTATCCATCCAGTACTGCCCGGCGAAGACGAATTCCCTTACACAATTCGTGTGGTTTCTGACATCCTGGAGTCCAACGGATCCTCCTCAATGGCTACTGTATGCGGATCAACAATGGCCCTTCAGGACGCCGGAGTCTCTCTTAAGAGCCCGGTTGCCGGAATTGCCATGGGTCTTGTCAAGGAAGGTGAAAAATACGTAGTACTTTCAGATATCGCCGGATTCGAGGATCACTATGGTGACATGGATTTCAAGGTAACCGGAACCGAAACCGGTATCACTGCCCTGCAGATGGATATCAAAATAACCGGCGTTACTGGTGAAATCATGGCGGAAGCCCTGGAACAGGCCAGGCAGGGACGCCTGCACATTCTGGGTAAAATGGCTGAAACCATTTCAGAATCCAGGGAGAATCTCTCCAGGTTCGCCCCCCAGATAACAACTATCCAGATTCCCCAGGACAAAATCGGGCTGCTTATCGGCCCTGGCGGGAAAAACATCCGGTCAATTGTCGAAGAGTCCGGTGCCAAGATTGACATCGATGATGACGGCAGCGTCCATATTGCTTCGGTAGACGCGGACAGCTCTGACAAAGCAATTGCAAGGATCGAAGAACTGACAGCCACCGCGAAGAAAGGCAAAACCTACCTCGGCAAAGTTACCAAAGTTGTTGACTTCGGCGCTTTTGTTGAGATTTTCGCCGGCACAGAGGGACTTCTCCACATATCTGAAGTTTCTGAACGCAGGATCAAGGATATACGCCAGGAAGTGCATCCCGGAGATAAAATCCTCGTAAAGGTTCTGGATGTCGACGGCAATAATAAAATCAAATTAAGCCGCCGCGCTGTACTTAAAGACCAGCGTGAGGGTATTCAGGATACAGAAGAAGAATAATCCCAGTCCTGGACTGGATTTATGTTTTTGTGTCAAGGCAAGGCTCCGGGCAGAACACCCGGGGCCTAGAGCCCCGGTTTCAAATCCAATACAATATATTAGTGTTCAGGATAAGAAGGGTTGATCCTCATTATTGAAACTGATAATTCCGGAATTTTTCGAAGAAAAGGCTGGTGAACCGCCATGCTTAGCGATGAATTAAAAAAAGCTCTCAAAGAGTACAAGGCCGGCAGGATTGATGAAAAGGAAATTGAAGCATGCCTGGTTGACCTGCCTTACGAAAACTTAGAATTTGCCAGGATTGATCACCACCGGGCAATCCGCCACGGTTTCCCGGAAGTGGTATTTGGCCAGAACAAAACTATTGATCAGACTGTGATAATAGCCCGGCATATCCTGGACAAGAATCCCAATGTCCTGATAACCAGGACCTCTGAAGATGTTTACAAACAGTTGAAGCCTGATTTTCCTGAAGCCGCATACCATGAGCTTTCCCGCATCGTTTCAATCAACCGGGAAGCTGTTTCCAACGGAAAAGGGAAAATCGGTATTTTTTCAGCTGGAACCGCCGATATTCCTGTAGCTGAAGAAGCCGCCCTTACAGCTGAAATAATGGGGAACGAAATCCTTCAGTGTTATGACGTGGGAGTGGCCGGACTGCACAGGCTGCTGAGCCAGAGAGAGGCCCTGCGCAGCTGCTCGGTTGTGATTGTTACAGCCGGAATGGAGGGAGCCTTACCCAGTGTCGTCGGCGGCCTGGTAGATGTTCCGGTTATAGCGGTTCCAACCAGTGTCGGATATGGGGCGTCATTCAATGGACTGGCCGCCCTGCTGGGGATGCTTAACAGCTGTTCCTCCAATGTCACCGTGGTAAACATAGATAACGGATTCGGGGCCGGCTACGTGGCCTCTCTAATCAACAGAGCCTGATACCGTTCAATAAACGCGGCCTATCCCGCCTGTTACGGATTCCGGACTGGTGTAATATTTTGTACTGAACTGTTCCCGGCTAATTAAATCAAACCACTGCCCTGAAACCATGGATACCGAAACAATCAACCTGCTTGAATTTGAACGGGTTCTGAATATCCTGGCTGGATATACCCAGACGGAAACCGGCGAAATCATAGTACGGGAAATCAGGCCCGGCAATGATCCGCACCCGTTAAACCTGCAGCTCGCTGAGATCGGGGAGATGGATGAATTCGTCTCCGCGAAAAAATCCTTTTCCTGTAGTCACCTGCAGCCGGTTTCAGGCCTGATCAGGGAACTTGAGAATTCGGTCCAGCCCCTGGATCCCGAAGATCTGCACAGCATACTGCAATACCTGAAACTGGCCGCGCAGATCCAAAAGATGTTTGCATCTAACAGGTTTCCGCTGCTTTCATCCAGGTCAATGAAACTCAGGTTCAATTCCGCCCTCAGAACCGAGCTTGAAAAACACCTTACTCCTTCCGGTGAAATTAAAGAATCCGCACTGCCCGAACTGGCCAGGGCCAGGGCTGAACTGCAGAAGGCCCGGAATAATGTGCAGAAATCCCTGAACGGGCACATGAAAGGATCATCATCCAGGTACCTGATCCAGGATCCCTATATAACCCAGAGGGGCAACCGTTTTGTTATTCCGGTGAAAGCTGAATTCCAGTCTTCAATCCCCGGCTTGGTACATGGGTCCAGTTCATCGGGAGCGACTGTCTTCCTTGAACCCATGGAAACGGTTGCGTTAAACAACCAGATCACCTGGTTAACCAGCCAGGAACAGCGGATTATTCTGCAGCTTCTCGGACGCCTCACCTCCCTGGTGAGGGAGGAACTCGAATCACTAAGAAACATAGTTGAAGGAATTGGGTACCTGGATTTTTTAAACGCCTGTGTCCTCTTCAGTTACCGGTTTAAATGTGTCAGGCCAAAAGTCGCGGAAAACAATGACCTGGTCCTTCGCAATGCCAGGCATCCTCTCCTGTATGATTCCGTTCCTGAAGGCAAGGTTGTCCCGATATCTCTCAGCCTGACCAGCAGGGAAAACATCATTATCATAAGCGGACCCAACACCGGAGGAAAAACAGCGGCGCTGAAAACCCTGGGCCTCTTGAGCATGATGGCTCTTGCCGGGCTGCCTGTCCCGGCGGATGACGCGATTGTCCCTCTATTTTCTGACATCCTTGCGGACATAGGAGATCACCAGTCCATCACCCAGAACCTCAGCAGTTTTTCTTCCCACATTCTTCGGATTGAAGAGATACTGAAGGCCCATGACCAAAATTCGCTGGTACTGCTTGATGAGTTGGGACGGGGAACTGACCCGGTATACGGAGGAGCCCTTTCCATGGCGGTTGCCGAGACTCTCCGCCTGGGTGAAACCAAAACGGCTGTTACTACCCATCACCGGTCCTTAAAAACCTGGGCGGCCGCAACCGACGGCGTGAAAAATGCCAGCGTGCGCCTGTCCGCCGATACCCTTACGCCCACCTACCAACTGGATTTCGGCGTGGCCGGGAGCAGCAGCGGCCTTGAGATCGCCGGCCAGCTCGGCCTGGATTCTTCTGTGCTCCAGAAAGCGCGTGAATTCATGGATGAAGGTGAACTGGAGATTGAAAAATACCTGGAAGAACTGCGCAATGAGCTCAAAAGGCTCAAAAAGATGGAAGACGGCATCAGGGATAAATCGAAAAAGCTTGAGCTGCGCATGGACAGCCTTGAAAAAGAAGCTCTCGCCACGGAAAAGAAAAGAGAAAAGGAATACAGGAAACAGGTAGAGGAACTGGGCAGGGATTTCAGTCGGAAAGTTGATAAATTCCTTAAACGAACCGCTGATAAATTTGAGTCCGCCAGGATCAAGGCTGAGGCCAAGCGAAAGGAATCCGCTTTAAAAGAAGCTTTCCTGATGAAAATGCGGGAAGAAAAAACAGGCAATCAGGCTTTCGAAACAGCAGATCCCGAAAAATTATCCCCTGGTGACACAGTGTACGATCGCCTCTTCCGGAAGCAGGGTATCCTGCTGGAGATCGACCATAAAAGCGCGATTCTGGACGTCGAGGGGAAACGTATCTCCTCCCATATTGACAGGCTTACCAGGATAGAAGCCCGGGAAATAACAAAAAAACCCTCCCGGAATATTGAAGTGACAATTATTGAAGACAACAGCCGGGAGGTTAATCTCCTGGGAAAGAGGGTGGAGGAATCCCTGGACCTGCTTGATAAATTCCTGGACAGGGCTTATGTATCCAATCTTGAAGAAGTCAGGATAATCCACGGATATGGAACCGGAACCCTGAAAAAAGCTGTTTCAGAATTTCTTTCCGGGCATCCCCAGGTTAAAAATTTCATCAATGAGGGTGGCGCCACAGTCGTCACCCTTAAATAGCTGGATTCAGGTTCTCCACTTTACCGCCGGACTGACTGAGTTGCCGGCATTATCCCTGTTTATTACGCATGAATTTCCGGGAATGCGGTTCTACTCGCCTGAGGATGAGAGTATAATAGCCCCGGGGCAGGGAGGTTCGGGAAATTTCAGGAAAAATACTGCATAATTCTGCTTGCGCCGATTTGATCAACTTCCCAATATTTCGGTGCCGCAAACGCACCTTCACTGCTGATACCACACATGAAATTCGACGATTTTTTTATTGACCAGGTTAAAAATTCAGTCAACATCGTGGATGTTGTGCAGGATTACGTGAGGCTGGTAAAAAAAGGTCAGAATTACCAGGCCTTATGCCCGTTCCATACAGAAAAAACCCCGTCATTCTCTGTCAGCCCGTCCAAACAGATCTTCAAATGTTTCGGATGCGGAGCGGCAGGCGATGTTGTTGCCTTTGTATCCAGGATAGAAAACCTGGGATTTCCTGAAACGGTCAGGCTTCTCGCCGAAAAAAACGGGTTGAGTATTCCCGAATCAACCACTGATTCAAACCAGAAAGCAGGCAATAGAAAACGCCTGCTTGAATTGATGTCTTATGCGGCATCTTATTACAGTAAAACTTTATCCGATCATCCTGACGGCCTGGATTTCCTCCGGGGATACGGGATATCCGACCGGATCCGGCAGCAGTTCAATCTTGGATTTGATGACGGTTCCGGCTCCCTTGAAAAACATCTTTCCAATAATTCCTTCACCGGTGAAGAGATCCGGCTCTCCGGACTTGGCGGAAACCCGTTAAAGCAGGGAGATGGTTCAATCGTACTGCCGCTTACTGATATATCCGGCAAAATATTAAATTTTGCCTACCTTCCCATCGAAGAGGGTTCAAGGGAAGTAATCCCTTCTCCTGATACTGCTTTATTCCAGGGAGGCAGAGGATTTTTCGGACTTCATAAGGCCCGCCAGGTTATGAAGGAAAAAGATTATGTGATCCTCACCGGAAACGCCCTGGAGGCCATGCTCCTTGTTCAGAAGGGAATCCCTAACACGGTTACTTGTGTCGGGAAGAGCCTGTCTGAACAGCAGGCCAGAATCCTGGGCCGCAACACCAAGAAAGTTATCATTAATCACATCCCCGGTTCGGTCCGGGGAGAGGCTCTCCTGTCCTCTGTAGAAAGTCTTTTAACCGAAGGATTCAGCATCAATGTCGCGGTTCTTCCCGTTTCGAGCAGTCTTTCCAGCCTGCTTGAAGAGGAAGGGCTTTCAGGTTATGCCGTGCGGCTGAAATCGTCTGTCCCGATATTCGACTATATTCTCGACATGTTCCTTGCCGAAGCTTCCAGCCCTTTGAATGCTGAGGACAAGAAGGACCTCTTTAAGCAAATACAGTATTTGCTGCGGAAGATCCCCTCCAGAATAGCCCGGGCTGAATATAAAAGGAAAATTGCCGAACGCCTCCGGATTTCAGTAGGTGAGCTGGACGAGATAGGCGAGAAGGGCCGACCCGGGACAGTAATGGAAACGACGCCTGTACAGGCCTTTGAATCCGATAGTATCACCCGGACGATCGAAAGGGATTCATTTCTGGATTTTTCACCAGAATTCCGTGAAAAAATAAGGGCTGAATATGAGTTGACTGAGACTATTCTCAAATACCAGAAACTCACTAAAAGGAACCTCCTTCATACCGGAAAATGCCCCTTCCACACGGACAATGCTTCCTCACTACGGGTTAACAGGGAAAAACAGTTATTCAAATGCTCAGGGTGCGGGGCAGGAGGAGACATATTCTCCTATATCTCTAAATTTGAGGAAATCACCCTTCCCGAATCTATACTCAGCCTGGCCCGTGAAACCGGGATTCAGCTTCCGGATCTTCCCGGAGAGGAAGCTGAAGCATCCGATTTCCGTTACCGGCTATTGACGCTGATGACCGCCGCGGCAGAATTTTTCAAAAACGCGCTGGAGAAAAACCAGTCCGCTCTTCAGTATCTTGACAACCGGGGGATCAACGACCGCACCAGGGAAAAATTCAATTTCGGGTATGCCCCGGCCGGAAATATTCTGATCCAGAAAATGCGGGAAGCAGGTTACAGCCTGGAGGAATTGGAAGCAGCCGGACTGGCGGCCAGAAACGATTCAGGTGAATATTACGATAAATTCCGCAACAGGATCATCCTTTCAATCAAGAACCTTCAGGGCCGGATCATTGCCTTCGGGGGAAGGGCCATGGGTGATTTCATTCCCAAATACCTGAATTCCCCTGAAACCCTGCTATACAACAAAAGAAAGCAGCTCTTCGGACTGAGTGATGCCCGAGAACACATTATCAAGGAGGATTTTGCCATTCTTGTGGAAGGCTACTTCGACTGCGTTGTACCAAGCCAGTTTGGCATAGGCAATGTCGTTGCTTCCCTGGGGACCAGCCTCACTGAACAGCAGGTGAATCTTTTAGGCGGCTTCACCCGTAACATAATTATCTGCTTTGATCCGGATTCAGCAGGCAGAGAAGCCGCGGCCAGATCAATAAATATGTTTTTAGCCCAGGACTTCAAAGTTAAGGTTATGCAGCTTCCGGAAGGTATGGACCCTGACACAGTGTTGAATGAACAGGGACTGGAGGCTTTCAAGGATTTACTGGCCAAGGCCGCTCCTTTCCTTGATTTTATGATTCAAAAACACCAGTCGGCATCTGCTTCGGCAATGAGTCCGCAAGGCAAACAGAAAATTGTAAGCCAGATTATTCCTTCTCTTTTGATGGTCCCGAACAAGGTTGAAAGATCACAGATGGCTGCCAGGACTGCCGCCCTCCTGAAGCTTGATGAAAAACTCATCCTGGAGGAACTGAGAAGATATCCGAGACAGGAAAAAAATTCAGCCCATCCCGTGTCTTCCAATCCTGTTCTTAAGTTAACTACCATGGCGGAACGGATTCTGTTGGCAGCCCTGCTTGACCGGGACAGGGACCACCGGCAACTGGACAAGGTTGCGGAGTCTCTGTTTGACGAATCCGGGATCAGGTTGATTTTTGAAACGGTCATGAAATTACGCAATAAAGGAATCGCGCCTACAGTCACCAGGGTTTGGGACGATCTTGACGAAACCCAGCGAGACCTTCTTGAATACTGGGCTGTCTCGGACGAATCTGTCTCAGTAGATAAAGAAGATGTGCAAAGCAGCGTGGCTGTTTTACATGAAAAAGAAATAAAACGCGTGAGCAAAGAAATCCAGGAAGAAATCGCCAGAAATGAAACCAATTCGGCCGATCCTGAAAAATTAAGGGATCTTTTACGGAAAAAAGAACGTCTAAGGAAACAAACTCATCCCTAAGGGACACTTCTTCCTAAGTTTAAGCAACTGGCTCACCTTAAATTTTGTATAATAGCAAGAACCAAATGAATCAAGAAAACGAAGATATTCTGGACTCGATAGAAGAAAAGTGTGAGGGCTTCAAGGACCTTGTTGCTCTCGGCAAGGAACGCGGTTACCTTCTGTACGACGAAGTCAACAACATTTTACCTGATGAAATCAGATCATCGGAAGATCTGGACACCATATTTTTTGTGTTCGGTGACGCCGGTATTGAACTGATTGATCCTGATGATTCCTTTGCCGCCATAAAGGGCAAAAACAACCAGGAAGCTCAGCGGGAAGAAGAAGATGCTGAGTTCGAACAGGCCACTGAAGAGACCGAAAAAACAAACGATCCCGTGCGTATGTACCTGCGGGAAATGGGGACAGTACCTCTGTTAACCCGCGAGGGAGAGGTAGAGATTGCCAAAAGGATAGAGAAGGGTAAGAAATCCATCCTTAAGGCCCTAGCACGTTCACCCCTGGCAATTATTGAAATCCTGAGATACCGGGAAATCCTTAACGATCCTGAATTCAATCTTAAAAATTTTGTGGATTTCAGTGAAAACGAAATAACTGAAAAAATCATTAACGCGAGAAGGACTCTTCTGGAACGGCAGTTTGATGAGATTGAATCTCTCAGTCAAAAGATCCAGAAGCTTCGTTTAGAAGCTGAAAAGAAAAAAGATACTCCTTCTGAATATAAAAAAGCCCAGTCCAAGCTTGCCAGATACAGGATTCCCCTCGCCAGATCAGTCCGGGAAATGGACCTCACATTTGAGGTCCAGGAAAACATTGTATCCAAGATAAAATCAATGATCGGCTCCCTGATCGTCTGCGAGAAGGAAAGAAAACAGCTGGTAAAGCTGCAGGAAAATCCTCTGAGGGTTGAAGACGCCAAGAAGATAAAGCATCGGCTCAGGGAAGTGGACGCTGAAATTGCCGTACTCGAAGAAAGATTCGGGTCCAGATCAGCAGAAATGAAGCGGACTCTCTCCACGATCAAGCACGGAGAGCTTGAAGCTGACATGGCTAAAAAAGAGCTGGTTGAAGCCAATCTTCGCCTTGTGGTTTCCATAGCCAAAAAATACACAAATCGCGGACTTCAGTTCCTGGACCTTATCCAGGAAGGAAATATCGGCCTGATGAAGGCCGTTGATAAATTTGAATACCGCAGGGGATACAAATTTTCCACCTATGCCACCTGGTGGATTCGCCAGGCAATCACCAGGGCAATTGCTGACCAGGCCCGGACCATCCGGATTCCGGTACACATGATCGAAACGATCAACAAACTTATACGGACATCCAGAACCCTGGTCCAGGAATATGGAAGGGAGCCTACCGCTGAAGAAATCGGCTCGAAAATGGATCTTCCTGTTCACAAGGTCCGGAAAATACTGAAGATTGCCCAGGAACCGATTTCCCTGGAAACCCCTATTGGAGAAGAAGAGGACAGCCATCTCGGAGATTTCATTGAAGACCGGGGAGTAACCTCTCCTTCCGAATCAGTCATAAACCTGAACCTCAAAGAACAGACTGCCTCAGTTCTTCACAGCCTGACACCCAGGGAAGAGCAGGTGATACGCATGAGATTCGGGATCGGAGACGGCAGTGAACACACCCTGGAGGAAGTAGGCCAGAGGTTCTCCGTCACCAGGGAACGCATCAGGCAGATCGAAGCAAAGGCGCTCCGCAAACTTCGCCATCCATCCCGAAGTAAAAAATTAAAGGCATTTTTGGAAGGCAAGGCCCAGGACGCTTGAATTTAAACGCTAAAAAGGATATATAATAAATTCCCGCCGATCCCGTAAAGAAAGTTTATTACTGATTTTTGCGGCTGTCGGGTTTCCCGGGCCCATAGCTCAGTTGGTTAGAGCATCTGACTCATAATCAGACGGTCGTAGGTTCAAGTCCTACTGGGCCCACCATTTTTTAAAATTTAAGATTGACGAATTCTTAAATCCGCTTACAATTCGACAGGAAACTGCCACTGGATATTTAGGCTATATGGAAATTCGAGATAATCCTGAAGAAATTCTTAAAATACTGGTTGAATTCCAGCACCTGGAAACCCAGTCAACCGCCCTCCAGAATGAAATCATTCAAATCCCCGAAGAAATATCCAGCCACGAAAAAGATCTCGCAGCCTACGCCCTCGAATTAGAACAAGCCAAAAACAGCGCGGAAGAAGCTTCTAAACACAGGAAATTGCTGGAAGGCGAGGTTGAAAGCCTCCGCCTGAAAGTCTCTTCATATAAAACACAGTTAATGTCGGTAAAGACAAACGCTGAATACCAGGCAATGCTTCACGAAATTTCCTTCGTTGAAGAACAGATTACCGCCAAAGAAGATGCCATCCTGGAACATATGCTTGATGCTGAACTCCTGGCCGAAAAAGAGCTTGAAGTAGGCAAAATATACGAAGAGAAAAGCAAGGTCTTTGCTGAACTGAAAAAAGACCTGGAGGACAGGGCCATAAAAGCCGCGCAGGAATTGCAGGGCCTGGAGGAGAAAAAAACGGAACTGGAAAATGCCCTGCCCGAAGAACAGCTGGCCCGCTACCGCCGAGTGGCATCAGCCCGAAACGGGATAGCGGTAACTCCCCTTGCCGGCCAGAACTGTGCGGCATGTCACGTCCGATTAAGGCCCCAATTGATAGCGGAAGTCAAAAAAGGCAAAACCATAATTCAGTGTGAAAACTGCAGCCGGATACTGATATCCAGCTGATTCAAAGTCTGCAAAAATTGTTAAAGCGTTTCCTTCAACACCTTATAGCCTCCATACAGGATTTCGGGTTTTACCGAAAAATATACAGGCAGTCAATCAGGGATTCCCTGGTTTTCCTGCTCCTCTTTTCCATCCTGGTTGCCCTGATTGCTACTATTATTTCCTTCATTCATTTAAGCCCTGATATCCGAGATTTTGCCGACTGGGCAAAACAGAACGCCCCGCCTATCTCCATTGCTGACGGAGTCCTGAACGTCGACGCGAAACAACCGGTGCTGCTTAAATACCGGGGCGCTGAAACCTGGATCCTGGTGTTCGACACCACCGGGGTATACAAGGACACCGTCGATTTCAATGATCCTGTTGTGCTTCTCAGCCGGGAAAACCTGGTTATCAGGATCAAAGGGCAGGTACAGACTTACCAGTGGAAGGATTTCGGGACATTTGAAGTCAATCCCCAGAATATAGGCACCCTGTCCATAGCGCTGCAGCTGGTCATTCTTCCGCTTGGTTTTGTATTCTACCTGCTGGTAACCCTTATTTCTAAATTCGCCCAGGCCGTAATGATAAGTCCCCTTGCCTATTCGGTGGCCAACAGTTACGGGATACGGCTGCCCTTCAGATCCAGCCTTGCCATTGCCCTTTATTCGCTGGTACCGGCTACTACCCTGGACCTCCTGGTTAAGGCTTCGGGAATGAACGTTTCCTTTTTTATTTTTATCTATATAAGTGCCGCTATAATATATACATATCTGGCAACAAAAAAATGCGTAGTCATCGAAGAATAAAAAGGCCTCCTGCAATAACTTTCGCGGCAGGATTTACATTGCTGTTTCTCCTGGCAATCTGCTTTCCGGCAGCACTTGCCGCCCAGGAGCCGGACCAGTCCGCCAGCTTCTCCAGCCGGGTGGATGTCGTAAACGTTATCGTTACAGCCCGTCGGGGTTCTCACTACCTGGAGAATCTCCAAATGGAGGATTTCGAAGTCTACGAAGAGGGCAAGAAGCAGGACATCAGTTTTTTCTCCCTCGAAACCGGAGATCAGGCCCAGCCTTTAAATCTGGTACTGCTGCTTGATACCAGCGGAAGCGTGAAAGACAAGCTTCGGTTTGAACAGGAAGCTGCCGAGGTTTTTTTCAAGAAAACTCTTCGGATTAACGCCGATCTGGGCGCGGTTATCCAGTTTGACAGCGAAATCAACCTGGTACAGGATTTCACAAACAGCATTGATACCCTGGAGAATGCCCTGCGGGATATCCGTCCAGGCGGAGCTACCAAACTCTATGACGCGGTCTGGCTTGGAGTTAATGATCTGCTTCGAGGCGAAGTTGGAAGGCGCGTTCTTATCGTTCTTTCAGATGGAGGCGATAATGACAGCATTGTCAAAGACAAGGAGGCCATCAAGGCCGCCCAGGACAATGACGTAGTTATTTTCGGGATCGGTGTCAGAAGCCGTAGAAGCCGCAGTGATTTTGGCAAACTGAAAAAATTCGCAGGGGATACCGGCGGGCTGTTCTTTGATTCCAAGGCAGACATCAGGACCCTCAACGCGGCCTTTGAAGAAATCCGCAAGGCCATAATGACCCAGTACAGTATCGGATACGTGCCTTCGGTCAAAGGTCGGGAAGGCGAATTCAGGGAAATTAAGATCAAGGTTACGGGCAGCAAAGGCAGCGGCTTGAAGCTGTCACATAGAAAAGGGTATTATAGTTCCGTAAAGGAACCATGAGCCAAAGCGAAACATCCCTGGAACAATTATTGCCCCTTGAGTTGAAACTCAGAATCCTGGAAGGGGAACTGGACCGCCTGGAGTCGGACGCGCGCTGGCTTGAAAAGAGAAAAGCCGAAGTCATCGAAGATATTCTTTCCTGCAAAAAAGAACTGCTCCTGAGAAAATCTCAATCCGAATTAAAAAGAATCAAGTAGCCGGTTTCCGGCCCGTTCAAGTCTTATTACTGTTAGTTATCATCTTCCTTCCTTCCCGGTTGATCTGGTGCCTAACCATCCCTACAATAAAATACCGTTAAACTTATCAGGAGAATTAATGCATGAAAATTGACCAACTCACTCCGATTATAATGGGCGAGGTACTGCTTGATGTTTTCCCGGGGAAAAAAGGCGTTCTGGGCGGTGCCCCCTTCAACGCGGCCTGCCACCTCAAGGGCCTTGGTCTTCAACCGCTATTCCTCAGCAGAATCGGGAAAGACCCTGAAGGGAAAAGCGTTATTGACAAAATGTCCCAATGGGAAATCGGAACGCAATCGGTTGAAATCGATGAATCTCATCCCACCGGAACCGTCCAGGTGCAACTGGAAGACGGTCAACCCAGTTACGAAATCATTCCTGATCAGGCTTATGATTTCATTGATGGATCCGGGCTGGAAACATTGAATATACAAAATGCCGGATTGGTCTATTGCGGCTCCCTGGTTCTCAGGTCCGAATCTCCCTTCGGAACACTGCAATCCATCCTCAAGACAACAGATCTCCCCTTGTTTGTGGATCTTAATCTGAGGCCGCCCTGGTATTCGAAAGAAACAATAAAATACCTTCTTGACGCCGCCACCTGGCTCAAGGTAAACGATGAAGAGTTGTCGGCCGTACTGAAGGGCAGGGAAATAAAACCTGAAGAGTTTCTGACAGAAGGTCCTTCAATCTGCAGACGGCTGGGTCTGGAAAGGCTTATTGTCACCTACGGGGCCCGGGGAGCCGCTGCCGCAGACAGGAAGGAAGCCTTCTTCTGCCCGCCGGAGATTCCCGGCGAAATCGCTAACACTGTGGGGGCCGGGGACTCAATGAGCGCCATGATGATCAGCGGAATTCTCCGAAACACCTCAATAAAAACAAGCCTTGAGCTTGGCGTTCGTATTGCTTCAGCAGTATGTACTATCGAGAGTGCCGTTCCCCAGGATCCTGGAGAATTCTATTCAGATTTCACCTGATTCGGGTTCGGCGCAGAAAATTCAATTTACTGCTGAAACCCGGCTCGCGCGGCCAGGTTTCCCCAGGAGATTCAGATCAGGCAGTCGGTTTTATTCGCCGCGCCCGGTTAAGGCAATCCGGTTCAAAACATGGAGCTTGACCCATCCGGAATCCCACCATTCCAGGGGATTTGTCTGCACCCCCTGGACCAGCATGGAGAAATGGAGATGATCCCCTCCGGCAAGTCCGGTCTGCCCCGATCTTCCTATCGTCTCCCCCCTGCTGACCGCGTCATCAATCTGGACGTCCATGGAACTTAAATGGGCATAGAGCGAATAAAGGCCGAGGCCATGATCCAGCACGATACAATTCCCGTATATACCAAGGTTTTCGGCAAATACAACCCTGCCGTTATTGGCGGCTTCTACCTGGCTCTGGGCAATTGAGGCCAGATCATATCCCAGGTGAACCTGCTCATCGACTTTTTCCCCATCAAAATAATAGCTGCGATGATCCGCAAACAGCGCCTCAACCTTCGAATTTCGCATCTGCAGAAAAGCTTCATCCCAGGCTATGCCCCCTGAGACCGGGGAAGTCACCTCTGCCAGCCGCTGGTTATTCTTGATCCTCAATTCCTGATTTATAAAAAGATAGGTCTGCAGTTTATCCTCCTGTTGTTGAGCATCCGGGGACAACCTGATTATTTCAGGCGTTACCCTGTCGATAAAGCTCTCGCTCACATTGATCCGGCGCTGCCTGAACTTCCGTTCAATCTTTTGACAGGTAAGGGTAATTTCAGTTCTGTTTGCCAACCCTGTCTTCCGCCCAGAGCCTTACAGGTACATCCGCGGGCTGTTCATGAGACCAGACAAAAACGGCGGTACATTCGGTAGTTCCATTTTGGGAGTCCTGGTATCCCTGGAAACTGTTTTCCCCCACCATAACTCCCGAAATATATCCGTCTCCCTTTAACCTGTAACGCACAGCTTCAGCCCCCCCACGCCTGATATTGTGTTGTGTCGAAAGCACTTCGATACCGGGAGGGGTCATGTCCAGGGTCATGTCCAGGGTCATTTCAACAGTGTCACTGAAAAGACCGTAATCACCGGCGTCTCGGGCGGCCACTGCCAGCTCAAACGGGCCTTCCTTCAAGGAATTTCGATCCAGCCAGTCGCCAGGATTCAGTTCAACCAAAACCTGGCTTTTGCTTTTCTCCCATGGGAAATAAACTTTCGGGTTGATTTCTTCATAGAGGGACCTGATGTACTCCCCCTGCCTGAGGACAACTTTGACAGACTCAATTCCCCGATCCTGGTCATCGACAACCAGAAATATTGTGGACTCGGCCCCCAATTCAGAGGAGTTTTCCATCTTCACCTCAGGAGAAGTCGAATCCCACGTCACATAAACAGCGGCTAACAAACCAAGCAGAAGCATCAGGGGAAGTATTCTTTTCATGTTAACTATTCTAGCAAAATAAGGGTGCTAATCGGTCAAGAGGTAAAACACAGGATTGCGGCAGGGTTTCACGGTTAAAAAATTGACGGCGTGAAGTTTAGGAAAATTTGCCTGCCAAAGGACAGACATTACCGGACCTGTTGAGTTTTAACCCGCCTCTTCAGCGCGAAAATTCTCCAGCACACTGATTTTATCCATTACCAGATCATTTCCGAAATTCATCAATACCTGTCCTGATTCAGGATTCCAGGTGTGATTGCCATGCCTGGCAAATACTTTCTCCCCCTCTGTCCAGATCGCCGCCGCGGTTGGGGAATTATCTCCAGGAATCTGGTCCGGAAGTTTTGTAAGAATCTTCTTGATTCTGCGAAGGGAGACACCATTGAAAAGAAGCCTGCAGACAGTTTTAAACAGGAGCAGTTCCTGGAAGGAAAAACGGTAATAATGACCTTTCCCCTGCCCATTCCTGCCCAGCCCCTTACGGGCATAATACCTGACAGTATAAGGCGGTAATCCCAGAATGTGTCCGATCTCCCTGGTACTGTATGCCATATTACCTGCCCAATGTTTAATTTTAGCAGGCGGAGATGACAGAATACGGCTGGAACATTCCCCTGATCCGTCCCCGATTTTCCAGGTGCTGCCGTCTTCATACCTGCCCTTGCCGCTGAAAACCTTTCATCTTCACGTTATCCTGATAAAATGACTCATACAATAAGATTCGGATGCCGCCTGAAGGATAAAACTCATGCGGCATCCCTTTGCAAACAGTTATTTCATCGGAGTCGGAACAATGGGAGAAAAAATCCGCTGGGGAGTACTCGGCAGTGCCAGGATAGCAGTCAATAAGGTAATACCCGGAATGCAGAAGGGGCTTTATTCCTCTGTGGAGGCCATCGCGTCCCGGGATTTGGTGAAAGCGGAAAAAGTCGCCCGCGAACTGGGCATCCCCAAAGCTTACGGCAGCTATGAGGAACTTCTTTCTGACAAGGATATTGATGCTGTATATATTCCGCTGCCTAATCACCTGCACGTTCCCTGGTCAGTGAAGGCCGCTGAAGCAGGGAAGCATGTGCTTTGCGAAAAACCCGTTTCTCTCAATGCGGCTGAAGCCCGGACACTGGTTGCCGCCAGGGATAGATTCAAGGTTAAAATCCAGGAAGCCTTTATGGTAAAAACCTACCCGCAGTGGCTGAAGGCCAGGGATATAGTGCAGTCCGGCGAACTAGGGGAAATCCTTTTATACCAATGCGGTTTCAGCTATAACAGCCTGGATGCTGACAATGTCCGGAACTTCCCCGAATATGGGGGAGGAGGTTTGCTTGATATAGGCTGCTACCCGATAATCACTTCTCGTTTTCTCCTTGGCATGGAACCTGATAAAGTCGTTGCTTCAATTGATTATGATCCTGAATACAGGGTGGACCGCCTGGTCTCCGCACTGCTCGACTTCGGAAAGGTACAGGCCCAGTTTTTCTGCGCCACTCACATGGTCCCCTTCCAGTCAGTGCAGGTCCTGGGAACCAAGGCTCGACTTGAAATTGAGATCCCCTATAACGCTCCTGTAGACAGACCCTGTCGATTATTCCTGACCCAGGGGGACCTTTTCCGGAGAGATCTTATAACCATCAGTATAGATACCTGTGATCAGTACACCATTCAGGGAGACTGCTTTTCAAAATCCATACTGGAGGACCAGCCCCAGCCCGTTCCCCTTGAAGATTCCATTCAAAACATGAGAGTGATTGACGCCCTTTTTGAATCAGCTGAAAAAGAAACATGGGTAAAACTCTAGCCCGAATCGAGTAGCGAAGGAGAGGGCCGAACAAAATCCCGGCTCCCCGGATCCCGTTTCGGGAGAAAAGCCTCTTGAACGGGATATTACCCCTGTTCGTTTTTCATAAATCAAAATAATCCCTTATAATAAGGTTATCTCTTGTAACAAAATATGGCATACAATCATCAAATCTTTATTCCCTAATCTTCAAGGTTTGCAGTATACTTAACCCGGTTATCATCGGTGCTGAATCAATAAGGATCGGAAAACATATCGCTGTATTTGGCCTGATTGCGCAAGCTTGCCCATCAAGACCGGAGCAGCATTCAGATGCCACAAGATAAACCGTAAAAAATCTCAGGGTAATAATCCCGGAAAGATATTATCCTGACGTTTTTTTTATCCTATAGGAGGAAATGAAAATGGCCCTGAAATCTCTTAAGTCGCATTTTGTTCTATTTCCGGCGATCGTATCCCTGTTCGCCCTCGCTGTATTTGCAGCGGACAAACCTGTTTACGAGGTTAATAAAACATCTTCTCCTATAAACATAGATGGTGTTATAAATGAAGCCGTCTGGGCCCAGGCCCAACCTGTGGGTCCATTCCTGAATAGCAGGGACGGGTCCGAAAGCGCCCTGAAGACCGAAGGCCGAATGCTTTACGACGACAACTTCCTCTATTTCGCTTTTAAGCTGGAAGACAGCAACATATGGGCCACCATGCGGAACAGGGATGATCATCTCTGGCTGGAGGAGGTTATTGAAGTATATCTGGTACCTGATTTGAATGGCCCCAATTATATTGAACTGGAAGTAAATCCGCTGGGATCAATGATTGACATATACCTGCTTGATATTCGAAAACCCATTCCTTACAAAAGCTGGAACAGCAGTGAACTGGAATGGGCGGTTAGTGTCGACGGGACTATCGATGGCGAGCCCGGAGACAGTGGCTGGCAGTGTGAAATAAAGTTCCCGCTTAGTGACGCGGTCACAGCTCCCAATCTCCCCCCTAAACCGGGAGACCAATGGGGAATGAACCTCTACAGGATTGACAATAAACCCGAGAGAGCCGGCCTGGCCTGGTCCCCGATTATGAAAGGTGATTTTCATACGCCTTCCATGTTTGGAACTCTTGTCTTTTCAGAAAACACTCTGCCCTGAGGTCTTAAGGAGCGTTCCAATGAAACATGAAATGTTCGCCCAGGAGCTGACCGTTCTAAGAGATACTTTCCGAAGGCTGATCAGGCGTCACGCCCATGCCAACATAATCAGGCTGATCAGTAAAACCCATCCGGCAGATGTTGCCCATGTGTTCAGGGTATTGTCCGAACAGGAACAGGCTTCCATTTTCAAATTGATGATTCCTTCAGAGGAAACTGCTGATTTCCTCAGTGAACTGGACGAGTCTATCCTGACCGATCTCCTGAGCGGGGTGGATCCTAAGCGGATTGCCAATATTCTGGTGCAGGGCGGTTCCAACATCCAGGCCAAAATCCTGGCGCTTCTTCCTGAAGAAGAATCCAAGGCGGTTCTTGAACTGCTCAAGGCAGACGAACAGCAGGAAGTCGAGGAAATCATGGGCTACCCGAAAGACAGTGCCGGGGCCATGATGGATACAGACGTCTTTTCTCTGCCGGAGTCCACTCTGGCCGGAGATTCCATTAAAACTTTGCAGGATCACGAAAACGCCCCGATGGCTTTCTATCTTTATGTCACTGATGAAGAGAATCGCCTTGTGGGCGTGATTTCCCTTCGTGACCTGGTAACAACACCCCCGAATACCGAACTGAGAAATATAATGGTCCGCAACGTCCAGGCTGTCCTGCCGGAAACCGATCAGGAAGAAGTAGCCAAGGTCGTGGCACGGTACAATTATCTCGCCGTTCCTGTGGTTGATCTTGAAGGACGGCTGCTCGGAATCGTCCCGGTTGAAGAAGTAGTTGACGTAATCAGGGAAGAGGCAACTGAAGACTTCCTGCAGATGGCAGGTGTCGGCCGAGACCGTGAGATTCTGCTGAAATCCGCCTGGGACAACGCAAAAAGCAGGCTTCCCTGGCTCTTTGCCAGCTTGCTTGGAGGGGTACTTGCCGCCCTGATCATTGACAAATTTGAAGGTACCCTGCAGAGTGTCCTGGCCCTGGCCGCTTTCATACCCGTGGTTATCGGAATGGGGGGGAACATCGGAACCCAGTCATCCACAATTGTGGTACGCGGGATCGCGACAGGCCGGATTTTTTCAGGAAATACCCTGAAAGTCCTGTTTAAGGAAATCGAAGTAGGTATGCTTCTGGGCCTGATTTACGGAACACTGCTGGGAGTGGTCGCTCATCTGCGGTACCTGGACCTGACCTGGACCCTGGGACTGGTTGTAGGACTTAGTGTTGGTGCTTCCATGATAATAGCGGCGACAGTCGGCACAGTTGTGCCCCTGCTGCTTAAACGTCTCGACATTGATCCGGCTATTGCCACCGGCCCCTTCGTTACTACCAGTGTGGATATTTTGGGTGTTTTGTTTTACCTTACAATCGCGACTACCCTGCTTTAACTTATAAGAAAGAAGCCGGCCCTTTTGCTGAGGAACCGGCTCCAGCTAAAGAATTATGCCAGAAGACTTCAACAATCCTGAACTCTATATCAACCGGGAGCTTAGCTGGCTGGAGTTCAACGCCCGGGTTCTTAATGAAGCCCTGGACCAGAGTCTACCCCTGCTGGAAAGGGTAAGATTCCTTTCAATATTCACGAGCAATCTTGATGAATTCTTCATGATCCGGGTATCCGGTGTGCGCAGGCAGGTGGATTCCCTGAAACTTCAACCTCCTGCTGACGGACTTTCCCCAACTGAACAGCTTGACAGGCTCAGGGAAAGACTAACAGGACTGCTCAGGCAGCTGGATCAGTGCTGGAATGAGGAAATCATGCCGGGACTGGCTGAAGTCAATATCAATATCAAGGCTTTCTCTGAACTGGAAACAAAACAACAAGAGCAGCTTCGGGAATATTTCACCCAGGAAGTCTATCCCATATTGACCCCCCTGGCATTTGATCCCGGCCACCCCTTTCCGCACATATCCAATCTCAGTGTTAACCTGGCAATAATTGTGGAACATCCTAAATCCGGGAAAAAATTCGCCAGGCTCAAGGTCCCGGACAGGCTTCCCAGGCTGATTTGCCTCCCCGCGGAACCGAGAGACAAAGGCGGTCCGAAAGATCGGAACAGGAATGGACATTACGAATATATCTGGCTTGAAGACCTGATCGCCAACAATCTGGACCTTCTTTTCCCAGGTTTGACGGTCAAAGCCGCTCATCCCTTCAGGGTTACAAGAAATGCCGATGTTGAAATTGCCGAGGACGAGGCTGATGATCTTCTCCAGGCCATCAAAGGAATAGTGGAACAAAGGCATTTCGGGTTTGCCATTAGACTGGAAGTAGATAACCGCATGCCCGGAGAGCTGCTTGAAATATTAAAAGAGAACCTTAAGGTCGATGCATCCCAGGTTTACAGGCATAATCGGCCGGTAGGATTCTCCTCCCTCTCCCAGCTTACCGATATTGACAGGCCCGAACTGAAATATTCCAAGTTCAGTCCTGCAACACCGCTTATCCTCAGAAAAAAACAGAAACTGTTTAAAAAACTTAAAAATCATGAGTATCTCCTTTATCACCCCTATGATGACTTTTCAGCTGTTGTGGAATTTTTAAATCAGTCCGCCGATGACCCGAACGTCATTGCCATCAAACAGACTCTCTACCGGGTTGGCCCAGACTCCCCTATAGTAAATGCTCTTAAAAGGGCTCGTGAAAACGGCAAACAAGTTTCAATCCTCATTGAAATAAAGGCCAGGTTTGATGAACAGAACAACATTGAATGGGCCCGCGAACTTGAAGAATCGGGAGTGAATGTTGTTTATGGAGTGGTTGGCCTGAAAACCCATTGCAAGGCCTGCCTGGTTATCCGCAGGGAACCAGAAGGACTGGTCAGGTATGTTCACCTTGCCACAGGCAACTATAATCCGGTGACTGCCCGAGTCTATACCGATCTCGGATTTTTCACAACTAATCCGGAAATCGCTTCGGATGTCTCGGCTCTTTTCAATTCACTAACCGGCTACTCCGGATTAGCCAGTTATGAAAAACTCCTGGTAGCTCCGGAATTCCTTAGAACATCTATCATCTCACTGATTGACCGGGAAACAGAGCAGCACCAGAAATCCGGGAAAGGACGCCTTGTATTCAAGATGAATTCCCTGGTGGACAAAGAATGCATCAAGGCTCTGTACAGGGCATCACAGGCCGGCGTTGAAATACACCTTATCGTGCGCGGCATCTGCTGCCTGCGTCCCGGATTGCCCGGAATCAGCGACAATATTGCTGTTCACTCCATTGTCGGAAGATTCCTGGAACATGCCAGAATCTACTATTTTAACAACGGTGGTGAAGAAGAAATCTTCCTGGGCAGTGCCGATCTTATGCCCAGAAACCTTGACCACAGGGTAGAACTCCTTTTTCCAGTCACCGATTCTGCCGGCCAACAAATCATCAAAAACGACATAATTGACCTGCAGCTCCGCGATAACGTTAAAAAATGGGGCCTTGATTCGACCGGGAAATACACAAAAACAGTCCCCGGTAAAGACAGTAAAATCCTTAATTCACAGTCCTATTACCTCTCCCATAAAACAAAATCCTGCTGAAAATCCCAAATTTTCGAAAAATTTTTCAAATCCTCACTACAATATTTAGTATGATTGTGTCTTAGGATATACAATATATTGAATATTTCGCCTAAAATTATTTATTTTCGGGACATATTAAAAAGGGGAGAGTGGAAATGAGTCAGGATAAGGGTAGGAAAACAAAACAGATAAAAATTGAATCATACTTTTCTACTCCGGATATCCACCCGTTTGAACAAATTGAATGGGAGCAGAGATCCGCGGAAATAAAAGACTGGAAATCCGGAAAGGTTTCCTTCCACCAGGACGACCTGGAGTTTCCAGCCTTCTGGTCTCAAAGGGCAACTGATATTGTAGCCAGCAAATATTTCAGGGGCCAGTTGGGCACTCCGGAAAGAGAATCCAGCATTAAGCAGTTAATCGGAAGGATAACCGACACCATAACCACCTGGGGAAAAGAGCTTGAGATTTTCGCATCTCCGGAAGATGCCGTTAACTTCACCCACGAACTCAGCTATATCCTGGTACACCAGAAAGGCGCCTTTAATTCTCCGGTACAGTTCAACGTAGGGTTTGAAAAATCCCCCCAGTGCTCTGCCTGCTTTATCAATGCGGTAGACGACTCAATGGATTCAATAATGGATCTGGCCAAGACAGAAGCAATGATTTTCAAAGGCGGTTCCGGGTCCGGAGTAAACCTTTCCAAAATTCGTTCCTCCAAGGAAAACCTGTCAGTTGGAGGGATTGCCTCAGGACCGGTTTCTTTTATGCGCGGATTTGACAGTTTTGCCGGGGCTATAAAATCCGGAGGGGCTACTCGCCGTGCCGCCAAGATGGTCATCTTGAACGCGGACCATCCCGATATCAAGGAATTCATACACTGCAAGGCTAATGAGGAAAAGAAAGCGCTCAAGCTTATTGAGGCCGGTTACGACTCTTCCCTGGATGGAGAGGCCTACCGGAGTGTGCAGTTCCAGAATGCCAATAACAGCGTGAGTGTCTCCGATGAATTTATGGAAGCCGTCTTCAGTGATTCTGACTGGAACACAAAACTGGTGACAACCGGGGAACTGGATCAAACCTATAAAGCAAAAGAGGTCCTCACCTGGATATCCAACGCCACCTGGGAGTGCGGAGATCCGGGCATCCAGTACATAACAACCATGAATGACTGGCATACCTGCCCCAACAACGGTCCTATCAACGGCTCAAATCCCTGTTCGGAATTTGTTTTTCTTGATAATTCGGCCTGCAATCTAGCTTCACTTAATCTTCTGAGCTTCCTTGACGAAGACGGGAATTTTAAAATCGATGATTTCCGGAAGGCTGTAAGGACATTGATCATCGCCCAGGAAATAATTGTAGACAAATCCAGTTATCCGACTCCTGAGATTACGAGCAACAGCAAGAAATTCAGGCCCCTTGGCCTGGGATTTGCCAATCTGGGAGCCCTGCTGATGGCTAACGGTCTCCCTTATGACAGCGATGGAGCCAGGGCGCTGGCAGCGTCCATAACAGCACTGATGACCGGAGAAGCATACAGGACAAGTGCTGAACTGGCTGAAGCAATCGGGCCCTTTGAAGGTGCCGAGGCCAATCGAATTCCGATGTTGAGGGTTATGCACAAACATAGGGACGCCCTCAGCGGAATTGACCCCTCCCTGGTTTCAAAAAATCTGCTTAAGGCGGCAGGAGAAGTATGGGACGAGGCAATCATAAGAGGCTCAGATCATGGCTTCCGCAATGCCCAGGTTACGGTACTTGCTCCTACCGGAACCATCGCATTCATGATGGATTGCGATACCACCGGTATTGAACCGGAATTTTCGCTGGTTAAATATAAGAAGCTTGTTGGCGGCGGAACCCTTAAAATTGTAAATAATACAATCCCCGCCGCCCTGGATAAACTGGGTTACGATGCCGATGAGATAGAAAGAATACTTGAATACCTTGAGGAAGAGGATTCTGTTGAAAAATCCCCTGATTTGAAGCCGGAACACCTGGCTGTCTTTGATTGCGCTGACCGCCCGGTAAACGGCTCCCGTTCAATTCATTACATGGGCCACATTAAAATGTGCGGATCTCTCCAGCCCTTTATCTCCGGAGCGATTTCCAAAACCGTCAACATGCCTCACGAAGCGACAGCCGAAGAAATCCAGGAAGCCTACATCTTTGCCTGGAAAGCGGGAATGAAGGCTGTTTCAATCTATCGGGATGGATGCAAATCAGTTCAGCCTCTTTCCAACAAGGAAAGGGTAGCTAAAAATTTCGGTTCGACCGCCAATCAAAGGAACATGCCAAAAGATCACTCCGCGATACAGCATGAATTCCGGATCAAGGGCTTCAAGGGTTTCCTGACCATGGGAACCTATCCTGAGGATGACAGCCTGGGCGAGATCTTTATTAACTTTTCAAAACAAGGGTCAACGCTGCAGGGAATGGCCATGGCCTGGGCTATTGCTATCTCCATGGGCCTGCAGCGGGGTGTCCCCCTCGAAGACTATGTCAGGATGTTCTCCCATATGAGCTTTGAACCGGCAGGATTTACCAATAATCCCCAGATTCCTTTTGCCAGCTCAATTCCGGACTACGTGGTCAGGTGCATCGCCTCCAAATTTCTCAGCGCGGAAGTCCAGCAGGCCCTGGGCATCCACAATGTCAAACCAAACAGTTCCGACCAGGAAGGGGTCCAGGTGAACTTCCCCAACGGGAACGGCAACGGCAGTTCAGGTGACTCCGCCGCCGAAAAAAGGCTCATGGAAGACGCCTACCGGGCTGAGGCAATGACCTGTGAATGCGGAGGCCTGATGCAGCGAAACGGAAGCTGTTACGTGTGCACTACCTGCGGGAGAACCTCTGGATGCAGCTGATATGCCCTGAAACCTATGGCGGGGCGATCAATTAATTTGGCGCCCCTCGCGGCCCGGCATAGAGAATCTCCCCCACTTTGGAGGTTGAAGGCTATTTAAAAATTGTGGCGCCAATATCCTTGGAAATCCCTATGGATATCCCGCTGTTCGGGTCAGTCTCCATCAGTCCGGAAAGGAAGGCCACGTCCCAGTAAAGACCTCCGAATTTTATCTGGGTCCCCAACCTGGCCATCACAGTTTCTTCTGTCCCATAGCCCGAAGGGCCCACACGCCCATGGAGATCGGCAAATACCCTGAACATATCGGTCAAGCTGTAAATGCCGGCGGCACCCCAGGAAAGCTGATCATCCTGGGCCCCGGAGGTTTCCGGGTCGCCGAGAATCGCGATCCCCAGGTTGCCGGCAAGGGTCAATCCCTGGAAAGATTTCTGTATCAGGAAATCTCCGAATACGTCAGTCTCATCTGTGCCCAGACCTTTCTCTGTGGAAGCATTGGGTAATTTCACTCCAACCCTGAAGCCCATGGCCGGTGACCTCTCGCTCTCTTTTTTGAAGCGAAACTTGGTTGCCAGCGTCAAATCACCGTAATCGTTGGTTGAATTTCCGCCAAAATCCAGGTTGGGATAGTTAGGCGCCCCGGAATTGATATTATTTATATTCAGATAATTCTGCGCGGGCCAGAAAGCCTGCAATTCAACACCGCTCCCGGCTCCCAGGCGCAATCCAATATTCCCTATCCTGGTCAGGTCGCCTTCCAGGCCTGAAAACGGATACTCAACTCCCTGCATGAAATCCAGCCCTAATTCAATCCTTGAGACTCCCGCCCCGACTGAATCTGTCAGCTCTGTTGCCATGGGCCTGGGAGTCTGGGCATATGCATTAGCCGAAAAAACAATTAGACAAAAAATCAGAATAGGGCATCTTTTCATGGCTAAGAAGTTTATTGCAGCCGGCATGCTCCAGTCAATAGCGCAAAAAGTATCTGGAATTGACCGGTTATTTTAAAAAATTTTCAGACTTTTCCCGCTCTGTGACATCCTAGTTTAAGTTATAGTAAGATACAAAATTGAAAGATTCCTCCGGATACCCGGAGAAGCAGGCCTCTTATGAAGAAATATTTTTTTGTTTTACTGACCGCTGGACTCATTCTATGTGCTCCTTTATCCGCCCAGTCCGGGCGAATTAAAAAAAATCCTGAATGGGAGCTATCCTTTTTCGCCGGCATGGCCATGCTGGGGGAAGCCGAAGCCAACACGCCGATCGAAGGCTCCTCGGATTTTCTGTCATCCTCTATAGAGCCTGACGACGGGATTCTTCTTGGAGCAAGGATAACCCAGAATATTGGCAACTATTTTGGCGCTGAATTTGATTATATTTTTTCAGATCATGATGGGAAATTCGTGAATCCCACTCCTGACACGGCAAAACTGGATTTTGACCAGACAACTCACAGTTTTTTTTATAACCTGCTTTTTTATGCCCGGGATCCCTACAAGGCCCTTCGTCCCTATGTCACGGGAGGGATAGGCGCCACGCTTTATGCCCTGGATGGATCAATCAAATCAACATCCAAGCAACTTGGTTTTTCCATGAATAATAACTGGAAGGCCGGATTCAGGGTAGGTGGGGGTGTCAAATACAGGCTTAACAACAAGATCGGACTTCGAGTTGATTTAGCTGATCAGATCTCGGACACTCCGTCTTTCGGGCTTCCCTCTGTAGTTCCTGTTGAAAACAGCGTGGCCGGGGCAGGCTACTCTCCCTCGGGAACTCTTCATAACCTCCAGATGAGCTTTGGACTGATTTATTATCCGGGGAATCATTGAGAAACACTCCTCCGGCAAAAGCGGGAAATCCTGATTTTGTGAATCCTTCAGATAAGATCCCGGACCATTTCCGGCAGATCCAGGCCGCCGAAACTTCCGGATGACATGAACAGCAAGTCGCTGCCATGCAAATCAAGTGATGAAAGCCAGTCTTTCAGGGCATCAGTTGAATCAAATACGTTGAGGTTCGGCCTTTCGAAACCCTTTTTTATTTCCCCGGCACTGAGCCTCTTCAGCCTCTTGAGGTCAGCTGCGGCAGGATCAAAAAACACTACTGCTTCATCCGCCGGCTTCAAGGTCTGGTTATACTGGGGGAGAAAAGAGGAAGAAAGACTGCTGTAGGTATGCAATTCCAGGCATACTATTAACCGGCGTTTCGGATGAAGCTCCCTCATAGCCTTTACGGTTCCCCTCACCTTGGATGGCGCGTGGGCAAAGTCGAGGTATACCGCGGAATCATCATTTTCCTTCAAAACCTGCAGTCGCCTGTCCGCGCCTTTGAAGTCCTGTATCGCCTCATAAAAAACTTCGGCTGAAACTCCCAGTTCTGAACAGACTCTTTCAGAAGCTGAAATATTCTGCATATTGTGGCTGCCAAACAGCTGAACAGGAATCTTTTGCTGCCCGTTTCTGAGCAAAAAAAACTGTCCGTCTTCCACAAGATGAGGATGGGTTGTATACCCGATTTTCCTGATATCAGGCCTGGAATCCTCCGCGATTCTCTTAACTTCCGGGTCTTCCAGGCAATAAACCAGGGAACCGGAAGGCTCTATCTTCGCGGCAAAAATCCTGAATTGTTCCAGATACTGCGGATAACTGGGAAACACATTTACATGATCCCAGGCTATGCCGGTAATAACGGCAAGGTGCGGCCGGTAAAGATGAAATTTAGGCCTGGGATCCAGGGCGGAAGAGAGGTATTCATCCCCTTCAAAAACAGCCAGCTCAGTCTGATCTGAAAGCTCAGCCATATTATCAAAGCCCTCTATAGCCGCCCCGGCCAGAAAATCACACTTTATTCCGGCTCTCTTCAGGACATGAATTATCATGGAAGTAACCGTGGTTTTTCCATGACTCCCCCCGATAACCACCCTCTTTTTTCGCTTGGTTCTTTCATATATATATTCTGGAAATGAATACACAGGCAAGCCAAGTTCCAGGGCTTTCATTAATTCAGGATTATCTTGTCGGGCATGCATCCCCAGGATTACCGCATCCACATCAGGTGTGATCCTTCCCGGATCCCATCCGGTCCGGCTGGGCAGGAGTCCGGCTTTTTCAAGCCTGCTCCTGGAAGGGTCGCGGAATTCATCATCTGAGCCGGTTACCCTGCAGCCCGATGCATGAAGGGCCAGGGCGAGGCTGTGCATGGCCGCCCCTCCTATGGAAATAAAATGTACCTTTTCCCGCTGATTGTTTTCAAATACCATATTTTATCCCTTGGCTTCCACTTTTGCGGGAGCGGAAACACCAAAAATTCTCACCGGATCAAATTGGCTCAGTCCAGGCGGCAAAAACGCTGCCTTCAGTTCCCGCCCTTACTAGCAGCATGGTCTCATCAACTCTTTGTGCCACATCTTCCGCCAAAGAGCCAAAAAAAGCCCGGCTCAGCCGTCCTTTTCCGCGAACACTCATAATAATCAGATCATGTTCACCCGCGACCTCGATTATTGAATGCAGCCGGGAATCGGTTGCCATAATCCTGATTGACAGTTGCCGGTCAAAATCCTCCTGCGAAAATTTTTCCGTGACCTGCCGCCTTGTCTTTTCAAGCTCATGCCGCACCGTATCCCCCGGGGCCAGAAAAAACAGGGTCATCTTATCTCCGGGCACGGCCGCCATGGCCTTGCATACAGGCGAGACCACAGAAAGTTCATCCAGGCTCCGTATCGGGACCAGTATATTTCTTGCGGACAGGCTCCTTCCGAATTTGGCAACAACAACCGGACAAGAGCTTCTCTGCGCAATGAAATCCACTATACGCTCAAACTCCGGAGCTCTTTTGGTAAGCGGGTGCCCCAGAACAATAGTCTGGGCATCTGAGGCTTCCGCTGCATTCAGAAAACCCCGGGCCGCGTCATCGTCTACCTCAAAATCAGCTACTAAAGGATACCCTAGCTGAGAGGCCTCCCTCTTGGAAAGACTAAACAGCTCCTTTACCCATGGATCTTTTGCGGCATCACTTCGGCTGCGGTCCGGGCTGATAACATGGACAGCCCTGGGCAGGGCCTGAAATTGGTGACTGATAAGTACCGCGATTCTTGTTACAGCGAGGGCTGTAGCCGGGTTGGAAACCCCGTATACAACAATTCCCTTGGCGTTTTGCGGAGTAGGCACCGGCGAGAGCGGAGCCAGGCTTTCAGCAATATATTCTCCATCAGTATCAACACCGTCATATCCCGATTCTTTTACTGGCCCAGAAGGTGTTGCCTCTCCGGCCCTGATCAGAGTCAACCTGACCAAAGGCGGCCCAATAATTTCATTGATAACAACACTGGCAATGACTACATTGAGCAGTAGATCCCTGACGATCTCCAGAGATGTTTCCTGCCTGATTACGTAGGCCAGCGCAATTGCCAATCCCGCCTGCGGAAGAAGCCCCAATCCAATATTATCAGCTTGTTCCGGGGGAAGGCCTGCCTTACTAGCGCCCCACCTGGCTCCAATATATTTTCCGAGCCC
Source organism: Acidobacteriota bacterium (assembly GCA_963666915.2). Classification (GTDB taxonomy): domain Bacteria; phylum Acidobacteriota; class UBA6911; order RPQK01; family JAPXNP01. The sequence continues at coordinate 178,054 of CAXXEX010000011.1, forward strand.
CCTTAGAACAATAAATACCACGCCCATTAATCCGGCATAGGTCAGTTCCCCCAGATGCAGCTGCAGCCCGGCTAAAGCAAAGAAAATTCCGTAAAACGGAGGCTCGAGATCATTCAAGGCCCGGAAAACCCTTACATCCCGGCGATGGCGATTTACTACGGCAAATCCGGCTGCCACCCCGGCCAGAAGAGAGGAAAGCCCCAGGTAGTCGGCAATACCTCCGCAGAAAAACAGTGAGGCCAGGGCCACGATCAGGATATCCTCACGCCGGGTGAATCGATTGACAAGGATGTCGGTAATAAATCCGGTTCCCAAGCCAATTGCCAAGGCTCCAACGGTCTTTAATACAGGCATCAATATTGAATCAATCCCTATGTGTCCGGAAACGCCGTGAAGGACTCCGGCCGTTGAAATGACAATTCCGAACAGGGTTACACTGAGGGCATTATTTACCACGACTGAAGAGAGCAGAAGACGAGTCACGTTTCCGCCCGCGCCGGTTTCCCTTATAACCGCAATCGTTGTAGCCGGTGCTGTGGCAATGGCAATGGACGCCAAGGTCAGGGCAACGGTAATCCACACCGGCCAGCTGGCAAACTCTCCGCCTACTCCGGTTATCCAGCAGACTAAAGCGGTTCCGACGGTTACAAATATAAAACTGAGGCCCGCTTCACCGGCTGAAATCCTTATTATAGGCTTGGCAAGACTTCGCAGCTGCTGAAGATCAAAACGCTCGCCGATACCGAAAGCTACCAGCATCAGGGCCATGTTAGTGAAGACACTCAGCCGGTCTTCGGCAAAATCAATGCTGACCATGTCAAAACCAGATGGACCCAAAACGGCTCCGGCAATAATAAATCCTGTTACGGAGGGAAGATGCACCAGTTTGACCAGCTGGGCCAGGGTGAATCCAGCGGCAAGGAGTGCGCTTAAGGCGAGAATCTCTAACATCTATTGTTTTACCAGGGCTTCTTTTACCGGGAAAAATCGTTAAACCAGCACGAATTATGTTTCCGAAAAAATACGGGATTTGAAAAGTATCTCATACCGGTACGAAGAGAAAACCGGACAAGTTTCACCGGTTTTGGAATGAAAATTTACACTCTCCTGCTTCAGGCAGTCAGGACATTATCCAAAGCAGAAGGAAACATAAGCTTCCTTCATGCAGCGGGAGGGCGGTAATCTGGAAGATAAACTCCAGGCGGCAGGGAAGATTCCTTAAGCCTAATCCTTCCTCTGTCCGGATTCCTGCTTGTTTTCTTTCTGGTTTCTGCGGCGGTTTCTGAACTCTTCAATAATTTCAGTATATCGGGCAGCCTGCTCAGGGGTTAGTACCCGGGATATTGCTTCGTCTGTCTCCCGGCGAATTCTGGCAAACTCTTCCCTGGAGGCCTGCTCCACGGCGACAAACTTCTCGTGTCCCGCGGTAAAAATCTCATGAAACTGTTCTTCCTGTTCATCTGTAAGATCCAGCTTCTGCTTCCACCTGTCCACGAATCTTTGTCTTCTTTCCCTGTCCTTCTGCACTTCTTCTGGGGAAGGCTGTGATCCATCGGGAGAACCCTGGCCTTCCGGAGGAGGACCTACCCTAGGACTCCAGGGCGGCGGCCCTGATGAAGAGGGCGCATTGAAGGTTACCGCGGCAGGCAGAAAATTGTAGGTGATAATTCCCCCCAGGATAAAAGCCGTAACTGTAAGAAGAACCATCCCTGCATATGCTTTAGTTCGGATATTCATAATCGGCCTTCGTTATCAGGTTTGAGGAACTGAAACCCATCACTGATTCATAGGTGATTTCTTCACTGGTGTATTCAGATTGAAAGAGATATTCAGTTTCCAGGAGCATTTCATCCGAACTCAGAGGGCCCTGTAAAATCAAAATCCAGGCAAAAGTGCAGACAGCCAGGGTTGTGGGAACGACCCATCTTCCCAACTGCCAGAATAAACTGAAAATAGACTCCTTCTGCTCCATGGCTATTCGGGATACCCTGGCGGCAAAATAAGGAGAAGGTTCAACCACAGGAGCTGACCTTGCCAGGTATTTCAAAAATCCCTCCGTATTTTTGTTACCTTTATGATCAGACATTTAACATTTCCTCCAACTTTTTCTTAAGCTGCTGACGAGCCCGGCTGACCCTTATTCTGGAAGCCACTACGCTCGTCCCCAACATCTCCCCTATTTCTTCGTAATCCAGCCCTTCAACTTCCCTTAATACGTAAGTCATCCTGTCTTTATCCGACAAGGTGTTCATGGCCTTTTTCAAAAGATCCAGGCCTTTTTCCATTCCCCCGACAAAGGCAAAGGAATTGGTTTCGGCTGCCTGGAACATCTGATCCAGATCCGCCTGTTCTTCCTTGCCAAGATCACTCTCAAGACTTACTATCCGGTTCCTCTTCCTTTTGCGGAACTCATCAATGCACAGGTTTGATGTGATTCGGCCCAGCCAATGCTTGAAAGGCCGGTCGGCATCATACTTGTTCAAAGCCATGTACACTTTTAAGAACACCTCCTGGGCTATCTCTTCAACATCTTCCCTTTTTGCAAAATAGTGGTAAACCACATTGTGAACAAATGATTGATATCGGCGTATAAGTTCTTCAAACGCCTGCTGGTTCCCCTCCAGGGTACTGGCTATCAATTCATTGTCCTGTTTCTGCATTCATCAATAGTCTAATACGAATCACTACTCTAATGTTTCAAGAATTTTGTTTCTTACAACTTACATTTAAAAAATAACGCTGTTCAGCTCCCAGGGCAGTGGCTGAAAAGCCTTTGAAACATACTTTAATCTTCCCTACCGGCACGCGCAACCTAAATCAATTCTTGTTGACCTCTTTTTCATAAACGTTTAGAGTTCATCTTTATGAAAAACCGAATCTTCTCCCGGTTATTCCTTCTGCTTCCTTCAGCTATTGTCCTCTTTCTGGTCTGGAAAATATTTCAGCCTTTTCTTTTGCCCGTTTCGCTGGCTGTCGTCCTTTCCACTCTTTTTTATCCTCTCTACAGAAAAATCCTTCGGAAATTGAAAGGCCGGAAAAATCTGGCGTCCGTTATTACCTGCCTCCTTATCATCCTGGCCGGAGTTCTTCCCTGCCTCCTGCTGCTGGTGCTCCTGACCCAGGAAGTTACCCAGACCTATGAAACCGTTCAGGCGAAAATTGCCAATGGAGATTACCGCAAACTTTTTGACCAGGAATTGAATCCCTACCTGCAGTCAGTACTTGAAAAAATACAGAACTATGTTGACCTTGAAGATTTTGACCTGGTCTCCAGTCTTACCGCCCTGCTGAAACAGGCCAGTGTTTTCCTGATCCAGCACAGCACCGCAATTGTCAGCGGCTTCATGACCGTTATTGTCGACATTATCCTGATGCTTTTTACCATGTTCTTTCTCTTCAGGGATGGAATGCTTATCCTGAAAAACATTGATTCCCTGATTCCCCTTTCTCGAAAACACGAAATGCTCGTGGCCCGAAAATTCAGGGAAATTACCAATGCTACCGTCATAGGCAGTTTCCTGACAGCAATAGCCCAGGGATTGGCCGGCGGAATAGTCTTTTACTTCCTGGGAATAACCAATCTGGTCTTCTGGTCTTTGCTTTCGCCCTTTTTTCCCTGGTTCCGGTCATAGGGACCTCCATAATATGGGCTCCCTGGGCTGCATATTTTTTGCTCTCCGGATCCTATATCAAGGGGATTGCTCTTATCATTGCGGCAATGATTTTTATTGGGATGATTGACAATGTTCTCCGCCCCCTCCTTATTGAAGGGCAGGTCAAGATGCACACGCTGCTTGTGTTTTTCTCTATAATGGGCGGCATCGCGTATGCCGGCATTGTTGGAATGATTTTCGGGCCTATTCTGGTTTCTCTTTTTCTTACCTTGCTGGAACTTTACAAAATTGAGTTCGGCGAAGATTTGAAAAAATGCAAATGACGAAGATATACAGAAACTGGATGCACGGGTGGGAACGCCGTTTAACTCTCAGGGATACCAACCGCCAAACTTTACCTTTCGAATGGGGCCTTGACTGGCTGGAAACTTCCGATGAAGACTCAACTTCGGCGACTCCCCTGGAAATCATCAAGGAATATTCCTCGAGGGCTCTTCTGAACAGCGCGGAATGGTTCTCTCCTCCCGAAATGGAAGAGGAGAATTTCAATGGAGACCTCCTGACCTTTAAAACGCCCACGCCCGGTCCGGTAAAAGAAAACAACCTGGTTAAATGCCGATTCTATCCTGCTCAAAAAACCAAGTCAGCGGTAATCGTAGTCCCGCAATGGAATGCCGGCAAAGACAGCCATACCGGTCTCTGCGGGCTGCTGGCCAGGCTGGGATTAAATGCCGTTCGTATGACTCAGCCCTATCATGAAGAACGTAATCTGCCCGGGGCAGAGCGGGCCGATTATATGCTGAGCCCCAACATTGGCAGGACCCTTCATGCTACCAGGCAGTCGGTACTGGAGGTCCGCCAGGTATTCCACTGGCTTCAAAGGCAGGGTTTCCAGGAAATTGGAATTATTGGAACCAGCCTGGGTTCAGGTGTCGCGTACCTGGCTTTTGTGCACGAACCCGGATTCGCGGCCGGGGTCTTTAACCATGCGGCATCCTTTTACAGCGATGTTGTCTGGCATGGCATGGCAACAAGGTTTGTAAAAGCCGGACTGGAAGAGAATATTTCCGCAAAAGACCTCAAACAGTGCTGGTCTCCTCTCAGCCCCTGGCATTATGTGGATCGACTGAAAGAAAATTACCGTCCGCACCTTCTAATTACCGGAGCCTATGACCTGACTTTCCTGCCCAGATATTACAAATTAATTCTCGCCAGATATCGGAAACAGGAAATCCCCAATCGTTCAGTCACCTTGCCCTGCGGCCACTATACCCTTGAAAAATTCCCTTTTATGTACCTGGATGGCTGGCATATTTCATCTTTTTTGAAACAACAGCTGAATTGAAGCATCTTTTAGAAGGACCTGCTTTGTACAGGCACGGCCGGCGGCCCAAATTTCAGCCCGCGCGCTTACGAATAATGGGGGAAGAATACCATACAGGCAATTAAGATATAATTAGTCAAAATAAAGCGTTACGACCTAAAACAATAGAGAGCCCTTGTCAAAAATGCCAAACAGCAGTGTCACCATAAAAGCATCAATACTGGTTAATGTTGCGGCTCTGGTCATAATCGTGGCAGGGCTCAAGCTTTCCTCCCCTATACTCATACCGGTACTGGTTGCTGCTTTTCTGACCGTATTGGGCGGCCCCATGGTGCTCTGGCTGAAGGAAAAAGGCTGCCCTTCCGGCATTGCGGTTCTCCTTGTCGTGACGATCATGGTTTCCATACTGGTATTTGCAGGTATATTCATCGGAAACTCCATCAACCAGTTCATCAATATAGTACCTGAATACAAATTAACCCTTCAGGAAAAAGGCGCTGAGTTCTTCGAGTGGCTGAACTCCAAGGGGATTTCCACTACTGAAGAAAACCCGATTGAAAGTATTGATATCGGCGTCACCATGGACATCGCCGCCGGGCTGCTGGCCTCTCTGGGGGGACTCCTGACCAACACCTTCCTGATCCTGTTCATAGTTCTGCTGAGCCTGCTTGAAGTTTCCGGCATGCACAGCAAGATCAAGGCTGCTTTTGTAAACAATGGCCATCCTTTGCTGCAATATAAGGATTTTACTGTCAGGTTTAAAAATTACCTGATAATCAAGACCGCCATCAGCATGCTGACCGGTTTGATAGCCGGCCTGTGGTGTTACACAATGAATGTGGACTTCCCGGTCATAATCGGCTTCCTGGCGTTTTTCCTCAACTACATCCCCAACTTCGGCTCAATTATTGCCGCAATTCCCGCGGTCTTAATTGCCCTGATCGGACACGGCCTATGGCCGGCCGTTATCGTGGCCATAGGATTCCTGGTTATTAACGTGGTTATCGGCTCCTTCCTGGAACCCCGCTTCATGGGAAAGGGCCTTGGACTCTCCCCCCTTGTTGTTTTTGTCTCTATGGCTGGATGGACCTGGATCCTGGGTCCCGTTGGAGCATTCCTCTCCGTTCCGCTGACCATCACAATTAAAATTGCCCTGGAAACAAACGAGAATACCCACTGGCTTGGTATCCTGATGAGCCGTGAAGCCCCCGGCAGTTCAGGTGAAGGTGACGGCTTTGAACTTGAAGTCGCTCCTCCCTATTCAGAAACTGATTCAGAACTCAACAGCTGAAAATATTTTGATTTTTTCCCGCCGGCATAAATAGTCGAGGCCTTCCTGGCAGTTTCTTCAACTCTCTCCTTCAACCATGTAGAACAAAAAACCAGGATTTTCATCCCGCAGCATATTAAAATATCCGCATATGCCCCAATATTCGGAGATCCTATGAAAAAAATAATTAATCCGCTGATACTCTTTCTTTTCTTTGCAACCCTCTATGCCAACACTTCCAGCCAGGTCCAGTACTTGTCCGGAACGGGCAGCGACCAGACTAAAGACTGGGATTTCATGGTTACAGCCGGCAGGCAGGCAGGCCAATGGAGCAAGATCCCTGTCCCCTCCTGCTGGGAACTGCAGGGATTCGGCTCCTTCAATTATGGCCATGACGAAAACAAAGGAACTGAACGCGGAATATATAAACACTCTTTCCCGGTTCCGCAATCGTGGGAAGGGAAAAAGATCTTTGTAGTCTTCGAAGGAGTAATGACAGATACCAGTGTGAAAGTTAACAGCAGGAGTGCCGGACCTTCACACCAGGGAGGCTTCTACCGTTTCCAGTATGACATCACTGAACTTGTTCAGGCAGGCCGGGATAACCTGCTTGAAGTTTCTGTAAGCAAGATGTCTTCAAATGCCAGCATAAATGCAGCCGAACGAACCAGCGACTACTGGGTATTCGGAGGAATATACAGGCCGGTTTACCTGAAAGCCTTGCCGCCTGAATCAATTTCCAGAACTGCCATCAATGCCGGGCATGACGGAAATTTTGCGATCGATGTATATTTGGATTCCATCAATTCGTCTGACACGGTTTCCGCAAGGATCTATAATCCGGACGGCTCCCCCCTGTCGGGATGGGTTTCCCAGCCCATCAAAAAAGGATCGGAAAAGGTTACGCTGAAAACCAGGGTGTCCAACCAGCGCAACTGGACAGCTGAGAGCCCCTTCCTGTATTTCGTCGATGTTCGTTTATCGGAAAAAGACAGAGAAATCCATGCGGTTCGGGAAAGGTTCGGCTTCCGCTCTATCGAGGTACGTCCGGGGAAGGGCATCTTCCTGAACGGCAGCGCCATAGTCCTGAAAGGAGTGGACCGCCATTCCTTCCGCCCGGAAACCGGACGCGCTCTCAGCAGGCAGGACTGCCTGGAAGACATATTGAATATGAAGGCCATGAACATGAATGCGGTTCGAATGTCCCATTACCCTCCGGATCCCGTGTTCCTCGACTTGTGCGATGAGCTCGGACTGTATGTCCTTGATGAACTGGCCGGATGGCAGAAACCCCCATACGATACCCCGACCGGGAAAAAGCTGGTTGAAGCAATGGTGACCCGGGATGTAAACCATCCCTGTGTTCTCTTCTGGGATAACGGGAATGAAGGGGGTTGGAACCGGGAGCTGGATGATGATTTTGCAGTCCATGATCCCCAGGCCCGGACGGTCCTTCATCCGTACGAATTACATGGCGGGATTGATACTGATCACTATGAAAACTATGAAAGCGTCAAACAGAAGCTGTCTTCAGGTAATATTTTCATGCCCACTGAACATCTCCATGGCCTGTATGACGGCGGCCTGGGAGCCGGGCTTGAGGATCATTGGAATCTAATGTGGGGCAATCCCCTGAATGGCGGAGCCTTCCTCTGGGTTTTTGCCGACGAAGGAGTTGTCCGCGGAGACCTTAATGGATTCATAGACACCGACGGAAATCACGCTCCCGACGGGATACTCGGGCCGCGAGGGGAAAAGGAAGCCAGTTTTTTCACGATAAGAGAAATCTGGAGCCCTGTTTATATTGAAAACTTCTCAAAGCTCCCCCCCGATTTCAGCGGCAGTCTTCCTGTGCAAAACCGTTATGACTTCACCAATTTGAAGCATTGCCGTTTTGAATGGAAACTGGTTCGGTTCAGGGATCCCGCTGACAATCTCCCTGGCCATATTACCTTATCGCGGGGCTCCTTTCCCGGCCCGGATATTCCAGCCCGCTCCGCCGGAAAACTAAGGATCACCCTTCCTTCGGAGATCAAACAATCTGATGCCCTGTTGCTGACTGCCTATGGCCCGGATGATCAACTGATAAACAACTGGTCCTGGCCCCTTGCCGGGCCGGACCGTACGCTGTCCCGCATTGTTGTGAAAACCGCTGGAAACCAGCCGGAATATGAACAGTCACCCTCACAGCTTTCTGTTAAGACCGACAGGGCGGCTTTCCAGTTTGATCCGGCCTCTGGTGAACTGCTGTCCGTTAAAAATGGAAACCACCTGATCCCTTTTGGGTCCGGACCGTCCCTGCAGATCAGCGGAAGAAAATCCAGAACAGAAAAGGTGAAGATCAAACTGTCTGAAAAACCGGCTTCCGTTGAGATCAGTATTCTGGATCATCCTGATTTCAATCTCCTGCAGTGGTCCGTTTATGGCACCGGTTGGCTGAAGCTTGATTACGAATACAGCCATCAGGGTCCGGTTGATTTCATGGGGGTTTCCTTCAACTATCCTGAAGTCAGGATGAATGAAATGACCTGGCTCGGCAATGGACCCTACAGGGTCTGGAAAAATCGCCTGAAGGGAGGAAGCCTGGATGTGTGGAATAACAGCCATAACAACTTCAAGCCCAATACCTCCTGGAATTATCCGGAATTCCCCGGTTATTACTCTGGCTTCAGGTGGGTTACATTAAAGACCGAAGATGGTCCGATAATTGTCGCGACAGATACTCCTGACCTCTACCTGCGGGTTTGCCGTCAGCAGGACGGAGATGATCCTCGACATACCGCCATGAAATGGCCGGAAGGGAATATTTCAGTGCTGCACGCGATTCCAGCTATTGGGACAAAGTTCACAAAAGCATCAGATACCGGTCCCCAGGGACGTCCGTTCCCGGCGGATGGTTCATACGGCGGGACGCTATGGTTCTTTTTTGGAATGCCCGGGCCTGATAAATAGCAGACTGAAAATATTATTACTCTTCCAATATTTTCTATTGGCTTTTTCCCCTGTGGCTTTCCACGGATGAAATTCCGGCCCAGAATATATCCAGGCTGCCGTTACGACTGCTTGTGAAAAACAAATATTTACCATCAGCCGTCAGATAAGGCCTGTTGTCAGCAGCTGAAGAATTTATTCCGGTGCCGAGGTTTACTGGAGAAGTCCAGGTATTGTCCGGCATAAGGAAGGAAACATACAAGTCATCCGCGCCCAGGGTTCTGGGGTTTCGGGAACTGTATATCAAGGTTTTTCCATCCGCTGATATGCAGGGATCATGCTGCCATTCTCCCATGTTGATAGCCGGACCAAGGTTTTCAACTGCCAGGTACCGGCCGTTTGAGGGGACTGCTCGATATATGTCAGCCTTCCCAAATCCGCCGGGGCGATTGCTGAAAAAATATAATACGCCGACTTCAGAGAGAGAGGGCCAGGAATCAAACCAGGCAGAATTGACCGGTGCCCCTAAAATCGCGGGCTCTGTCCAGCCTCGTTCCGTCCGGATAAGCGCGTACAAATCGATCACTTCAATATTTCCAGACGGCCCGGTCCGCCAGCGGGGGATTACAATCTTCTCCCCTTCTTTGACTGAAGAATTGAACCGGTAGGCCTGCATCCCCGTATACCCGGTTAAAACCGGGGAGGTCCATTTGCCATTAACGGATTCAACCAGGTAAACCGGCTCATTTTCCCAGTCAGTAAACCCGTCTGGGACCCGGTCAAAAACGATTCGATTTCCCCCGCAATAAATCCCATATAAAATTTCATCTTCCCCGGTGGAAATTATTCCGGGAGCAAACACCTCGGCACTGTTCTCCGGCGGGTCCTGCCCCAGATAGGGTCCTGAAAGTCCCGAAAGACCTTGGCCCATAACCTGTAAAATGGTCAAAGTCAGAATTACAGCTCCCACAAAATACTTCATCCTGATTCTTCTCCAGGCAGTTTGGATAACAGCGGCCGGACGCAAATTGCATAATATCCCAGATCCAGGTAATACGCACAAAAAAAGGGTGCCGCACCCGGAAAGATGCAGCACCCGAAAATCAGAACAGAAGCTCTCGGCCTAAACTACGGATTCCAGCAGGAGAGGAGCGCCGATCTTGTTGTGGTAGTGCGGACGATAGCGTTCCAGATTGTAAAGCCTGTCAATATCAACCGTTCTTGGGCCCAGTTTGGGATCCGGAATCTCAACCGCGGCGTATTTGCCATCCTTGATTCCCATCATTTTGCCTGATACGCCGTCGTTCAGTAAATCGATGGCGATATTGGCAAAGGTGATAGCAACCATATGGTCTACTGCATCAGGTTCCCCGCTGCGAAGATCATAGGTCAGATCACTTACAACGGTTTCCAGACCGGTACGTTTCTTGAATTCCTGGCTCAGGCTTTCCCCGATATTCACCTTTTTCTTATGGCCAAAAGCATCAGCTTCACCATAAGACTGAACCTGGTGTCCTTTCCATATGGCACCCTCGGAAATAACTACGATCGAATAATTGCTGGGATTATTGTTGCGGTCTTCAACCAGGAGGTTACATAGCCTGTCCAGGTCAAATTCCACCTCAGGAATCAAGCAGCGGGTAGCAGCGATATAACTGGTGTAGAGGGAAGTAAATCCGGCATCACGGCCGAATATTCTGAAAATGCCGACTCTTTCATGAGATCCCACAGTAGTTCTCTGGCGGTTGATTGCGTCCTTGGCCCTGGTTATGGCGGTCGCGAAACCAATACAATACTCGGTATTGCGGACATCATTATCCATGGTCTTGGGGATAGCTATAACGGGAAAGCCTTCATCATGCAGGCGTGCGGAGTAACTAAGGGTATCGTCTCCGCCGATGGTGATCAGGGTATCGATCCCAAGCATTTCCAGGTTGTCCAGAACCATGGGGGTAATATCCCAGGTGTCCTCGTCTTTGCGGTATTTTTCAAGATCAGCGGCATCAACATGTCCCGGCAGGTTCTTTGAGGACATCCTGCTGGGATTGGTTCTTGAAGAATGAAGAGCGGTTCCGCCGGTACGGTCAATTGTCCTGGTGTTTTCCCGGTTCAGGGGCCATACGTATTCGGCATCATTACGGCCGGTTACATGGGTCAATCCCTGCCATCCCTTTTTAATTCCGATAACTTCCTTACCCTGCTCAGTGGCCCTGTATACAACCGCCTTGATAACAGAATTCAGGCCCGGAACATCTCCTCCGCCTGTTAAAATTCCAATTCTTTTAGACATTTTCCCTCCAATAATTATTTCTGATTAACACTCTTTTTTATAAATTTTGAGTTGTTCAGGCTTCTGCATATATATTCATAAATGAAGACTGAAGAACAAATTATATAGGATAAGTCCATTTTCGATAAATTTTTAACAGGATTGATACGAAACAAAGGCTTCTTCCGCCAGGATTTTCAGGAGGATAAAACTATATTTTTCCCAGAATCAGATTAATAGGAAGCCTGTCTAATTCGGATTAGGAAAGAAGGAATCTCTTTTAAAGGCCCTTCCGGGAAGCTTCGTCTTCAGTGATCCAGGCATTAAGGATTGCCTCAGTAGAGCTGGTACCAATCCTGGCCGCGCCCAGATTATTCATCAGCAGGAATCGTTCAAGGTTACGGATTCCACCGGCTGCTTTTACCTGAACCGGGCCGGAAACATTACGGACCATGAGTTTTACGTCATCTTCTGTCGCTCCGCCCGAACCGAATCCGGTAGAAGTTTTGACGAAGTCCGCGCCGGCTTCTGAGCAAATCTCACAAAGCCTGACTTTATGCCTTGTTTCCAGGTAGCAATTCTCAAAAATAAACTTAACAATTGAGTTTGCCGAGTGAACCAGCCCGGTCAGCGAGGAAATCTCTGATTCAACTGTATCCCAGTCCCCGCTCAGAGCCCGGCTGAAATTCACTACCACGTCCAGTTCATCGGCTCCGTCCCTCAAAGCTATCTCCGCTTCCTTCATTTTGGATCCGGTTACAGAGGATCCATGGGGAAATCCGATAACGGTGCCAACCTTTACCAGGGAATGAAAAAGAAAATCGGAACAGTACTCAACCCAGCTCGGCATCACGCAAAGGCTTGCCACCTGGTACTCCATGGCCAGCCGGCAGCCGGCTTCATTATCCTTCCGGGTAGATTGGGGATTGAGTACCGCATGGTCAATAATCCTGGCAAGTCGGTTCACGTTTTCTCTCATTCATACCCCTGTTTATCCCCGGGAATTTCCACACGGAACCCCCGTGAAAAAAATCATCAGCCTATTAAAAATCCTGCTGGGCTGTTCTCTGGATAATCTCCTCCTGGAGATCAGCGGTCAGATCGCAGAAGTAGTCGCTATAGCCCGCTACACGCACAAGAAGGTCACGGTATTCCTCCGGTTTCTTCTGGGCTGCCCGAAGGGTTTCTGTCCCCACCACGTTAAACTGTATGTGGTGTCCGTCCAGCCTGAAATAACCGCGAATCAGCCGGGACAGTTTATCCAGGCCCTGTTCCCCCTTAAGCACATCAGGAAGAAATCTCTGGTTCAGCAGGGTTCCCCCTGATTTCACCTGGTCCATTTTCCCCAGGGATTTGCACACCGCGGTCGGGCCTTTCCGATCCGCTCCATGCGCCGGCGAAGTCCCGTCAGATTCAGGATACCCGGATAGCCTTCCATCGGGAGTAGCGCCCAGGCGGGTTCCAAAATATACATGGCAGGTGGTTGAAAGCATATTGAGGTGATATCTTCCGCCCTTGGTATTGGGATGCCCTTCAATTGCCTGGTTGAGGCTGCCGTAAACCCGCCGCATGATTATGTCGGCGTAATCATCATCATTTCCAAATTTCGGGGTTTTATTTACCAGGTCCAGCCGCAGGGCTTCCCGGTCCAGGAAATCGGCGGAAAGCGTTTCCAGCAGCTCTCCCATTGACACGGCTCCGGTTTCAAAAACATGTTTTTTCAAGGCCGACAGGCTGTCGGTCACAGTCCCGATGCCGCAACACTGTATATAGGTAGTGTTGTAGCGCGGCCCTCCGTTGTAATAGTCCTTTCCCTTTTTAATACAGTCCCGGATGACGGAGGACAGGAAAGGTGCCGGCATGTACCTTGCAAACATCTGCTCAATATACTGGTTAATTCTTATCTTCAGGTTTACTATGTGCTCCAGCTGCTTTTCAAAGGCCAGGTAAAGCTCGTCAAATCCCGCAAACTCCTGAGGACTGCCGGTATCGAGCCCCAGCTGTTTTCCCGAGAGAGGATCCCTTCCCCGGTTAAGGGCCAACTCCAGTACCTTCGGCACATTCAGGTATCCTGTCAGGATATATGCTTCCTTGCCGAAACAGCCGGTTTCGATACACCCGCTGGTCCCTCCCGACCTGGCATCCTCCACTGTTTTCCCGGCGCGCACCTGCTCGGCAACGACCGTGTCGGCGTTAAACACCGACGGATAGCCGTATCCTTTCCGGATAACCCGGCAGGCCTCCTTCAAAAACCTGTCCGGGGTCTTCCGGCTGATCTGGACATTACATCCGGGCTGAAGCAGGTGAATCTCATCGATCACCTCAAGCAGCAGGAAGGACAATTCATTTACGCCGTCTGACCCGTCCGGCAGCAGTCCTCCCAGGTTAATGTTTGTGAAATCGTTATAGGTTCCGCTTTCAGCGGCAGTCACCCCAACCTTGGGAGGGGCCGGATGGTTATTGAATTTTATCCAGAAGCACCCCAGTAATTCCTTCGCCTCTTCCCTGTCCAGGATTCCCCTGTCCAGATCAGCCCTGTAAAAGGGATACAAGTGTTGATCCAGGTGCCCGGGATTCATTGAATCCCATCCGTTCAATTCGGTTATAGTCCCAAGATGAACAAACCAATACATTTGCAGGGCTTCCCTGAAACTCCGAGGAGCATGAGCAGGCACCCTGCGGCAAACCCGGGCTATTTCTTTCAGTTCCGCTTTCCGGTCAGGATCTGCTACCTGTTCCGCCAGCTGTTCAGCCTGCTCAGCGTGACGTTCAGCAAAAATAATTGCCGCATCGCACGCAGCATCCATGGCCAGCAGGGACTCTCTTTTTCCGGTCGCTTCGAAATCGTTGAAAAAATCCAGTTCCCGAAGGGCTTCCCCTATTTCCCTTTTCAGGTCCTGCATGCCTTTTTGATAAATCAGGTCGTCCAGGGTTGTATGGCCAGGAGCTCTCTGCTCCATGAATTCCGTAAACATCCCGGCTTCATAGGCCGCTCTCCAGTCCTCCGGGACATGGTTGAAAATCTTCTCCCGCATTGTGCGGCCCGTCCAATAAGGAATAATCTCCCGCTGGTAAACCTCCAGGACATCTTCTTCCAGCCGGTAGTTTACTTTCTCCCGTTTTTCAAGGGTTTCCAGATCTTCTATTGTATGGCAGGTCAACTCAGGAAATGTCGGCACCACCTTGGGAGCGGTCCCGCGTTCCCCGACAATCAGCTCGTCTTCACCGATCCAGATTGTCTTTTCCCTGCAGAGAGCCTGAAAACAAAGGGCCCGCATTATCGGCGGAGAATACCTGCCTTCATTCTCCCTGTAAAACCTGGTTACAATCCTGGCTCTTTCAGCAGAAATTGAAGGAACCGCTTTAAAGCTCTCCTCCCTTAATTTCTTAACCCTCTTGTTCATCTCTATTAATCCTTTTAATCCCTGTCACGCCTGAATACGTTAACCCCCAAATCCGCAAGAATCCTTTCCGCCCTGTCTACTCTCTCTTCCGGATAAGCCGGGTCAACAGGCCCGTCATAACGGATTGAAAATCTCCGGTGCTTCTCCTTGGCCGCCGGATGAAAGGGAAGGAGTTCCACCCCCAATATATTGGATAATCCCTTTACAAAAATTCCGGTGGCCCTGATGTTCTCTTCGTCATCGCTCCTTCCGGGTATTAACGGAAACCTGATCAGCACCTCTGTGCCGGCATCTGATAACAACGTAAGATTTTCCAGTATTTCTCTATTATAAACCCCTGTGAGCAGCAGATGGGTTTCCGGGTTCATTGCTTTCAAATCATAAAGAACAAGGTCCGCCAAAACGGCTGTTTCTAGAATCACTTCTTTTTCCGCGTATCCGGAAGTGTCCAAAACGGTGTGTATCCCCTCTTTACGGCAGGCGTTCAGCAGTGCGGCCAGAAACTCCGGCTGGGCCAGCGGTTCCCCGCCTGAAAAGGTGACCCCTCCTCCTGATTCTTCATAGAAAACCCGGTCTTTAAGTATCTCTTCAATAATCTCCGGGACCGTGTATTCCCGGCCCACAATCTCCCTGGCCCCGGAAGGGCATACTTCAGCACATCGGCCGCTGACTGTACAAAGCCCGGGATCGGTAACAGGCAGGTTATCCTCAACGTGAACGGCTTTTCCAGGGCAGGCTTCCACGCAGCGCAGGCACCTGATACACCTGGCTGGCCGGAACAGGAGCACAGGGTCAAAAGCCCTGCTCTCCGGATTATGGCACCAGGTGCAGGACAAAGGGCATCCCTTGAAAAAAACAGTAGTCCGCAGGCCCGGCCCGTCATTCAGGGCAAACCTCTTGATGTCAAAGACTATCCCCTTTGTCTGCATATTAACAAAACCCCAGGATATCTCCTCTTTATCGTTGTCGCGTTCGTTTTCGTAATCGTACTCTCTGGGAGAAGGCCGGCCTCTCCCAGACAATCATCTTCCCTATTCCGCGTTCAGCGGTGTCAGCTGAATCGTTCGGAACTGGGCAATACCGCCTTCTGACTGAACCCCTATCGGCCCGGAAATCATTGGAACGCTGGATACCTGGTTTACAAGCTTGTCATTAAGCTTGACGGTTATATCTCCGCCTTCAGCCCGGATATCATATCGGTTCCATTCTCCAGGAGGATTAGCGGCATCTTCCATTCTGGTCACTCCCACAAATTTTCCTACCAGGTCGTTTTCAGAAGCCTTGGTTCTCTCCGGATCTCCTTCAATAACCATACCGTGGAAACTGTACACATCTCCTTCGTTTCCACTCTTCATCTGGGCTTCTATGCACCGGGGAACAGGGCTGGGTTCACCGTTTATACGCATCAGGGTTCCGTTGTTTCCGGCCTCGGTCCCGGGAGCCCATCTCCACTCTACAACAAGTTCAAAATCCTGGAATGATTCTGTAGTATGCAGGTAGCCCAGGGGTTCTCCGGTGGTGACCAGTAAACCGTCCTGGACACTCCAGACATCTTCTTTTTTCACTTCCGGATCTCCCACAAATATTTCCCAGCCATCCAGGGTAGACCCATCAAACAGGTTAACAGCAACTGGCGTGGCAGGTTCTTCGGGGACCTGGGCGGCAGGTTCCTCGGCCGGGCCTGAAGCACAGCCCGCAATAATTAATAAGCTTCCTAACATCAAGACCAAAAATAATCTGTTCATGCTTAATCCTCCTGGTTGTTAATTGGCAGAAAGTGAATTCTAGATTGTGTCGACGCTGACATCATCTGTCAAGTGTTTTATCTTATGTCCAACACAGCGCAAGCTCCCGTATTAACGGCCTCAAGTACGAAATCCCGCAGGTTCCGGCAGCCCCTTGTCACGAATTCAAAGCCAGCCCGCCTACCGGTACACTCAACGCCCGGGATCCCGGATTATTAGTAGCGAAATCCTCCTTCCACGGGTCTGGTTTTAACCTCCGGGATACTATATGCTTTGTTTTAAACAGCTTAATACCAGGAGAGGAGTTTCAGCTATGACGAAAAAATCAGATTCCTCCGGAGGCGCCATCAGCCGCCGGGGTTTCCTTTATGGAAGCACAATTCCACCATTGGTCGCGACGGGATTAGCCGGATGTAATTTCAGTAAAAAAGCGGGCAGTGAGCCATCCGAGAATGCTTTCTCTTTTGAACTTGATGAAATAACCATCCAGCAGATAAGGCAAGCCTTTGAAGACGGCACCTACAGCTCCGAAAAAATAACAAAACTGTACCTGGATAGAATCGAAGCCCTGGACAAACAAGGGCCGGAACTTCATTCCATAATCGAAACCAATCCCGACGCGCTGGACATTGCCAGGGAAATGGACAGGGAAATGAAGGAAAAGGGGTCCCGCGGCCCCCTGCACGGAATCCCGGTCGTTCTCAAAGACAACATTGATACTCATGACAAAATGACTACCACGGCCGGATCCCTGGCCCTGGAAGGATCGATCCCGGCTGTTGATTCAGAAGTGGCCCGGCGCCTCAAGGAGGCCGGGGCCATCATCCTGGCCAAGGCCAACCTGAGCGAATGGGCCAATTTCCGTTCGCTGACCTCATCCAGCGGATGGAGCGGCCGGGGAGGACAATGCCGTAATCCCTATATCCTCGACCGCAGTCCCTGCGGATCCAGTTCAGGATCAGCTGTAGCCGTGTCAGCCAATCTCTGCCCAGTGGCGATCGGGACTGAAACCAACGGATCAATAGTCTGCCCTTCCACTACCAATGGCCTGGTCGGTATCAAACCCACCGTCGGCCTGGTCAGCAGAAGGGGAATTATACCTATCTCCCATAACCAGGACACCGCCGGCCCAATGGCCCGGACCGTGGCTGACGCCGCGGCACTGCTTACTGTAATATCCGGCCCGGACCCCAAAGACCCCGCCACAAAAGCTGCTGAAGGAAAAGCCAAACCCGACTACACGGCCTTCCTGAAAGCAGACGGCCTTTCCGGTAAAAGACTGGGAGTGGCCCGGGAATTCTTTGACTTTCATCCCAAGGTGGAAGCTCTCATGGTAACTGCCTTGAAAGACCTGGAGAACATGGGAGCGGTCCTGGTCGATCCGGTTGAGTTTCCGGACAGGAAAGAACTGGGAGACGCTTCATTCAATGTCCTGCTATATGATTTCAGGGTGGACCTGGAAAAATACCTGCAGAATCTCCCCGGGGAAAACCTCCCCCGCACCCTTCCGGAACTGATCGCCTTTAACGAGGCCAACCGGGATAGGGAGATGCCCTGGTTCGAACAGGAAATCTTCGAAAAAGCAGAAGAAACCAGGGAAATGTCAGAATCAGACTACCTGAAAGACCTGGAGAAGCTCCTGGATTTCAACCGGGCAAAGGGAATCGACAAACTGATGGAGGAACATAGCCTTGACGCCATCATCGCCCCTACCGGAGGCCCGGCCTGGACCATTGAACTTATTTACGGAGACCATGGCGGAGGAGGAAGTTCCTCTCCCGCGGCCAGGGCGGGTTATCCCAACATCACGGTTCCTGCCGGATTTCTCCACGGCCTGCCGGTGGGGATTTCCTTCTTCGGCCGGGCCTGGAGCGAACCGGTACTGATTGAAGCGGCCTATGCCTACGAGCAGGGAACAGGGCACCGGAAACCGCCTGAATTTCTGCCTTCACTGAATTGGTAAATAAACAGGTAATAATTTATTCTAATAGCCGTGAAAAAATTACTGCTGATTACTGTTGCCTTGTTGCTGTTTCAGGATGGCGTCCTTGCGGAGAACTCCCTTCCGGAAGTCTCTCTGGAAGGCGATCCTTTCGTTAAAGAATTCAACGATGCCTCGGATTATCTGCGGGTAGTAGGGATTTACTCCCCAACCTGCGGCCATTGCCTGAGCGCCTGTGCTGATTTGCAGCAGTTCCTCGAGGAGCATCCCCAGGCCAAGGTCAGGGTTTTCCTGCTCTGGTCCCCATTCATGGGTTTTGACACCGAGGTTACGGCCCGGCGCTCCACCCGGTATCTGACTGACAGCAGGGTTACCCATCTTTGGGACGTATGGAGGTTTGGTTCCCGCAATATGGCAATGCTCCTAGATATCCCCCTGCTGGAAGCCTGGGATATGTATGCCGCTTTTGCCCCCGGGGTGCAATGGGGAGAAGAATGCCCGGAGCCAACATTCTGGCTGCAGAGCAGGGAACTGAACAAGGGCATCCCTTACACCCCGGCGGAACTGGAAGCCCAGCTTGAAAAATGGCTTGAATAAACCCGAAATATTGCCTGGGGAAGCTTGCTTTCCAGCGGGGCTGCCCCATATTTGAATATAACCGGAGAAATACACACTATGGCACTGGTCAAAATATATAAAGAACGATGCAACAAAGATTACATTTGCGTAAATGAATGCCCTGCCGCGGTTTTCAAGGTGGGAGAGGACGGTTATCCCCTGTCTGATCCCGAAGGTGAACTCCGCTGTATCAGCTGCGGACACTGCGCGGCAGTCTGCCCCAAGGCAGCCCTGGAATGGTCCGGACACGATCCCTTACAGCTGGCACAGGTGGAAACATTTGGAGTGGATTCAGACAGGGTCATCACCGCCCTGAATTCAAGGCGGTCTGTCAGAAAATTCTCCGCTGAACCTGTTCCCAAAGAAACAATCAGCCGAATCCTGGATACTTCCCGATACGCTCCCTCAGCCAGCAATATTCGCCCGGTAAAATGGCTGCATATACACGGCCGGCCGGCCATGGAAACCGTTGCCTCCAAAACCGCGGAAGCCATCGCCGAGCTTCCCGCCTATGGAACCTTCGCTAAAATGTGGGACAAAGGGGTGGACATGATTACCAGGGGAGCTTCCTCCTGCATTATTACTTATACCGAAACTCCAGGAGGATGGGACAGGGAGGACAGTGCCATCGGCCTGACCTATGCTGAAATCGCCGCTCATTCCCTGGGGCTTGGAACCTGCTGGGGAGGCCTGGTTACGAAAGCGGTAAAGATGAATCCTGAACTGAGAAGCTTCCTGGGACTGGAAGAAAATGCCGCCGTAACCGGCGCACTCTTCCTTGGATTTCCAGAGGTTACTTTTTATCGGCTTCCTCCGAGGAAAGAGGTGGAAATCAGGACTATACGCTGAGCTTGAATTGCGATCGATACTGACTATCTAAAACTATAAATTGGGGTATATGCAGAGTCGTTCATCAACACACAGGGCTGAGATCGGGATCGAAAAAGGATTCGAGATAGGCATTATGAATATCCTGCATAACTCGGAAGACAATTTCAGTTTCGAAGGCGATACCGATACCGAAGGCGACCCCGAGAGACAGAGGGAACAGTAGCCGAACTGCAATAGAGAGGGCGGGCTGAAGGTCTGCTTCAAAGTGAACCCGGGTTACTACGAACCGCAGATAAGAATATCTGCAATTTGTGTAAATCGAGTTGGGTCTTGTTACCTGTGACCTGCACCAAATTGGGAGGGCTGAAGGCCCGATTGTCAATAGCCTGGGGCGATCCTGGACCGAAGGTTCGGGGAGCCCCAGGAAAAGGATAGGCGAAAGCGACCGGGAGCTCTGTAGGAGCGACCGAACGAAACCCACAGTTGTAGTAAACGCCAGGAGTCGCTATCGGGATCGAATCGGAACGGACAGAATACGGAGGATTACATGAAATTACTACTAATGGGATTAGGACGACAGGGCTTCCGCATACTGGAACTTATCCTGGAAAAGGGCCTGGGTCCCGTGGATATTGTGGATAACCGGGATGAGGTTTTATGCAACGCCGAGAAAATCTTCGGCGGACAGGTCCGCAGGTTGCCGGTAAATCCTCTAGCCCTACCTGAAACAAAACGGATAGAACTCCTGGCCGATTATGCCCTGGTACTTGATGCCCTTCCGTCAACTGAATCTTACCAATTGATTCTGTCTTCCATAGAATCGGGAACTGACGTGGTTAGTGTTTCTTTTCTGGAAGAGGATTTCATGGCCCTGGATGACCTGGCCCGCGAAAACAAGGTCCGGATTATCCCCGACTGTGGCGGGGCCCCGGGATTCTCCCACATGATGGCCGGATATTCAGTCAACAGCCTGGGCGGTGCCGACAGGGTGGTAATGAAAGTAGGTGCTATTCCGGCCAGGCCCGAAGCCCCGTTTTATCACTCCCTGACCTGGTCAGTGGAAGACCTCATGGAGGAGTATTTTCGCCCGGCCAAATGCCGGCACGGCGGTAAAATCGAGGCTCCGGATCCTTTCGACGGCATCCTGGAAGAACATATCCAGGGGCTTCCCCTGCAGTCCTTTCTGAGTGACGGCGCCAGATCGTTTTTGACCAACTTTCCAGATGTTGCTTTTATGGAGGAACGAACCCTGCGCCATCACGGACACATGGATTTCATGAAACCTTTCCACCAAGCCGGCTTGCTGTCACGCGGTCCTGTTGAAACGGCGGGAGTAAAGATACAACCATACCGGATTCTTGCCTCCCTGCTTGAACAAAAATTTTCTTCTCTTCCCCCGGAAGACCGTTTCATAATGCAGGTTGATGTTTCAGGCCCGGGAGGCTCTCACCGGCATGAATATAACATGCCCTACCAGGAGGGATCCGGTGTGTTCGGGCTGGTGAATTCAGTCGCTGTTACAGCCGTGGAGGCTGCTGCAATGGTCCTGGATGGGACTGTATCGGAAGACGGAGTCTTCCCCCTGGAACTCCTGGCAAGTCGGGAAAATTTCAACCGGATGTCCCGGGCTCATCGCGACCAAGGGGCTACGGTAGAACTGGAAGTTCAGAATTAATCGCAATCGTTAATCCTGATCCTAGCCTGAATATTTCCGAAAGCGAAGGCGATACCGATACAGACCCCGAGTGAACTGGCAGGGGGAGATTCCTGGATAGTGTAAATCTCATAACCTCGAACATCACATATTTCAAATCTCACTTAACCCTTCGTCCGTCATCCGTCGCAAATACCTATGTCTTGGCTGCACTTTGCACTTGTCGAGTGTTGAATGTGAAATACCCAGTGTCGATTTCCGAGTGTCGGGTGTCGGATGATCACTCGAAACTCAACACTCGCAAGTCGCCACTGGACACTCGAAAACTCTAATCGTCACTCGGTATCAGTTGGAATCGTCAACTTATGACTCCCCCCATCGGTGTAGGGGCGATTCACGCATCGTCCGGGAAGAGCGGTTGAATAAGTAAAGAGCGCCTATCAAACATGTCTTGCCCCTGTCGGTCTTCTCTCACCGTCGGTATCGCTATCGGTATCGCCTTCGAAAACCACCCTACCCAGATAGGCTGCAGAGCTACAGATACTTCTTCAGCTGATACTGTTCGGCCAGCTCCCGGCGCTTTTCATCGGACACCGATCCCATATATTTTTTCCATCCGGGGCAGAAATTGATATGCCATCTCCAAACTCTTCCCAGGAGGGATTTCGGAGCAGAATCGTACTTGGCGCGCAGCCCGCAATTTTCACATCCAGGTTCAGCCATGATATTCACTCCCTGCTAATAAAATCTCAATCTGGAAAATATACATCAGGCCTTAATACTCCGTAAACCCTTCGCGAACAAAATATGCCTTCCTTCTTTCCACAGGCTGGGCAGAATCCCCGATTTAGTCTATACTTTACCACCGTGAAATGTATTTCCTGCAACCAGAGAAAAGGGCGAAGAGAGTGTCCGGCATTGGGCGGGCAGATCTGCACGCAGTGCTGCGGCAGCAAGCGCGGAATTGAAATCAAGTGTCCGGACGACTGCAGATACTTTGGCCAGGCCATGGGAAAGAAATGGTTTGACCTGTTCCATCCCGCCTGGAACGCGATCAAGAACGAACAGGAGCGTAATGCCCTGCTGAATTCAGTAAACACCTGCTTTCCCCTGGTTATATTCCTCCAGAAAAGCCTGCTGGGGATTGTTCTAGAACTTGCCGACCCTAAAAACGAGTACATCCTTGAAGCCCTGAAACTGCTGGAATCAGGCTACCAGGCCGAAGGAAAAGGTATTATCTACGAACCCTCTTCGACCAATCTCAGTATCCAGACCATAAACACTGAGATGAGGGACATGGTTTCCAAGGAAATCCAGGAAGCTCAGCTTCCCCCGGAAATACTGGCTGAATCATTTCGGATTCTTGTTCTTTTCGCTGAAAGCTATATCAGCGAACACCCGGAAGACCTTTCATTTTCTCAGCTCCTCCAGCAGTTCCACCCGACAGTTGAGGCCTCCGGCGAGTCTTCGGCAGGAATAATTATCACCGGGTGAGGCAGGGTTTCCCCTGCCTGATCAATACAATATTTACCGGTCCCGGATCTTTCATGCCAGGCACTGCTTTCGAACAAACCAAAAAAAAAGACACTCCCAATTCCACCCGGCTGTTTTTGACTTTCTCTTTCTATTTCGAGACGCATTCCGCAAAAATTCTGTCCCACTGCAGCAGACAGTACTCTTCCGTAAGCGGATCTTCCAAGACTTCAGTGACAGGCAAAAAATTGTATTCAGCATCAAAACAGCCCCGTTTGGTGAAAACAGGATACTTCTGGCGGAACTTTCGAATAAACCTGTAATATGGCCCGCCATCTATCCCGATAATGTCTGCAAGAATCGGTGCCGCGAAATTCATGCTGACCGGTCCTTTGGGCAGTCGCCCTTTGAATCGGTATCCGAAATTGTTCCAGAAATACATTTTGGTTGAAAACTGTCTAAGCAACCGCTCCCCGGGAGGCAAATCATCATTGAAATAGCCGGTTTTACTGTACACCCACTCACTTTTTCCCTCCTTGCCGAGACCGGGCAGATGGTCCCCGTAGAAAATGACCAGGGTTGGCATGTCTTCCTGCTCCGAAAGATAATTAATCAAATTAACAAAGGCCGTTTCAAACCTCTTAAGGCCGCACACATAGGTTTCAAGTATATCGTTTGATTCATCATCTAATCCGCTTACCGTCATTTGTGTTGATATCCCGAGATCCTCATAACGCCTTTTGGGATATGGCCAGTGATTTTCCATCGTAGTTGCGTATATAAAAAATGGACGTGTTGCTGAAGCCGCAATTGATTTAATCTGGTTCACAGCAGCAGAATCATCAATGTACCAACCGCGGTTAGTCAGAGGGACATCCCATTCCAAGGCATTGATAAAGCGGTCATATCCCAGCCTTGAGTACACTTCCCGGTCATTGTAATAAGATTTTTTAGTAGCTTGTGTAGCTGTTGTCTCGTAACCGGCATTTTTCAAAAGGGTTATCAAGGAAGGTGTGTCCTGCCTTATATAGGTTTCGTAAGGGATTGTCCCCGGAGGGAAAAAAACCATCGAGGAAGAGGTGAATATCTCCATCTCTGAATTACAGGATCCCCCACTGAATACCGGGGCAACTACCTCTATGCTGCCAAATTCTTCCTCCAGCCTGCTTATGACCGGAAAGGGATCAGAAGGATTTGTAAACCCAACAACTGCCGGGCCGTTACCCTTTGCCAGGTTCCTCACATCCCAGAAAGATTCGCTCTGAATAATAATCAAGTTTACAGGCTGAATTCTCTCCTCCGGTCCACCCGCGGCATTCCGTCCATCCTCCCTAAGGGAGTCCAGGACCGCCTCTATTCGCTCTTTTGAATAACCTGCTGGAGGCTTAATATAAAAATTCTGTGCCTGGGCGGCTAAAGAAAGGATTAGACCAGCTCTTTCAAAAGAATAATTCTGTCGCCACGGTTTTTTTAAGATCTGATGGTACCAGGGAGTCAAAAAACTAAATGCAGGAGACCCCAGGGAGACAAGCATTCCGGTTGTCATGAGAAACAAGGGAATTCTAACCCCGAGTCCCAGCCTTTTTTTGGGCAAATACTTCCAAAGGAAAATGATTATAGAGATAACAGGAACAAGAAGAATCAAATTAATCCAGTATCCTGTCAAAATACCCGGATCCACTGTTAACACGGCCTCCCTAACCAACAGGATATCCCACGGATAAAGAGCTACCCCCAGCAATCCCATCTTAAGCCAGTGGGCCAGGGACAGACTTCCAAAAAAAATTAACGTTATCAGCAGCGCCACCCTGAAACGGCCGATTAGAGAACAAAGCCATCCGATCACCAAGGCAAAAACTGCCATGTTCCCCAGCGGGATTACCCATGACCATTCATGGAACCAATTGTGGGCACTCTCTGATGACTGCCAGGTGGCCAATCGTACATACCAAACCAGCACGTATAATACTGCCGCAAGAGAAATAATTGCCGAGAGGAGGTTGGGGTGTCGGTCGAGGTTAAAAAAAGATTCTCCCGGAAGGGATTCCCCGGATTTGTCCTTTTCATTCATGGTTACTTGTTCAGTTTTTCGGGGATCCAGTCGGGTCCCGCCTGTTGGGGAAAAGTCAGCTCAATGATTATTAGGTGCAAATATTTAGAAAGCATAGTGTGTTTTGATCCTGAAGGTCATCTCTATACAGAAACAATTTTTCAGTGTAAAACCGTATACAGGTTATCTTCTCCATTCTATCCTGTCAGACTGCTTTTTCCAGAATCCGCTTCAGGTTCTCGCCTTCTTCCTTCATATGCTTACGGACAGAAGCCAGGCCGTACTCAAGATGCTTCCCGGCGAAGATCTTAGCCAGGCGTCCCACTCGCAAGCTGCCACTGGCCTTGAATGTACAGGTGCCTTCTCCAGGTATGAATTCAAAGGTATTCCCGGGAATGTAAAACCGAATAATCCGGGATAGTGGTACATACACTATCCTGCGATTCGGCACCACATCAGTTACCAGGAACTTACCTTTATGCAGTTTCCCGTGCAGATACTCTTCGGCACAACCTACCGAACCCTTCTCCCAGGGCCCTCCCTTCAACCAACGAAAAGAAACGTGATCATCAGGGTGCCAGGCCCGGTAGCTTTCATCATCAACAATCCCTCGAAAAAACTCGAAGATCTTTTCAGGTGTTGTCCTGATTTCGATAGAATCGGTAAGCACTACGTCTTCAAAAACCTTCATTACCGTCTCCCTTCAAAAGCAATCGTAGTGGCTGGAGCGGCTGAATCTTACCATCGGCTTCAAGCCTATGGCCCCGCGTCTTGTCAGTCAAAGACCAAGGGCAGGATGCCCGTGGCACACCATCGGCTCCAGCCGCATTTGCCGCCGAGCGTTCACACAACCCAAAATATCCTGGGCACCTTTTGGCAATACTGTTGGTACGACTCTCCGTATCTCACATTCAGGAATTCCTCTTCAGACTGGATCATGAAAAATGAAACAACAAGGTACAACCCCAACCAGCCCCATAATGGCCAGGAACTCCATAACAGGGTTATGCCAAACAAAACAAAGCCATACCCCAAAAGCTGGGGATTTCTTGAATACCTGTAAATGCCGCTGGTTTTCAGTTTGTTCCTGTCCTGCCCGAAACTTGTTCCGGTTCCCAACCCAAACCAGGCTGCTATCAGAATTATCAATCCAACACCCAGGAGGACTGCCGAACAGAATACCAGGACTTGATTCATAGGTAATTCAGGTATTTCATTCCATTTAACAGGAAGAAACAAATACGGCAAATTTGCGTGTATTGCAAACACTGACAATTCAAGCAGATAAGACTTTGGCGACAACCTGAAGTTTTCCAGGTAATCGGTCCTTACAACTACCCGGAAAACCCAGAATCCAAATAGAAGAAAAATTGCCGAGGAAACCAGAAACCATGTGAGCATCCTTCCCTCCGTTTATAAAAATTTACTATATGGGCCAGCTAGGTTTCGTTGAGGTGCCGGGTGAAAAACGCTATTACCTCTTCCTTGGACATCTGACCCCGGGCAACACCAAGAGTCAGTTCTTCCAATTCATTGTCGCTGGCTATGAGCTCGTTTCCATTTAATAACAAAAAAATTTCGGATGCAGCGACGGCAACTCGTTTATTTCCGTCCAGGAAAGGATGATTCGAGCACAGATGATAGTGGTAGGCAGCGGCCATTTTGGCAATGTCAGAATGCAAAAACTCGCCTGCGAATGTTGATTGGGGCATGGCAACAGCGGAACCCAAAAGTCCATAGTCACGTATGCCCGGGTCACCGCCAAATTCCTCGACGACCCTGGAGTGAATCTGCAGTACAGCCTCTACTGACAGAAACAGAATTGCAGGCATTATTCAGCCAGCCGTTTCAATACATCGGCGCGCTTTTTTATAACATAAGTCAGCTGCTCCGATACTTCCTCGGAATTAACTACCTGCGGAAATGCAGGGGTAACGATGAGATGACCATCTTGAATCGTCAGTTGAACCTGACCGTCTTCCTCTAAACCGAGAAGCTCCAGAATCGGCTTGTCCAGAATCAGGGCATTGCTATTACCAACTTTGCGGAGTTGCTTGATCATTCTCGCCTCCATGGTTATAACTTTATTATAACCCTCAGACTTCCCAGTATCAAACTTTTAAATTTTCATCCAGCGAAATTTTCTACTCCATCATCAGCAGAGAAGCATAGGTTTCAATTCCCGTCCAGAGA
Source organism: Acidobacteriota bacterium (assembly GCA_963666915.2). Taxonomy (GTDB): domain Bacteria; phylum Acidobacteriota; class UBA6911; order RPQK01; family JAPXNP01. Next base: position 205,372 of record CAXXEX010000011.1, read on the forward strand.
TTGCCTATCCGGATATTTTCATCAGCCTGGTGCTGGTTGTTGTCGTGATTGGCTATGGGAACACCGATTATCGGAACCCGCAGAAGATCGCTGAAAAGATAGATCGGCAGGGAGCCGCCCAGGGAGGGAAGCAGCACCGGCCCTCTCTCTCCCGGCCTCTCCAGTGCTCCGATGACCGCCCGGCAAACCGGCAAATCCATTGATGTGCGCGATGCCCGGTAGCCGCCTTCCTTCTGTTCCACCCTTGCGACCAGCGGGTGCTGTTTTCGTATTTCAGGACCTGGTTCATCAAAAGTGACGTAGTAACCCTGCTTTTTAATATGATCTGCCACTTTCTTAATCATGTCATCCGGATCATTGCCTTTAACCAGTCTAATATCCATGGCGGCTGTAGCCGTGGGAGGAATGATGGTCCGCTGCTGATCGCCTATCCATCCGCTCTCCAGGCCATTAAGGTTCAGGGCGGGAAACTGTATGGCTTCTATTAAACTCTCCCAGTTATCCTCCGCCCCGGTAAAACCATAGTTCTCCATGATCTGTTTTTCATAGGACGGTATCCTGGCCAGGGCCTTAATCTCCATCTCTGTAAGGGCTTCAGATGTGTCATACCATCCAGCAATCTTAACCCTGCCGTCAGGATCACGCATGGATGCCAGCAGGTGGGCCAGTCGAATTCCGGGATTGGGAACCCAGTTCCCGTAATGGCCGCTGTGAACACTGGCATTGGGGCCGTAAACCGTGATTTCCAGGCTGGTTACACCCCTGGCTCCAAAAAAAAGTGTCGGGTCTCCGGAGTAATAAGCCGGGCCGTCGCACATGAACAGGATGTCGCATTCAAGAAGAGCCTGGTTTTCGCGCAGGCATTCAGCCAGGTTGGTTGAACCCTCTTCCTCCTCACCCTCGAAAACAAACTTCAGGTTATTGCGCAGGGGAATCCCGCTATTCTGCAGGGCATCTATTGCTGTCAGGATTCCGACGACCGGGGCCCGGTCATCGCTGGAGCCGCGGGCATAGATTCTCCAATCTTCATTGTACGGGTTTCCTTCCACGGGGAAGGGAACCGGCGCGGGCTCAGCAGTACCCGGCTCCAGTTTTCCGGGACGAAGGGCCGGTTCAAACGGATGGGTCCCTGTCCAGGCGGAAAGATCCACCGGCTGTCCGTCATAGTGCGCGTAAAACATGAGGGTTCGCACCGCTCCCGGAACATTCAGTTCCCCATAAACCACCGGATTTCCCGGTGTTTCCAGGATACGGGCCTCAATCCCCCGCCTGGTCATCATCTCCTTTATGAAGACCGCGTTGCGCCGAACATTTTCCCGGTCGCTGGACACATTGGGAATTGACAGGAGTTGGACGAATTCCCGGATAATGGCCGATTCATTATCCTGGCGAAATTCCCTGACTCCTGTTACCCAGGCATCCGAATTCCCGGGAAGAGAGTAAATCTGAAAACAGGAGCAGAACAAAATGAACAGGACAATCTTCTGTATCTTCATTGCACCTCATCCCCAATTCTTTTTAGTCTTTGATCCTGTTCAAGATATCATACAACTGCCTATATTTCTTATGGAAAAACAGCTCGCTTTTTTCGGCTTTTTTCTCACTGAGCTGTTTTTTTCGATACCGAAGGCGATAACGATACCAACCCCGAGTGTTGACCTGGAATTCCCTGGCACCATTGGCCGGCCCCATCCGATACCAGAGAACTGCGATCGTGCCTAAGTCACCTCCTGTGTTTTTCTCTCGCCGTCGGTATCGTTATCGGTATCGCCTTCGATCAAGAAGAGCTGATCCGTACTAAACGGTATAACCTCGCTGTCCAAGTCTCGTCAGCATTGCCACAATGCGGTCTAATAACTTTTTATATTTCTTGTTTTCCTGAACTGACAAGGCCCCACATACTTGCAGGACATCCTGGATTGCACTGCATTCCATTGCTGATCCTCGAGCTATTTCAAAAAAACGTCTTCGATCTCCACTAGTAGCTTTACCGTTACCTTCGGCAATATTCAGAGGAATAGCCTGTGAGGCTCGAATTAACTGATCTCTTGCATTACGGTGCCCTTTTAAATCAGAACAATAGTTGTATACCCACCCAGCATATTCAAGGGATACTCGATATACATCCAGTCGCTCGTGTCCGCAGGTCATTTCCTGTTCCTCCTTTCGATACCGAAGGCGATAACGATACCAACCCCGAGTGTTGACCTGGAATTCCCTGGCACCATTGGCCGGCCCCATCCGATACCAGAGAACTGCGATCGTGCCTAAGTCACCTCCTGTGTTTTTCTCTCGCCGTCGGTATCGTTATCGGTATCGCCTTCGATCAAGAAGAGCTGATCCGTACTAAACGGTATAACCTCGCTGTCCAAGTCTCGTCAGCATTGCCACAATGCGGTCTAATAACTTTTTATATTTCTTGTTTTCCTGAACTGACAAGGCCCCACATACTTGCAGGACATCCTGGATTGCACTGCATTCCATTGCTGATCCTCGAGCTATTTCAAAAAAACGTCTTCGATCTCCACTAGTAGCTTTACCGTTACCTTCGGCAATATTCAGAGGAATAGCCTGTGAGGCTCGAATTAACTGATCTCTTGCATTACGGTGCCCTTTTAAATCAGAACAATAGTTGTATACCCACCCCGCATATTCAAGGGATACTCGATATACATCCAGTCGCTCGTGTCCGCAGGTCATTTCCTGTTCCTCCTTTCGATACCGAAGGCGATAACGATACCAACCCCGAGTGCTAATGAAATACCAGCTGAATTCAACGATAACCTCTATCCAAAACCGTTCGAATCTTTTCGCCCGGATCTCATCAAAACCGATCTTCTCTCGGGGTCGCCTTCGTTATCGGTATCGCCTTCGATCACAATAGTAATAACGAAGTGACTATCATAAAAACGAAATGAATTTTGTATTTGGTCATCCTCCCTACTTCCTTACCCTTTACAAACCAAAGGCCTTGACAGGTTTCTTCGATCGAAAATATACTGGCTTCACCATAGAATGGTGATAACTATCTCCTTTCGCGGGAGGATACTATTTCCGGAGCCTGCGACAGCCTGGACGGAATCATTGCCCGGATGAACAGCCGCACCAACCGCCTGGGTGATTTCCTGGACCACCTCTTCGACCGTATCATTGACATATCTATCCTCTCGGTTCTGCTCTGGTCCAGCTCTGAACCGCTGTTTGCCTTAGGGACCCTGGATATTAATTACACCAACCTGTTTTTCATAATTCTGGCTGCCCTGGCTTTAACCAGCTTTTTCTTTCGACTATCAGGCCTCAAACATCTGCGGGATGAACAGGATTGATTCTCGTCGGACAGGATGGGTTCCGATACGATTCAGGCTGCCTCTTGCTTTATCTCCACTGAAATTTTTCTCCTGCTGGCTTCTTCCTAAATCCCTGTGTTAGCATCCCATAAGGAATTACTTCTAAGGAGAAAAAAATACGATGTTTTCAAGAAAAATCACTCAATTGATCCTGGTTGGGTTAGCTGTATTTTGCTGCCTTTCATTTTTACAGGCTGAAGCTGACACACCTATTGTCATAAAAGCTGGAAAGCTTGTGGATGTCGAAAACGGCAAGGTCCTCGAAAACCAGATGATCCTGGTCGAAAAGGATATCATCACGGCGGTTGGCCCCAGCCTGGAGGTTCCGGAAGGTGCCACTGAAGTGGATTTATCCGATTCCATAGTTATGCCCGGCCTGATCGACTGCCACGTCCACGTGGATGGTGAAGCCAGCGGAGATCATTACCGGACAATGTTCCAGAGAAGCTTTGTGGACAACGCGGTAGTAGCTCACATATACGCGAAAAGAACCCTGGACGCCGGATTTACCACGGTGCGCAGCCTTGGTTCCCAGGGCTTTATCGACATTGCCCTGCGTAACGCCATCAACCGGGGGGCAGTCCCTGGCCCCAGGATACAGGCCTGCGGCTTCTACATTTCCGCGACCGGCGGTCATGGAGACCTGGTCGGATTCTCACCCTGGCTGACAACAGTTATGCCTCCTGAAATGTCAGGCATTGCTGATGGGGTTGACGCGGTCAGGAAAAAGGTCCGTTACCTGGTTAAAAATGGCGCCGATGTCATCAAATTCGGGGCCAGTGCGGGGGTACTTAGCGGGGAAGAAAGCGTGGGAGCTCCACAATACAGCCAGGAAGAAATGAATGCCATTGTGGACGAAGCCCATATGTGGGAGAAAAAAGTTGCCGCCCATGCCCATGGAACAGAAGCTATCAAGATGGCCATAAAAGCCGGGGTTGACTCCGTGGAGCACGGCAGCATGATTGATGCTGAGGGCATCCAGATGATGATTGAAAACGGCACTTACCTGGTGGCTGATATTTACAATGACGATTACATCGTTTCAGAGTATTCCAAAATGGGCGCGCCTGACCAGATCATCGAAAAAGAGAAGCTTGTAGGACGAACCCAAAGAGAAAATTTCCAGAAAGCAGTTCAGGCAGGCGTCAAGGTTGCCTTCGGCACTGATGCCGGAGTTTATCCACACGGCTGGAATGGTAAACAGTTTGCCAAGATGGTCAAGTGGGGGCTGACTCCCATGCAGGCGATCCAGGCGGCAACCGTCAGTTCAGCTGATCTTCTCGGCTGGAGCGATACTGTCGGATCCATCTCCAAGGGCAAATTCGCGGATATCGTTGCTGTTAAAGGCGATCCAATGGAGGACATTTCGGTAATGGAGAAGGTTTCCTTCGTCATGAAGGGCGGGACCGTTTATAAAACCGAAGCTGAATAGGTTCAGCTATATCCATTGTCTCAAAAGGTAAAGCCGCGGGAAATATCCAGGAGGACTGCTGGATAGAAAACCCGCGGCTTCCGGTTTCAGGAGTTATTACCTACATCCAGAGTCCTGCAAGACTATTTTTGTTCAATTTTAAACACAACAGCCATATCATCCAGCCGACAATCAGGAATTTGGATCCTCAGCCCCTCTCGCTCCAGCTTCCAGCTGACCTTCGCGTCACTCCCCAGCAGGGAAAGCTTCCGGACAGGCAATTTTCCGGGTAGATTATCAGCTGAAAATGCCTTAAGAAAATACTCTTTTCCGGTTTCCGGTTTTCCCAGGATCGAGGCATAGATAACATCACCCTGGGTGGTGTACCTGATATCATCAGTTGTATATTTAACCTTCAGGAACTGGGCATGGTTTTTGAAATGCCCTTCAGGCTCCCGGGTCGGGCCTTCCCCGAAATCATACCAGGGCCTGGTCCCATAGATCGCTTCTCCGTATGAAGAAAGCCACTGTCCGATTTCCAATAAAACATTCTGCTGGTCTTCGGGTATGGTCCCGTCAGCCTTTGGAGAAATGTTTAAAAGCAGCACTCCATTCTTGCTGACGATATCGATCAATACATGCAGCACGTCCGCGGCGGGTTTAATCTTCAAGTCCTCGGTATAGCACCAGCTGCCGGTACTTACGGTTTCATCAGTCATCCAGGTTTTCTCATCCAGCTGATTCTTGCGTGATTTTTCCAGGTCATCCACGGAAACCTCCAGGGGAAGGTCTTCCTGCTTCCTGACGATGACCACTTCCTTGCCCTGCTTCGCGGCGTCGTTCAGGTAATAGGCACAGAACTCCTGCTGGTAGGTTTCCGGAATCCGGTCCAGCCAGGAATCAAACCAGATAATATCCGGATGATATTTATCAATAACTTCCTTGAGTTTTCCTATCCAGACTTCCTCCAGCCATTGAGCCTCGGGGATATTACCGTAAAGATACTTCAGTTCGGGATCATCTGATGTTGGAGGAGTTCCTTCAAAAAACGGGTAATGGCTGGTCCGATAGACTTTCCGTCCTTCGCCATCTGTTTCTTCCTCGAATCTCTGCAGGTTCCTGGCGTGGTGGAATGTAGTGATTAATTTCAGGTCACGCTTCCTGAAGGCCTTGGCAAGCTCCCCGGTAATATCCTTTTTCGGGCCTTTATCCATTGAATTCCAGGGGGTTATTTCGCTGTCCCACATGGAGAATCCGTCATGATGTTCTGCTACCAGGCCGGCAAATCTTGCTCCGGCTTTCTGAAACAGTGAGGCCCATTCCTCGGCGTTGAATTTCTCAGCCTTGAACATGGGGACAAAGTCATGGTAGCCGAATTCAGAAAGCTGTCCGTACTTCTCCAGGTGATGCTTGTACTCCGGATTATATTGGTAGTGCATACGGCTTGGATACCATTCACTTCCAAAAGCGGGAACGGAATAAATACCCCAGTGAAAATATATACCGAACTTGGCATCCTGAAACCACAGCGGAGCTTCTTCATGTCGGAACAGGGACTCCCAATCCGGGGTGTATGCCGGTTTCGCCTCATCGGCAAACACGACAGTGTTTAACAGGAGAATTGTCATAATTAAAATCGCTTTTTTCATGGTTCCACGATTCTATTGCCGGGGAATCGTTCTTTCCACTGTTTTTTTGTTCCCCCTGCCTCAATTTAAAAAATATTCCCCTTTCCTCATGCCCTAAGAGCCTCCTGACCAACCTTCTTTTACCCGGGATGACAGGCTTTTCTGGTAACTTTTAACTGTAAAAGAGACTGAACATCCCGCAATGGTTTAAATATAAGTAACGGAATCATGGATAAAAACAAAATTTCCCGCCGTAAGGCGATAACCAAGGTATGCTCCTGCGCCGGTCTCGCGGCTATTGGAGCCTCTCGCTTTCTTCACTCCGCAACCCTGAATATCCAAAGCCGCTACAGCCCCAAAAACCAAAAACGGGCCTCGAGGCCCCACACCCGTTATATTGTTCTCCATACCACCGAAGGGCGTGAGGCAGGATCATTTGACAAAATCTGGAGAAGGGGGGAGGCCCACTACTTTGTCAACCAGAAAGGCGTTGTCTACCGGGTCATACAAAAAACAAAAATAGCCACACACGCCGGAAGAAGCATGTGGGAGGGCTATGGGCCTGTTGACAATTACTCCATCGGAATTGAAGTTGTGGGCTACCACAACAAGGACATTACAGGCCCTCAGTACACAGCCCTGAAAGAGCTGCTGCGCCAGCTTAAAAGCACATACAAAATTCCCGATGAACGGGTTGTGACCCATTCCATGGTCGCTTACGGACGCCCAAACCGCTTCCATCCCTACAAACACCGGGGCAGAAAACGATGCGGAATGATTTTCGCCAGGAGCGACGTACGGGAACGGCTGGGCCTCAAAGCCAAACCCAAAATTGATGCTGATGTCCAGGCGGGACGACTGCGGGTGGCTGACAATGATCTCTACGCTTACCTCTTCAAACAGGATTACCCGGCTCGTTCAGCCGCAGCCGCCGCGGCTATAGCGTCCACGGCAAAAGCCGACCAGCCATTCGTCATAGACAAGGATCATACGGCATGGGATATCGCCCGCGACCTCTACGACAGCTCCCAAACCAGATACATCTTCCCGGACGGGACAGCTTTCTCAGGAGCTGAAATCGAAGACTGGGGAAGGATCCCGACAGGCACCAGGGTTGAAATGGAAAAAGGAGAAGAGGTTCTGGGCTTTGAAGGCTTCTATGTAGTCAAAAATCCCGAGCCGGCCCAGGCAGTAGCCGGGGATGTTTTCAGCGATAAAAGCACCATTTATATCCTTCCCAGCGGAATGGTCAGGACCGGTTATGAAATGGCAGGCAAAAAATCAACCAAGAGACTGCTTGACAGGCTGCCGAAAGGGACCAGGGTCCTTATGGGTTATGTCTATGGCGGACATGTGAAAAGGAACCGCAGCGCTTCCTGGATAGCTGGGAGAAAGTGGAACTACCCCTCCACTTTCTATTATCTTCCGGGCGGCAAGATTGTAAGCGGCGATGAAATCGACGACTCCCATATCCCCCTGGACACGCTGGTTCTGTTCCAGAGCTGATAGACGCACTTTACCTGCCGATCACGATTCCTCAACATTAACAGCAGTCCCAGGCTCTTTTATTTCCGGGAGAGGCCTTGCTCTGGGAAGAGAATCCTCCTGCTCTGCCGGGAGCCGAAGGAATCCCTTCCCGGGAGCGTTAATGCTATTCGGAAAGCAGATCAAGCATGAAAGCATAATCATAGGCTGTATCACGCAGTCGTTTGTATCTTCCGGTTGTGCCCCCGTGACCACCTTCCATGTTAGTCTTCAGCAGCAGCCGGTTGTCATCGGTCTTCATTGTGCGTAATTTAGCGACCCATTTTGCCGGTTCCCAGTACTGGACCTGGCTGTCATGCAGGCTTGTTGTCACCAGCAGGTTCGGATAGTCTTTGGCTTCAACCTGGTCATAGGGAGAATATGAAAGCATGTACCGGTAATACTCTTCCTGCCTTGGGTCCCCCCACTCGTCCCATTCAAAAGTTGTGAGGGGGATATCGGCGTCCAGCATGGTTGTGACCACATCAACAAAGGGAACATGGGCCACGACGCCCCGGTAAAGCTGGGGTTCCATATTGATCACTGCCCCCATAAGCAGTCCACCGGCACTTCCTCCCATGGCAAAAAGCTTGTCGGGAGAGGTGTATTTACTGTCTATCAGGCAATGAGCTACGTCGTTGAAATCAGAAAACGTATTGATTTTATTCAACAGTTTCCCGTCTTCATACCATTGACGCCCCATCTCCTGGCCACCTCGTATGTGCCCGATGGCAAAAACGAAACCCCTGTCCAGAAGGCTTATGACCGAAGCCCTGAAACCGGGATCAGTACTGGAACCATAAGAACCATAGGAATAGAGAAGGCACGGATTGGATCCGTCTGCTTTAAACAGTTCAGCTTTATATACCAGGGAAACCGGAACCTCTTTCCCGTCATCCGCGGGAGCGGTAAGGCGTTCAGTTTTGTAATCCTCCCGGTTATACCCAATAACTTCATCCTGTTTCCGAAGCACCTTCTCGCGGGACTTCATATCGTAATCAAACACACTCTGGGGAGTTACCAGGCTTGAATAGTCAAGCCTTACAATATCAGTGTCAAATTCTGGATTGGCCCTGCTGATCCTGGCACTGCAGATCTCTTCAGGAAACTCAACATAGTGCTCACCGTCTCCGGACCAGGGAATAACCCGTACCCGCGTCATGGCATTTCCCCGCTCAGAGACAACTAGGTAATTTTTAAAAAGATCAAAACCCTGGAGGAGTACATCTTCACGGTGGGGAATGACTTCTTCCCAGTGTTCTTTTCCGGGGTTCTTCAGGGGTGCTTTCATCAGGCGGAAATTCTCGGCATCCATATTGGTAAGAATGTAAAAATTCCCCCCGAGCTCGTCAGCGTAGTACTCCAAACCTCGCTCCCGGGGCTGAATAATCTTAAATTCCCCCGCGGGATTATCCGCATCCAGGTAACGATACTCGTTACTTAAGGTGTGATGGGAGCTGATTACTATGTAATCCCTGCTTTTTGATTTTTCTACTCCGCAACTAAAAATTACGTCATCTTCCTGGAAGACAAGTTCAGCATCACCATCAAGAGCCTGCCTGTAAATCTGGAAGGCTCTCAGGGTATCCGGATCTTTCCTGGAATAGAAAAGGGTGTTGTTATCATTTGCCCAGACAGCCCTGCCGGTAACATTCTTAATTACGGTGTCCAGGATTTCACCCGTGATCAGGTTCTTGAAGCGCAGCTCATATTTGCGGCGCCCAACAGTGTCAACGCTGTATGCCAGGAGAGTGTTGTCAGGACTGGCGGTCACGCCTGTTACTGAAAAAAATTCGTGATCCCCGGCCAGCTCGTTTACATTCAGGATTACTTCTTCCTCGGCCTCCAGGGATCCTTTCCGGCGGCAATAAACAGGATACTCCTGCCCTTCTTCGAAACGAGTGTAATAATAATATCCGTTCAGCAGAACCGGAACAGACTCATCATCAGGCTTTATCCGTCCCTTAATTTCCTCAAAAAGAGTATTCTGCAGCTCTTCCGTGTGAGCCATTACTTTTGCCGCGTATTCATTTTCAGCCTCAAGATAAGCTATTACTTCCGGATTTTCTCGCTCCCTGAGCCAGTAGTAATTGTCAGTTCTCACGTCCCCGTGGATGGACAGCTCTTCAGGTATGATCCGGGCCACAGGCGGACCATCGTTTCCGCAGCCGGCCATAGCGACAATAAACACAAAAACCAGTAAAGATGCTAATGATTTCATGATAAACACTCCTGTTAATGGTGATCCCGCCATTCTAAATCCCAGCCCGGTAAATAACAATGGGTAAAAACAAACCTCTACATCCTGCTGAAGCAATAGGGCATGAATAACCGTTCAGCCTTTTCGCAGCATATCTATTGGGGAGAAATCAGCCTGGAATAGTCAGAAGGATCTATAAGAGCCTCGATAACAACCGGGGCGGGGTGTTTCAGTGCTTCCCTCACCGCGATTTCAAATTCTTCCTTCGTTTCGGTCCTGACCACTCGGATTCCCAAAATCCGGTCGGATTGAAACAGATCCCCTTCATACAAATCCACTGCCGCGGTTTCAGCTCCATTCCATTCCTGCTTGAGCTTGATGAGGTTCAACTCCCGGTCTGCCATTACGACCGTGATTATGGGAAGCTTATATCTTCGCGCGGTTGCAAGCTCCCCCAGCATCATGAGGAATCCGCCGTCACCGGTTAAGCAGACTGTTGGCCGGCCAGGATTGTTCAGCTGGGCGGCAATTGCCGCGGGAAGCCCGAATCCCATTGAAGACCAGCCATTGGTCATGAGCAGATTTCCCGAATCGCTGGTCACCCATTGCTGCCCCAAAAGGTGCAGGTGCGAGCCTACATCACTTGTCAAAATTGCCCCGGCGGGCAGTTCCTTCTGAAGGATATCCAAAACCGAAACGGGACCGAATCTGCGGCGGCAATGCATAAGTTCCGCTTCCATTTCACTCCTGATCCTCATAATCCGAGCCGGTTCCCAGGATGTCTCCCCGGGCATTACTGCTGACAGCAGGTTCAATCCTGAGATGAGCTCTCCGGTGACCTGGTAATTTACCAGTTGTTCCGGCATATCAATCCGGACTGTATTAAAACTCAGCAGCGGCACGTTCGGCATCCAGCTTTCAAAGTTGTATTCCACCGGATCATAACCCAGGCCGACTACCAGGTCCGCCCGGCTTGTAACCTCTGAAAGCTTTCCGCTCATGGCATGAAACAGAACCCCCGCGAAACAGGGATGGTTTTCAGGAATCAGGCCTTTGGCCATGGGGGTTACAACGACAGGCATGGGGTGCCGGTCAAGAAACCCCAGGAGTTCCTTTTCAATCCTGAATCGCCTGGCAGTCAAACCTAAAGCCAGGACAGGTTTCCGGGAATGCTTCACAAGCGCTTCCAGTTTTTCCCTGTCCACATCCAGCTCCGGTTCCTGAAAAGTCCGATCCTCGGTAATCGAACCGCGAACCTCCTCACCTGCCAGGTCAGAGGGCAGTCCTACATGAACCGGTCCTGGGTACTCGCTCAGAGCAATTGAAAACGCCTCATCCAGCCTTTTCGCCGCATCAGCGGGAGCCATCCGGAAGGTTCTCTTGGTCAGGGGGCTGAACAGGGCCTGGTGGTCGATATTCATCTGGCAGGTCCGGTTCCTCATGCTGTCCGGGACTTCACTCGTAAAGGCGATAACCGGGCTTCGGTCCAGAAGGGCTCCGCCTACGCCTGTTGCCAGGTTGGCAGCACCGGGGCCGAACGTCGAATGGCATATCCCAGGTATTCCCGTAAGCCGGCCGGTTACATCCGCCATTACAGCCGCGGCAGTCTCGCTTGAGGTCAGGATAAACTTAATGCCGGAGCGGGCGAAGGCCTCGATATAAGGGATGGATGGTCCTCCGGGAATTCCAAAAACATATTTCACTCCCCTTCGTGATAATTCCCGGGCTAAATATTCTGCTGCTTTCATTGTTATTGCCAATCCGGCTTCCCGGGGGAAGAGGCTTGTCCCCGATATTTATATTGCTGGAAACTCCTGGTTAGAAACTGATCACATTCACTTCCAGGCGTGAAGGCATTTTACGACACCGGTAGACCCTCTGGGTTGTTTTAACAAAATCCTTTTCGGACGCTTCAAATATGTTATCCAAATATTTCCCCGGATTCCGGTCAACCAGGGGAAACCAGGAGCTCTGCACCTGGACCATTATCCGGTGCCCTGCCTTGAAAGTATGAAGCACATCCTGGAGGGGAAGGCGTACCCTTGCCGGTATTCCGGGCTCAAAGGGCTCCGGATGTTCATAACTGTTCCTGAAACGACCCCTGATTACTTCACTTCGAACCATCATCTGGTAACCGCCCATTTTTGTATCTTCAGACAGTTCAAAAAACGCCGGGGCATCATCAGGAAAAACATCAATCAACTTTACTATCCAGTCAGCGGAGGTCCCGGATGTTGAAACCCAGAGATCAGCCAGAATCGGTCCAGCCAGGGTTACATCCTCCTCAAGTACCGGGGAGGAGAAGGCCAGCACATCGGGGCGTCGGGCGGCGAATCGCTGGTCGTCAGTCATATACTCCTTAGTCATTCCTTCGTCTATTTCTTCAGTAAACGGGACCGGTTTTGCCGGATCATTCAAATACTCATCCCAAACCGGCTCTTCCCCTGCGGGAGCCTTCAGGCTGAGTGAAAATCCACTTTCCAGATAATAGGATTTCTTTTCTCCAGGCGGAGGCCACTGGTCAAACCTGTGCCACTGATTACGTCCGGTTTCAAATATCCAAGCTTCCGGTAAATCAGGAACCTCCCTGTCTTTCAAATATCTGCTGAAAAAAGGAAATTCGATATTTTCCCGGTAAAATTCTGAAGTAGCTTCACCAAAATGGATATTGCCCAGGTGGTCTCCTTTTCCCCTGGCCCAGAGCCCATGGCTCCAGGGACCCATTACCAGTCCATTGTATCCGCCTACCTTTGCTTTTTCGGCGGTCCGGTAAATATTCAATGGCCCGTATAAATCTTCGGCATCAAACCATCCTCCAACAGTCAACACTGCCTCGGGAAGATTTTTGATGTGGGGCAGCAGGTTCCGGGCCTGCCAGAATTCATCATAGTTCGGATGCTCTGCCATAACATCCCAGAACGCGACCTTGTCATTGAAGTATCGGGAGTTCGCGTCAGCCAGGCGGCCAAGCTTCAGGAAAAAATCATAACCATCAGGAGTTCCGTGTTCATAGGATGAAGGCCTTTCGGTTGTAGGTTCAGGCCTCGGCTGACCGAACGATGACAGGAAATTAAATCCATGCGGAAGAAAAAAGGCTCCGTGGTGATGGAAGTCATCAAAAAACCAGTCAGCTATTGGAGCCTGGGGAGAAACAGCCTTCAGTGCCGGATGGGCGTTTATCATTCCGGCAGCAGCATAAAACCCCGGATAGGATATCCCCCACATTCCCACTTTTCCGTTATGGCCAGGAATATTATTTATCAACCATTCTATCGTGTCCCAGGTGTCAGTGCTTTCATCAATGTCAGTGACACGGTCCTTTTTATCAAGATGGGGGCGCACGTTCACAAACTCGCCTTCAGACATGTACTTTCCCCTGACATCCTGGTAGACAAAAATGTATTTGTCCTCTATAAACAGGGAGCTGGGCCCAAGGCTTGTTGGAAACTCATCTTCGCCGTATGGACGCACATTATAAGGTGTTCTTTTCATCAATATCGGAAACGGGCCTTCCCCCCTGGGGACATATACAGCCGTGAATAATTCGACCCCGTCCCGCATCGGAATCATATATTCAGCCTTGGTGTAATTGTCGCTTACAGTTTCTCCCAGGCTGAAAGACTGGACAGTCCCCAGGAGGACCAGCAGTAGTCCTGAAAGCAGTATCCATCTTTTAATTCTCAGATTGATCAAGTCCAGATTCATTCTGTATTCCATTCTGTTTATCCGCTCCTGACTATAAATTTAATCCAGTATAATTGAGGCGCCTCCCGGCCTCAAGACATTCGAATACCGAGGGAATTCTGAAACAGAAGATTATGATCAGTGCTTTGAGAAGCTGAAGCAGCAGGTTAAACCATAATGCGGTTGTTATTCCTGCTTTAACCAGGAGCCGTACTTTGCCTGCCTGCCCGGCGAGAGCGCATTACTCGGCCGTATGTTTTTCTCTCTCTTTTACCAGGACCCAGTCAACCCAGACATAGGCAATTACCCCGGCGATAATATTGGCCAGGGTCAATCCCCAGTAAAGTCCCGCTGTCCCGTACATCAGGGCTCCGATCCAGGCGAATGGAATCCACAGGGCAAAAGCCAGCAAAAATTCAAGAATCAAAGAATCCCAGGGACGCCCGAGTACATTCAGGGAGGTCCATATGATCTGGTGAATGCTGCGAAGCCCCAGGCTGAACGGAACAATCCAGAGGTACTGCACTGCCGATTCCAGAACCTGGGGATCATCATTGAACCATGCGGCTACCGGACGGGCACAAATCCAGAAAATCACCGCCAGCAGCATCCCCCATGCCAGGGAAAACATACGGGCCAGGGATATTCCTTTGGCGATCCTGTCGATCTTTCCTGCCCCGAAATTCTGCCCCACAAAGGGGCTCATCCCGGTAGACAAGGCATATACCACAGCCATTCCGAAGCCTTCTATCCTGGAAGCTACCCCAAAGCCGGCAACAGCCTCTTCCCCGAAGCGGGTAACTATACGAGTCAGAATCCCCAGGGCTATCGGGATGATAGCATTTGAAACAGCTACCGGAAGGCCGGTTGCAAGCAGGATTTTCCAGGAGCGCAGCAGTTCATTGATTCCCGGCCAGGGCGATGCCAGCAGGTGTTCCCTGAAATGAAGAACCCAGAGAGCCAGGGCCAGTGTCAGTCCCCGGGCAATCACTGTAGCTACCGCCGCTCCGGCAATACCCATAGCCGGAACCGGACCCCATCCGAAAATGAACAGAGGATCAAGCATGGCATTTACAAGAACCCCGGTAAGCATAACGGCACTGGGGGTAATGGTGTCCCCGGTAGCCCTGATTATGTTATTACCGACAACAGGGACAATATAAAAAAGCATCCCGGGATACCAGATGTCCATGTACTGTTTTACATAGGGCAACATCGCTTCAGAAGCGCCAAGAAGCCTGAAAAGCGGATCAATTGTTGTCAGGCCAATCCCGGTCAGTACCAGGACGCACACGGCGGCCAGGCTCAGGGAGTCTGTGGAATGCCTCCGAATACTGCCGCGGTCTCCCGCGCCGATTCCTTTGGATATGACCGCCATGGCCCCCACTCCGAGGCCGAGGGTGAAGGTTCCCACCACCATTACTACCGGGAAAGTCAGGGTAATTGCCGCCAGGGGAACCGTCCCCAGTCTTCCCACAAAAAAAATATCGACCACGTTGAATGCCATCATGCCGAGTATTCCAATCAGCATGGGCGCTGAAAGCTTGAAGAGCGTTGGTCCGATAGGTCCGGAGATGAGTCTTGATGGCGAGGCCGGAATTTTCATAGTCGTTCACTAGCATAGCACTTTGTAGGCGGGAGAGCGGCTCTATCCTCATGAGAAATAGTAGCTTTTTTGTGTACCATAGATGAAAGAACCGGATACTGATCCGGGGTTTCAGAGGATTACTGTCGGAAGGATCACGGGAAAGGATTAAAACAAACATATATCTCAAACAAGCATCCCCGGAATCGCCGGCCCTGGTGAAGCCTGGGGATACATTGAGATTGAATATTTATTCAGCAGAACAACCCGTCACCTGGAACAAGTATAGACATTGAACATTTTCCGCTCCTGGGTGATAATAGGTGTTCCCGGCACTGTTACTGCTGTGAAGGGTTGCCCTGAAAGGCTTTTCCGGATATCAGGTTTGTCTCCGGCCATAATCTGTATCAGAATTCTCCCCTTTCTGACTGAACATCTTTTCTGCGGCGGCAGGGTTGCTTTTCTGAATTATTATGCACTCCAGACAACTGGATATCTTGATACAGGGATCAGCCTGGCCGGAATTTAATTTTTTAACAGGAGACCTTTATTCAGATCGGTGATTGTTCGCCACAGTGAATGAATGCATAAATAGAGAAAAAATAATGAACAAGGATTATATATCTATCAAACCCTGGAAAAGGGCGGTAATAAAAGTAGGCAGTACCCTGATGACAGCCGGAACCGGGCGAATCAGCACCAAGTATATTCTGACTATTGCCTCGTTCATAAACAAATGCCGGCAGGGGGGCCGGGAGATCGTGCTGGTATCCTCGGGAGCCGTAGCCGCGGGAAGTTCCACCCAGCCGAAACTGGCCGAAAAGAACCAGAAAACAATCCCGGAAAGGCAAGCCCTGGCCGCGATTGGGCAGCCCCTGCTCATGGAGCAATGGGGACGTTTTTTCGATTTTCCCTGCGCCCAGATGCTCCTGACCTATGATGGAATCGCCGACAGGAAAAAACTGGTCAATGCCAGGAATACCCTGACCGAGCTCCTGAAGCAGGGAGCCCTGCCTATCATTAATGAAAATGACACAACCGCAATTGAGGAGCTCAAGGTTGGAGACAATGACAATCTGGCCGCGTACGCGGCAGTAATGTCCGAAGCGGATCTATTAATAATCTGCACTGATATAGACGGCCTGTACAATATGGATCCCAAAAAGAATAAAGCCGCTGAGTTCATCCCTGAAATCCACGAGATCAATCCGGAAATATTCTCCCTCGCGGGAGGAAAGGGCAGCAGGATCGGCACCGGCGGAATGCTGACCAAGATCCAGGCGGCCGAGAAGGCCTCCAGCGCCGGAATTGATACCGTGCTTCTGAATGGTACAAAATATGAATGTTTTGAAAATCTCCTGCGGGACCGCCTTGTAGGAACAATTTTCCATGGCAGGACTGAAAAAATGAGTGCCAAACGGCATTGGATGCTTCATGTTCTGCGCAGCTGCGGAACTATATCTGTAGACAGCGGAGCTGCTGATGTACTGATTGAACGGGGTGCCTCGCTTCTGGCCTCCGGCATCGTCGGCCTTACCGGAACCTTCAGCAGCGGTGACGCTATCGAAATCCAGAATGAAGAAGGGCAGAGAATTGCCCGGGGCCTGGTCCGTTATAACAGTTCCGATCTTAATAAAATCATGGGCCTGAGCAGCCGAAAGGTCAACGAGATCCTGCCCGGCAAAAACAGCAATGCTGTAGTTCACCGGGACGAAATGGTTCTCGTGTAATTCTTTTTGAGTTTGATGATTCACGCTAAAGGGAGATAGTAATGACTGATTCTTTCCAGACCATAAAACAGATGGCTGAAAACTGTCAAAGGGCGTCCGTGAGTGTCGCAGCTTTGTCTTCGGGTCAAAAGACCGATGTTCTGCTGGCAATTGCGGATCAACTGGCAGCAGATGAAGAAAAAATTCTCAACGCCAATTCAGAGGATATTACCTCCGGAGAGGAAAAGGGTCTTTCTCCCGCCATGCTTGACCGCCTGATGCTTAATCACGAACGCCTCGAAAAAATGGCTGAAGCCGTGAGGGAGATTGCCTCCCTTCCTGATCCGGTTGGGGAGATCAGCGAAATGGTTACCCGCCCCAGCGGCATAGCGGTTGGAAAAATGCGCATACCCCTGGGGGTCATTGCCATGATCTACGAAGCCCGGCCCAATGTGACATCAGATGCCGCGGCTCTCTGCCTGAAAGCGGGAAACTCTGTAATTCTCAGGGGCGGTTCGGAGGCATTCAATTCCAACAGGGCCATAGCCTCCTCTTTGGGTTCCGCTCTGGCAAAAAAGGGACTGCCCCAATCCGCTGTAAGCCTGCTGCCCACCAATGACCGGAAAGCCATTGCCGATCTGCTTACCCTGGATGAACACATAGACCTGGTGATCCCCAGGGGGGGAGAAGGGCTGATACGGTATGTTGCCGAAAACAGCCGCATCCCGGTGATAATGCATTATAAAGGCGTCTGTCATATGTTTGCTGATGAAACGGCAGATGCCGAAATGGCAAGAAATATACTGATAGACGGAAAGACCAGCCGGCCCGGGGTCTGCAATTCGCTGGAAACACTTCTAATACATGAAAAAGCCGCAAAACGGCTCCTTCCAGTCCTGGGAAAGGCCATGACCGAAAGGGGGGTTGAGCTGCGCGGATGCCCCCTGACCCGCCAATTATTCCCAGAGTCAAAACCTGCTTCTGAAGAGGATTGGGGGACTGAATATCTTTCGCTTACCCTGGCAGTGAAAATCGTCAGCGGCATGGAAGAAGCCGTGGAGCATATCCTCAGGTACGGGTCTAACCATACAGAGGTTATAGTCACCAATGACCTGGTTAATGCTTCCGGATTTATCCGCAAGGTCAACTCATCTGTTGTCATGGTGAATGCTTCCAGCCGATTCTCCGACGGGGGAGAATTCGGTCTTGGCGCGGAAATAGGCATTTCGACTTCAAAACTCCATGCTTATGGCCCGATGGGGGTCAGGTCTTTAACCACCCAGAAATTCATTGTCATGGGGCAGGGCGAAACCCGGCATCCGGTCTAAAAGGACCAACCTGCCCGGAGGCGGCTTTTCTATCCCGTAAAGGTGGACCATTGACCAATTTTTCTTCCAAGTGTCCTGCTGGAAGGATAATTTCTCCCGGGGCGGCAAAAAGATTTTTCTCTCAGCCCTTTATGCTCCAGGAAGGGTATCTGGTCTAAAATTGGTACATAATCAGTTCCATATTCCAGATTTTCCCTTCCGCCATATCCTTTAGCCTGAAAAAAGGCAGAAATTTGTTGATTAATCCGCTATCATTTCTGTAGTTTACCTTGATTATCTAAAAACACAGGTACAATAGTAGTTTGTGTATCACTGGGCATTTAGAGATATTGCAGCTCGATACAAATATCGTTTTGGAGGTTCTATGGGGGATTCTAAAGAAAAAATCGCTGACCTGGCCCAACGGCAAACCCAGATCCTGGACAGCAGCGGATCCCAGCAGGCGATGAAACAGCATGAAAAGGGAAAGCTCACCGCCCGGGAAAGGATTGATCTGTTTTTTGATGAAGGAACATTCAACGAAATCGACCTTTTCGTTGAGCACCGAAGCTGTGATTTCGGCCTTGATAAAAAAGTAATTCCCGGAGACGGAGTGATCACCGGGCACGGCCTTGTTAACGGCCGGCCGGTATTTGCCTATTTCCAGGACTTCACCATCCAGGGCGGGTCTTTGGGTGAAATGCACGCCAAAAAAATATGCAAGATAATGGACAAGGCGGCCCAGGCGGGTTTACCTGTAATAGGATTCAATGATTCCGGCGGAGCCCGGATCCAGGAGGGGATTGACGCGCTCGCGGGTTTCGGCAACATCTTCTTTCGAAACGCCCGGCTTTCAGGTGTCATTCCGCAGATCAGTGTAATCATGGGGCCTTGTGCCGGAGGCGCTGTCTATTCTCCGGCAATGACTGACTGGGTGTTCATGGTTAAACAGACAAGTCACATGTATATCACCGGCCCGGCTGTTATAAGGACTGTCACCGGGGAGGAAACCTCCCATGAGGACCTGGGCGGAGCCCTGGTTCACAATACAAAAAGCGGTAACGCTCATTTCGCCTGTGAAGATGAAAAAGACGCCCTGAACGGAGTCAAAACCCTTTTGAGTTTTCTCCCGGGCAACAATATGGAAGAACCTCCCTTTATTCCGTCCACTGATAACCCGCTGCGCATCTGCCCTGAACTGGACGGGATTATTCCTGACGAAACAAAAACAGGGTACAACATGAAGGATGTTATCCATAATATTGTCGACCATGGGGCATTCTTTGAATCCCACCAGTACTATGCGGAGAATATAATCACGGCCCTTGCCCGCCTGGATGGAATGCCCATAGGAATCATCGCCAGCCAGCCCCAGTACCTGGCCGGATGCCTGGACATAGACGCTTCAGACAAAGCCAGCCGTTTCGTAAGGACCTGCGACGCTTTCAATATCCCGCTGGTATCACTTGTTGATGTGCCCGGATACCTGCCGGGAGCGGATCAGGAGTGGAACGGAATCATAAGGCATGGGGCCAAACTGCTTTGGAGTTACTCAGAAGCCACGGTGCCCAAGCTGACCGTCATTACAAGAAAGAGTTATGGAGGAGCCTATATCGCCATGTGTTCCCGCCACCTCGGAGCGGACATGGTATACGCCTGGCCGACGGCCGAAATTGCTGTTATTGGTGCTGAAGGCGCGGTAGACATTATTCACCGAAGAGAAATACAGGAATCAAAAAAGCCTGAATCGCTGAGAAATCAGAAGATCCAGGAATACCATGATCATCTCTGCAATCCTTATATTGCCGCTAAAAGAGGCTATATCGATGAGGTGATCAAACCTGGTGAAACCAGGATGAAACTTATCACGGCTCTTAACCTGATGAAAAACAAGAGTGATACCCTCCCGCCGAAAAAACATGGGAACATCCCTCTTTGACATATAAGGAATTCTCGTGAGTAAAAGGAAAGCTGCGGCTCTATCCGGTGTTCTCTATTATCTGTCCGAAGAAAAAAGGGCGTCCGCGAACGGCAGAAATGGAGACGGCCTGACTCCCGGGCTTCATCCATGGATCCTGAGGAACAGGAATCTCTCCGCCAGATTGAACCAGTCCCTTCAAGACAGGCAATTCCTGCAGCCCTTCGGAATTCAGCCTCAGCATATGGCCGGGGCCAAAGGGGAAACGGAAAACGGAAGAATCGATGTTTCCCCTCATCTTCAGTTCAAAATCTTAAGCCGAACTGCCGGAATAAGAAACACCCGCAGCAGAAACCAGTGGAAATCAAGGAGTTAGTTCAGGATATGGTTTTTTTCAAAAAGAGAAAAAAGAAAATCGATGTTATGCTGACCGCCTTCCGGGATGGTTTTCAATCCGTATACGGCGCCCGCGTCCTTACCAGGGATTTTCTTCCCGCCCTTCCGGCAGCGGTTGAAGCGGGAATTACCCACTTCGAAGCCGGAGGAGGAGCTCGTTTCCAGTCTCTCTTCTTTTACTGCAACGAAAACGCCTTTGACATGATGGATTCCTTCCGGGAGGCTGTTGGCCCCGGGGCAAATTTGCAGACCCTGGCTCGCGGCGTTAATGTTGTCGGTCTTGATTCACAGAGCAGCGACATAATTAAGCTTCATGCAGAGCTGTTTAAAAAGCACGGGATGACCACCATCAGAAATTTTGACGCCCTTAATGATGTCGATAATCTGGACTTCAGCGGCAGGTGTATCGTCAATGCCGGACTGAAGCATGAGATATGCATTTCCATGATGGGCCTGCCTACCGGGCTCAGCGGTGCCCATGATCCTGAATTCTATTTGGGAGTTCTGCAGAACATACTGGATGCGGAAATCCCCTTTGATTCCCTGTGCTTCAAAGATGCTTCCGGAACCACCTCCCCGAAAACCGTATACGATACAGTCAAAAAAGCTCGATCAAAACTCTCAGGCAGTATACCAATCAGGTTTCACACCCATGAGACCGCGGGAATCAGTGTCGCCACAACACTGGCTGCCCTGAATGCCGGGGCAACTGCCATTGACTGCTCCATGTCTCCATGTTCCGGTGGAACCTGCCAGGCTGACATCATCGTCATCATGCACGCCCTGGAAGGTTCTGAATATGATCTCGGCCTGGACGTCAAAAAGCTGGTTAAAGCTGAAAAGGCCTTTAAGGAATCCATGAAGGATTATGCCGACCTTCCGGAGGCATCAAAAGTTGAACCCCTGATTTTTGACTCCCCCATGCCCGGCGGAGCCCTGACCGCCAACACCCAGATGATGCGGGACAACGGAATCCTGGACAGGTATCCTGAAGTTATAGAGAATATGGCTGAGGTAGTTAAACGGGGCGGATTCGGCACTTCAGTAACCCCGGTCTCCCAGTTTTACTTCCAACAGGCTTTTAACAATACCATGGCCGGCCCCTGGGAAAAAATAGCTGACGGATACGGCAAGATGGTCCTGGGCTACTTCGGCAGGACCCCGGTCCCTCCTGATCCGGAAATTGTGGCCCTTGCCGAAAAGCAACTCGGGCTTGAAGCTACTACCCGCAGTCCACGGGCTATAAATGACGAAAATCCGGCTAAAGGCGTCGGAGCGGCTGAAGCAATGCTGCAGGAAAACGGGCTTCCGGTTACGCCTGAAAACATCTTCATTGCCGCCACCTGCAAGGAAAAGGGCATCATCTATTTAAAGGGTGATGCTGTAGAGAATGTCCGCAAGGTCAATCCGGAGAAGGATAAAAACAAAAAACGGGATTACCCGGAAAGCATTCCTGCCAAGCCGGAGTTTATCCGCGCGTTCGACGTCTATGTTGACGGTGAGTATTTCAAGGTGGAAGTCAATGATCCCCTGTCCCCGGCCAAACCGGAGACAAGAAAAGCGTTCCCTGAAGCCAGGCAGAGAAACAGTGCCCTGCACACCAGGACTGACGGCTTCAGGGTGGATACGGCTGACCCGGGATACGTGCATACCAAGAAAAATGAAATTGCTATTCGCGCCCCTCTTCCTGGAATATTGATCAGGTACGAAAAAAAGGCTAAGGATTCAGTCAAAACGGGTGAGGTAGTAGCTGTTATAGAGGCAATGAAAATGAATAACAATATTTATGCCCCTTCAGACGGCAGCATCACCAAACTGATGGTCAAGCCGGGAAAAACCCTTGATAAAGGAAGTGTTATCTGTGTAATCAAAACATCCTGATCATGCCTGATTTCACGACAACGCGACTGCGGAAAACAAGTTCCACCAATAAATATGCCCTGCGGCATTTACTCTCCCTGCCCGACAGGCATATTGTCAGGGCGGATATTCAAACCCGCGGACAGGGAAGGCTTGACCGAAGCTGGTTTTCAGAAATTCCCGGGAATATCTATGCCAGTTTTATCCTGAAACCCCAACACTGCCCGGACGGATCCCTGCCGCTGGCGGCCCTTTCCCAGTACCTTTCTGTCTGTATCTGTGAGGTTATGGATAATTACGGGATTTCCGCGGATTTGAAATGGCCAAACGACATCCTGGTCAATACAAAAAAAATAGGGGGCATCCTCGGCCAATCAGGCTTCCGCGGAGAGTACCTCGAAGGCATTGTGCTCGGAACGGGTATTAACCTGAACATGGATAAATCCGCCCTGTCGACCATTTCCCAACCTGCAACCTCCCTGAACCTGTTAACTGAAACGCCGGTTGATTCTGATCTTTTTCTCAATAGGCTGGCAATCAAATTCTTCGCCGGCTACGATAATTTCCTCGAAAAGGGCTTCCCCATGATAAAAAAGAAATACATCAGAAGAAGTCCCTATCTTGGCACCCGCATACGGGTAATCCTGGCGGATCGGGAGATTATTGGTAAGGCTGTAGGATTCGATGACAATGGTTTCCTTGTAATGCTGGATGATTCAGGCAGGAACCATACTGTCACCGCCGGAGATGTCCTTTTCTCGAGGGCCCAGTCTTAACCCGCGTTTCTCACCAGCTGACCGCTGCGCTGGCGTATACATCCGCTTTCCCTGCATAAAAAAACACCCTCCCGGGAAAGCAGGAGGGTGTTTTAAGGTTAATAATTTACTTCCTGTTATTAAATCAGGCCCCTATATTTTTGGTTCCCATCCTTTTTCATAAGTCCGGCGCCATGATTTTTCAGCTTCGCTGTCATTGAGAATATGTCCGTTGGCCGGATCTACATCCAGGCTCCGCTTCACATCCTGGGAAATATTTCCGAGATGACAGAGCAGGGTGCTTTTGGACGCATCCCCAATTGGCGCGGTAAGTTCTTCTCCGTCCGTAATCGCGGCAACGAAATTTTTCACATGCGACACGGTCAGGGTATCCCACCCGGTGGTGTCTTTCGTGGAAGTTGAAGTGCCGGGGTCGCTTTCTTTAATCTCCTTGAGGACATTCCCGTCCATGTCGTAAAGGATATATCCGGCGCGGTCCAGAAGAATTGAACCCTTGGTTCCGTGGATTGTGCATCCCCTGCTCCTGCCATGGTGATTCAAACCATTACAGCTCCTGCCTTCCCAGGTAATGGTTTTCCCCTGTTCAAATTCGAAACTGACCATCTGGGTATCATAAAATTCCCAGTCGTCATCCGTGAAGTGAAGCCTTCCACCGGCTGAAACCGCCCGGGTAGGAAAGTCAACGCCCAGCGCCCAGCGGCATATATCTATTTCATGTGTTCCGTTATTATGGAGTTCCCCTGTACCCCAGGTGCGGAACCAATGCCAGTTATAAGGATGCACATTGTCCCGGTAGTCTTCCCGGGGGGCCGGCCCTTGCCACAGGTCCCAGTTCAAATGATCAGGTGCGGGTATCACCTTCCCGTTCCCTATCGAACCACGGGTATTTGAGTACCAGGCTTTTCCCATGTACACATTGCCTATAATTCCTTCGCGAATATCCTTTATTGCCGTATTTGAAGAAATAGAGGATCTCTGCTGGTTGCCCATCTGGCAAACTTTTCCATACTTTTCCTGGGCTTTTACAAGGATTTCATTTTCCCAGGGATTATGGCTGCAGGGTTTTTCAAGGTATACATGCTTGCCAGCCTGCATCGCCATTATTGCCATCGGTGTATGCCAGTGTTCCGGTGTGGCTATTGTAATGGCATCAACATCCTTATTTTCAAGGATCTTCCTGAAATCAGTTTCAGTCTCAGGTGTGTAACCCAGTTCCGTGGTGCTGTAGGCCAGGTGTTCCCTTAAGATTGCTTCGTCCACATCACAAACATGGCTGACCCGGAGGTTGTCGCTGAATACGGTAGCCTTGGTGTGGGCTTTCCCTCTTCCGTTGACTCCAATAACCGCCAGGTTCACCTGGTCATTTGCCCCCAGGGGATTTGAAAAAACCGGAACAGTCTTTGCCGCAGCCCCAACAGCCAACGCTGAAGTCGCCTTAATAAAATCTCGCCTTTTCATATT
The DNA here is from genome assembly GCA_963666915.2 of Acidobacteriota bacterium. GTDB lineage: Bacteria > Acidobacteriota > UBA6911 > RPQK01 > JAPXNP01. Next base: position 230,178 of record CAXXEX010000011.1, read on the forward strand.
TGACATAATTTACTCTCTTCCCTAGTCAGCCTTAATCTTGATATTACGAAAAGAAACTCTGTTTCCGTGATCCTGGAGAAGAATATGTCCTTCGTCCCACTCACCAAAACCCGGCCATACCTTGTATTTGCTTTCCTTGACCAGTTCCTTGAATTCAGGGGTATTACGCTCATACTCAAGAACCCTGCGTCCATTCAACCAATGTTCAACATGGTTTCCGCTGGATACTATCCGGGCGTGATTCCACTCTCCGATTGGTTTGGGGAACCGATTCTCCGGTTTTATCAGGTCATAAAGAGCTGCCATCGTACGGATTCCTTCACTCCTGCCAAGTTTTGCATCAGGATGGAGTTCATCATCGAGAACCTGGTACTCCAAACCGATAGCTGATCCCTCAGCTTTATTTACCCCGGTATCCACAAAATATTTTATCCCGCTGTTGGCTCCCGGGGTGAGCCTGAAATCCACACGCAGCTCGAAATCACTGTACTTATCGACAGTAACTATGTCTCCTCCAGCACGGGATTCAGCTCCTCCTGAATCAATCACCGTAAGCTCTCCGTCCTTTATTTCCCAGCCTTCTTCAGGGAACGCATCCATCTTGGCACCCCTCCAGCCGTTGCCGGTCTTTCCATCCCAGAGAAGCTTCCATCCCCAGTCTTCCTCGCTGAAGGTAAGCTTGTTGGTATTGTCTACTGCCGGCAATGAAGTTTCTGCGGCATATAGAGCGGGCTGATCTGTAACAATCCTGATATTCTTCCAGCGAATTGTAATCCCTACATTCTCTTCGTTATCCCCAATTCCATGAACCTGCAAACCAATAAAACCCTTGCTGTCCATGTCATCAATCAGGTGGGCTGTGGGAATATCATTAACCCATACCTTGAAGGTATCGCCAATTGCTTCAATCCGTACTTTATTCCACTCCAGATGTTTATAGGCTGACTGTGCCTCAGGCATATCCTTAAGAGGATGGAGCCATCCCCGGCGTGCCTCATCATATATTCCACCGGTCCAGGCCCGTTCAGAAGGATCTATCTCAATCTGGTACCCATGAACCCTGTAATTATTGTATTCAGGATAACTGCTGCTGCGGATCTGGACTCCGGAATTGGTAGAAGCATCGAGTTTAAATTCATATTCAAGGATAAAATCAGAGTATTCCTTCTCTGTGCACAGAAAGGTATTCGGGGTGTTAAGAACAGTAGTCCCCACTATTGCATCACCCTCGATTTTATAAGTAGCCTCTCCACCTTTTCTGGTCCATCCATCAAGATTTTCACCATTGAAAAGATCTACCCAGGGGGTGGTGTCTTGCGGCGCGCAAGCAACGGCCAGGAGGATTAAACAAAAAAGCAGCGCAATTGAATGTTTCATAGTTTCATCTTCTTTAAATTTTTAATGTTGTTTATTCAGGTAAAAACCAGGTTCATGGCCGGTCAGCAAAAAACTATGGGCCCGTCCGGATTAAGCAGCAGCATGAAATCCGGCGTCATCTTTTCCCTCAGGTGGAGCTCCCCAATTTTTACAAGATGGGAAACAAGGCCGGAAACGGACAATCCCGCCCCAGAATTTTTTGTCCGGTCAAATATAATCAATAAGTATAATCCCTGCGACAGCCGTAGTCGACCCTAATTAATCCGTAAGATTACTTCCTTGAAATTACTTGCTGAACAACCCCAAAACCTCTCAGGTGAAACCCTTGCCCGGGAACTGTACGCATTGAATTAAGGGCCTTTGTCCTATCTTCCCGGACATGGAGATTCCCCGGCAATTAATTGGTTAAACTGCTATCGTTTCAATAAACTCGAGGCTATACCCTTAATTTTTCCTGGACGCTGTCAATTTTCTCCTGCATGGTCTGCCTGCGGTCCATGCGTGTTCCGATCTTAACCGTGGTTGAAATCCTGGGTGCCCCCATTTCATGTATCACCTGGTGGCATTTTTTCAGGGCTTCCATAATGGTGTCCCATTCTCCCTCCACATTGGTACCGTAGGCGTGCAGTTGAGGTTCCAGCCCGTACTCCAGAAAAATCTTTTCACATGCCGCTACATAACTGGAAACACTTACTCCAACACCCATGGGAATAATGCACAAATCTGCTATTGTCCACATAATCTTTTCCTGTCTTCTTAACGTGTTAACTCTCTTGGGATTATTATATGCTTTTAGTCGATCCGGTCCGGACCTTAACAATAACAGGTTTGCAGACACTGGTGGGTTTTCTTGATTCCCCACCCATATTCTTGACCGGTTAGTGAAATAAGGTCCCAGCAGTCAGGTTGGCTGTCGGCTTGAAGGTCTCCGGATCTAGTAAATCTTCCAGTTGAAGCCCGCCCTGATCCATCGGCCCGGCATATCAACGCCCAGTAATTCCTGGTACCGGGTATTAAGAAGATTTGACCCTTCAACAAACACTGTCGTTTTATCAAAGTCCCGGGCCAGGCGCATATCAACCAGCCAGTAATCCCGGCCATCTTCCCGTTTTTTATAGTCCACCTTTTGGGAGAAATTGACGGCCAGGGGCAGGGCAAAGCTGGAAAAACCTGTTAGAGAATGTCGCGGATAATCAAAAACATATTTGGAAAGAACCGGAAATTCATCGGTAGTCAGGGCTAGATAGCTGTACTGGATCTGGAGCATCGCGCCGGTTCCCAGGGATTTTGCAAGACTGACCTCAATCCCCCCGGCTTGAACCTCCCTGATATTTATAGTTTCCCATTTCAACTCAGCTGAATCCCTTACCCAGTCAATGACATCATCTTCCCACCGGTAAAACAGGTTCCCGCGAAAAAGCCAGGAAGAAGCGGGATACCAGTCAATTCCCACTTCAGTATCCCATGATTTTTCCGGATCAAGATCGGGGCTGGCCTGATGTCTGGGATCAAAATAATATAGTTCAGTAAAGGTAGGAATCCTGAAAGCATGTCCGGCTGAAGCCCGGAATCTCAGCGCGGGATGAATCCACCAGCCTGAACTTATTGAAGGATTCAGTGAGTTTCCAAACATAGAGGTATATTCCCAGCGGGTACCAGCGACCAGGGAAAAACTATTATCAGCTGCATACTGCATTTGGGCGAACAGTCCGGAACGAAAAAGCTGATGGTCCCCCAAATTACTGGACCTGATCCAGTCTCCGCCAACCTCGGTTCCATACACCAGGCTGGTTTTTTCTGTCAGTATCTTGCTTGCCGCCAGTTTGGTGCCGGCCGCATGCGTGCGGTGACGATTTTCAAAAAGTCCGGGACGGCGAATATCCCAGAGGAATTTGTCACCATGGGTACGGTAGAAGGCCTGCATTGAAGGGGCGAAAGTCCCGGGATCTCCAAACTGATGCTTGAAAGAAGCCAGGGTACTGTTAGTCCATTCCCTGGAGGGAGACGGCCCATAAAAACCATTAGCGCCTATATCCTTATCCACGTGGGAAATCTCTATTGCCGATCTGCTCCCGATTGAGGTTCTGGACCTGAAACCCAGGGTTCGGAAATCCCGATCATACATAAAGCCTGAAGAACGATTTCCCCAAAAACCTAGTGACTGCCGGATGTTTTTGGTTTTAAACCCAACGGATGCGGAGCCGTCCACCAATCCATGCTGGCCGCCGGAAAGCCGGACTTCAGCAGACTTGTCCGCCTCCCTGGTTATGATGTTTATGGTTCCCCCAAAAGCATCTGCTCCATGAATGGAAGAGCTGGCTCCGTGCAGGACTTCAATGCGTTCTATATCTGAAAGTGAGACGGGAAGATCGGCATTGTGATGCCCTGTCTGGCTGTCATTCATCCTGACGCCGTTAACCATGATCAATATCCGTCCAAATCCGGATCCCCTTACTGAAATATCACCCTGAACACCAAAAGGGCCGCGAGCTTTAACCTCCACGCTCGATACGTAACGCAATAGATCAGTCACAGATGATGCTGGAATCTGGTCGATCTGGACACGGTTCAGCACAGTTACCGTCCGGGAATTATTTTCAAATTCGACTGGCTCCTGATCAGCTGTAACCACTACCACTTCGTTGATTTGGGGCTGTGCCGATACTGGTAGGATACTCAAAAAAATGATTATTAGCAGATGAATATTGAGGCCTCTCATGATCGGGAGGCATTATAGACTAAAAAGCCCCGAAACTGAACACGCCAGTTTCGGGGCTTTTTTCTTGGAACTAATTTAAAAACCTGCTATTTAATTAAAAGGTTCGGCCCTGGCAACTAATTTATCCAGGTTCTTTTCCTTTTTATTCACAGGTTCTCCAGGATGAATTGATCCTGAGGGACAACGTTCAGCCGCAACTACCAGATCCTTGAATGATCCATTCTTGGGATCAGTAATTGTTGCTTTTCCTGAATCGTTGTATACGAACAGCTTGGAATTGACTTTAAGGCAATCTCCGCAGGCAGTACAAGTATCTTCCTCTATCCAGGGAGCCATTCCGGGCTCTTCGTCTTCCGCTGGAGCAGCTGCCGCCGCGGGAGCAGGAGCAGGAGCGGGAGCGGGAGCGGCCACGGGCTGCACAGCAGGAGCCGCGGGAGTCGCGGGAGCCGGTACGCTGGCAACCGAGCTGATCAGGCTATCCAGGTTAGAACCCTGGCCCATTAAGGCTTCCGCCATTTTGCGGGCTACTTCCTGGGGATAAGTCTGTTTGAGATTTAGAATCTGAGCTTCATATTCAGCCTTAAGGGCATCCATTTTCGCGTCAAATTCGGCCTCAATATCCTCAGATACCTTGTCTCTTACTTCCTCAGATATCAGGTCACCTGACATCTCACGAAGTTCGTTCCAGAAGTCCAGTCTTTCCCTTCCGAGGGCAACCAGTTCATCTGAAACAATGTATTTATCAAGACGTCCCTTTGATGCCAGAACATAAATAAAAGGAGATTTGCCTTCAGCCTCTTCAGCTGAAAGCTTGAGAAACTCATGGTAAAGAACCAGTTCAGTATCGGGTGTCCCTTTAACTTTCTGATAATGTTTGCCAAAGCGGACTTCCGTAGCAGCCCAGTCAGCAATTGTTAAAGGAAGTTCCATTACCTGGTCCTTTCCGTTTTCATCCTTATATTTAAGCTCATAAGTGGGCCAATCCTGATCCAGTTCCGGATTGCCGTCCAGGTCGAGTTTTTCACTCAGGCTGGAACCCGCGTCGGGATCATAAACCATGTAGGGTACAGCACGGCTTTCCAGAGCCAGTCTGGCGTTTCTTAATGAAGCGTCATCAGGGATTCCATGCTCAGTCTGACACGGAGCATAAATGTTAAAGATAGCTGGCCTTCTTGAAGCCAGGCCTCTCAGGATACCTGCCATCAAGTGGCTGGGATTAGCCTGGGATGACTGGAGCACGTAGGAAGTCCTGTGAGCCACAGAAATCAGTGATAATTCCTTTCTGGCTTCAGTTTTTCCATGCGCGGCCTTGCCGTAATAAGACATATCAGCAATCTGCCCGGTGAATCCGCTGGTACAGGCCTGTCCGCCGGTGTTTGAATAAACCTGGGTGTCCAGGATCACTACACGGAGGGGCTTGCCTGAAGCCATCAGCCTTGAAAGGTTCTGGAAACCAATGTCGTACATGGCCCCGTCACCACCCATGGCTACGATAGGCGGACAAAGCAGAAATTCTTCATCCGTGAACTGGTTGTAATCAAACATTGCAAAGAATGGATCATGCACATTTGAATCATAGGCATCATTGATTTCAAGTTCCGCCCTGCGTACCAACGCGAAATTATCAGCCATCTTGCGCATATGTCCCTCAAAAATACCAATGGCAATTGAGGGGGCATCCTGGAACAGGTGATTAACCCAGGGGAACGGATAGGGATTGTACGGATAAGTACTGGCCCAAACCGAGGAACAACCAGTTGAATTGGTCATTCCGAGACGGGCTCTTCCTACGCCGCTTGGCCCTGATTTATATCTCCAGCTCAAATCCTTGAGATCAGCCAGGAGCTTTGTGAGTTTATTGAGCCGGGCGCTGTCTTCCTTGTCCAGGGAAACATCCACCTTGCCGCCTTCACCAACCCCTGAGAGGTCTATATCGGCAGAAAACAGAAGCCTTGCCTTAGAATCAACCTTCTCTATAAGCTCATCCAACTTCTCAACAAAGGATGTGACGTGGGGCTGGAGGGATGCTTCAATAGCGGACATCAGCAGCCTGGTTGAAGTTTTCTCACCGCAACCCATGCAGGCACCGTCCCCGCCTACCATCATTGAATAATTCTCTTTCTTCAACAGTATGGTATTCAGGACACCGATACCTTCGTGGATGTCACGAACCTGTATAAACCTCTCCGGAGTATCTGGAAGCTGTTTCCAGAAATCCCAATTGGTTTTCAGGGAGTCCACTGTTTCCTCTTCCTGGGTGATCGGGGTAAGCGCGCCATCATTACAGGCATCAACACAAAGGTTACAGCCCTTACATGCGTAAGGATTAATTGTAACTGCCAGGAGAGCTCCGGAACCTTCTTCCCTCTTCTCAGGGACATCAAAGAAGGGAGCTGTCTTGGCTACTTTGAATTCACGGATGATGCCCATGACCTTTTCGAATTCCGCATCAAGGGCCGCCTGGTTTCCGGCTTTGCCGCGTTCTTTACAGACATTCTTATAGGCTAACGCCAGTACATCCGCGTAGACGGCATCAGGAACTGAAGCCATCAGGCTTCGGCTCTCGGCAGCCAGAGCATCAACAAGCTCGGGAATTGCCGTCAGGGGTTTGTCAGCTCCAGCGCTGTTGATAGCTGTCTCGATCAGCCTGTCGAATTCGATAACCAGTCCGGGAATAGCGGAATCCGGACACTGGGTCCAGCAGTTACCGCAACCGGTACACTTCTGAGGATTCCATTCAGGAACTTCAAAACGGATATCGGTCATATCCCTGAATGTGCCGGTAGCGGCAGGCATGGCACTGAGTGCGGCAAAAGGATCAGCAATAGGTTCCTGTCCTTTGCGGTACAAATCGTAAACCTGGTCAAAAAATCTCTGCCTGTCGCCGACTCCGGGTGCTACATTTTCAGGAGCCAGGCCGGTTACAGCAGTATCCAGGTCAACAAGATCAGCCTTGTGCTTTTCAAGCTTCTTGTAATCAAGTTCTTTTACTTCATCATATCCGCGTGTAATTACCCTTACATTACTTTCAACAACCTTGGCTCCCTTGCGGAGGAACTTTTTATTAAGCTGTTTGGTAATTGCCTCGAACAGAGGTTCACGGGTAAGCTTTTCCTTGGCCATCAAGGGAGATACCGCGAAGAAAGCACCCTGGAAGGCGGCTCCCTGCATACGGAACTGAAGTTCAGTAGTAGGGGCTTCACTCTTGGCAATGGCAAAGGCATCGATAAAGTAAACCTTGAGTTCATTTTCTTCAATGGTTTTCTTGGCCCAGTCAGGAGTGGCATCCCAGAGTTCTGCTTCATTTAGCGTGCTCTGGATGATAAAAACTCCACCCTTTGCCAATCCAGCCAGGGGATTGGAATGACGGAATACATTCGGGTCAGGAGAAAGAACAGCATCCACGAACTTGAGGTCGCAGTTCATCCTGATATCTTCCCTGGAAAGGGAAGCATAGAAAGTAGTGGGCTGACCCTTTTTCTCTGATCCATATTTAGGGTTGGCTTTTACTTTCATTCCCAGCAGGTCGGAAATGGTCATGGCCATGTTCTTACCTGTGGTGATAGCCCCCCATCCTCCAACTGAATGGATACGAATAGACATGGTGTCTTTGGGGAGAAGGTTCTTGTTTTCTTCCGGTTCAAGTGCCAGGGCTTTAACTTCAGGATATCCTTTTTCAATCTCATCCTGGAGTTCACCAAGTTTTTTAATCGGATTGTTTCTTATGAAATCCATGCCGAGGTAGAAGAAACGGCGGCCCTTACCGGTGACCATATTCCTGGCCGCTGCCAGGTAATCGCCGGCCTGGGTATCACGGCTTCCAAGCCCAAAACATCCGGAATAGAAATCGGGAGCTTCTTCGTAGCCATATGAATCTACACCAGGATAAGGCTGGGATCCGTTTCCGGCCCTGTGGTTTTCCTGAGCTTTCTGAACCGCGCCGCGAACTTCCCTGAGCAGGGGAGCGTCGCTGGCCAGAGGCTGGTCAACACGTTCCAGCACAGTAGCGGCTTTCTTGCCGCGAAGCATGCTGGATACCAGGTCACTTGGGAAAGGACGGAACATGGTTACGTTGAGAACACCGACTTTCATTCCTTCGGTCTCTCGCAGATAATCACAAACCGCTTCAAGATTCCAGATAACTGAACCCTGTCCGACGAAAACATACTCAGCGTCTTCCAGTTTATATCCGGTGGCCCGGGCATATTTCCGTCCGGTCAGCTTGTAGTATTCTTCAAAAGCTACATCAGCCATTTCCTGGATATGATCAAAAAAGAACGGTCTCTGGGCGGCAACGCCCTGGGCATAAGAATCCTGGTTCTGAACGGTTCCAAGCATGGCCGGATAATCTACATCAAAAAGTTCAGGCACCCGGCGCCTGGTTTCACCAAAAACCATTTTCTGGGCAGGTGTCGGACATTCAATGATGTCTGAAGGATCGCCCAGGTATTCCCTTACCAGATCCACTTCAGGAAGAATCAGGGATTCAATAGCGTGACTCGTCAGAAATCCATCCTGAGCGCAGATACCGGGATTCAGGGTTAATTCCGCGATGCGGTGAGTTATCAGGTTGATGTCGGCAACTTCCTGCACGTTCTTGGCAAAAAGCTGGAAGAAACCTGTATCGTCAACAGAATGATAGTCATCATGTCCGCAGTGAATGTTAAGTGAATGTTTGGTCATGGCCCTGCATGCCATATTCAGTACATAGGTAAGCCTTTTACCAACAGCGGCGTAAAGGGATTCATGCATGTAGGCAATACCCTGTCCAGCTGAAAAATTGGCCGATCTCAGGCCAACAAGACTCATACCAGCGGTTACGGCCGCGGCAGCATGCTCTCCTTCAGGTTCAAAAAACACCAGTCTTCTACCGAAAGCATTCGGCGCAGCAGCGGCAGCTGAAGCAGCAAATCCCTCGCCCATATTACTGGCCGGAGTAATAGGATAGACTCCGCCGGCTTCGCTGCCTGCAGATTCCATGCGTACAGCGGCTTCCGTCCCATCCATGGCCATAGGGGTACCGGGATATTTGAAAGAATTTTTTTCCTTTCCCATTAATTTCCACTCCCTTCGAGTTTAAATAAATCTATAAGGCGAAATAACAAGTTTTCACCTATTTAGCTTGTTTCTTTATAATGAAAACCCCGGGATGATCATCCCGGGTTTCTGCAGCTAATTAAACAATCCGTAAACAGCTTGAATTATAACATTTTCTGGCCGCAAACTACCACAAACAGCCGTCGGCAGCCACCCATCAGAACAGAGCCGTTTCCCGAATAACCTCCATCAGCAGCTTCATCATTCCGGAACTGCATTGTGAAGCCATTTTCACAACGTCGGAATGGGACAAAATCTCCGGTTTCATGCCAGCCCCATAATTAGTCAGGCATGATACTGCGGCCACTCTTTTATCCAGATTCCTCAAGGCTATAACCTCGGGAATTGTTGACATTCCAACCGCATCGGTACGCAGGGAACGGAGCAAATCTATTTCCGCCGGCGTCTCAAATGCCGGGCCGGGAAGCGAGGTATAGATTCCCTCATGAATGCTCATGCCGAGACGCCCGGCCTGTTCAGCTACAGCCCTTCTCAATTCCGCATCATAGGCGCCGGACATATCTGTAAAACTACTGGTTTGCCCTTCCCGCCCCGGCCAGGGAAGGGGACTCGGCACGAAAAATCCTATATGGTCCCTGATCAACATCAATTCACCAACCGCAAAATCATCCCTCAGGGATGCCGCGGAATTTGTAAGGAAGAATACCTGTACGCCCCATTCAGCCAGCACCCTGACCGGAAAAACAACCTCCTGCACGGAGAGTCCTTCGTACAAATGATAGCGGCCGTGCATAAAGCATACCCTCTCCGGACAGCTGAGGATCCTGATTATTCGTTGATGCCCCGCCAGGGCCTTGCCGGGAAAAAACGGGATTTCGTCAAACCGTATTTCCTCCAAGGACCGGTATCCAGGATTCTTTTCTCCGAGACCGGAACCCAGGACCACCGCCGCCTTTGGAGCCGGACCCAGCTTTTTTCGCAAAAACGCCGCGCTTTCCCTTACTTTATCTGAATAATCTTTCATTTTAATCCGATCGGCTATTAGCTAAGGCTTTAACGATTCCCCTCTCGCCAATCATCCTGGAGCCATCTTACTTCAGGTCAGCAGGCCAGCCAGGGCGGCTGTTATCATGCTCGCTCCGAAACCGGCAAGCAGCGCACGAAACCCGAGCCTGGCAAGATCTGCCCTCCGGTCTGGAGCCAGGGCGCCTATCCCCCCTATCTGTACCCCGACACTTGAGATATTGGCAAAGCCGCATAAGGCATAGGTGGCAATCACTTCCGCCCTGGGACTCAGTGACGCCTTGATTTCAGCCAGGTCCACATAAGCTATAAACTCATTCAAGACCAGCTTCACCCCGAGAAGATGTCCAACCTGGGAAGCTTCCGACCAGGGAACCCCCAGCAAAAAGGCCAGGGGGGCAAACAAGAAACCCAGGATCTTTTCAAAAGTTATCTCTGTTCCCAGCAGGGATGAAAGCCCAACCCAGTCGCAAATCATTCCCAGAATTCCATTAAGAAGAGCCACTACCGCTATGAAAGCTATGAGCATAGCCGCGACATTCAAGGCCAGTTTAAGACCCTGGGTTGCTCCGCGGGAGAGGGCGTCAACAATATTGACGCTTTCATCTTTTATCTCCAGTTCAACCCTCCCGGCAGTCAGGGCTTTGCCGGTTTCAGGAATCAGGAGTTTGGCCATAACCAGGGAAGCCGGGGCAGCCATGATGCTGGCCGTGATCAGGTATTCAGGATTAATGCCCAGAGCTATATACCCTCCCAGTACCGCACCGGAAACCGTTGCCATTCCTCCGGTCATCATCGCCATCAGCTCCGAAAAAGTCATTTTCGAAATATAGGGGGCAACCAGGATTGGAGCCTCTGTCTGCCCCATGAAAACGTTCGCCGCGGCTGCCAGGGATTCCGCACCGCTCACCCCCATAAGCCGCGTCAGGAAACGGGCAAACATCTTCACTATCCAGGGCATAATCCTCAAAAAATACAAGGCTGAAAAAAGGGAAGAAAGAAAAATGACTATCGGCAGGACCCGAAAGGCAAAAACGTATCTGTTCTGGTCAGTGGTATCAACAAGCCAGCCGAAAAGGAAATTGGAACCCTCATCTGTATATCCAATGATATTCACCACAAAGTCTGAAACAGCTTTCAGAACCAGCTGTCCGGCATTCCATTTGAGTACCAGGAAAGCCATAACCAGCTGTATCGCGATCCCCGCCAATACGGTTTTCCAGGCTATTGCCTTGCGGTCCCTGGATAACAGAACTCCCAGCCCGATGATTAATAATATTCCTATGATCCCAATCCAACTGCTCATGTAAATCTCCCCGCATATCTCTGCCTCTTCCGGATACTGCTCTGGTTTATTGTAGCCTTAGCAAAAGCAGTTGGAAAGAACCGCGGCATGAAACTTGAATGAAGTCCTGGAGAGTCAAGTCCGGATTTCTCACCGGGTGAGGGATTTCCACTCCAATATTATTCAATGCGGGCAATAAATGACGTTCAGTTATCAGGCACAAAAAAACCCGGTATTCCAACGCGGGAATTCCGGGTATTTTTTCTCTATAAAGAATCTATTTAGGGAAAACGCACCTGTTTTTTACGGGCCCTCTTGATAGCGAGAGCCTGTTTCAGGCGGCGCTTTTCACCTGGCTTCACGAAAAAAGCATGCTTTTTGGCCTCACGAATGATGTCTTCCTGCTGCACTTTTCTCTTGAAACGCCTAAGTGCGCTTTCCAGTGATTCTCCGTCCTGTACATATACACTAGCCAAGGTATTACTCCCTTAATTCTGTTATCTTTAAAAACTGAAGTCGGAATTTTAACGAATCACCAGTCACTCTGTCAAGGATTCCGCGGCTTTCTTCAATTCCCCGGAATAATCTTTCTGCAACGCGGTGTACAAAGCCTGGTCCATATAGAGGGCCCGGATAATTCTCACCATTGATTTCCGGGCGGATTCACCGGAAGGAAGAGCCGCGGCCTGGACAGAATAATCAACCAGGGAGAGATCTCTGGTTTTTTTCTTTTTCTTGCTGGCCGGTGCCGGGACGGGACGAAGCGTTTTGTCCAGCTCCCTGATAGCTGACGCCACCTCCTCCTTTTTCAGAAAGGCTTCTCCCTCAGGCAGGGCTTGGCAGGCCGTAAGGATAGCGGCAAATGATTCATTTACCTTTCTACTGGTGGAGACGGTTTGTTCCAGGTTTCCTGCTTTATTCAGGGCTTTTTCCTTTGCCCTGGATATCCGCTTTCTTCGCCTGGCAGAGATAAAAGCAACCAGTCCGAACAAGATCAGGATGATCCCAATGCCGATTATGACTACTAACAGGGGCTCCATGTTGACCAGTCTGGCCAGTTTTTCTATTTGTTCCATTGTTCTAGATTATAATATTGCCTCTTTTCCATCAGCCGGTCCAGTATTTCTATCTTTTTTTCACCAGAAACCTCTGTTTCTGAAATACTTTCAGCTACCGCAATGGCTTCATTCAGCCGATCTTCTGCTTCATAACTTTCAATTAATAAAAATTTCGCCTGGAGCACCAGGTCTCGACAGGCCTCATTTTCAATCATTTCCCCGAAAACCTCAATAGATTCCTCATACTGTTTTTTAACCTGGAAAACAATACCGGTCCTGAGGAGGGCCTGACAGACCTGCTCTTCGCTCGAAGCCCCTCCCCTGACCAGGGCATACTGCTCGGAAGCTTCATTAATCTCACCTTTATTAAAAAGGGCATCCCCCATCCAGATACGAATTTCATTCTCTTCTTCTTCGGGGAGATCGTAATCCAGGGCAGCGTTCCAGTGGAGTACGGCAGAGGAGGGTTCATTGAGATCCTTGTCAAAGATTTCAGCCAGGTACTTGTGGGCCTCCGGCGCCATAGGAGAACCGGGATATTCCCTGGTAAGTTTCTGGAAAAAATCTATAGCGGTAGGAATGTCATAGAGATTCAGGTAGTAAGTTGTCGCAACTTCCCACAGCGCATCGTCGGCAAGCCGGCTGCGGGGATATTTTTCCACAAGCTCCAGGAACAGTTGTGCGGCCTCAAAATACTCTTCATTCCGCCAAACTTCGCGGGCCCGGTCAAACCGGGCCTGCACCTCATTCTCTTTTTTCACAAAAACCAGGGAGGACACGCCAAAAATCAGGATGGAAAAAACCACCGCCAGGCTATATTTCCTCTTCATTCCCATCGACAACCTCTTCCGGTTCAATCAGGGACAGGTCAGCCACCCTGTCGTCACTATCCACTCCGATAAGCTTTACCCCCTGGGCACTTCGGGAGGCGGTGCGCCTGATAGTCCCGGTATCTATTCGGATTATCTTTCCCTTTTCAGTAATAAGGATAATCTCATCCCCATCTTCTGTCAGGACATTGGCAACACAGTTCCCGTTTCTCTCACTTGTGCTGATATTGATTACTCCCTGTCCGCCTCGTCTCTGGGAACGGAAAGCGTCAAGGTCAGTACGTTTTCCGTAGCCATGTTCGGTCACCGAAAGCAGGTCGGCCTGATCCTGGCCGGTTACGCACATACTGACAAGCTCGTCACCTTTTCGAAGACTGATTCCCTTGACTCCGCGGGCGGTCCTTCCCATGGCCCTTATGTCTGATTCCGAAAAGCGTATAGCCTTTCCCTTGAGGGTGCAGAGGATTATGTCGCTTTCCCCTCCGGTGAGTTCCACCCTGAGCAGGTCATCCCCTTCATCAACGGCACAGGCGATTATTCCGGAAGTGCGCGGCCTTGAAAACGCTTCAAGGCCGGTTTTCTTTATGTAGCCCTTTCGGGAAACCGTAACGACAAAACTTTCCGGATCAAAATCACTGACAGCCAGAAGATCGGCAACCAGCTCGTCTTCAGCCAGGTTCAACAGGTTCACAATGGAACGGCCCTTGCCGGCAGCTCCTACACTTGGAATCTTGTAAACCTTGAGCCAGTACATCCGGCCTTTATTTGTGAACACCAACAAATAACTGTGAGTCGAAGCTGTAAACAGGTACTCGATAGCGTCCTCTTCTGTCCGGGTTGTCATTCCTCTGCGGCCTTTTCCTCCCCGGGCCTGGCTCCGATATTCATCCAGGGAAGTGCGCTTGATGAAACGATTCCTGGTTGCGGTTATTACTACCTGTTCTTCAGGAATCAGGTCTTCCATCATGAAGTCGCCCATCCACTCCCTGATTTCCGAGAGACGTTCCGTGGCGTAGCTGTTCCTGATCTCCTCCAGTTCACTCTTAATAACTTCCTTGAGAACCTGTTCGCTATCCAGGATTTCTTTTAAGCTTTCAATCAGCTTCAAAATTTCCCTGTATTCTTCCAGGATCTTATCCCTTTCCAGGGCGGTAAGACGCTGGAGCCTCATTTCAAGAATCGCCTGGGCCTGGACCTCGGTAAATTCCAGGGCGGTGATCAATGCCTCTTTAGCATCACCTGGCGATGAGGATCCCCTTATAAGGGAAATAACTTTGTCCAGGTTGTCGAGGGCGACCTTGAGCCCCTCCAGTATATGGGCCCTCCGTTCAGCCTTGGCGAGTTCGAATACCGTGCGTCTCCGGATAACCTCACGGCGGTGAGCAATGAAATGAGACAAAATCTCACTCAGGGACATAACCTTGGGCTGTCCATCGACTATTGCCAGCAGGTTGATCCCGAAGGAGGTCTGCATCGCCGTCATTTTGTAGAGATTGTTCTCTACAACTTCTGAAGACTCTCCTCTTTTGAGCTCTATAACAATACGGATACCTTCCCTGGAGGATTCATCCCTCAGGTCACTGATTCCCGTAATTTTCTTGTCATTAACCAGTTTCGCGATATTGACAATCAGCCTGGCTTTATTCACCTGGTAGGGCAGTTCTTCGACTATAAGGGCTTCACGGTCCTTGCCCACCGGCTCAACCCTTAGTTTGGCTCTTATCCTGATAACACCCCGGCCGCTGTCATAGGCTTGCACAATGCCGCTGTTTCCGCAAATCATCCCTGCCGTCGGAAAATCGGGACCGGGCATGACTTCCATTAATTCAGGCAGGGAAACTGAAGGATTCTCAAGCATCAGGAGAAGCGCGTCGATTACCTCTCCCAGGTTATGGGGAGGTATGTTGGTAGCCATTCCAACGGCAATACCTGAAGTACCATTAACCAGAAGGTTGGGAACCCGGGTAGGAAGAACAACGGGCTCCGAAAGGGAATCATCATAATTGGGCTGAAAGTCTACGGTATCCTTGTCCAGGTCGGTGAGCAGTTCTCCGGCTACCCGGGACATGCGAACCTCGGTATACCTCATTGCAGCCGGGGAATCTCCGTCTATGGAACCAAAATTACCCTGCCCATCGACAAGAGGCACGCGCATGGAAAAATCCTGGGCTAACCTTACAATGGTATCGTAGACCGCGGAATCGCCATGGGGATGATATTTACCTATAACCTCTCCAACAATTCTCGCTGACTTCTTGTGCGGCTTGTTATAGACGTTATTTAACTCGCTCATGGCGTAGAGTACCCGCCTATGAACAGGTTTAAGACCATCCCTGACATCCGGAAGCGCCCGTCCGATAATTACGGACATGGCATAATCCAGATAGGACGACTTCATTTCTTCTTCAATATTTATAGAGTTTGTTTGACTTGGATTTATATTTTCCATTTTTTCGTTCGGAGCCTGACTTTATCTTTATTATTTAGATATCGAGATTCTTAACATTCAGGGCATTGACTTCAATAAAATTTCGCCGGGGTTCCACCTGATCACCCATGAGTATTGTGAAGATTTCATCTGTTTCGATAGCGTCTGCAATATCCACCCGGAGCAGGGTTCTACTTTCAGGATTCATTGTGGTTTCCCAAAGCTGTATGGGATTCATTTCTCCGAGCCCCTTATACCTCTGAATAGCGAGGTTCTTTTTTCCGGCGGCTTCGATATGGTCTAACATTTCCTGGATAGTCCCAACCCTGGTTTCGTTTTCTTTTTCCCTGATAATAATTTCGGTATTGTTGAACGCCTTGATTTTCTGGTAGAGCCTAACTATCTGCCGCCATTCGGCGGAGTCCAGGAATTCCAGCCCCAGAAGAACCGGTTCACTGCCCTCGCCATTTTTGACCCAGGCACCATGAAGGCTGTGTTCCTCGTCATAATGGGGGGTTGTTTCAAGTCCCTGTGTTTCCATTTCTTTCTTGAGCACCTCCAGGCTCCCCGCGTCAGCGAGAAAATTCTTGAGGGCATCTTTACCGATTAAAATGGATTCCGGGAAAACCTTCAGCAGAACCTCAAGCACATTAGCCCCTCCTGATTTACGGGCAAGCTTGTCAAAAAGCCGGCCGTAATCCATCAAGCTGTTCATGGCTTCTCCGAGGGCTTCACCTTCAATGACTTCATCGAGCGCGGAAAGATAAACCTCAACATTTGCCAGGGCTCTTTCGAGAAGGAAAGAAGTAAGGGCTTTTTCACTGTGCAGGTATTGTTCATTTCGTCCCGCCTGGACCCGGTACAGTGGAGGCTGGGCAATATACACATGCCCCTGCCTGATCAAATCAATCATCTGGCGGTAGAAAAAAGTCAGCATAAGGGTTCGGATATGGCTTCCGTCCACATCCGCGTCAGTCATAATAATCACCTTGTGGTAGCGGAGCTTTTCCAGCGAAAAATCATCCTGGCCGATACTGGTTCCCAGGGCGGAAATCATTGTGGCAATCTCTTCATTGCCAAGCATCTTGTCAAAACGTGCTTTTTCAACATTGAGAATCTTCCCTTTAAGGGGAAGAACAGCCTGGGTTTTCCTGTCCCGTCCCTGTTTTGCGGAACCTCCGGCGGAATCACCCTCAACGATAAACAGTTCCGACAGGGCGGGGTCCCGCTCCTGGCAGTCAGCCAGTTTTCCCGGCAAGGCACTGCTTTCCAGAGCCCCCTTGCGCCGGGTCAGGTCACGGGCTTTCCTGGCAGCCTCCCTGGCCCGGGAGGCATCCATGGCCTTTTCAATTATCTTCCTGGCTTCCGTCGGATGCTGCTCAAAATACAGGCTTAGCTGCTCATTGCATATATTCTCTACCAAACCCTTTACTTCCCCGTTGCCCAGCTTTGCCTTGGTTTGACCTTCAAATTGCGGATCAGGCAGCTTGATATTGATCACGGCGGTTAATCCTTCGCGAACATCGTCTCCGCTTAGATTCTGCTTTAAATCCTTGGTCATTCCACTTTCAGCAGCGTAGGAATTCAGGGTCCTTGTGAGGGCGGCTTTGAAACCCACCAAATGGGTTCCGCCTTCAACTGTGTTGATTGTATTGGCAAAGGAAAACATGGTCTCGGCATAACCGTCGTTATACTGCAGAGCTACATCAGCAGTTATATTGTCCTTCTCTCCCTTGAGCAGTATAGGCGTGTCACTCAGGACATTACGGTTCCGATTCAGGTCACTTACGAAATCGACTATCCCGCCTTCGTATAGAAAGGTCTGCTCTCTTTCATCCCGCAGGTCTTCAATCGAGATATTCAGTCCGGGATTCAGATACGCGAGTTCCCTTAGGCGCTGTGCAAGGATGTCATAATTGAATTCGTGCACCTCAAAAATCTGGTCATCCGGCAGGAAGGTAATCCTGGTTCCCCTCTTCTTGGTCTTACCGGTCTGCTTGAAAGGCGTAACAGGCTTGCCTCTTTCATAACTCTGGGTATATACCTTTCCATCCCGCCATATCTCCAGGTCAAGCCTGGATGAAAGGGCATTGACAACCGATATCCCCACACCATGAAGACCGCCGGATACCTTATAGGTGTCATTATCAAACTTGCCGCCGGCATGCAAAACCGTCATAACCACTTCGGCAGCTGATATTCCCTTCTTGACATGCAAATCCACCGGGATTCCCCTGCCGTCGTCAATAACGGTTACAGAATTATCCATGCTGATCTTCAGCTTGATATTCTGGCAGTAACCAGCCATGGCTTCGTCAACGGAATTATCCACCGCCTCATACACAAGATGATGCAGCCCCGGGGATGCCGTGGAGCCGATATACATCGCCGGTCTTTTGCGGACTGCTTCCAGGCCCTCAAGAACTTTGATGTTACTGGCGTTATATTCTGATGGGGAAGTACTCTTTGTAGTTCTTTCAGTATTGTCCATATTTTTTATATAAATGCCCCTGCCGATGATAATCCGGGCGTGAAAGGCTAATGAATTAATTGATGAAGATTAACGTTCTTATGGAATAGAATTTATTCAAGATTTCTCTGGTTTTTCCTGGTCTCTATCTGGCCTCTATATAGTATTAAATTATACCATATTAGGCCGATATAAACGGAACTGTCACAGGTTCAGGCAAAAGGATTCTCACAGCTTCAAAACCCCCTTCTTACCGGCAGTCCTTTTACCCTCTTCCCAGGACCGCAGTTTCCTGATGGCACAGGGAAGAAAGCCTGGATTTCCCGGCTTTTCCAAAGAGTACAGCTTGAGAGGAGAACCTTGCGAAGAACTTAGGTGATCGATCAGGATCCGGCAGGTAGAGGCCAATCTCCACAAACCAGGTGAGGGGTGAATGTTTCCGGGCGTTGTCCCGTGCCCAGGCACTCCTGAATTTGTGAAAATTGCCGTTCATTCCTGCCGCTTTAAAAAATTTCGAGGAAGGAAGCAGGAGATAATTCAGCTTTCCGGGAAGCCCCGGGGAAAAAGCATACCTTCACAAGCCGGGGAAGGTATGCTCCATTCTCAGTCCGTGCCGGCAGTGAGGTCAGCTTTTCAAAGGCATCACGACATACTGCAGCCTGAAATTCTCAAGATCCGCAGGGACAAACAGACCCTGTTTTTTCTGGTCGTTCAATTTCAGTATCACTTTATCACTGCTCAGGCCGGTCAGGAAATCCAGGATGTACTGGGCGTTAAAGCCAATCTGAAAACCCTCTCCTTCAAATTCAGCCGGGATGAAGTCCTTGGCTTCCCCGTAGTCGGCGGAGACAGCGGTTATTTCCATCTGGCCTTCGCGAATATCAAACAGTACAGCCTTTGACTCCTCATCAGCCATAATTGATGTTCTTTTCAGCCCATCGGCGAATTCTGCTGTATTAACCCCAATATCATGAGCGCAATCCTTGGGAATGACCATCTCATAGTTGGGGAACTGGCCGGTCAGCACCCTTGAAACCAGTTTACGGTCATTCACCTTGAAGAAAATATGGTTTTCAGTACTTGCGAAACTTACAAGCCCCCCTTCAGCATCCTGGGAAAGCCTGCTGAGCTCGATCAGGGTTTTCTTGGGTATTAGCACCCGAACCTCTTCCTCGATGCCTTCAAGGGCGACGTCATGTTCCACCAGGACAAGCCGATGGCCATCAGTGGTGACAAAAGCAATCCCGGCAGGATTGACAATCATCAGAGCTCCGTTCAGGGTATATCTGGACTCTTCATGGGTAATGGCATAGATGCAGCGGGAGATCATGAAAGACAGGGCCTTAGAGGGAAGGCTGATGCTGTCCTGTTCGAAATCAGGCACATCAGGGAAAGATTCCCTGGCCAGGCTTGACACCTTGAACCGTGAACGCTGGCAAAGCACTTCCATCCATTCAGTTGAATTGGAGACAATTTCCTTCAGGTGCACATCCGCATCATCCGGAAGCAGCCGGACTATATCAAAGAACTTTCTGGCTGGAACAGTAATGGCCCCCGGATCATTGATCTGAGCTTCACAGGAACACTGGAAGGTTACATCCAGATCTGTGGCTGTAACCATCAGGCGGGATCCTTCCGCCTCAAGCAGAAGATTGGCCAGAATCGGCACGGTTGTCTTCCGCTCAACTACACCCTGTACATACTGAAGTTCTTTCAACAAAACATTCTTATTTATTAAAACGTCCATAAATTCCTCTCGATCCGACTGATTGGGTCATCTTTCAGTATACAACTCGGATATGAACATAGCAGTTCGGGCTTATCCCCCTACATAAGGTCAACTTTCAGGCGCTCCAGCAGGCTTCTTGTATTAAAATCCTTTCGAACCTGATCATCTATTTTACGCACAGCATGCAAAACCGTCGTGTGGTGTTTCCCCCCAAATCGTTTGCCTATCTGGGAAAGGGAATTCTCGGTCATTTCCTTGCAGAGAAACATGGCAATCTGCCTGGGTTCGGCTATTCTCCGGGAATTATTCTTTGATTTCAATTCCGATATCTTAAGGGAAAACCTCTCGGCTACAGTTTTCTGAATTGTATCAATTGACACTGCGCGGCTGTCTTCCTCGATCATCTGACCCAGCGCTTTGCGGCCCAGCTGCATGTTGATGCTCTCGCCGGAGAGCCGGCTGTAAGCAATAAGTCTCAACAAGGCGCCTTCCAGTTCCCTCACATTCGATTTGACCCCCCGGCCAATATATTCAGCAACTTCTACAGGGAGATCTATGCCGGAGGCAATGGCCTTCTTTTGTAAAATCCGAATCCGGGTATCAAGTTCCGGAGGCTGGATGTCTGCCAGTAATCCCCATTCAAAACGGCTGTATATGCGGGCTTCAAGTCCTTCTATCTTTTTGGGGGGAGCGTCACTGGTGACAACTATCTGTTTCTGATCATCGTACAGGGAATTGAACATATGGAAGAACTCTTCCTGGGTTTTAACCTTATTTGCCAGGAACTGTATGTCGTCGATCATCAGTATGTCTATATTCCGGTATTTCTCCCTGAACTGAACACCTTTTCCCTTACTGGTGGAATGAGTAAATTCATTGACAAAGGTTTCTGAAGAGATACACCTGACTCTCATCTGCGGGAAATTGTCGCAGATGTGATTCCCGACTGCCCTCATCAGGTGGGTCTTGCCCAGGCCGGTGCTGCCATAAATTACAAGGGGATTATAGGCACAGGATGGGCGCTCAGCCACAGCCATGGCCGCGGCATGGGCAAAGCGGTTTGATTCGCCCACAATAAAAGAGTCGAAATTGTATACAGCCGAGCCAGCCGGTTTTCCTAACCTGGTGGTCTTTTTACCCGCGGATGTCCAGGCTGAAGCTCTGGATATTGAAGAATCGGGCCGGCCTTCATCCGAATCAACGACGAAGTCTATGGTGTACTCTCTGTAGCCGGCTTCCTCAAGGGCTTCCTTCAGGACCTTCCTGTAATTCTGGTTCAACCAGTTTCTGAAATGGGTATTCGGAACGGATATCTCGAGAACCTTTACACTGTCGTCTACCTTCTTTGAAGACGTGGGCATAAAATAGATATCGTATACCCTGGGATCGACCTTCTGTCTGACTTTTCCTAAAACTTTAATCCAAATGAAAGAATGGCTTTGCACTGACTATAATCCACAGCATTACTAATTATATATAAAGGACTTACTCGACAATCCCTCCCGATAAAGGATCTTTTTTCCACACGGTTTTCCACAAGAAAACTATGTTTTCCCGCTTCGAACAACCGGAGAAAATCTTGGTCGTCGGAAGGATCAAAATTATCACGTTGCCAGGAGAGTTTCTATACGCCCGTGAAAGTTTTTTCACTCTTCTCCCTCTATGCCCGCAAACAAAAGGATTAGGTGTGAAAAAAAATTTTCCGGAGGCTATCCTGGAGATTTCCCCTCAAATATCTGCTAATTAAGCAGATCCGGTTCGGGGGATAAAAAAAGGCTGGAAAGAAGCACTCAGAAAATAAGATTTGGCCGTTTTGGTCGGTTTTAAGTATTTTCGAAGCCTTCAGAAACCTTATTAAAGGTGTCTTCTAAAAGCTCCGGAATGATCCTTGTTTGTCCGGATACAGCGACAAAATTCGAATCTCCGATCCATCTTGGAATCACATGCAGATGCAGGTGACTTTCCACACCGGCTCCGGCACATTTTCCAAGATTGATTCCGATATTGAAACCCTCAGGATTATAAATACCCTGCAGGATTTTTTCACATCGTCGGGCCATCAGCATTATCTCCTGCAGCTCTTGGGTATCAGCTTCTGAAAGGCTGCTGATATGGCGGTAGGCGACAACCATTAAATGACCTGAAGTATAAGGGAAGCGATTAAGGATGACGAAGCAGTGTTTGCCCCTGTGCAGGATCAGGTTTTCAGGATCCTTGTCTGGTTCGCTGGCCAGGATTCGGCAGAAAACACAGCCGTCTGGGGGATTTGAAGAGCTTATGTAATGGAAACGCCAGGGCGTCCATAAATTTTCCATTGTTATATTCAAGAACGGATGAAGCGAACCCGGGGCCAGGCTGGCGGGAAATTATCCGGTTGATATTTTCCTCTTCACAAAAAATTTCCAGCCGTACCGGTGCCGCTTTTTTGGAATAGAGTGCGGGCCGGCTGAAAAGGCGGCCCGCTTCTGAATTTCCTGAAAACAGGATTTAGGAATTAATCAGTGATTTCAGGTCTTTTCCGGGTTTGAAGTAAGGAACCCTCTTGGAAGGAACGTTCACTTTTTCCCCTGTTTTGGGATTGCGTCCAATGCGGGGCGCCCGTTCCCTAAGCCTGAAACTGCCGAAACCCCGAAGTTCCACCTTGTCTCCATTCTGGAGAGACTCAATGATACTGTCCAGAACGGTCTGAACCATCACTTCGGCATCTCGTTTGTTCAAATCGGTTCTTTTTGAAACTCTATTGACTAATTCAGCTTTCGTCATCTTCAGTTTCTCCTTTTCCCTTTTCAGCCCTTCGCTTCAGTTCACTGAATTTATCTCCGGCCAATTCTCCAATAGAGGTTGTGGCTACCTCGGGAGTGTAAGTCCAGCGTTCCTCAGGCTCTACCTCCTCAGTAAGGGCTCGGATAGATAATCCAATCTTTCTTTCAAGAAGATTCAATTTGATTATTTTGAAATCCAGTTCCTGCCCTGCCTTGAATTCTTCTTCAGGATTTTCAATACGTTTTGTGCTCAGCTCAGAAACGTGGCATAAGCCCTCTATGCCTTCTTCTATCTCGACAAAAGCACCGAAACTGGTCACCCTGATGATCTTACCTTTAACAATATCACCGATCTGTTTGTTCGCGAAAAATGTTTCCCACAAATCGGGCTGAAGCTGCTTGATTCCCAGTGAAAGCCTTTGGTTGTCACCATCCACACTCAAGACAACGGCTTCAACTTCCTGTCCCTTCTGGAGGATTTCGGAAGGATGTTTAACCTTTTTGGTCCAGCTCAGATCAGAAACATGAACAAGCCCTTCAACGCCCTCTTCAACTTCGACAAAAGCACCGAAATCGGTAAGGTTGCGGACCGTGCCGGAAACAACAGCGTTTATGGCGTAGGTTTCTTCAACCTGATCCCAGGGATTGGGCTCGGTCTGCTTCATGCCCAGGGAAATCCGGCGGTTTTCAGCGTCAACTTCAAGAACTTCAACCTCAACTTCATCCCCAACTTCTACGATACGGGAAGGATGTTTCAGTCTCCTGTTCCAGCTCATTTCAGAAATATGGATCAGCCCTTCAACGCCTGCTTCAAGTTCAACGAACGCGCCGTAGTCAGTAACAGAAACTACCTTGGCATTGACCCGGGAATTCTGTCCATAGCGCTCTTCGGCAGTAAGCCATGGATCACCGCTCATCTGCTTGTATCCGAGTGAAACCTTCTCCTCGAGGCGGTCAAACTTCAGGATCTTAACTTCAACCTCATCACCAAGCTTGAAAATATCAGAAGGATGATTGACCCGTCCCCATGATAAATCGGTGATATGCAGAAGCCCGTCAATTCCACCCAGGTCAACAAAGGCACCATAATCAGTAATGTTCTTTATGATTCCATTTACTATGGAGCCTTCTTCCAGATTCCTGAGGGTCTCTTCCTTCTTCTTATAAAACTCTTCTTCAAGAACAGATTTTCTGGAAAGTACTATGTTTCCGCGCCGCTTATTGACCTTGATAACCCTTACTTCTATGTCCTCGCCTTTGAAACTGTCAAGGTTCCTGACGGGATGCATGTCTACCTGAGATCCAGGAAGAAAAGCGCGCACCCCTATATCAACAGCAAGACCACCCTTGATCCGCTCGAGAACCCGGCCTTTAAGGATAGTCTGTTCATCATGAGCAGCCTCAATTGAATCCCAGATTTTCATCCTTTCAGCTTTTTCACGGGAAAGAGTTATGCTCCCATCGTTTTCAATGCTTTCCAGGAGAACATCTACCTCATCACCGACAGTGACCTCTGTAACTCCTTCACTGTTTTTGAATTCATTGACGGCTACGACTCCCTCGGATTTAAATCCGACATCAATAACCACCAGGGAGTCCGAAACTTTCAGCACCTTCCCTTTTACAACTTCGCCTTCGACGAAATCATTTTTCCCGGTATCGTGTTCCTTGAGCAGTTCTTCAAAATCTACTGATTCCAGAACTTCGATCTCCGGCTTAACTGTTTCAGCGGGAGCAGTTGTCTCCGCTACATCCTTAACTCTGTCTTGAGTCATTAATAAAAAACCTCCGTTAAAATTTAATCCTGTCCGATGAAAGGAAGGCAACCTGATTTCCCATGAGCTCCGACATATTGAATTACTGTTTCTCAAACAATAAATATGGTAATTGGTAGAGAGACGTACATTTTCGGGGAGGATCCCGAAAATTCATGCTTTTTTATTGTTAATTAAATAAATATTTTAAAATCGAGCTTCAATAATAGAAACGAGTTGCTTAATTCCTCCCAGGGGCAGAATCTTTGAAGGCATACTTATACCTTTAAAAGTAAAGACTTGTCAAGGGTTAGATGGTCAGCTTTGTACTATTTTTACCCTGAGTTCGACTTTGAGAGGCCCGCTCTGGTAGAATACCCCCTCAATTGACAGATAGTATATGATTTTACCCATCAGGTGATTAACACCTGTAACTGTTATAAAACGAGGTTATCCTGTTATGAAAAAAGGAATTCATCCCGAATATAAAACAAGAAAAGTTTCCTGTGCCTGCGGTGCTGAATGGGAGACCAGGACTACTCTGAAATCCGACCTTAGGCTGGATATCTGTTCAAGCTGCCATCCGTTCTTTACCGGCAAGCAGAAATTCATCGATACCGCCGGCCGGGTTGAACGCTTCCAGCGCAAGTTCGGAAAAATTGTTTAAATTTTAGATTTTTCACAACTTGCCCTGCCGCCTGAACATCCCTGACATACCCCAATGCTTGAAAAGCTCAAAGCTGTTGAAGAAAGATATAACGAGATTTCTCAGGAGCTCAGCGATCCGGAAGTAATTTCGGATCCTGTGCGCCTGCAGAAAGTCGCCCGCGTGCATTCTGAACTGGGCGAAATAGTTGAAGCTTTTCACGCCTATCAGAAAACCCAGAGGAACCTTGAGAATACAAAGGAACTCCTGGAGGGGGAGCAGGATCCCGAAATGGCTGAAATGGCCCGTGAAGAACTGGGCCAGCTTGAAAAAGAGCTTGAACAGCGGAATGACGACTTGCGCCTGTTGCTCCTGCCCAAAGATCCAAACGATGAACGAAATGTGATCCTTGAAATCCGTGCCGGAACCGGGGGTGATGAGGCTACCCTCTTTGCCCAGGATATCTTCAGGATGTATACCCGGTACGCTGAATCACATAAATGGAAAACCGAAATAATGTCTTCCAACTACTCGAGCGTCGGCGGGATCAAAGAGATCGTGGCAACCATAAGCGGAAACCATGTATATTCCAGAATGCGCTGGGAAAGCGGAGTGCAAAGGGTTCAGCGGGTTCCAGATACTGAGACCCAGGGCCGGGTGCACACATCAGCCATTACAGTGGCTGTCCTTCCTGAAGTTGATGATGTGGAAATCAAGATAAGTGCCGAAGAAATCCGGATTGACACCTACTGCTCCTCAGGGCCCGGCGGACAATCCGTCAATACTACCTATTCCGCAATAAGAATAACTCATCTTCCGACCGGGGAAGTAGTTACCTGCCAGGACGAAAAATCCCAGATCAAGAATAAGGCAAAAGCCATGAAAGTGCTGCGCTCCCGCCTTTATGAAAGAGCCTTGAGGGAACAGCAGAGTGAAATCGCTGAAAATCGTAAATCCATGGTGGGATCCGGCGACAGAAGCGAAAAAATCAGGACCTATAATTTCCCCCAGAACCGGGTCACTGACCACCGCATAGGCCTCACCCTGCACCGGCTCGACTCCATAATCGAGGGCAACCTCGATGAAATTATCGATGCCTTGATCGGCCATTATCAAACTGAAGCCCTGAAAGAAATCCAGGCTGGTTGAATTCCGCCTTTTTCCCTCATCATTGGCCGGGTTAACCCGGGTATAATATCCCCTGAATCCATCTGGAATATGACGTGAAAACCTTTTGGGATTAATTATGAATAACGCCTGGACCGTAGGGATGGCCCTCACCTGGGGAACCAGGGAGCTGACCTCCCCCGATAACAAATCCCCCCGGCTTGATGCCGAAACCCTGCTGGCCCTGGCCCTGGACTCAGACCGCACCTCCCTGTTTGCCCATCCTGAATTAACAATAACCCGGGAGGCTTTTCGCCTCTACAAATCCTGGATCCTGCTCCGTAAAAAACACTACCCCATACAGTATATTAGAGGCTCCCAGGAATTTTACGGGAGAGACTTCATAGTGAATCCGGGGGTATTGATCCCCCGACCGGAAACTGAATTGCTGGTTGAAACCTGCCTGGCGCTCTGCGGTGACCACGAACCCGGACCCGAGCCAGTCCGGGTTCTTGATATCGGCACCGGGAGCGGCTGTATAGCTGTGACCCTCTCGGCTGAAAACCCGCAGCTTCGGATTATTGCCACTGATATCGCGCCTGCCGCTGTCACAACTGCCCGGATGAACGCGGAACTGCTGCTGGATCATGACTCAGTCCCCGCCTTTTTCCTTTCAGACCTTGGCTCCGGCCTGTCTCCCGACTGTCAATTTGATTTTATTGTATCCAACCCTCCCTATGTGGGCTTTTCCGAATCCGGTCAGGTGGATCCTTCCGTCCGCCTGCATGAACCTGAAAAGGCTGTTTTCAGCGGCAGCAGCGGATTTGAATGCTTCAGGAGAATCTTTCCTGAAATGCATAAATTAATAAAGCCGAAAGGATACCTGCTGCTTGAAATAGGTTCTGGACAGGCCGGAATCCTGGAAGACCTGGGCCGGAAAAATGGATGGGTCATGACAGCGTCACACCCCGACCTGGCCGGAATTACCCGCTGCCTGGTTTTTTCACCGCTTCCGGAATAAATCTAAAAATTGAGAGTCGGCCTGTTGCCATTCTTCTCCGGCATCATTAACAAACCGCGTCATATGCAGGCGCGCCGGGCCATACTGAAAATATGGAAACTAATACTTTCTGCCCGGACCGGCAATCTGGAGGATCTTGTCCACGACTGTCATCTCCCAGGAGGGTATCCGAATAACGGCGAGCCTGAAAAAATAACGTCCCGGGGGAACCCTGAATGTCCCGTTGTACAAAATACCCCTGCCGTCGTCCATAATCTGGTTTTTTGTCAGCTTGACGCTGAATATGCCTCTCAACCTGAGGACTTCCTCTCCGCTTTCATCACTCAGGAGTCCCACATATCCAAACTGGGTATCAATATTCCCTTTACTGTTCAGGCGGATGGTGAAAGGGCTTATCTTGATCCTGAAGGGTACCGCGGCCATATCCCCGTCAAGGGTGGCTTTTCGCAGATCAACTTCCGCTCCAAAATCCCTGAAAGATGTTATCCGGCCGGTTAAAGGCTGGGACACGCCGCTGTCGAACAGAGCTTCAATAAACTGCTTTTTCGACTGAACAAGATCAGGAAGGTTCTGATATATTCCCCTGATTCTCCAGCCCTCATAGCTGCTGCCTGAAAAGTTCAGGTTGATCCTCCGGTCTTGTTTGCGCCTGCTGCTCAAATCGGAATAATATCCGACGGTATAAAGATTCCCAAAGACCTCATCGTTAATCTGGGCCATCACATCATCAAAATCAAGTATGGCTTCAAATCCCCCAAAATGCCTTCCGCCGGTGGTTATTGACAGGTCGGAATAGGCCTCCCTCTTCCGGGTTCTGTCGGCCTGGATCTTTTCATCATCAGCGGCGGCCGGACCTGAATAAATGAATTCTGCTGAAGGAATCCAGACAGTATAAAATATGGCGTTGCTATCCTTGGCCAGGGCTGAAGTAGCCCGGCTTCTCCTGAATTCATCATCCATTCCGTCTGAAAGAACGATAATGACCTTCCGGTCTCCCGGCAGAGCCCGGCGGTTCATTTCTGAAAGAAGTTGGGATGAGGCCTTGTATATGGCGGTCTTGCCCTTGTGCCTGTCTGCCTCGGAAAAAGCATCCAGAACCTCTGAACTGTCTTCGGTAAAATCCTGGAAAACTATCAGCTCGTCGGTGAACCCATAGACTCCTACCATCACCGTGTCTCGAATATTTTCAAAGAAGCTGCGGGCAGCGACTATCTCCTCGCTCCGCGTAGCCAGTGTGCTCCCGCTGACGTCCAGGAGAAAAGCCAGCCAGGTTGTGCCGGTTGGCTGGGCCATGCTCCTGGGTTTTTCAAAAATGCCTATTTCCTGATTTCGGCCATTTTCTGAAACAGTAAAATCGCTGGCATCCAGGGTGTTCATAAAGTCGCCGGCCTCATTCCGCACAGTGAAACGCAGTGTTACCAGATTCACATCTACCGAGAATCTGGTCTGGGCCGCGGGTCCGGCAGCAGCCAGGGGACAGGCTAAAAAAAATGTCCAGCCTGCCAGAAAGCAGAACAGGACCGGAATTAAGGGTTTTCGCATGTTCTCACTATTTCGATCTGATCAGGTTCAAAAACTCGTTGCGGCACCGCTGGTCTTTCCTGAAGTAACCCAGCATCGAAGAGGTTACCATCCCCGCGTTCTGTTTCTCCACACCCCTCATCATTACGCATAGGTGCTGACATTCAAGGACAACAGCCACCCCTTTGGGATCAATAGTGTCCTGGATGGTTTGCGCAATCTGCTGGGTCAGCCGCTCCTGTACCTGGAGCCTCCTGGCAAAAACATCAACCATGCGGGGAATTTTGCTCAGCCCTATAACCTTTCCCCTGGGAACATATCCCACATGGGCTTTTCCGAAGAAAGGCATAAGATGATGTTCGCATAAACTGTAGACATCGATGTCCTTGACTATAACCATTTCGTCATATTCAACAGTAAACAAGGCATCATTAAGGATTTCGCCGACATCCTTGTCATAACCGCTGGTTAAATAACGGAAGGCTTTATCAAAACGGGCTGGAGTGTCAACCAGTCCCTCGCGGTCCGGGTCCTCTCCAATTGCTTTCAGAATCTCTACTATCTGTTTTTCCATAATTTTAATGTCAGGTCAGGGCCCTCTCTCCGCAAAACAGTGCGGGCCAGACGATCCGCCTGGTTTTACCCCGGCTTGCTCTTGCCGGGCATCCCGTGACAGCAAACCTGTTTCCTCAATCTCTGTCACGTTTGAGGTCCCTATCCAGTTCTTCCAGGGTTTTCATGAATTTCCGCCGATATTCCGCGGCAAAAGGATTCTCTTTCGCCATATCCTGAAACAGCTGACTTGTATCCTGCTGGACGGTTTTTACAAGTCGGTAAAAAGTGTCCGGTCCAGGTGTGGAAATCGCTTTAACACCCCACCCCAGATCCTTCATTGCCTGGGCTATCAGGTGGAAAATCGCCTGGGTCTGGGCTATCTGGCGGTCGTGTTCTTCAGGTGTTGCTTCGACAACAACCAGATCAAGATCCTGCAGCAGGCTCACCGCGGCCTGGTATTCATCTTCTTCAATCCTGACTGGACAGACTACAATCTTGAAGCCGGCAATTCCATCTTTACCACTGTCCGGGCCAAACAGCGGATGGGTTCCGAGAATCCTCACATCAGGAGGGAACATCTTCTGCATCATGTCCAGAGGTTTGGTCTTGACACTGCAGGTGTCCACCAGGATTTGTCCTTTCCTTATATGAGGCAGCATCGCCTTGCAGGCGCTCTCCATTTCCGAAATCGGGACCGAAAGAATAACTATATCTGAAGAAGCAACCCGCTCAAATTCGGCTGCTTCCGGCAATCCGGCGGTCACGCCAGGATCCCTGTCGTACACCCGGATTTCCGCTACAGGCTTCAGGTACCTGTAGACCATCTTTCCGAATCTGCCCAACCCTAATATTCCAACCTGTTTATGTTTCACGGTTAATAATTATAATAACTATTCGTTCTCCCTGCGAGTTTTAACTCTGTCCGAAGGGAAACAGTACGCTGATCATCTTTGAATCTTCTACCTTTTTCGCTGCTTAAACCCGCTCCCCGGAGTGCCTGGATTTCAGTTTCGCAGGGATGAAAAACTGTCGCCACGACCCCGATTGAACTATAATCTCAGTTATGCCTGAAAATTGTATTTTTTCCAATAAAACAACTAGTGTAACCGAAAAACTGCTGTCTCCATCCTCTGAAGACTGGAAAAACCAGGATCAACCGGCCTCAATTTCCCGTCTCTGGAATGGGCTTAAACCGCAGACATCCGGACCCCAAGTAAATGCTTCTGTTGTTTCCCTATGGAACCATGACTCAATTTTTTTCCGCTTCAGCTGCCGCTATGAAAAACTTCATGTGAATCCGGATTATCCCCGGGACCGTTCAGTAGAAGGCCTTTGGGATTATGATGTAGCGGAAGTATTTATGAAACCAGATGGCTGCCCCGGATATTTCGAGTATGAAGTAAGCCCTCTCTCCCAGTTTCTGGCGGCCCACATAATCAAACCTTGGAAAGAGGTTGATTTCACCTGGGACTCCGGAATGAAAGCCCGGTCTGAATTGGAAGAAGACTCCCTTCGCTGGAATGCGGTAATAGAACTTCCGTTCCAGGCCATGGCAGCGGCCGAATCTTTCAGAATGCCTGAATCCGGGGATATCTGGAGGATCAATTTGCTGTTGGCCCTGGGGAAGGATCCTTCCCGCTATTATATGTGCTGGCAGCCCACATTGACTGAACAGCCAGACTTTCATGTCCCAGATGCCTTTGGATGCCTGATCTTCAAAGATTGAACAGAGGAGACTGGAAGTGAGCGGCCTGATCCCGAAAACCTGTGGACCCATGCTGACATTTGAGTTTATACGGAGCGCTACGGTATCCGGTCTTTCTGCCGCGGTCAAAGGCAGGGAACAGCTGCTCCCTGAAGAAAGCCTGCTGTATATGGAAAATGATCACAGATCCGGAGTGCGTTCCCTGGCCGGAAGGATCCGGCGGGTGATTGCCGCGACGGCCCGGGAGCATTCACGGCTTGAAACGCTTTGTCATTATGAACAAAGTCTCTGGGACAGTGGAATTACAAGAATCGGGGGCACAGACGAGGCCGGGGCAGGGCCGCTGGCCGGCCCGGTAGTTGCCGCGGCAGTAATCTTCCCCCCCGGTTTAACAATTCCCGGGGTGAACGATTCAAAAAAACTGTCCCCGGCTCGACGCGAAAAATTGGCTCGTGAAATCAAAAAACGCGCTGTTTCCTGGGCTACAGCACTGGCATCTCCCGGCGAAATAGACAAAATCAATATATATCAGGCCTCCCTGCTTGCCATGCGCCGGGCCGTAAAAAAACTGGATCCCTCTCCAGAACACCTGCTTATCGATGCCCGGGAACTCAAATCCGTCATCCTGCCCCAGACCTCCATAAATCAGGGCGATTCCAAATCATTCACCATCGCAGCCGCGTCTATCCTGGCCAAAACCCACAGGGACTTTATCATGCTTGAAATGGATAAAAGGTACCCGGAATACGGCTTCGCCAGGCATAAAGGTTATCCCACACGGGAACACCGCGAGGCTCTGCAGCGTTTTGGCCCGACCCCTGAACACAGGCATAGCTTCACTTTCAAAAAAGTGGATTTGTAAAAAAAGGCTTTTTCCCCGGAGTACTGCCCCGGCCCGCCCCACGGCCTGCCAGGGATTGCGCCAGAGGGCCTCACAATCGTACTTGACGGTACGTCGAGGAGACCAAAAGAGCATAACGCGGTCAGGCAGGATGTACATGCAGCGCATCAATCAGCTGATAAGAAATACGAATTAAAACTCTCCCTTTACTTGAAAAAGGGCTTCACCTTCTCCTCCGGAGGAGGACTGTCAAGCAGAGATACAATAACCAGGGCCAGTACAGAGACTGCTATTGCCGGAATTACCGCGTCAACAGCAGCCGGGCCCTGCCATTTCCAGATAAGCGTTACCAGGACCCCGGAGAGAATCGAAGCTACCGCGCCTTTCCCGGTGGCTCTCCGCCAGAAAAAAGAAGCTATCAGGGCCGGAGTAATAGCAGCCCCGTATATGGTATAGGCCAAAAGTGCCACGGAGAGAAATTCTTCAGAAAGTGTGGCCAGCCAATAGGCTGCGATCCCGGAACAGATCACAACGATCCGCAGCAGGATTACCAGGCTTCTCTCTGATGCCCCGGGATTCAGGAATCTCTGGTAAATATCCCTCACCAGAGCGGTTGACGGCGAGAGCAGGTAACTGCCGGCGGTTGAAAGCACTATGGCCATAATTGTTGTCAGCAGCATGGCGCCTAAAACAGGCGGGAGGAAATCTCGAGCAGCGTAGGCAATAACCCTTCCGGGGATTTCCAGGTCAGGTTCCAGGGAACTGGCTATCCACGCGGTAACGATTATGGCCAATTCCATTACGGTAACCCCCCCAAGAGTCCAGAGAATTGCCTTTCGCGCGGTTCCGGCAGTGCGCGCGGAAAAAAATCTCTGGTACATATTGGCATCACCCAATACCAGGAGCATGGCCGGGAGGGCAAGTCCCACGGCTTCAACCAGGCCGATTGGCCCGAAAAAATCAAAATGGGACGCTTCCAGACTGGCGGCCATACCCTCCAGCCCTCCAGCCCGGCTGAAAAACACCGGCAGGGTTATAAGGATTCCGGCTATGATTGTTATCCCCTGGATTAGTCCGATCCTGGCGATGGATATCATTCCGGCAACCGCGGTATAGACTATTATGAAAGCGGCTGAAACAATCACAGCGTAATCATAGGAGATTTCGGGAAACACTAGATTGAGCACGGCACCGGCGGCGCGGTACTGATAAGATACAATCGTCACATAGGCGAGTACCAGGGCTACCACGCCGAAAACCCTGGCGGCCGCGTTGTAACGGATTTCAAGGAGATCCTGTATGGTGATTTCTTCAAGCCCCCTGGCCCGGGCGGCCAGCAGGCTGAGAATTGCTATTCCGACCAGGGCCCCGGTCGGAATGATAAAGGCAGCGATCCCCACCTCGTATGTTTTCTCGGCATTTCCGAAAATACTGCCGGTGCCTATCCAGGTTGCCAGCATGGTTCCAAACAGTACAAACGTATTCAGTGAGCGCCCCGCGACTGAAAAATCCTCCTGGGTGGAGACCTTCCGAATCCCTAAAATCCCAATGAATACCAGGGCCAGAAGATACCCAACAAGCATTAAGGAGTATATATTCACAGTGCTACTTTCCCCACCAGGATCTAAGGCCTGTTTGTATCCTCTCCAGCCGATTTCCACTCCTGTGTTCATTGCCGGCTGAAACCAGACCCATAAACAATTCTTTAAGGGCCTCGGGATTATCTACAATATATTCGGGGTTTCCCCGGGAAAGCCGTTCACGCCCATGCCATCCCCAGGCGGCCCCAATTCTCTTGACCCTGGCCTTGCCTGCTTCCCGCATGTCTCCCAGGGTATCTCCTATGTAGTAGGGAACGCGGTCCCGATGAAGCTTTCTTATTCTCTTGATGCTTTTTGCTTTACTGCGTTCAATATCAGAGCCGACAATTTCCCGGATACCCTTGATTCCGTGCCTGGAACAGAACTCGGCTACTGTACCGGCCCGGTTCCCGGTAATGATGTAAACCGGACCAGATTCAGAGCAGCCGTTAATGACTTCAACAATACCCGGAAAGGGATTAATCCTCTGGTATACATTCTCCAAATGGGGCTTAAACCTCTTGCTCAGCCATTTCATCTTGCCAAGGGGAAACCCCGCAGCGGCCAGCTTAAGGAATACATTCCCGTCCAGTACCGCCATCAACTCCTCCCTTGTTTTCAATCCCTTAAAGTCGATTTCCTTAAAAATCATTTCTACTTCAGGTAAAAGCGCGTCCAGGGAATTGCAGATAACTCCATCAAAATCAAACATCAGAAGAGGGGGTTTAATACCGCCGCCTAAAACTCTTTCCATCTCCATAACTCTATCGGGGTTCAAACTGAAATTATGAAACTCAGGTTATCGCCGGATCTACTCCTTCGGAGAGCGACCTGACAGGATTTCCACCCTGTCGGAAGATCCCATAATTGAACGAATAACTATACAGTAGTTATATACTTATTACTACTTTTCGAATCCGTCCTCAATCTTGAAAAATTCTCCTCTAAAAAAGAGTTCCCCGGCCGGCATCTGCTTTACATACGGTTATTCAAGCCCTGAATCGAATTACCGCAGCCTGCTTTGCTGACTGCCCATTAAAGCGGGAAACACTGCCAAATCCGTTAGCCGGGAGTTCCTGTTTAATCCGGGTTTGTTAGATATACACCTTTTTTTAAAATCAAATTTATTCATTTTTGTCAGGTTTTTAAAAATCATTTCAAGGAAATAGAGAATTTTTCGGAGACCTCTTGGGCATTTTTGCGTATAGGGATAATAACGAAACCGATCAACAAGATTTAGAAAGGCATAAAAAGATGGCTGACAGTGTAATTGAATTAACCGATAATAATTTTGACGAATCCATTGCAGCCGGGGTGACCCTGGTAGATTTCTGGGCATCCTGGTGCGGCCCCTGTATGATGCAGGGCCCCATAGTCGACCAGGTAGCGGAAAAAATGAAAGGAAAAGCCCAGGTCGCGAAAGTTAATGTTGACGAATCCATGCAGATTGCGATGAAATACAGGATTCAATCAATCCCTACCCTGATGATATTCAAGGAAGGGGAGGTTGCAAATCAGCTGATCGGTCTGCAGTCGGAAGCTCAGCTCATTTCAGCTCTTGAAGAAACTTTATAACCAGGGGGAATCTTCACAGGATTTAACCTGGGATTAATTGACGCAACAGCCAGAACAGTGAATATGGGAAATCCCCTTCAAATACTCAGGAAACAGCTGGAACCGGTCCGAACCAAATTTGAATGGGAATCATCACCAAGGCCCCTGTTCACATTTAGACCTGTATCTGAATGAACTCCCGTCAGCACTCAAGTCTGGCTATTGCCTTTTTTTGAAAAACATTATTACTATTTTCCGCTTTCTCCCCTATGCCGCATTCCCGACCAACTGACTGCTGCGATGGCGGATACATAAGTACTGCCTGCGGAAACCCGTGAAGCTATGCGGGCCAAGCCCCTGACTGAGCTTGGACCACCCCTGAATACTCATAAGGTTTGCCCCGGATCCAAGCTCCCGCTCATGGTTGCATGCAACAGTGTTTAACGTTGCGTGCAACGCATTGCAACACCTCTCCCAAAGATTGCTCACCGATCCGGATCAAATATTATCATGCTCCTATATTAAATTTATCCCAATTTATCAAGTTCTTAATAAACTATATTATTTTCTTTTTCGATTAATAAATTCTCTGGACTCCAAATTGCTTAAAAGGAGAGTGTAGGAAAACAAGCCCGGATCAGGAAAGGTTAATAGTATGTCCTCTAATGTAATCGCGTTAAATGATGGAAATTTTTCAGAAGCTGTAGCCTCAGGCGTAACACTTATCGATTTCTGGGCCCCCTGGTGCCGCCCCTGTCTGATGCAGGGAACAATAATCGAACAGGTAGCAAGGAAAATCAAAGGCAGGGTCCGGGTGGCGAAGGTTAATGTTGACGAATCTAAACAAATCGCACTCCAATACTGTATCCAGTCTATACCTACCATCATGATCTTAAAAGATGGTCTGGTGACAGAGCAGATGATAGGAGTACACTCTGAGATGCAGCTCATATCCGCGATCAACCAGTCACTATAAAAGGAGGGCATATGTGGAAATACGAAACAACCGTAGCATGGGAATCCGGTAAGCAGGGACGACTGCACGCCAGGGGCAATCCTGATATAAAGGTAGCCACTCCCCCGGAATTCGGGGGGCCGCAGAACACTTGGTCACCCGAAGATCTTCTTGCGGGAGCGGTCGCCAGTTGTATGATGACCACTTCCCTGTTTTTTTTAGAAAAAGCCGGAATCAAACCCCTTTCCTACCTGAGCAATGCTGCTGCTGTAATGGAAAAAACCGCATCCGGATTAGCTTTTACTGAGGTCTCCGTCGCGGTCAGTGTTTCCGTCGCAAACGCCGAGGAAATCGACACGGTCTATTCCGCCATTGAAAAAGCTGAAAAATCTTGTCCGGTTTCCAAATCGCTAAACTGTAAAGTGACCCTGTCGATCCAGGTTGACCTACCCTCTAAAGGTTCCGGTTCAATCTGATTAATCGCCAAATGCCCTGATGCATATTGAAAGACAAAAAATGCCAATATTCGAATATAAATGCAGAGAATGCCAAAAAACCTTTGACCACATAGTCCTGTCATCAACCCAGGCCCCTCCGGTTTGCCCGGAGTGTGGGGCTGAAAAACCGGAGAAACAGGTTTCCTCCTTCAGCACCTCTGGCTCCACTCGCGGCGGGGGAAGCGGATCGTTTCCATCCGCGCCAACCTGATCCGTTGGCGGCTCCTGCTCGTAGAGCAGGCTTCATGATGCTTCCCGGGCCCTATAGGCCCTTCATAAATAACCAACCTGGGTTTTTCAAAATTAGTAATACACACCGGGGCAGTCCGGGTGCGCGTTGGTGAACCGCTGCTCCATATCATAAGGAATATAGAGATGATTGTATTTATCAGTATCCTGGCAGGAGCTCTGTCGGTAACAGCCCTGATTGCCTATACCATGCGCAATCACATGATAACTGCCATAAAGATTGATGCCCCCTTCGAAAAAGTATGCTCCAAAATAGGAGAAGCCCTTACGAGCGTTCCTGGGTGGGGACATCCTCTTCCTGACTGGGATTTTCATGAAACGGTTGCCAAAACTCATTACTTTGAGAATCTGTCAAAAAAGAAAATCTTTTTCGTCTGTAAAGCAGAATACGCCAACCGGATTGTAGACAGATTTCATCACATGGGAGCGATGATGCCCTGTGCCTGGGCCCTCTATGAAACCATGTCCGGAGAAGTCTATATTTCAAAAATGAATATAGGTCTCATGAGTAAAATGTTTTTCGGAAATATTATCGGAACAACAATGGGTAAAGTAGCCCGGGAAGAAAAACTGATACTCAATAAACTGCAGCAATTGCTGAAGGAATCCTGATCGGTCCAAAACCTGAAATCAGGACAACAGAAAGAGTTGGAAGATGAAAACAGAAACAGACGTTGTGATAATCGGGGGCGGTCCGGCGGGAATTACTTTTGCCAGAAAGCTCAAACAGCTTAAACCTGAAACCCGGATCACCATGCTCCGACCAGAGCCCCACTCCATGGTTTATTGTGCAATCCCCTATGCTATTGAAGGTCTCTTTAAACCGGAAAAAGTATTCAAGCAGGACGAACTTGTCACCGATGTAGGTATCAACCTTATACAGCGGAAAGCAGTAAAAGTTGATCTTAAGCGCAAAAAGGTGGTGGATGATGCCGGAGATGAATACTCCGCGGGGTTCATTTTCCTGGCGACCGGCGCTTCTCCGGTAATCCCTCCCATTCCGGGTTCGCATGCCAGAAATATTTATACAGTAAAAACCCAGAAAGACATGGAAGCCCTGATTAAGGGTGTCAAGAAAGCCAAAAAAGCAGTAGTCATAGGGGCCGGAGCCATCGGAATTGAGCAGGCTCAGGCATACAAATCACTTGGCCTGGAAACATACCTGCTGGAAATGGCTCCCCGGGTCCTGCCCTCAATGGTCGATGAGGAGATGGCCGTGGCCATCCACAACGTAATAAGAAAAAACGGGGTCAACCTGATGCTATCCACCAGGGTCACTGAAATTGAAACAAATGGAATAAATGCTAAAAGGATAAACACGTCTGGCGGCGAAAGCATCGAACTGAATCCGGATAATGACTTTGTCTGTTTTTCAACTGGAATGAAGCCTGATGTTGAGCTGTTCACAGGCCAGGGCCTGGACATTGATAACGATGGCATTATTGTGGATAACCGAATGAGAACCAATCTGGCCGGAATTTTTGCCGCCGGGGACTGTTGCAGTTACGTTTCCCTCATTGACGGAAAACCTCTGGGTGGAAAACTTGCCACCAATGCCGTTCCAATGGCCAAGACATGTGCCCGGGTGATAGCCGGTGAAAGCGACGAATATCCGGGATTTGTCAATGGGGCCGCCACCTGTGCCTGGGATCTTCGCATTGGATCCACCGGATTTACCGAGGAATTGGCAAAGCAAAGGGGTTTCGAAACTGTAACCGGTACTGGAGAGACTACAACCCTGTTCCCAATGATGCCGGGTGCCGACAATTTGAAAGTAAAAATCGTTGCAGATGCCAGAGATCTGAAGATCATTGGAGCTCAGGTTATAAGCGGGCTCTCCGCGACTGACAAAATTGATGTGATTTCCCTGGCGATCCAGAACCGGCTTACATTAAAACAACTCTCCAAACTAAGCTACAGCGCCCAGCCGTGGCAAAGTTTCTTCCCGGCCCGGAATGCTATCGTGGAAGCTAGTGAAAATGCTCTAGACAGTTTTAATAATACCGCCGGTTCCCGCGCGGAATAGTTGGATTGACGTATCTGCCGCCGCGGGTTATCCATATATCCCGCGGCGTCAATCCTCGTTGCTTCCTCCAGAAAAACCAGGAGGCTCACCCCAGATTTAAAAGTGGTTAAATAGCGACGGGCCTTCGCAAAGAATATCGGCTGAGGATGAAGCATCTCCTGACTGGAATCCTTGATACCTCAATTAATCCGGCGGCTGAATTTTCCATTGTTTCAGCCTGCGCCATACGGTAGTCCGATCAATTCCAAGAATGCGCGCGGCCTCAGACCTGTTCCAGTTGCAGCTTTGCAGGGTGGAAAGCAGCAACTCTTTCGTGAGCTTCCCCGCACAGGATTTTGAAGACCGTCCTTTCCCCCCTCTAAATCGGCAGTCGGAATCCTCCCGGCCGTTCGTCCTGACCTCAAAAGGAAGGTCCTCCAGCCTGATACAATGATCAGGACAAGTGACGAATGCATGTTCTATCGCATTTTCCAATTCCCTGACGTTACCCGGCCAACAGTATTCCAGAAGAGCATCTCGAGCCTCGCCAAGCAGACAGTTAATCGCTTTGCCAGTGCTCGTATTCATCTTATTAATGAAAACCTCGCAAAGAAGGGGAATATCTTCCCTTCGTTCACGCAGGGGGGGTACTGGTATCGAAAAAACATGGATGCGATAATAAAAATCGTCCCGGACTCTGCCTTCCGTAACCAACTCCTTAAAATTGCGGTGCGTCGCGGCAATAATTCTAATATCTGCTTTTCTGGTAACTGACTCTCCCACTCTTTCGTACTCATGTTCCTGCAATAGCCGCAAAAGCTTCAGCTGGATCATGGGACTGACATCACCAATTTCGTCCAGAAACAGTGTGCCTCCTTCGGCTGCTTCAATTCTCCCTGTTTTATCGCTAACCGCCCCGGTAAAAGCACCCCGGACATGTCCAAACAATTCGCTCTCCAGAAGGTTTTCAGAAAGAGCTGAACAATTCACCCGCACCAGGGGCCGGCCGCGCCGTTGACTCTCCTCATGGACAGCTTCAGCTATAAGCTCCTTTCCGGTACCTGTCTCGCCCTCAATAAAAACTGTAACATCAGATGAGCCCGCAAGCCGGATTCGATCAAACACCTCTCTCATGAGAAAACTCTGGCCCGTTAGACGCCCCGGAGATGATACCGCTCCCGGTTTCCTAAGTTCATGGATTTCCAGTTCCAGTTTGCGGAGGGGTCTCATGTCGGTGAGGACGTCTAGCAAACCTACCGGGTTTCCATTCTGGTTCCTGATAAT
The DNA here is from genome assembly GCA_963666915.2 of Acidobacteriota bacterium. Lineage (GTDB taxonomy): Bacteria > Acidobacteriota > UBA6911 > RPQK01 > JAPXNP01. The sequence goes on from CAXXEX010000011.1 coordinate 270,191, forward strand.
CCTGGTAACCTTTCGAACCGGAACGGTCTCCCCATTTTTATTCTGCAGGGTACAGTCCATTTCCAGGGGTCCGGAATCGCTAAGCTCTTCGGTAAGCAGACATTGTCTTTCCACATTCAACTGTTTACCCGTCTGCGGATGGCGGAAATCAAGCATCGTGCAGGGCCTGCCTGTCATTTCATCTGCTGAATAACCGGAAAGCAATTCCATGGCCCGATTCCAGCGCTTGATCAGGCATGACTGGTTCAACACCATTAATCCGCTGGGGACTGTGTCAATTATCAAATCAGCATCAACATTAAAATCCCGGTCATTCTGCTCTTTCTCAATATCACCATTCATGGTGAAAACTTCCTTCTTAAAATCACTTAGTACTTCACGCCATCCTTATTTAACATCGGCACAAATCTTACCGGCAGGACCTCCCTGCGAACCAGCTTCCCCTCAATTTTCCTGAGCAGTATGAGTTCCTGGGCAAATCCGGCATCCACCGGAATAATCATCCTTCCCCCTTCAGCAAGCTGGTCCTGAAGGGGCCGGGGAACATTTGAAGGAGCACAGGTAACAATAATGGCATTAAAAGGAGAATGTTCCTCCCATCCCAGGTATCCGTCTCCTGAGCGGAGATGTACCGAGGAATAGCCTGTTTCATCAAGAGCCCGCCTGGCTCTTTCAGCCAGGATCTCATTCACTTCTATTGTCCAGACATTATCACAGATCTCCGCCAGCACAGCGGCCTGATAACCTGAACCTGTTCCGATTTCAAGAACTTTTTCGTTTTTTTTAAGTTCAAGGATTTCCGTCATGAAGGCTACGACGTAAGGCTGGGATATGGTCTGGCCTTCACCGATGGGGAGAGGCCGGTCGGAATAGGCAAAACTCCTATACTGTTCAGGGACAAAATGGTGACGCTCCACTCTTCCCATGGCCTCCAGGACTCTCTTATCAGCAATTCCCCGGGCAGAGATCTGCCGCTCTACCATTTCCTTCCTTGCTTCCAGATACTCTTCTGCGTTCATATCGACCACCTGGCAAAAACCAGAGATCAGTAAAAGCTGGATTTGAAAAACAACAATCAGCCCCTTTTTCATCAGGATCCTGCCATTTCAAGCTCTCATGGTGCCTAAAACACCTCGGCCCTTTTCCCCGTATACTCCTGCCGGCTGCTTCCCGTTACTGATCAAGCGCCTGCCTGACCTTTAAGGCCAGCGCTTTCTTTGAGAATGGCTTCTGCAGAAAATTCATACTGTCCTCAATTACACCTCTCTGGGCGATAATCTCGGCGGTGTAGCCAGACATAAACAGGATTCCAATATCTGGAAAAATACTCTGCACTTTATCTGCCAGATCGCGGCCGTTCATCCCCGGCATGACCACATCAGTCATCAGCAAATCTAAGCTTCCTTCAATATTCCCAGCCAGCTGCAATGCTTCCTCAGGAGTTTCAGCCCCCAGGACAACATATCCAAGCTTATCAAGTATCATCTTGCTCATTTTCATAATGGAAGGTTCATCCTCAACAAGCAGAACCCTCTCGCCCTTACCCTTCGGTATAGGATCCAACCCGCTGGATTCCTCCTTTTGTGACACATCAGAAGAGCGGGGCAGGAAAATCTTGAAAGTGGTCCCCGTCCCTACCTCACTTAAAACAATAATATTTCCGCCATTTTGCTTGACGATCCCGTGTACGGTAGCCAGGCCCAATCCTGATCCTTTTTCAAGTCCCTTGGTTGTATAAAATGGCTCGAACACGTTTTCAAGGGTATCGCTGTCCATCCCGCATCCGTCATCACTCACCGAAAGCATTACAAATTCTCCGGGCAAAAACCCTATATGCTCTTTACAATAAGATTCGTCAATGGTTTTATTGCCGGTTTCAATAACAATTTTTCCCACCCCGTCAATAGCATCCCTGGAGTTAATGCAAAGATTCGCGAGCACCTGCTCTGCCTGGGAGGGGTCCATTTTTACCGGCCAGATATCTTCACCAGGTTTCCAGATAAGTTCTATATCCTCCCCGATCAGGCGTTCCAGCATATTGAGCATTCCCTCAATAGTCCCATTAATTTCCAAAATCCTGGGATCAATCGTCTCGCGTCGGGCAAAAGCCAGCAGCTGCCGGGTAATTTCCCTGGAGCGGTCCGCTGCTTTATAAATTTCCTGCAGGTCCTCATGCACAGACTTATCAGGAGTCACTTCCTCCAAGGCCATCTCCGTGTATCCCAGGATCACACTCAGCATATTGTTGTAGTCGTGGGCGACGCCCCCGGCCAGGCGGCCCACTGACTCCAATCTCTGGGCCTGAATTAACTGGGCCTGAAGTTTCTCCTTCTCCTCTTCAGTACGCTTACGATCTGAAATATCCTGAAGAAATCCATACAAGCGGTTGATTTTTCCATCCGGCCCTTTCTCAGCCGCCCCGCTTACATTGCAGTCCATTATCTCCCCGTCAGCCCTCAAAGCCCGCAGTTCAAGGTGGTAAGGGCTGCCCTCTTCTGTACATGCCTTGACGGCCTCCTGCAACTTATCAAAATCTTCAGGAAGATATATCTTGTACTGCTCAGCAAAGGGAGGGGCTCCCAAAGCGGGATCCAAGCCGAAAATGTTGAACAACTCCTCTGACCAGGTCACACAATCCTTTTCAATTTCCCATTCCCAGCTGCCAACATGGGCAATTTTTTCGGTACGAGCCATCATTGCCTTCTGATCCCGGAGTTTCTTTTCAGACTTATTGCGCTCGGTGATATCACGGGCCCGGCCATATAGCAGAACCTGGTCACCTATTCTGTATTTGATTCCGCTTACTTCAACAGGGAGCAGGGTTCCGTCCTTCCTCCTGTGGGTAGTTTCAAATATGTAAGGCTCTTCTTCAGGACGGTCTTTCCAAAATTCTATAAATCCCTCAAGCGGATAATTAGGATCAATATCACCTATTGTCAATGTAAGGATTTCTTCCCTGGTCCTGCCCAGCATATTACAGGCGACTTTATTAACTTCAGCAAGACTTCCATCCTCCTGCCTGACCAAATATATGCCGTCTGAAGCGGCCTCGAACAGATTTCGGTATTTTGCTTCCCTTTCCTCAAGTATCCTCTCCTGCATTTTCCTTTCGGTTATGTCGGTTGAAATTCCGATCATCCCCGATGGATTGCCGGAATCATCCTGAACCAGGAGAGTCCGGCTGTCCAATACAATTCTCTTCCCTTCAGAGGTTACATTTGTAACTTCTCCTCTCCAGAATCCTCTCTCCCTGGTTTGTTCAATAATCCGGCGCTGCTGGGCTATTTCCTCCGGCGTCTTCCCGTACTCTTCAACTGAATGTCCCCTCATCTCCTGTAGGGAACACCCCAGCATTGTGGCGCATGCTTTGTTAATGTACCTGATACAACCTTCCAGGTCAGTTACGGTAATAAAATCCTGAACCTGGTCAATCATGTCCGTCAGCAACCTGGTCTCTTTCTCGTTCGCTTTCCGTTCAGTAATATCCTCGAAAAGGGTGGCAAACTTGTTTTTCTCCGGGGAAAAAACCGCAATGCGGAAAAATTTCTCGCTTCGATCATAGTAAGCGTCAAAGTTTTCAGGATTGCCGGACATTGCCACCCTGGAATATATCTCGAGGTAAGGTGCTTCGTCTGCTTGATAAACTTCTGTGGCTAACCTGCCAAGGACCTCGGCTCTACTGAGTCCAAGTATCTGTTCATAGCGAGGATTGACATCCAGAATCCTGTAGTCAACAGGCTTACCTGAATTATCAAATACAACTTCATGCTGACAGACTCCCTCGGTAATGGAATTAAGGAGGTCGCTTAAATGCCGTTCCTGCTTTACCAGTTCCTCCCTCGCCTTCGTCTGCTCGGTGATATCACGGGTAACCTCAACCGCACCCACTACCCGGCCTTCTTCTGATTTCACCGGATATCCTCTCACGTTCCAAACCCTGCCGTCCGGGGTGGTAAGCTCTCCTTCATTGGCTACTCCGGTCTCAAACACACTCGCTGTGGGACATCCTTCGCATAGTCTGCTGCTTCCCGCCCATATTTCATGACATTTACGGCCGACCATTTCTCCTTCAGTCAGGCCGACTGACTCCCAGGCGGCCCGGTTAACCCATTGGATAGTCTGGTCATGGTCCAGGTATGCAATCAGTTCATGGACGCTGTCGAGAACCAGTTCTTTTTCTGCTTTTTCCCGCTTTAGTTCCCGGTCAGCTTTCCTTCTTTCGGTAACATCATCGACAGAGCAGACCACCCGGTCGATCTTCCCGCTTTTTCCTTTCAAAGGCGCGGCGTTGATACTGAGAATCTTGTTTGTGCCGTCGGGCCAGGAAATCGCGTGTTCGACCTCATAAACAGCTTCGCCGGTCCCTAAAACTCGACTGAAGGGAAGATCCTCATCGGGCAAAGGCCCTCCGTCAACATCAGTTATGGTCCATTCCGGGGCATTGTAAGTCCTGCCTTTCAAATCGCTTCTGGAGAGGCCAAGAATCTCTTCAGCCCGAGAGTTGGATGAGATAATAATCCCCTCTAAATCCAGAATAACTATCCCTGTCGGGCCGTCGTTGATAATCCGGTCCAGGAGATCTCTCTCCAGTCTCAACTCCTCCCTGATCTTTCGTGCCCTGGTGACATCCTGCAACATTTCAACGGCACCGATTAACTCACCCTCCTGGTTCCTTATAGGTACCGCTGAAAACAGGAGCCACTTGCCCTCTTCGCCCAAATCGGGAAAAAAGGACTCAACCTCAACCACTCCTTCCAGCATGGTCGATCTGCGGTATTGGCCTCCGTACCACTTCTCCAGGGCCTTCTCGGGCTTTTCATCCAGGAGGATATCGGCAAGAATCGGCCTCTCTTCCGAATAAAAAGCCTGCCATTGCCGGTTGGTGCCCCGGATTGCCTCTGAGTCCAAGCCGGTCATTTCCTCACAGGCCCGGTTCCAGTGGGTAACCCTGTGCTCTGAATCAATTACCAGCGTGGCTATGGCGCTGCCCTCGATTATCTGGGAGAGTTCCTCCTGGTTTTCAAGCAGCTGTTTTTCTACCTCTTTCTTACCGGTAATGTCCTCCACGAATCCCAGGTAGCGCTCCTCATTGAGTTTCACGGCGGAAACACTCCAATACCGTATCTCACCGCTTTTATGACGAAAGGCTATATCATCGATCGACTCTCCCTTTTCCAGCAGCCTCTGGAAATGCTTGAGTCCTCTTTCCCGGCTTTCCGAGGGAAGCATGTCAGGAACCTTCCTCTCCAGCAGTTCCTTTTCGGTATAGCCGGTTATCCGGGAAGCAGCCGGATTAACTTCAACATAGTTACCTTCCTGGTCAGCGATGAACACCCCGTAAGGCGCCTGTTCCACATAACTCTTCCACTTATCTTCACTCGACTTCAGCTGCTGCTCACTCGCTTCTAACTGTTGATTTACAGCTCTCAATTGCTGTTCGCTTGCTGACAATTGCTGGTTACTTGCTTCGAGCTGCTGGTTGGCCGCCCTCAAGGCTTCCTCTGCCTGAACCTTTTCAGTTACCGCAGTTTCAAGCTCAGTAATCTTGGAACGCAGTTCCCGGATTTCCTCGAGAAGCTTTTCGTTTCCTGCCATGTTTAATAAGATCTCCAGAATTTAATTTCCAGCCCTAACTGACTTGTATAGTTCCATTTCTCCCGAGTTTCCTTCTGTGTAGGATACACATCTTCGCGAGATATCAAGTGAAACGGTCCTTCTTAACAAACCTCCGACAGCTTTTCTCCTGATTTTCAATCCTTTTTCAGCGAGATACTTTTCGATTGAGGACAAATTTGCCCGGCAAATTGTATCGTCTTCTTTCCTGAGCACATTACCTCCACCCACCAGGCAGGTTTCTATCTCAGATTCATGCGCGCCCAGCCGCTCCATCCCGGCTATCAATTCATCTATGGCATTCTCGGCATACTTAGTGGGGTTCTCCTCTCCTTTTTCAGGCGCATGTCCAGGCAGCATTATATGGGCCATCCCCCCAACAGTCTTTGTTAAATCATAAGCAACAACTACAACACAGGATCCAATGCCGTTAGCCCTCAATAAGTCATTTTGGGAGCCGGTTTTGACTTGGCCGGTAGAGACAGAAATTTCCCGACCCATTAATTCCTTCTCCAGCATCTCAAGTATTTTACTCCCAAACAATTAAAATTTCGTGAATACGTTAGACTTCTCTACCAACAGGGCTTTATGGCGGGAACTGCTCGTCCTCAAAGATCAAGCTGCCAGGCGTTTCTCAACCCTAATATTTCCTTATGAAATTTTAAAAATAACTCTCCACTCGCCACATCCCATTAACTTTATCTAACAGACATGATTGGAAAAAGCAACCACCCTGTCGTATTATTGTCAATCAGAAAAAATGAATATTTTGTGCAGTTTTCCAGATCTCCGTTAAACAAGGCTTTAGCATCGGCATCTGGATTGACGCACTATCGATGATCATCATCTTCTCGGGGAAGGAATGCCATATGGATAAAAATTTCAATTATTCTTCTACAACAGAAAAGCCCGATAATGACCGCAGCTTTTCTCGGCGCTCCTTTTGCCGGGGAATGGCTGCCGCTTCAGCAGGAATCTGGGCGGGATCAACCGCTTCCGGCAGAAATCTCCCCGGCAATACAGGTCGGTCACGAATTGATATTCATACCCATATTGGACTTCCGGCGCTGCGCGAGGAATCACTTTCAGCCAAAATGCTGCTGGACTGGATGGATGAAAATAATATCGAAAAAGCTGTTGTCCTGGCCCTGGTCTCTCCGGAAGGTTTTTATTACCAGGTAAGTAATGAACATGTTCTTGAATCCACCCGCGGACACCGGGATCGGCTGATTCCCTTTGTCGATATTGATCCCAGGCAAAGTTACGTTGATACCAGGGAGACAATCACAGCTAGACTCAAACAGTACCTCGACCAGGGTGCCATGGGCGTTGGCGAACACAAATGCGGAGTACCTTTTGACGATCCCGGCAACCTGGAAATATTTGCCGCGGCCAGTGATCTTAAGCTTCCAGTGCTTTTTCACATAGACTCCGAGAGGAATACTGACAAACCCGGGCTTCCAGGACTTGAAAAGGCTCTTAAAACGGCACCTGACGCTACTTTCATCGGACACGCCCAGGGCTGGTGGGCCTCAGTATCCGGCAATTGCGAACAGGATCACCTCGGAATCTATCCCAAGGGTCCCGTTACACCCGGAGGGGCAGTGGACCGCTTATTTGATAGCTATCCCAATCTCTATGGTGACCTCTCGGCCGGGAGCGGCAACAATGCCATTACCCGGGATATGGAATGGGGAAGGGACTTTTTGATCCGCAGGGCAGACAGGCTCCTGTTCGGAACCGACTACCTGGGAGTGGGCCAGAATGTTCCCCAGTTGACCTCACTGGAAAAATTCGGCCTCCCGGAAGATGTGATCAAAAAAATCTGCCGGACCAACGCTGAAAAAGTGCTGAAGCTGTAAAGCGGATTTGTGGTCGAAAGCATCCTTGCTTTCCGGTCCCGTAGGGACAGATTGTGGTCGGAACCGCCGGCTCCAGCAAATCCAGAAACAATGACGCAGGGATGCAGCTCCATTGGACTTAGTGGACAGTATGGACTGTATGGACGAAATGTACAGCCTTATCTGCCGCCTGCCAGGAATCCATTGCCCTAACAGTCACGAAGGAACGACTGTCACTCAGATCCTGGTGCATTGCTGCGAATCTAAAAAAAGGGCCACAGGTACGACCAAACTGCAAAAAGCCCAGTTGCCGGTCAATGCACATCAGCCTCATACCGCCAAACCAGTCTTTTTTCCAATCTGATCATAAATTTTCATTTTCCTGTCATATAAATATAAGCCTGAAGGCACTAACTGGATGTAATCACAAGGAGGCCTGTTCAATGGATAAGGAAAGCCTGAGAGATATGATGGAGAAGAACCACACCTCAAAATTTGGATGGGCTCTTTACAGCTGGATCTGCGACGGGGAGGAAGCCGCGGAAGTACTGCGCTCCAACCATTTTCATGTCCTCGAAAAAGACCACCGGTCGAAAAAACGCCAGGATTGCCTCTTCCTGCCCGCCTCTGAAGAAAAGGTTTTTGAAGACCGGATTAGCGGAGATACAGAAAAGGAAAAGATCCTGGAACTTCTGGGAAAGTGCTGCATATGATGGCCCCGGGGGGAGGGCTCATCAATATTAGGCTGTAAATCAAAACTTGGGCAAGGGCGACCAATCGTCAACCGTCAATCTGAAATCGAAAATTGAAATGGCGGAGAGAGAGGGATTCGAACCCTCGGTACCGGGATTACCGGTACAACTGCTTAGCAGGCAGCCCTGTTCAACCACTCCAGCATCTCTCCGCTGAAAGCAGGTCCTAAACAATACCTAAAAAACAGGTTTATTGCAAGTTCAGTTAGATTATAACAAAGCCTCAATTATTCGGTAAATCTCCATCACTTCCGGCCCTGAAAAATTCCTGAATATTGAATTCCTGTTATATATTTATTTACCCCTACCCCGTTTAATGTAAGAATTAACTCCATAATGGAATTTGATATCAGAATGCTCCGGGAATCACGGGCACTGCTTGCTCACTACATCAAGCGTACCCCGGTTCTGCCCTCCAATTCAGTCCCCGGTTTGTGGCTTAAAGCTGAAAACCTGCAAGTAACCGGTTCATTTAAAATCCGAACCGCTTTTAACCAGCTGCTGCAGCTTACCAGGGAAGAGAGGGATAAGGGGATCGTTACTTCCAGCTCGGGTAATTTCGCCGGAGGCGTTGCCTATGCTTCCAAGCTTTTGGGGATATCGGCAAAAATTGTGATGATGGAGAATTCCAATCCCGTCAAAACCGCAAAAACCAGGGATTATGGAGCGGATATCTGCTTCTGCGGAAACACCTTCAGGGAAAGGCTGGAAATGGTCAGGACTATCGCGGAATCCGAAAACAGGACCGTTATATATCCCTTCGACCATCCGGACGCGATTACAGGAAACGCAACGATAGCCCTTGAAATAATCGAACAATGCGACCGGGTGAAGAGGATCATAGTCCCGGTCAGCGGTGGAGGCTTGATTTCCGGAATCGCGCTTACCGTAAAACTTCTGCATCCCGAAATCCCGGTTATAGGAGTTCAGCCTGAAGGTTCAAATGCCATGGTCCTCTCCTATCATAAAAAGGACCGGGTCTCCCTGGAGAAAAGCAACACCATCGCCGACGGCCTGCGGGTAACTGAGCCCGGAGAGTTCACATTTCCCCTGATCCTCGAGCTGGTCGATGACATGCTGACCGTATCGGAGGATTCAATTAGAGAGGCGACCCGCCAGCTCATTTTCCAGGATAAGCTGGTGTCTGAGCCGGCTGGGGCTGTACCGCTTGCCGCAATTCTGGAAGACAAGATCCCCTCAAAGAACTCCGTCATAATTATCAGCGGGGGCAATATCGGCCCTGAATTCATATCTACTCTCGGATAGCCTTTCCGCCGCGGGAAAGGGCTCATTCAGAATGAATTCCCGGCAGGGGGCTGGATCTCCTCAAACCTGGCCGCATCATTTTAAAAATCATTCCCGATTTGTAATAATAGACAACGGTGGCAATATAGCTTACCTCTAATTCGACATAAACAGCGTCAACGGACCTGTTTGGAGATTCTACTATGGGCGAGCACCGAAAAATAAAAAGCGACAAGCTGAAAAATATTCCCTGGGGACACAAATGGGGCTTTAACGATACAGAATTCTTTTTCCATGATGACAAATCTGTAGAGCTGAGGGGCAGCAGGTACATGCTCTCCGGATATAAGATGGGAGATTTCCTGCCTTATGTTGAAAGTGTCCTCGGCACAAAAATGGACCTGGATAATCTGAAAATTGAACGCCAGGACAAGCCTGTTGATCCGCCCAGAAAAAACGAGGAGTTCTGCAAAGCCGCTGCTGAAGCTTTTAAAGAAGATCAAATCAGTTTCGACGATGAAATTCGCCTCCTGCACAGCCATGGTCAAACTACAGCTGAAGAGGTCTACCGCGTTCTCTACGAAAAGCTGCACCGCTTTGCTGATATGGTTTTCTTTTGTGAAAGCCAGGAAGATGCTGAAAAAATCATCGCCCTGGCCGGGGAATATAACGTCTGCCTGGTACCCTATGGAGGCGGAACAAGCGTCAGCTGCGCGCTGCAGCTTCCCCCTGAAGAAGAGCGGATGATCGTGTCGGTCGACATGCAGCGCATGAAAGAAATCGAATGGATTGACAGGCAGAATATGAGGGCCTGCGTCCAGGCCGGTATCTGGGGAATGGACCTGGAAGCCGAAATGAATAAAATCGGATTCACCATCGGCCATGAACCCGACAGCATAGAGCTCTCAACCCTGGGCGGCTGGATTGCCACTAATGCCAGCGGCATGAAGAAAAACAAATACGGCAACATTGAAGACTGCGTGGAAAATGTAACCCTGGTTACCCCTAAAGGAGTGGTGGAACAGGTCCAGCCTCTCTGCAGGGCCGCCATTGGAACCCAGCCCCAGCTTTCCCTGTTCGGCAACGAAGGAAATTTCGGGATCATAACCAGGGCGGTGATCAAGCTTTTCCCTATTCCTGAAGAAACAAAATACGGTTCCCTGGTCTTTCCTGATTTCAAAACCGGGGCCAGTTTCCTGGAAGAGCTTTCCAAAACAGATTACATACCGGCCAGCATCCGCCTGGTGGACAATATCCAATTCAAATTCGGACTGGCGCTTAAGGAAACCACTGACAGTAAACTGCATGAAATCATCAGCAAGCTGCAGAAGTTTTTCCTTTTCAAAGTGAAAAAATATGATCCTGACCAACTCACCGCGGCGACTATTGTCATGGAAGGATCCAAGGATGAAGTGCGCCGGCAGGAAAAATCCCTGTACAAGCTGGCCAAAAAATACCGGGGCATGCCCGGAGGAGCGGATGCCGGACAGAGAGGTTATCTCCTGACCTACGCTATCGCGTACATAAGGGATTTTGTGGTGACTTTTGACGTTATAGGAGAAACCTTTGAGACATCCGTACCCTGGAGCAAAATCCATGAGGTAACCAAAGCGGTTGAAGACCGGGCTGCCATAAAACACAAAGAACTCGGATTCCCGGGAGATTTCTACGTCTCCTACAGAATTACCCAGGTTTACCATACTGGATGCTGCATATATTTCATGCTGGGACTGCTTCTTAAAGATATCGAAAATCCCTCGGATACCTTTGCCAAAATGGAACACTCCCTTCGTGAAGCTATCATGGAGGCAGGGGGATCGATTTCCCATCATCACGGCGTTGGAAAACTCAGGAAGGATTTTCTTAATTATACCCTCTCAGACGGAAGCATTGATTTGATTAAAGGGATGAAAAAAGGTGTTGATCCTGACAACATCTTCGGAATCAAAAACAACGTATTGGCAGAGTAACCCAGGTATCCGGATTGATGTTTATATCTTGAACCCTGCTGAAACACAGCGGCAAAGAAAATAATTTTACCTCCGAATTAACCCGGATAAATATATTGAAACCACCTTCTAAGCGAAAAGTAAATGAATTTTAAAGACCGAATTATATTAATCACGGGAGCCGGTTCCGGCCTCGGCCGGCAGCTGGCCCTGGACCTTGAAAAAAAGGGCTGCAGAATTGCCCTGGGTGACTTCAACGAAAAAGGCCTCCGGGAAACCGCCGCTTTGCTCAAATCCCCTGAAGACGATTTGTTCATATGCCAGGCTGACGTGACTAATCCGGATGACTGCCGCCGAATGGTTGAAGGAACCATAGAGAAATTCGGGAAGCTGGATATCTTCATCCCCTGCGCCGGGGCCAGCATGTGGGCCGATTTCCTGGATATCAAAGACCTGTCATTGTTCCCGAAGATGATTGACATCAACTACCTGGGAGTTGTTTACTGCCTGCACTACGCGCTTCCGCACCTGATCAGATCAAATGGTCACCTGGTTACGATCTCATCTTTCCAGGGTGTATTTGGAGTTGCCCATCACACCGCCTACTCAGCTTCCAAGCACGCCCTGAACGGTTTCCTGCAGGCCCTGGAATCTGAAGTCGGGGACAGCATTCATATTCTCAATGTTATGCCCGCCTGGATTTCAGGAACCAACCTGCGCAGCAATGCCTACCAGGCCTCCGGGGACCAGGGCGGGAAAGTCCGCAAGCACAGCCGGCCCATCGCCACCGTGACAGTTGAAGACTGCTCACACCAGATCATTAAATCGATTGAAAAAGGCAAGCGGGAACTTTTCCAGCCCAAAAAGGCCGGACATCTCCGCTGGATCAATACCCTGTTTCCCTGGTTTGTTTCCGCATTTATCCGCCACCATGTGAAGAAACAGCACAAGGAGAAATAGTGTTCCTTCCAGTCAGAACAGAAATCTTCAAAAGTCTGGACCACGTCATCAGGGGGATAGATGAATGCAGCGATGTCTGAATGGTGTCCCCACTCGAAGATTGAATGTCGGTCCTCGAGAGTGGCCGGGCGCAGGGATACTCTCGTGCCTTTGATAATCTTCATTTTCTCAACGCTTCCCGCAGGGCGGCCCGGGCCAGCAGGCGGGTTGAATCAAGTGTGGGTAATGGACAATCTTGCGGATCAACCAGCAACGGTATTTCAGTGCACCCCAGGACGACACCATCACAGCCCCGGTCCTTCAACTCCTGGATTACCATGTTGAAATAGATTCTCGACTCCTCCGTGAATACCCCGTTGACGAGTTCCTTGAAAATGATCTCGTCGATCCTCTCACGATCCGTTTCTTCCGGAATCAGGCAGTCAATATCGAACCGGCCCAGCGTGCCGGGATAAACCGGCCCGGTCATAAGGTATTTCGTCCCGGTGAGAGCCAGGTTCTTGAATCCTCTCGATTTCGCTTCCCGGGCCACAGCCTCGGCAATGTGGAGCCAGGGAATGGGCGAACTCGCGGTAACCAGATCGAAGGCTTCGTGGATGGTGTTGTCGGGACAGACGGCGAACCGGGCTCCGTTTTCTGCCAGGTGTCTCGCGGAAGAAAGCATCAGATTAGCGACTTCCTCCCAGTTACCCGAGCGTATGTGGATCATGTATTCACCCAGCGGATAGGTATGCATGGACACTTCGGGATGCATGTGCTCACCCATCAGGGCCGGCGCTTCGGCACACAAGGTTCGGTAGCACAGCGCGGCCCCTTCAGCGCTGCAGGCCACTATTCCAACATGCTTTGCCATTTAAACTCTCCCGGAACCAGCGATACCCGCGATCAACAGGACGCTGCTCCGCCAGCTCATGAATTCTTCAATTCGCTCGACAAACGAGCCATTGTTTCACCCTGCCTCTTTTCAACGAATCGCCGGGCATTTTCCACTTTCATCCTGGCATTTTCCGGATTCAGCGCCATTTCAAGAACCGCCGGCACTACTTTTTTGACCTGCGATTCGTCATCCAGGTCAAAGAGCCAGTCTGAAAGCCCTATGTCTTCCCACATATAACCTTTGCTGGTTTGTTCAGACCAGCGGCATACGATCGCCGGTATACCCTGGCCGATGCTCATAATCGGAGAATGCAGATCGTTACTGAACAGTCCAACGCTGCGGCTGTAGGTGCTGACAGCTTCACCAGTCAGCCAGTAATCCGGGCGCCATACAACTCGTTTTTTGATTTCTGCCGGCAATTTGTCGAGAAGCATCTCTTTGCCGACCTGCATATGGGTTCTATCTTCAGGGCAAATCAAAACCTTAAGGTCTGTCTGCTTCACCACCTCAACAATCGCCTGGCGCAGGGGAGCGTGATCGTGCTCTTTCATCTCCTCATTTCTGGCGTGTTTAACCTCGTTGAACTTGTGGTTTTCACCTGGAATTGTCCAATATGGCGTATACCTGAGACGAGGAATGCAGCAAAGAAATTTACCTGTTTCCAAACCATGTTTACCCAAGAAAGCTTCAGCTCTGGAATCATCACGCAGGTCACAGGCGAAAGCGGCGTCAGGGCCGTATTCCATAACCGGGCACGAACAACCTTTTTCTTCTGCAAACTGGAGAGATTTGGAGTCCCGGAAAAAAACAAATTCAGCCCCACTTAATACCCGGAGGGTTTCAGCAAGTCTCTTCTCCGATGTAGCAGTTATGGCTGTCGAATCCTTTGGTGACAAAGTGATTCCATAAATACCATATGGTTTACCGGTCTCTTCACTCCATCGCGCGACATCTTTTTCCGCAACCAGCGAAGGGCCGGACCCATGGAGAAGAAAATCGCACTCCTTGAAAGCTTTCTCCAGCCCCCCGGTTCCCTCGACTATTTTCAGCCTGGGAAAGCGTGAGAGGAGTAACCTGTCAACGCCGTTATCCAGATTGCTGGCCCAAAGATGAACTTCAACCTCCGGTAAGTGTGTCTCAAGTATCCTGAGTACTCCGGGCGTATGGGCAATATCACCTATATTTACGGTTTGCCAGGAAGAGCGCAGCAGGATTTTTTTTGGACCCCGCTTTTCACCACATCCCGCGGCGACACTTAAAGCGGCAAGGGCAAGTTGAGACTGAAAGGAACGTCGACTGATTAAATTTTTTTGCTTCGCCATATCCAGGGATTACTTTCTGCGGGAAAACTGTGTTTATGAAGAGCCTTTCATAAAACCTCTTTTCAACCCTCTCTATCACGAAGGCTTGGGCCTGTTATTTCTTCAACGGATTCTCAAACCACACGATACCCCAACCGCCGTTTTCTTCAGTGGCAGCAATATCAATATCACCATCCCAACCGTGACAATTGAAAGCATCAGGATTTCAGCTTTCGGCCCTTTTCTTGAGCTCTTCCACGGCATCCTTGACTTCAGCTGTTATATGGCGGTAAAGACTGTCTTTGGTAGAAGTCGCGGCCACTTTTTCATAGGATCTCATCTGCATCATATCGCCGAATACCACCTTGATCGGGGTTCTCTTCGGCAGGGACTTTCCTTTAGGCATGGCCTCATAGGTTCCCTTCAGGTAAACCGGAAGTATCGGGACCTTCTGCTCCCAGGCTACCAGGCCCACTCCGGCCTTGAACTCCTGTATCTCGCCGCTCATGCTTCTGGTGCCTTCCGGAAAAATCAAGATTGGTTCACCGGACGCGAGTATTGAACTGAGCCTTCTCAACCCGTCCAGGGAAAGCTCATCCCTTTCAATGGGAACCACGTTCATGCAGGTTGAGAAAAACCAGCTCTTGAATATTCCCTCGAAGAAATAATCCCTGGCGCCGATTATGTGAAGACGCCTTGATTTCCGAACACCAAGGGCCTGGGTCAGGGCTGAAATCATGGCGATGGTATCCAGGTGGCTGGCATGATTCGCGGCGATGATATAGGCGCCGCTTTCAGGTATCACCTTTTCATTTTCCAGCTTCAGGGCAAAGTAGGTGCGGCTGAAATTCTTAAGAGCCAGAAAGCTCATTCTCAGGATTGCCCGGTCACGCAGCGGCCTTTCCTTGAGGGAAAGGCTGGACCTGTGTTGTTTTGCCGATGCTTTTTTATCCGGCTGGAGATCTATCCTTTTTACTTCATCCAGGACATCCTTTACTGTCTGGAGTCCTGCCGCGTTTTCATCAGGTATTACAATTCCGAACTTTTGTTCCATGGCCAGCAGCAGCTCCAGCGCCATCAGGGAATCCAGCCCAAGATCGGTGTAGAGATGGCTATCTTCGGTTATTTCCTCCTCCTCAAGACCGGATAGACGGGAAAGCTCCTTGAGAAGCAGCTTGCGTTTTCCACCTGAGGAATCCTTCGTTGCCGGACCATAGTCCTTCTTTCTGGATTTTAAGGAGGTCTCAGAGATATCAAGTATCTCCTGCCTTATTGCGGCCCGGTCCAGTTTTCCGTTTTCATCCCTGGCCAGGGGTTTTTCCATGATATGAAGGGCCTGCAGCCTGTTGTAGGAAGGAAGCTGACGGGCAAGGGTCCTGATTTCCATCTGGATTGATTTCCTGGTCTTGGCTATATCCTCCGCGTCACGGTTTGCGGATGAAGGATAAATCGCGGCGTTGACCTCCTCTGTTAATCCGGTGCGGATTCCTAAAACGCATATATCTTCAATACCCGGAAGCTGCCTGTAAATAGCTTCCAGGTCCGTCGGATAAACATTCTTTCCGGCCCCGGTAACTATAACGTCCTTTATCCGGCCGGTTATGTATACATAGCCGTCTCCATCCACCCATCCCAGGTCACCGGTATGGAACCATCCATCCCGAACCACTTCCGCGGTTGCTTCCGGGTTCCGGTAATATTCCTTCATCATGCTGGGAGTCCTGACGATAATTTCGCCTACTCCGTCGGAATCAGAATGATAAAGCCGGACTTCCACTCCGGGCAGGGGTTTTCCGGCTGATCCGGCACGACTGCGATGAAGCGGGCTGACCGTTAATACCGGTGCTGTTTCTGTTAGTCCGTAACCCTCATAAATCGGCATTCCCAGGGTTTTGAAATATTTATACAGATCCTCGCCAAGAGCTGAACCGCCACTGACAAAAACCCGTATCTTTCCCCCGAATTCCTCATGGACGGCGGCAAACATTTTTTTCCCCAGATTCCGGCCGAAACGCTTTTCAAAAGAAGCGCTGATTTTCTTGCTTCCTTCAAGGATCCCATTCCTGAAAACAGATTTTTTTGATTTCAGTATCCGGCGCTCGATATCTTCCCTTATCAGGTTAAACAGGGTGGGAACTCCCATTAAAGCGGTAGTTTCCGTTTCCCGCATGGCTGAAAGGATATTCCTGGGTTTCAATGAATGGAGATAGGTGATGGTAGCCCCGGCATGTATGCTCATTAGAAAACCGCAGGTATATTCAAGGGCATGATACAGGGGCAGCACTGAAAGAAACCTGTCATCGCTCCGGGCGGACATGTAATGATTAACTCCCCTTACATTGGCCAGGAAACTTCGATGGTTGTGGACTGCTCCCTTGGGATTATCCAGGGTTCCCGTCGTATAAATAACTGAGACTGGATCTTCGGGATGGGCCGGATGAGGTTCAAAGTCCGACTGGGAGTCGATTTTCAGCTTGGTGTTCACCTGATAAGGATCCGGGGGAAAAGGCTTGCAGAATTCATCGACATTCAATATAGGCACTGGATTTTCAAGATTTTCGTTATCCTCCAGCTCTTCAGGCAGCAATCTTCCCAGGCATTTCACTGAAGCCAGAATGGCTTTTGCCTTGTTAAACCTGCAGACAGACCAGACTTCTTTGGTCCAGGTCTGGGAGTCCAACGGCACCACAACCAACCCGGCCATAACAGCTCCCATATGGCAGATTCCCCATTCAGGCTGATTCTCGGAATAAAGGACAACATGATCTCCGGGCCTGAGACCAATTGACCAAAAAATCTCCGCCGCCTTCCGGGCGTTCTGTTCAACCGCCTGGTAGGTATAGCGCACCCACTCACCCTCACGCTTGATCTGCAGAGCGGTTTTATTGGTAAACCTTTCCCTGGCGGATTCCAGCAACTCAGGTATTGTTGTCGGAAAAGCCTCATCGGCAGAATCAATATCCCCCAGTTCAAAACTGCCGCTCCCCTCCATCTTGAGGAGATATTTCTTTATTCCCGGAATATGGATATTCTGCATGTAATGTCTCCAGTTCATCCTGGAAACATCAAAATTAAAAAGTACCTGGTCTTCATTATCCAGTTCCCGATACATCTCAAGGGCCCTGTCGACGCGAAAGGTGCTTCCCAGGTTCAGGTAAGGCTCATAGATTTCCCCATAGTAATAAAGCATGTCCATGGCTGCTTTTCTGGAGGCAATCTTGCGCCGCAGCTTTTTGGCCCCTTTAAGTCCGGGAAGCCTGGAAAGCGATTCATCGAGGACGCTCATGGGGATCCGTCTCATCTGGTGCTGCAACTTGAAGACTCTCCTTGACGGGAAACTTAAGCGCTTGATCAATATGGGGCTGCCCTGTTTATCAAGCAGGGGTGTTCTCCGGAAATATTCGTAAACATGCTTATAGATTTCTCCCATGCTAATAGGCATTTCAGAGCCTGTTGCCACATGGATAATCCTGTTGCCGTCTCTTTTGGAGTCGGATAGATTGGCCGCTTCCGCAAGAATGGCATTAACTACCATGTCCACCGGGACTATATCCAGGTTCAAATCCGGATTCAGGGGAAGGGAACGAAGGCGGCCCTTTCCTATGGCCACGATCAAGGGATCAGCCATCCTGAGACCGTCAAGCCATCCCGGGGATGGTTCAGAGAGGCTGCTCTCGATTACCGAAGGCCTGACAATGGCGACTTTCGCCGCGCCGGCTTTCCTGAGCACATACTGTTCCCCCAGGGCCTTGGTATAGGTATAGGTATCATTCCATCCCCGTTTCCTGGCCCATTTCATGCCATCTTCGACCAGGGTGGACTTTAAAAGCTTGGTCTTGAGTTTTGCTAATTCTTCGCTCCGCCGGGATTCTTCCCAGCCTCCAGCTCGTTTTTCTCTCTTGTCCAGGGATTCCTTCAGTTCCTGCTGGTATTCCTTCGCTTCAATCTTTTCAGAAGCCTTACTTATGATTCCATTGATGGCCTCGATTTCCTTGTCAATGTCAGAAATCGCCCGCAGGGGAAAGGTTTCTTGGCCTTTGGTATCTTTATGATAAAGGGTTTCAGGTACATCCCCAACCAGGGCGCCGCTTACATAAGCCGTGGAAACATGCAGCAGGATAGCGTGATCGCAGGAGGATGCCAGTTCGGCGACTTTTCCGGCTCCGAAAACGTTTAATTCCAGGGCGTCATCCAGGGACGCGTCGAATGAAACAACCGCCGCGCTGTTTATGACTATATCAAGTTCGCTCTTTAAACTTTCAAGCTCTTCTTTTTCTATTCCAAGATCCGGCTTGGATATATCCCCGGCCACGGCAACCAGCTTTTCCCTTAGAAAATCATCCAGCCCGTCCTTGTGCCGAACCTGGAGCCTGGGTGTAAAAGCAGTTGAGCTGTATAATTCCTTCTCCAGCCGCTTCGCGGCGTCCAGGACCCTGCCGCCAAGCATAAATTTCGGCCGGATAAGAACATACACCTTTTCTACATCAGGAGCTGACCATAGAATTTTTTCTATCAGGGGTTGTCCCAGAAAACCAGTGGCTCCGGTTATTAATATTCTTTTCCCTGAAAGGTAGTCCGCTATTCTAGCCATAAAATTCAAGTCCTCAAACTATCAGCCGCACTGCCCCCGGCTTCACTTCTATTTCAAGCCTCTCAGCATAGGCTGTTTCCCCGTCAAAGCTGACAAGCTCATTCCCCGGCATCTCAACACTGATCTGTTTCCCCCTGATCAGCCGGAATGCCGGATGGTTTAAATGGGTCCCGGTATAAAGCTTGGGGAAATTTCTCATCAGTTCCATAATCCCGATTTCACTTACGACAACCACATCGAAATATCCATCATCAACCTCAGCTCCCGGGGCGACTTTAAGGCCTCCACCCGTGTAGGGAGTATTCTGGATCATTATGCTTGTAGCTATCAGTTCCTCGCGGGAACCGTCCACGGTCAATACTATAGGTAACCCTCTCAATTTTCGAACAACTTTATAAAGGGAAACGAAAAAAACCGCCCGGCCCTTCAGCAGCCTCATACGATTCGCCTCCTCCGCTACCAGAGCGGGGAAGCCGCATCCGGCAAAAGAAACAAATCTCCGTCCGCTGATTTTTTCATGACCGGCGTCAAACCCGATTGTATCGCCTTTTACTATAATACTTAAAGCCTTCTCCGGGTATCCGGGGACAATTCCCAGGCTTCGGGCCACGTCGTTACCGGTCCCTGCCGGAATAATTCCGATCGGCAGGGAAGTCTCGGCCAACACATTGACTACATCCGAAATCGTGCCATCGCCTCCAATTATCACCAGTTTCGCGAAATTATCGTCCTTGATCTTCCGGGCAAGCTCCTGGGCATGTCCAGGGTGTCCGGTTTTAAAAATCTCGGCGGAAAGGCCTCTTCGCTTAAGCAGGGTTTCCACTTCAGCCAGGCGCCGGGACGCTTTTCCCCGGCCGGCCCTCGGATTAACTAAAACAGCTATTTTTTCCTGATTCATATATTCCGTCTAATTTATTTATCGCATTTCCTGAAGAATCTTAACACGGCTTAAGTTATAAAAAAGCATTCTCAGAGTTTGAACTACACCAGGCGCTCTTTTATCCAGTCAATCGATTCCTCCTGCTTGAAGTCGTCAATTCCTTTTATCTCCATTTCTATTCCCTCTCTCTCAAGGGCTAAACGCAGAATCCTTATGAATTCACCCTCACCTTTTTCCTTCTCAAACTTTTTATTCGTGATTTCAGTTACACCGCAGGACGGACTGCCGTTTTTTCCCAATATTCCCAATATGTGAAAACCCTGATATTGATATTCCTTGATCATGTAGATAACTTCCTCCGCCATCAATCGCAAACGATGCTGGCCTTCATCCAGCTCCAGCGCATCAGTTATTGTCTCCAGGGGTGGAACATCCCGGTCTCTTCCCAGTCCGATAGCCATCATCTCGGGACACTTCATCTGTACTATGCCGACCTGGTTCTCCTGGAGAGCATCCAGCAAGGGATCCATGAAAGCCGGAAAATCGGCACAGTCATAATGCCTGGCGTTCTGGTTGATGGCGCAATGAGCTAGAAATACTACCTGTTTGCTGCGTCCGTCTTTATTGAAGTTACGCTTCACCTGCGGATCCTTCACCAGGACAGACCGCTGCTCGGAGACCGGTTGCGCAAGACAGGTTCCAGCCAGAAGTGTAGTCCCAGTCGCTGTTGTATTGATAAATTTTCTCCTGGTTATGCTTTTATCTTTCATACCCTTAATCCTTTAATAAATAGTGAGTTGTATTCAACTCACCTGTAATAAATCACATTTTTTCCTCATTAGAAACCACAGGCCAAATCAACCAGCTTAAGAAGTTCATATTCGACCACTGTTTTTATTCACATTTCACTGCTGCCAATTCCAGTGGATATAACCAGGATCCTTAGCGAGATTGAGAAGGATTCTAACCAGATTCACAATTGAATCCAAGCATTCTTCAACCGGATAAACCAGTCATGGAAAACAGTTAATCTCCATTATCCGCAGTTAGGAACACCCCCTACTACTACTGTTCATTTATTATTAACAAATATATAAAGAAGTAGTATTAATTTTCACCAGTGCTATAATCTGATAGTGATACGGAGGCACTTCTCGTCTGGTGACGGGCCTGGTCTTCAAAACCAGTCGAGTCGCTTAAGAAGTGATTGGTGGGTTCGATTCCCATGTGCCTCCGCCACAGCATTCACCAGAGGAGTATAATTCCAGTTGCAAGGTACAAAGGCTGGAATATTCGCATCTGAACAATTGATTTCTAACTTTTCAGTTGCGAAATCACGTTATACGAATAAATTTTTGCAACCGTGGATATTGGTATGGATAAAGAAAGAAAAATAGTAGGTATACAGGGCGAGATTGGATCCTTTAGTGAGGAAGCAGCTCTAGATCTGCTCGGGCAGGATACGGAAATCCTTAATTTCCGGAGTTTCGAAGCGGTTTTTGAATCTTTTAAAAACAGGGAAATTGATTACTGCGTTATTCCCATGGAAAATTCATTGCTTGGATCAATTCACCGCAATTACGATCTTCTTCTGAAAAACAAAGCCCGGATCCAGGGTGAAATATACCTTAAGGTGACCCATAACCTGATAGTTCTGCCCGGGACCAGGTTCGAGGATATCAGGACAGTCATATCCCATCCTGTCGCCCTGGAGCAATGTGAGAAATTTTTTGATAACAACCCCGAGTTAAGAATTGAAACCTCCTATGATACATCCGGAAGTGTCAAGGAAATGATAGACAGCAACCGGAAAGACATTGCGGCTATTGCCGGAAAAAGAGCCTGTGACGCCTTCGGTGGTGAACTTCTCATGGAATCGATTCAGGATTACGAAGAAAACTTCACCAGGTTCGTATTGCTGGGAGAAAATTTTGCCTATTCTTCAGCTGCCGACAAAACTTCAGTTGTTTTCAGCTTCCAGAACAAACCAGGGGCATTGTTTAAGTCATTGAGTGTATTTGCTTTACGGGATATTGATTTAACAAGGATTGAGTCCAGGCCAATTGCTGAGAGGCCCTGGGAGTATCTGTTTTACATAGATTTTCTTGGAAATCTAAATGACATTAGAGTGAAAAACGCCCTGAATCACCTGCAGGAAATCACCGATTTCTTCGAAGTGATCGGGTGTTATAAACGTGACCATACTATAAAGAAGATTGGCATGTAGCTTTCGATATATACCAAGGTTCCAACCACTGTTAAATCCGGATAATCAGAATTGCAGTGCCATTTTCCCAGGGTTTAGCCGATGATTGAATAATCTGGGAATATACTTTTCCTGACATGCGGAGAATCCAGTATTAATGATCCAGAAGGATTTCGCGACTGGTTTCCGGAACCTGTCTGGTTTTTACCGGGTGTTTGATTATGAATAAAGATGATCTAAACCGAAGAGCCTTTATTGGCACCTCTATCGGAGGTACCGTAGCAGCGGCATCAACAATTAGAACCGGGGCATCAGAGAACAGCAAAAATGAATCATCCGGGGGCTCACCCGCAAAAAAAGAGATGCTTCAGTACAATGCTTCAGCCATTCAGGTCAGCAACCGGAATCCGGAAGATCGTACGGGAATGAAGGAAAACACGGTGAGAATGCTTGAACTTGCCGAGCTGTCCGTTGCCGGGAGCAAACCATTTCTACCGGTTCGTTTCATCGTTTTTCCGGAATTTGCCCATGCAGCCCCGGTATACAAAGATGCCGCGACTTTGAGGAAGAAACTGGGAATCGAGATTCCGAACTGGCATACGGAAAAGATGGTTGAAAAGGCCCGGGAGCTGAATGTCTATATCCAGATGGGCACCATGCTTGAAATAGATCCGGCCTATCCGGGTGCGCTGTTCAATACATCCTGCCTGGTGGGACCTGAAGGAATTCTATACAAATACCGGAAGGTAAACACCTGGATTCCATTCGAAGTTCACACCAGCCCCCATGATATCAAGGACTACCCGGAGGAGATGTTTCCGGTAGCTGATACGGAGATCGGCCACATTGGAACAGCAATATGCTATGACTGGCTTTTTCCTGAAGCCTTGCGGCAGTTGACAGCAAACGGAGCTGAGCTCCTGGCCAGGGTTTCCGCTTACATGGATCCTTTTGGAGCAACTGAGCCAAACTCCTGGTGGACAATCGTTAACCGATGCAGGGCCTTGGAAAATCTTGCCTATGTGGTCGCGGCCAACCAGGGAGCGGAATTGAGAAACTACCCTCCTTTTTCATGGCCCGGGGGCAGCATGATTGTTGATTATGACGGAAGGATAGTCACCCAGGCTACACCAGGCAACGGTGAAAAGATTGTAACCGGGCCGATTGATATTTCGATGCTTCGCAAGGAAAGGGAAATCCGTCTGGCCCACATGATGCCGGCCCATTTGAGGACCGAAGCCTATCCGGTATACAAGGAAAAAGTGTTTCCTGAAAATAGTTTCAAGGATAATGCCGGAAGGACCTACGAGATGAACAGTGAGGCAATTGAGAGGGTAAAACGCAGAATTTTATCCAACTAATATGACAAAAAGAAGTCTAACAACTCATCCCAATGTTGAATATATACGGCAAAAGTTGGTACTATTCCACTTTTTGAAAGTAGAGGTTTTTTAAATATGAAGAGGACTTTCCAGCCAAATAACAGGCGTAAACTAAAAAAACATGGCTTCAGGGCCCGTATGCAGTCTAAAGCCGGAAGGCTCATTCTCGCGCGCAGAAGAGCAAAAGGCAGAGCAAAACTTTCGGTCAGTGGATAATAAGTATCGCGGTTATGCCAAGTCTGAAAGAATCCTGAAACGAAAACAGTACCTGGATATATATGCCCGGGGAACCCGCTTTCGTAACCGGCTTTTTTACATTTATTTTCTAGAAAACGGACTTGGCCACAGCCGTCTCGGTTTAACTGTCAGCCGAAAGGTCGGCGGCTCCGTGATCCAGAACCGGGTCAAGAGGCGCTTTCGCGAGATTTTTCGGGAGATCAGCAGAGACATTACCCCCCCTTCAGATATTGTCATAAACGCAACCAGGAATACGGCCAGGGCTGATTTTGACGCCCTTAGGGATGAATTCCTGAAGTATTTAGGGAAAAGGGAGAAAAAATGAAATTTGTTATGCTGAAACTGCTCAGTTTTTACAAGCGTTTCGTTTCCCCATTGTTTCCCCCTGCCTGCCGCTTTCATCCAACATGTTCCGATTACGCAGCTGAAGCCCTGAGAGAATGGGGCGCCTTCCGGGGATCCCTCCTGGCTTTGAAAAGATTGATTAAGTGCCATCCTTTCCATCCCGGCGGATTCGATTATGTGCCGGCCAAGATAGAGAAAAGAACAAATTATGAACCGAGAAGATAATGATGTTGAACGCAGAATAATTCTGGCGATCATTCTCTCAATGGCCGTCCTGTTCCTTACCCCGTATGTCTATAAATATTTTTATCCTGAAGCCCTAGCACCGGTTGAAATATCTGAAGACAAGGATGAACAGCAGACTCTCCCGACGGATGATCCAAATGAAACCTCCAGCGAAGGTTCTGTTCCGGAGGAAACGGCACAGCTTGAAGATACCGGAGGATTCACTGCCTCAGAAAACACCGAAGGTGTAGAAAGACTGATTACAGTTGAGAATGAGGATCTGAGGCTGGTTATTGATACCAAAGGGGCCTCATTCCAGAAGGTAGAGCTTAAAAAATACCTGAATGCTGAAGGAAATCCACTCAAGATAATCAACGGTCTGGCGCCTGCCGACCTGGGACGACCTCTCCTTGTCAGTGTGGAGGGTGAACAGAATCTTGAAGGCGCTGTCTATGAAGCCAGTACCGCAATCGATAGTGTCACCGCCCCGGCCAGTCTGAAATTCACTTATATACGCGGTGATCTAGAGATCGTCAAAACCATTAATATTCCCAGGGCCGGATACCAGCTGGGCCTGAAAGTTGAAGCCCTTAAAAGGGGAATTCCCATGGACAGCACCGTTACCCTCGGTCCGGGAATTGGTTCTTTTGATGACGGAAGAACCGGAGACTTTCGTACACCCAGGATTGTTTTCAGTCGTAATTCAAAAGTTGAATCATATGACGAGGGGGATGTTGAGGACGGTTTCAGGGAGATTGACAGGGGAACAAGATGGTTTGCCTTGGACAGCAAGTATTTCACCTGCCTGCTTCTCCCTCCCGAAAAGCTTGGATCTGTGCGTCTTTCCCGGGAGGTGATCCTGGTTGAAGATCAGCAGGTTGTGTCCGAGGACGGTGATGAATTTCCATTGATCAAAGCTGAAGTTGAGATGCCGGTTGGTGAAGAAGTAGTCCTGTTTCTGGGGCCTAAGAAAGGCACTGTACTCAAGAAACTTGATTCATCGCTGGTGGGGATTATCGATTATGGGTGGTTCGGGGCAATTGTCCGGCCCATGTTGACAGTTCTCCGCTACATTTACGATTATGTAGGCAATTACGGATGGGCTATCATAATACTGACCTTCCTTATAAATCTGGCCCTGTTCCCGGTGAATTACAAGCAGATGACATCCATGAAAAAGATGTCGGCTCTGCAGCCCCAGATGAAGGCTATCCAGAATAAATACAAACAGATGAAAAGGGATGATCCCCGCAAGCAGGAACAGAATACCGAGGTGATGGCCCTTTATAAGCAGCATGGCGTAAATCCCCTGGGCGGATGCCTGCCCATGCTTGTCCAGATTCCGATCCTGTTTGCTTTTTACCGAATGCTTGAAGCTTCAATTGAATTGAAGGGCGCGCCTTTTATTTTCTGGATTCAGGATCTTTCCAAACCTGATCCTTATTACATAACCCCGATTGTCATGGGTCTTACGATGGTTCTGCAGCAGAAGATGACTCCTACCAGCACGGATCCTACCCAGAAGAGAATAATGACAATCATGCCGATAGCTCTTACCTTCATGTTTCTTGGCATTTCAAGCGGGCTGGCGGTATACTTCCTGTTCAGTAACGTATTCCGGATCTTCCTGCAGATTGGTATGAACAAGTTGAGTGCCAATGGAGAGGATATGAAAAAGGGGAGCAGCAAGGATTCACAAAAGGAAAACCGGGAATCCGGAAAGAAAAGCCGGAAAACCGGGAGTAAAGGATAGATAGATGACCGACAAGAATGACTCAGTTAAGATAGCCGAGGAAATAGAAGAACGATTGAAGGGCCTTTTTGAAGCTTCGGGTTTCGAGATAAAGGTCAACCTGGTGGAAGCCGGCAATGATATTTCTTTTAATCTCGAAGGTGAAGACAGCGAGTTAATGCTGACCGATGGAGCCAGCCTCCTTTATGCATTCAACCACCTGATCAACCAGATGTACTTCCGTCGTCTGGGCCGGGGCCGAAATATCATTCTGGACAGCCAGAATTACCGGGCTGACCGGGAGCTGGAATTGGTATTGATGGCTGACAAGGCTGCTGAACAGGCTCGTACAACCGGCCGGAAACTGGTGCTTCAGCCGATGAATTCAGCAGAGAGAAGAATTATTCATTTGAGACTGGCTGAAGAGAACGGTATTCGGACCGAGAGTGAAGGATTCGGACAGAATCGCAGGATATCTATTTTCCCAGCCTAATATTATGAGCGGGATTCCGGACAGCGAATCTGTATGGCAGCTGCCCTGGAAATAAGCCTTTATTCAAATCCTTCCAGGATTTATGGACTGAAATCGCAATGGTTCCCGAACAAGATACCATAGCCGCTGTTTCCACGGCTCCAGGAAAGGGAGCGGTTTCAATTATCCGCATAAGCGGACCCTCCTCCTGGGAATTCGCGTTCCGCTGTTCCACCCTTGAGCTTTCCGATATTACTCCCCGGCGTTTTTATTTTACTTCTCTAAGCCAGAGCGGTGATGACCTTGACGATGTCCTGCTTCTTTTTTTCAAATCCCCGGACTCCTATACCGGAGAAGATGTGCTTGAAGTGCAATGCCACGGAAGCCCTTTTATTACCGGCAGGATCATGGATGCCTGCGCGGCGGTTGGCATAAGGCCGGCCAAACCTGGAGAATTCACCTACCGCGCCGTGCTAAACGGAAAGATGGATCTTACCCAGGCTGAAGCGGTAAGGGACCTGGTTGATTCAAAAACCGCACTTCAAAGCAGGATCGCCAGGGAGATGATCAGGGGGAGCCTTCGAGATCGACTGGCCGGAATACGCCAGGAGATAATTGAAATAGCTTCCCAGATGGAAACCTCCCTTGAATTCGTCGAAGAAGATATAACCCCGCAGAGCCGTTCAGCCCTGAGCGAACGAATGGATTTGGTTATTAACCAGCTTCGTGGACTTGAAAAAGGTTTTCGCCAGGGCAGGATCCTGAAAGACGGAGTATTTACGGTTCTCGCCGGCACTACAAACACGGGCAAGTCCCTTATTTTCAACATTTTATCAGAAGAAGACCGGGCAATAGTAACCAGCCACGCCGGAACAACCAGGGATGTTATCGTTGAAGAGCTGAACCTGGAAGGAATACCATTTATCCTGCACGATACCGCCGGCATCCGCAAAGAAACCGGTGAGATTGAAGGAATAGGGGTGTCCAGATCAAAGGAACACTTCAGCCGGGCCGCCCTGATACTCTTTGTCCTGGACAGTTCGCGGGAGTGGAGTGTCGAAGACCTGGAATGCTGGCAGCAGATATCCGAAAAACCGGTCGTTCTGGTTCTCAATAAGATTGATCTTAAAAGAAAGATGGAGGTCCCGCGGGAGGTCAGGGAAGCCTGCCTGGACATAGTTGAGGTTTCCGCTTTGACAGGCGCAAATGTTGGAGCCTTGATCAAGGCGATGGTAAACAGCAGCCTTTTAGGAAATCAGGATCTGGATGATTCCTGCCTTATCTCCAGTGTCAGGCAGAAAGACTGTTTGGGCCGGGCCGCGATAAGCCTGAGCCGGTGCCGGGATACTTACCTATCCGGTACAAGCGAAGAGTATCCCCTGCAGGATTTAAGGAAATCGATGGCAGCCCTTGGAGAAATGACAGGAGAGATTAGCAGTGAAGATATCCTGGACCTGGTCTTCAGCACCTTCTGCATAGGGAAATAATGTTTCACGTGAAACACCGGTTAGACTATTCCCCCAGCAATTCTTCGTAAATACGGTCGCGCTCTTCGGGGGACTGGTAGTAGAAAACAATCCTGCCTGAGCGTTCAGAACCTTTTATCTCAACCCTGGTTTTCCAGTGTTCTTCCAGTTTTTTCCGGGCTTCGCTGACATTTGGATCCGGCGGAAGAGGATCTTTCTCCTCTTTTTTTGCCAGGATGTGGCGAACCTTGTTCTCAGTCTGTCGAACAGACAGGTCGGCTTTAATGATCTCCTGGGCCAGCTGTTCCTGCACATGTTCTTCAGGCAATGGCAAAAGAGCCCGGGAATGACCCATGGATAGTTTTCCCTGGGTCACCAGTTCCTGAATACTGAGGGGCAACTGGAGGAGGCGGAGGATATTGGCTACGGCTACCCTGCTTTTCCCAACTTTATGGGCAATTTCTTCCTGGGTCAGGGAAAATTCATCAGCCATCATTCTATAGGCAGACGCTTCTTCTATAGGACTCAGGTCATCTCTCTGGATATTTTCTATCAGGGCAAGCTCAAGAATCTCCTCGTCACTGACAGACTGTACTATGCAGGGCACATGTTTAAGGTCAGCTTCCTGGGCGGCTCTCCAACGTCTTTCCCCGGCGATTATCTCATAACCATTTTCTGATTTACGTACTACCAGCGGCTGCAGGATTCCATTTACCTTTATGGAATCAGCCAGTTCATGGAGCTTTACCTTGTCAAAATATTGACGGGGCTGTTTGGGATTGCGGTGAATCTCCTCAATTCCCAGCTTTAAAAGCATTCGGGATGCTTCACCGGAAGGCATGCCGGTGGTAGGGAGAAGTGCGTCGAGACCTTTACCTAAAGCTTTTCGTTTCATTTTTTGATTTCCGTTTACGCCAGGCTTTCACCGGAAGCGGTGTTGGCATTGGTAAGTAATTCTCTGGCCAGCCTTAAATACGAATCAGCTCCCCTGGAACGGGGTTCATACATAATTATGGGTTTACCGAAACTGGGGGCTTCAGCCAGCCTTACATTGCGGGGAATAATGGTTTCAAAGAGACGTTCACCCAGGACAGTCCGGACATTTTCAGCGATTTGAGACGAAAGGTTAAGCCTTTCATCAAACATCGTCAGCAGAATGCCTTCGATCTGTAATTCGGGATTGAAGCCCTGTCGAATTCTCTCCAGGGTGTTCATCAGGTCGGACAGTCCTTCCAGGGCAAAATATTCACACTGTATGGGGACTAGAAGGGAATCAGAAGCCACAAATGCGTTTATGGTCAGTATTCCCAGGGAAGGGGGGCAGTCAATCAATATATATTCATAATCATTATCAAGCGTCTTTAGAATATCCCTGAGGCAATTCTGCCGGTTTTTAAGGTTCAGAAGCTCCACGCTTGCTCCAGCCAGGTCACTCCGGGCCGGAAGCAGGTGCAGATTCTCAGTTTCAGTGGGATAAACCGCCTCCTTAACCGGGACCTCTCCGCAAAGCACATCATATACGGTGTTCTCGAGGCTGTTGCGATCGAAACCCAGGCCGGCTGTGGCATTGGCCTGGGGATCGAAATCCACAAGAAGAGTCCTGGCTTCTGCTGATGCCAGGGACGCAGATAGATTGATAGCGGTGGTTGTTTTTCCCACTCCGCCCTTCTGATTCGCGATTACAATTTTCCTTGCCATACAGCAGATAAGATAACACAAATACAGGCTGGATGCTCTGCCGGACAGCAATAAATATAAAACTAATATTTTATGTAAAAAATGAGGGAAAAATTGCGGTTTATCAGAAGGATATATGGGCAGTTTCCGGATATCAGCCAGGAAAATATGTCCGGCATTTACCCGGCTGGGATAATTGGGATAAGGGCTTAAGGTTCCCCGGGAAGCGCCACCGAAGGACTTTGTTTCTCAGTATCCTGTTCTGGCCGGGATTGGCAGCAGGTGGAGAGGTTTGCCGGGGAACCGTCAACCGATTGTTTCACGTGAAACATCGGGCTGAAAGATTCTCAGCAAGCGGTTATTGGAGAAGGGCAGGGTTTCTTCAAGTACAGGGCTCCAGCCTTTTCCTTTCAACTGGCTGTCCCGGCCCTCCAGCAACAATATTGGTATCCTGGCGGCCTTCAGGTCCCGAAGCGTCTGATCGGAAAGCTTAAGCGCCCTTACGGATACGAGCTTAACCTCTTCCCAGATAGAGGAATCTTCAGAGGTTTTGTTTATTACACGGCCAGGCAGGGAAAGTTCACGCAGGACCGCGGACAGGAATGTCGTTTTTTTAAGGCTTTTTTCAATAAAAAAGGTTTTTCTGCCGGGATTCAGTATCAGCATGGGAATACCCGGAAAACCGGCACCGGAACCTATATCGGCCAGGCTTTCGGTTGGGAAGGGGAGTTTCCTTTCAGCCCAAAAGCCTTCAAACAGGTGGTGGCGTACCAGCTCAGATGTATCCTTGACACTGGTAAGGCTGATCTTCAGGTTCCAGCGAAGCAGGAGCTGAAGGTAACTGATACTCCTGCTGAGCTCAAGGGGAGCCAGATCAATTCCGTACTCGGTTCCGGTTTTTAAAATAATTGATTCAAGATTTTCGTTTTTCAAAGGTACTCAGATAGATATGGAGAATTGAGACTGTTGCCGGGGTCAGGCCCGGAATCCTGGAGGCCTGTCCCAGGGTTGAAGGTCGGCTTCTTTCCAGTCGCTCAGCCATTTCAGTTGATATTCCGGGTATAGTCCTGTAAACGATTTCAGGGGGAAGCCTCAAGTTGTCAATATTTTTAAGTCTTTTAATTTCAGCGTCTTGCTGTCGAATGTAGCCTTCATACCTGATTTCATTGTGAATGGCTCTCATCTCCTCCGCGCTGAGGATAAAACCATTGATCCTCAGAAGATCCTCCAGCATTTCCGGAGTGAAGCGGGGGTTCTTGATCAACTGGGAGATAAGGGTTCCCCTGGCAAAAGAAGGCTCCGTGATCAACTGGTCTGATCCCTTCAGGGTATTATTAAGCCTGGTCTTGTCCAGGAACAGCCTGGCTGAATCAATCCGAGCCCATTTCTGCCGGAATCCTTCCATGCGATCATCGCTGTTCAGGCCCAGCTTCCAGCCGTATTCAGCAAGCCTTCGGTCGGCATTGTCAATCCGCAGCACCAGCCGGTATTCAGCCCGGGAAGTAAACATGCGGTAGGGCTCGTCAACTCCATGATTAACAAGATCCTCAATCAGGATCCCTATATAGGACTCATGGCGACCCGGATAGAACGGCTCTTTTCCCCGCAGTTTTAAAACAGCGTTGATTCCGGCAATCAGGCCCTGGGCCGCGGCTTCCTCATAGCCGGTAGTCCCGCATATCTGTCCAGCCAGGAAAAGGCCGGGAATCTTCTTTGTTTCCAGGGAGAGAAGCAGTTCGCGAGGCTGAACAAAATCATATTCAACCGCATAAGCCGGGCGGATCATGGCTGAACTGGAAAGACCGGGGATCCGGTCAAGGATGGCTTCCTGTACATCCAGGGGAAGGCTTGAAGACAGGCCGTTTACATAGAGAACCTCAGACCCGGCTTCTTCCGGCTCAATAAAAAGCTGATGCCGGTCCCGGTCAGGAAAACGCACGACTTTGTCCTCAATGGATGGGCAGTAACGGGGTCCTATGCCCTCTATGATGCCGCCATAAAGGGGGCTGCGATGCAGATTGTCCCGAATCACCTGGTGGACATCTTCACCTGTGTAGGTTAGCCAGCAGGGCTGCTGGGGTAGACCTGGTAATTCTTCGGGACGGGTATCGAAGGAAAAATAGGTTGGATCTTCGTCTCCGAGCTGTACCTGCAGGGAACTCAAATCCAGCTTGTTCCTGTCCAGGCGAGCCGGGGTTCCAGTTTTAAGGCGGCCGATCTCCAGGTCCAGTCCCCGAATGGAGGCCGCCAGCAGATCTGAAGACTTGTCACCGGAACGTCCGGACTTGAAATACCAGTCCCCTATAAAACAACGGCCTTTCAGGAAGGTGCCGGTAGCCAGGATAACCGCTTGAGATTCCAGGATTGAACCATCGGCCAGTTCTATTCCAGTCAGCCTGCCCTGAGAGAAGGTCAGAGTTGAGGCTTCTCCTTTGATAATATCAAGTAAGTCTTTTTTTTTCAGTATCTTACAGGTTTCTATCCTGTATTCCCTCTTGTCGTTTTGAGTGCGCGGCGCCTGGACGGCGGGCCCCCGGCTGCGGTTGAGCAGCCGAAACTGGATTGCGGTACGATCAGCGATCCGGCCGATGATTCCTCCTAAAGCGTCGATTTCCCTGACCAGGTGTCCCTTGGCAATTCCTCCAACAGAGGGATTGCAGGATAATTGCCCGATCATATCCGGCGACAGGGTTACAAGGGCGGTCCTGGCCCCCATGGAGGCCGCGGCATGGGCGGCTTCATAACCGGCATGCCCCCCTCCTACCACAACAATTTCATAAATTAATCTGTTCATAATATGATCGAATCCAACGGTTATTATAGATAAAAAATGGAGGAGATGGATTCATCGGCCGGTTATATGGCCATAAAAGAGCAGGAGATGTCTTGTTTTGACAGAAATTTAATTTTTCAGAACGGGGAAATCGGGTAAACTACTTCAACATTTATGGAAAAGAAAAAGAGATTGACTGAATCCGTTTCGGCTTCCGGCTGAGCAGCAAAGCTGGCACCGGGTGTGCTGGACAGGATTTTGTCGGGGATTGACTCGAAACCCGATCCGAGGGTTCTGGTTGGCTTTGAGAATGCTGATGACGCCGGAGTGTACCTGCTCAATGAAGATACTGCCCTGATCCATACCGTTGATTTTTTCACTCCGATTGTGGATGATCCCTTTCTTTTCGGCCAGATAGCCGCGGCCAATGCCCTCAGTGACGTCTATGCCATGGGAGGCAAACCGCTTACCGCGCTTTCGTTGCTGGCGGTATCCACTTCCATCATCCCGGAAGAGGATGTCAGGATGATGGTCAAAGGCGGAGCTGCCAAGATGAGAGAGGCAGGAGTCCCGGTAATAGGCGGGCATTCCATTAAAGACCGTGAGGTCAAGCTGGGTTATTGTGTAACCGGAATTGCGGAACCTGGTGCAATTTTCAGGAATTCCGGAGCCTTGCCCGGAGACGTTTTGATTCTTACAAAACCCCTGGGTACCGGGATTGTTTCAACCGCTATCAAGGCCGGGAAGGCCGCAAGGGAAACTGAGTCTGAAGCTGCGCGCTGGATGGCGACCCTGAACCGGATTGAACCTGAAGTGCTGCTTGACCACGAAGTGCACGCCATAACTGACGTAACCGGGTTTGGCTTGATCGGACACATTCTGGAGATGGCCTGGGCCAGTGAAGTATCAGTTAAGATTGATGCCGGTTCAATTCCCTTGATCGAAGGAGTGAGGGAGCTTTCCGAAAAGGGATTCCACCCGGGGGGGTTACAGGCTAACCGCGAGTATTTTTCCTGTGCCGTTGACTGGAGTGGGACAGATACCGCCACCCAGGCAATTCTGCTTGATCCCCAGACCTCCGGAGGCCTCCTTATCAGCCTGCCTGAAACCAGGGCGGAAGAACTGCTTTCCGTTCTAAGGCAAAAGGAATTCCCGGCTGTAACCATCGGCAGAATAAGCAACAGCGGGATCAAGCATCTGGAATTCATTTGATATCGGGAACCAAAATTTCCCGGCTTCCCACAGGGCGTTCAATCCTGAAAAGCCTGGTTGTGCCGGCAGCCATATATACCCTGAAGGACCGGGATGAAACAGCAAGCTCATTGCCGTTCAGGGGATCGGTGATGTTTGCTGGAAACGGAAGAGATATCTGCTTTTCTTCCCCCTCTGCCGTATGGATGCCGAGCCATCCGTTTCCGGCATAAAGAATATCATCATTATCGATATAAACGTGGACTGAAGCGCCGCGCCATATCCCGCGTAATTCCTCAGCCGTCCAGGTATACCTGTTTTTGTATATGATCGAATTTCCCCGGCCGTGATGAATTGTCGTCCCTTGCCGGTCAGTTACCAGAACCGTGATACCCGATTCCAGCCATTGCTGGATTTTGATAGCTTCTGCGGAATTTATTTCAGGCACACCCAGGAACCAGATTATCCGGTAGGGATCGACTTTGATTCGTTCACCGTCCGGGCGCAGATACAAATCATATGGAGCCCCGGACTTGCCGAGTGCTTCACGGTTGGACAGGATTCTCCCGGTTAGTTTCCCATATGAGCCATCATGGAAATGAAACTCTTCATCTGCCAGGATACATACCTGGGAGGATATAGTTTTTCCTTTTCCCAACAGGTGTTTATTGTAAAGGGTCACGGTTGATTTCAGGACTTGTAGAAAGGCCGGGTTGCTGAACCAGCCGCCCCACATATCAAACCACCAGCCTCCATATCCATAACACAGCATGCGAGCCGCGTCCTTCCATAGAAGACCCGCGGAGGAACTGATATCGGGAGGGCCCAGCCATATACTGCTTTCATATTGGCCGGGAGGGCAGATTTGGGGAGCGCGTTCTTTCAGTAACCTGGTCAGGGAGGTTCTGGTGTCATTTTCAGCCATCCATAATTTGCCATGCAATTGAACTGATTGAACAGCCGCCATTGGCGGCCAGTCTTTACCGATTGCCCGGTCGTATACGTTGGGGCTGGAAAGATAGTCCAGGTCAGGACATTCAAGCAGCATGGAAAGCGCGCCGTGGCCTCGACGGGGATCGGATACGTAAAAGTGATAGCCGTAGAAGGCACCAGTCAGCAGGGCTCGATCACTGGTATCTTTTACGATTTTGCAGAAGTAGGCAATATTTCCCGCCATGGTCGAGGCATGAAACCTGAAGGTGTCCAGGATCCGCATGTCTTTTTTGGGATCCAGCCATCGAGAACCTGTTTCATAGCCCCCTATATCGGCAGGACAGGCGTTATCAAACCTAATATTTTCAAGGCCCCAGGCTTTCTGCAGCGAAGTTAAATCGTTCAGGTATCTCTGGCGAAGCCATTGACGGAAAGCCGCGATCCTAGGTTTACTGCCGTCACTGAACCTGTTGCTGAAATGGTAAAACCATTCTTCAGTGAAGCCGGCGGCGACATGGATTCCGGCAAGGTGAGAGGCATAAGGAGATTTTAAAAGCCACCTGACACAGTTCTCCAGGGCCTCTCCGGCCTGTTTCTTCCATAATTCTGAGGAAAAGCTCTGCCTGAGAAGGGTTCCGTCAGGTTGAAGTGCGCATTCCGCGGGATTTTTTTCTTCCCACCAACGTGGCACATCAAGATGCAGCCTGATAATTACAGAAGCACTGGGGTCAGCCAGGAGAATCCTATCAAAATCATTTTCGATGGAAGAATAATCGAACCTGTTTTCCCCGGTCCAGATTGAAGGCCTGAAAGGGCCGATTCCTGAGGTGGAGTTGATACCCCGGTCACCCAGGTAAGCAGGAAAACAATAGAGATGGATACCTGCTTCGGCGGCCTCCCTGTAAAATCTGGTTTCGCCCAGGTATGACATGTAGGCAAAGGGGGGAGAGGGCCGATTTTTTATGAACAGGGTTGGAATCCCGTTAAAAGCCTTTACTTCAGCGCGAGGAGCAGCTTTCGCGGGGAACGCAGAGATACTGAATACGAAAACAAGCAGTAGAATTGTCAACACCTTCCTCATGGAATCCATTTCATCCTTTCATTTTCGCCTGCACCTGGGCCTCACTGCCCAGATTACTGTCGAATTATTTCACACGTGTGAGACTCGGGAGGGTATGTACTCAGGTAAAGTCAGTTGAGTCGGGACGTTAGATGAATTCTGATAAATATTGCCCGGAAGCTGAATTTACCGGCCAGGCCTCTGTCACGGTAATACCAGGATTGCTCAAGACCCCAATTCACCGCCAATTTACAAACGGACAAAAAAACCGTTTTGATATACATAAAGAAAAATCCGTCCAATAGTGACAATTTTTAATAAATCATTTAAATGGAATATTTGCGGTGAATAATTAATTCTTTCGCGCATTTTTGCGTAGTCCCGTGTTATCCTGATTTTAAGATCAAAAAGCATACCCTTAGCATACCTGAAGGGGAATTATATTTTTCAGCGACCTGAAAAAGGGATACAAAATGGCAACACTTAACCTTACCAACCTGGCAGTAAAGAAGCTCCAGCCTGCCGATACCCGCAAGGAATATCGAGACCGGAAAATAAAAGGCCTCCTGGTCAGAGTCCAGCCTTCCGGGAAGAAAACCTACATGCTGAATTATGCCAGGGGAAAGTATATAACCCTGGGAGATGCCGGTGCCATGAAAGTGGCCAGGGCGCGGGAAATAGCATTAGAAGAACTGGGAAGGATAATGGCGGGCAGAGATCCAAATGAAGCCCGAAATTCCGCCAGCAGCGAATGTTTCAGTGAGTTTTTCAAAAAATATTACGAGGCGCATATCCAGGAAAATCAAAGAGGGGCTAAACAGTCCCTCATACGATACAGGCATCTGTGTTCAAAGGTGGGAAAGGTTTACTTGTCAGAGTTTTCCCCTTTAAGGATGGAGCAGTTTCGAGGTCAGCGAAAAAAGGAAGGGGTAAAGGATTCTACAATTAACCGCGACGTGGCGGCTATTCAGGCGATGCTTGAATTCGCGGTTAAGCGAGGTTTTCTGGCGGAGCATCCTTTCAGGGGCAAGGTAAAAAAATTTCGTGAAGCCCAGGATTCCCCCCGACAACTGACCATGGGAGAAAAAAGCCGTTTAAGGGCGGCCTTGCAGGCCCGTGACGACCGCAACAGGGAAGAACGTTTCCGCCTGAATCTTTTGAGGCAGGAAAGGAACCAGAAGCCTTTACCGGTAATAGGTCTTTACAGCGACTACCTGACCCCGCTGGTACTCACAGCCATGCTGACTGGTTTGCGCCGCGGGGAGCTTTTTAATCTCACCTGGCAGGATATAGACCTGGGGGCTAAAACCATGCGGGTAAAAAGAAGTGGTGCCGCGTCGGACAAAATCAGAATTGTTCCATTAAACATTGAATGCAGGGAAATACTATTTGAGTGGAAGCAGTTAACCGAGTACAAACACGCAGTAGACTACGTGTTTTCGGACCAGAAGGATAAACGCCTGGAAAACATCTATCCAGCTTTCAGGCAGCTCTTAAAAGAAGCGGATATCAAGGGCTTCAAGTTTCAGGATCTCAGGCACAATTACGCCTGCATGCTGGTTCAGGAAGGGATACACCTTTACACAGTGAAGGAACTTCTGGGGCTTTCTGATCTGAAAATGACAGAGAGATACGCCCACCTGGCCCCTGGCAATCCCCAGGACGCGGCAAGGGCCCTGGACGAGATAAGGGGCCGGGAGGTTGAGCAGGCTAAGAAGGAACAGTTCGAAAGGCGATGGTATAAGCCTGATCAAGTATCATGAAACCGGACCATTTTTGTCCAGCCGGCAGCTACCGTTGCCTGTACATCAGTACTGACCAGGCATTGCGCTGACCGTCCTTCGGAGGCGCTATCAAAGTCCATTTCCAAGGTCACTGCGGCAATTCCTCTCGGACCGGGGACTCCATCACCTGGGAATGTGATCTGTGGGTAGATTCCTGGTTTTTAATCCCATTTTTTCACTATCGAGCATACCTGCTGCATATTCAGAAAGCCAATAGGTTTACATATAATAATCAAATGACTGAAAAAAAAGGAGTTAACCTAATATTCAAAAAGCTATAAAAAAGGATTAGTAAACCGTTTATATATATTTTTTAGGCACGAGATGTGCCCTGCAGACAGTTTGAAAAGGCGGGGAACATTGATAATGAAGGGGAATTATCTGCATTTTCGTTTGTTTTAAGGGAAGGGCAGATTATCAATATCCGGGTTAGACAGTCTTCAGGAAGGAAATTCGGATATGCCTTATCCATTATTCATTACTCCTTTTATTTTGTACATTTATGGAGTACTTTAAGCTTCCGGAGAGTAATTGAAAGTCAGTCTTATCAAGTAATTTTGTTCCAGGAGATTTTAATTATTGAACAGGAAATATCAGCAGGTTTAGGAAGATGAATGGGACCTGTCTGCCGGGAATGGATATACTTGATTGATATCGGGAGGTGTTGCATTGGCCGAAAATCGGTTGAACCGGAGGAATTTTGTAAAGGTTAATGCCTGCGGGCTTGCGGGCGCGGCTATGACGGGGATTCTGCCCGGTCAGGGAAATACCCGAAGGGAGAGCCTCAAAATTGTACGTATTGGAATAGTGGGTACAGGGGCAAGGGGCAGGAGCCACATATCTGCGCTCCTCGCCCTCCCCGGCGTGGAGATTCCCGCGGTCTGTGATATTGATCCTGAGGCCTTAGCTTTGACCAGGGAGATTTTTAAGGAAAGGGCAAGGCCTCTGCCCCGGGAATATACAGGAGAAACTGATTACGAAAAGCTCATGGAGAGGGATGACCTGGAGGCTGTAATCATTGCTTCTCCCTGGGACCTGCATACCCCCATGTCGGTGTACAGCATGAAATCGGGAAAAATAACTGGATGTGAGGTTCCTATTGCCTACACCCTGG
The DNA here is from genome assembly GCA_963666915.2 of Acidobacteriota bacterium. Classification (GTDB taxonomy): domain Bacteria; phylum Acidobacteriota; class UBA6911; order RPQK01; family JAPXNP01. The sequence continues at coordinate 308,797 of CAXXEX010000011.1, forward strand.
AGGAATGCTGGGAACTGATTGAGACCTGGGAAAAGACCGGGACGGAATGCATGATGCTCGAAAACTGGAGTTTCAGGCCGGACAACCTGGCGGTCCTGAACATGATCAGGGAAGGACTGTTAGGCCGGGTGACCCATGTTCACTGCGCCCATTCCCATGATTGTATTGATCACTGGTTTTTTAAAAAAGATACCGGGGATGACCGTTGGGGAGCCAGGTATCTGCTGGAGCATAACCGGGACCAGTACCCCACCCATCAGCAGGGCCCGGTTTTAAGCTGGATGGATATCAACTGCGGAGATTATTACGATACACTGACCTCCACTTCCACTGACAGCTTCAGCATCAATGCCTATTTCAAGCGCAGGTTTCCGGACCATCCTAATGGGGACCGGACTTATAAGCAGGGTGACATTGTAACTACGATTATTCGAACAAAAATGGGGAAAACCCTGGTTATTAACTATGATATGCAGTCCCCCCGCCCCTACGATAATCGATGGATGGTGCAGGGAACCCTGGGAATATATAATGAGCAGCGTAATGCCGTTTACCTGGCAGGGAGAAGTCCCGAATATCATGAGTGGGAACCCTTTCCTCCTTACCAGGAAAAGTATCAGCATCACTTCGCCCAAGCCGCAACAGGTGGACATGGAGGCGCTGACGGGATTATTAGAAGTCTCTTTGTGGAGGCTGTGAGAATGGGGAATCCGCTGCCCCTGGATCTTTATGACAGTGTCCTGATGGCAGCTATCGGACCACTCTCGGAAAAATCGATCAGCAATGGAAGCCTGACCCTTGAGGTTCCGGATTTCACAAGGGGAAAATGGAAAACCAGAAAAGCAAGGTTTGGCATATAGTTTTTGCCGGCCTTTACCCTGGAAAGGGAATACAGGTATGGATAACCTCGACTTGGACCAGAAGCGAAAAAAACGGCTGTTTATTTATTTAAACATTTGTTTATTACCACTGATGATCTTTCTTACGGCCTTGAATTATATTAACAATGTAACTCACGATCTTGTGATTGATTTGTTACTGAGCCTGATTATTTTGGCCTCATTTACTGCAATCTACTGGTTTGATATTGATAAGATAGTGTATCGATTTGCGATATTTATCTGGAGTTTGGCCATTTTATATGCCGTTGGTATTGGATCCGGTTATGGATCAACCCTGTACTGGATCCTCATTGTTCCGGGTGTGCTTTTTTTCTTTTTCGAGAAGAAAGAGGGTTCACTGTGGGCAAGCATATTCTTTTTTGGATCTGTAATTCTGGTTTGTTATCCTTCGCTGCTTGGAACCTATTCCTATGATTTCTACCATAGGGTGGGATCAATAGCATCCTTCATGCTTATAACCGGACTTGCGTACGGAATTGAAAGCAACCGCAGCAGGTACAGCCATCTTTTAAAGGAACAAAGGGATGTCGTGGCAGTGGAAAAAGAGAACCTGCAGAATGCCCTGAATGAGATTCGAACACTAAGTGGAATGCTGCCGATCTGTGCTCACTGCAAAAAGATCCGCAACGATAAGGGTTACTGGCAGCAGGTTGAAACCTATATCCTTGAGCATTCCGAGGCAGAATTCAGCCACGGGATATGTCCGGACTGCGCGGACCGATTCTATAAAGACAGAGATGGCGCTATCCGGGACGGTGAAGAATAGAAATTTTTTGCGGTGGTCCCGGCTTCCGGGATTGGCATACTGGAAGCGGGTTGGAGTAAATACGATTTCAGGATGCTGCCCTTATTCATGCTGGAGGGCGAAGGGCAGAATGAAGAGAGGTACCGCAAGAAAGATCCAGATCAGGGAGGGTTCAATTCCGTAGCTGGCCAGAAACATCATCATTTCATTGGATTGGGACCTGGATAAATCGAAGACAGGATCAGTCAACCTGAGAATAATGGATGGAAGCCATTCCTTCGGAAGAGCTGTAAACGTAATCATTGCGCCAATCGATCCGGAAATGATAGGAATCATCCAGCTGATGATTTTCCGCCTGTTCAAGCGCTTGATGACCGACCTACTGAAGCCGGCATCCTCAATCCTCCTGCCTGATGCAGCAAGCAGATTATCAAGTTCCCGATCGCTGATAGTCTTGTCATCCATTGCTGTTTTCCTGTCCGCTCAGTATATGCTTAAGTTTATCACGGCCCCGGGAGATGTGAGACTTTACCGTTCCCAGGGGTAATTCCATTACAGCGGCTATCTCTTCGTGTGTAAAACCGTCCCGGCTGTTCAGGACAATTGCGGTTCTTTCTTTCAGTGATAAGCAAGCAAGAGCCCTTTCAAGATCAATGGCGAGAATACCGTCCCGGCGACTGTTAGGCCGTTTAAACTCCTCTGCGTCCTCGAGCAATTCGCGGCGTCTTTTCTTCTTTCTCGCATACTGGAGAAATTGCCGGTATCCAATGCCCATCAGCCAGGAGAGGAAAGTTCCTTCACCCCGGAAAGAGTCCATCTGTCTATAAGCAATGATAAAGGTGTCCTGTGCCAGGTCATCCGCCAGGTCGGGATCATTGTCTGCAAGGGAACGAAGGAAGCAGCGCAGAGACGACTGGCTTAATTCAACCAGCCGCCCGTAGGCAACCTGATCGCCGGCCCTGGCAGCCAGGACCAGCTGATCTTCAGCAACAATGTCGGGATTGCCGGATATCTCCCGCATTCAAGCATTTTAACTTCTTTTCTGTTCGATATACCAGGAAACAACAAATCCAAGACCGAAAAAGAAGGGGAACACAGAGGCCCAGGCAGCTTCGGATTCTCCAATGCCCAGGCCGAAAATAAGCAGGGCGACTCCCAGTCCGACTATAGGGATTCCGAAGTGAAGTACACCATTTTTTGATTTCGGGGGGGTAAGGCTTTTAACGACGTCCTCGGTCAATTCCTGCCCCCGCTCAATAGCCGCGCGGATTGTTTCCTGTCTGGCCTGCTCCTTTTTTGAGTTGAAAAACATTACAGCGGCGACAATCCCGAAAATAACAATAAATAGAACTATCGGGATCCAGAATTCATTTTGCATTAGAAACTCCTTGGTTAATATTACTGAATGCGTAAAAATTTTAAAATTTTCGGTATTTACCTGGTAGATGCGGTGAGCTGTTGATTTAGATGCAGGGAAGGGTGAAAATAAAGGATTGATTTGTTCTCCCGCCCCATCATGATAAGTGGATTTTTCGGTGAGGGAGTGCGGGCCGACTTGGAAATATATAAAAAATTAAGGAACGCAAAATGAAGAAGTTATTACAGGTGCTGTTTTTGTTAATTCTTATTGGCTTCACCGGATGCCAACAGCAGAGTGCTGTTACCCCGGGAGCTGAGACGGCGGGAGCAGCAAAAACTCCGGTTGGTGAACGCCAGTTGCTATTCAACGGAGTCGATCTGGACGGATGGGAACATATCGGGCCGGGAAGGGTTTACGTTGAGGACGGGCTGATGAAAACCGAGGGAGGCATGGGCCTGCTCTGGTACACGGGGGAAAAATTTGGAGACTGCACCCTGAAGGTGGTCTATACAACTACTTCGGTTAATGATAATTCCGGGATTTTCATCCGAATACCCAATCCTCCCAAGGATCCGTGGCAGGCCGTGAATACCGGATACGAGATTCAGATTCAGGCCAGCTGGCCCGAGGACACCCATGTGCGCTCTGAGCAGCAGAAAGCCCAGGGGGACGACTGGCATTTGACCGGCGCCATCTATTCATTAAGCAAGGCAGAGAAACAGGTCCAGAAACCGGCAGGTGAGTGGAACACCATGGAGATTACCCTGGATGATGACCGTACCATTATTTACCTGAATGGGGAAAAGGTTAACGATTATCTGGATATGTCTAGGACACCCGTAAGGGGGCATGATTATGAACCGATTCGTGGGCCTCGTCCCAGGGAAGGCTATATAGGAGTACAGAATCACCATGAACCCCAGACCGTTCATTTCAAGGAAATCAGTGTAGTTCGGAATAAGTAACTGACCCAATTCTATATACGGCCGGGGAACTCATTGAAACGATTTCCCGGCCGATTCAATCGCACCTATACCTTTCAGCCGGCTGAAAGCATCAGTCTATATCCCCGGAAACAAAGTGAAGTCATTATCAGGACGGGCAGAAGCGATTTTTCCCTTCGTGTTGACGTTATTCATCCCGGCTTTTGTTGTCATCCTTCTGATGGCCCTGGCCAGGATATTTTTTGATATTCCTTTTCATACAATGACCCTGGACCCCGTGCAGATAATGGCTGGACTGAGAGGCAATCCATTCTGCGGATGTTTGTCCAATCTGGGTGTGCTTCTATGGTGCTCTTCTGCAGCAGTCTGCCTGTTCTCCGCGGCCTGCCTGCTGCCTGTTGGCAGGCGGGAAGAGGGTTTATTTCTGGCCTGCTAAGGCGGGATCACCCTGATCCTGATGCTGGATGATTTTCTCCTGTTTCATGAAATAGTTTTTTTCGAGGATGCTGGGAATGCCCGGTGAGGTTCTGTTTGTTTCCTGTTTCCTGGTGGTGGGTATCTACCTGTATCGCTTTAATCGAGAGATCCTTAGCACGGATTATGTTTTACTGGTGGCCACTTAATCGTACCCTGGATACTATTTATAACCATTGTTTAGAACATATCCGGGATTGATGATGGAAACAATTATTTTTTCCGGAAGGGTGAACCCGTTTTTTTTCATTCTCATGGTTATCCTGTGAAAACCTTCTCCCATCAGGGATCCAACATTGGATGTTATCAGCAAATCCTGCATGGAGGGGTGCTCTTCAAGCGCTTCGATAGTGTATTCCCAGATCAGGGACTGGCTGCAGGAGAAAAGCCATGAGGCCAGGGGGGAGGAGTTCTGGGAGCGCATCAGGTTATAGGTAAACGCCCCGGTATAGGGATGACCGATATAATTGAATTCAATATCATCATCGTCCCAGTCTGGAGCAGTTGTCCAGGCCCTGCGCAGGCTTCCTTTCCAATCCGCTAAAGGGCGCTGACCGGTTTCCCATACATCAACAGAAAGAAGTATGGCCATGCCCGCTACCTGGGAGGCCAGGGATAGAGCCTCGGCTCTTTTCAGTTTGGCGAAGGTTGAAGCATTCTGGTTTCGAAAAAGCTCAACTCTGTGGGCATCGGGGATTTTCTGAATTTCGGTGAATGCGGGAATCTGTGTTCCCTGGGTTGAGATACCTGAACCTCCGTTTTGGTTTACCCGGGATTCTGCATCAGGCGAATCACGCAAAACGGTTTTTTAAAATCTCCTGTATGGTCACTGCTGTTGGGGATGAATGCCGTTTTATCCTGGGATCCCGAGGGAATTAATCTTTCCTGAAGCCCGATTTCCCCGAGGGTCAAAGGACTGCGGCCGGCGGTTTTTCCGGTGAACCCGGCACCGCGTTTTAAGGGACACCTCATGGAGCAAAACGCCTGAAAGGAATTTTGCCGGTCGCCGGTCAAAAGCCAGTTCGGGCAATCAGGCGAGTGGTCCCCGGCATAGTCGGAAGCTTTTCCCGGTGTAATGCAGAACAGCAGGGTAAGCAAAATCAAGGTTTTTTTCCAGGGACGCCATCTTCTTGTCAGGTGTTCAGTTGTCAATTTCAGTATGAGGTTCCGCGTTCAGCCAGTATGAATATTCAGTTTTAGTTTACTTTCAACCTGTAATTTCCTGTGCATTTGCCGAGGATCGCAAACCGCTGAACAGAGAGGATTCCGCCTATGCACAAGGAAAGATGATTTCAGCTTTCCGTTTAATCGGCCTGAGCCGATATTTTAAAAAAAATCCGGGATCAATTCAAAGAAGGGAAAGGAATTTTTTTTAAAAAATCCGTAAGATTTTTGATTAACCAGATATAGCTGTAACTCCCGGGCCTTTTATGGTGTTTTCCAGCCTCTTTAAGGCCGGGGGAGGCCATCATTGTCAAAGCACGCCGGAGGTGTCCATTACAAACATACGGGTGCTCAGGGAATACGGATTACCGGAAGGGGACGTGTAAAGGAGCTCTATGTAAAACGCGCGAAAACCTTTTAAGGGCAGGGAAATGGAAGCTTTGAGATCGGGCGCGCCTTTACACTGTAAATCAGTATTTATCCATTTTTCATCCCGGAAATCACGGTCATCGGAAGCCGCGGTCCACAACTTTGCGGTTATAAGGGAGCCGTCATCTTCGGTATCTACAAGGATCGCGGCCTTTTTGTCATCCACTGATATCGACCAGTTGCAGTCCGCGTAGTCAAGATCCTGCAGGGTTTGTCCGAAAAACGCGGAAAGGGCCTGAAGGGCCTGACCTCCGCCGTTCAGGTCGTGGCCGGCATCGGGAACATAGTGCAGGTAATTCTCGCCGGGTATGTCATCCAGGTAATTCTTAACCGCGTCAACCGGCCAATAGGCGTCATTGGTCCCCAGGAAAATCATTTTCGGCATGGTGAGCCTTTCCCTGTAGGAGAAGGGATCAATCATCGCGACCAGTTCCTGTCCATCAGGAGTGCTGACGTCCTGGGCAATCCCCAGATTCACGTAATCCTGAATTTCCTCACTGTATGCTCCCCAGGCGGTAACGTGATAGTCCATCTGGACCGGCATGTTCAGAACATCGATTACCATTGGACAGATGGCTCGGACCCTGGGATCAAAAGCGCCGGTGAGCCAGGTAGTCCAACCGCGCTTTGAAGCTCCAGAGACTACAAATCCCGAAATGGGGGCATTCTTTTTTTCCAGGCAGAACTCCTGGACGACATCCATCGCCTTAACCGCGCTTTTTGTCATGGGGAACAGCAGCGGCCAGGTGAAGTCCCTTGATTGCCGGTATTGATGGAGCGTGTAGGATATCAAGGCGTCTTCATAGAGGTCATCATAAAGAGGCTGATTGGGAGTTTGGCGCAGTATTGCCACGACGGCACTGTTTGCCTGGGCGATCTTTTTAAGTGCTTCCAGCAATTCATCTTCGGGGTCGGCCCATTCCGGTAGTCCGTCTTCCCCAAGTTTACCCCCGGTTATGAACAGAAGAGCGTCATTGTATTCTACCGTTTCGGGAAGGATTACAGTAAGCTGGTGTCGCCAGGTATGCTCCCTCCATTGCTGGGATGTGAAAAGCAGGTTGAATACAGAGAAGCTGCCACCTGATTCGAAATCCTCCACATTCCAGGAAAAGGCACTGTCTTCTTTATCAAGATAGGATTTCAGTGCGGTTTGGGGTGTGACAATTCCGGAGTCAGCGGGCTCCGGTTCTGATGATGAACAGGATATTAGGGTAACAAGCAGGCTGAGCAGAAGGAGAGTTTTGATTCCAGTGAGTTTCATGGTTAATGTTCTCTTCCCATAAGTTCATGCGTCATTAATCATAAGAGCGCAAAAGGTCGGTAATACTATCAGCGATCATTTAAGATTCTTATTTACGACATTGACGGGACTTTTATCCATAAAGGACCTAAGGTTGCCCACCGCGATACCCATCAGCCTGCAGCGGGCTTCGAAGGTGGCCCAGGCAATGTGCGGAGTGACATAGCAGTTTTTTGCCGCCTGCAGCGGATTTTCCGGGGAAGGGGGTTCGGTGGAAAGGACATCCAGGCCGGCCCCGGCAATCCGGCCGGAATTCAGGGCTTCCGCCAGATCGGATTCATTAATCAGGGGACCCCTGCCGGTGTTGACAAGAAAAGCGCTTTTTTTCATTTGGGCAATCGCGGCGGCATTGATAAAACCCGAGTTGGCGTCGGTCAGGGGGCAGTTTATGCTTATGTAGTCGCTATCCCGGAGCAGGGTGTCAAGGCTTACCTGGTTCGCTTCCAGCGAAGTTGTTTTCCGGCTGCGGTTATTGAAGATGATCTTCATGCCGAAAGCCAGTCCAATCCTTGCAACTGCCTGACCGATTTTCCCAAAACCGATGATGCCCAGGGTCTTGCCGGAGAGTTCAGTCTGGGGCGATTTCCAATAGGCAAAATGTTCGCTGGCAGCCCATTCTCCCCTGGAAACCGACCGGGCGTGAACCGAGACATTCTGGGCAAAATTGAGAATATGGGAAAAAACCATCTGGGCCACGGAATCCGTACTGTATGCCGGGATATTGGTAACAGTGACACCCGCTTCATCCGCGGCATCAATGTCAACCACGTTATAACCGGTTGCCAGAACACCTATGTATTTAAGATTTGGCAGTTGGGACAGGATTGCTTTGTTTATTATGACTTTATTTGTAAACGCGGCATCAGCCTCCCGGAGCCGTTCTACTGTTTTTTCAGGGGGTGTCAAATCCCAGATACTGCAGTTCCCGAGTTTTTTCAGTTTTTCCCAGCTTAAGTCCCCGGGATTGAGCGTGTATCCGTCCAGTACAGTTATATTCATATTTTCACCTTTCGGTCTAATGCTATCTGTCAGGTGATATGGTAACCGAGAAAACAGGTTAAAGGAAACAGGAAGCTCTGAGCAAGCGGCGAATAAAAGCGAAAAAACCGGCTGGGACAAAATCAAGGCTCAGCCGGTTCCGTAACGGATTTTTAAAACCTCAGGTTGTAGGTCCATTTGAGCATCAGGATACGGTCGCGGGGAGCCAGGTGCGGCGACTGGAAGCGGTCCCGGATTTCATTGTACACCAGGGCGATATCACTTCCGGGACGGTATTCGTAGCTTCCCAGGAAGTTGAAGGAAAACCTTTTATCCAGGTCATTCCACTGAACATAACTCTTCACAAACAGTTCGGGATTGAAGGCGTAAAGAATACGGTTGCTGATAGTCGTGGTGTCGAATTTACCCGCGGGGTGATCCACCGTGTTGTAGGTATAGATGAAATCTACAGAGAGGTTGGCGAACGGGTGGAAATTGTTGGAGATGCGCAACTGCTGGCGGTCTCCGCCCCAATAGTCAATATTCCGGTAACCAACATCAACGGAAAGTAACCTCCGGGGACTGGAATTAAAGAGAATCCAGTGAGTGCGGTTGTTGTAGTCACCCGGATTGATGGTTATTGGACCGACATTAAAGGAATCATAGATTCTTTCTGAATCGTTACCCAGGGTGTAGCTGAACTTTTCAAATGACTCGAGCTGCAGGGCGGCGCCGGCTGTGTACCTCCGCCCCAGAAAATCCCGGTTGTAAAGTGAGTCATATTCAAACGAGGCATTGTAAGTGAGATTACGGATAAAGGGGTTTTTAATCCACTGGGTGTAAACGAGATTTGAGGAAGAACGGCGCAGGTCATTTTGCAGTACAAAACCCATTTCTGGATTGAAGTGGGGCCCGATGGCATCATATCCAATATCCGCGTCAATGTTATATTTTCTGAACTGTAGCCTCGCGGTCCCCAGTACATCGCTTTCTTTGCCGGCAGGATTGAAAGTTTTGGCCAGAAGGCCTTCACCCTTCAGGTAGGAAGTAAGCCAGAAATTGCCATCAAAACCAAGCAGTCGGCTGTAGTTGTTGCCTCCGCTCTGGTTATTGGTAAAGATCGTTCCCACAGTGCTGGATTTAAAAATGTCTCGATTCACCCGGATAACAGAGTAATTGGTTGAAGGAAGCTCTCCGGCGCTGCCGTTACTGCCGGACAGGTCAGTTCTCTCCGACTGTACATTAATGATCCCGACAGAATAAGGCCCTACTCTTCCCGAGACTTTCCCCGCTGCGATAAGGGGAATCTCCTGTCCGTTGTAGAGACCGATCCTGCGGCTGTAGAACATCATCATTTCCCTGTTGCGGCCGACATTGAACAGCCCGGCATTATCCAGAAAAAATTCTCGTTTTTCCGGAAAGAACAAAGGAAATCGAGTGTAATTGATAACTTCCTGGTCCGCCTCCACCTGGGCGAAGTCGGTCCGCAGCGACAGGGATCCGCGAAGGTCTGGCGTGAAGTCATAACTGAGGTCTCCCCCGGCGTTGAACCTGGAATCCGTGGAATCGGGCCGATACTGCTTTTCTCCTCCAGCCAGCAGATAGGGTTCCGCCTCCCATTTTTTTACCTTTGATTCGCACTTGATACCGGATAGGTGACCAAAGAGCTCGCCCTTCCAGGTGCCCTTGAGTCCAAGGTCCCTGGCTATGGGGGCCCAGTAGGAGGTTTCCTCGGTGCGCCCGAGAATCCGGTTCAGGTTGAAACCCCAGGTCATGGGCTGTTCTCCCTTGAAGCGCAGGGTTGAAAATGGAATCCTCCATTCAGAGCTCCATCCTTCATCTGTTATTTTGGCTTTAACCTGCCAGATTCCCTTCCATGCGGTATTGTAATACTTCTGGTCGGTAACGATTCCTTGACCGCGGACGCCCCTGGGGGTGGTCGAAAAATAGAAAAAATTCCGATGATCGTTATAGGTGTCCAGGTATAGGCCGAAGTAGTCATCGTTGGGTGTGTATGAGCCATGCCTTACACTCAAGGCCCTGATAGCATCAGGGTCGGTATCGAAACACATGATTCCAAAATATAGAGCCTCTTCATCCTGGAGCACCCGAACCTCGGTCTGTTGTGTAGCAAGAATCCGGTCATCTGGCTCTCTCTGCCAGAAATTTGTAGCAACCTCAGCGCTCTTCCAAACTTCTTCATCGAGGATTCCGTCCAGTATGACCTGTTCACCACCGGGTGAAACTCTGATGTTCAACTGGTCCGGGGTGGGGAGATTCCTGGGGGAATCCTCTCCGGAAGTCTGGGCCATGAGGGGAAATCCGCTGCCAAATAATATCAGGCAGGTAAGGCCGATGAAGGAAAACAGGAAGGCTGCAGTGGATCGAGAAATATTTTGCCGTTTGTTCATAAACATAAATGTGCCTTTTTATTGTTAATCTTTTCGGGATATATAGTTCCATTCTATTCTCCAGGCGGTCCTAAGAGTTTCGAATGCGTCCGAAATTAATCCGAAAATTTAACAAGGAGATTCGTTACCCCGCCGTTTGAAGACAGCTATCTTCAAACTGAATTCATAAATTCAGGGCCTGATTATTATCGAGTCCCGGCCCGATAGCAGGCCGGGATGTTCAAGGAGCGGGGAACTCCCGGATTAAAACCGCAGGTTGTAGGTCCATTTGAGCATCAGGATGCGGTCCCTGGGGGCCAGGTGCGGCGACTGGAAGCGGTCTCGTATTTCATTGTAAACCAGGGCAATATCGCTGCCGGGACGGTATTCGTAGCTTCCCAGGAAGTTGAAGGAAAACCTTTTATCCAGGTCGTTCCACTGGACATAGGATTTCACAAAGAGTTCAGTATTGAAGGCGTAAAATATTCGGTTGCTGATAGTTGTTGTATCGAATTTTCCTTCAGGGTGGTCCACGGTGTTGTAGGTATATATGAAATCTATGGAAAGGTTGGCAAAAGGATGGATATTGTTGGATATGAGCAGTTGTCTGCGGTCTCCGCCCCAGTATTCCATGTCCTGGAAATCCACCTCCATGGAAACCTTGCGGCTGGCGTCGGACTGGAAGAGCAGCCAGTGGTTTCGGTTGTCATAATCTCCGGGCTTGATGGTTATCGGACCCACTGTAAAAGGATCGTAAATCCGTTCTGATGATGTGCTCAGCGAATAGCCGAGTTTGTCAGCGGATTCAAAGGTTACCGATGCCCCTATAGACTGCCCCTGGCCCAGAAAATCATGGTTATAGAGGGTATCTGAAGTAAACGTGCCCACATAGTTGATACTCCGGACTATTTCATGATTGATCCACTGGGTATAGCCTACTTCAGCTGATGCACGCCGCAGATCATTTTGCAGGACAAAACCCATCTCTGGATTAAAATCCTTACCGATGGCATCATAGCGTACGTCAGCATCCAGGTTGTACTTGGAAAAGAGCAAACGCCCCGTGCCTAGAACATCACTTTCTTTGCCGGTCGGGTTGAAGGTTTTGGCCAACAGGCCCTCACCTTTCAGGAAAGAGGTGATCCATAGGTTGGTGTCAATTCCCAGAAGCCGACTATATTCATTGCTTCCGCTCTGGTTATTGGTAAAGATGGTTCCAATGCTGCTGTTTTTAAACAGGTCTCGCTTGATGCGGACCACCGAATAGTTGGTGGAGGGCATTTCACTGGAGCTTCCGTCATCATTCTGCAGGTCAGTATTTTCAGACTGGACATTCATTACTCCTATGGAATAGGGCCCGGCTCTTCCTGAAACCTTTCCGGCTGCGAGAATCGGAACTTCCTGTCCTTTGGCCAGGCCGATACGGCGGCTGTAGAACATCATCATCTCCCCGTCGTGCCCGACATTGAAAAGTCCGGAATTCTCAAGAAAGAATTCTCTTTTTTCCGGGAAAAACAGTGGGAAACGGGTGTAATTGATTACTTCCTGGTCAGCTTCCACCTGGGCGAAGTCGGTTCTCAGAGAGAGAGATCCGCGCAGGTTGGGGGTAAAGTCATAGCTTATCTCTCCGCCGGCGTTGAATTTGGAATCAGTGGAATCGGGGCGATACTGCTTTTCCCCTCCTGCCAGCACGTAGGGTTCGGCTTCCCATTTTTTATTCGCGGATTTGGTCTGGATACCATTCAGCTGGCCAAAGAATTCACCTCTCCAGGTCCCGGCATGGCCAAGTTCCCGGGGAACCGGCGCCCAGCGGATGGATTCCTGTTTTCGCCTTATGGCCCGGCTCATGTTGAGGCCCCAGGTCATTGGCTGTTCTCCGCCAAAGCGCAGGGTTGAGAAGGGAATGCGCCACTCCGCGCTCCATCCTTCACCTGTAATCTGTGCCTTGGCCTGCCAGATTCCGTTCCAGGCTGTATTGTAAAACCTGGCGTCGGTTACGATACCGTCCCTTCGACAGCCCAGGGCATTGGTGGAAAAATAATAGAAGTTACGGTGATCATGATAGGTATCCAGGTACAGCCCCAGGTAATCATCATTTCCAAGGGTGGCATCCCGCCTCATGTCACGGGCAATGATTCCGTCCGGCTCAGAATCGTAGCACATGATTCCAAAATACAGGGCATCCTCATCCTGCAGGATACGGACTTCGGTTTTCTCTGTTGGAAGTACTCCTTCGATAGGAGTTATCTGCCAGAATTCCTTTACCGGTTGGGCGGTCTGCCAGACGTCTTCGTCAAGAAGCCCATCAAGTTTAACCTGTTCACCTCCAGGCATGATCTGGACGTTCAGTTCATCCGGGGAGGGAGGATAATCCGGGAGCCTGGATTGGGAGTTGTCCTGGGCGCTAACAGTCGATAATGAGAGGCAAAGTATGGTTATAAGCAGGGCGGAGGTTTTTGATAATTTATTCATAAAGTCCAACGGATCTTTCTTTAAAATTCGATTCAGGTGTAACCGGATGTTTCGCTTACTGGCGAGCAGCTGTAAAAGCGTTAGGAATTTGTCCGGAACATCTATAGATACCTGATCTCAAACCAGCAAGTCAAATCCAATAGTCTAAGTGGAGGCAGCAAGGAGGGCTGGATTATGATTGGTTTTCCCGATCAGGGGGTGTTTTTAGACCAGTCCCTGAAAAAAGAAGCGTCCTTTTTATTTTCCGAAGGGCCGAATAGAACCCGGGATATTTAATCATGATAAATGTTTTATATCTTGCGTTCAGGTTCAGTTTCCTGTTCCAGGAGCGGAACCCGGATATTGGAAAGATATTTAATATAAGTGAGATTCCATATCGCGTTTTTTTCATTAATTCGGAATTTTTGAAGCCCGCATTTGGAAGCCTGCTGTCATTATTCAGGGCTAAAGCATGGTATCTTTCGAGCAGGGCAGTAGCCTTTTCCAGGTAGGATCGCTGGGTGTAAAACGCGAAGTGAGAGAAGATGGCTTCTCCGCAGATCTCGCACGGCCGGGAAAATCTTCGAGGAAGGGTTTCACTGATAAACTGCTCCTCTCCCTTCACCTGATTTCCTGTCAGCGGGTCGGTAATCGCGGAAGTAACGAGGTTACCGCAGTTTAGTTCGTCTACCATTTTCATGTCTTTGCCGAACCAGGAGATCACATTAACCGAGAACCTTCGATAATCCTCAATGACCCACTTCCCAAATTTCCAGCGGTTCATCCTTTCCTGCTCTAGGTCTGCCAGGAAGTGTTTATGAAGTCGAGCGGAGAATCCGGGATTTTTCCAACCATTCCGGTCCAGACATGAATAGCTGACCTTTCCCCAATTTGAAGGAACGGTTCCCGTTAACTGCTGGATATGGGTGCAGACGGCGTTATTGATTATGTTCCCGTAAACAAGGAATGGACGGGGATTGGCAAGGCGGTGTTTTATAAGGGCAGGAATGGCGTCAGGGGCGATGAAACAGATATCGTCGTCAAACCTTATATACACTGTGCTCTCATCAGTGTAATCCTGGAAATATTGCCAGATACTGGCGAAATGAGCATAATTGCTGAACAATTCTTTGCGGTTGATTTTAAAAAAATCAGGGAATTTCTCAGCCAGGCCTTCGATGTAGGCGATGTCCGTTTGTCTATTAGTATTCAGCCAGAAATGGTGTTCTGACAGGATATGCCTGTTTCTGAGCAGGTAAGGTACAAGAATCCGCAGATAACGCTCCCGGCCTGCCGGGGTCACTGAAATAATTTTGTAATCACTGTTGGCTGGCAGCATTTCTATTCGAGCCTTCCCCGCTGAGAATCCGTTTTGTCTCGATAGGGTTGCGGCCAGGAAAAAAAGTCCTGTCCTGACCTTTGATCCTCAATTTTCAGAGCAATTGGGGTGCAACGCAAGAATCAATATCTTCCCCAGAAGCCTGCCGATAGCTTTATATCATTTCTTTATTCCGGAATAAACGGAATTTTTTAATTGTTCCCCGAAGAACCCTATGATTGCAAGAGCCGGAAGGTGTTAATTGCTCTGTCGGAGTGAATTCGTAAGATTTCAACATCCCGAGGTTCGGTGAAAGGAGAAAGAGGCAATGAAGTTCAGGTTATATTGTTGTTTTAAAGCGTTCCTGATAATGGTGATTTGTTTTGGGTCCTCAGTCATGGTTTCCACCGGAAGAACTCCGGGAGATCAGGCAAATGACAAGGAAATCGTCCTTGACCTATGGCCGGATGGGGTCCTGGGTGAAAACGCTTCAAGCAGGGGAGTTGAGCAGGAGTCAAAAGGGGATAACATAATCAGGCTGACCAATGTTGAAATTCCCAGTATGACCATATACAGGGCCGAAGGGGAAGGGGCCCGTCCCTGCGTGCTTGTTTTTCCTGGAGGAGGTTTCACCATCCTGGCAATGGATCTGGAAGGAACTGAAATTGCTGAATGGCTAAATTCCCGGGGGATCACAGCCGCGGTTCTCAAATACAGGGTTCCTTTAAACCGGGAGGGTGCTTTTGAGGATGCCCAGAGAGCCATGAGCCTGTTGCGCCACCGGGCTGAATCCCTGGGAATTGATCCGGAAAAGATAGGGGTGATCGGCTTTTCGGCTGGAGGCAGCCTGGCCGGAACCCTATGCACAAACTACGAAAAGAGAGCTTATATCCCGATCGATGACGTTGACAAGATCAGCTGCCGTCCTGATTTCGCTATGCTGGTTTACCCTTATTTGATGGCCGGGAGAGAAGCTGATTCTTTGGCGGAGAATATTAAAGTGACCCCGGAAACTCCACCGGCAATAATGATCCACGCCCAGGATGACTGGGTGAAGGCTGAAAGCTCCATTTACTATTTTATGGCCCTTAAGAAAGCCGGAGTGCCTGCTGAGCTGCATGTTTTTCCTTCAGGCGGCCACGGGTACGGCCTGCGCCGGACCCAGCATGCGGTTACCGGATGGCCGGAATTATGCAACACCTGGCTGGAAACAATACTCAAAAAATAAAAGTGAATTCTTCAGAAGCTGGTGCGGGGGAAGTTGTCATCCGGGAAGCGGGGAAATGGGTTATTCCGGTTTGATATTCAGCTCTTTCAGGAATTTTTTGTCTTCCGGGCTGAAGCAGATTTCAGTTTCGCCTCTCACAATTCTTTCCGGGTCCGGATCTTTCTCCTGTTTCGGAATGATACTTGTCGTGGCTTCAATATACAGGAGCACATCAAATCCCTGTTCCCTGATCTCATCCAGGACCCGGTTGATCCGCGGGGAATCGTTCAGGGACTGGTTGATGGCGTCCTGCAGCTTGTTTTTCAGATTTTCCTGAATATTTTCACACATAACAAAACCCTGCTTATGGGGTTAAGCTGATTATAACCTGAAAAACTATCCTGACACGGAGACCTGTTCCCGGATTACTTCGTCACTGTGAATTTTTCCGTCCAGAATATGAATGACACGGTTGGCCTGCTGGGCGACTTCCGCCTCATGGGTAACCAGTACAATGGTGTTTCCTTCCTGGTGCAGGCGTTGAAAGAGGCTCATTATTTCCAGCCCGGTTTTTGAATCCAGGTTGCCGGTGGGTTCATCGGCGAGAATTATTGATGGATTGTTGACCAGGGCCCTGGCAATTGCCACCCGCTGTCTCTGGCCGCCTGAAAGCTCGCTGGGTTTGTGGTGTTTTCTTGATCCCAGTTCCACCTGGTCCATGGCGCGGTTGGCCATTTCCTTGCGCTGGCTGGCTGGAATGCCGGCATAGGTCAAAGGAAGTTCCACATTCTGCAGGGCACTGGCCCTGGGCAGAAGATTGAAAGTCTGGAAAACAAATCCGATTTCCCGGTTGCGGATATAGGCCAATTCGTCATCATCCATATCACTGACCAGTTTCCCATTCAGGTAATAATCTCCCTTGGAAGGGGAATCCAGGCATCCTATCAGGTTCATCAGGGTTGATTTCCCTGAACCCGAAGGGCCCATGATGGCGATATATTCGTTTTTGTGCAGTTCAAAGGTAACTCCGTGAAGTGCGTGTATTTTTTCAGATCCCATTTCATAGGTTTTCCAGAGATCCTCAGTTCTTATCAATGGTTCGCTCAAGAGATTGCTCCTTTGCCGGTTATTCTTTTTTTACAGGATCATTATCTTTAAGGGTTCGCAGTACTTTAAAGGAGCCGGATATGATTTCTTCCTCAGCCTCAAGGCCAGAGGTTATTTCGATCAGAGTTTCGCTGATAATTCCGGTTTCAACTGGTGTAAACAGGGCTTCGCCGTCAACGATTTTAAAAACTCCTTCAAATTCCTTTTTTTCCACTTTTGCTTCGTCAGCAGAAGGGGAATCCTTTTTTTCATCTTTTTTATTGTCTTTTTCAGGCCGGATAAGGTTTCCCGATTCATCCACCGGATACTCCCTGATTGTGAGAGCTTTGATGGGGATGGAAATAGTGTTGCTGCGGATTGAGGTAGTTATTTCACCGGTGCAGCTCAAACCAGGACGCAGGACTTCGGGGGGATCTGTCAACTGGATGACCACCTTGAAGTCTTTCGCTTCCTCGGTCGTTGTTTCAATAGCGGAGTTGCCGATTTCGGTCACAATCCCTTCAAGAGTTGTATCACGCAGCGCGTCAACAGTGACTTCCGCTTTCTGGTTAAGGGCAAGGTCCACGATATCGGTTTCGTCCACTTCCACTTCGGCTTCGATGATTGACAGGTCAGCAATTTCCATAAGGGTAGCTGATGGATTATTAAGGGTTCCGGGTACCGCCCTTTCTCCCGCTTCAACGTTTAATTTAGTGATAATTCCTGTGAGGGGTGAACGGATGGTTGTTTTAGCCAGTAAATCGTGTTGCCGGTCGAGCAGGGCCTGCTGCTGGTCAACTCTTTTCAGGGAACTCTCATAGGAGGACCGGGCCTGTTCCAATGCAACCTTGCTGGAGGCCAGCTGGGCTTCTGCCTGGTTCAGCTGAGCTTCAGCGGAGGTGAGGCTGCCTTGGGCGACGATCAGTTCCTTGCGGGCGGCTTCATAGGTATCACGAGAAACCAGGTTATCTTCAAACTGCTGCTGTCTCCGGTCAAAGGCATTTTGGCTGAGCCGCAGGTTTTCCTGGGCGTTGGCAACCTCAACCTTCTTGGATTCAACTGTGACTTCATCCCTTTTAAGGTTGGATTCCTGTATTCGGATTTGTCCATTTTGATTTTGGGCATCAGCCTGGGTTGAAGCCAGATACGCCTCCTGGGCCAGGGTTTCGGTGCGCATCTGCATGGGATCTATCTTCAGGAGGATGTCTCCCTTTTCAACCTGGTCGCCTTCTTCTACAAAAAGTTCGGTTATGACCCCGGTTATTTCAGCCTGAATTTCCACGTATTCCTTAGGCTTGATTTCGCCGGTGGCCTGAACCTTGGCGATCATTTCTTCCTGGACCTGGGCTTTTACAGTCTCCACCTCGACCTGTTTCTGGCGGGAAGTATAGATACTGATGCCCACAATAGCAGCAAGGACCACTGCTACACATACAACAATAATCAGTTTTTTCTTTTTCATAAAGAGTTGTTTTTCTTTTGGTTTTTAGGAATTTTGTAGGTCTTTGAATTTATAAACGAATTTTTGTTAAAAAAGGTTCCCCGGTATATTCAGACTTCTTGAAAGGTAGAGACTGAAAAAAGTCATGTTAAGAAGCATTCAGATTTTTACTGGTTGTCTTGACCCGTTTTATATTGATTCTGTTTCAGATGATTTTAACTTTCCATCTCTATCGAATGCGCAGGCCGGATGGCAGGATTGACAGAAGCCTGGCCGATTCCCCCCTTTTTCGGGAAGGCAGTAAATCCCTCAACTTGAACCTGGAAGAAATCATCATCAGTTTATATTTCCCCTTTTTTATTCCTGCTTTTGCTCCAGCCATATCAAGGGCCTCTGCCAGACCTCCGCATGAATCCACCAGTTCAGCAGCCAGGGCCTGGCCACCAGTCCAGACCCGTCCTTCAGCCAATGGAAGGATATCCCGGACGGGCTTGTTCAGTTTCATGCTTACTTTTTTCAGGAAAAGGTCCTCATAAAAGTTTTTAAGAAGTGACCTTATTTTTGCTTCCTCCCTGGCTGACATGGGATGGGTAGCGGAAGTGTACCCGGCCAGGTCATTTGTCTGGATAGAATCAGTCCTGATCAGCAATTTTTCAAGCAGCCCGGACAAGTCAAATTTTCCTCCAATCACCCCAATGGAGCCGGTAAGGGTCGAAGGACTGGCATAAATGTGGTTTGACGCTGCCGCAATATAATATCCTCCGCTGGCGGCAAGGTTGCCCATTGAGCATATGACCGGCTTTATCCGGCTTGTAAGAGAAATCTCCCGCCATATCAGGTCCGAAGCGGAAGCTGATCCTCCGGGACTGTCAATTCTAAGCACAACTGCCCGGACCTTTTTCTTTTTTCGTACTTCCCGGAATTGCTTACATAAAGTTCTGGCGCCTGAAACTGGATGGCCAAGAAGATTCTGCCGGCTGCTTCCATCTGTGATTTTTCCGGATGCGCAGATCAGGGCAATCCTGGGCCTCCTGGAATGGATTATCCGCCTGAATAGACCTGTTTTCAACCTTTTCCCGGCATCAACAAGAACGCCGCCCCATTCGGCTTTAAGGAAGTCTTCCAGCTCATCTTCATAGCAGACCCTGTCAATCAGTCCATTCTCAGCTGCCGGGGCGGTTGGCCAGGGACCGTTGTCAATTAGTTTTTTAACTTCTTCGGTTTCCAGCCCTCTTCCGGCGGATATTCTTTTTATGAACCTGGAATTCATGTCCTCGAGAATTGATGACAGGGCTTCCCGGTCCGGTTCGGACATGCCTTCCCGCATCAGGGCTTCTCCCGCGGATTTATACTTTCCAATAGAGATCAGTTCAGGATTGATTCCGACATATTCAAGCAGGTTCCGGAGGTAAAGCTTTTCAATACGAAGCCCGATTAATTCCAGGGTTCCGGCCGGCGGCATATATATCCGGTCAAAAGCCGAGGCCAGATAGAAAGAAAGATTGTCGGCCTGTTCCAGGTAGATGCAGGTTTTTTTCCCCTTGTCGCGACATTTTTTTACCAGGGAAATGATTTCTTCGACCTGGGCCCACCCGGCACTAAAACTATGCACAATAAAAAGAAGGGCGGATGCCCGGTTGTCTTCGGCAGCCATTTGAAGAGAGGACACCAGGTGCAGGAAGGAATCTCCGGAACTTCGGGAGGCTGGACTGAATCCGCGGACGGAATGTTCAGTAAGGGGCTTTTCAAAAAGGAATTTCAGGATAAAACTTTTTCTGGCCATATATGTCAATCAGGGCAGTTTTCCGTTGCAATCCAAGAATTAAAGATACAGTATAAATCAATTAATCACATTTTGAGAGTTTATCCGTTAAGGATATTGTTATCCATGTGATGATTTTGATTGAAGAATAAAGCTCTCACTAAAAAGCAGCTTTATTTTAGAAAGCTGTGTCGGAAGCAAATGCAGTATGAAGATATCTGCTGTGATAGCCGCTAAGGATGAGGAAAATACAATCCAGGAGATTGTTCGGGAGAGTAGGCGGTTTTCTGATGAGGTCCTTGTAGTAGATGGACATTCATCCGATGAAACCGTTCAGCTTGCTGAACAGGCTGGGGCCCGGGTGGTTTACGATAACCACAAAGGTAAAGGTGCTGCTATCCGCAAGGGTATTGAGGAAGCCCAGGGAGAGATAATTGTTTTCCTGGATGCTGATGGTTCGCATTCACCCGAGGATATACCCCGGCTGGTTGCTCCCATCGCCGCTGGAGATAGTGACCATGTTACCGGGTCCAGAATGATGGGGGGATCAGATGAGCTTCATGGAGACATTGGCAAGTTCATCAGGATGCTGGGAAGCGATATAATCACACTGGGTATTAATTACAGGTTTAATATCCGATTGACCGACAGCCAGAATGGATTCAGGGCTATCAGGACAAAAACCGCCAGGGATCTTGACCTTCGGGAAAATATTACCACTATTGAACAGGAAATGATTATCAAGACCCTGAAGAAGGGTTACCGAATAACAGAAGTGCCGGCCCATGAATTCAAGAGAATATCGGGAGATTCCAGGATAGATATTAAAAAAGTCGCATTCAGGTATGTGTACAGCTGGTTGAAATACCTGGTTTTGAAGTAGTTTCGGAAATTTCAGATGAATAGCAGAGCTGTATTGATCAATCCTCCCTATCCTGAAGGAAAAGTCTGGGTTAGGGAGGGGAGGTGTCAGCAGAGGGATATCTGGAGAGCCCCTTTTCGACCTTACAGCCTGGCCATGATTTCATCGCAGCTGATCAAGTCCGGATTTGACACCCTGCTGATTGACAGCGGATCCCACCAAAAGGATATTGAAACCGTATTATCAGAGTGCGGGAAATTCAATCCTGAAATTGTCTTTATTGCGGTGGCTTCTCCTACAATCCTGTTTGACCTGGGGTGGTTTCTGCCCCGGCTGAAAAAATTATTGCCGACTATCACAGCAGTCGCCATCGGAGTTCATGTGTCAGGATTTCCGGTGAAGGTACTTGAAGAGTACTCGGCGCTCGATTGCGCAGTTATAGGTGAACCCGAGATTACTGCAAGGGAGCTGGCGACCGCTCCCGCTGAAGGCAAGTCGCTGGAGTTGGTTTCCGGCCTTGGCTGGAGAGACAGCGAAGGCAATATCCGCATCAATGCAGCCAGGGGATTTACCAGCGACCTGGATTCTCTTGGTCTTCCGGACTGGAAAGACCTGGACGTCTCCAGGTATCGTATGCCTATCAAACAGCGGCCTTTCTCACTGATCGGTTTTTCGCGGGGATGTCCGTTTTTATGCAAATACTGCACGGCCCGGACCTATGGCGGAAATTTTTTGAGGAAACGATCAGTTGAAAGCCTTATTGAAGAGATTGAATACAATATTTCTTTGGGTGTAAGTGATTTCCTGTTTTGGACGGAGCTTATGACCCTGGATGAGAATCACCTTGACAAATTTCTTGAAGAACTCCTGGCAAGAGGATTTCATAAGCGTATTAGCTGGGTTTGCAACAGCCGGGTGGATTCGGGCAGCCTGGAAATGTTCAGAAAGATGAAACGGGCGGGATGCTGGCAGATAGCTTTTGGATTTGAATTTGGTGACGATGACATCCTGAAGCTGTCGGGAAAAGGAGGGAGGGCCACGGTAGAACAGGGCCGAAGAACGGCGGCCCTGGCCAATGAATCTGGACTCGTTCTGGATGGACATTTTATCCTGGGATATCCGGGAGAAACTGAGAAAACGATTCAGAAAACAATTGATTACGCCTGCTCTTTGCCTCTTACCTTTGCCCATTTTTACGCCGCGACTCCTTTCCCTGGATCGGCGCTTTATGATGAAGCTGTCCAGTCAGGATGGTTGAAAGAAACTTATCCGGGGACATTCCACCAGGATGAAAGCTGCCTCTGCACTGATTTCCTGGAAGCTGAAACTGTCAATAAATATATCAAGGCTGCATATAGGACTTTTTACCTCAGGCCGAAAATCGTATGGCGGGGGCTTTCAATTCCCTCCAGGCCAAGGGAATATTTCAACCTGCTGGGATTGGGTTTTCAGTTTTATCGCTCAGTGAGAAAATAGGGTAAGAATAAACTGCAGATTTTTGGCGCCAGCCCGCAGTTTTGATTTGCCGAAAACGGAGGAGGATCCGGTTACGGCCCTTGACAGGCCGGTGTTTTTGACACATCGCTGAGTAATCAGGAGAGGAAAAGCCGGCTATACGGAAATCCGACAGCCTCGTTTCCCGCGGGTGCAATCCTTTTGTGAGCGAACCAGGCTAATAGGAGAAGCATTAGGAGCCAGATCAGGGCCTGAGCGGCGATATAAAGATCCTTAAAGGGTGTCGGCAGCAGATAGTGGCCTCCCGGAGCCAGCATCAGAAGAATTGCGGCATATGTTATTACCTTGACAAGCCCGGGCAGGTATCCGGTGAGGCTGGTTGTTTTAGTTATTCTGAAAAGGGTGATAATCGCCGGGGCAATAAGGAGGTCGTCATACCAGGCATGGTAAGTCCACAGGCGGGCAATTATGGCAGTAACGCTGATG
The DNA here is from genome assembly GCA_963666915.2 of Acidobacteriota bacterium. Classification (GTDB taxonomy): domain Bacteria; phylum Acidobacteriota; class UBA6911; order RPQK01; family JAPXNP01. The sequence goes on from CAXXEX010000011.1 coordinate 331,551, forward strand.
ATCAACCAGATGTCCGCCTTTCTGTTTAACCTGATCCAGGCTCCAAGCAGGAGGAGAGAAAGAATCGATGCGTAGGAAGCCAGGCTCTCAAGTCCCAGGCTATATAACCAGCTGTTCAGGTTCGAGTAGCTGTAGCGGAAGGCTATCCTAGCAAGAACTTCCCGGCTGCTTTCCATCCAGCCGGACATCAGGGCCAATACAGATTGATCCTGGAAGGTGCCTGACAGCATCGTTAATCCCGCGTAGCCGACAATAATGAACAGGGGGATTCTCAGCTTTCCGGGGACAAAGAGAACAATCCAGAAAAATGGAGCGGCTATGCTTGGTTTTATGAGGGCTAAGATAAACAGGCAGGACGCGGCAAGTTCTGTCCTCAAGGTAAGTTTTTTACCATGAATCAGTAGAACAGAGGTTAGGAGAACCGGCAGTATGTGCACAATCAGCTGTCCGTTTCCGATAGTAGCTCCGGACGCGTACATTGAAAGCGGGATCAGCAAGATGAATATTTTTTCATGCCGGGTTGAGGCATGACTTGCTTTTAAGAAGATTGTCGAAAGCCAGAACAGGCAGATAGCTGAGGTGATCGCCCAGATCCAGCAGGCGGCGGTAGTTTTCATCCAACCCATGAAGGGCCATAACATAAGGTAACTTGCCGGCGGATAGGACGCCGTCCTGATTACTCCATAGATCGGGAACCCCCTGAACCAGAAAAAAACCTCCTCGTATCTTTGCTTGAGGTCAATCGCCCCCAAAGGACTGGAATCAAGCAGAAGCCGCCAGAATTCATATCCAAGCCACACCGAAGCGGATACTGCCATCAGGCAAATCCAGATAGTCAGGAATGAATTTTTTTCGGCCAGCCTTTTTTTAATGAACGATTGAACAAGCATGTGAATCCGTAATCTTAAGTAGAAATTCAATATGTTAAAGTATCTGTATATTAAATTTAAACATTATTCGTGGAGAATGTGGAGACAGTGATAAGGCAAAAATATACCGGTTTGTTTTGGTTGCTGATTATCATAGCGGCAATAACAGGAAACCTTCCTGAGGTGATCGCCCAGGAAACCCCAGTCCAGGTTGAGGAACCTGCGCCCCAGGAACAGGCTCTTCCCGCCGGGGAAGAGGGCTTTCGGATAGGCGTTGCTGTAGACCAGGTTTTCCTTTCTGTAAGCGCCAGGTCAACCGGTGGAGGGTTTGTAAACAACCTCACCAAGGAAGATATTCTTATTTTTGAAGACGGCATCCTGCAGAAGGTAGAGAATTTTTACAGTGAGAAGGTGCCGGTCAAAGTAGTTCTGCTGATTGATGCAAGCGGCAGCACGACAAGTTCCCAGGTACAGATCCAGAATGCGGCCCTGGAGTTTGTAAAAAAGCTCGGGGAGGAAGACCAGGTGGCCATCGTCACCTTTAATCATGAAATCCGCCAGCTCCTGGACTGGACCAATGACCTTGATAAGGTTGAACATGCGATGAAACGCATTTACGCCAGGGGTAATACGGTCCTGAATGATGCTATCTATGTGACCTTTGACGATTTGCTCAGGGATGTAGATGGCAAATCAGCAGTTATTATCCTCACCGATGGAGGAGATACCGGAAGCATGGTTAATTTCAGCCAGGCTACCGAAAGAGCTGTCCGTTCTGAATCGGTGGTCTATATAGTATCCAAGCTCGAGGAAGCCTGGGCCTCAGCAATTGCTATGCGCAGCAATTCCGCTTTTATGACCAGGTTTGGCGGAATAACCCCGCGAGAGCTGACCGATGATTACATGCTTGAAATGAGGCGGAACCTGAAACGGCTGGCAGACTTGACCGGCGGGCGGGTTTTTAACGCCGCGTCTTTTAACTCAGTAACCGATGTGTACGCCCAGGTTGCTGAGGAATTGAAGAACCAGTACTACATTTCATATGTCTCAACCAATAAGAAGAAAGACGGGAAGTGGAGAAAACTGGAGGTGCGTTCCCGAAATCTGGGAACGGTTCTGCGCTCCAGGCAGGGCTACTACGCGAACTGAAGACAGATAAGGGAAAGTTGATTTGAGAGATTTAGAATAAAATTCAGCGTGAAACGAAACTTTTTTTCGATTTTTTGTGTATTTAGATTATGCTCCGTTGCGGGAGTATTTTATTTGTAGTAAAATAGCACTAAATTAGTCCATATTATGGGGAGATGCTATGTTTAGAATGAGTAAGATTTCAGATTATGGTCTCAGGCTGGTTCTGACACTGTCCCAGAGACATCTTGATGGAGAGAATTACAGTGCCAGGGATTTAGCCCGGATAACTGATTTGCCCAGGCCGGTGGTGAGCAAGGCCCTGAAGATGTTGGCAAAGGAACAGATCCTTGGTTCAGAAAGAGGCGTTAACGGCGGATACCGTCTGTTGAAGGGGCCTGAAAAAATTTCCGTCGGAGAGGTTCTCAGGGCTCTTGAAGGGCCAATTTTAATCAAGGGATGCCTGGAAGCCGATTCTGACTGCGCCAACATTGAAAAATGTACAGTTCGGTTCAACTGGGAAAAGATAAACAGGTCAATAGGCAATGTGCTTGATTCTGTATCCCTGGCCAATTTGATGACTCCGTTAAGTGGAGATGCCTTCGTTCAGATTGAAGAGAGGAAGCAAACCGAACCTGCTGAAGGGGAGTTCAGGTATTCAATTTCAAAAGTCCGGCAGCTCCGGGTTGACCCACGCTAGAAGGAAAGAGAATGTCCACCGAAAAAGAAGATCTGCAGCGGCTAGCTGAAGAAGAATATAAATACGGCTTTGTTACAGAATTAGAGTCGGATGCACTGCCTCCGGGCCTTAATGAAGGCGTAATCGCTCACATTTCCAAGGTTAAGAAAGAACCGGAGTGGCTCCTGGAATGGAGATTGAAAGCCTATCGGAGCTGGCTTAAGATGAAAGAACCTAAATGGGGATTTCTGAAATATCCTGAAATCGATTACCAGGATATCATTTATTATTCCGCTCCGAAGAGCCAGGAAGACGGGCCCAAGAGCCTGGATGACGTCGATCCGGAACTCCTTGATACCTATAACAAACTGGGAATACCCCTGGTGGAGCAGGAGATGCTGGCCGGGGTGGCGGTTGATGCCGTGTTTGACAGTGTTTCGGTTGCCACAACCTTCAGGGATAAGCTGGCCGAAGAGGGGATAATTTTCTGCTCGATGAGTGAAGCCGTTCAGGAGCACCCTGAGCTAGTCCGGGAGTATCTGGGATCGGTTGTTCCAATAACCGACAATTTTTTCTCGGCACTCAATTCCGCGGTTTTCAGTGACGGATCCTTCTGTTATATCCCAAAGGGGGTCAAGTGCCCCATGGAGCTTTCCACCTATTTCAGGATCAACGCAGCGAAAACCGGACAGTTTGAACGCACCCTGCTAATAGCCGATGAAGACAGTTATGTCAGTTACCTGGAGGGTTGCACCGCTCCGATCAGGGATGAAAACCAGTTGCATGCCGCCGTTGTTGAACTGGTGGCTCATAAAAACGCGACAATCAAGTACTCTACGGTACAGAACTGGTATCCCGGTGACGAAGAGGGTAAGGGCGGCATATATAATTTTGTAACCAAGCGGGGAAAATGCCAGGGGGATAATTCCAGGATTTCCTGGACTCAGGTTGAGACCGGTTCCGCTATCACCTGGAAGTATCCGGGCTGTATCCTGCAGGGGGATAATTCCATAGGCGAATTTTATTCGGTCGCGCTGACCCGTCGAAAACAGCAGGCTGATACCGGAACAAAGATGGTCCATATAGGAAAGAACACCAGTTCCAATATCGTTTCCAAGGGAATATCCGCGGGGAAGGGACAGAATACTTACCGCGGACTGGTTAAAATCGGCAAAAAAGCTGAAAATGCCAGAAATTACACCCAGTGTGATTCGATGCTGATCGGAGATAAATGCGGAGCCCATACATTTCCCTATATAGAGGTTAATAATCCCACGGCCAATATGGAGCATGAGGCTTCGACTTCCAAGATAGGTGAAGATCAGATATTTTTCTGCCAGCAACGGGGATTAAGCGCTGAAGATGCCGTATCGATGATCGTAAACGGATTCTGCAAGGAAGTATTCAAGGAACTGCCAATGGAATTCGCGGTGGAAGCGCAGAAACTTCTGGGCATAAGCCTGGAGGGGAGTGTGGGGTAGAAATCCTGGACCTGATCCTGAATTATGAAAAGGCGAATACGGCCGAAGAGTATAAATGGAGAAAAACGATAATGCTTAAGATTAAGAATCTGCAAGTTAAAGCTGAAGGCAAGCACATACTTAAAGGGGTGAATCTGGAAGTGAAACCTGGGGAAGTGCATTCAATAATGGGGCCTAACGGTTCCGGGAAGAGTACCCTGGCCCAGGTTCTGGCAGGACGGGAAGGTTATGAAATCCTTGAAGGCGAGGTTTGGTACAAGGGGATGAATCTCCTTGAGCTGGATCCCGAGGAAAGAGCCAGAGAAGGAGTCTTCCTGGCTTTTCAGTATCCGGTTGAGATCCCTGGTGTGGCCAACACCTATTTCCTGCGGGCCGCTCTTAACGCTCAGCGGAAACACCGGGGGGAGAAAGAGATAGACGCCGGTGATTTTTTGAGGCTTGTCAAGGAGAAGGCGACTTTGCTGAAGATGGATACCGGACTTCTAAGCCGACCGGTGAATGAGGGTTTTTCAGGAGGGGAAAAGAAGAGGAACGAGATTTTTCACATGGCTGTCCTGGAGCCTACCCTTGGAATCCTGGATGAAACCGACTCCGGTCTGGATATCGATGCCATGAAGGTAGTAGCCGATGGAGTCAACTCCCTGCGCGATTCGGAGAGGGCTTTCGTCGTTGTTACCCATTACCAGCGATTACTCGACTACATAGTTCCTGATTTTGTGCATGTGCTTTCAGACGGGAAGATTGTGAAATCCGGAGACAAATCCCTGGCCCTGGAACTGGAAAAAACAGGATATTCCTGGGCAAGCAACAATTGATGCGGGAGTGTAGTGAAAGAGGCGTGATATGTTAGAGAATAGATGTGAGCCCCGCGGAGAAAAACTCCAGGATTTTGCTTCCAGGATTAATTTCCAGCGGGAAGAGTCTTATCCAGACTGGCTTAATGATGTAAAAGCCGGGGCTTCAGATTTGCTGAAGAGTTCCGGATTTCCCCACTCAAAGATTGAGAATTGGGAGTTTTCCCAGGTACGGAAGGTTTTGGCTGAGAGCTATGACGGCGCTGATACGGAAGCCGAAACCGATAAGATCAGGAAAATTTTGGACCGGTCTCTTTTAAGGACAGGGCTGCCGGCTCTTGTTTTCGTGAACGGGAGCCTTGCCCTGGAATATTCTGATACAGAGCAGCTTCCTGAAGGAGTGAAAATTGTTTCAGCGGCAAGCATGCAAACCCGCCCTGATCAATTTGGATGGACAGCCGGGGGATCATTGGTAAAGGGAGCAACAGCAGCTTTCTCGGGTCTCAACCTGCTGTTAATGAAAGATCCCGCCCTGCTTTTCATCGAACCCGGGACAAAGGCAGAACAGGAAGTTCAACTGGTTTTCATTTCAATCGGAAATCGGGAGCATAGGCTGATCACCAATCCGGCAGTTTACGTTTATGGCGGAGTGAGCTCTGAGGCCTCGATAATTGAAACGCATGTCGGCTCGGAAAAAGGAAAATATTTGTCTAATTCGACTACCGTGATTTCCGCCGGGGAGGGATGCCGCCTCAACCATGTCAAAATTATTTCTGAGAATGAACAGGGTTATCATTTCAGCAGTATCAAGGCTGATGTGGCCAGGCAAGCCTTTTTTAAAACCCACACAATAGTTCAGTCCGGGAAGATTGTCCGAAATGAGGTGGAGACTAAGTTGAAAGGGGAGGGCGCCGCCGCTGAGCTTTTCGGACTTTACCTGACGGATGGGAACCGGCAAGTTGAAAACAGTACGGTTATTGAGCACCTGAAACCGGAATGTACCAGCCGGGAGCATTACAAAGGAATTCTGAATGATGAATCCAGGGCAGTCTTCAGGGGCAGGATAGTTGTAGCCGAGGATGCCCAGAAAACAGATTCCCGTCAGAAGAATGACAACCTGCTGCTGTCTGATAGCGCCAGGATTAATTCCAAACCCCAGCTTGAAATTTATGCTGACGACGTAAGCTGTACCCATGGAGCCACGGTGGGGCAGCTGGAAGATGAGAAGATTTTTTATCTCCAGTCCCGGGGTATTTCTCGACAGGAAGCCGGGGCCCTGCTGATAAAGGCTTTTGGAAATGAAATAATTTCAGGAATTGATTCAGAGAAAATCCGGCTGGTTCTGGAGGAAGAGCTGCTTTCGATACTGGCACGAAACTGAATACCTGAAGATTCAGTATATGGGGTGTAGAATGTATCGGGGAAAAGAGATAGATATGCTGCAAAGAAGCGGTCGAGTCATTCAAGGTGAGTTCTCAAAATCAGCTGAAAATGATCCTGTCGCGGTAAGACGCGAGAGGTTCAGAAGATTGAGGGAGCAGTTTCCCATTCTTTCCCGGGAGGTTTACGGAAAGAAGCTGGTCTACCTGGATAATGCCGCAACCGCCCAGAAACCCCGGGCCGTTATTGAAAAAATCAGCAGTTTTTACACCTCCGGCAATGCCAATATCCACCGCGGAGTGCATTACCTGAGCCAGGAGGCAACTGAGGCCTATGAAAAAGCCCGCACTGAAGCTCAGCACTTTATTAACGCCGCCGAGACCCGGGAAATCATATTTACACGTGGAGTTACCGAAGGTATCAACCTGGTGGCCCAGACCTTTGGGAGGATGGAAGTAGGAAGGGATGATGAGATAATCATATCCGGCATGGAGCATCATTCCAATATAGTTCCCTGGCAGATTCTGGCGGAACAGGTTGGAGCCAGGATACGGGTGCTGCCCATGGATGCCCAGGGAGAGTTGGTGCTTGAGGAATTATCCGGGCTGATCAACAAACGTACAAAACTGGTCTCTGTTGTTCATGTTTCCAACGCTCTAGGTACAGTTAATGATATCCGTGAGATAATTGAGACAGCCCACCACCATGGAGTGCCGGTTTTGATAGATGCCGCCCAGTCCGCCCCCCATATAAGAATAGATGTTCAGGATATGGATCCGGATTTCCTGGTTCTTTCAGGGCACAAAGTATATGCTCCGACCGGGATAGGTATCCTGTACGGGAAAGAGGGTCTTTTAAGCAAGATGCCTCCCTACCAGGGAGGCGGAGAAATGATTTCTTCAGTCACTTTTGAGAAAACCACCTTTAACAGAATTCCTTTTAAATATGAAGCGGGAACTCCCAATATTGCCGGGGCCGTCGGACTGGGAACAGCTTTGGAATTTGTCCAGAATATTGGGATCGAGGAGATTGCCGCCCATGAAAAGGACCTTCTGGATTACGCTCACCGGTCACTTGAAAAGGTCCCTGGCATCAGGATTATTGGAACCCCGAAAAATAAAGCAGGCGCGGTTTCCTTCATGCTAGATGATTTTCATCCCCATGACGTTGGAACAATCCTGGATCAGGAAGGGATAGCAGTCAGAACCGGACACCACTGCACACAGCCGATAATGGACTTCTTCGGGCTTCCAGCCACAATCAGGGCTTCCTTTGCCTTTTATAATACTCGAGAGGAAATAGACGCCCTTATCGGTGGACTTCAAGTAGCCCGAAAGGTGCTGGGGGACAGCAAATAATTTTCCTGAATTTGATTTGACGGAGCCGGAAGATATGAACAAGCCAGAAAATTCCGAGGAGATGCTTCAGCAGGAGATCGTTAAGGCGCTCCGAGAGGTGTATGACCCCGAACTGCCGGTTAATCTTTATGATCTTGGACTGATATATGAGGTTAATATCCTTGAGGACAAAGTGGTCCAGATCGTAATGACTTTAACTACTCCATCATGCCCGGTTGCTGAAATGATTCCCGGCCAGGTCGAAAACAGGGTCCGGTTTGTGGAGGGAGTGAAAGACGTAAAGGTTAAACTGGTCTGGGACCCTCCGTGGAACAGGGATATGATGACCGAAGAAGCGAAACTTGAGCTGGGATTGTTCTGATATCGGTAATATCAGCAGCTTGCTGAAAATCGCCTGGAGTTCTGGGGAGCGGATACGTTAACCTGGATTTATCTGATAAACCAGGTTTTTTTGATAAACCATGAAGTCGAATCAGCCTATTGGCAAGAATGGAAATTATTCAGGCTTCCGGTATCCGTATTCATTCATCTCTGTACACTGGTGCTGTCAGTAATCCAGCTTTTTTTGACCCTTCCATTAATTGCTAAGGGGTAAGAAAGACGGTTCGTCGGGTGCAACATTTCCGGAAAGACCGGCAAACCCGGTTACGGCGAAGGAATTCTCGGCAGCGGGAGGTTTGAGAGGTTGCGAAACCCACATCCTCCTGCCGCTGCCAGTCCTATACAGAATCAGGAACCCATCTAATTCGGTGAAAAATCCGGATTAAGAAAGTTTTCCGTACTTTGCGGTAAGCTTGGCGTTTTCAAGCATTTCATCCTTGAAACGAGGATACATTCCGACGATTACGCCATCAGTTTTCTTAATATTTTCAAACGCGAATTTGAAGGCTTTTTCTACTCCGTCCCGGGAGAATCCGGCCCGCCCGGCCGCCAGGATTTTAAATCCCAGACAAGGTTTGTCCACTTCCCGTACAACCTTTGTCATTTCCACCGGATCTGAGGTGGAAAAAGGCTTTCCGAAGTATTTGTCCTTGTTTTTATCATCAGGATGATCATTGTAGCGGGTCAGGTAATGGAAACAGGTCATGAAGAAATCATTCTCCCAGCCGGCATCAGCGATCTTTTTGATATTCTCGGGATTGTGGGCGGATATTCCGGCAAGCAGGCCTTGATCGTGAACAGCCTTCACGTAATCGTGAACCTTTTCCTGTTTGCCTTCGCGGAAGAGAGTATCAGTGGCCCCGCCGTGATGGCTCATGGCAAAGGGAGAAGTCGCCTTGATTACTTCTTCCACTGTTCCCCAGCGGGATTCCCCGGTATGCAGGCAGAGAAACTTCATCCTGGGTTCCTTTTCCCTCACCTTCCCCAGGACCTCAATCATCTTGGGGGTGGGATCAAACTGCTGGGTGTTGATGCCGACTTTGAAACAGCGGAGCAGAAAATCCGTGGTGTTTTCAACGGTGAAATATTCCTTCATGTGCTGGTTCATGTGGGGCCCCAGGTAGGAATAACCCCCGATGGGATTGTATCCAGCAAGAATACGGCTTATCGAATGGTCCCCGAGTTTGATGGACGGAAGCTCTTCTATTTTCTGATCCTCTGCCGGAGCGGATGAGAGCCGGCTGTGAGCCAGGACTGTTGTGGCGGAAGCCGCTGCCAGAAATTCCCTGCGATTTGATTTGCTGTCTAAAACCTTTGCCATGGTAATCCTCCGGTTATTTAATTTATAAGTTAAATTTAACAGAGTGACTGCCGGTGGTAAAGGAGGAAATAAATCAAGGAAACCTTATAAGGAGCTGACTAACGGAAGATGGACGAAGTCTTTAACTGAACGCCGCCCTTGTGTCCCCGGACTGCATCGCGCGATATGGAGTCGGATGGCGGATTATTTCAGGACGCTTTTGTGATATAAATTGATACATGATTATTGGGTTAACCGGCCGGAACGCGGCTGGAAAAGGAGAGGTGGCCGAATTCCTGAAAGCGCAGGGATTCATATATTATTCACTTTCGGACGTGATCCGGGACGAAATCAAGGCAAGAGGCGGAGAGGTAACCCGGAAAAAACTGATTGAGACGGGACGCAGACTAAGGTTAACCCGGGGGACCGGATATCTGGCCAGGGTGATACTTGGGAAACTGGAGGTCGGACAGAATTATGTTATTGATTCGATCCGCAATCCGGTCGAGGTCGAGGTCTTTAGGACCCACCCTAAATTTTCACTCCTGGCGGTTACCGCGTCTGCTGAAATCAGGTTTGAGAGGATATGCAGCCGGGGAAGAGAGGCTGATCCGCAGACATTGGAGGAGTTTAATGCCCTGGAAGAGGCAGAGGCATCAAACTCCAGGGATGAAGGCCAGAAGCTTCTGGAAACTGAAGCCCTCGCTGACTACACCATTGAGAATAATGAGGGGATTGATGCCCTTCAAAAATCCGCCGGAATCCTGGTCCAGGAGTTGTCTCTTCAGAATAACCGGCCTTCCTGGGACCAGTATTTCATGGATATAGCCAAGGTTGTGGCTACCAGGAGCAATTGCTGCAGGCGCCAGGTTGCCGCAGTCATTGTTAAGGATAAAAGGATTATATCTACCGGATATAACGGAACTCCCCGGGGAACAAAAAACTGCAACGAGGGAGGCTGTCCCCGCTGTAATAACCTGGTTGAAAGCGGCACCCGGCTGGATGAATGTCTCTGTTCACATGGGGAGGAAAACGCTATTACCCAGGCGGCCTATCACGGGGTCAGTGTCAAGGGAGGGACCCTTTATTCCACTTTTTCTCCCTGCCTGATGTGTACAAAGATGATCATCAACTCCGGAATACAGGAGGTTGTCTACAACATGGACTATCCGCTCAATGACGCGGCCCGAAATCTTCTTAAAGAAGCGGGAGTAATCAGCAGACCGTTAAATGAGAAATAGCCTGCTTTAAGGAAATGGGATTCGAAATGTGGCCTGAATGGTTTGATCTGGATTTTTTACTGCACGCCGGGGCACTGTTTTTTTTCTCGGCCGGCACGTTCGGACTGCTCTATTTTACCTTGAGATATCCCAGGAACTCAGATGTCCGCACATGGGGGACCCGGTTAAGCATCATTTTTGGGTTTATGGCCCTGGTATTCCTGGTACTGGCCGAAGGACGGGTCAACGATTCAGTGATGATGATATTCGCCTGCCTGGTTCTGTCCCTGATCGGGATAGAGGTGTCGCGGTCCCTGAAAAAATGAAAAGGCCCTTCGCGGACGGAGGTAACCCCGCCCTGGAAGAGCCTTCCGTTAAAAAAGATATATCTTTTACTGTCGTTTTGCCGTGAATTCTCCACTGAAATCGTAACCTTCCAGGGTTCCTTTCAAAGTATCCCCTTCCAGTTTCGCCTTGAAATCAATCATACCCACTTCAGGACTGTCGATTCCAAAAGAAAGCATGCCGTCTTCCAGTTTCAGATTTACAGCTTCAGTGCTTTCACCGTATTGAGTTTCTGCTGTGCCGGTTATCTCTCCATCCTGCTCAGAAATTTTAAGGATAAAGGGGTAATCCTGGTCAACGTAAGCGATACAGTCCCAGGTGCCGGCAACCGGAGATCCGGCCAGGGCAAACAGGCTGCAGGTTAAAAATAGTGCTACAGTCAGTAAAATAATTTTTTTCATCAGTTGCTCTCCAGTTTGTCTATGTTCACTTCCCGGGCCTTGAAACAGTTACTTTTGGCGCTTCCCGGTAAACTCTCCGCCGAAATCGTAGGTATCAAAGGTTCCTTCCAGGGTGTCCCCTTCCAGCTTCGCCTTGAATTCGACCATACCGGCTACGTAAGTGTCGATTGAAAAAGTGAGGATACCTTCCTCCAGCTTTACGTTTTTAACCGCGCCCGCGTCCCCTTGATTTGTTTCAGCGGTGCCGGCAAGGATCCCGTCTTTTTCAACAAATTTCAGGACAAACGGATAATCCATATCAGCAACTGCGACGCAGTCCCAGCTTCCCACAACCGGAGATCCGGCTATGGCAAAGAGGCTGCAGGCCACCAACACTGATATCAGCAAAAATAATTTTTTCATCTCTTGCTCCAAATAAAAAGCAGGTTTCTGGTTAATGTCCTGTAGAGCGCCTGAAACAATCCGAACGGACTCGACGGAACTCTCAGCAACAACAGATATTCTTTTTATCCTAATAAAAATTATAAGAAGAATAAAACAAAACAGTATTGGATAATAGAGAAAGAGCTAAATTGAAACAACATTGTGATAACAGCTGTTGTACCAATGGGAAATATTTAAGGATGATCGGTTATCCTCAGGAATGAATGGAGGGATTTTTCAAAGTGGCTGACAATGGGATGTTATATAAGGGCGTAGTAGTGGCCGGGAAGCATGTTTTTTTCAGGGCGGGTCTCCTTTTTTGCGTGGCCGCGCTCATAACCGGGTTCCTGCCAGGGCAGATCCTGGCACCCGAAGGTTTATCTGTCGAAATGTTGACCTTCCCGGAAAGAACGGTGATCAGGGATCTGAATCCTGAATTTGGCTGGGAAGTCCGCTCCCTGGATAAAGGGTCCTTTCAAAGTGCTTTTCAACTGCAGGTCAGGGAGGAGATATCTGGAAATTCCGAGACTAGAGAAGGCCGCTTAATATGGGACAGCGGGAAAACAGTTTCCCCCAGTTCAGTGAACAGGGAGTATCAGGGAGGAAAGTTGAAGCCTGACACCTGCTATTTGTGGAGGGTAAGGATCTGGGACCAGGAGGATAATCCCAGCAAATGGTCTGAGTTCCAGTGTTTCCGCACGGCTGAAGGAATCAAGGGCTATGAGACATCCACTTACCCATTGGAAACCCGGCTGGTACATCCTGTAAGGTTCAGCCCCATCGGTTCCGGATATTTTTATGATTTCGGGAAAGCTGCTTTCGGAACGGTTCAAATCAGGTTGCCTGTCCTGGAGAAATCCACTTCGGTCATAGTCCGCTTTGCTGAGAAACTTTCAGGGGAAGATACAATCGACACAAACCCGCCAGGCTCGGTCAGGTTCAGGGAAGTCGGTCTCGAGGCTGGAAAAGGAGCCGCAATGCTGGAGGTCCGCATACCTGTTGATAAGCGCAATACGGGCCCGGCGGCTATCCTTATGCCCGTAAGTGTTGGGGAAGTGCTGCCTTTCAGGTATTGTGAAATAGTGGCGCCAGGAATCGTCCTTGACAAGGATTCGGTCGTAATGAAGGTGGTGAACTATCCATTCAATGATCAGGCCTCAGGATTTGTCTGCAGCGACGAGGACCTCAACAGCATCTGGGAAATATGCAAGTATTCGATAAAGGCGACTTCTTTCACCGGAATTTATATTGACGGAGACCGGGAGAGAATAGCCTATGAAGCGGATGCCTATATCAACCAGCTGGGGCATTATCTGACCGACAGGGAATACAGTATGGCCAGGGCCACTCATGAACATCTTATTCGTCATCCTACCTGGCCCACGGAGTGGATACTCCACTCTGTTTTAATTGCCTGGGAGGACTATCTCTATACCGGAAACCTGGAATCAGCGGAGTTCTATTACGAGGACCTTAAAAATAAGACTCTTTGTGCTCTCACAGGTGAAAATGGGTTAATCAGCACAGCTGAGGGAAGGGTCGGAAAAGAGGTGCAGGATTCAGTTTATTTGAAGCAGGAAATGCGTGACATAGTGGACTGGCCTCCGGGATCCTTTACAGAAGGCGGCACCGGGGAGAGGGATGGTCACGTGATGACCGATTACAATACTGTCGTTAATGCTTTTCACTTCCGTTCGCTTGTATTAATCTCCAGGCTGGCTGAAGCCCTGGGCAAAAGCAGTGAAGCGGAGGACTTCCTTGCCAAGGCCAATAAGGTCAAAGAAGCCTTGAACAGTCTGCTCTTAGATGGTGAAACCGGGATATACAGGGATGGAATAGGGACAGAGCATTCCTCTCTGCATTCCAATATGTTCCCCCTCGCTTTTGGCATGGTGCCGGAGAGTTATCGGGAAAGCGTTGTGGAATTCGTGAAATCCCGGGGGATGGCCTGCAGTGTTTACGGCTCCCAATATTTACTGGACGCCTTGTTTGAGGCAGGCGAAGAATGGGCGGCCATGGCTCTCCTGACTGCTGAACATGACCGGGGATGGCTGAATATGATCAGGTCCGGTTCAACGGTGACCCTGGAAGCATGGGACTGGAAATATAAAAACAACCTGGACTGGAACCATGCCTGGGGGGCGGCCCCGGCTAACCTGATTCCCAGGTGGATCCTTGGAGTGAGGCCTTTGGAGCCTGGCTTCGAGGCAGTGGTACTCCGCCCTCATACCTGTGGTCTGGAATGGGCAAGGGGTAAGGTCCCCACAATTCGAGGACCTGTATGGGTTGAGTTTTCAAACCAAAACGACGATCTGGAAATAACAGTTGAAATTCCCGGGAACGTTAAAGCCCGGATGGAAGCTCCCGAGAGCAGGCGGATTTTCCTGGATGGAAGTGAAATCAATGCCCCGGTGGAGCGGGGACGTCACATCCTGATCCTGGGCTCCGGTCGGCACACGATTGAGTGCCAGGGGGTAATCAAATGAAGCCGGCGCCGGCCCGACCGCTCGCCTTTCCAGGTGGTATGTCCCCGGGGAATTCTATTCGAGGAGGCCCTGAATAAACTTGACACTGGAACTGAGGATATCCAGCCGTCTCCCTTTCGGGACCAGGTTGAGGGAGTCATCTTCAATTCCGTAATATCCCGTAAAGCCAGAGGCTTTAAACCACCGAATCAGGCGGGGAAAATCCAGGTCTCCCTGCTCAGGGGGGACAACCAGCTCATCATAGCGCCATCCCGGTTGGCGCTGGGTTTTGAAGGTGTCGTCAGGATAATGAATGTTTTTTATATGCAGGCCTGTTGCCCTGGAGGCCAGGGTTTCAGACATGTTGTAAACAACATATTCGGGATGTCCATACCAGCAGAGATTCACCGGGTCCAGGCAGAAGCCCAGATCTTCCCTGGAAAATTCATCCAGTATCCTGTTGAGAATTTCAGGACGGTTCAGGTAAACACTCAGGTTTTCAAACAGTATTTGAACTCCTTCTTTTTCCCCGGTTCGAACAAGGGAGGAAAAGACATGCAAAGCAGAGTCAATATAATCCTGATTGGAAATATCAGGCGCCATAAAATCAGCGGTAACCAGGGGGAAACTCACTTGTCGGGCACCGGCAAACCGGGCATTTCCCAGCAGTTTTTCCGTCCATTCAGGAGGGCTGGTCATTCCAGCGGCCAGGAGCAGAGGTGCGACAAAGAGTTCAATTCTTACACCAGATTCCGCTGCCTCCATACCCATTTTTCGGGCTCCGTCTTCGGATGCGGCCCTGGAGGAGAGTTCAGGATTTGTTATAAGGTCCGGACAGGTCAGGCCGGGTTCAATCAGCAGTTCCACTGCAGACACCCCGGACTTGCGGGCGGCTTCCCATATGGAAGGCTCACCGGTTAGCGCCAGGTAGGGGCTGCAAACAAGAAGTGGATTTTCAGTTTCGGGCATGGGATCAGCAGGTCCAGGTCTGGTCATATGGCAAGTCTCATTTTTCCTGTGTTAAATTCAGTTGTAAGCAGTTCAATATTGATTCGCGGTTAATTTGGATTCCTACCCAAGTTTCAGGTCCAGTCATTTCGAGCCGGCGCGAAGATATCCAGTACAACGCTGTCTTCAAGGGCGGCTACGGTATGGTAAGCCCCGGCTGGAGTATGCACTATATCACCGGCCGTGGCCGTTTTCCCCTCCTTCTCTCCGGTAAAAATTATTTTTCCCTTGAGAACTACTGTCATCTGTTCATTGGAGTGGCTGTGCCCGGGGACAGTGCTTCCTTTACCCAGGTCGACCCGGGCGATGGTCATGTTTTCTCCGGAAAAGGATTTCCTCGAAATCAGGTTGAACATAGGGACTGTTTTTAGGTTGCTCCAGTTTGTAATGTTCATTATCTGATTAACTCCTTTCTGTTTCCTCCGCGGTAATTCGCGGAGGAAGGAAGCTGTCCTTGTACTCAAAGAGTGAAGGCAGTCCTCCAGTGTGGATGAATACCACGTTTTCTCCCCTTTTCAGAAAGCGTTTCCTGATCAGGTCGATCATTCCCGCCATGGCCTTGCCTGAATATACAGGGTCCAGGAGAATGGCTTCAGTGCGGGCCGCGGTTTTTACAGCCTCCACCATTCCCTGGGTGGGAATTGTATAACCTCTTCCCAGGTAATCATCAAGGCAGCGTACCGGCGCGGTCAAACCCGAAAACGAAGATTCAAGAAGGGACATTGTCTGGTCGGCCAGGGCGTGAACCTTTTTCTCCTGTTCGATTCTGCCGCATAGAACATTGATGCCGGTTACCGGAATGTCTGCCCGGGCTTCCTGGAGTCCGACCAGGAGACCGGCATGGGTTCCGCCGCTCCCGCTGGGCAGGATGATGTGGTCTATGGAAACATCTGAAGAATCAGCCTGATGCAGGATTTCCCTGGCTCCGCATACATATCCAAGGGACCCGAGCGGGGATGAGGCCCCGACAGGAATTATGTAGGGTTTGCGTCCGGCCTTAGTCAGCTGGAGGGCGCTTCTCTCCAGTTCCCTGTCGGGATCAGTGTCGGGGGAGACCACCCTTACAGAGGCGGCTCCCAGAAGATTATAAAGAAGGTTGTTCCCCCCGGCGCGGGGATCATAGGATCCGGGTTGACATTCCCTCAGAACCAGATGACATTCCAGGCCTTCCCGGTTGGCAAAAGCCAGGGTTGCTTTACAGTGATTTGATTGAAGCGCGCCGCAGGTAACCAGGGTATCCGCACCTTGAGACAGAGCTTCTCCTATAACAAATTCCAGTTTTCTTGTTTTATTTCCGCCATCAAGCGTGTCGTCGCGTTTAATAAAGATATCCGGGCCTCCCAGGAGGGAGGTCAGGCGTGGAGCATACTGCAAAGGAGTAACCCCTTCGATGTAGTTTCTTTTTGGAAAGTGACTGTAGGCAAGCTTCATATCTATATTGTACTCCAGGATTCAAGACCCGCAGGAAGGTATCCCATTCCGCCAGGGCGGCGGTCGGCAGTTGAGGGAAGTAAGATCCAGGGTATATGAGGGGCGCCATACTTGTCACATCAGCATGAAGAAAGAATTCCCTTCTAGCATTTTTGGCCGGAATTATGCTGAGCGGGGCACTCTTTTTCCTGTTGCCTCTGCAGCTTAACCTGGAATTTGGTCCCTGGATTAATCTCCGGGGAAACGTTGGAATTTTTTTGCGGCTATGATTATAGGTGAGCAATCCGCCGGCTTTGCCTGGGGCTTTCAATGAAAGCGTAGTGAGGAAAGGCAGGTATCATGGTCAGGAAGGACCTGATTACCGCGATTTCTTTTTCCTCCGGGCAAAAACTGAAAAGGGATTACTTGAAACGGCTTGTCGTGGAGTGATGGGCCATTATCGGGGCAAAAGAAAAATTTCAGATAGATGAAACTTTTATCAAACTGCGGATATACTTAAACAATCGGGCAGGATGTTCTATAATGGGGCACTGCAAAGCCTATCTGCATTGAGGCGGCGTACCCAAGTGGCTAAGGGAGAGGTCTGCAAAACCTTTATTCAGCGGTTCGAATCCGCTCGCCGCCTCCATCTCTCGATTTCAATTGTTTGAATTGAAGAATGCCTCAAAAGGTCTGCCCAACATTCATAAATTGATCATTTTCATTTAACACAGTTCCTGACTTCTACCTGAAATTTTTTAAAATGCATATGGTCTGATCCTGTTTCCCCCAGGCTCTACAAGCCCTTTGTCCAGAGAAGAGATCAAGTATCAAGTGAGAATATCTGCTTCTTGTTAAGAATCAATTTTCTTAATAACATAGAAGGGATAACTGGAAGTAAATTAATCATTAAGGATTGTGCTGTGGCTTATCAGGGTGTTCTAGATGATATTAGAACTTGCTTGACCGGGGGACTTCCCGGGAAGCTCCCGGTATTTGCCATGAGCCAGGTTTTTGATGCGGTTCAGATCGGGTACACCTTTGAAGATCTGGAAGCCGACAAGTCAAAACTCATTGAAAGCGCGATTCGAGGGATCGAAAGATTTGATTGGGATTGGGGATGGGCACCGATAGGAGACTCCGCCACATTTGAACCGCTTGGGTTTGAATATGGTCCCAAACGGGAAGGAAGAGGAAATAATCCGTATATCGTTACTTCCCATCTGCCGGCTTCACGGCAAACCCTGCGGGAGATGAGGATTATTGATCCTGAAACCGAGGGCCGGATGCATTTTCACCTGGAAGCCATACGGGCGCTTAAACAGCGATTCAAGGATACTATATGTACGATTGGATGGGTTGTTGGCCCTCTTCAATGTGCCGCTTATCTTTACGGTGTGCAGGACACATTTCTCCTGGTTTACGATGATCCTGACCTCTTAAAGGATACACTTCATTTTTTTGTCGATCAGGCCGTGGCCGTTGTGGAGAGTGAAGCACGGTATGGAGCTGATGCCATATTTGTTCCTGATCTTCTGGCTGCTTCCTATTTCCTTTCGACGGAACAATACCGGGAATTAGTACTTCCCGCCCACAAGAAGCTGTTTGCGCATATTGATAAGCTGGGACTTCCTGTCTTTTTTCATCCCAATGAGCCGCGCAATGACCACTTGAGAGTAATGTCAGAACTCAAGGATGTGTGTGATCTTGCTCTGACAGTAGGCAGCGAGGGAAACATAATAGAGGCAAAGAGGGAGTTGGGAAACCTGGTATGTCTCATGGGGAATGTTCATTGTCTGGATGTTTTGCGGGATGGTGATCCGTCAGCGGTAAAAAGGGAAGTTGAGAAGATGATTGAAGGAGTGAGCCGAAAAGGGGGGCACATTCTCAATACCTGCGCGACGATGTCATACGATACCCCGCTTGAAAACGCACTGGCGATGGTCAAGACAGCTAGATCCGTAGAATGAGGTGCAGGAATGAGGCGAACAAGTCTTTCACTATAAGATACCGCTATAGTATCCTGAGAATAGTATCCTGAGAATTAAGGAAAGCTTGTTCTGAGGACTTCACGCGCCCGGAAAAATTGTTACATGAAGAGTGCTATTCAGCGTATCCCTGGGGATTCAGGATGCGCACCCACAGGCGAAAGGCAAATGAATAAACAAATATCGCGTCGGAGATTTGTCAAGACCGGTACAGCCGCGTTGGCTGCAGCAGCAGTTTCAAAAGAGATTGCTGCCGAGAATCCACCTTCCCTTATCTGGGGAGCGTTGATGCACATGGGCACGAATATGTGGTCGGACATACCTGTTTCAAGGTGGGGCAAATTTAAACCTGAGGAATTACACCTGGTGTGTGCAGCCGATCACCTGCGTTTCGACGAGGCCGTGTGGCGGAAGCTTACTTCCCGCATGAAAGAGGCAGGTATGAATCTGGTGGTTATTGATTTAGGTGAAGCGCTGCAGTACCAGAGCCATCCTGAGCTTTCCGTGAAAGGATCGTGGTCGATCGACAGGTTCCGAGCGGAACTTAAGCGGCTGCGCGAGATGGGTCTCGAACCTATCCCAAAGCTGAATTTTTCAACAGGCCATGACACCTGGCTCAAGGAATACAGCCGGCAAGTCTCTACGTACAAGTATTACAGAGTTTGTGAAGATTTAATCCAGGAGGTGAGCGAAATTTTTGACAAGCCTCGTTTTTTTCACCTTGGGTACGATGAGGAAACTGCCGGGCATCAGGCTCAATACGGTTATGTGGTGGTAAGGCAGGGGGAGTTGTGGTGGAACGATTTCCTCTTTTTTGTAAAACAAGTTGAAAAGCAGGGTGTGCGGCCGTGGATCTGGTCGGATTATTATTGGAAGCATCCTGAGGAATTCCTTGATCGAATGCCAAGATCAGTCCTGCAAAGCAACTGGTATTATGGGGAGCTTTTTGAGCCTGAGCAGGAAATAATGGTAAAAACCTATCTGGATCTTGAAAAAGCCGGATTTGACCAGGTTCCAACAGGTTCAAACTGGAGCAATAATGTTAATTTCAGGAACACGGTTAATTTTTGCGGCCAGCATCTCTCTCAGAATCATTTAAAAGGGTTCTTAATGGCACCCTGGTTTTTCACTCTGCCTGAATGGCTGGATAAAAACATGCGGGCAATCGATCAAGTGGAGGAAATGATAAGAAAAAACCGGGGATTATTTTAAGAATCGCTTCCCCCATAGGATTCTCGGTCTTGGAGATCGTCCAGTAATGAAAACAGGACAGGCAAATTCTCTGGTTTTTCCGGCCAGGTTTGCATGGTATAACCTTGCTCCGGCTTTCGGCTAGGGTTCTACTGTCCATATGGCCCGATGAACTTTCCAGGATCCGACAGTATCCCGTTTCAATATTCGCATCAGTTTACCGCTGCCGGTGATTTTTTCTCCTTTCTTACCGGACAGATATTCACCCCTGTAGAAACCCCATTCGATAGCCAAATCCCCGCATATTTCAATTTCTTCAAAGTCCTGCCGGTAATCGACAAGGGTGAGGTCTTTCATCATCTCCTGGTCCTGCAGCAACATTTTCCGCAATGCATCTTTTCCCTTTATAATTTCTCCCTCGGAAGGGATCACGATGCCGTCATCGGTGAACAGGGACAGCAGGGTTTCGACATCACCCTTCAAGGCGGCTTCCCGGTCCTGGCGATGAAGCTCCTCAATTGCGGCCAGTTCATGATCTGGGCAGTTCATGGCTTGACTCCTTTCAAGCTAACGGATCAGGGCATATCCTATTTCAGGCTGACCAGGCCCGCTTGCGGGCAATTCCGGAATCCAGCATCTCTTTGACAAAGGCGGCGTCATCCCTGACCTGCCAGTCAAACATTCCGGCGCAGATGAAATCAGCGCCCCTCTGGAAAGCATGATGGAAGGCCTCCTTCGGTTTGTCCCTGCCGGCTCCCATAACCTTGAATCCGATCCAGGGTTTGTCAATTCCAGTCATGAAGGCCTCTATGGCGGCGGGATTGGATGAAAGGTAGTCCACTTTGTTTACGGTATACATGTAGAAATCGGGATCCAGACCGGCTTTTTCACAAGCCTGTATGGTTTCGAGGTGATGGGCGCAGATACCGGAGCAAAGGCCGATCTTTTTTATGGATTCAACGACCTCTCCGATTTCATCAACTTTGCCCTCCTTTACCAGCCGGTCGCACTGGCCGCCATGGTAGTAGATGGCGAAAGCACCGCTATCCCGGGCCATTTTGGCGTTTTCTACGGGAGATCCCTGTTCGGGAGCGGACTGGGCAATCCATTGCAGGTCGGAGCTGATCGATTTTCGGTACCTGGTGTAGTTCCTTATTATGTGAGGATCGCAGCGCATAAGAGTGGTATTGATGCCGTTTTCTTCGGCCAGTAACCAGGTGTCCATTATTCTCTGATCATCAAAATACCGGGTCATCAGGGCCGATTGGTACAACAGTTCTCCGGCATGGGCTGAACCGCTGATCAGGTTTCCGCCGATGATCAGCCGGGAAACCATACGTTCAGCGAACTTTCCTTGCTGCAGACCTTTTACTGCAGGCAGTTTCTTGTCGTATCCGGAACGATCCACAAGCTGGGCCAGGAGCTGCCTGTCTTCAAGGCCGATCCCGGCGGCAATACCAGTTGAAACCGCAATTGATTTTCCAACAAAACTTCGCCTCGTGATACTTTTACTCATAAAAAGGCCTCCCTGGATGAATGGCTTGTCTTCAATATTGAATCAAGGATAATATACAGCTAAATAGCCTTCAATCAGAAAGTTACCTTTCTGTTGGAAGTATTGACACCTCCAGGGTTCCCTGTAATTAATTGCAGTCTGTAAATGATGATATGGAAGCAGAAATCTGATGACTGACAGCAAAGAGAGAATAATCTGTTTAGAAGAAATGCCGGAAACTGGTTCATATTGGGAATTATTCAGCACAACCGGATGGAACAGTGAATACGGATTCAGCAGGGAGGAGCTGGAACAAGCGCTTAAAAACAGCTGGTACGGAGTATCAGTGTACGTGGATGGGAGGCTTGTCGGCTTTGGGAGGGTTCTATCTGATGGAATCCATCATGCCCTGATAGCTGATTTGATAGTACATCCAAATTTCAGGTGCAGGGGTATCGGGCAGACTATCCTTGAAAAATTGCTGGCCAGATGCAGGGATAGCCGGATTCGGGATATCCAGCTGTTTGCCGCCAAAGGCAGGTCTTCTTTTTATGAAAAGCGCGGATTCAGGAAAAGGGATGAAGATGCCCCGGGTATGGAATACCTGTATGAGATCTTTCCCGGTCTGCAGTCCGGGTGAACAGCTGCTTTTCAGGTTATTCGGGGGGCGTCTCCCCGGCTGACCTGCTTTTTGCTTGATCATGGATTATCTCTGTTGCCGGGCAATTGGGATCCTGTTTCCGGGGAGTGGGTTTATAATGAACCGTAACAGGACTGCCGGGCATAGAGAATGCAATAGGGTGAATGAAGTTTGTAATACCCTGTAAAAAGGATGCTGATTCAACAAAAGAAAAGACAAAATAATGGCATACAATCTACTTAAAGGGAAAAAGGGAATTATTTTCGGTGCTCTTGATGAGAAGTCAATAGCCTGGAAAGTGGCGGAACGGGCGCATGAAGAAGGAGCCCGCTTCACATTGACTAACACCAGGGCTTCCATACGCTTTGGCTCCATCAGGGAACTGGCCCTGAAAACAGGATCTGTGGTTATTCCGGCTGATGCAACCAGTGTTGATGATTTAGATAATTTGATCAAGAAGTCAATGGAGCACCTGGGGGGGAAGGTGGATTTCATCCTTCATTCAATTGCCATGTCCCTGAATGTGAGGAAGAAACGGGATTACAATGACCTGGATTACGACTACCTGAATAAAACCCTGGATATTTCAGCTGTTTCGTTTCATAAACTTCTGCAGGTGGCGCGCAAGCAGGACGCGATTAATGATTGGGGATCAGTTCTGGCCCTCTCCTACATAGCAGCCCAGCGAACATTATCGGGCTACAACGATATGGCGGATGCCAAGGCCCTGCTTGAGTCAATCGCCCGCAGTTTCGGTTATATCTACGGAAGGGAAAAAAAGATCCGGATTAATACCGTGTCCCAGTCTCCGACCCCAACCACGGCCGGAAGCGGTATCAGGGACCTGGCCGGACTGATGGATTTCACCGAACGGATGTCCCCGCTGGGTAATGCCACGGCCGATGAATGCGCGGACTACTGCATCATCCTCTTTTCTGATCTCACCCGAAAAGTCACAATGCAGAACCTTTATCATGACGGCGGATTTTCAAGCATGGGTATGAGCGCCCGGGCCATGCATACCTATGAAAAGGGCCTGGACTGCAAGAAGAGCTGAGGGGAAATAATTTTTCACGGATATTTTAAGTCAGATATTGGACCTTGATTTAAACTTGCCCTGGATATCCGCATATCAGGAAGAAGAAGGTATTTTCCCCCAGTCCTTTTTTTCAGCTTGTTTTTTTCTGTTCCCCCGGCTGGAGGCTTTCTGAAGCAGGGCTGGAGATATCCGGGGCGGTTAACAATTTATCCCCGGAACCAAACCTGTCCTTGTATGAATGACAGTAGGGAAGGCTTCCCTTCCTGTTGTAGTAGTCCTGATGGTAGTCTTCGGCCTGCCAGAATTTTGAAGCCGGGCGCAGTTCGGTTGCCACGGCATAACCATTTTCCCGAAGCTTGTTTATCAAGTCTTCAGCAACTGCTTTTTCATCATTCGAGGAGTAAAAGATGAATGATTTATACTGGTCCCCTATGTCGGGTCCCTGTCCGTTGGCCTGGGTTGGATCATGGATTTCGAAGAATCTTTTAGCCAGTTCCCGGTAAGTGACCTTATAGGGATTGTAGGTAATTTCAACGGCTTCAATATGGCCGGTTAACCCGGTAAGAACCATTTCATAAAAAGGCCGAGGGAGCTTTCCTCCGGTATAGCCGGAAATCACTGATTCAACTCCGGGGATTTGCTGCATGTAATATTCAACACCCCAGAAGCAGCCGCCCGCAAAAACTGCTTTTTTTGGCTGCCAGTCAGCGGGAGTGAAGTCCATGGAGATGGAATTCACACAGTGGCGGACATTTTTTTCAGTATATCCCTCCCCGTAGAACAGATGGCCCAGGTGGCCCCCGCAATTTGTGCAGGTAAGTTCAGTACGCCAGCCGTCCGCGTCCAGGGATTTTTTTACCGCTCCTTCAATCTCATCATCAAAGCTGGGCCATCCGCACCAGGAATCAAATTTGGAATCCGATTGATACAGATCAGCCCCGCAATTCCTGCAGCTGTAGGTGCCCTCCTGCTTATTTGAGAGCAGGTCGCCAGTATAGGGAAATTCTGTTCCCTTGTTTAAAATTACATGTTTTTCATCTTCAGTAAGATCACGAAACATACTGATCTCCGTCGCATCTATATTCGCTGGCTGATCATAGTGATCAAACAGCGCGTATCCTGTTAAAGCCAGGATCATTAAAGGCAAATGATATGCCGGTAAGAAATTAAACATAAAAACCTCCTATGTTAATTCCGCAGTTTATTTTGTATGGCAGGAAGCACGGAAAAGTTGCAAAACCTGCGAATTAAACCAGATAACAGCAGAATCAAGGATAGACGGGCAACGGGCTAAAAAGGATCAGGTCCTGAAAACAGGGTGGGGATGGGCAAGTGAATTAAGCTGGAGAAGGTCGGGCCTTTACGATTAACAGAAGGGATGGATAGGTCCCGGATATGAAGGCGGTTAAATCCCGCAATTTTTTTTCACAAGTATGGACAAGGGGAAGCAGTACGAATCCCCCCGGTTATTCGGGATCGTGATCGATGGTAGCCAGCGGGATGATCTGATCAACTGAAGTTATTCCTTCAATCGCTTTGGCCAGGCAGATTTCTTCCATTGTCCGCATTCCTCGTTCTATGGCCAGGTTTCTTAATCCCGAAGCGCTTTCGTTATGAATCGCGGCTCTCCTGATGGCTTCTGTTGGGAGAAGATACTCGTAAACGACGGTCCTGCCCGAGAAGCCTGTGTCATTGCACTTTTTGCATCCTTTTGAAGCATAAAAAGTCACATTTTCAGGAGGGTGAGCGGGAAAGTGGCTTTCAGCCAGTTTTTCGTGGGCTTCGGGATCCGGGGTCTTGCAGGCGGGGCAGAGTTTTTTAATCAGCCTTTGGGAAATGATGCCCAGGATAGAAGAGGATACAAGGTAGGGTTCGACTCCCATTTCACTAAGGCGAATGAATGATTCAGCTGCCGTGTTGGTGTGCAGGGTGCTGAATAGTATGTGACCCGTGAGTGCGGACTGGATAGCGATTTTAGCTGTTTCGAGGTCCCTGATCTCCCCGACTGTTATTACATCGGGATCGTGCCGCAGAATCTGGCGGAGGCCGCGGGCAAAGGTCAGTCCGATTTTGTCTTTTATCTGGATCTGGGTGAGTCCGGGCAGTTCATATTCCACCGGGTCTTCCAGCGTGATTATATTTTTGTTGGAAAAAACCGGTTCCTGAAGCAGGGCATAAATCGTGGACGATTTTCCGCTGCCGGTTGGTCCTGTTACCAGGATCATTCCGTAGGATTTTTTCTGGGTTTCCCTGATTTCTTCCAGTTCCTTTTCCAGGAAACCGAGTTCATCAAGTCCCATGACCCCGCGTTCCTTGTCAAGGAGTCGGATGGCCATACTCTCGCCGAATATGCTGGGCATGCAGGAAAACCTGAGATCAACAATGCGGTTTCCGACCTTGACCTTGGCCCTTCCATCCTGGGGCAGGCGGCGTTCCGCTATATTCATATTGCCCATGATCTTCAGCCGGGCGATGATTGAAGCCAGGCGGTCACCGCTGAGGACAAGTTCTTCATGAAGCTCGCCGTCTATACGGAGTACTACCCTTATCCTCCTGCGTTCGGGTGCTATGTGCAGGTCACTGGCTTTTTTTAGAACGGCTGATTTCAGGATGTGGTTTACCAGTTCAATGATGGGTTTTTCCGAACCGGTTTTTTCCCCCAGTTCAAACTGGTCTTCGTTTTCTTCGGAGACCTGTTCAATTTGGGCTTCCTCATGCAGGAGTTTTTCGAGGTAGGAATCCGCGTCCGCCCCGTAATAACGGTTGATCGCTTCAGAAATACCTTTGCTGGAAGCCACAACTTCCTTGATCTGTTTGCCGGTATGGAAGGAAAGGTCCCGTTTTGGTTCAAGATTTGTGGGATCAGAAAAGGCTATGGTCAGGATTTTTTCATTCAGGTGCAGGGGCATCACTGTCAATCTTCTGGCCAGGTTTTCAGAAACACACTTTAACGCGGATGAATCCATAGGGTAATCTTTGAGGTCAACATAGGGGAGCCCATATTTAAGAGCCATGGCAAGAGCCAGCATTTCCTCGGTGACCACTCCCATTTCAGTGAGTATCTGCCCCAGCCTCTTGGAAGAGTATTTTTCCTGGATTGACAAGGCTTCTTCGATTTGTTTCTGGGTAACAGCCCCGGCAGCGATCAGGATCTCGCCCAGCTTGGAGTCGAAATTGGTTTTCTGGTTTTTTAAGGCCTCCTGGATTGCGGAAGGTTCAACGTGCCTCTCTTCAAGCAGTATTTCGCCAATTTTTTTCCCCCGGAGTTCTTTTTGCCTATCCAGGCCCTTATCCAGATCAGTCTTGGTTATAAAACCTTCCCTTCGAAGGGTTTCTCCAATTTTTTCGTTTTGACTCATCATTCGCTCCGTATTCCAGTAAGAGGGCAGTCAGGCCGCAATGTATGTTTTTTGTAAGAAAGGACGACCTTTGCGCTGTTTGAAGCAAGCGCTCTTTTAAACCTGCGCTCCACGCGGGAATTCCCCCCTGGCAACCCGGAAATTATTACCCCCGTGCCCAGACTCACAACGATACTGGGCGTGAAGGGCGGTGTAATATACCCTGGTTTAAAAGGAACCCCTGGCACAGGCCTTCTTCCAGTCAGTATATCCTATTTCCATGTCAGAAAATGCCAATGAGATATCGGCCGGGATACCCCGGTTTCGCATAGCGGGAAAGGCGTCTTTTTGCCTGGTAAAACATAGATAAAAGACTGAAAAAGAAAGAGGTGTAAGGATTGGGGACCCGGGATGATAAATAATCAAAGAGGCTGGAACCGTCGGGAAAGGTTCACACATAAAAAGAATGCTTTCAATCAATTGAAAGCGGACCGAAATTTTATTGGGCCGGGCCGCGGAAGCATCAGTCCAGCCCTCTTCTCCACATCCAGGCAGTAGCGTTACAGCCGCCTTCAACCAGCTTTATGGCTTTCTCCAGCTCCCACTGGCAGAGAAATTTATCGTGCCGGCACTCTTCACCGGTATAGTATTTTTTAAGAAGGGGCAGCGCTCTACGATCACCCAGCTGACCAAGGGCCCAAACCGCGCCGTTGCGCTCTCTCAGGTTGTGGCCGTTCTCGTCCTCAAGGTATGTCATCAGGGCCTCTACGCAGGAACCCCCGTATTGTTCCCGGGCCGTCTTGCACTTATCCTTGACATCAAAACCGATCCAGGCGCAGGTGCTTATAAAAAAGAGGATGAAGGATCCAGCCAGCACCAGGAATCCATAGCCCAGTATCCATTTCCATTTTCTAATTACAAAGGATCTACTGTTTTCTTTTCTCATCCTTGATTCTCTTTGCAGTGCGAAATTCCCCCTCCAGGCGCCCTCTCAGCTAACCCTTCCAGGCAGAGTGTTAGATTTCAAAAACATCTTCAACTTTTTTATCGAAAATCCTGGCAATTTTTACTGCCAGCAGCAGGCTTGGAAGATACTTGTTTTTTTCCACGGCAAGGATAGTCTGCCGGGTGACTCCTACTTTTTCAGCAAGCTCTTCCTGGGTCAGATCAAACCGGGCCCGGTATTCCCTGATCCTATTCTTCATGATCTCCTCCCATCTGCCTGCTGTATGCCCAGTAGAGCAGCAGGTAAAGGGCGAGCATGAATATGGCAACATATCCGAACAAGGTTCCAAGCGCCTGAGGGAAAAGCATTCCCTGCCTGGTGAAAACAAGGAAAGCCAGGGACACCAGCCCGAATATCAGGGCGGAGAGAGTGAAGGCTCCCCGGGACGCCCGGTCGGCGATACGTTCAACTCTTTCATCCACCAGTACCGCGTTAGTCTTGCTCCTTAGAATCAGAAGATTGACGATGCCCAGGCCGGCACTCAAAAGGACCGGAACTATGTTGTGCTGCCATATTCCAAATCCGATTACTGCCAGTACTGCCAGAATGATTATTCTTCTTAGCCGGATATAAAGGTCGTAGTCCATCGATCACTCCCAGTTGTTAAACCCTGAAGAACGATTGAATCTCAATCCAGGGGCCTAAAGCATCTCGCGTATTCCTTATAGTAATATGAGCTTTACATTTTGTAAAGTATTTTTTACATGAAGCTGGATTTCATCACCTGTTAATCGGATTGGGAAACGCGTTTGAGATTGATTTATTCATTCATATCAGACTGTTTACGCATGGGCAGATCCTGAGTTGTGTAAAAGGGGCAAGATAGTTTTTTTCCTGAAACACGAAGGCTATAGCTGAAAAAATGAGACTTCCGTCACAAAAAAAGGGATTTTTGTGACAGAAATCACAGTTTTTTGGCTGATAACGGAGAAGACTGTGGCCTTCAAGTCCGCTGAAGCTTTTGGACTGAGCGGATTTACAAGGGGAATGATAATGCGAAACAAAAAATTTGAGAAACTCTCAAAGGAGTTGGACTTTCTGATAAGGAAAAGCAGGGAGAGTGGCGGGTTGTATTCAGAACATCAATTCTCTGCCTGCAAAAGAAGTGGTTCAGCAATCCTGATTGACAGGAATTACCGGATCAGGTTTTACACGGATTCTTCTGGATCTTTATCCCGGGTTTTCTCGGGAAAGGAACTGAGAGAGGGAACTCCTGTTTATGAAATCCTGCCAGAGGGTGAAGGAGATTTTTTCAGGGAAAACCTTAAAAAGGCATTAGAAGGCAGTTCGGCGTCCGGTGAAATAGTGCTGGACATCCCGGGCGCCTCAAAGCATAGGTTTACTATGGATTTTGATCCCTTCATGACCGAAGACGGGGAAATAGACGGCGTCTGTCTGAACGTGTCCGAAGTAACCGGAGACAAAAAGGCTGAAGTATCTGAAAGCGAGAAGGAAGATAAGCTGGAGGAGTTGAGCAGGAAAATTACCAACCAGAATAATTTCATGCGGGCTTTGCTTAATGCCATACCGGTCCCGGTGTTTTTTAAAGACAGGGACTGCAGGTATCTGGGCTGTAACCAGGCTTTTACATCGATAATGGGAATCAGCTCAAAGGATTTAAAGGGAAAAAAACCCAAGGATATCTGGCCTGCTGATTTCTCTGCTGTATATGAACAGAAGGACCTGGAGTTGATGGAAAACCTGGAAATGCAGCGGTATGAATACAAGGTCAGGGACCGGCATGGACTGACGCGGGATGTCATTTACTGCAAGAACGCTTTTCTTGATGATAGTGGACAGGTAGCCGGAATTGTTGGGGTGTTGACTGATATCACTGAAAGAAAAAAGGTAGAGGAGACCCTCCAGAGGATTGCCGGGCAAGCGAAAGCGCTGGATGATCATATTCCCATATGCGCGGGCTGCAAAAGAATTCAGGATCGGGAACAGGAAAAACATCCATGGATTAATCCCGATGAATATATTGAGAGTCGTCTGCCTGATATTAAGTTCAGCCATGGAATGTGTCCTGAATGTATGAAAAGATGGTATCCGGATTATCAAAAGGGAAAATAAAAACCTTGGGCGAAGGAGTATTGCCATCTTATGAAAAAAGAATCAGGAACAGTTGAGTGGGATGAGAAGTCTCTGGGTGAAATCTCCGGAAGCTACTGGAAAGGGTGCGCTTTACAGGCGGCGGTGAAGCTTGATTTTTTTACAATACTGGACAGTGAAGCAAAAACCGCAGGCGGCGTGGCGTCATCCTGTGGGGGAGATTTGAGGGGCGTTTCCGCACTTCTCAATGCCTTAACTGCCATGGGACTGCTCGAAAAGCAGGGAGAACTTTATTCCTGCTCGGCACCGGCTTCCCGTTTCCTGAGCAGGAGTTCAGGCTCATACATAGGGTGGAAGCTTTTACACCATTATAATCTGTTATCCGGCTGGTCCAGGCTTGATGAGGCGGTTATCAAGGGGAAGCCCATCGGGCGGGAGCATTCAGGATCATGGGACGAGGAGCGCCGGGAATCGTTTTTAATGGCGATGTTCAATAACGCCTCCGCCGTGGCGGGTCACGTTGTTCCTGAAATCGACCTTGCAACCAGTACCACCCTTCTGGACCTGGGTGGAGGTCCGGGAACCTATGCGATAAATTTCTGCCGGGAAAATCCACAATTACAGGCGGTTGTATTTGATTTGCCTGAATCAAGACCTTACGCGGAGAAGACCATACGCGATTTTAAAATGGAGCACCGTATTAGTTTTGAGGGAGGTGATTTTTTAAAGGACAAGATTCCCGGCAGTTTTGATGTGGTCTGGATTTCTCACGTCCTGCACTCTTCCGGGCCGAAGGATAGCCAGTTGATTATTGACAAGGCCGCGGCCGCGTTAAATCCGGGAGGGAAAATTCTGGTTCATGATTTCTGGATGGATGATTCTGGAGATGGCCCGGTTTTTCCCGCGCTGTTTGCCCTTAACATGCTGGTAATGACTGAAAAAGGACAGACATATACTGAAACCGAAGTTGTTGCCATGCTTGAAAAGGCCGGCCTGGTGAATATCCTTCGCCTGCCCCTGAGTATTCCCAATCAATCCGGGGTGGTTGGCGGGGAAAAGAAGATGTGATTTCAAGTTCGAAAACCAGAGGGCCTGTTGAGCCTTCAAATAGCAATCGTTGAAATCAGGATTTTCCTGTTTTCCTCGGGCAGCAGCATGTTAATTGACCAGGTATTCCTCGACTTCTCGTCCATCAAGCCGCTTAACCAGGGTGAGTCCGGATTTGAACCAGCTTGTATATTCCGGGTTTTCTATAGCAGTCCCGTACTGTCTGCGGATTCCTTCATTTGCTCCTATAGTCCTGGTGACAGGTGAACGGGTCGATTCTTCAAGGTTGAGTACCGCTGTAACCAGCCGTTCTTCAAAAATACCGGCCTCATCCAGGACATTGCCCAGGGGATCAGTTATTTTTGAGTTTCCGTGGGAGCCGTTGTGCCTGGCAATGTTCAACGGGTCAGCTGGAGAGTTGCTCATTACTGAAAACACCAGGTTTTCGGTGGCCCGGGAAATCTGCATGGAACGGTATCCCAGCAGTTTATCTTCCCGGAGAATACCGCTTTCGTTGTTGGCTATAAAAACGATCCTGGCTCCGGCCGCGACCCCCAGCCGAGGGAGTTCTGGATAGCGCAGATCGTGACAGATGATTACGGTTGCCTCAACTCCGGCTACAGTGAAGATCACCGGCCCGGTTCCAGCTTGATAATGGGGTTCTCCGGCCCTCCAGGTCTTTTCATATTTGCCAAGCACCTTTCCCGTTTCATCTATTATCAGAACATAGTTGGAATAGGAATCATGTTTTTTGCCGGAACTTCCCAGAAGAACAGCTATAGCCAGTTCCGCGGATATATCGCGGATCTCCCTCTCAATCTGGCGAACCCTGTCAAAATCAGTCTTGGCGAGTTGTTCCTTGTCGGGATAGCCGGTCAGGCATCCTTCGTGAAACAGAATTATCCGGCAGCCGGTTTCGGCAGCCCTTTTAATGTTTGAGACTATCTTGTCCCGGTTGAGCTCAAGATTGTAGCCGGTAAGTATTTGGGCCGCGGCAACTTTGATCTTATTTTCCGAGCTTTCTGAAGTCTGGCCGGATATCGAGGCGGCGAAGGGAATGATGAGAAAGATAATTGACAGCAGAAAGTTCCTGAAAAAGGACGGTGAAAAGGTTATGACACGCATAGGATCTTTATATCACGGATTTTTATGGATTCATGATAAATGTGAAATCAACTTAACGGATCATTTTTCACAGGAAGGGTTCTGTCATTATAGTGAAGGGGTGCTTGGGGGAAAACAGCAGGGAAGAGGGAGAGTCCTCCAACCTGAATGAAACGCTATGGTTATTTGAGGCGTATTTGTGTAAATATAAGCTTATTAAAATCTTCCGGATGGAGTAATCTGCAGGTGAAACAGATACCAGGAGTATATTTATAAGTGACAAGGATGTTTCCTGAAACCATTTCTATCACAGGGGTGACCGGAAGATCCCCGGAAGAAAAAGATGGGCCATAATCATAATCATCGGGGCACTAGCTACAATTCCGCTTTTGCTATCGGCATCGCGCTGAATATTGTCTTTGTCGGCGCGGAAGCAGGGTTTGGTATATATGCGGGTTCCCTGGCACTGATAGCAGACGCGGGGCATAATTTAAGTGATGTTTTCAGTCTAGCTATGGCCTGGGGAGCCGCTTTGCTGGCATCCCGCGCTTCTACTGAAAACAGGACCTACGGATATCGCAAGCTTACGATTATGGCATCCTTGGGCAGTGCTGTTCTGCTGCTTGTTGCTTTGGGTGGCATTACCTGGGAGGCGATTGGACGATTCGCGAATCCCGCCCCGGTCGAAGGTCCGATTGTAATCACAGTAGCAGTTATCGGGGTTTTGATAAATTCCGCTACAGCCCTTCTTTTCCTGTCAGGGCAAAAACATGATCTCAACATCAGGGCAGCCTTTCTCCATATGGCCGCTGATGCAGGAGTCTCTGTCGGGGTGGCAATATCAGGGCTTCTGATAATGCTTAAAGGCTGGTTATGGATAGATCCGGTCATAAGCCTGGTGATAGCAGTGATTATTCTGCTGGGTACCTGGGGGCTGCTCAGGGATTCTGGAAACCTGGCAATAGACGCGGTACCTGCAGGCATCGACATGACAGGGATCAGGCAATACCTCAACCGGATTGATGCGGTGACAGACGTCCATGATCTTCATGTATGGGCGATGAGTACAACGGAGAATGCCCTTACTGTGCATCTGGTTGTAAAAAATCCTGTGGATACCAACCGAATTCTGGGAAAAATCCAAAGTCATCTGCACGACAGCTTTAATATAGAACACGCCACGATCCAGATAGAGAGCGGGGACAGTGAATATGAATGCATGCTCGATAATCGCAGCTGCCCCTGAGAATTTGAATGTTGGGCCTGATAGTCCGGGACCGAGAAAGGGGATGGGCACGAATTTCCGGAAGCCGGATCAAAGAATTTTTTGCAGCTGAATCCTCATCCTGTCCTGTTCTTCCTTTGGTCCCGCCAGAAGAATTCCGAGTTTTCCTGCCAATATGGTTCCCCAGGTGATGAGGATTAAGCCTTTCCCGGTTGCAGGATTGAATTCAAGCCTTTTCAGGTTGATGTCTTCCAGGCTTCTGAACCCGGTTGAGAAGGTTTCAAAGGACCAGGATTCGATACCAAGCTTTCCGGCCGCCAGGGAAGGATAGGACGCGCCGTTATATCGGGGATTGCACTCCAGGGCCAGGTACCCCGGGGTATCCTCAGACCTGATCACGGCTAAATCGAAAGCGAAAATTCCTTTCATTCCCCGGTCTGTAAGCCACTTTGCCAGGGTATCCATAAGCTCCCAGGGTTGAAACTCAACAGGGTGTGAACTTCCTATGTACACGTTCCCATCAAGGATTTGTTCTGTTGCAGCCAGCCTGGAGAAACGATTTTCAGAAGCAGTGTATTGGAGATTGATGAAACAGTCCGCCTTGATCTCTTCCTGTACCTGAAGAGGTATTTTATCAGGAACTCCGGACAAGGCTTTTTTAAGTTTTTTCGGGGAAGAACACCTGACAATACCGGCGCCATTCCCGGATACCGCGGGTTTAAGGTAACATGGATATGAGAGGGAAGACAGATCAATAAGGGAGCGGCAGTCCACGCTGACCGTCGCTGGAACGGCTATCCCCAGTTGTTCGGCCAGGGCGATGAAATTATTTTTCGAGTTTATGAATCGCACGGATTCAAACCATCCCGGGTCAAGGGCTTTATACCATTTTGCCGCCAGGCTGTCACTGCTGTTAACGTCGTCGAACAGGAAGACGGAAAGATCCATGTCCTGGTTTTGAGTCAGCGTTTCAAAGGAAAGATCCCACACGGGCCTGTGGCTGTGGGATAGCCCGGTTCTGGCATAGTGTGAAGTGATGGCTTTCCATTGGCCCCGCAGTTCAAGGGGCAGCTGAATCGTGTCCTCTGGTTCAGTTATTCCCAGCACCCGGCTGGAATATAGCACCCTGCCGGAAAAGGAATCGGGAACCCAGCGGCTTATGTCATGGTTGAAAAATCTGCCAGCGGCCATCATTATTTCCAGAAAGCTAATATTTCCAAATATGCGGGTCTGGGCCTTAAAGCCTTTCCCTCAGTCGATTCTTTAAAGCTATTTGCGTTTTATCCGGTCCAACAAACATGATTTCAAGTTTTCCGGAAAGAATTGTTCCCCAGTTAACAAGAATTATACCTGTACCGGTTGAGGGATCAAATTCAAGATCGTCAATAGGGAATTCATCAAGGTGTCTGGAACCTGTTAAAAGGACTTCGCTTGACCAGTTTTGAATTTTAAGCTTTTCGGCAATGAGCGCGGGGTATGAAGCACCGTTGAAACGTGGATTACATTCTAAAAGAGAAAATATCCGCTCTCGGGTGTCAATGGCCGCAAGGTCAAAAGCGAACAGGCCCTTAAGCCCCTTTTCAACAAGAAGTTCAGCCATGGGATCAACCATCTCCCAGGGAGGATTTACAGAGGGCAAACGAGAGCCGCAATGAACGCAGCCGTCAAGAATTTCTTCGGTTGCGGCAAAGCGGACAGCTTTACCCCGCACAGCCAGGTATTGCAGGTTCAGGAAGTGTTCAGCATCAATCCATTCCTGGATCTGGAATGGAGAATTTTCCGGGGCATTCCGAACAGCTTTCGAAAGCTGCCGAAGGTCGTTACAGTTTTTGATTCCGCATCCGCTGACTGACACGGAAGGTTTGAACAAACAGGGGAACGGGATTTCACCTGGTGAAAAACCGGATTTATTTTCAAAGGGAATTGTCAATGGAACTCTGATTCCCAATTGCGTTGCCAGCTGAATCAGGTTGTTTTTTGAATTTATCCACCTCACGGTTTCAACCAGCTGAGGATCTGCCTGCTCCAGCCAATTTGTTTCATTGTTTTCCGGCCCGCGGGTATCCGCGTAGATAAAGAGAGAGAGGTCTGACAGCGAGTGCTTTTTACATTCCTCGAAGGACACGTTCCAGAGGGGATTTGTACTGTGGCTAAGTCCAATATTCTGGTAATGGCGGGTAATTTCAGTCCACAATGTCCGCATTTCAGGGCGCATCTGGACAATGTCTGCGGGCGCCGACAGCGCCAGCGCCCTCCCTGAATAGAATTCTCCGCCCCGAATAGGGGCTGTAAGTACGAGTCGAATGTCGTGATTGAAAACAGTAGGGATCTTCACGCTATCGTTTTTATTCAGGTTATCTATTCCACAAATTCTTTCTATTTTTTTATTCCCTGTTCCGGTGCCGGTTCACCCTCATCTTCAATGGCCAGCAGGAAGATGGAGAGAACCGCAAGGGCCATTCCAGCGAGGATAACCGGGTGGGGAATAACCTGGTAGATAGAAAGCGATATCACAATGGTAATTACCGGTGCTACCGCGTTGGTAAGGGGGCTGACTACCATGGCTTTTCCGAACCGGAAGGCATACACCAGGGTAAGGGCGCCAATCGCGTTAAGAATCTGGATCATTGCGGTCAGCCAGGGACCTTTAAATCCCCAGTTAATTTCCTGGGAGAAATCGGTCATCATAAGGGCGAACGGAATAAGCATAAGCCCGGTAAGCATCATGTAGAAAAAGATACTTTCCGCTTTCATGGTCTGGTTGGCGAATTTCATTACGAAGGCCTGGAGACCCCACGCCAGGAATACTAGGAGTGCCAGAATAATCCACAGAATCCCCTCTCCCCCTGAAGCGCTTCCCGGCTGGTAGGAAAGCAAAGGGATCGCTGCCAGGGCCAGGATGATACCTACCCATCCCCTGCGGCTGGCCCTTTCCTTTAAAAAGATGTAAGACATCAGGATTGTAATAACCGGGGAAAGTGAGATAAAAGGGAAAACAAGGTAAGCCGGCCCGGTTCGAAGAGCCTGAAAGAGAATGACCTGTCCTCCCGCGCCCAGGAATCCGATTATCAGTCCGAGGATGATGGCTCTCCGATTGTGCTCCAGTTTCCACCCTATGAGCTTGAGGGTAATAACTGATGGAATGATCATGGTAAGCGCCCAGACAGAGTATCCAAGTGTGGCCGGGAAGCCCGCCTTTTCCGGGATTTCAATAAGGGCTCCCCATACTCCCCAGAAAGTGGTAGTTACAATCGCGTATATTAACCAAGGCTTCATTCTCATGGTGCTCTCCTGTATTAACTAAATAGCATTCAAATCCGGTTTTGCCAGTTGGGCAGGTCTTTCAATAATACATTTGCTGGAAGGGAAACCCAAGGGGCAATTGCTAATAGATCCGGGGAGGAAAGCAGGGATAGATGCTGAATACTGAGGGAGGTAAGGCAATCTGGATGCCTGATAACCGGGATAAAGGTTCGTTTTATCTGGATAATCCCATAACTGCGGGCTATTATGGAATTTAGAGAAAAGTGATGGAGGCACAATAATGGGAAAGAACTCTGAACGGAGAGTTGAGCCGAGGTACGGGGTTGAAATACCGGCACAGATCAGGTTAAAGGACAATATTAAGCCGGACGTAATCAGCTTTAACACCAAAACGAAAGATATATCTTCCTCAGGAGCATTTTTAGAGGGATCAATCCTGGTTGAGGTCGGAAACGAGATGGAGATCCGCCTTGAAATACCCTTGCAGATGCTGCGAAATGTCACCAGCAGAAGTGCCCGCTTAACCTTGAGCGGAGAGGTTGTCAGGGTATCAGGGCAGGGTTTCGCGCTCTTGTTTAAGGAAAGCCACAACCTTGATTTGCTGGAAATCGGGAATAAATCGTAGTTCTGTATCCCGTCCGGGGTTCTTTCTGCATCAACAACATTCCCTGAATTCTTTGCGGCGCCAAAAAGGAGCGAAGTTATCATTGACCCAGTGCGGGGTAAAATATCTTTACAAATCTTTACGATACTTTTACTAAAAAGTTGATCTATAGTGTTGTGATCACAAACTTTAGCAAAAAGATAATTAAAATTGCCGATAAAGAGAGTAAGATATTTAAAGTTAGTTGAAGGGAACAAAAAAATGAGAAAATACGCAATTACCGCATTAAGCATTATCCTGATGTTTTCATGTTTATCAATTCCGGCAGTGGCAGGTTCTGGTGATAACGGGAATGGAGGGATTGCCAGGGGCGGCTCCGGCGTCCAGGCATCCGCTGGGGGAGGCGACCAGGTGCAGGCTCGTGTTAATTCCCCGGGTCTTTTTGGACTGATGAGTCTGGAACTTTCCGAAGGGCAGCGGGAACAGATCCGGCTGATGATGCAGGAGCATCGTGAACTGCTTCTGGCTGAAGATGAAGCAAATCGTGAACAGCGGCGGGAGCAGGTCCAAAACCAGATCGCAATTCTTGAGGATGAAGAATTCGATGAACTGGCAGCTTATGATGTCCTGGCCGAGAAAGCGGAAATGAACCTGGAAAGACAGATTATCAGGATGAGGCTGCAGCATCGGATTCTGCACGAAGTACTCACCGAAGATCAGTGCTTACAGCTCCAGAATATGTGGCAGAATCAGGCCGCTTTGGGTGAAGGTGCAGGGCAGGGTCCCGGACCTGGTGAAGGTTTGGGTGACTGTCCCTACATGTAAGAGAATAGAATTGTTAGTGATCTCTGTGCCTGAGAATACAGAGTCAGCTTTCATATCAGTTAAAAAAAGGGCTCCTTTAACATGGAGCCCTTTTCTATTGTTTTGCCTTCGAAGACGGCGTAAATATGGATAAGTGATTGGCAAACCTACCAAATTGAAGGTAAGGACGCTCCCAAGCCGCCGGATTTTATCTGGAGGCTTTGTGTTTTTTGATGAATGTGAGAACTTGTTCAGTATCGCTTGAAGCGTTCACATCTTCGTTTTTGTAGACAATCTTACCCTCCGGGCTGATGATAAAAGTCCAACGACTGGCTGTTACTCCACGGTACAGGTCATAGAAAGCCCCCCCCAGTTCCCGGCTTATAGTGCCGCCTTCACGCGTTGGGACCCCGAATTTTTCCGCAATAGATCCTTCTTCATCGGCCAGCAGGGTGAAATTGAGATCGTGTGCTTTCCTGAATAGCTTCAGGCCTTCGGCGTTATCTCCACTAATTCCAACCACCATGGCTCCTGCCTCCCGCAGGTCACCTTGGGAATCCCGGTAAGTGCAGGCCTGGGCCGTGCACCCCCCGGTCATGGCCGCGGGGTAGAAGTAGACCACCAGATATTGATTCTCAAGGTGATCCTCCAGGTTCCAGGCTACCCCTTCATCAGTGGTCCCGGTAAAAAGGGGGGCGTTGTCTCCGACCTGCAGGGGGGTCTGGGCGTATGTTGGAATGGCGAATGATACCAGGAGCATCAGGGATAATATCGATTTTTTCATTTGTAAACCTTTCAGTGAGTAAAACAAACAACCAATAATCTATACAAAGGGTAAAAGGCTTTTGATTCAGTTTCTGTTTATTCGGATAGATATAATTTTATGTAAACCTTTTCCCGTCCAGCAAATGTTTCCTGAAGGCGTCCAGGCCTTCCTCAATGCCCTTCCTTCCGAAACCTATACGGAAACGGTCCCGCGGAGAGGTCAGGAGCTCGGATCGGAAAACGGAAGGGGGGAGAAGGAGAATTCCCGATTTTTCAACCAGTTCCCGGCAAAAAGTCTCTGTGGTTCCCGGGCCCTTGTAGCGGGGGAAGAGCACGCACCCTCCGTCTGGGCGGTACCATTCGAAGAGGTTCGGAAATTCATCAAAGAATGAAGTCAGCTTGTCCAGGTTGTCCTTGAGAAGAAGCCTGTTACGTTCCAGAAGCTGTTTTCGGGCCTTGAGGGCGATTACGGCCAGGCATTCAGAAGGCGCTGAATTGCATATCGAAAGATAGTGTTTGAACCGTTCCATTTTTTGACGCAGGCGGCGGTCCCGGGTCATGATCCAGCCTATTCTCAGTCCCGGCAATCCATAGGCCTTGGACATTACATTGAGGGAGAGGCCTTTTTCGTAGGCGTCAGCCGCCTGGGGAAGGCGCCTGGAATCGTCCAGTTCCACCAACCTGTAGACCTCGTCGCTGAAAAGATAGATTCCGTTTTCCCTGCAGATTCTGATCAGCTCAGAGTAGGTCCCCCTGTCCAGAATTGCACCGGTCGGATTATTGGGAACATTGATGGAAACGACTTTGGTGTTCGGCCTTATCTTTTTTTTAAGCTGGTCAATATTCAGGGACCATCCTTTTTCCGGAAGCAGCGGTATTCCGGAAACCTCACAAATATCCAGGGGTATTGTTTCGGCGGCCTGGTAGTTGGGGACAGTAACAATCGCGTGATCACTGCTCTCCAGCAGGACATGCATGGCAGTATAGAGCCCTTCCTCGGCTCCGGAAAAGCAG
This sequence comes from Acidobacteriota bacterium, assembly GCA_963666915.2. Classification (GTDB taxonomy): domain Bacteria; phylum Acidobacteriota; class UBA6911; order RPQK01; family JAPXNP01. The sequence goes on from CAXXEX010000011.1 coordinate 370,769, forward strand.
AGGATATCCTCGGAACTGCCAGTATCGTAAGTATCGGATATTGCCTCCCTTAAATCCGGGCTTCCCCATGTTTCAGTATAACCCAGCCGGAGTTTTTCGAAGGCCTCCCGGTCCCGGGGAGAAGCAAGAGCGAGTAAATCCGCGATAGAGAGGCTTTCAATGTCGGAGGCAGTCATGTGGTAGCGTGCCGAAAACTCCCATTTCGAGAACCAGGTTTCAAGTTCGAAATCTCGCATAATGTTTTCTTTGCAGATAGCGGATAAATGCTGGGCGAGAGTTGAAAACAGGATAATTAGTGCTGTTTCTCTGCCAGATTTAAAGTTGTTTTTTTTGGAATATTGAATTTAATATAGAGATAACTGGTTAACATGATGGGTCAGGTCCGATTCCGTGTCAACCCGTTTATTAAGGGCTGGTTACTGCCCTGGCCCAGGATTTTGGTTCGGTTAACGTGGTTCCGGAAAGCCGTTTGAAAAGGGGACTATATGAAAAAGCTGATTACCCGGAGAAAAAGCATCAAAGCCCTGGGGGCGTTGGCCGCGTCAACACCCGCACTCTCCCGCGTGGAGGCTGCCGAGGCTAAGGGAGATGTCCCTGAAATCAGGAATGATATTTTCAGGAGGGTGTTTGAAACACCCTTAATCGATACCCACGAACACCTTATTGAAGAAAAGGGCAGGCTGTCGGGAACTTCCCATCCGCGGATTTCGGCTGATGACTGGAGCATCCTGTTCAGCCATTACATAAATTCTGATCTGCGGGCAGCCGGGATGACCAACCAGGAACTGGAACGCTTCTTTTCGTCCTCAGTGGATCCTGTTGATAAATGGAAAATCCTGGAACCCTACTGGTTTGCCGTCAAGAATACCGGTTATGGACAGGCGTCAATTATAGCAATCAGGGAATTGTATGGGGTAGAGGACTTATCCGCCGCGACGGTCAGGCGGGTCCAGGAAGGCTATGAGCGGGTTCGCAAACCGGGTTTTTATAAACATGTTCTTAATGATGTTGCCGGGATTGAATCGTGCCAGGTCAACAGCCTGGAAGGAACCCTTTTTATGACTACCGTCATGCCGTTATTGTTAATGCAGGATCTCAGTATCGTCGACATGTTTGCCTCCTCTGACTTTGAAAAGCTTGCATCCCCCGCAGGCATTAAGGTCAGTTCCCTGGGTGATTGGCACCGGGTTATTGACTGGTGGTTTGCTAAATATGGCCCTTATGCGACAGCCGTTAAATCACAGAACGCTTATTCCCGGAATATTGATTACGCCTCCGTACCCGCTGAAAAAGCGGAAAAGCCTTTTTCCAGGCTGCTGGCCAGGGATGAAATATCCGCGGAGGATAAGAAGGCTGTGGAGGATCACCTGTTCTGGTACGCGGCAGAAAAGGCTACTTCATACAATCTCCCCGTAAAGCTTCATACCGGTTACTACGCCGGTGACAATTACATGCGTCTATCGTGGCTGATCAATAATGCCGGGTCTGCTTGCGACCTTTGCCGTAATTCTATTGATACCAGGTTTGTGTTCATGCATATCTGCTATCCCTATTACGAAGAAATTCTTTCAGTAGCCAAACATTACACCAACGCCTATATTGACATGTGCTGGTCCTGGATCATCAACCCGGTTGCTGCCAAGGATTTTCTTAAAAAATATCTGGTTACCGCCCCGGCAAACAAAATCCTTACCTTTGGAGGGGATTATATCCCGGTTGAGCCTGTAGTAGGACACGCCCGGATAGCCCGCCACGGAATAGCGCTGGCTCTATCAGAACTTGTCGATGAAGGATGGATGTCAGAAGATGATGCCATGGAACTTGTCGACCCGATTATGAACGGAAATGCGAGGAGGATCTTTAATCTCTCGGAGAAGGGGAAATTGCTGAGGAAGGTTTCGTGGTGAGAAGAAATTGGGCAATTTCCTGCTTTACATTGAATTGTTGAACTGGTTCAATCAGGTGAAGGTTTTTTGATGGGAAAAGGCGCAGTTCCTGAGCTGCCCTGATATTGAAGGAGACTGGATATGAGGCCTGAACTGGATGTGGCAGAACAAAACCCATCTTCAAAGGATCCGGAGGGGTGTTTCAGGCAGAGAATCGGACTGTTTCTCGGCCCTGTTTTATTTCTTTCCATTGCTTTTTTCCCGGGGCTGTCCAGCCTTACTCCTGAAGCCAGGATGGTGCTGGCAACTGCTTTCTGGATGGCTTCATGGTGGATTACTGAAGCTGTTCCCATTCCCGCTACTTCACTGCTTCCGATAATCCTTTTTCCACTGACCGGGGTAATGACTACCCAGGCGGCAACCTATCCATACGCCAATCACCTTGTTTTTCTTTTCATGGGAGGCTTTATGATAGCCCTGGCCATGGAGAGGTGGAACCTGCACCGGCGTATTGCCCTGCTTGTGATCCGGGCCCTGGGAGACAGCCCGGAACGGATAATTCTCGGTTTCATGGTGTCAACAGCCGCACTGTCCATGTGGATTTCCAATACGGCTACAGCGATGATGATGACTCCTATCGGATTGGCTGTGATCTACCAGACCAGCGACATGCTTAAGTCGGGCAGGGATATCAGGCAGGAGGTGAGATCAGGCAAATATAAATTCGGGACGGCCCTGATGCTGGGAATCGCCTATTCCGCTTCCATTGGCGGGATAGCCACGATCATCGGCACACCGCCAAATGCCGTATTCGCCGGCATCCTGAAGGAGATGTATGATGTGGACATCGGATTTGCCCAGTGGATGCTTTACGGCGTTCCTCTTGCCGCCTTTTTTCTGATTTTGACCTGGGTATATCTCTCCCGTATTGCTTTTACTTTCGAGTTTGATGAGATTCCCGGTGGAATGGAAGTGATAAATGATGAACTGAAGAAACTGGGGCCGGTGAAGAGACAGGAAATCCAGGTGCTGGCTGTTTTCCTGCTAACAGGATTTTTATGGATTATTCGTGGTTTTTTTCTGAAAAACATTTTTCCCATGCTGAGTGATGCTTCAATCGCGATTTTTGGAGCCCTGCTTCTTTTTGTGATACCTGTCAGTTTCAAGAAGGGAAGTTTTCTACTGGACTGGAGAACGGCCCGAAAGATCCCCTGGGGTATTTTGCTTTTATTCGGCGGCGGGATTTCCCTGGCAGAAGGTTTCATGGTTTCAGGGCTTGCCGAATGGCTGGCCATGCAGCTGTCCGGGCTGCGGGGAGCCGGCCTGCTCCTGATTGTCGCTTCTGTTGTAATTCTGGCGATTTTCCTAACGGAAATGACTTCAAATACGGCCACGGCAACCATGCTTATGCCAATAATGGCCGCCCTGGCAATCGCTGTTGGAATTCATCCCTTTGCCACAATGGTGGCCGCCGCGGTCGCCTGCTCGTTTGCTTTTATGCTTCCGGTAGCGACCCCGCCCAATGCCATTGTGTTCGGAAGCGGTTATATTGCCATTCCCACCATGGCCAGGGCCGGGCTGGTTCTTAACATAACCGGAATAATCCTCGTGACCCTGGTTACCGTTTATTTTCTGCCCCTTGTATGGAATATTGATTTCAGCTTGATCCCGTTGTGGGCGCGGTAGGGGGTTTATTTGAATTTAACAATCCGCCGGGGAGCAGGGTAGATGCGGTGGAAGCTTTCAAAATTACTTTAAAGGATTTCCCATGATAAAGAACATAGCGAAACAATTATATGCAGGAGTTTTGTTAACACTCTGTCTGCTGATGTTATATCCTGACGCTCTTTTTGCCGCGGAAGATTCCTTGCCCGGGGGGAAGGAACAAGGACAGTTCATTGAAGTTGATACCGACAATCCTGTTTATAACCCTAACCAGCTGTTCCGGGGATTTGAAAATTTTTACAGCCCCAGAATTGAGCGGCTGAAACAAAGATATAACCTGGAAGAAGTTGTAGCCGGGGAATCCGATGAGTGGAAACGTATCCTGCTTCTGAGGCACTGGATAAGGGCTAATATTGAAATTGAAAACGTAACCCCTGCTGAAACCAGGGGAGATCCTTTTGCCATCCTGGATTCGGCCCTGCAGGGCGGACGCTTTCACTGTACCCATTTCAGCCGGGTGCTCCACGCCGTACTCAACAGTTTCGGTTATGTAACCCGCAGGCTGGGATGCGGTCCCGGACTAATTGATGATGGCGGCCACCATGGAGTAAACGAGGTCTGGGTTAACAAGTTAAGTAAATGGGTGATCGTTGACGCTAAATATGATTCCCACTTTGAAAAGGATGGAGTTCCGCTGTCCGCCCTGGAGATCAGGGACCTGATCTGGAAGGGTGAGAAGGAATCTATAGTCAGGATAAAGGGCCCCGATGGTGAACCCATGAAACCGAATCCTGAAACCGGGGCCTGGGAAACCCGGCCGGACACCTACCGCTGGTGCGCCTGGGAAACTGACACCAATCGTTTTACGGCGTTTCCCGCCCCTCCCACATCAACCCTGGTTTTCTTTGATGATGAGATATTCAGGGCCAACAAATGGTACCGCGACGGCAAGCTTCACTGGGCCTACGACACTCCTTTTATGCTCCTGACTCCCAGGCGCGACTGGATTGAATGGACCCCTAATGTGATCAGCTCGGAGGTGACAGTTAATGAATCAGCCGCCCGGGTGTTTCTTTCCTCCTGCACGCCAAACTTCCGGAGCTTCCAGCTGAGAACTCCGGCAGGAACATGGAGTGACTGCGGCGAAGAACTGGAGATCCTCCTGCACAAAGATTCCCCTAATGATTATTCTTTCCGGACAATGAACCTGTTTGGGGTACCCGGCCCGGAACACAGGGTGGCTTTCAGGTGGACAGGTGAAGCAGTGAATTAATGAGGAATCCCCGGATTTTTTCGGATGGGCCAGAGGCTGCCAATGACGCAGCCGCAAAAATTCGGGATCCCCTTCCTTTACCCTGTGTTTCCTGCCAACTGACTGTTGAGGCGGCGTACACATCCGACCTGGCAGCTTTATGTTTTTTCGGCCTCTTTCACCTACCGTCAAGTACGGATGTGGGGCCCTCGGGCTCAATCCTTGCCAGGTGGGCTTCTCCACTGCCTCGCTTCGCGACCCGGTGAGAAATCCGCGCTATTACCCGGCCTTTTTCTCGGCAAGTCAGCTTCGTTCAGGGATCTGTCTTCCAAGCTGTTTTCAGATGCGGTTTAACTTGACCAGCGAAAGGCATAAAATGGGTTAAACGAATGGTTTTTTATTAACTTATTGGAGGATCACCAAATGGATAAAATAAATGTTCTAGTAATCGGCGGAGGAGCGGCTGGGCTTCAGGCGGCAATCAGCGCCAAATCAACTTACCCTGATAAAACCGTGGTTTTGGTCAGAAGAGAAGAAAAAGCGCTGATTCCCTGCGGAATTCCATATATTTTTGGATCCCTGGGAAGCAGCGAAAAGGATATCCTTCCTGACAAGCTCCTGACCAACCTGGGCGTGGACATTAGAATAGATACTGTTAAGGATATCGATCTGGAGAAGAAGGTCTGCACCTTTGCTGAAGATTCGCACATTTATTTTGAAAAACTGGTAATTGCCACAGGATCGATTCCCACCAAGCCGGCCTGGCTGAAGGGCGCGGACCTGGAGAACGTATATACGATTCCCAAAAACAAAAAGTACCTGGATGTTATGCACAAAAACCTTCAGTCACTCAAGAGGGTGGTGGTTGTAGGTGCCGGATTTATTGGTATCGAGGTTTCAGATGAACTGAACAAGGCGGGCCTTGATGTGACCCTGGTTGAGCTGGAGCCAACCATATTGAGCCGGGCCTTTGATCCGGAATTCGGAAACAGGGCTGAAGCTCTCCTGGTGGAAAGGGGAGTAAAGGTAATCACCGGAAAGGGAGTTCAGGAATTGAATGGGGTGGAAGGCCAGGTGGCCAGCCTGAGTCTATCAGACGGATCTCAGCTGGAGGCTGACGCGGTTATTCTCTCCATGGGATATGTCCCCAATGTGGAACTGGCCGCGAAAGCGGGCCTGGAGCTCAATGAACTGGGTTTTATCAGGGCCTGTGAATATATGAGGGCAAATAACTGTATAAGTGATATTTATGTAGTGGGCGACTGCGCCGAAAAGAGAGACTTCCTGACCGGAAAACTCGACGGCACAATGCTGGCCTCCACGGCCTGTGCTGAAGCCAGGATAGCGGGGATGAATCTCTACGAGTTCAATCCCTGCCGGAAATTCAGCGGAACCATTGCAATCTATGATACCGCCATTGGTGATAAGGCCTTCGGAACCGCCGGGGTCATAGAGACAAAAGCCGCAAGAGAAGGTTTTGATGTCGTTGTAGGAAGTTTTACCGGTATTGATACTCACCCCGGCGGCCTTGATGGAAGTCATGAGCAGACCGTGAAACTGATAGTTGCGTCAGATTGCGGAATGATTCTCGGCGGGGAAGTCTTCGGAGGATGCAGTACCGGAGAGCTGACCAACATGATTGGAGTATTGATTCAGAACAGGGTGACCGTCTGGACTTTGCTTACCACCCAGATCGGAACACATCCCCTGTTAACAGGCTCTCCTGCCGGATATCCGTTGATCAAGGCCGCGGAAGTTGCTGCCAGACGGCTAAAGAGAAGGGGTTGAGGGCCGGCCGCAGGCCGGAAGATTTCCATGCTGCCGGCCGGGTTAATTCATAAAAAAATTTGCCGGGTTCCGAAATATTCATGGATATTTTGGAACCCTTCTGGTGTTATTCTCCGATGCCTGCCTGATTACAGGCACGAATAGGTTTTTTGGGGGTCCATGGCGTGGCCCCATCCCAGCATTTCTTCATCTTTAAGGCCGGGTGCCACCTGGAGGAATCCGGTCTCGACCAGACCTCCGACATGGAAGTAGAGGGCATCAACATCGGAGATTTTTCTTTCCGGGTAATGGGCAAAGCCTCCATCCGGCTTGCGGCAGGTCAGGATCCAGGACGTCGCTTTTTCAGAGGCTTTTTTAATGCGGAGATCACCGGGTGTGCCCAGCTGCCGCAGGATAAACATGGCATCAAAGCAGGCGTGGACATCCCAGTCCGGTTCCTTTATGGACCAGGAACCGTCTTCTTTCTGGTCGCTGAGGACCCGGTCAATCATCTGTTCAGTTCTGGGGGTCGGCCTGCCGGTCAGCCGGTAGTAATGGGCGGCGTGAAAAGTTGATGCCACGTGGTCGCGCAGGTAGCCGTCTTCCTGCTGTTCGTCCATAAGGTACTGCCTCATTTTCTGGTCTATGTGAGCCGGCATTTTCTTCCCCAGGGCAAGGAAAAACAGGGGGAAGAAGCTGGTTGTATACAACGGAATATTTTTGAATTCACTGCCGGAGAAGAAAAAATCGACAACCGGCATTGGATCATATTTGGGTTTGGCTCCCAGCAGGTGGAGAATCACCAGCGACTGGAGGGTATTGTAGAGCCTGGCCAGGGGAGTTTCGGGATCAAAGTGCCCGGTTACAGAGTAAAAAGCTCCATCCGGTTTTTGGGAGGCACGTATGAATTCCAGGGTTTTATCTTCGTGGGGCAGTTTCCAGCCGAAGGTGGCGGACAGGATTGTCGCGTAAGCGGGAGCGGCAATCCCTGACGCCGCGGTGTCAGAATTTCCTGGATAATCAGGATCGGTTCCGGGGCGGAAAGAACCGTCCGGATTGGCAACCTTGCGCAGGAAATCCTGAACCCCTTCAAGAACCTGGTGGGCTGCCGGAGTCCCGGCATGAATCCTGGCGCCGGACAGGGCCCCGGCACAGAGAGAAGCCTGGATCACAAAATTTCTACGGTTTAGCAGTTTCATATTTTATATCCTTTCAGGCCGGGGATTAATCCTTTTCAGGACTACTTATACCCAGCATTTCAGCCATGGCCTCATAAAGCAGAAAATCTTCCTGGGAGTTTTTGTCTTCTCCAGGTTTTCCAATTTTATAAATGAATGGCCAGGTCTGGTTGCGTTGCTGGTTCATGATTCCCCAGGAGGCTCCATTTGTAAAAGCGGCTTTCATTTTGGTGATGGCGTCAGGAATGCCCCGTGTGTCGTCTGAAAAACACCAGTCTTCATTGAATATCACAGGTTTTCCATAACCTGAGACCTTCTGGATTCTCGCGGGATAATCCTCAGGTTCAGTTGTGTTTCCGTGCAGAAGCATGAAGTCGGCGGCTTCGGCCAGGATGGGTGGAAATTCGGCATCTCCCATGCCGGCAGTGGACACAAGCAGGGATGGCGCGGTGGAACGGACCAGTGCCATCAGCTCGACTTCCCCCTTTTCCTCCTTGATTATTGAATGGTCAAAACCGCGAATCCTGTATTCATTGGCGATTTCAACCATGACATTGGTATAGCCTTTATTTTTCAACCAGGAGGCGGCATTGATAACTGCGGTTTTCACGGCTTCCTCATCTTTAAGAACCTGGTCCTGCCGCTGGTAGAATAACCCGAGAATAATGACCATACCCCGGCTGTCGGCAGCTTCAATCACCCGGGCTACCCTCCTCATGTATTCCGGTTCCAAACTCCCGTCTGGTTTGAAAGCTGAATTGATGGCATGCTCATAACCGGGCATCCCTCCCTGAAGGTTAACTGTAAACGCCAGGATTCCCTTGTCCCGGTACTGGTCCATAGAGGCGATGAAGGCGGCGGTGTTGGCTTGGGGAGCAAAGCCCTCCGGGCAGGTTTCCGGATTGGAGTCTTCAAAAACCGCGTTGACCATACGCGCATTCATTAACCGGCCGTGGGCCTTGAGATGAAGGTTTTTGTAGGTCAATTCACCATTGATTTTAAAATTGGGACCCTCGATGGATATCGCGGTTTGAGGCTGGAATTCCGCAGAGGTTCCGGAAAGAGTGGTAAATACAGAAGGAATGAACAGAATGATAACAAGGCACTTAATTCTCATAAGAGAATAATTGTTCCATGCCCGGTGAAAAGTCAACACGTGAGGTATTGGATATGGATAATTTTTTAACATTTGGGCGTTTCATCATGTTACAGACAGGGCCAGGTGATTTATTGGCGAGTGAGCGGGTCAGGTGATCATCCTGTTTTTACACGTTGTCCGTATGAGAAGGGGAGGGTATCATGGCTGTTGCCGGAGATAACAAAATAAATAATACTATCAGGCAAAAAATAATGAGGAAGGCCTTTTATTAAATGGCAACAAAAGGGTCAATAAAAAAAACCATCCTGTTCAATCCTTCTCCCTGGAAAGGAGCTAATACTTTTAAAAAGAGAGTAACTCCTATTGCTCTTTCGCATATTGATCCCTATTTAGAACAAAAAAAATACGATGCATTTTTTTTCGCGCCTTTTGTGATTTGATAATTGCACCAGTTGATGGGACATAACATGTAATACAATTAATGATATTTTATGGATTAGGGACTGAATGAATGGGTAAAAAAATAAAGAATACAACGGATGTTGTTCTGTTTAATCCGGCGCCACGGAAAGGGTGGCAGGCATATCGTAGAGTAGAACTTCCATTAAATCTTCTTTTTCCGGCCACAGCCCTGGTTAGAGCCGGCTATAAGGTAAAGTTGATTGATCAGTTTGCTGATCCGGACTGGGAGAAAAAATTTCGTGAAACATTGAGGGAGAAACCTGTCTGCTTCGGTGTTTCAAGTATGACCGGGCCCCAGATCATAAGAGCTCTGGAAGCATGCAAAAGATTCAGAGAACTATATCAGGATGTACCAATCGTCTGGGGCGGAGTTCATGCCAGCATCCTTCCTGAACAGACTCTTGAAAATCCTTTAGTCGACATAGTGGTAATTGGTGAAGGCGAAGCCACCTTACCCGATTTGGTACGGACCCTGGAATCCGGGGGAAACCTTGCCGAGGTGAAGGGCATAGCCTACCATGAAGACGGGATTTACAAAGAAAACGAGAGCAGGCCCTTTATAGACTTGGACAAGTTTCCGCCCCTGGACTATGACCTGGTTGATATCAATCTGTACAGGAGGAAAATTTTTGGTTCAGATCACGTGAGCTTTAATTCCAGCCGCGGGTGCCTGAACCGATGCAAGTTTTGTTATGACTCCGCGATTCATAAACGTAAGTGGAGGGCAATGCAGCCCAAGAATGTTGTCGAGCAGCTGAAAAGACTGATTAGAGACTATGGAATTCGAGGTTTTCTTTTCCCGGATGACAATCTGTTTACAAATATGAACCACGCCTACAATCTTTTAGAAGAGATTGTCCGGGCCGAGCTGAATATTAAAATTGGTAAATTACAGATTCGAGCCGACACAATAACCAGAATGAATTCCGACTTTTTTAGTCTATTGGTTAAAGCCGGGGTTGAACGTATACCAATCGGAGTAGAATCCGGAAACCAGAGAATT
>CAXXEX010000012.1:0-47487 GCA_963666915.2 Acidobacteriota bacterium
GCTGCTCAGGATGTCACTTGAAGACCTGTCAGGATTCGCGCGGTCCGGGCATGCCTCACGGGATCAAGGCCTTCCGGCCGGTTACTCTTTTCGGATGTACTCTCCAGGGATGGAAGAAGACTGGATCAGGATCCAGGATGAAGCTGACGATTACATAAAGGTGGATAAGGATCTTTTTGAGGAGGAATTCGGGCGGCACCGGGGAGAACTGCCGCACCGCATGCTGTTCCTGGCCCATAACGAAACCCTGATCGGCAGTGCCACAGCCTGGCTGGACAACATCTATGGAGAAACCGGAACCGGCCGCCTCCATTGGGTGGCCATCGTCCCGGAATACCAGGGGAAAGGCCTGGCGGCCCCATTGGTTTCCCGGGTGATGTCGATATTTCCCGACCTGGGTTGTTCCCGGGCCTTCCTATTGACCAACGCGGTGAGAATAACTGCCATAAGCCTCTACCTGAAGCTGGGATTCAATCCGGTTTTCAGGAATCCGGAAGAACAGGAAGCATGGGAGGAGATCCTGGGGATAATCAAGTCGCTGAGGATGTAGGGCGAGATCGTGGCATGCCCGTCTCGGGCATGCTTACGCAACTGATCAACGCTTCCGACCTTGATTCGGAAATCACAATCGTCAATCTCCGGCTACGTTGTACCCAAAACTCCACATCTCCTTTCTGGAGCTGGCAGCTCCAGCCACGATAACGCCGCCGTCAGGCGGCAACCTCAAGACGGGCTGAAAGCCCAGAATTTAAATCAGCCTGGGGTGAAGCCGGACCGAAGGTTCGGCTGAGCCCCAGGTAAAAATGTTACGGATAAATACAGGCGAGCGCTGTATGTGCGAGCCCTCAGAGTTTATCAAATTGTTTTCGATTCCGAAGGCGATACCGATACCAACCCCGAGAGATTTTCTATGGGGAAGCAATGCCAATTGATGAATATTCGAGTGTGAAATTACGATTGACGATTTGCGGGTGTCGAATGCTCACTCGCAACTCAACACTCGAAAATCAAAACTTGGCAATTGAACATTCGACATTCGGCACCGTAAAATCCCTCCCATCTCTCCGTATCACTCGGGATCGCTAACGCCTTCGGTATCGCCTTCGAAATCATCACCCGTTAACTGTGTCACCCTTCCGGGGTTCTTTTCTATCGGCAGGGTTGCATACCCGGGGGTTCTTCCCGAGCCTTCGGCCCGGGGCTCACTCCGGGCTAAGGCATGCCAGGCCTCCGGCCTTGATTCGGACATCACAGTCCTGGTAAGCGCCGATCCGAGGATCAAACATGCCACAATTACGACTACGATAATCGGGCGGGAACTATCTCGGGTTATTGCCAGCCTGGAAATACTCTCCCCGGACGATTCGGGAATCGTCCCTACACGGAATTCAGACGACTGGACAATTTTGAACCTTGAATTTTGAATTTTTGAACTAACGTTAACGACCACGACAACGATAACGACAACGATAACGACAACGGTAGCGAAAAAAAAGGCCTCCCCGTTCCCAGGGAGGCCTTTTTTAAAATCAAAACTCGGGCAAATCTTACTTTACGAGTTCACGAACTTCGTCAAGCTGTCCGGCGCTTCCGAGTTTTTCGTTTTTGTGAGCGATAAAATCGGCATAGGCCTTCATGAAAATCTTTCCGGGTTTGCGGAGATCGAATACTTCAGGTTCATCCCTGAACATTTCGCGGTGAACACGACACCAGACCAGGCGGCCGTCGGTATCGATATTAACCTTGGTAACACCCAGTTTGGCAGCCTTGGCGAATTCATTTTCGTCTACGCCTTTTGCTCCGCCAAGCTTCCCGCCGGCCGCGTTGATTCTTTCCACTTCCTCCTGGGGAACGGAACTGGATCCGTGCATAACCAGGGGGAATCCGGGCATGCGCTTCTGGATCTCTTCAACTACTTCAAAATGAAGTCCCTGTGAACCGGAAAATTTGTAGGCTCCATGGCTGGTTCCGATAGCACAAGCCAGGCTGTCCACATTGGTAGCCTTGATAAATTCTTCAGCTTCAGCAGGATCCGTCAAGCGGGAATCGGCTTCGTCAACCTTGATATGCTCTTCAACTCCGCCCAGAACTCCAAGTTCTGCCTCAACTACAATGCCTTTGGCATGGGCAGCGTCGACAACTCTCTTGGTAATGGCGATATTCTCTTCAAAAGGAGCATGGCTGGCGTCAATCATGACTGAACTGTAGAAACCGCTTTCGATGCAATCGTAACAGGTCTGCTCATCACCGTGGTCCAGATGCACGGCAAACACCGCTTCAGGGAAAAAATTATCAGCGCCGCGGATCATGGCTTCCAGCATACTGGTGTCAGTGTAATCCCTGGCACCTTTGGAGATCTGCAGGATAAAGGGAGCCTTGCTCTGCAGGTTGCCCTGAAACAGGCCCATGGTCTGCTCCAGATTGTTGATGTTATAGGCGCCTACAGCGTATTTACCATAGGCATGTTTAAAAAGCTCTTTGGTGGTTACGATCATTTATCCTACTCCTGTGTATCTGGCCTTTAATAATCAAAAGCCGCTTATGTTTAATGAAATCCCTTGGTAGAACTTGTATTTTAACCTAAATGGGGAGCAAACGTTAACCCGGATGGTCCGGTTGGCGTCATGCTCCCCATTTAGCAGCCAAGCCTGAATTGAATAAATCAATCCAGGTTCACATTTTATTTACCAAGGATTTCTTTCAATTCTGCCTCAAACCGGACTTCGTCACCTTCCTCAAATCCGATATGAACATTCCTGACTTTCCCTTCTGCATCCAGGAAATAGGATGTAGGAAAAACCCTGTTGCCAAAAACGTTTCGGACTACTTCATCTTCATCTGAAGTGCCGTTATCAAGAAAAACATAAGGCAGCTGGTTCTCATTGATGAAAGCTTCAGCCCTGGCTTTGTCATTTGCCCGGTCAATAGCAATTATTTCGAAACCCTCATCGCGATATGTTTCATAGAGTTTTTTCAAGCGTGGCAACTCCACGCGGCATCCCGGTCAGGTGGGGAACCAGAAGACAAGCAGGGTTGCTTTCTCGCCCTTCAGTTCAGAAAACGAAAGCATTTTCCCGCTTTGATCAGGAGCTGAAAACTCCGGCACCTGTTTGGAAAGAATATTTTTCCTTTCGGCCTTATAATCTTCAAACAGGTTTTCAGTCCGGCCGGACTCGAGGTAAAGATCCCTGAGAAGATCCTGATAGAATCCCTCCATTTCAGGAGTTTCTTCCTTCACAAACAAGGCTCTTTTCTCAAATATACCGAGGGCTTTATCAAACTCTCCCGCATCCCGCAACGCGGATGCCCACTGGTATTCCAGATCCATTACCGGATACTCAAAGTATCCCGCGAAATTCAAAGGAGCGGCAGAAGCGGCCTGCTCGAATAGTTCAAGGGCGTCCCCGTTCCGATCAAGATTCCGAATCGCCCTGGCCTTTTTTGCTATTACCGAACTGAGGGCGTACTTATCTTCAGTTTCCTTCAGATCTTCCAGGAGCTTATCCGAGACCTTTTCGGCTAATGACCAGGCTTCGGCTTCAGTTGCCGAAGTGAGGAGCTGCTGCTTCTCACCGCCGCTTAAGCCTTCAGGAGAATCCAGCAGTTCGGAAGCAAGGCTGGTGAGTTCTTCCTTATTGCCAAGCCCGGCCAGGACTTCAAGTTTCTGCAGTTTTATAAACTTTATCACAGCCGGATTGGCAGTAACCTCAAGCCTTTCATCAAGGTAAATCAGGGCCCCGGAATAATCCTTCTTTACCAGGTGCCGATTATAGACCACCATCCCTATAGCTCTTCCAGCCATTGCAGAGTCAGGATAACCGACGGCAAATTCATTCATCAGGTCCGCTTTTTCATCCCGATCATCCAGCATGCGGTATTTTTCATATGCGGTATTAAACTCCTGATCGGCATCTGCCGGGGAAGCTGCTTTATTGCATGAAGAAGCTGAGAGCAGCAATAGCAGCAAGGCCGAAAGCCAGATCAGGCTTGATGTTAATTTCAGTCGATTCATATACTTTCACCTTTCAAAAAAAGACGACGAGATCAGAGCTTTATTCGAATCACATTATTCAGGTTGAATAGAGGATTATAAAATGCCCGCTGCTACGGTTATTGATCAGCTGGGATGGAACAATCCAAACTTCTATTTAGTCCTACTGTTCCTATATCCTTGCCTACAAAACATCTTTAACTAGCGGTTAACTACATAAAAATGAACCCATTTATACACTATTTATTTCTTAGATATGGGAAAAACCCATATCTTGATTCAAAATCAAATTACTTACCAACTTGGTATATCTAATTTATCTTTGAGATTGTTATGGTTTTTCAGAGTATTTTTGGAATATTTGTAATATTTTTTCTCACCTGGCTGTTAAGCGAAAACCGGCGAAATTTTCCGGTTAAGATTGTTGCCTTTGCTATCCTGCTGCAGGGCGGGCTGGCGATCCTGTTGTTTCATGTTGATATGTTCAGAAGCTTTTTCTCCTACCTGAACAAGATTGTTTCCGCCCTGGAAGAATCCACTCTAGCCGGAGCTTCATTCGCGTTTGGATACCTGGGAGGAGGATCGGCACCCTTTGAAGTGACGCATCCTGAATCTCTCTATATCCTCGCATTCCGGGGGCTGATGCTGCTGCTTGTCATAAGCGCGCTCTCCTCCCTGCTCTTTTACTGGAAAATTCTGCCTCTCGTTGTTCGTGGATTTTCAATTGTTCTTGAAAAGGCATTGAAAATAGGCGGTGCTGAAGGTCTGGCGGTTTCTTCCAACATTTTCCTGGGAATGGTTGAATCCCCCCTCCTGATAAGGCCCTATCTGGTGGCCATGACCAGGAGTGAACTCTTCACTGTAATGACCTGCGGAATGGCTACTATAGCCGGGACAATGATGGTCCTTTACGCCAGCATCCTGGGGGATATTCTTCCCGGTGCCCTTGGCCATATTCTGACCGCGTCCATCATCAACGCTCCGGCCGCGGTGGCAATATCAAAAATAATCATTCCTGAAACCAAACCCTTAACTGCCGGCCAGATGTCCGATCCGGATCCGGCCAGTAATTTCATGGACGCTATCAGCAAAGGGACCATTAGGGGTATCGGGCTGCTGCTGAACATAACTGCCATGCTGGTTGTGCTTGTCGCCTTGGTGAAACTGGCCAATATTATGCTTGGTGTTTTCCCCGACGCTTTCGGAGCGCCCCTGACACTGGAACGTATCCTGGGTGTGTTGATGGCCCCCCTGGTATGGTTGATGGGAATACCTGCTTCTGAAGCCATGGCAGCCGGAGACCTGATGGGTACCAAAATAGTCCTCAATGAATTGATAGCCTACCTGAAGATGAGCCAGCTCCCGGCTGGTACTCTCAGCGAACGCAGCCTGGCCATAATGGCATACGGGATGTGCGGATTCGCCAACCTGGGAAGCCTTGGGATTATGATTGGCGGAATGGGAACAATGGTGGAGGAACGGCGTTCCGAGATTGTTGCCCTGGGATTCAAATCCCTTGTAGCCGGAGTTCTGGCAACATGCCTGACCGGAACGGTTGTAGGAATTTTGATTCTTTTTTGATTAGATTCGAGTATTTTTTTTCAAAAATGTTCGAAATGTGACAGCCATATCAAAAATTCGTTCTAAAATATTAATATGCACAGATTTTTCGATGTCACTGGAATGGGATGCGTTTCCATAGACTTCCTGGGCAGGGTGCCGACCTGGCCCGAAAAAGGCCTGAAAACACCCCTGGACAGTTTCGCCATACAAGGCGGAGGGCTGGTGGCCACTGCCCTGGTGACAGTCGCCAGGCTGGGCGGCAAAGCCCGTTTCACAGGTTTCCTTGGAACATCCTCCACTGCCACATCAGCCAGGGATAACCTGTTGCGTTCCCACGTGGACACTTCCCTGATAATGCATCGGGAAGGCGCGGAACCGATTATTGCCATGGTGGTTACCGAAGCCGTTAAGGGTGAACGAACGATATTTTTCACCAAGCAGAACGTTTATTACCCCTATCCGCAAGACTTCAGCGACCTTGACTGGTTAGAGAACACGAGGGTATTTCTTTTTGATTCCGTTTCAGAAAAAGCAGGCGCGGCAATGGCCGACGAAGCCAAAAAACTTGGCATAACAACAATTGTTGATGCCGAGAGGATAAATTCATGCACAAAAGAAACCCTCCACGCCGCCGACCATATTGTCGTACCTGAATCATTCGCCGCGGAATATACCGGAAAAACTGAAATCAAGGACATGATGCTTTCCCTCAGGAGCCGGGAAGAACAGGTTGTCGTAGTTACAATGGGAGAAGGAGGGGCATCCGCCCTGTGGTCGGATTACCATATACACCAACCTGCTTTTCCTGTTGACGCGGTGGACACAACCGGGGCCGGAGATATCTTCCACGGAGCCTACGCCTACTCCATTTCCCGCGGAAAGGATCCTTTCTATGCCTGCCGCTACGCTTCAGGCGCGGCTGCCCTCTCCACCCTGGGTCACGGCGGCCAGTCCGCCATTCCCGATGATAAACAGGTTCTGGAACTGATAAAAAAACAAACGCCCGGATCGTAATGCCGTTACCCGTCCCTCTCTTTCGACTGGACATTGCAATATATACAAGGTTTAATCAACTTTATAATTTGTAAACCGCTTAAATGAAAAAGTTTTTCCAGCCTTTGATTCGAGGCTGCTTCGGAGTGTATCGCCATGGCTAAGAAATCGAGTATCTTCTTTTTATGCTTTGCCCTCTTCATCCTGTCAATAAATTTCGCAACCGCTGAACAATCCTTTGAGAAGGACTCCTTTAAAACAGACCAGGGAACCCTGGAAATCACGTTTATAGGACACGGAACCCTGATGTTCAGCTTCGAAGGAAAAACCATCCAGGTGGACCCGTGGAGCCGTCTTGCCGATTATTCCATGCTGCCTGAAGCAGACCTGATACTGGTGACCCATGAACATGGCGATCACCTCGACCTTGAGGCTCTCCACACCTGCCGGAAACCAGGCACTGAAATAATCTATACCGAACTATGTTCCCAGAAGGTCTCCAGCGGAATCCTTATGCGCAACGGCGATTCCAGGGTCGTGAAAGGAATTCAAATTGAGGCCGTGCCTGCCTACAATATCAGGCATAAAAGATCCAATGGAACTCCCTTTCATCCCAAGGGAGACGGAAACGGATACGTGCTGACATTCGGGGATAACAGTTTAAGGGTTTATGTCGCCGGTGACACGGAGAATATCCCGGAAATGGCGGATCTCAAAAACATAGACATCGCCTTCCTTCCCATGAATCTGCCCTACACCATGACCCCGGAAATGGCAGCGGAAGCCGCAAAAATAATCAAACCTGAAATTCTTTATCCCTATCATTTCGGGGAGACTGACACCGGCAAACTGGTTGAACTCCTCAAGGATGAAAAGGATATTGAAGTCAGGATCAGGAAGCTGCAGTAGACAGTGGAATAAAATCTTATGAATAAAAGAATAGTTGTATTTTTCTGTTCACTCTTTGCGCTGGTCGTGACTGCATCAGCGAGCGGAGACTCAGTCGAAGAAGCAGCAATCCATGCAGTCCTTGACCAGCAGGTCAATGCCTGGAATTCGGGTAACCTCGAAGCCTTCATGGAAACCTACTGGAAATCCGAAGATCTCACCTATTTTTCCGGCGGTACTCCCCGCAATGGATGGAAAGCGACACTGGAAAGATATATTAAAACCTACCAGTCTGAAGAAAGCGAAATGGGCTATCTGACCTTCAGGAGCATTGATGTGGAAATCTTGGGGCCGGAGTCAGCTTTAGTCAAAGGAGAATGGTTTTTGAAAAGGGAGAGGCTGGATGATATCGGTGGACTTTTCACCCTGATCCTGAAGAAATTCCCGGATGGCTGGAAGATTATCCACGATCATTCTTCAAGCAGTCAGTAAGTAAATGGGGCAGCCCGCTTCAATAATTGAGTCGATCCGCATCCTTCGGCGGATCATGCGGAAAAGAAACTTGGAAAAGTGAAAAATCTGATCCAACGATAAATGGGGGTGCGGAGGACACTCAGGCGTTATTTCCACTATTTAGTTCCAGGACCCGGCAGCTAACGCCGTGCCAGCAGTAGCCCCAGGCCCTCTGTCCCCGGGCAGGGAGAAAATCCGAAATCCTGATTGACCCCGACTCCGACGCCGATTGGTAATACGAAATCACCTGACCCGCACCCCTGAATTGAATGCTGCCGCCGCCAGGCGGAGATATCCACTCCCGGCCACAGGTCGGGATAATTCCGGGCCAAGAGGCCCGGTAAGAGCCCCTCGCAATTTGCGGGGGGCTCTTGTAG
Source organism: Acidobacteriota bacterium (assembly GCA_963666915.2). GTDB lineage: Bacteria > Acidobacteriota > UBA6911 > RPQK01 > JAPXNP01. Next base: position 8,326 of record CAXXEX010000012.1, read on the forward strand.
CCCAGGGTGGAGCTAAGACGAGCAAGGGCGGAGCCATTGCGAAGTCGGCGGAACCCTGGGAGAGAAACGGCAGAAAAACGAAGGGAGTGCCACCGGTACGACCGGAAAATAAATCCCCGTTTCGTCATTTAAAACCTCCAAACGTTATTTATAAGAAAAGGAGGTAAACATGCCCCAGTCTTTGGTTCAGAACATTCAGCACACAGTCTTAAGTACCAAGGATCGATACAAATGGATAAACGATAATTGGGAAGCTGCCTTGTTCAAGCAGATTGGAGGGATCCTGAATAAATTGGGCTGCAAGCTATTAGCGGCAGGCGGGTATTCTGATCATATCCATCTTTTATCCGTGGTTGATCGAAAATTGTCGATTCCCGAATATGTGTCAAAGGTTAAATCCGCTTCCTCTTTCTGGATACATAAAAACATCCCGGGAAAGAAAAAATTTTCCTGGCAAAGTGGATATGCCTCGTTTTCAGTAAGTGAATCAATGGTTCCAGCTGTTACAAGATATATTCAAACGCAAAGGGAACATCATGACCGGAGGGGGTTTCAGGATGAGCTCAAGTCTCTTTTGGCTAAACATAAACTGAAATACGACGAACGATACCTATGGAACTGAAACCTTCCGGTCGCACCGGTGGCGCTCCCTGCGAATTGCGCGCATCCCCATACCCAGGGTTCCATCCCCGTCTTCGACGGGGCCTCCACCCTGGGCTGAAATCCCGGGCTCTTTGGCCCGGGATTATCGGGCCTGTGGCCCTCCGCCCCTCTGTCCCCTGGCAGGGAGAAAATCCAAAATCCTGATTGACCCCGACTCCGACGCCGATTGGTAATACGAAATCATCTGACCCGCACCCCTGAATTAAATGCTGTCGCCGCCAGGCGGAGATATCCACTCCCGGCCACAGGTCGGGATAATCCGGGCCAAGAGGCCCGGTAAGAGCCCCTCGCAATTTGCGGGGGGCTCTTGTAGCCCAGGGTGGAGCTAAGACGAGCAAGGGCGGAGCCATTGCGAAGTCGGCGGAACCCTGGGAGAGAAACGGCAGAAAAACGAAGGGAGTGCCACCGGTACGACCGGAAAATAAATCCCCGTTTCGTCATTTAAAACCTCCAAACGTTATTTATAAGAAAAGGAGGTAAACATGCCCCAGTCTTTGGTTCAGAACATTCAGCACACGGTCTTCAGTACCAAGGATCGATACAAATGGATAAACGATAATTGGGAAACTGCCTTGTTAAAGCAGATTGGAGGGATCCTGAATAAATTGGGCTGCAAGTTATTAGCGGCAGGCGGGTATTCTGATCATATCCATCTTTTATCCGTGGTTGATCGAAAATTGTCGATTCCCGAATATGTGTCAAAGGTTAAATCCGCTTCCTCTTTCTGGATACATAAAAACATCCCGGGAAAGAAAAAATTTACCTGGCAAAGTGGATATGCCTCGTTTTCAGTAAGTGAATCAATGGTTCCAGCTGTTACAAGATATATTCAAACGCAAAGGGAACATCATGACCGGAGGGGGTTTCAGGATGAGCTCAAGTCTCTTTTGGCTAAACATAAACTGAAATACGACGAACGATACCTATGGAACTGAAACCTTCCGGTCGCACCGGTGGCGCTCCCTGCGAATTGCGCGCATCCCCATACCCAGGGTTCCATCCCCGTCTTCGACGGGGCCTCCACCCTGGGCTGAAATCCCGGGCTCTTTGGCCCGGGATTATCGGGCCTGTGGCCCTCCGCCCCTCTGTCCCCTGGCAGGGAGAAAATCCAAAATCCTGATTGACCCCGACTCCGACGCCGATTGGTAATACGAAATCACCTGACCCGCAACCCTGAATTAAATGCTGTCGCCGCCAGTGGAAAACGGATTGACGATTTTAGATTGAGGTCTTTAACGCCACCACCAGATGGAGACATCAAAAAACGCCGGCGTGCCAAATAATGACCATTCCTGATTTAAATCAAGTTTCAGGTTGGCACCAGGTTGTTCACTTAGAAGAAAAGGTACCATCCTGGAAACGGATGTCTTACACCCGCGCTGCTTTTCTGAAACCTTTCCAGACTGCTGAAGCTTCAGACTCCAGCTACATCACCTGTTAAAGCCATCCCCTACAAAACGCAGGCCGTCCCTAATCCCGGTACGCCAGTAAACCCAGCGATGGGCTCCGTCTCTAACCCGGTATTCATGGGGAACCTCGCGTTCCATCCACAACAGATGCAGGGCGGAATTACCACGGCCCAGGCGGTCATCGTCTCCGCAGTCTATGTACCAGCGCACCTTCTCCAGGGTTTCAACCGGAAGATTGGCGGCCTGGTACATCACACTGAAGCTGTTCCAGTGCTCTGAAAGGCGCTCCTGCCCTTTTAGGCCCTCTCCAAAAAGCTTTCCATACCTGCGGTCCCATCCTTCCTGGTCGATTTCCACAACAGTCGAATCGTCTCGAATGGCTGAACTGAAAGCAACACAGGAAGCAAACATGTCCGGATAACGCAAGGCGTAAATCAATGACCCGAATCCTCCCATGGACAAACCGGACACCGCGCGAAACTCCTTTTTTGCCCGGGTACGATATGTTTTATCTATGTAGGGAATAAATTCTTCCGCGAACATCGTGGCATACTTGTCCTTGCCTGCGTAATCATCAACGTAATAGGTGTACCGGGCGTCTGGCATTACGATGATCATGGCCGGTATTTCCCCGGCACCTATCAGCCTGTCAGCTGAAACATTAACTTCTCCGAACTGCACCCAGGCCGTTTCGTCATCACTATACCCATGCAGGAGGTAAAGAACCGGATAAGACCTGGTTGACTGTTCATAGTCAGGCGGAAGATAAATCGAATAATTCACATCTTCAGCAACCAGTTCGCTTTTGAATACATTCCCTTCGATCACCCTTCCGGTATTAACCGGAATATCTCCAGGGAAAACCGGAGAAGTAATCGCCAGAATAAGACACGCCGAAAGAAATATCCCGAAGATTCTGCTTTTATTGCTCATAATCACCTATTCTCCATCGATCCAGGATAAAAAGAAACAGCTTTTTTCCTGATCTGGAAATATGGGGAGTATTTTCACAATCTAGTGATTTAACAGGAAAAAATGATTGCCGCATATTGTTCTGCTTCTCTTTTTCCTGCTAATATTTTTTTGGTTCCTCTGCAAGCCGGAATCCGGGGAAATTAAAACTGGTTTATATGAAAAATTCATTATCTGCGAGATTTATTTTCAGGCTTCAGGCAGGATTTATTCTCGCCCTGATCCTCTTCTTTTCCTGCGCCTCGGAAACATCATCTTCAGGTATGCCGCAAGAGGATCCGGAGATAAAAAGCAGGAAGCTGCTTCTAATGGCCGACACCAATCAAGATTTAATACCGCTCCGGGAAAAACTGGACAATGATGGCTGGAAGATACGGCTGATGACCCAGGAAGACTACCTTGGGGCTGAGGATTACATAGAACTCAGCAACTACGGAACCCTGATAGCCTACATACACAAGCCTCTTAACCAGGTGACTGAAGAAGCATTGATCAGCTACGCCGAATCAGGAGGCAAACTGCTTGTGCTCCACCATTCGCTGGCCTCGGCCAAAACAGCAAATCCCGAATGGCTCAAGTTCCTGGGAGTTTCAATCCAGACAGAATCCGGTTCATATCCATGGAAAGTCACAGCCGAAACATGCCATACCATGGTGAACCTGGCCCCGGGTCACTACATAACCAGCCATGGGATTTCCTATGGCAAAAAAGTCGACTTCAGCTTCTCGGAGCGGCCTGACCTGAAAGGTGAGTACCCGGCGTTCGATATCCCCGATACCGAAGTGTTCCACAACCAGAGACTTTCAGGGGATGATGAAAAAGTAGTTTTATTCGGATATAAAGTCACCGATGAATTAAACTCCGCCGCCCTTCAGTTAAAGGGTCTTCCCACAATGGAACCGACCTCGGGGTGGTACAAGCCAGCCGGTAAAGGATGGGTTATTTACCTCCAGGCTGGCCATAGCACAGATGATTACAGGAATCCCAACTTCTACCAGGTAATACTCAACTGCCTTAACTGGCAGGCAAATGATCCGGTATTCGCCAGCGCGGCATTCAGGCCGCCAGCCTTTACAACCCTGGACCTTGATCTTCATGAACCGCGTGAAGTCATCCTGTCAGACGGAACTGAAGTCTCGGTACAGGTGGAGAATATCAAGCATAAGTATGATTCATGTCGAAAGGCGGTCAGGGGAGCCGAAGTTAAAATCAGGATAAATAATCACTACACGGTCCTGGATTCGGGAATGTACAACCTTCCGCGCAGGGCTGCCGGCATACAGGTCGACTGCCCGGTAACATCGGCCCTGGTTCACAATCGGGACGGAGTCCTTTTCAATCCCTGGGCTCTTGATAAAGATGTCAGGCTGCGCCTCTGGCCCGGAGACTCTCCGTGGATAGTGCCGGACACTTTCAAATACCCGGTCGAGGCCGCCTGGTTCTCATCAGATACCCAGATGACAAATGATCCAACCTATGTAGACCATGGCGACCTGCCCGGGAACCCGGAAAGCGGCATCTACTACCACCATGGACTGGATGTTGGAGGAAGCGAAGGACAGAATGAGGTTTATTCAGCCGTTGACGGCCTGGTTCTTTCCTCTGCTGACCTGACTTTGTCGGACTACCGGAAGAATACACCGGTGAGGCCTCGCTATGATGTCATATACCTGCTGGATGAAAGAGGCTGGATATACCGCAACAGTCATCTCTACTCAATCGATCCAGGTGTAAAAACGGGCCGACGCGTCAAAAAGGGCCAGTTTTTAGGTCTTCTCGGCAAGGAAGGAGCCAGCGGAGGCTGGTCTCATTTCCATTTTGATGTCAGCGCCAGACAGCCTTCAGGAAAATTCGGGTCAGAAGATGCTTATCCGTTTTACTGGCAGTCATATTTCGCGGATCATGCCGGTAAGCTTAAGGCTGTTGCCCGACCTCATAAGCTTATTAAAATCGGGGAGGAAGTCCTGCTTGACGGAAGCAGATCACGCTGTTTCAGCGGAGATGATTCCGGCCTCCGCTACAAATGGATTTTCTCCAACGGGACTGAATCCGATAGCATGGTAGCTTATAAAAGATACGGGAAGCCGGGCTTTTACAGTGAAATACTTCAAGTGACGGATCAAATCGGGAATTCAGATTATGATTTCTGTCCTGTACTTGTAATAGCACCGGGAAAACCATTGTCTGAACAGCCGCACACCATCCACGCCGCATTCTACCCCAGCCTGGGACTCAGCCCCGGACAGGAAATCACCTTCAAGGTAAGGTCATTCGGCATAAATCCACTGGAAGGAAAAGAAATCTGGGATTTCGGCGACGGAAGCCCCAGAGTGGCGGTGTGTTCAGACGGCAACGCCAATGTCCACAATCCCGATGGATATGCCGTAACCAGGCACGCCTTCCAAGCTCCCGGATGCTACCTGGTTTCAGTTAGCCGAACCAGCGGACTGGGTTATACCGCCACAGCGAGACTTCAGGTTGTGGTAGAGGAGTGACTCCGCCTGCGGCGGGAAATCCCAAATCCGAAACACGAAAAGGATGCTTCCGGCCACACGCAACCTGCCCCTCGAGACTATCCATGAGACATCGACTCCCGCCACTATCACGGTTCGCTATCGCTCACAGGAAAGCAAGGATGCTTCCGGCCACACGCAACCTGACACTCGAGACTATCCATGAGACATCGGCTCCAGCCACTATCACGGTTCGCTATCGCTCACAGGAAAGCAAGGATGCTTCCGGCCACACGCAACCTGACACTCGAGACTATCCATGAGACATCGGCTCCCGCCACTATCACGGTTCGCTATCGCTCACAGGAAAGCAAGGATGCTTCCGGCCACACACAACCTGCCCCTCGAGACTACCCATGAGACATCGACTCCAGCCACAACTCAGGCCTCTCCGACCTCCTCACAGTTTGTCGAACGTCCTTCTCACAGTTTGTCGAACGTCCTTCTCACATGCTCCCACATCGTTTCCGACAATATGTGTCCCGCACCTTCCTCTATGTACCAGCTGAAATTTTCAGGAACCCCGGCCTGAGCATAGGCCTTTTCGATGGCTGCCAGCCCTTTCCGCACTCCTTCAATCGGGCTTCCCCCGTCTTCTTCACCAAAGTTCAGGTGCAGGGTCCCGGGAGCGGTCATCCCGACGATATCAGGGGTGTCCCCGTACTGGTAGAACCCTGGAACGAAATTGGGAAAGCAGTGCAGGATCTTGTTTTCGTGTATAGCTTCCCAGGTCGGAAGGCAGCAGTTTCCGACCAGGCATTTCAGGCGGGGTTCCCATGGTCCCAGAAGCCAGGTATGGGTTGACCCCATCGAATGGCCGTAACAGCCAAGCCTTTCTGAATCGACCTCGGGCCGGGAGACAATGAAGTCAACCGCTCTCCTCATATCCAGAATATTTTTCCAGGCCATGGACTTGCCTGCAACAACGTAGCGCAGGAATTCAAATCGTTCGAAATCACCGCCCTTGAGACTGTCATCCTGGCGGCTTTCAAAACAAAGAGCGTCAGGGCAAAGAACCACGTAGCCCAGGCGGGCCAGCTTTTCCCCGGTAAAATGCATGGGATTACCGGCCAGTCCGGCTGGTTCACTTTTTCCGAGATGATACTCACCGGCGTGCTGGTGCCAGACACAGATCCCTGGCGCCGGATTCAGCCGGTCCACACCATCCGGAACAAGGAGCAGCGCCTGAATCCTGTCACCCGGTTCCGCTTCATAGGACACCTCTTCGATTCTCAAGCCATTCTTCCGGACTACTGAGCCTGTTTCAGCTTTTAATTCGGAAGGTTCAGGCCAGGGGCCGCCAAGGCAATCAAGCAATCTATCTTTCAAGTCCACCTCTCCCTGCCCTGCCGCGCTCAAATCTCCTTTTCCCGCGGGACTCTCGCATCCGGCGAGAATACCCCCGGCGGCGCCGAGAGCACTTCCTGATAAAAATGTTCTTCTTTTCATATTAAACTGATTATCTCCCGGCATCGGTCAAAAGACAATAAGCCCACTTCCATGAAAACTGCTTCACATCGTGTGTCAGGGTATTTGTTTACCCTGCTCGCCGAAACAATTTAATAGAATAGAGATTGAATTCAACCGGAAAGGATAGTGACTGAACATGGAATGCAAGAAAGATACAAACCTTGGAAACTGCACTTGCACATACAATTCCTGCAGCCGTCGCGGAGTGTGCTGCGACTGTGTACAGTACCACTTGAGAATGCGTCAGCTTCCCGGGTGTTTTTTCCCTGGTGACGCTGAAAAAACCTATGACCGATCCTTTGAACACTTTGCCCGGCTGGTAGATGAAGGCAGGGCCTGAAGGGAAAATTTCTTCTCGCGTCATTAACGATTCTGACATTCCAGAACGACCTACCCGGAAGATAGTTTCACCAGCCGATTTATACTCAAATACCATTTTAAACTGAGCCATACCGCCACAATCATCAATCCCAGGCAAAGGCCCACCCAAAGCCCGGTTACTCCCTGATCAAAGACAAAGCACAAGGCATAGGAGACAGGAAGAGCCAATCCCCAGTGAACAATAAGGCTTGAAATCATAGGGGTATGGGTATTGCCCAGCCCTCTCAGCAAACCGATTGATATTACCTGGCATCCGTCAAAAATCTGAAAAACTGCCGCAATTGAGAGCAGCGTGACGCCCATCCGGATCAGGACGGGATCAGAGGTAAACATCCTGAGGATAATCTCCGGAACGATCAGAAAAACTCCCGCAGCCGTGCCCATGAAAAGCATGCCCACTCCCAGGGTGGTCCATCCGTCAATCCTGGCCTGCACCATGTTTCCGGCTCCCAATGATTTCCCGACCAAGACAGCGGCGGCGGAGGAAATCCCCTGGGGAACCATGAAGGTCACGCTGGCAATGTTTAAAACGATATGGTGGGCAGCCAGGGAGGTGACGTCCAGCCAACTGGCAAACACGGTAACGGTGGCAAAAACTCCTACCTCAAGTAAAAGCTGCATTGCGGCCGGGAAACCCAGTTTCAAAATAGTGCGGTATTTACCCGGTTCTATCCGGAACGATTCCCTGACCGCCAGGATGGCCTGCTTTTTCCCTGACCACAATATGGCCGCAAGCAGAAATGCTGCCATGAAGGTCCTGGAAACAACCGTTGCCCAGGCGGCGCCTGTAACCCCCAGGGCCGGAGCGCCCAGGTTGCCAAAAATCAGGATCCAGTTAATCAGAATGTTAACCAGGTTGGCAATTACAAGGGCGGCCATGATTGGATATACCCTTGTAATTCCGGCAAGATAGCGCCTGAAAGCGCCATACAGAAGAAGCGGGGGTATGCTCAGGGCCAAAATTCTCATGTAAGACAGCGTCTGGGCTTTGAAGGAATCGGGTTTATCCCAGAATTCCACGACTCCTGAAACAGACAGGAAAACCAGGCACAGGAAAGGTGAAACAGCGAGGCTTAACTGGACTCCCTTTCCCAGCCATTTCAGGCAGAGATCGGTTTTTCCGGCACCAAAAGCATGGGAAACCAGGGTATCCATTCCCAGCAAAAGGCCGAGGCCGAAAACCGCGATCGGCAAATAAATACTGCTGCCAAGACTTACCGCTCCTATGGCTTCAACGCTTACCCGTCCAACCATCATGGTGTCGGCGATAGACATACCTATCCAGCCAAGCTCAGCTATCACCATTGGCATGGCGATATTGAAAACAACCCTGATGTTTACCCGGTTGACTGATTCAGACATATTAAAACCATAAAGCATTGTGTCCGGGGGAAACCGGCGGTGATATGCGGGTGAGGTTTTCTCCCGGTTCCAGGCAATGACCGGGACAACTCAAGAAAACAACCTCATAACAGTTCCGAAAGCTTGCTGATTCAGGAACTCCCCGTGGCTCCCTGAACCTGGAACCGGCGTCTCAGGCTCCTGAGTTCACCCTGCATTTCCATACGCACTTCGGCGTAGGCGGGATCCTTGTAGACATTTTTCATCTCGGAGGGGTCCTTCTTGAGATCAAACAGTTCCCATTTCTTCAGCTCGGTAAAATGAATCAGCTTATATCTTTCAGTCCTGACTCCTTCATGCGGAGGGACATTATGCTCACCCTTTTCGTAGTAGTGGTAATAAATAGAGGTTCTCCAGGGAGCTTCATCCCCCTCTTCAAGGAGGGCGGACATGCTTCTACCGTGCATTTCCCGTGGAACCTCCAATCCTGCGATATCCAGGAAAGTAGGACCAAAGTCGATATTCTGCACCAGGGCGGAAACCCTTTCACCGGCCCTGGCAACCCCCGGCCAGCGGACAATCAGGGGCATGCGCATGGATTCCTCATACATCCATCTTTTGTCGTACCAGCCATGTTCCCCCAGGTAAAATCCCTGGTCTGAGCTGTACACAACAATGGTGTTTTCAGCCAGGCCTTTTTCATCCAGGTAATCCAGCACCCTGCCGATATTCTTGTCTACTGAAGCGATACAGCGCAGGTAATCCTTGATGTAGCGCTGATACTTCCATCGAACCAGGTCTTTTCCCTGCGGATTATCCTTGAGGAATTTTTCATTCTTCGGACCGTAGGCCGCGTCCCAGGCTGCCCTTTGTTCAGGATTCATCCTTTTGACTTCAGGATTCTTCATGGTTCGACCCAGTTTATCCGGCACTTCTGAACCTGATACCTTGAGGTCATAGTCATACATAAGGTGTCCGGCAATAGTCATTTCGTTCTTTTTAAGAACTTCACTCCGGCCGGAGTAATCATCGAACAGGGTTTCCGGTTCGGGGATATCCTCGTCGTCATAGAGGGTGAGGAATTCCGGCGGAGGCGCCCAGGTCCTATGGGGGGCCTTATGCTGGCACATGAGCATAAAAGGCTCATCCTCGTTTCGCTTATCAAGCCAGTCCAGGGCCAGGTCAGTTGTAATATCCGTGGCATATCCTATGTAGTGGGTATTCTCTTCAGCCGTCCTGAAATCAGGATTGTAATAGGATCCCTGCCCCGGGAGGATTTCCCAGTGATCAAAGCCGGTTGGATCTGTTTTCAGGTGCCATTTGCCTATGAGGGCGGTTTGATAACCAGCTTCCTGCATTTGCTTGGGGAAGGTCAATTGCCGGCCGTCAAAGGTGTCCTGGTTGTTTCTAAGGCCGTTGGCATGGCTGTGTTTACCGGTTAATATCGCGGCGCGGCTGGGGGCGCAAATTGAATTGCAGCAGAAGCACCGGTCAAATATGGTTCCCTCTCGGGCCAGCCTGTCGATATTGGGGGTATTGTTGATCCGGGATCCATAGGCACTGATAGCCTGTACCGCATGGTCATCGGTGAAAAGAAAAAGGATGTTGGGTTTTTCAGAAACAGCCTCAGCCGCGGCCCATTTACCAGCCAGCAGAGAAGATAAGGCGCTCAATTGAAGAAATGTCCTGCGTTCCATGTTTTATACCCCTTTTTAGATCTATATCAGTTGCCGACAGGCGCACCATTCCTTTACAAACAGGATAATATTCCCCGCGATTGATAACGCCAAGCCTTCCTGACTATTTTAACGGAAAGTAGCCGTCATTTTTTCAGGATATTTTGAGATCTCTTTCAATCTGTTCCAGTGATTTGCCCTTGGTTTCAGGCATTATCTTCCAGGCAAAGAAAAATTGAAAGACCATCATAACGCTGAAAAACAGAAAAGAATACCTGCCTCCGATAGCTGGATTTTCAGAAATTTCAGCGACCAGCGGGAAGAGCCAGGAAATGGTCGCCGCCCAGGCCCAGTGAGTAAAACTTCCCAATGCCTGCCCTTTTCCCCGAACCCGGTTGGGAAAAATCTCAGCCAGGAACACCCAGATAACCGTGCCCTGGGAAAAAGCGAAAAATCCCTGGAAAATCATGAGGTATATAAGAATATTATAACCGGCAAAGCTTTCTGTGAAAAAGGTGTAAGACACCATGCCAAGAGCAAAACAGGTGCCGATAGATCCCACAATCATCAGCCGCTTTCTGCCAAACCTGTCAATCAGGGACATGGCAATGATTGTAACCACCAGGTTTGTCATTCCTATGGCAACAGCCTGCAGGAAAGAGGCGTTCTTCTCAATTCCAGCCATCTGGAAAATCCGCGGGGCGTAATACATCAGCGCGTTAATTCCGGAAAGCTGATTAAACGTAGCCAGCAGCACGGCAAAGAGGATCGGAAGCCTGTATTTTTTTGTAAATAATTTCGCCGCGGCTGATCCGGCGGCAGACTGCACTGAGTGGGCAATATCCTTGACCGCCGCCTCTACATCTGATTCTCCAACAGCTGTCAGCACCCTGCGGGCATCATCAATCCGGCCTTTCCTGATAAGCCAGCGGGGACTGTTGGGAATGCCGAGGACAAGGACAAAAAACAGCGCGGCCGGAAAAAATTCCACCCCGAACATCCATCTCCAGGCATTCTCCCCGATTGTGGAGAGCAGGTAATTTGAAAAGAAGGACACCAGGATACCGAAGACCACATTGAACTGGAACAGGGCTACAAGCCTGCCTCTGAGATGGGCCGGAGCTATCTCTGAAATATACATGGGCCCGACTACCGAAGATGCCCCGACTCCAAGTCCCCCGATAAACCTGTAAAAGAGAAACGGGACCCAGGTACCGGCCAGGGCGCTTCCCGCGGCTGAAACCGCGTACAGGATTCCGATAACAATCAAACATTTCTTTCGACCCAGAACATCAGCCGGTTTACCGGCAAAAAGAGCTCCGAAAACCGTGCCGATCAAGGCAATGGCTACTGTGAAACCGTGCCAGAAACCATCCAGGTTAAACACTTCCTGCACCGATTTTTCAGCGCCGGATATCACCGCTGTATCAAATCCAAATAGAAAGCCGCCCAGGGCCGCGACCAGGGAGGCAAAAAACACGTATCTCAAATTTTTATTTTTCAATGTGTACCTGCTGATTAATCTTCACTTCAACATTGTCATATCTGTCCCGAAATCAAGCGTCCGGATTATCCTCAAGGGGAACCGGGGCCGGGACCTTGTACTGCTGCTTCAATTTTTCAAGTTCCGCTTTCAATCTCACGACAATTTTCGCGTATTCAGGGTTGTCATACTCAGATTTCATTTCCCCGGGGTCAATTTCCATATCGTAAAGCTCCCACTCCTCCAGGTCATAGAAATAAATCAGTTTGTAGCGCCCGTCAAAAACGCCCTCATGCCGCCTTACTGAATGCACCGCGGGGAATTCATAGTAGTTGTAATAAACACTCTCTCTCCATTTTTCAGAAAGGCTGTTCTTGAAAAGAGGAGTAAGGCTGACTCCCTGCATATCGCCCGGCACTTCGGCCCCGGCTATATCCAGGAATGTTTCGGCAAAATCCAGGTTTGAAACCAGTTCATCACTGCGACGTCCCGGTTCTATAACGCCCGGCCACCGGACCATGAAAGGTGTATAAAAAGATTCCTTGTACATGAACCGTTTATCAAACCACCCATGCTCACCCAGGTAGAAACCCTGGTCCGAGGCATACAGGATCACAGTGTTGTCAGCAAGATCATTCTTTTCCAGGTAATCCAGGATCCTCCCGAAATTATCATCCACAGAGGCGATACATCTCAGGTAATCTTCCATATACCTCTGGTATTTCCAGCGGACTAAATCTTCACCCTCCAGGTTGGAATTCCGGTACTCCTCAATATCATCCTTATAGGCCTCGTCCCATTTCCTCCGCTGTTCTTCATCCATACGGCCAATGGTGCGCTTGAAGGTATTGAGTTCCTCGTCACCCTTTTCCCAGATTTTCAGGTCTTCCTTGATCCTCATGGTTTCGGAAATACTCATGTCCTGTTTGTGGGCTGCCGTACCCCGTCCTTCATAGTTATCAAAGAGGTTTGAAGGTTCCGGAAAGATAGTGTCCTCGTACATTTCCAGGTGATCCGGCCCCGGTTCCCATTCGCGGTGAGGAGCCTTGTTCTGGAGCATCAGCATAAAAGGTTTTTCAGGATCCCTGCCCTTTTCCAGCCAGTCCAAGGCCTTGTCGTGGATGATATCCGTGACATAACCTTGTTCCGTCACAGTTCCATCGACTGTCCTGAAGTCAGGATTATAATAATGTCCCTGCCCGGGAAGGACTTCCCAGTAATCAAACCCGGTTGGTTCAGTTTTCAGGTGCCATTTACCCACAATTGCCGTCTGGTACCCTGTCTGCCTGAGGAGCTTGGGAAATGTCTGCTGAGTTCCGTCGAATTCCTCCCTGTTATCGGTCACTCCATTCAGGTGGCTGTGCTTTCCGGTTAAAACAACCGCCCTGGAAGGGGCGCAGATTGAATTGGTCACGCAGCATTTTTCAAAAACCATCCCTTCAGAGGCAAGCCGGTCAAGGTTCGGGGTTTTATTTACCACTGATCCATAACAACCCAACGCCTGGTAGGCGTGATCATCCGAAAAAACAAGGATAATATTAGGCGGTTTTTTATCAATGCCTTTTCGTTCTCCACACCCTGATGCCAGGATGCCCAGGGGAATGATAGCGGCGGTTGACCCAGCCTGTTTTATGAATGTCCTGCGGTCGGGATTATTTGTTCTCATTTCCGATTCCTCCTTGAAAGCAGATTAAGAGAATAATTATCAGGGATGAATCAGAATTTATCAAACAGGAAAAATGTTCCTGACACTGGATCCGGCAGGCGGCCAGGTCAGGTACGGTAGGTTAAATTTTCTATAAGAAAAGTCCTGGCCACTTTTTGAGTTTTCTTACTCGATGCGGCGAACGATGATTTTTTCAATAAGGATGTCTGATATCGGCTTCTCTCCCATCACCGGCGCCTGGGAAATTCCATCAACCGTATCGATCCCGCTGACAACTTCACCAAATATTGTAAAATTGCCGTCCAGGGATTCCTGGGTATCCAGGGTTATAAAAAAGGAATCCAGGCCGGAATCGGGATCATCTCCCCTGGCCAGCGACACCGTTCCCCGGACATGTTTCCGTTCACTGAACTCTCCCTTTACCGGGGTAAGAAGATCGGCATACTCCCGGTCAACCGGCTCTGAACGGGTAAAAATAGCTCCTCCCTGGATTACAAAACCCGGCACAACCCTGTGGAACAGGGTTCCATCGTAAAAACCAAGCTGGGCGAATCGAAGAAACTGCCTGGCATTCTCCGGAGCATCTTCGGGAAATAACCGAATTACGAAATCGCCCAGGGTTGTTTTTACAACCGCCTCATATTCAGCCATCTCCACCGGGCTGAATCCTTCGAAGGGAAGTTTCACAGGAGGGGGAGGATCCCTTTCATAGGCGTTTTCAATCTCAACCCTGTCAATCACAACCCCATTGGGGTCCACCGGCAGCATTGAGAGCCTTTCAACCACTGCAATGCCTTCAACAACCTGTCCAAAAACCGCAAAATTCCCGTCCAGCTGGGGCTGATCAGTAACACAAATAAAAAACTGGCTTCCCGCGCTTTTCGGTTCATTCGGAATGGATACTATCGCGGCGGAACCGCGCTTGTGAGGGATATCGTTTTTCTCAACCTCCAACCGCATCAGTCCGCCGGAGCCATACTCGGACCGCCTTCCTGGATCCGAGGTATAAGGATCGCCGCCCTGGATCAAGGCCATAGCCACCGGCCGGTGAAAAATAGTGCCCCGGTAGGTCCCTTCCTTAACCGCTTTGCGGAAACCTTCAACAAAAAGTGGGGCGGCTTCAGGGTAGAGTTCCAAAGCGATGGTGCCTATAGAAGTCTCAAGGACAACCTGTTTGTCGGCAGGCACGGGATTGTCGCCGGCAGATAGAGCGGTGAGCAGAGCCGGGAATTGAAACAGTAGAACGAGAACAAAAAAGCTTGTTTTTTTAAAACCCATATCTTAAGGGGATTATACAACTACAGATCGATAATTTTGAAGATCCCCGGATAAATATCATTTATTTTTCAGCCTGGGCCACAGAGGCTTCCCTCAGGGCCATAAGTCTTTCATATTCACGGTGGATATCGGCCATTTCAGCCCGGGATCGTTTCAGGTCGATTTCCTTGTCTGTATACCTGAACCAGGGCGCCCGGAAATTAAGAAAGAGATTAACCGCTCCCCTGGTGATACAGAAAAACCTGATAAACCTGGCCCAGTACAAATGGTTGTCTTCAATGCTGTAGGCTATACGATCCATGCCGTCTTCCAGGACGGACCAACCGTAAGTCCCAAGTACCGGGGTAACCACAAAATCGATCATTCTCATGGCACCGGGACGATTGATGCCGACATTTCCCAGGGAGGCCTCAGATATGGGACCTATCTCAAACTGTACAGTAGACGCGACAGAGAATAGAAATTGTTTATGCTTGTTATTCCAGTACTCCTTGTTCCATCCGAACAGGTATTCATTGGATTCCCTGTGGTTATCAGCGAAAATAAACGCGTAAGCAGAACCTTGCCAGGGATGGGCCAGATAATTGGTGAAAATTTTTCCGCCATCATCCCATTTCCACTCCAGGGCCGCTACCGAATCCTTCCAGTCCTTGAAAAAAGGACCGCCCATCAGCTTGCGGGTTTTTTCCTCGCTCATGCGAAAACCATGAAAATATCCGAGGCACATCAGAGAATCCCGGCTTATCCCCCACCAGTCAGTGTCCGGACGGTCTTCATCCCAATGAACCGGAAGCTTTGCAGGCCCTTGGCCGGCACTTTCCGAATAGGCCGGAACTATCACTATATTCAAACAGGTTAGAACAATAAAAAGATGTACAAAGAAAAACCGCATCCATATCTCCGAATATTATTACCAGTCCAGAATTCAAATCCAAGTTCACTGATTATACAGGCATCACTGCCTATTTTCACAGACACCTGTTTGATATATTTTCACCCCTTAAAGTTCAACGCGCTCTTCACCGTAAAGTGACCCTGGTCCCGACTGGGGTTAATCCCTTCCGACAACTGCTTCAAACAAAGCCTGGGTTCCCTTTTTCCCAAGCCCTTTTCCCTGGGCGGAATTAAACAGCTGGTGAACCGTTGCCGCCCCGGGAACCGATGTTGAAGAGGCATTGGCCGTCTCCAGGACCAGCTTAAGGTCTTTCTGCATGAGATCAATCATGAATCCGGGTTCATAGTCACCTTCCACAATTTTCGGACCCAGGTTGGAAAGCTGCCAGCTGCCGGCGGCTCCACCACTGATGGCGCTTATCATCACATCCGGGTCCAGGCCGTTGTTATCGGCAAAAGATATTGCTTCACAGACAGCATTCAGGTTCATTGAAACTAAAATCTGGTTGCACTGCTTAACAAGCTGTCCTGAACCGACAGGACCGCAATAGGTTATGGTTTTTCCCATTGCTTCAAAAACCGGCAGCACCTGTTCAAAAGATTCCTTTTCACCTCCGGCCATAACCGCGAGGGTCCCAGCCCTGGCACCTACGTCTCCGCCTGAAACCGGGGCGTCTATCAGTGTACAGCCCTCTGCTTTCAGCAGTTCGTTCATTTCCCTTTCAACAGCGGGTGAAATCGTACTCATATCAATTACCACTGATCCCGGGTTTATCCCTTGTATGATCCCTTTATCGCCGGAGATAACCTGGGCAACATCGGCGGAATCGGTGACGATTGTAATAATAACTGAAGCTTTCCCGGCAACATCGGAAGGGGAATCCGCAACTATTACGCCCTGGTTCTCCCGGGCAAAATCCCGGGATTTGGCTGTGGTCCGGTTCCAGACAACCAGTTCAAACCCGGCTTTTAACAGGTTCCCGGCCATGGGGAGACCCATGATTCCCAATCCGATAAATCCAATCCTTTCAATCTTCATTTGCAGTGTCCTTCCTATTACTCCAAAAGCAGTCGCAGTCTTTGACGATCGCCCTTTCCAGGGTTGACCTTTGAATACACCCCCCCACCAGGATATCGTTTTTATTTTTTCTCATACGTTATTTTATATAGTGCCTGTTTACAATAAAATCCGCGTAGATTTCCTTAAACGATATCTGAACTTCAGAAATCGGGTAAAAATTTTCTTCATGATGAATCCCGCGTTTATCCTGGCATGCGGGATTATAACCCTTATTACCTGCGTATTTCAGCCGGAACTTCATCCTGTCGAACAGGCCTCCATGGACAGGCCCTTTCAAGTCAGGGGGACAATCCAGGGACTTCCGGAAAAATCAGAATACGGTTACCGCTTGACCCTGTCCCCGGTCTTCCTTTCCCAGGGAGACAAAAAATTAAGCTTCAATAAAAAAATAGTACTTAATCTTCCGCCTGAATCACTCAGTGAAAAAAATTACCTGCTGAAAACATTGTTCAAAGGAGACACTATCGAATTCAGGGGAAAACTGGAAAGACCTTCATATAACCTGATCCCCGGAATAAGGGACCGCAGAGTTGCCGCGGAACTGGAAGGAAAACCCTTTCTCATTCGCCTCAAATCTCCTCTCCAGATCAAAAAAACAACCCCTCCATCAATACTTTATTATTTACCATCTAAATACCTTAAAAAATTCATTAATAAAGTTGATAAAAACCCCGAATCAACAACATCATTTTTATTAAGGTCCCTGCTCTTGGGCCAGAAGAGCGCCCTGCCCGGAGAATTAAAAGAGAAGGTTAACCGACTCGGAATTGCTCACCTGTTTGTTATCTCCGGATTTCATATAGGCGTCCTGAGCGGTATATTGCTCCTGCTGTTTAAAAAGAAGTACAACCATATATCATTGTTAATAATTCCATCTTTCATATGGGGATATATATGGATTATCGGCTTCCCTATTCCAGCCCTAAGAGCAGGCGGTGCTGGCTACGTTCTATTTAATCCTGCTTCACTTCGGCATCCGCGGAAACCTTCTGAATACCCTGGGCATTGCCGCGGCAAGTCTGCTGATTTTCAATCCAGCCGCCTTGTACCAGGCTGGTTTCCAGCTTACCTACGCCTGCCTCCTGGCAATTATCTGGCTCTTCATCCCCCTGATGGGATGGATCAATGCCCCGGTGATGGGATTCAGGGCTTTCAGAGAAAATAGAATTATCACGGGCCGAAACCCGGAATTATCAAGGCTTCGATGGTGGCGCGCCCTGTACGAAGCCTATTTCCGGCACCTGCCCGAATACGGCCTGAACCTGACCTTCTTCCTGCTCAAGGGGCTTTCCTGGCCTTTAAAGGTTACAGGCTGCACGGTCTGCATACAGTTCTTCCTTTTCCCAGTTCTGGTTTACTATTTCAACAGCTTTAATTTTTTCAGCCTGTTGATGAACCTTATCTTGGTGCCTTTTGTTTCCATTTCCGTTGCGGCCGGAATCCTTCTCTTTCTCATATTCTGGATGCCGGGTACATCCGTCCTTTTCGCCCTGTACCAGCTGAACGGAGAGATCATGATGTGGATTATTTCAACATGTGATCGGATATTTCCTCCTGTTTATATCTGCCATCCCCCTGTATATCCCCTGCTTATTTTCTACTTGTTCCTGCTGATTATGCTGGCCATGAATCCCGGGAGAGGCTGGATTATCCCCTTGCTGATCCTTGTTATCTATTTCTCCTGGAGCAACAGGCCGGACACTGAAAACAGACAGGCCGGAGAATTTGAAATTTCCATGCTGGATGTGGGCCAGGGCGATTGCTTTCACCTACGGTTCCCGGGAGGGAGCAGCGCGTTGATAGACGCTGGAGGAACTGCTTTCCGGGACAATGAAACATTCATCGGGAAAAGCCTCATTTCCAGGTATCTCTGGCACACGGGTGTACGGAAACTTGAATACATATTAATATCCCATCCCGATCAGGATCATATTGCCGGCTATCCCTTTCTTAAACGTGCTTTTTCCTTGAATAACACTTACTATTTCGATTTTCATCAAAGCTATGAGAATTCAGGAACCGCCCTGGCGGCGGGTGATTCGTTCGTTGTTGAAGGAGTGCATCACCAGGTGCTATGGCCTCGAAAAGATGTCGGGGAGGAGACAAAATTGAACGACCGTTCCCTTGTATTGCTGCTGACCTACGGTCATTTCAGGATTTTGTTCACCGGAGACATATCTGAAAAAACTGAAAAAAAATTGGTGAAACAATATTCCTTGCGCGGAGTGAAGGTACTTAAAGCCGGCCATCATGGAAGCAGCACCTCTTCCAGCAGGATCTTTCTCAGAAAACTGGAACCTGAGACAGCATTTATTTCAGTGGGACGCAGGAATCCCTTCAACCACCCATCTCCCAGGGTCATGAAACGCCTGGAACAGGCAGGGATTTCAATTTTCTCCACTGCTGAGCAGGGGACAGTGAAAATAACCACGAATGGAATGGACTGGAGGATTATGCCTGGCTTTCCAGTTCATTGAAAACGAGATCCAGGGCATCTGCCAGGTGATCAGCATTTTCCTTTGAAAAAACCATAGGGGGTTTTATTTTCAGCACATTATGCAGGGGACCGTCCGTGCTGAGAAGAATTCCAAGCTCCCTCATGCGGTTAATGATCTGGTCGGCGTGGTCGGCCGCGGGTTCCAGGGTTGAATGATCCAGGACCAGTTCCACTCCGAGAAAAAGGCCGCTGCCCCTCACATCACCCACCAGGGAATGCTTCTCTTTCAATTTGCCGAGATGCGACATCAGGTAATTCCCGACATCAAGGGCGTGAGCCTGCATGTGTTCCTGTTCGATAATCGCCAGGACCGCCTTTCCGATGGAACACGATACGGGATTGCCCCCATAGGTATTAAAATATTCCATTCCGTTGGCAAAGGCATCGGCAATTTCAGATGTTGTAATAACGGCAGCCAGCGGATGTCCATTTCCAATCGGCTTTCCCAGGGTGACAATGTCCGGAATCACGCCCTGCATTTCAAAACCCCAGAAATGGCTTCCAACCCTTCCGAAACCTGTCTGAACCTCATCCGCAATATTAACTGCACCATGCCTTCTAGCTGAAGAATAAACATTTTTAAGATAATCTTCAGGGAGTACTATCTGCCCTCCGCAGCCAGGGAGTGCTTCACATATAAAGCAGGCCGCTTTTTTTCCTTCCGCTGATAGCTTCTCCAGCCGGGCAGTCACATAATCGGCGTAGGCTCTACCGGTTTCTGCTCCTGACCCTTTGTGTTTTCCACGGTATCCGTCAGGCAGGGGAACAATATGGGCCCAGGAAGGAGCTCCTTTGCCTCCCGGTCCGCCGTGCTTGTAGGAACTTATATCTATCAGCGTTTGAGTATTTCCGTGATAGGCTCCATCAACCGCGATAACGTCAAAAGCCCCGGTATAGGTCCGGGCCAAACGCAAGGCCAGTTCATTGGCTTCACTGCCCGAGCAAACCAGGAAACAGGTATCCAGGGGAGCAGGAAAATGCCGCAGCAGGGCATCAGTGTATTCCACCAGGCAGTCATGCAAATACCTGGTATTGGTATTCAAGGTAAAGGCCTGTTCCATTCCGGCTTTTACCACCTCCGGGCGGGAGTGCCCCACATGGCATACATTGTTCACGCAATCCAGGAACTGGCGGCCATCCTGGTCATACAGATACTGACCGACACCCCTCACGATCTTTAGTGGGTTATTGTAGGAAACACTTAAAGATTTCCCCAGGTGCCTGCTCCGGTAATTCAGTATTTCATCAGAAGGCCGGCCCGAGGTCTCCAGGAGCTCACCAGGAATTCCCAGCATCAGGTTAGGATCAGGGGAGATACTGAGCCAGGTACCCTTATGTCCGGGTGAAGTCACCCCCGGGAAACTCTGTTTTCGGTCAAGGATATCGGCGATGACCTGAAAATGCAGGTGAGGCGGCCAGCCGCCGTTTTCCTCCATTGCACCAACCCGGCCTATCTGCTGTCCCTGCCCCACCTTCATGCCTTCGCTGAGAGAACCCAAAAATACCCGTTCCAGATGGCCGTACAGAGTGAAAAACTCTATCCCCTCTGACGGCTGGTGACGAAGAATGACTGTGGGCCCATAATCCAGAGGCCTGGAATTATCACTACAGCTAAACACCACGCCCTCCAGCGGAGCACATACCGGGGTGCCGGGCGGCAAAAAGATGTCGATTCCCAGGTGGATATTCTTTTTCTCCGGCACGGTGTCAGTATTCTGGCGGTAACGTTTTTCCGGAAAAGCCAGGCGCGCTTCACCATAGCGCCCGATCAAATGGGTAAGGCCGGATTTTATTAGCTCCATTGAAACGGATTCACTGGAATCAAAAAGAATTTTATTTCCTTCCGAATCCTTTTTCTCTGCCATTAAATCCGGGTGCTTATTCCATATGCCGCTTCCAACGCTTAAATCCAGGACCTTCTGGGCGGGTGATGTTAAATCAACCGGCACCGGGGAGTTAAAATTTCCGTCTTGACTCTCCAGCCATGGCACCAGGAGTGAAGTGGCAGGACAAGGTTCTTTTCCGCAGGCTCCCCGGATACGGTATTCCGCCAGCCTGGGATGAATCTTTACGGCCTTTTCCAACTGCCGCCAGGCGGGTGCCGCGGATATCTGCAGGTATTCATTATCCGGTTGTTCTTTGGCCCGGCAGGCGGAAAGACAGACGCTCACACAGCCGCGAAGGCAGATCAGCGGGAAAACCACCGCCAATTCTTCGTCACTCAAGGGATATTCAGCATTATATCCGGATACCAGCGCAGCGGCGCCGCCAACAGGGTCCGCCTTATCAAGCGTCATGTAGAAGGCGGAAATTGCCGCCTCCGCGACTATCCAGGTCCAGGACATGTCCCCGAAATCTATCAGGCCGCTGATGTGCAATTCGCCGGGCACTCCGGAACTGACCATAACGTTGTAATCATTGGCATCATTATGGACCAGTCCCAGGCGAAGGGAATCCCGATGCTTATCAAGAATTGGGAGGCACACCCAAAGCAGCTTTTCAACAATAGACCGCCTGGCATTGTCATCTATATAGGGCAGGTGACGATCTATCACTTCCCGGGCCTGGCGGAGATCCCAAGGGAAATCCCTGCTGGCAGAAGAGGGAATGTCAATCCCGGAAATGGTTTTATCCAATGAGGCCAGGAGCTTTCCAAGGTCAGAAAGCAGCCGCGGAGAGTGGGGTTTCACCAGGGCTGCCGGCTTTCCGGGAAGGAAAGATAAAAGCCTTGCCAGGTATTCCCGGTCATCAATATCCAGTTTTTCACAGTCCTGGCCATTCCGGGAAGGAATTATCCGGGGAAAATGATTGTTGACATTTGAACCGGCCGCTTCTTTCTCAAGCAGGTGAAACACCCGGTTCTGGAGCTCAAGGAGTTCCTGATCATAGCCTGGGGCTGAAAGCTTCAATACATACTTCCGGCCTGAACGGTCAACAACCTGGTAATTCAGGTCCTCTTCCCCGTCCAGGACTTTGGCTGTTACTTCCAGTCCAAACAACTCACCGCAAATCTTTTCAACTTTGATCATCTCTAGTCGACTCTCCGCCTATTGAGAGGCGTCCCCTTAATCCTCAAGAACGCCGCCCACACTTCCATCGGAATTCATTTTAAACCCTGTCAGATACAGCCGGCTGCCCCCCCAGGAGTTTTCATGTCCGGGTTTCCGGTTCCCTTAATACCTCCAGCTGGTAAGGTCGGCACCTTCCGGAGCAGAATCCTTTATTCTTTTTAGAATCTTGGGAATGTGCATACGGTGATACCTCAGCCTGGATATGGCATTGGGATTGTCATGGTCACCGTTCCAGCAATGTTCGGCGCGGTCACCGTAGTCAACTTCACCCCCGTAATATGGATTGGTTGTTTTCTCAAGAAATTCCTCGGTCAGGTATACCGCGTTATTGAGGTAGTAGTTGTCCATATCGCCACAATAAATATTAATCTTCCCCTCAAGTTTAGGGCCCAAAGTCTCCCAGTCCCGCTCCATTATGTAACGAAGATCGTAATTTTCTCTCCAGTATTCAGCAGTTTCATGATCAATTTCCCCGGTTTTCTTGTCCCACAGCCTCTTGGGATAACCGTCCTCCCCTAC
Organism: Acidobacteriota bacterium; assembly: GCA_963666915.2. Classification (GTDB taxonomy): domain Bacteria; phylum Acidobacteriota; class UBA6911; order RPQK01; family JAPXNP01. The sequence goes on from CAXXEX010000012.1 coordinate 31,240, forward strand.
CGGGCTGTAAACTGCTTCCCAAATATCCCACTGGTCACCGGAACGGCTCTTTGTCCCCAGCACCAGTTCCCGGTGGTTCATCTGTTCCAGGGTGGCGGAAACCTGCCCCAGCCAGTTGCGGTGTCCGGGACGTGGTGTTTTCTTCCAGGTTTCATCCAGGTAATAAGCATTCTTATCCTCATAAATGTTTACTACTGTGTAGGCCCGGAAATCGATGGGATCCGGGCAGGAAGCCCAGCAGCCATTGTAGTCATCCGGATAGAAGACCTGCACGGCCAGTGCTTCCCAGCCTCCGGTTGAACCACCGTACATGAACCGGGCCCAACCTTCCCCGATGCCCCTGAATTTCTCCTCTATGTAGGGAATCAATTCGTAGGTTATGGCATCTCCGTACGGACCAAGGTTAGCGGAGTTCACGGCATAAGAATCATCATAAAAAGGATTGGCGTGCTGAACATACATTATCAGCATCCTGGGAAAGTCAGGAGAGATCCAGGATCTGTACAGATCATAGGCCTCTTCCTGCTGAATGCGGTTATATCCTTCCAGGTCGAACCTTGAGCTGTAATCAGGCTCCAGATCAGGATCGGGAGGTTCTGTCCTGAAATCCTCTATTGTCCGAATAAAATGATCATGGTTGATAATCAGTGGATAACGGGCTTCCGGGTGTTCATCGAACCCCTCGGGAACCAGGACCACAGCGCCAAGGTACATGGGACGTCCCCAGAATTCAGTCAATTTTTTGCTCTGGATCTTTACATGCTTTATATATTTTGTGTCTTCAGGTTCAGGAATCGGAGGAATCTCCCTGTCCAGTGAGACCTGTATACACGCATCGGAGTTTCCGGGTATGGTGATCATCACCGGAGTACTGTAGATATTTCCAGGAGAGGTATTCCAGTGCTGCCCTTCCCCGTTGTCCATGGGCAGCTTAACGGTATGCCCGTCGCTTTTTATGAAGGTTTCATAAACATGCAGCAGGGCCTGGACCCGGTAGTCACCGGCAGGCACCTCTGACAGGCTTGACAGGGGATACCCGAACACGCCGGCATCAAAAACCGCTTTTTGACCGGGCATCCAGTTCTCAACATCAATGCCGAATATCAATTGAGTTTCAGCTCCGGAACTGATCTGGAACCGGGGCTCCCGGCCTTCTTTCACCGAAAGCATCAGCAGCAGCCGTCCATCCAGGGGCCTCTTTGACAGGGTTTCATCGTAGGTCACTTCGAATTTCAACCCCGGATTTGGGGACGGATCAACATCCCCGGCAGGTTCTGCCAGGGTGCTGCCAATTGGTAAAAACATCAGGCAAACCAAAACTGCAAAAATGCTCTTTTTCATTTACTCTCCCCTTGATGATTGTCCTCATCATCCTTTAAACCAAATTCACACTGGTACATCTTCCCATTCTGGAATAAAACCATTTACATATCTATCCAACGTCCTGTTATTCTTGATCTGTTTCGCATTCCTGAAATCTGCTGCCGAGCCATCAGTACACAACCTTTGTTTTTTCTCTCTTACCGTAATATTCTTCCATTGCTTTATCCCATTTATCAATGATCTCCGACGCTTCCTGGAACCTTCCCTGGTCATTGGTTTCCATTATCCAGGTATTGAGAACACCCCGCAGTCGCTTCTTTATTTCCGAGCAGGCCTGATCCGCGGCCAGGTTATTGATTTCATAGGGATCATTTCCAAGGTCATAGAGTTCCTCGAACGGCCTGGTTGGATTGAAAAGATATTCCTGGACCGGGTTCAAGCTGCCCTGTTCGTGCATTCCCCTCATCATCTGCAGGATCGGATAGGTCCATTCCTTGTAACGGTTGAGCTGCAGGAAGGGCCGATCCGGATGGTAGTTGCGGATATACCGGAAGCGGTTATCCCTAACCGTGCGGATACGTTCCACGGTTTCGTCTCCGCGGTCCCTTCCACCGAACACGTATTCGCGGGGAGGAGCGGCATCTTCACCCAGGAACACCCTGCCCTGCATCACCAGCGGAGGATTGATGCCGGCAATACTCAGGGTTGTGGCTGAAACATCAATCATGGAAAGAAGCCGGGAATCAGGTTTGCCGGGGATAAACCCTTCCGGCTGGGGGAAATTCTGGGGCCATCGAATCAGCAGCGGGACATGCAAACCGCTTTCATAGGGCCACTGTTTGGACCTGACCATGGCCCGGCCGTTGTCACCGAATATGATAACCACGGTATTCTCGAGCAGGTCCTCAGTCTCCAGCTTGGAAAAAATAAAACCCACTTTTTTATCAAACGCCATAATCGCGTTGAAGTACTGGGCCCATACCTTGCGGGTGATTTCGTGATCCGGATAGTAGGGAGGGAACTCGACCTTTTCCGGATCAGCCCTCTGCTCAACATGTTCATGGGCCGTATCCCAGGATTCTCCCCGGTGGCTTTCCGGGAAATTGACCTGGGCGTAAAAAGGCTGGTGATCCTTCAAATCGGACCATTTGTCAGTATCAAAAGGCTTATTCCCGGAATAGGTGAAATTCCAGTCGGTTTTCCCGGTTCCCCGGAAAAAACGTTCTTCCTGATTTCCGGTTAGGTCGACAATATTCCCGGTGAAATATCCGCCATCACGCAGGATATCGGTTATCACCCGCACCCCTTCCGGCAAACAGTATCCGTCATCCCGATGGGAACGGTGGTTATGGGCGCCGATGCTGGTCTGGTACATTCCGGTCATGAATGCCGAACGGCTTGGCGAACATACCGGGGCTGTCGTATAAGCCCGGGTGTACATCACCCCTTCCTCAGCGATCCGGTCCAGGTGAGGGGTGAGGACATGAGGATTTCCGTAGCATCCCAGTTCCGGGCCCATGTCCTCGGCAATTATCCAGAGAATGTTGGGCTTCGCCGGTATTCTCGTCGCGTCACCTATAGCCGGAACAGACAGGAATACCAGGCCCAAAGTAAAAAGTGCCAGGCATGGGAGTAACGATTTCAAACCAGAGAAAACATTCGTTAAGTAATTCTTGTATTTCATAATCCCTCACCAATGAAAAACATGGTAAACCATACCGGTAGAATAGTCACGGGGAGAGTGTTGGGTGTGGCAGGGAGCATCCCTGCTTTCCTGCGTCGCCGTCAGGCGGCGCCGCAGTATCTGGAGCTGCCAGCTCCAGTAAAAAATGCCGTGGCATGCCCGTCCAGGGCATCAATAGTCGCGGGTAGCAAGTGCCGTGTGGCGGAACTTTTGCAACATGTTACTCGTAACTCGTGACTATTCAAGTCCCGGAGGGACGACCGCCAGTAGACCCCAGGTGAATTCCCCGCAACTCGAAGAGTGCGGGGGAGAACCTGGGGCAAGGGATCAAGACAACGTGAGAACCCCGGAGGGGTGACAGAAAACCCTGTCGCAAGCAACACAGAATTAGATCGTTTTCGATACCGAAGGCGATACCGATTCCAACCCCGAGAGAATTCGTGTACTGTATAATTAAATTTTCAGGCAAGAATCATCCCTGTTTTCAGGCTATTGAGATATTTTTTGGAGACCCCCAATGAAAATTGCGATAATCGGACTGCCCAACTGCGGCAAAACCTCTGTATTCAACGCTTTGACCGGTGGATCGGCGGAAACCGCCGCTTTCTCCTCCGGAAAACTGGAACCAAACCTGGCTACCGTAAAAGTCCCGGACAGCAGGCTGGGAATACTGGCAGAAATGTATGATCCCAAAAAAATCACACCCGCTGAAGTGCAGTACGTGGACGTGGGAGGCTTTTCCGGAAGCCAGAAGAACAGCGGAGGACTTTCTCCCGAATTGCTGGGATTCATAGGAACGGCTGACGCATTCCTGCATGTTGTAAGATCCTTTGCAGACGAAACTGTCCCCCATCCTGATGGGAATGTTGATGTAAACAGAGACCTTTCAGCCCTGGACCTGGAACTGATGTTTTCAGATCTCTCCATTATTGAGAAGCGGCTGGAAAGACTGAATAAGGATGTAACCAGGCTGATCGGGAAAGAAAGGGACGCGGCCAAAAAAGAAAAAGGAATCATGGACCGCCTGCAGGCGGCCCTGGAGGAGGAAAAACCGCTCCGTGACCTGGATCTTTCCGCAGATGAACTGAAAATCATTAAAGGCTATCAGCTCCTAACCCTGAAACCGGTTCTTGTCGTAATAAACAGCGGAGAAGACCAGATAGCAGATCCCGGTATTCTGCCGGTTTACGAACACCGGGAAAGCCTGGTGCTCTCCCTAAGTGCCGGGGTTGAAGCGGAACTCGCCCAGATGGAAGATGATGAAGCGAAAGAGTTCCTGGAAGATCTGGGCATAGAACAGCCCGCCAGGGACAAGGTGATATCAGCTTCCTATTCATTATTGGGACTGATAAGTTTTCTTACTGTGGGCAAAGACGAAGTCCGGGCCTGGACCATAAAAGCCGGAACCGCCGCTCCCCAGGCGGGAGGAACCGTGCATTCGGATATTGAACGGGGATTCATAAGGGCTGAGGTAGTTACCTATGATGACCTGATCAGTGCCGGCAGCATGCCTGAAGCCAAAAAACATGGAACTGTCCGCCTGGAAGGCAAGGATTACGTCGTAAAAGACGGGGATATCTGCAATTTCCTGTTTAATGTTTAAATTAAATTTAATAAAAGATAATTTCTTCATGAAGGGGCAGGCTTCACAATGCTTATAGCAACCTGGAATGTAAACGGAATAAGGGCGAGGCTGGAATATATCCTGGATTGGCTCAATGAAAGAAAGCCTGATATTGTCGGCTTACAGGAATTGAAAGCCATTGATGAAAATTTTCCGTATGCCGCGCTTGAAGAAGCGGGTTACAAATCTTTAATCCATGGCCAGAAAGCCTGGAACGGAGTAGCTGTTTTAAGCCGCGAACCGGCAGAAATCCTGCAGAAAGGTTTGCCGGGTCAAGAAAAGGCGGGTGCCAGGTTTATCGCCGCCCGGGTATCCGGACTGGATTTCATCTCAGTTTACTGCCCCAACGGCAAATCAACCGACCATCCGGATTTCCCAAGGAAGCTGGAATGGTTCAATTCCCTGGCCGAGTTCCTTGCGGATCCTTCATCTCCCCTCGATCCTGACAACATGGTAGTGACCGGGGACTACAACATTTGTCCTTCAGCCCTGGACACCTGGAACGAAGAATCATTGAAAGGTTCCATCTTTCACACTGATGAAGAAAGGCAGTGCATAGAAAAACTAAAAGACCTGGAATTAACTGACCTGTTTCGCTCACTCTACCCGGATGAACAGAAATTCTCCTGGTGGGATTACCGGGGCGGCTCATTTTACAAAAATCAGGGCCTGCGCATAGACCTCATGCTGGGATCAACTGCCCTGTTGAACAGGGTAAATGAAGTCTATACTGACCGGGACTTCCGGAAAAAAAGGAATGACCAGACTCCCTCCGACCATGCCCCGGTTATTGCTGAATTTGATTAGAGTTCCCCGAATCAGGGATTTTTCTCAAGAAACTGTCGAATCAGATGCAGATCATCTTCTGACAGCTTAATTTCCGCCGCGTGGATTACGCCCTCAACCTGTTCCGGCTTTCGCATTCCAACGATTGCTGCGGTAACCGACGGATTCAGCAAGGTCCAGGCAATGGCAACTTCCCCGGCCGTAAAACCGCCAGGCTTGCCGATTTTCCCCAGCAGGTCGGCCAGTTCAAGATTTCTAGCAAGCCTCTTTTTTGAAAAATCAGGGCTCTTGTGCCTCCAGTCATCAGCCGGAAGCTGACCCAGGCGTTCCTTGCTCATCTTTCCGGAAAGCAGGCCGGAAGCCATCGGGGAATAGTTAATAACTCCAATACCCTGTTCAAGGCAATAGGGAAGAACATCATCTTCGACTTGAGGAAAGACCAGGGAATAAGGAGGCTGCAGGGAAGTAACCGGAGCAATCGACTCGGCCCGCTTCAACTGGTCCACTGAGAAATTGGATACGCCGATATAACGAATTTTCTCCTCCTGCTGCAGCGTTGCCAGGGTTTCCCAGGCTTCCTCAACATCTTCGTCAGGATTAGGCCAGTGAATCTGGCATAAATCCAGCACATCAAGGTTGAGGCGCCGCAAACTGTCTTCCACTTCCTTCCGGACAGAATCCTTTTTGAGTACACCAGACACATTTCCCTTGTCATCCCAGACAAGTCCGCATTTGGTGAATACGTAAGGTTCCGCGCTGGTCTGCTTCAAGGCATCTGCGACTACCTTCTCTGAATGACCAAGACCGTATACCGGAGCCGTATCAATCCAGTTGATCCCGCTGTCCAGGGCTTTGTGAATAGTTTTAACTGACTCGTTATCCTCCTGCCTTCCCCAGCCCCAGGCCCAGCTTCCGCCGATGGCCCAGGCTCCAAGCCCAAGGCGGGTTATTTCCATGTCTGAATTTCCCAGTTTTCTCTTTTCCATATTAATGCTCCTGGTTTTAACTAATTCTTAAACTGATTCTCCATAATATAGAAACTATGAAGTTTTTGAGGATATTATTTCAATAATTTGATCAATGAATAGCCGCAACGTGCCATGGGCGTCCCGCCCTTGGAGAATTTCGAGTGCCGAATTATGAAATGCCTAATTTCGGCGTTGTAGCTGAAGCATCCTGCTCCAGTAACTCCGCGGTAAATTCAAGCCTCGCCGATAAAATCAACCTCACACCAAGTAAATACGGCATTTCCAGACCTGGCCCGGCTTTGATTTACTGGAGCTGGAAGCCGCAGCGTACCATGGGCGTCCCGCCCTTGGAGTATTTCGAGTGCCGAATTATGAAATGCCGAATGTCGGTGTTGTAGCTGAAGCATCCTGCTCCAGTAACTCCGCGGTAAACTCAAGCCTCGCCGATAAAATCAACCTCACACCAAGTAAATACGGCATTTCCAGACCTGGCCCGGCTTTGCTTTACTGGAGCTGGAAGCCGCAGCGTACCATGGGCGTCCCGCCCTTGGAGTATTTCGAGTGCCGAATTATGAAATGCCGAATGTCCCAGTGCCCAATCTCGATTTTCGGGTGTCGGATGACGAATGAGGACTCGTAACTCGCCATTCGTCACCCGGGACCGGGCATGCGAAAACCAGCCATACTCCCGATTGGCCGTACCACAACCTTCAAGGCTGTAGCACTATAAACGCCGCCGCGGGCGACCGTCCGCCCGAAGGAGGATCACCCCCGCTCGAAACAGGGTTGACATGAAGCCTGGTTTAATGCCATAAATCCGGCAAACAACAAATAAAAATTCAGGAATGTCAGCAACAGGGAGCCCCTATGAAATTCAGCAAGAAAACCTATAAGGATTGCCTCAAGCTTTTCAGGGATTACCTCGCCATAACCCTGGGCTGCCTGCTGCTTGCGATGGGAATATCAATCTTCACCATCGATGCCAGGATCATACCGGGAGGTGTGAGCGGTATCGCCATTGCACTGAATTTCCTCTCTAATGACTGGATCAGCGTCGGACTTTCCATCTGGATCATGAACCTACCGCTATACCTCTGGGGAATAAAAGTTTTGGGCAGGGAATTCGGCATTAGAACCTTCTTCGGTTTCAGCGTGAGTTCCCTGTTCATAGATCTCCTGAGAGGAGACATCCCGGGAATGGAAGCTTTACGCTGCCAGGACATTCCGGCCATCCAGGACATGCTCGCCAACGACTTCCTGCTCTACATAAGCACCGGGGCTATCCTCATAGGAATAGGCCTTGGAATCGTCTTCAAATTCAGGGGGACCACGGGAGGCGTCGACATAATTGCCGTAATCGCCCAGAGGAAACTGGGCCTGAAACCGGGACAGGTCTTTATAGCAATGGACCTTTTTATCGTGGCCCTCGGAGGGATTATTATCCATTTCAAGGACCTTTCCCCGGACAGGCACGTTTTCACCCTCTGCCTCTACTCCATTATCCTGATCGTGGCATCGAGTAAACTTATAGACGTAATCATAGATGGATTCGACTATGCAAATTCCGCTCTAATAATCTCCCCGCACTACGACGAAATCTCAAAAGTTATCATGGATTCGATGGGCCGGGGAGCAACGGCCCTCCACGGGAAAGGGCTGTATCTGAACGTGGAGCGGGAGATCATTTTTACAGTTGTGACCAGGAGAGAGCTGCCCCTGCTGGTGGAGACTGTTAAAGAGATCGATCCCCATGCTTTTGTAATCGTCAACAATGTCCATGAAGTGCTGGGGGAAGGATTCAGGCCGAGGATATGAAGGCTGGGGCGGAGAAACCGTGCCATGGGCGTCCCGCCCTTGGGAAATTTCGAATGCCGAATGTCCCAGTGTCCAGTGTCGATTTTTGGGTGCCGGGTGGCGAATGATGATTCGGAACTCTCCATTCGTCACCCGAAACCGGGCACTCGAAAACTCATCATTCGGCATTCCGATGAATTAAAAAAACATCCCCCAGTTCCCTTGCGGGATCCGGAGTTTCAGAACCCGGCAGGTTCATAACGCAAAGATAAAATGAGAAGGCTGGTCAATCCTGAGCGTGATAGGATCAAGCTCTAACCTTAACCGCAGTCACCCAGAGGGGCTGCAAAAGAAAGGAGACCAGCCATGAAAAACGGTATCACAATTGGAATGGATTTGGGTGATAAATTTCACATTGCGGTAGCGTTCGATTCGGAAGGTAATGAATTAGGATCGACCGAGGTACGCAACACCAAGAGTGGAATCAAGAAGTATTTTCGGGAGTACGAAGGTGCGACGGTGGCGATGGAGGCTGGTACGCATTCTCCCTGGATCAGCCGATTCCTCACCGAGGAACTGAACTGTCGTGTTCATGTAGGCAACCCGCGCAAACTGCGTTTCATTTGGGACAGTAACGACAAGTCTGATGAACGAGACGCACGAATGCTGGGGCTGGTATGTCGAGTTGAGCCCAGATTACTTTCTGTGTTGCATCATCGCAGCCGCCAGGCGCAGGCGGATCTATGCGTAATCAAATCGCGGAATAAGTTGGTGCAGGTGCGCACTCAATTGGTCAACCATGCGCGAGGATTGGTGAAATCTATAGGAGAACGTCTTCCTAAGTGCAGCGGTGCGAGTTTCTCTCGACGTTGTGCCGATTGCATACCGGAGGAGCTTGAGCTGGCATTGAGGCCGATACTGGAATCCATCACCGCATTAAATGGGAAGATCAAGGAACTGGATGAGAGTATTCTCTTGATGAGCCGGGATCAATACCCAGAGACTGCCCTGTTGTTGCAGGTTCCCGGGGTTGGACCTGTAACAGCACTTACGTTCATACTGACTTTTGAAGATCCGTCACGATTTGAAAAGAGCCGGCAAGTAGGTCCGTTTTTGGGACTTGTTCCAAACGTGACCAGTCCGGTACGAACGACAAGCAACTACACATCACCAAGGCGGGCAACACCTACCTTCGGCAACTATTGGTCAATTGTTCTCACCATATTCTTGGGCAGTATGGACAGGATAGTTTATTGCGTCGTCATGGGCAGGCCATAGCGGCCAGGGGTGGTAAAAACGCGAAAAAGCGAGCCGCAGTCGCAGTGGCCCGGAAACTAGCAGTGTTACTTCATCATTTATGGGTGAGCGGCGAGGAGTATGAGCCTTTTTACAATGCGCTGTCCCAAAAGGCAGCATGAATTAGAAAAGAATTTGCACGACGGATTTTTATGATATCAGGTAAAGGTTCTTAATCATGAACACCAGATCAAAAACCAATGTCTCGTCCAGGGGAGTGCGGTCTGCGTCTTGCACCGGTTGCCTGCCGGCAACGCAGAACGAGTGCGCCGCAAAGATAGCACCCCCTAACTGCGGATATTACTATGCACCGGGGCAAATGGCAGCCTCTTAAAGAGTGCGGATGGAAGTGTGACGATAAAAGACTTTTGGGTTCTGGGTAACAATGTTGAGGTCCGTTGGGGATAAAGAAAGGCAATCCTTGTATGAAACTAGCGGATACCTGATTTTTGGGGCCTATTCGACGATCCTGGAGTGGAATCTGAACATCCTCGAAGAAAAAGGTAATCCGTGAACGGATTTTTATTGACAAGCCTTCTCATGGAAGACGCCATGACGCAGGGACGCAGAAAAATAATAAATATTTGCGTCGTTGCGGCATGGCGCCGTTGCGTTACTGTTTGGACACGATCCAAGCTAGCTGAAGCCCGATCCTCCAGCTCCAAGCTGCAGACTGGAAGTCCGCAGTGCGGCAACTTGCCTCCTGAAACCCGCAACTATTCCGGAATCAGCTTATCAGCGGCGTCCCAGGTGTGCCCTGAATTCCTCCAGTTTGTCGGTATTGATATAGTCCGCACCTGCATTGATCAGCAGGTCCCATACTTTTTCCTGGACCACCGCGTCTGGCACATCAGTACCCCAGAAACGGACTTTTCTCTCCTGGGCGTGGGCTTTTTCTACAATCATCTTCATTTTCAGCAGGTCACTGTCCGGGATCTCACCCTGCCCATCCCATGAGAATTCGTCAGTCCAGCTGGAGCTGATAATCGGTATCAGGCAGGACTCAGGATTGGCCGCCAGGTCCTCAATCCTTCCGTCGTAAAGGGCGGGGCAAATTTTTTCAGCGGCCATTGCTTCCCAGTCCCGGTTTCCGGAAACGACCGCTGTCACCGGACCCTTTTCAATTACTCCATTCCGGTAAAAGGAAAAAAGCTCGCGGTATTCCATAAGAACCGCCTTCAACGCAGGCCAGGTTCCAGGCGCTTCTGTCTTAACGTCGATGAGCAGAATTATCCCTGAGCCGTCCGCGTAAACCGATCCTCTATTCTCCCGCACCAGTTTCATCAAGGGATCAAGATAGAGCGACCTGACAGTCCTGTCCTTCTGAATCTCTTCCTCATCGTGAGCCACATAAAACTCGCCATCCTGCAAGTGAACATCCGTCTCAACCGATGAAAATCCATTATGAAGGGCGTCCCATAAAGGGAACTCATGTTCATAATCATTATGGGCATGTGCCCCAATGGACAGGGGCTTTTCCGCGGGAAGGGGCTTATCGGCGAATACCGGAGAATAAGCCAGGAATAAAAAAACCCAAGTTAATATCAGTTTCTTCATAGATCAGAAGTCTCCCATTTTTTTGAATACGCATCAATCCTCCTATTTGCCGCAGGCGGGAAGCCGCACTAAACACGTTATCGCTTTCGTTGGTGTAATCGTAAACGAAATCCACAAGGACAACGACAACGATTATTAAAGGTATACTATCTGGATACATTGTTCTGACAGTAGAGAATTAATACTTTTTATAAAACACCTGGAAAGACCTGAAGATTAATGTCCAGAAAGAAAATAAAACGATTTGAAGAACTGGAAACATTCCCCAATTTTTTCCGATACTTCAACATAGGCAAAGGCGGGGGATGGGCCAGGGAATTCTTTGGCGACGACAAACCGGTAACCCTGGAGCTTTGCTGCGGCAAAGGCGACTTCACCCTGGGGATGGCCCGAATATTTCCGAATCGTAACCTTTTGGCTATAGACCGCAAAGGCGACAGGATCTGGTCAGGGGCCAGCCGGGCAATTGACCAGGGGCTGTCGAATACCGCTTTCCTGCAGACCGATATTGAATTGCTTGGAGACCTGCTTGATGAAGGCCAGGTTGAAGAAATCTGGGTTACATTTCCTGATCCCCTGCCTAAAAGAAAACAGGCAAAGCACCGGATCCTGGGACCGGCTTTCCTGCAAATCTATAAAAAATTATTATTACCCGGCGGGCTTATCCATCTAAAAACGGACTCTGACGATTTCATAGATTCCACCCTTGAAGTCTTGCAGAAGGAAAAGGTGGATATTAGACTGGTAAAAAAGGATATTTACGCGGAGACAATGTCAGATCCTTTGCTTGACATCAAGACCGATTTCGAAAAAAAACATCTGGCTATAGGGCGAAAAATCCATTATCTCGTGTTCAGTTTCAAACATTAAACGGATTAAATCAAGTTTATGTTCAGACTCCAAAAACACCTGTTAACCCTGCTTGCATTCCTGGTATCTTCGGCTTCCCTCCAGGCCATACAGGTTGAGCGCCATGAGTGGAGCCGGCCTTTCATGGGAACTATATTCCACATAGTCGTCTACTCTGAAGAGGGTCGCAATCCCGAACCTGCCGTATACGAAGCCTTCGACCGCATTGAAGAACTGGAGGAAACATTTAGTTTCTACCAGGGTGACAGCGAACTTAACCTTTTGGCTGAATCAGCTTACGCGGAACCGGTTATTGCCGGTACTGACCTGTTTGAAATCCTGGATTCATCACTAAACTGGTCGAGGCTGACCGGAGGGGCCTTCGACTGCTCTATAAGACCCTTAATTACCTTGTGGCAGCAATGCGGGAGCCTGGGGAAATCACCATCAGCCGAAGAATTGGCAAGAGCACGGACAAAAATCGGTTACGAAAAAATCCTGCTTAATCCCAGGCTCCGTTCGGTAAGGCTCCTGGCTCCGGAAATGAGACTGGACCTCGGAGGCATTGCCAAGGGTTTTTCGGCCGACAAAGCCAAGGAAATCCTGGAACTCGAAGGTTTCAAATCCATTCTTATAGATGCCGGGGGAGATCTCTCTATCGGAAATCCTCCTCCAGGTGAAAAAGGCTGGCTTGTAACCCTGGATTTCGCGGAAGGACGACCTGCCCTGCGGATTGCAGACACCTCAATCGCCACTTCCGGTGACAAGTATAAATTTTACGACATCAACGGTATCCGCTATTCACATATAGTGAATCCCAATACCGGATTGGGAATGACCGACCACAGGCAGGTTACAGTCATTGCGCCAAACGGCGAATCAGCCGACGCCCTGGCCACCGCTTTGAGCGTAATGGATATCCAGGCAGGGCTGGACCTTATAAATTCCCTTGAAAAAACCGAAGCCCTGATCAGGGTGTATGAACATTCATTGATCAACAACCGGGTAAATGAATTGGAATCAGGCACCTATCCTGAGCCTATGAAGGATTCCCATACCTTTTACAGGACTCCGGGATTTCCGGCGATTAATTAATTTCCCGTTTCATGCGCCCGGTTCCAGCCAGGCAATTATCCCTACACCTCAATTTTGTTTTCCTGGTCAAATATCAGCCTTGATTCCCTGGGCCCACTATTGATCTTCAATGGAAAATAACATCTGGCACAAGTTAAAATAGCAGTGTATACTTTCAAGGCCATTTGGGATTTTCCACGGCTTTATATTGACTCGGATTCTGTCATCAGTAAAAATTCTTACAGGAAGCTCTGGTATAAATCCCCAGGTAAAGTTTTTGGTGAACTTCTGTAAATCCAAAAATTTCCAATAATGGCTATCAAACATTTTTTATTGAATTATTGAAGTAATACACCGGAGACAAGCATTTAGATGAGATTAAACCCATTCAGAATATTATTGGTTAAAACCTGGCTTTTAACCGGCCTCGTCATTGGAGCGATTCTTTGTTTCCTCTTTTTCGGAGCCAGTTATTACATGGTTAAATCGACTTCCACCAATGAATATTGCGAGAGCTGCCATGTTCATCCCCAGGCAACTGAAACCTGGGAAGACGGCCTTCATTATAAAACTGCCAGCGGAATGATAACCAACTGTGTAGACTGTCATCTCCCCCCCAAGGACAACCTTCCCAAATACTTGATTGCCAAGGGAAAAGCCGGGGCTGTTGACCTCTACGGTTTCTATTTCAAAGATCATGAATCTTTCAATTGGGACCAGAAATCAACCCTGGAATACGCCCCCAGGCATGTTTATAACGAATCATGTGTGAATTGCCATACTGAACTGTTCCCCAAGGAACTGACTACAGAAGGTCTGGACGCGCACATCTACTACCAGAAGAATACGGACACCCTGGAATGCATCAACTGCCATCTCAAGGTTGGTCATTTCCACGAAACCCCGGATGAGCAGGTTTTGGCTGAAGACACCCAGGAAGACGAAAATATTGAATTAGCGCCCCTGATCACTGAAATTGGAGAAGGGGAATTCGTAGATTATACCGAGGTAATGCCTAATACCGGTGTCAAATTTGAAATGGTGGCCATTGAGGGTGGAACCTTCACCATGGGTGCCGGTCCCGAAGACCCAAATGCCAGGGAAGACGAAATCCCTTCCCGCCAGGTAGAGATCAGTCCTTTCTGGATGGGTAAATTCGAAGTGTCATGGAGAGAGTTTGATTCCTATTACTCCGAAACAGTAACCAGGGAAAAGAATGAATCCGGTTTGAGGCTTGAAGACGCTGTTACCGGCCCTACCCCTCCTTATGGCTCTCCTGACCAGGGATGGGGCAAGGGTGCGCAGCCGGCCATAACCATGCGCCACTACACGGCCGTTAAATACTGTGAATGGCTGTCCTCTGTTACCGGCCGAAAATACAGGCTTCCGACTGAAGCCGAATGGGAATACGCGGCAAGGGCCGGCACAGAAGGAGCCTATTTCTTCTCCGAAGATACCGGCGGCTCCTGGTGGAGCAATCTATTTGGAAGCAATGAAATCGATCCTGAACTGGTAGCTGAATACGCCACTTTCCAGGGAAACAGCAAATACAGGACCCATGCCCCCAGAACCAGGCAGCCTAATCCTTGGGGGCTCTACAACATGTTGGGGAACGTCAAGGAATTCTGCCGGGACTGGTATTCCCCAGATACCCTCTCCCAGTACCCTGACGGACAGGTTACTGTTAATCCTAAGGGTCCGGAAACCGGGACAGAATATGTAATTCGCGGCGGTTCATTCAGATCACCAGCCGAAGAGCTGAGAGCCTCAGCCAGGGATTACACAAGAACTGAACAGTGGATGAGAACTGATCCCCAGACACCCAAGAGCGTGTGGTGGTACTCAGATGTTACTGATGTGGGAATCAGGATAGTCCGCGAACTAGACGATAACGAATAATCAAATAGAAAAAGGGCTCGGTTTATCGGGCCTTTTTTTTGAACTGAACTTTTTGTTTGAAAAATTCGAACATCAGGGAAGGAGCAGAAATGAGTGAGGAATTAGAAAAGAAAGATCTTAGCAGGAGGACTTTTATCGGAGGAGCAGCAGTAGCCGGTGTCGCACTGGCAGCATGCGCCGCCCCTGTTAAAGAGGAAATCGTTTCATTAGGTCCCAAGATGACCCTTGGTCCCGCATTGGCGCCTGACGGCGAACCCATCAGGGCCGGCGTTATCGGTTGTGGAGGCAGGGGTACCGGAGCCGCCGGTAATTTCCTTTCCGCCGGACCGAACCTGCAGGTTGTTTCCCTGGCCGATACCTTCGAAGACCGGCTGGAGAACTGCCGCGGAAGGCTGAAGGAACAGCATGGCGCGGAAATTGCCGATGACCAGTGCTTTACAGGCTTCGATGCTTATAAAAAACTCCTGGAAACAGACATCAACTACGTCATAATTGCCACCCCTCCTTTTTACCGCCCGGAATTCTTCAAAGCCGCCATTGAAGCCAAGAAGAATGTCTTCATGGAAAAACCGGTTTGTGTTGATCCCGTCGGAGCCCGCTCCATCATGGAGACCGCTGAAAAAGCGACCGCGCTGAACCTTAAGGTAGCTACCGGAACCCAGCGCAGGCACCAGAAAAACTATATCGAAACCTATAATCGAATTATGGACGGGGCCATAGGCCAGATCACAGCAGCTCGCGCCTATTGGAACCAGTCACAGCTCTGGTTTAAAGAACGCCAGAAAGGCTGGTCCGACATGGAATGGATGATCCGTGACTGGGTCAACTGGGGCTGGCTGTCCGGAGACCACATTGTTGAACAGCACGTCCATAACGTGGACGTCATCAATTGGTTCACCAACTCCCATCCCGTCAACGCCGTCGGCATGGGCGCCAGGGCCCGCCGGGTAACCGGAGACCAGTACGACTTCTTTGCCGTTGATTATGAAATGGAAAACGGCATACACATGATGAGCATGTGCCGCCAGGTTGACGGCTGTGAAAATAATGTCTCCGAATACATCGTTGGCACCAAGGGGTCCAGTAACTGTTCGGACACCATCTATGACCTTGACGGCAATATCGTCTGGAAGTATGAGCCTGCCAAGGATGAAGCCGGCAACGACAAGGATACTTCACCTTACGTTCAGGAGCATATTGACCTGGTAACCTGCATCAGGGAAGACAAGCCTATAAATGAAGCTGAAAATACCGCAATTTCCACTCTGACAGCAGTTATGGGCCGGACCTCCGCCTATACCGGCAAAAAGGTCACCTGGGATGAGATGATGGCTTCAGACACAACTCTAGGCCCCGACGAAATGAAACTTGGATCCTACCCGGAACTGGTTAAG
>CAXXEX010000013.1:0-164019 GCA_963666915.2 Acidobacteriota bacterium
CTGTGTTCATGGACACCGAGATAGTCAACGCCCAGCAGCGGGGGTTGCCGCTGGAGGACATTTCGGCTGGACTGGCCTACGCGATTGCCCGGAACTACCTGGAGAAGGTCGTGGAAAATCGCCCCCTCGGACAGGTCATCATCTTTCAAGGGGGTGTTGCTTCCAACGAAGCAGTTGTTTCAGCCTTTGAATCGCTTTTGGGCCGGAAAGTGACGGTTCATCCCCATAACAGGGTTTCGGGGGCTGTCGGGGTCGCGCTCCTGGCTGCTGTCCAGTACGAACTGGCACCTTCATCCAGTGATTTTAAAGGGTGGGATTGCTGCAATGAATACAGCGTTAAAAGCTTTGAATGTACTTTCTGCGACAATCGCTGCCAGGTCAACCAGTATTCCGTCGGGGGCAATACCGTTTTCTTCGGAGATGTTTGTGAACGCTACTCAGGCGTCAAGGAGCCCAGCCAAGCCGGCACGCGTTTTCCGGATCTTTTTCAGGAGCGGGAGGCACTCATTCGACAGGATGTTAAAACTCCGGCAACTGAAGGATCTCGAGGTGTAATTGGTCTCCCTGCTACTGGAGTGCTGCTTGATAGTATTCCTATGTGGAGAGAGTTTTCCGGCAGCTGGGTTTTGAGGCGGAGCTGTCCTCCCCCAGTTCCCCTGATCTTTTTACGGCGGGACTGAAGGCGCTCCCGGTGGAGACCTGTCTGCCGATCAAGCTGGCTTTTGGACATGTGGAGGATTTGCTGGAGAAGCGTGTGGATTATGTGTTTCTGCCTTCTTTCCGCCAGCTTCCTCCCAGGGCTTCCGTCGAGGAGGACAGCCTTCCCTGCATATACGGGGAGTACCTGCCGTTCATGATGAACAGGTCTAGGGGGAGTTTCCTTTGTCCCAGACTAGATCTGGACACCGATATTGAGTCGCTCGCGGATGGATTGAGCTCAGTTGGAAGGGAGCTTGGAGTGCCAGGATCGGAGATTATCCGGGCACTGGACGCGGCCCTTGCTAAACAAAAGGCGTTTGAGGAACAGCTGGAAATCCGGGGCAGGGAGTTTCTTGAAGAAGGGGGCGACAGGATTTTTGTAGTTTTAGGCAGACCCTACACCATCCATGATTCCTATCATAACCTGAATCTGGCCAGGCATTTGCGGAGGTTCGGGAGTCCGGTAATCCCGATGGATTTCTTGCCTTTGAGGCATGTTACGCTGAAATCGGAGTGGAATGAGCTGGTATGGAAGTATGGGCGAGATAATATTCGCGCGGCCTATCTGGTAAATAATCATCCTAACCTGTTCCCGATCGTGGTTTCCAGTTTTGGATGTGGTCCGGATGGATTCACATCCAGGCATTTGGAGGAGTTATTCAGGGACCGGCCTTCCCTGTTTCTGGAGTTTGATGAACACCGGGGTGAGGCGGGACTTATTACGAGGCTTGAAGCCTTTGTTGACAAGGTTGAAGCCTACAGGATGAGAGGGAGAAGCTTCAACACCAGCCCGGCGGTATTTCCATCAAACAGGTCCGTTCTTCCGAAGGATAAAAAGATATTCATTCCCCATATTGGCGAACATTCATACGCGTTTTCAGGAGCCCTGCAGTCAGCCGGATACGACGCTCGGGTTTTGCCGCCCCCCGGCAGTGAAGCCCAGAGACTTGGCCAGAAATTGAGTTCCGGGCGCGAGTGTCATCCCTGGACGCTGATGGCGGGAGACCTGGGACAGCTGTCCAGATCCGGCCTGGCGGATGACGGGGATATTTTCTTTTTTCCTACGATTAATCATTTTTCATGTCTGCTGGGACAGTTTGCCGCCGGGCACCAGAAGGCCCTGCGGCAGCTGCATGGACCGGCGATAGATGTTGTCGCTCTCCCGATGAGTGATATCTTCAAAACGCTCGGATTGTCCAGGAGTGTCCGGCTCTACCAGGGTTTACTGGCCATCGACCTGCTTGCAAAGCTGGTTTGCGGGGTCCGGCCCTACGAAATTAATTCTGGCGAAACAGATCAGGTCCAGTTGGAAAACCTGAAGCGGATTGAGGGCGGAATGGAGTCCGGCAAACTGTCCGGGGCTTTTAAGGAATGCCTGCGAAGACTTGACGAGGTTTGGGTCGACCGCGGTGATCCACGGCCTAAGATAGGGGTTGCCGGAGACATATATACGAGGATCAATCCCTTTTCCAACGGGAACCTGTTCAGGGAGCTGGAAGCAAGGGGCTGTGAGGTATGGACTTCTCCCTTTATGGTGGACAACATTGATTTTTCTGTTGACAGTGACCTGGCAGAGGCGAAAGGTGTTCCGGAAAAGGCGTTAAGATGGCTTATACGGGAAGTTAAGGATATTTGCAGTACCCGGGTGCTTCGACACTGCGGGCAGCTTCCTTCATATCTTGTCGAGCCTTCATTCGAGGAGGCTCTGGAGCTTGCCGGACCTTACATAGCTGATGATTCGGCCTTTCTGGTGACATTGAATATAGCCAAGATGGTTGATTTCGCCAGGAAAGGGGCTCATGGAGTGATCAATGCCATGGCTCTCAATTGTATGGTCGGCACCCTGTCAGCTTCTATCATCCGCAGGATCAGGGAAGATAACGATAATATCCCGATGATAAGCATGATCTATGGTGAGTTAACGGATCAGTCCCATGCTTCAAAGCTCGAAGCCTTTGTCCATCAGGTGAGGATCAGGGCCGAATCCGGGAATGAGAAAACTGTGGATGGCCAATCCCCAATCCGGCAGGCAAACCAGCCCATGGGAAACTGAGATCTGAGGTTTCCGAAAGTTCTAAGTGGCGATTCGAATATACTGGTTTCCTGCCCATATTCCGGGTGGTTCCGGATAGAGATTGACCCTGCCGCGTGAATCCATTAGGATTCGAACAGGTAGCGCTGACGTCATTCTGCCTAGATGACAATTGTTGGCTATTAGGGATTCTGGAGAATTTCCCGATTTCCAGCCTGTGTAGAATTAACGGAGAGGTATTCATCAGGGGAGGAGGCTAATTCGTGTGCTTGAGGCAGGATTATCATGATTGAACGTGTTGATCGAATTCTGAAAACAGCTCCCGTAATCAGCACTCTATATAGAAATAATACTGCCCGGATTAAAAGGAAAACCTGCCTGATGCTTCACCGGGCAGGCCTGTTGAAGCCTTTCACATTTGTGCAGTGGCTGGCCACCTATGGATGCAATTTTTCATGCGCTTACTGCGAGGCTTCCGCGGGAAGCCCCGCCGAGAATGAGTTAACCACAGAAGAAGCCCTGGCCATGGTTGATGACCTTGCCTCCATGGGAGTGAAGCGTCTGGCTGTTTCCGGTGGAGAACCCCTGGTCCGAAGCGACATCATTTCCATCATGTCCCACGCCCATGCTTCAGGAATAAACCTGGGCCTTGTTTCAAACGGTTATCTTGTCGAGGAACGGTGGGAGGATTTGCGAAATTTTGATTATTTTCTGTTCTTCACAAGTATTGATGGCCTGCCGGAATACAATGACCGGGTAAGGAGAGAGCATTCGTTCGCGAGGGTCATGAAAAGCCTGGACCTGTTCGGCAGTAAACAGGTTGGGTCACGCATGATCAACACGGTTATACATAATGAGAACATCCATCAACTGGAAGAGCTTCACTGTATTCTGAAAGATTCGGGCGCGACCAGTTGGCGCCTGGTCCCGATAATGGATGTTGGGCGAGCTGAAAACAACCAGTCGTACGCGCTGACAGGAGTTCAGCTGAGAGAACTTGCCGAATTTATCAAGGAGTATTCCACCGGGAGGTTCACTGTGGATTTCGGCGAAGCCTGTACTTACCTAGGTTGTTTTCTTCCGGATTGGGCGGGAAATCCATTCTTCTGCGGTGCCGGCTTGACCCGCTGCGCCATAATGCCGGACGGTGAAGTCCTGGGATGCCAAACCTTTTATGACAAAGGTTTTTCCGAAGGAAATATCAGGGACAAATCCTTTTCACGAATCTGGAAAGATGGCTTTGCAAGGTTCAGGCGGGAAAAGAAGTTTTCGGAAAAATGTATAAAATGCGATTATTTAAACGCATGTCAAGGCGGGTGCTCCTCGACAATGGCGTTAACAAAAAGATGTCTCAAATCAACCTGGGAAGATGGAGCTTGATCAAGGCTTTTTTACTCTGCTTGACTGATGACAGGGGGCAGGAGAAAAATAAGTACCGGACAGGCACTGCAAATTTCAGGAAATCACAGAGTTTGGCTGATATTGTCTTCATGAATTCTTTCATATAGCCGGGGTGGACATGAGCAGTGGAAATAAGAGAATCAATGTCGGACTGATAGGTTGCGGGCAGGTGGCGCTAAACCGTCATTTGCCCATACTTGAATCCCTGGACAACGTTGTTGTTAAAGCGGTATCAGATATTAATGAAACCTCTCTCCGCCACGCATCCCGTCGATTCAGTATTAGAGATGCCTACCTTGATTACACCCAGCTGTTAAGCCGAGATGATATCCAGGCAGTAGGGGTCCTGGTGCCCCTGGAGTTTCATGCACCGATCGGGGTGGATGTAATGAATGCCGGAAAACATCTTCTTCTGGAGAAGCCCATGTGCAGAACACTGCAAGAGGCCGAACTGCTAAGAAAAGCAGCGGAAGAAGCCGGTGTGAAGGTCATGATGGGATTGAACAAGAGATGGCATCGCCTGGTGCGCCGGGCCAGGGAGGTCATTTCGTCAGGTGAACTGGGGAAGGTAAACCTGATCAACCTTGTATATTCAAGCGGACAGGATCTGGATCAAGTTCCGGCCTGGAGGAAGAGCAGGTCAACGGGTGGAGGAAACCTTATTGAAAATGGAGTCCATTGCTACGACCTCTGGCGGTTTTTACTACAGGAGGAGGTTTCCGAGGTTTATGCCGTTAGCAGCAATGAGGGCAGCGATGATGAGCCGGCCGTGGTGACGGCCAGGACCGAAAGCGGTGTTTTACTCAATACTACCCTGTCGGATTTCATGCCCGGCAGGAACGAGATGGAGATTTTCGGCGACAGGCAGGTTCTCAGCATAAGCCAGTATCGTTTTGAAGGATTTGAACTTACTCCCAAGGGGACATGCTCCGGGGACATGGCCAACCGCATGAGACGCGTCACCCGGTTTTTCAGGGAGCTGCCGGCGGGAGTTTCCCAGTACAGGTATGGCGGAGACTACACCGAATCCTTCCGGGCAATGTGGCGCCATTTCCTTCAGGCCATCCAAACTGGTTCGCCTGTTTCCTGCACCCTGGATGATGGACAGCGGGCCCTGGAGATAACGCTGGCCGCGATTGCCTCGGCGGATAGCGGGCAGCCGGTAAGGTTTCCCGCCAGGCGGTAAAAAGAAATGGGTATTTTCAATGAAATCGGCTTGAGGTATTCAAGCCAGAGCATTATTAAACGTGTTTTAAGCATCGGGAAATACCTGGCGCTTCTTTACCGCTCATTTTCATTACAGCATGTCGAAATCACAGGCTTCTTTCATGGTGAAAGCAGCCAGAGGACGATGGTTTACATTGGTGAGGGTGAAAGCCTCTCATATTTCAGGGAACTCTGTTTTTCAACTGTAGCGGGACAGAAGGAATCAAGGTGCTGGATCTCTCAGCTGGCAGGAATACAGCGATCACTGCCCGATTCTATACTTGTTGTTGTGGAGCTGAATAAACTGCTGTCAATGATGCTGGAGGGTAGCGGTTATCTGGGATATCCCTGGGTGCTGCAGAAGGTATTGATCGACAGCGGAGAGTACCTGGACAGGAAAGCCTATATCCTGAAAAAGCGTGGAACCCGAATCAGGAAAAGACAATACCGGTATGACACAACTACTGATGAGTCAGCGATATTAACCTTCTATAATCAATTCTATAAACCCTATATTCAGAAGAGGTTCAAAACCTTGGCCCACCTCAGGCATATCCGGGAGTTTCTTATCGCCAGGAAGCATGGCATGCTTCTGCGGGTTTTTGACAGGGATCAGTGGGTTGCCGGAATGATATGCCTGCGCAGGGAGAGGGAGGTTGTCAGCCTCGGCAGCGCGGTATTGGTCGAGAACAGAGACCACTTGAAAGAGGGCGCCATGCTGGCGGCATACTATTACCTGTTTCAATGGGCCGAGGAGAACCATATGGAATCGGTTAATCTCCTCAGGTCAAGGCCTCATTGTAAAGATGGGGTTTTCCGGCATAAAGCATTATGGGGAGCTGCCGCTTTTAGAGATCCCTGGCCCCATACCTGCTACTCCATCAGGCTCCCGGCCGGCCAACCGGTACCCGGAGTCCTGGAAAAACAGCTTGTTTGGGATGGCTCCGGCTTTGTCTCGCTTGAAACAGCTGTCGGGCTAAAAGCACAGGATGTTGAGCTGTGATTGCCGAAAAAATATCAGCGGGGATGGAGTCTTTTTTCATTCCGGAATAATGTAGGGGCAATTCACGAATTGCCCCTGGCGAAGGGGAATAACTATTTTCCCGGATCGTCAAAACGGAAAGGTGATGGATTTCCAATTGTTTGACGTCAGCATAAATGGGACACTTAGAGGGGAAAAACTAAGAGACACTTTTAAGGCTTGGGGAGGGTCTTTGAAAATGATTCGAGAATAATAGGTGTTGCCACATTCAGAGCGGGAGGTGAATTCTTCATGATAAACCAGCTTTCATGGCCCACGGTTTTTGGTATATCGGCTTTTGCCTTGATTGTGGCGTTGCAGCCTGTCTTGGAGATTGGATGTCTTTCCCAGGTAGTAGCTGCCGTCTTTTTCCGATTGAAGAATGTAGAAGGAGAACCTCACAATTCTTGGATTATGAATGACTAATCATCGACCGTCAATCGAATACCAGGCACAGGTCTAGCCTTGTAGTAAACCTTCTGGAAAATGGAATAAGAGTTCGAACATCGAAAATCTCAGTTCGAACTTGAAGAATGGCGGGGCCGACGAGACTTCCCTTGCGGGAAGAAATCACAAGCACCAAATCTCAAATCTCAAGATGCGGAGAGAGTTCTGTTACAGATAATAGCGGCAAGGAGGTAGTCGTAATAATTTGGCTGTGCCCCCGTCTTTGGTAAAGAGCCGAAAGATAACCAAATCCCTGCTTTGGGATTTGGAATTTGGAATTTGGAATTTCTCCGTCGAAGACGGAGATGGCGGGGCCGACGAGACTCGAACTCGCGACCTCCGGCGTGACAGGCCGGCGTTCTAACCAAGCTGAACTACGACCCCGCTCGCTTGGAGAATCAGATTATAAACAAATCATGGGCGTTAATTCAAACAATATTTCGATTAAAGGCATAAATTTTCATGCATAATCCGGTTTTTCTTTCCCGCGTTCTGCGTTATCATTGCCGTTAATGTAACAATTTTGTTTATTGGGAGTGATTCTTTATCCGGCATTCAGCCGGAAGCACATAATAAGTTTTCTAACATTTTTTTAACAGGGACCTATTTTTAAAGAGTCCCAAGGAAATAGAGATACACAGCAGAAAATCCGCGGCGGCTGATGCCCGGATTTGGTGCCGGTTCCACCGGGGATATTCGATTAGGAAAACGGTTGATTCCGGCTCTGATTAAAAATTTTCAACAACAAGGAGCATGATGCAAATGAAGAAATGCATGGTTATTGCCCTTCTGCTTACCTTCTCCTTCCTGATTTCAGCGTGCAGCAATATGGAAAATCAAGAAGCAACCGCCAACCCTTTCTTTGAAGACTATGGAACACCATTTAATGTCCCTCCTTTTGAAAAAATAAAGGAAGAGCATTATATGCCGGCCTTCAAGGAAGGAATGAAAAAGCAGAAAGAAGAAATCCAGGCGATCATTGATAACAGTGAAGAAGCGACATTTGAAAACACGATTGTCGCCCTGGATAACACCGGAATTATGCTGGAGGAAGTTGCCAGCGTCTTTTTTAACCTGACTTCATCCCACACTAATGAAAAGATGCAGGAAATCAACCGCGAGGTTTCTCCTCTTCTCTCGGCCCATGGAGATGATATCAGCCTCAACCCGGAACTGTTTGCCAGGATAAAGGCTGTCTACGATAAAAAGGATGAACTGGAACTGGATACCGCCCAGGCCAAACTGCTCGAGGATGCCTATAAGGACTTCGTACGCGGCGGCGCTTTACTGGATGAGGAACAGAAAGATAAATTCCGCAAGATCAACGAAGAGCTTTCCGTCCTCGGTGTACAGTTTGGTGACAACCTCCTGGCAGAGACCAACGGATTCAAGCTTATCATTGAAGACGAAGCTGACCTGGATGGTCTGCCGGAATCAGTGATCAAGGCCGCGGCGGAAACCGCCAAAGGTATGGAAATGGAAGGTAAGTGGGTGTTCACTCCCCATCGGTCCAGCATGTATCCTTTCCTTAATTATTCCACCAGGCGGGAACTCAGGGAAAAACTGCTGAACGCCTACCTGATGCGCGGCGACAATGATAATGAAAATGACAGCAAGAAAGCCCTGTCCCGCATGGCTGCCCTGAGGGTGGAGCGGGCCAATCTTCTGGGATATGAAACCCATGCTGACTATGTCCTTGAAAAATGCATGGCTGAAGGTCCGCAGGCTGTTTATGACTTTCTTGACAAGCTCTGGGAGCCTTCCCTCAAGATGGCTGAAAAAGAAGCCCATGATCTCCAGGCCATGATTGATAAGGAAGGCGGAGACTTCAAGCTGGCCCCTGCTGACTGGCGCTACTATACCGAAAAACTCCGCAAGGAACGTTATGCCCTTGATGAAGGCATGATCAGTTCCTATTTTGAACTGGAAAGCACCGTGGAAGGTCTCTTCGGCCTGGCCAATAAGCTCTACGGGATAACCTTTACCCGCCTGGAAGATTTGCCGGTTTACCAGGAAGACGTAAGGGCCTACGAAGTGAAAGAGGCTGACGGCACCCATATTGGAATCCTCTACCAGGATTTCTTTGCCCGTCCCTCCAAGCAGGGCGGAGCCTGGATGAGCAGTTACCGCAAGCAGTCCCGCCGGTTCGGTGAAAACATTCCGCCGGTCATCACAATGAACCTCAATGCCGCCCCTCCGGTAGGTGATGCCCCGGTTCTGCTGACCTATGAGAACGTCAAGACCATGTTCCATGAATTCGGACATACCCTGCACGGACTGCTCAGCAACTGCCGGTATTACAGCCAGTCCGGCACTTCTGTCCCCAGGGATTTCGTTGAACTCCCTTCCCAGATCATGGAAAACTGGGTTTCTGAGCCTGAATTCCTGAAAACCTTTGCCAAGCACTATGAGACTGGTGAAACCATTCCGGATGAACTGCTCAAGAAACTCAAGGACAGCAGCCTGTTCAACCAGGGTTTTACAACGGTTGAATACCTGGCCGCTTCCTACCTTGATATGGACTGGCATACCCTTAAAGATGCTGATTCCAAGGATGTGGATGAGTTCGAAAAGGCTTCCATGGATCGTATCGGCTTGATTGCTGAGATTCCTCCCAGGTACCGGAGCACCTATTTCTCCCATATTTTTGACGGGGGATATTCTTCAGGGTACTACTCCTATATCTGGGCGGAGGTCCTGGATTCCGACGCTTTTGAGGCGTTCAAGGAAAAAGGTCTTTATGACCAGGAAACAGCAACCAGCTTCCGTGAAAACGTCATTTCCCGGGGCGGTTCTGATGATGCCATGACCCTGTACCGCAATTTCCGCGGACGTGATCCCGAGGTGGAACCGCTTCTGAAAAAGCGGGGACTTTTGTAATTGACAAATTACGAGTGACGATTGACGATTGCGCGCCCTCCGGGGCGCGCGGTCTGGCATACCGTACCGTGAGCTTCCAGCAGTGGCCGGAAGCTTCCAGTTTTCCGCTCCCGAAGGGAGGCCCCCCGGGTGATATGGAAAGGGCATAGTCCCCGACGATGTCGGAGACAGGGAAGCAGGGATGATTCCTGCCACGAAAGAGCAGTAAAAAAAGGGCGGCTGGATAAGCCGCCCTTTTGTTTGTTTGTTTTTATGTTTTTTTGTCAGCCTTTAAGAAGTTGGTTTGAATTTAGAACCTGCGGCTGCCCATTCCCCGGGCGCTTCTTCCCTGGCTGAAACCGCGGCCGAAAGCCTCGGCATTGGCACGCTGTTCAGCGAGGGTGTCACGCTGCTCATCAGTCAGCACTTCCCACAGGATCTGGTGATGAACCTTCTGCCTGAGGATCTGCTTCTCGGTATTGATTTCGAACTTTTTGTACAGGAGCTGGCGGGCAGCATCCTCATCGTAGAAGTCGGAATCGTTCAGTGCCGCCAGGTCATCCTTGATGGCATTCATGGTTTCACTGGTTGCTTCACAATCAGCCAGCATGACTTCGCGGTGTTCTTCCATGATAGCCCGGATCTGATCACGCTGATCATCAGTAAGATCCAGGTTCCTGAATCCCCTCATTGCGGCCATTCCGGCGTTCATTCCGCCCCTGGCCTGGCCCCTGAAGGCTTTTCCGGCACCCGCTCCATAACCTGAGCCCGCAGCTAAACCGGTTCCGTCTCCCGCTCCACTACCATAGGGCTGGGCCATTCCGGCAATTGAAATCATGGACACTATCAAAACCGCGCTCAAAAAGATTGTCATGTACTTTTTCATTTTTATACTCCCGTAAAATTTCTGTTAAAACATTATTTGTTTTGTAATCACATTTTCGCTGACCCGTTATTTTGTTTCCGTCAACTACTAAATATAACGAACGGCGGGCTTAACATTTCGTGAAGTTTTGTAAAGAATGGAATCGGGAAAGATTTCTTATGCAGACCAGATTGTGAAGTTTTTTGAAGAATCTCTCCAGCACGAAAAACTGAAAGGGAATCAACCGCAGGGGTTCTTCAATTCAGTGCTGCCACTCGCCATCTGAAGTAAGACTGCTTCCGACCAAGGATTTGATGTTTTATAATCAGGGGCATGAAATTTCCGAATAGAATCCTCTCATTGTTCCTGCCGGCGGCAATGCTGTTGCTGCTGTTCAACCCTTTCAGCCCGGCCCAGGCACTTCCCGCGCCTGAACACAATCTTGTTTACGAGGATCCGGCCCTGGTTTGGGATGAGGCCCTACCCCTGGGCAACGGACTGCTCGGGGCACTGGTCTGGGGAGACGGAGATCCCCTCAGGATTTCACTTGACCGAACTGATCTCTGGGACCTGCGGCCGGTTCCTGAATTTCATTCGCCGGAATATAAATACACAACCATGCGGGAGTGGGTAAGGGACAAGAGGGTTGAAGACTTGCGGCGAGTATATGAAGAGCCGTATCAAAGACCGGGTCCTACCAAGATTCCGGCTGGAAGGATTGAGCTGAACCTGGAAAACGCGGAATTTCAGGATTCCAGGCTGGATCTTTCCAGGGCCGTTGCTGAAATGAATTTCAGCGGCGGGATTTCGGTTGAAGTGAGGGTGCATGCCCTTGAGAACAAGGGATGGATAATAGCAAAGGGTTTAGCACAGCCTGACAGGCTGGTCCCTAGAATGGTTGTTCCACCCTTTGGAAAAGCTGTAACACCTGAAAGCGGCAATCCGGAAGGTGTACAGCGGCAGGAACTGTCCACCCTGGGATACGATCATCCCCGGGTGTTCAAGGGGGATAACTGGACGGGGTACCAGCAGGAGGGCTGGGATGATTTCAGCTTCGCGGTAGTTATAACCTGGCGGGCAGTTGAGAATAACTGGCTGGGAGTATGGACTGTCGCCACTTCGGAGGAGGGGGATGAGCCCCTGGAAATTGCCAAAGCCCGAAGCAGGGAGGACCTGTTTTCAGGATTTGAAGCGTCCACCAGCGACAGGATCCGTAATTCCATTGCCAGCCATGAATCATGGTGGAGAACCTACTGGGACACAACCTGGCTCCGTATACCCAATCCGGTACTTGAAAAGCAGTGGTACCTGGAAACATATAAATTCGGGGCAGCCACCCGGCCTGATACTCCTCCCATAACCCTGCAGGGCCCCTGGACAGCCGATAATGGAAGGATTCCGCCCTGGAAAGGGGACTATCACCATGACCTCAACACCGAGCTTTCCTACTGGCCTTGTTATTCGGGAAACCGTTTAGGGGGTGGAGAAGGATTTGTTGAATGGGTCTGGCAGACCAGGGACGCGGCCGAGTCCTGGACCCGCAGGTTCTTCAACCTGCCGGGCCTGGCCATTCCCATGACAGCGGATCTTAACCAGGAGCAAATCGGGGGCTGGCACCAGTACACCCATTCCGCCACCACCGGGGCCTGGGTGGCCCATCATTTCTACCTGCATTGGCGTTATTCGATGGACCGGGAATTCCTGATCAAGCGTGCCTGGCCGTTTGTGCGGAAAGTGGCGGTTTTCCTGGAGTCGGTCACGGAAAAAGGAGTTGACCAGAAGAGGACCCTGCCCCTCAGTTCCTCTCCGGAGATCAATGATAACCGGCTGGAAGCCTGGTTCCCGGATATAACCAATTATGACCTGGCCCTGATTCGCTGGGCTTTCCAGGCCGCCGCGGAGCTGGCTCGTGAAACCGGTAACCAGGAGGAGGCTGAGCACTGGGATGCGGTATTAAAGGAGATGCCTGATTTGTGGAAAGACGGAGACAGCGGAAAGCTTCTTGTTTCAAAAGATTATCCTCTCCCCGCGTCGCATCGGCATTTTTCACACCTCATGGCGATCCATCCACTGGGGCTCGTGACCTGGGAAAATGGTCCTGGAAACCAGTCCGTTATCAGGGCATCGCTGGCTGATCTGGAGGAAAGGGGCACTGACTGGTGGACCGGATACAGTTTTTCCTGGATGGGCAACCTGGCCGCCCGGGCGCGTGACGGGGAAACAGCTGAGAAGGCCCTGGAGCTTTTTTCAACAGCCTTCTGCCTGCGCAACAGCTTCCACGCCAACGGGGACCAGACCGGAAAGGGATACTCGAAATTCACCTACCGTCCTTTTACCCTGGAGGGTAATTTTGCCGCCGCGGCCGGGATCCAGGAGATGCTGATTCAAAGCTATTCGGGAACAGTCAGGCTGCTGCCGGCCATCCCGGCAGGCTGGGCTGACCTGGAGTTCAAGGATCTTCGGTCTGAAGGCGCCTTCCTGTTTTCGATGACGAGGTCTGGGGGAAAGAACACCCGGGTCGAAATTACCGCGGAAAAAGGAGGAACGCTGAGGCTGGAGAATCCATTCCCTGGAAACTGCAGCGTGGAAGGGGTGTCTGAAAACCAGATGACTGCAAATCAGGGGATCCTGATAATTGAAAACCTGGAGTCCGGCCAGAAAATTATCCTGGAAAGCCTTTAAATTTATAATTCCCTACCGGGGAGACAGGTGGGGTTGCCCCTCCAGGGCTATTTATCTTCCGCAAGGTCTTCCAGGGCCCAGGGTTTGCTGCCGCTGACCCCGGGCCAGGTCCTGCCGTCCTCCGGGCCCTGTTCAAACGCTCCGGAGCAACGGCAATTTTGAACCTTGAACTACCCGCTCCCGGGTTATTTCCTGGTGCCGCTGAAGGTTCTTTCGAACCTGTCATTGGACATGGATCCGGTAAGGCTGTCCCCGTCAATTTCTGCCTTGAAATTCATTGTGAAGTTGGGAGTTTCCATTTTCGCGGTGACTACTCCATCCTCGCATTTGACCTCTGATAACGCCCTTTCTCCTCTTTCGCTGACCATGGTGCCGCTCAGAGTGCCGTCAGCTTCAACGAAGGTGAGGGTGAAGGAAAATTCTCTATCTCCTGAGCTTTTGCAGTCCCAGGACCCAGCCGCCGGTGACGCAGCCAGGATCACAGATACGCCAATAGTGAAAACAAGCATTAAGAGACAAATCTTTTTCATAGCAAAGAATCCCTTTCAGTCCTGGAGGTTTCCAGGGTAGACACTCGTCCAATCCTTAGGATTATCCAGATAGTTAGAATTGTTTTTTATTACTACGAAAAAGTATCAGGATATTTCAGGATCACTTCATCTATTTTTCGTTGGCAACAGAAAAAGAGTAGGGGAAGGCTTCGTCTCGGGTGCCTCTGGTCCTGTCAGGCTCCGGAACCATGCTGAACTCGAGCCTTCCGCCTTTCATCAGGGACTGGTGGCTCAGCCAGTTTTTATCCCATGTCTCTCCGTTGATTTTGATTTCATCAATATAGAAATTCTTATCGCTGTTGTCGGGAGCGTTGATTATCAACTGCTTGTTGTTTTTCAAAGCCAAGGTCGCCTTTTTGAAGAGGGGGGCTCCCAGCACATACTGGTCGGTTCCCGGACATACCGGGTAGAATCCCAGGGCTGAAAAAACATACCAGGCAGAGGTCTGGCCGTTATCCTCGTCTCCGCAGTAACCGTCCGGGGTTGCCTGGTACATACGATTCATAACCTGCCTCACACGCTGCTGTGCTTTCCAGGGTTCCCCGGCATAATTGTAGAGGTAGATCATATGCTGTATTGGCTGGTTGCCGTGGGCATAGTTACCCATGTTCATAATTTGCATCTCCCTTATTTCATGGATGGTGAATCCATAATAGGAGTCGTCAAATATCGGAGGTTCGGTGAACACGGAATCAAGCATCCGCGTGAAATTTCCCCTTCCTCCCATGAGGTCAATAAGTCCCTGGATATCATGGAAAACCGACCAGGTGTAATGCCAGCTGTTGCCCTCGGTGAAGGCGTCACCCCACTTGAAGGGATTAAAGGGGGACTGGAAGCTTCCGTCCTGGTTCTTTCCTCTCATAAGCATGGTTTCCGGATCGAAAAGGTTCCGGTAATTCTGGCATCGGCGGGCAAACAGATCGATCTCCTCCCGGGGGCGGTTCAGTGCCAGGGCCAATTTATAGATGGTAAAGTCAGCATACGCGTATTCCAGGGTGCGGGCGGCGCTTTCATTTATTCCGACATCGTAAGGCACATAGCCCAGTTGGTTGTAATAATCCGCTCCCAGCCTGCCAACCGAGCTTACCGGCCCTTCCTCCCTGGTGTTTTTCAGCACCGCTTCATAAAGGATGTTGATGTCATAACCCCGGGCGCCTTTGAGCCAGGCATCCGCGATTAAACTGGCGGAATTGGAGCCGATCATGCAGTCCCGGTGGCCGGGGCTGGCCCACTCCGGCAGGAAACCGCTTTCCCGGTAAGCATTGACCAGCCCTGCCTGGATCTTCTCATTCAGGTCCGGGTACATCAGGTTGAAGAACGGGAACACCGCCCGAAACGTGTCCCAGAATCCGTTGTCGGTAAACATATATCCGGGAAGCACTTCTCCATTGTAAGGGCTGTAATGCAGGATATCACCTGATTCGCTGATTTCATAAAACTTTCTGGGAAACAGGAGGGTACGGTAGAGGCAGGAATAAAAGGTTCGGACCTGGTCTTTTGATCCGCCATCGACCTTGATCCTGGACAGTTCACGGTTCCAGGTGGTTTTGGCGTTTTCCCGAACCTTGTCAAAATCATCCTCCCCAACTTCCCTGAGATTTATCTCAGCCTGTTCGAAGCTGATAAACGAGGAGGCCGCCCGGGCGACTACCCGCTCTCCGGAACCGGTTTTGAATTGAAGGGCGCATCCGGCGTGACCCCCCTCCAGTTCCAGGAGGCCTTTTACCGGCTGGAATCCATTCCAGACCAGGGATTCCAGAAAAGCTGGTTTCAAACTCGAGAACGAAGTAGTTTCTGAAATTTTCAGGTACACCCCCGCTGTTGCGGGTAGTGTAACCGATGACCTTGTTTTCTTCCGGGATCACCTTGATGTAGGAACCCTGGTCAAAGGCGTCGATTACGATCCATGATTTCTCTGACTCGGGAAAGGTGAACCGGAACATGGCCGCCCTCTCAGTGGGGGTAATTTCGGCGGTCACATCATAATCGGCCAGGTATACGCTGTAATAGTGGGGTGAAGAGATCTCAGCCTTGTGGGAGAACCAGCTGGCTCTTTCGTCTTCATCCAGCTTCAGGTCTCCGGTCATGGGCATCAGCGAAAACTGTCCGTAATCATTTATCCAGGGGCTGGGCTGGTGGGTTTGCTTGAAACCCCTGATTTTATGGGAGTCATAAGCATATACCCAGCCGTCTCCCATTTTTGCCGTCTGGGGGGTCCAGAAATTCATTCCCCATGGCACGGCAATAGCAGGGTAGGTGTTTCCGCTGGAGAGACTGAATTCTGAATCCGTCCCCATAAGATTATTAACGTAATCAACCGGGCTGGATTCAGTATCCCGGGCATTGAGAAAAGACAAAGGACAAACTGACAGTGACAGGCATAGCAGGAATTTAATTGATGTTTTCATAACCAGTTCCTTTTCAGTAAATCATTCAAGGGAGAGAAGGGTTACAAATAGAACCCATTTAGCCCGCGTTTCTCACCAATTGACTGCCGTGGTGGCGTATACATCCATCCGGACTGGGTTATGCTCTTTCGGTCTGCTCGACGTACTGTCAAGGTGAAGCGGAAATCGGGAGGAGTTTTTGTACACAATCGAATATTATTTGAAGTATCCCCAGGCATGAAGCTGTCCGAATTTGTTCTGGTAAAATTGGGCCTTTCCGGAAAATCCTGAGGAACTTCCAGTTCGCTTAAATCCTCAATAATGATTCCTGTTTCTGTTTTTGGTTTTTAGGCCCAGGGTGAATTACTCTCCTGATTTTGGAATGTTTCCTCCCCCCATGGGAATGGCCGGGGCGGAAGGCGAATTTTTATCTTCAGGCTGTAACTTTGTTCCACTGAATTCCACGACCAGATCTTTGGTGCTGATGCTTCCGTTGATTTTGTTGTCTTCAACTGTTGCCCGATATTTGATTTTTAAACCCCTGGCTTCAGTCTGGAAACGCAGTTCATCGTTGAGGATTCGGATATAGTGCAGGATCATTTCCTGATTTTCGGTGTTGTATTTACCAAACAGGCGGCCGTTTTTTTCGAAAAGTGTCAGTTTGAAATCCAGGCTCTGTTCGGTGTCAGTTTTGCAGTTCCATATCCCGACGACGTCGGCGTTATCAAGGGAGAGGATAAAGGGAGATCCCAAAGCCATAATAATCAGAATCAGAAGTATTTTCTTCATAACGTTATGTTTTCCTTTTAAGATCCGGTTAATTCTTCAGGGGATCATCCCGGATCGTATCCGTTTATTCCCAGTTATATTTAATATTACCATCCCGGGCCGTGTCTCGTAACTGGATTTTTTCTTCCTCCGGGATTGATGAGGAAAATCCCGGCCGGTATCATTTTTTTTGCTTCCCAGGTTTTACGTTTTCAGGCTACCTGTTATGATTTCATTCTGTAAGGAGATTATTTAATGAAAACTATCGGACTGCTCGGGGGAATGAGCTGGGAGTCAACCGCCAGCTATTACAGGATTATGAACGAAGCCGTCAGGGCCCGTCTGGGAGGGCTTCACTCGGCACAGCTCTGCATGTACAGTGTTGAATTTGGCATAGTAGAAGGCCTGATGGCCGAAGGCGACTGGAAGGGTGTGACTGAGATTCTTTCCGGCGCGGCCCAAAAGGTGGAAAGCGCTGGAGCTGAATTTATTTTAATCTGCACCAATACCATGCATAAGCTTGCCCCTGAGATCCAGAAGGCAATCTCCATTCCGATCCTGCATATTGCTGATGCCACTGCTGACGCGTTGGTCCGGGATGGAGTTAACTGCGCGGGATTACTTGGGACCAATCCCACCATGCAGCAGGATTTCTGCAGGGAAAAGCTGGGCCAGAAGGGGATTGAAATCGTAACGCCTTCCAGCGAAGATATGGATTATATCCATGAGGTCATCTTCTCTGAATTGTGTGCCGGGGTGTTCCTGGATGAAACCCGCAACAGATTCAGGGAAATCATGGCCGGCCTGGTTAAAAAAGGCGCTGAGGGCATGATCCTGGGATGCACCGAAATTCCCCTGCTTGTTGAAAGGAAAGACTGTTCCGTCAAGTTGTACGATACTACCGAGCTTCATGCCCTGGCAGCGGTTGCACGGGCGCTCTCCTGAGAGAGCAGCCTTCCCGGAATTCCGGCCCGGGATGATCCGGGAGAGCTTAATTGAGTGATGAAAGAACCAGGAATCTACGGTTGTGGCATGCATTGCTTCCCGTGGGATTCCTGCTGTCGATAATAGCTTACGGCCTGATCCTGAGACCCAGGTTCCTTGCCCTTGAGCCCCTGCCTCTTGAGATCGTGTTCATCTCAGCGGCTGCTTTCACAATTATCGAATTGATACTGCTTGGTTTCAGCTGGGAAGAAGTCCTTAAGAGTATCACCGATAAGCTTACCCAGGCCTTGCCGGCTTTTTTTATACTGTTTGCTATCGGAATCATAATCTCCAGCTGGATTGTGAGCGGCACCATTCCGATGCTCGTGTATTACGGGATCAAACTGATTCATCCAAATATCATTTACCTCCTGGCCTTTCTGGTTCCAGTCATATTTTCCACCATGACTGGAACCTCATACGGCTCCATAGGCACCATAGGAGTCGTTTTCATGGGGGTATCCACGGCAATGGGAGCGGATTTGGGCATCACGGCGGGGGCCGTTGTCGGAGGCGCGTATTTTGGGGACAAGATTTCCCCTTTGTCCGATACTACAAACCTGGCGGCCCTGGCAGTTGAAATCAACCTCTACGACCATATACGCTCCATGATGTACACCACCTTTCCTTCTTTCCTTCTGGCCGCGGCATGTTATACCGTCCTCGGTTTTGTGCGTCCTCCTGCTTTAACCGATGGCGGAATGGAATCAGCCGAGGCACTGCTTGTCTCCCTGGAAGGGATTTTCAGCTTCAACCTGCTGCTTCTAATTCCACCCGCCATAGTGCTATGGGGATCCTTTGGTAAAAAACCGGTCATACCAGTCCTGATGACTTCAGTATTTTCCGCTGTCCTCCTGGCCCTGTTCACCCAGCGGTTCAGCCTGGCTGATATCGTGACCTCCCTGAATACCGGATTCAGCACGGATATGGCTCCCTGGATGGCGCAAATTCCCGCGCACGCCGCCGTCCTCCTGAACCGGGGGGGGCTCTATGAGTTGGAGGAACCGATAATTATTGCCTTTATAGTATTTATTTTTATCGGAGCACTGGACCACATTCAGGCCATGCCTATTATCGTGGAACGCCTGCTGCGCTCCGTGAATTCCAGGTCGGGAACGATCCTGGTGTCTCTTTTTTCCACCGGAATCTCCAGTTCCATGACCTCCAACCAGTACGCGACAAGTTTTATTATTGGAGATGCCTTCAAGGACCGCTATGACCGCATGGGGATTCCCCGCAAGGTCCTTTCCCGTTCAATTGAAGACTATGGAACCATGCTGGAAAGTATTGTCCCCTGGACAACAACCTCGATTTTTATCGTAGCTACCCTGGGGATCCAGCATAGTGACTACTGGCATTGGCAGTTGATTTCCCTGATAAACCTGGTCATTGCCCCATTATTCGCCGTAACCGGGATCGGGTGCTACCTGGAGAATAATGGAGACTCCATAAAGGATAAGGATATTTGATCGAGCAGTGTTTCGGGTTGTGATCATCATGTTCCCAAAGGATCTTAATGGTTCTTTCATAGACAGCATTAGGGGAATCCTGCCAGGGGTGAGTTCCCAGTGTTACTGAAAAACGGGTTAGCCTCAACAGGATTTTACCTGTATATTGTTCAACCATAAAAAAGCATGAATTGAATTATGAAATGAGAAATGAGTTGAGGACAGGAAAGCTGGGAGAATTGAAACTTTGGCAGGTGGTATTGCCGGTAGTATTTCTTCTGATCCTCATTTCTTACAGCCTGATACTGAGGCCGCGATTACTGGACCAGGACGCCTTTCCGCTGGAAATAATCTTTATTTGCGCTTCGGCATTTACGATCGCGGAATTGAGGCTCTTGGGATTCCGGTGGGAAGAAGTCCAGAAAAGCATAACCGACAAACTGGGAAGGGCCCTTCCGGCGTTTTTTATCCTGTTTTCCATCGGGGTGATCATATCCAGCTGGATAATCTGCGGAACCATTCCGATGCTTGTCTACTACGGAATCAAGATAATCCATCCCAATATCCTGTACCTGCTGGCCTTTTTGGTTCCTTTAGTTTTTTCGACCCTGACCGGAACCTCTTTTGGTTCAATCGGGACCATAGGAGTGGTTATTATAGGCATTGCCACGGCCCTGGACGCGAGTCTGGGGATAACCGCGGGAGCAATTATCGGGGGCGCTTACTTCGGGGATAAGCTCTCTCCGCTTTCCGATACCACCAACCTGGCGGCGATGACTGTTGAGGTCGGGCTCTATGACCATATCAGGTCCATGCTTTACACTACACTACCTGCCGCACTGGTTGCTGGATCAGCCTACCTGGTCCTGGGTTTTGTTTATGCTCCGGCTGCCGGAAGCGGAGCTGAAGAAGCCTCCCTGGGACTGCTTGAATCACTCAGGGATCTGTTCAATTTCAACATATTTCTCTTGATACCTCCCCTGGTTGTCCTGGGAGGATCCCTGAAAAAGAAACCAGCCATTCCAGTAATGGCCTGTTCGATTTTTTCAGCGTGCGTATTGTCTTTTTTGTTCCAGGAATATACCGTTTCCGATATCCTGGTGTCGCTGGTTTCGGGGTTTAATGTTGAAATGGCCGGCTGGACCGAAGGGGCGGCTCCCCTGGCGGCAACGCTGCTGAACCGGGGAGGGATTTATGAGCTGGTGGAACTCGTGGTGCTGACGTTCGTGGTTTTTATATTTATTGGAGCCCTTGATCACATAAAAGCCATGCCGATCATTGTTGACAGGATTATGGGTAAGGCAGGGAGCAGGCCGGGAACAGTACTCACCTCCCTGCTGGCCACTATCGCGACAACCTCGATCACCTGTAATCAGTATGCCACTATTTTTATTATCGGGGATGCTTTCAAGGAGAGGTTCGATCAGCTGGGGATCCCCAGGCAGGTTTTGTCCCGTTCACTGGAGGATTACGGTACCATGATGGTCAGCATCATTCCCTGGCATGCCGGGGTTGTCTTCTCTGTATCGATGCTGGGGGTCCCGTTCACTGACTACTGGCACTGGCAGCTGATGTCGCTTGTGAACCTGGCAGTGGCGCCCTTGCTGGCGGTTACGGGCATAGGCTGTTTTTACAGGAAGGACCAGCCGGCCAAGTGAATTTAGTGAACATGGAGAATAAATGGAATGGAATCCAAGAAACTGAGCCCTGAGACCCTGGTTACTCACTTTGGAGAGGATCGCCGGGAAAACCGGGGAGCGGTTGTTTCCCCGATTTTCCAGAATTCTCTTTTTACCTTTGAAGACTGGGACGCGATTGACGAGGCCTTTGATGATAAGGTCAACAACTGTATTTATACCCGGGGGCAGAATCCTACCGTCAGGATCGCGGAAGAAAAAATTGCCGCACTGGCCGGTGGAGAAAAGGCGGAACTCCTGGGCTCAGGCATGGCCGCGATTTCAGCCGCGATACTCCATTTTCTCCAAGCAGGAGATCATGTGGTAACCCTGAATTCTCTCTATGGTCCAGCCGGGAGTTTTATCGGTTCCTACCTTGTTGAAAAAATGGGAATCAGCGTGACCAGGGTCTGCGGTGAGGATGTGGAAGATTTCCGATCAGCCATCCGGGATAATACAACTCTTTTTTACCTTGAAAGCCCATCCACGGCGGTTTTTTCCATGCAGGATATCAGGGCTGTGGCTGAGCTGGCCAGAAGCCGGGGTATCCATACGGTTATTGACAATACCTGGGCAACTCCGCTGTTCCAGAAACCCCTGGAAATGGGTGTGGACCTGGAGGTTCACTCCTGTTCCAAGTACCTGGGCGGACACAGCGATATTGTCTCCGGGGTGGTTATAGGAAGTGAAGAGGACATCAATTCCATATCCGGGGTTGAACAGCAGCTGCTGGGCGGCAAGATGGCTCCGTTTGAAGCCTGGCTGCTAACCAGGAGCCTCCGGACCTTTCCGATTCGAATGGAAAAACACCAGGCATCCGCAATGAAGGTGGCGAAGTACCTGGAAAGCCATACAGGCATCCGCAGGGTGATCTATCCGGGACTGCCTTCCTTTCCCCAATATGAACTGGGCCGCAGACAGATGAGTGGTTTTTCAGGACTGATGAGTTTCGAGCTCGATTCAGATAACCTGGATTCAATAAAGAAATTCGTTAACAGCCTGCGGCTATTCGGGATAGGAGTGAGCTGGGGAGGTCATGAGAGCCTGGTTTACGCGCCGGCAATCAGCTACCTGAAAGAGCTTTCGCCGGAAAGGTTCAGGGCCATGGGAATTGCCCCGGGGCTCATCCGGATTTCTGTAGGGCTTGAGAATAGCGATGATTTGATCAGTGATCTGGCCAAGGCTTTGACCCAAATGCGAGGCGCCGATTAGCTTGGGATGTCTGGCTGCTGCAATATCATCCTGTATAAAAAGAATTTTTCTTCAGGGTGGTAAAAGATGCGGGCTTTTGTGGAAAAGAGCAGCCTGAAATGTTCCTTGTTTATTTCTATCGGGTTGGTGCTCAGAAACAGTAATTTTTCACATCCTGAAAAATTTTCTCCCAGGAGATGCAAGATCTTTTGATTATTCAGGGGTCTGGTGAATTCTCCTTTTCTAAAAATAAAAAATGTTCCAAATTCCTTTCGTTCCAGGTACCAGAATCTTCTATCTGGAAGAAAAGGCAGCAATGCAGATGCCGATGGAGATTTAT
This sequence comes from Acidobacteriota bacterium, assembly GCA_963666915.2. Taxonomy (GTDB): domain Bacteria; phylum Acidobacteriota; class UBA6911; order RPQK01; family JAPXNP01. The sequence continues at coordinate 22,558 of CAXXEX010000013.1, forward strand.
ATGAGGCTATGACATAATCACTGAAATCCCCGGCCCGGATGAATTCCGCGGCTTCCTTTGCCCCGGAAAATGCAAATTTATACTCCTGGTAATGAACTCTTGCCGCCACTCCGATTGATACAAAAAGACAAAAATTGATGATGATTATCAATGCTCTCTGTATGGAGGGGCTGTTTATCCCTGTGAATAATCTGAAATCCTTTTCTTTGTAATAAGAGCTTATCCACAGGGTGAACAGTATCAAGATCAAGACCAGGCCCTGGTGCCGCAGCTGGCCCTTCTTGAAGATGAATACATAAGTCAGGGCGGAACCTGAAAGAAGAAAACAAAGCAGAACATAGGGTTTTTTCAGAAAAGACAGTAAAACAATAGACACAATCGCCAGGGCGAAACAGATCTGGGCCTCCCTTTCAAATCCCTGGAAAGGAAGGAGCATTTTATTGAAAGCCGTAATGGAATTGAAGGGGCGAAAATAATTCGTTCCCCAATAGGTTTTTTCCGGTTCTTTCAGGAATAAAAGCACCAGGCCCAGTACCGTGGCTGACATAAGTGAGATGGCGGACAATTTGATTCGGTCGAGTTTTTTATCAGCCAGGATTTCAAGAAAATAGATGAATATCAGGGGCGCTTCCAATAAAGAGACTGTGTACATTTGCATTAACGAGAAGGATGATCAGCAAGGCATAGGTGAAGGGCCTGTCGAAGCGATTCCTGTAAAAACTGGCTATGGCAAACATCAGCAGGATGCCGATGCAGTAGTTTCTGGCAATGATTGAATACTCATATGACATGAAGTACGAAAAGATGAAAAACACCTTTGTCATTCTGGAAAACGGGGCGAATCTCAGAAAAAGAAATACGGCGGCCACTGCAATGCATATATGGATGATAAACATTGTGTAATAAGGAAATCCAAGTTTGGCGAAAGGGTGGAGTATCAAATGCCACAGCAGCGGATGGCCGTCGTATGAGATGGAGTTGAACATGAAAAGGAGATCGTAATCCCTGGTTAACAGCCAGGCCTGGGCTTCATCACGCCAGGGTTCATGATGGAAGGCAGAAAAGACCACGGCCGCGGTATAGAGAGCCATGGACAAGGCCATGAAAAGCCTGTTGGACATCCTAAGTCTTTCAATTAAATTTCCAGGAAATTCTGATAATTCTGTCTCAGCCATTCTTTTTACCTATCCCGGCAGTGATTGTAATTCGATGGTTTTTATCCTTAAGGATTCGAATTGCTAAGTTCTGTCAGTTTCAACAGGGTATTGACCGGCTTATTTTCTCAATTCCAGCTGTCATTTACCTGAAAAAATTCTTGGACCGTAGGGATCAATTCCAGCTGTTGATTCATTATTGGCAGCAGCAACAGTTGATTTTGCCGGATGCGAGCTTGAAGACAGCTCCACTGAATACAGAACAATTTGGCGGTCAGATGTCGATTTGTACCATGGCCTTGATTACCCCGTCTCCGTAATCTGACACCAGGGTGAAAGCCTCCCCCGACTTTTCCAGTGGGAAGGTGTGGGTGATCATGAAACTCACGTCATTACCAGCGGCTATGAAATCTATGGCTGGTTTGACGAAATCATTCTGGCGCCTGACGTTTTGAATGCAGAGTTCCTTTTTACGGATCCGGTCCATGGCAAAAGAAATCCTGGGTGTTTCCGGAATGCCTATGATCACCAGCTTGCCTCCCGGTTTGAGCATTTCCACGGCCTGGTCCAATGCTTCCTGCTTGCCGCAGCAGTCGAATACCATATCGAGCCCGTTGGGCTCGTGTTCCAGGATTGTTCCAGTAACATCTTCATTATCAGGATTGCCGGTCCAGCATGCTCCATGTTTGCCGGCAACCTGGTGCCTGCTGTCGATGCGGTCAGTGGCAAAGATTTTTTTTATGCCTATTTTATGGGCAAGTGGAAGCAGGACACTCAGACCGATAGGTCCGCAGCCGAGAATCCCGACAGCCTGGCCGGGTTTTATGCCGGAAAGGTGTTCAACCGCGTACATCCCGACTGAAAGAGGCTCCACCAGCGCGCCTTCACCAAGGGACAATTCTTGAGGAAGCAGAATGCAGCAGGATTCAGGCATGACGATTCTCTCGCACAAACATCCCGCCAGTTCATCAGGGCAACCCAGGAAATTGATGTTGCGGCAGGTGTTTTCCCGTCCCGCAAGGCACTGGTCACACGCTCCGCAGGCTACTGCCGGATCAACCGCCACCCGGTCACCCGGGTTAAGGCTGGTGACAGCCCTTCCGGTTTCCAGCACTGTGCCGGAAAATTCGTGTCCAATACGGTAGGGGAAGGTGACATTCTGTGTCCCGATTTTTCCCTCAGTGAAGTAATGCACATCAGATCCGCAGACCCCAACCATGTTTACCTGCAGCAGGACTTCCAAGTCAGAAGGCGGCGCTGGTTCAGGTACGTCAACTATTTCTATTTGCTTGATTCCGGTTAATACAGCTGCTTTCATGCTAATCATTATCCTTGAAATTCAGTTGTACTGTCCAGGTGAATCATGGCGGAAGAAGGGGCGTGGTTTTCATGGCCGACAGCCATTGAATAGCGGTAGCGTCACAATCCCAAAAATATTGTGGAAGAATAACTGAAGATAATGGTATACCTTAACCAAATACCTTAGGATTATAGACAGATTTGAAATCTTGTTCACCAGTCCGCCAGAATCCCGTTTGGTTTACTTGAGAGAGCCGTGGATTTCGGGGAAATTTTGTTTTTTACCGCGAAGCATTTCTGCCAACGCGGACAGGAGATAATCCAATGCAACAGAAGTATTGTTTTTCAGGCCTGAAGATATTTTTCACATTCCTGTTACTGCCATTATTATCCGGTGGACTCCAGGCCCAGCCGAACCAAAAAGCAGATAGCCTGCACTGGTACAAGGGGAACACCCACACCCATACCCTGAACAGTGACGGGGACAGCTTCTCCGATGAGGTCGCCAGGTGGTACCGGGAGCATGGCTACCATTTTCTCGTAATAACCGACCATAATTTTCTGACAGACGTGGACGCCCTGAATGAACTTTATGGCAAGGAAGGGCGCTACCTGGTAATCAAGGGGGATGAGGTCAGCGACGGATGTGACGGCAAACCAATCCACTTGAATGCCTTGAATCCCGACTACAACGTGCTTCCCCAGGGCGGAAGCACAATTGTGGAAACCCTGCAGAATAATATTGATGCCATTAGGGCTTCTTCCGCCCTGGTGCACATCAACCATCCCAATTTTGTCTGGGCCCTGACCGCCGATGATTTAAAGCAGGTAAAAGGATGCCTGCTGTTTGAAGTGTTCAGCGGACATCCGGCTGTCAATAACCTCGGGGGAGGAGGCAGTCCCAGTGTTGAAGAAATGTGGGATGAGGTCCTTTCAAGCGGGAAACTGATGTATGGAATGGGAGTTGACGACGCCCATACCTTCCGCCAGCCGGAGAACCGGAAAGCGGCCCGCCCCGGCCAGGCCTGGGTAGTGGTCAGGGCGGCGGAGCTTTCCGTCGAAGCGATCCTTGACGGCCTGGAAAAGGGCGATTTTTATGCTTCCAACGGAGTCGAGCTTGCCGATTACCGGGCGAACCAGGAGGAAATAAGGGTAGAGATCAAGGAAAATACAAATACAAAATACCGGGTGCTTTTCATAGGCAAAGAGGGTAAGGTCCTCGGAGAAGAGGTTTCCAGCCCCGCGGTTTATAAATTTTCCGGGGATGAAATGTACGTGCGGGCGAAGATCATTGATTCCAACGGAAACATGGCCTGGACCCAGCCGGTGATGCTTGATAAATGATACAACCTTCTGGGTTGATTGAGTTGAGGAGTTGCAGAGATGAAACGAAGGGAATTTTTACATAGAGCGGCTGCCGCGGCATCCGCGCTTGGCTTATCGGCCTGCGCTAGGGCTCCGGAGACAGGGGCAAAACGGCCGAATATACTGTTTTGTATCGCGGATGACGCTACCTGGCAGCACATGAGCGCCTATGGATGCAACTGGGTAAAGACCCCGGCTTTTGACCGGGTGGCCGCCAACGGAATCCTGTTCAACCGGGCCTATACCCCCAACGCTAAATGTGCCCCTTCCCGGGCCTGTATCCTGACCGGACGGAATTCCTGGCAGCTTGAGGACGCGGTCAATCATTGGTGTTATTTCCCGGAAAAATTCAGGACCTATCCCGAAGTCCTGACCGAGAACGGATACTTTACCGGATATACGGCCAAGGGCTGGGCTCCGGGTGTGCCTGGCGAGATAAACGGGAAAGAACGCCGGCTTACCGGGCAGGCCTTTGACGAGAAAACAACCGAGCCCCCGGCATCAGGAATCAGCAATTGTGACTATGCCGGGAACTTTGAAGATTTCCTGGCCGCCAGGCCGGAAGGAGAGCCCTTCTGTTTCTGGTATGGATGCCGTGAACCCCACCGCAGATACGAGTACGGCTCCGGAATAGAAAAGGGCGGCAAGAAGACATCTGATATAGACAGGGTTTATCCCTTCTGGCCGGATAATGAGACCGTCCGTACTGACCTGCTTGATTATGCCTACGAAGTGGAATATTTCGATAAACACTTGCAGCGAATGCTGGACCAGCTGGAAGCGTCTGGGGATCTGGCTAATACCCTGGTGATCGTGACTGCTGACAACGGCATGCCGTTCCCCCGCATAAAAGGGCAGGAATACGAGTATTCCAATCATCTTCCCCTGGCCATGATGTGGGGAGACGGCATCAAGAATCCGGGCCGGCAGGTGGATGACCTGGTTTCCTTTATAGACCTGGCCCCGACCATCCTGGAACTGGCCGGAATTTCTTCGGAAGAAGCCGGAATGCAGACGGTACAGGGCAGGAGCCTGGCATCGGTTTTCCGGTCGGGAGATACCGGTGTAGTTGATCCGGACCGGGATTTTGTATTGATAGGAAAGGAACGCCATGACATCGGACGCCCTGAGGACCAGGGCTATCCCATTCGAGGTATTGTATCTGGTGAATTTCTCTACGTGAAGAATTTTGAAACCGGACGATGGCCGGCCGGCAACCCGGAAACCGGCTACCTGAACTGTGACGGATCGCCTACGAAAACCGTGTGCCTGGATGCACGGGACAGTGCGGGCACCAGGAAGTATTGGGAAATGGCTTTTGATAAACGTCCCCCGGAAGAACTTTACAACATCGTTACCGATCAAGACTGCATGAACAACCTGGCCGAAGATCCAGGGTATTCAGCAAAGAAGGAGTCCCTGCGGAAACGCATGGAGCAGGAACTGACTGCGCAGGGAGATCTTCGCATGCTGGGCCGGGGCTATGAATATGAGAAGTACCCCTATGCCGATCCTAGCGGAAAGGATTTCTACACCCGCTACACCAACGGTGAAGAAATGAACACCGGCTGGGTCAATAAATCTGATTTCAGGGGGAAGGTGGAATAAATGTCGAACGTGGCCGGAAGCAGCCCTGCTTTCCGTTCCCGGCGGAAGTCGCTAATGCAGATCAGGAAATCTACGCTCCCGACGGGGAGCCTCCGGGTCGTAGTCTGGAGTTACTGGAGCCGCCCGCTCCAGCCACAGTGCCTCTGGTCCTTGGCCGGTAACTTCCAGTTTTCCTGAACGCCCGTTGTCGTTGTCAGCGAAGCGGCTATCGTCGTCGTTGTCGTATCCGTAATCGATTGTAGTTGCCACCTTCGGAGCCGTTGATTTCAATGCCGATCTTCAGATCGGCTGAAATAAAGGTGCCGCGTTAATATTTCCGCTCGCACCTTCAGCGCTCGCGGGAATTGGGGAGAGGGTGTGTTTCGGGGCGTCACTTTTTCCCAGGGTTCCGTCCCGCGCTCTTCGAGCTGCGGGAGGCTCCACCCCGGGCTATTTAATATCCGGACCTGACGGCCCGGCCTGCCCCGGATCCAGCAAAGGATTCGGGGGACTTGTTGTTGACGCTTTCAGCGTCTTTGATTGAATTGGCGTTCCCAACGCCCTCTGGCGGCAACTTGATCGGTTCGACTGAAGTTACTCCGTAGGGCCTTGGCAAAACCGCAGAGAACGCCGGAGGCGTGGTCGTTAATAGCCCCAGTTGACGAAGAACCGAAGGTTCGGAGGAGCCTGGGGTAAGGGAGAGACACCCAACATATTTGAACCCCGGAGGGGTGACAGTAATGTTTCCATTCAGAACGACAAAACACGCAGGGCTGCCATGCCGCAACGAGGCCAATAACAAAACCCCCTGAATCCTTGCGCCATTGCCTTAATGTCCCCGATCCCGGTTGTTGAGCGTGCCGGTGAATAAAAGACCAAGGGCAGGATGTCCTTGGCACGCTATGGTACAACCGTCGGAGGCACGGCGGCCATGTAGCGAAGCGCGCGGTCACCGAAAAGCTGCTGTCCGGCGATGGGCTGATCGCTTTGAATCCTTATGTATCCACCGGACTGCTCCGGGAAATCGGGCCAGATGTCGGGATCAGTCAGGGTCCTGGCTATCCTTTCACCCGGTCCGAGATTGAGCATTTTCTCCGCCTCAACCTCGCCGTCCACTCCGAAGGCTTCGATTGTCACCTCGGCGATCTCCTCCCCGGGATTGAAGAAAGCAAATCCGGTAAACACGGTTGAGAGGTTGGAGATGTGGTTGAACACCGCCTCACGGAACAGCTCATGTTGCAGGGGAATGGCCATGGCGTATTCAAGTGTTTCTCCCTGGGCGAAGATAATGTCTCCGATCACACCCCGGCCAAAGCTTTCGACTACCAGGGATCCGGTCAGGATTCCTTCTCCGGGGTTCAGCTTGAAAAGGGTTCCCAGGTCGGCGTTGTATGCTTTCTTCGGTAGTAAGGGCACCCAGACCGGGGCGGCCAGCAGGCTTCCGTCATCGGCTATGGGAGTAAGTTTAACGTTTCGCAGCCCGGAATTGGTATTCACCAGCTGCAGGTTGGTGACGATGCCCGCCCCGTGGGCCAGCTGGGCACTGTACATCTTCTGGGACTGGTGGGCTTCGGCCGCGTTCAGTCCCAGGGCGGTTCGGGGACCCGGAAATTCAATCCGGGAGAAGCCGATGACCCCGGGGCCGCCGGTCACATCGATTTCAATGTAGCCTTTGACAACATCGTAGAAATTGGGGATCAGGTCCCTGGCGGTTCCCTTGATAAATCCCCGGGGCGGAATGGTGTAGGCCTTCCCGAATTGCCTGTCCGTGCCCCTCATCCAGCAGACCAGGTCAACCTCCTCATCGGTTGGATTGACAATGCACATCTGCATTTCCGGGTCCCGCCCGGCCAGGAACAATTCTTCAAAGGGACGGGTGAAGTAGAGTTTTTTGGAGTAGTGGGCCTGGGCTTCGGCCCCGTCCAGCAGGGAGGTGTCAGCGGCCCCGAACAGGAACATGCTCCCCAGGCTCCGGCTCGGTAACGCTCAGCTCGATCCAGGAAAAATCATGGTGAGCCGGGTTTCCGTTGAAAAACTCACCCCGACCAGGCTTTGCTGGCGATTGGGAGCAATGTTACAGGTAGAGGGATTGGAACCCAGGGATTCCTGGTGACCGTTTTCGTCCCAGGCGGTCAGGGTGAGATCGAAGGCCCCGTCCCCGAAATTGGCGGCAACCACCCCGGTGAAATAATCCGGAGACTGTTTCCAGGCCGGGATAAAGGCCCGGTGCAGGGTTCCGGCCGAAGCCTCCGCTGTATTGCTGTCTTCGCTGTAAAGGATGTTTCCGTTCCATCCATGGTTCCAGGTTACAGATTGCACGTGGAATTCATATTCAGCGCCCGGATCGAGATTTGAGACCGTGAATTCGTTGGTGCCCTTGTCCTTGGTCATGCCGCCGTAACTGAATTCCTCCTCACCGTCTTCCATGAGAAGGCTTGTCAATAAAAATCCGTTCACGGATTACCTTTTTCTTCGAGGATGTTCAGATTCCACTCCAGGATCGTCGAATAGGCCCCAAAAATCAGGTATCCGCTAGTTTCATACAAGGATTGCCTTTCTTTATCCCCAACGGACCTCAACATTGTTACCCAGAACCCAAAAGTCTTTTATCGTCACACTTCCATCCGCACTCTTTAAGAGGCTGCCATTTGCCCCGGTGCATAGTAATATCCGCAGTTAGGGGGTGCTATCTTTGCGGCGCACTCGTTCTGCGTTGCCGGCAGGCAACCGGTGCAAGACGCAGACCGCACTCCCCTGGACGAGACATTGGTTTTTGATCTGGTGTTCATGATTAAGAACCTTTACCTGATATCATAAAAATCCGTCGTGCAAATTCTTTTCTAATTCATGCTGCCTTTTGGGACAGCGCATTGTAAAAAGGCTCATACTCCTCGCCGCTCACCCATAAATGATGAAGTAACACTGCTAGTTTCCGGGCCACTGCGACTGCGGCTCGCTTTTTCGCGTTTTTACCACCCCTGGCCGCTATGGCCTGCCCATGACGACGCAATAAACTATCCTGTCCATACTGCCCAAGAATATGGTGAGAACAATTGACCAATAGTTGCCGAAGGTAGGTGTTGCCCGCCTTGGTGATGTGTAGTTGCTTGTCGTTCGTACCGGACTGGTCACGTTTTGGAACAAGTCCCAAAAACGGACCTACTTGCCGGCTCTTTTCAAATCGTGACGGATCTTCAAAAGTCAGTATGAACGTAAGTGCTGTTACAGGTCCAACCCCGGGAACCTGCAACAACAGGGCAGTCTCTGGGTATTGATCCCGGCTCATCAAGAGAATACTCTCATCCAGTTCCTTGATCTTCCCATTTAATGCGGTGATGGATTCCAGTATCGGCCTCAATGCCAGCTCAAGCTCCTCCGGTATGCAATCGGCACAACGTCGAGAGAAACTCGCACCGCTGCACTTAGGAAGACGTTCTCCTATAGATTTCACCAATCCTCGCGCATGGTTGACCAATTGAGTGCGCACCTGCACCAACTTATTCCGCGATTTGATTACGCATAGATCCGCCTGCGCCTGGCGGCTGCGATGATGCAACACAGAAAGTAATCTGGGCTCAACTCGACATACCAGCCCCAGCATTCGTGCGTCTCGTTCATCAGACTTGTCGTTACTGTCCCAAATGAAACGCAGTTTGCGCGGGTTGCCTACATGAACACGACAGTTCAGTTCCTCGGTGAGGAATCGGCTGATCCAGGGAGAATGCGTACCAGCCTCCATCGCCACCGTCGCACCTTCGTACTCCCGAAAATACTTCTTGATTCCACTCTTGGTGTTGCGTACCTCGGTCGATCCTAATTCATTACCTTCCGAATCGAACGCTACCGCAATGTGAAATTTATCACCCAAATCCATTCCAATTGTGATACCGTTTTTCATGGCTGGTCTCCTTTCTTTTGCAGCCCCTCTGGGTGACTGCGGTTAAGGTTAGAGCTTGATCCTATCACGCTCAGGATTGACCAGCCTTCTCATTTTATCTTTGCGGTAGAAAACCTGGTAGCCTCCGGGATCATCCAGGTAGGCAATCTGGTCCCACGATACCCTGATCCGGTTTTCAGCCTGTCCCGAATCCATTACCGTCTCGGCGGAGATGTTCTCAGGTGGCAGGGTCTGGGTGGAAAGGAATTTACCGTCGTGCCAGTTCTCCATAGATGCCAGGACTTTACTGTCTGACGCATATAGGCGGTTGTAACGAAGGTCAATCCAGAAATAACTTGATGGCGGATTTTCCAGCCAGGACGGCAGGTCGCCGCTGAGATTATTGGAATTGAGGTTCAGGTTTTGCACATGTTCCAGATCACCCAGCTCTACAGGTATAGGGCCTGTCAGATTGTTGTATTCAAGAACCAGGAACATTATCCAGGTAAGGTTTCCCAACTCCGGTGGGATCTCTCCGGTTAAATGGTTGCGGGAGAGATCCAGGCCGTCGAGTTCGGTCAGTTTTCCAAATGTGGGTGGTATCGGGCCGCTCAATTTGTTAGTACGAAGGCCAAGAGCCTGAAGGTTAGTCAGGTTGCCCAGTTCCGATGGTATCGGACCTGTCAATTCATTTTCATCCAGGCCAAGTCGTTCGAGTTTTGTCAAATTGCCCAATTCCGGCGGAATAGGGCCAGTCAATCGATTGCCGGAAAGTCCAAGGCCTTTCAACTTGGTCAGATTTCCCATCCATGATGGGATGCTCCCGCTGAAATGATTTGAGCTTAAACCGAGGCCTTCGAGATCAGTTAGATTCTGAAGTTCCGGAGGTATTTCTCCGGACAACAGGTTGCTGCTGAGGCCGAGAGATTTAAGGTTTTCAAGGCCTCCGAGCTCAGCTGGTATTCCCCCGGTTAATGCGTTTGCCCAGAGGTCGATTTCTTCGAGCTTGCTGAGGTTCCCCAGTTCCGGAGGTATGGGGCCGGTCAGGTTGTCACCCATGATGCTCAGGACACGGAGTTCGGTCAGGTTTCCGAGTTCGGACGGGAGCTCTCCTATCAGGCCGTTTCCCAATCTCTGTTCATTGATAAAAAAGTCTATCTCCACCACGTGTCCACCCGCAACCGTGAGCCCGGCCCAGGTTCCCACCTGGGATGAGGAGAGCCAATTGGTTTTATCAGTCCACCCGTCTCCGTTGGTACTGGCGTAAAGCGCGTAGAGGGCGTTGCATTCTTCGTCCGGGATTCCGCTGCAGGAATAACCCAGGCACGGGGAGGACATAAAAGCCAGGAGTAACAGCACGATCAGGAGGATTTTTGAACTGGGCCTGGTTCCGGTTGAATCAACATTATCGGGATATGAAAGAATTCGCATATCGGTCACCCTTTCTTCACACATCTGTCAATCGTCACTATCTGCGTTCAGGGGAGACATTTCAATAAAGAATAAGAAGCAATTCTATTCCCATTATTTCAAAAGTACAAAATCTTCATCAAGAGATTTTCGAGTTTCGGGTGTCGGATGGGAACTCGCCACTCGATAGCATATTAACGTAGAGGCGCCAAGATGCGGAGGCGCGGAAATGTATCTTATAGCCTCCCATCAATGGAATTCTCCGCGTCTTCTGCGACCCTGCGGCTTTGCGTTAATTGGATTCCCATACCCGGAATGGGCATGGTACATCGGGTTATTTTCCTCGGTTGGATGCATCGACAAAAACAAGCCTGGGCTGGTGTCCCGGAATTTCGTTTTCATCGAGATCAACCCAGCTGGCGATGATGACCAGGTCTCCTTTTGAGGCCAGGTGGGCGGCGGCCCCGTTGATGCAGACAGTGCCTTTGCCGGGCTCTCCTTCGATGGCGTAGGTCTGAAAACGGCTGCCGTTGGTGACATTCCAGATATCCACGGCTTCGAAAGGAAGAATATCGGCAGCTTCCATTAATTCAGAATCAATGGTTATGCTGCCCTCGTAGGCCAGGTCGGCGTCAGTGACCGTGGCCCGGTGGATTTTGGATTTGAGTATTTTCCTAATCATATTTTCAGTTCCATGCTTAACTGGTGATTATCAATAAGCCGGACTTTACCGATGATGACCGCCAGCAGCAGCACGGAATCTTCAGTAACCAGGTCCATGTCCCGCAGGGTGTCTTTGTGGCATATCCGGGCGTAGTCGATCCGGGCGGAAGTTTCCATGGCAATCCTGGTCCGCACCCGGTCCAGCAGGACTCCGGCCTGTTTTTCACCTTCCTTGTACATGGCCCTTGCCAGCTGGATGCTCTCAACCAGGGACCGTGCCTGCCGTCTTTCTTCCAGGTCCAGGTAGACGTTGCGGGAGCTCATGGCCACTCCGTCCATTTCGCGTACTATCGGCATCCCCTTGATTTCAATCCCCATGTCGAGATCGGCGGCCATGCAGCTGATAACGGCCAGCTGCTGGAAATCCTTCTTCCCGAAAAGCGCCAGATGCGGTTTCACGATATTGAAAAGCTTGCAGACTACGGTTGTGACACCCCGGAAATGTCCGGGCCGGCTGCGGCCGCAGAGGGTGTCAGTCAATCCCTCCACTTCAACATAGGTGCGGAATCCCTCCGGGTAGAGTTCGGCTTCCGATGGCATGAAAACAATATCCGCGCCGCAGTCCCGGGCCAGCTCCAGGTCCCTTTCCGGATCCCTGGGGTAAACCGAGAAATCTTCGTTTTCCCCGAACTGAAGGGGATTTACAAAAATTGAAAGCACCAGGGTATCCCCGTCACTGCGCCCGGCCCGGAGGAGTGAGAGGTGGCCTTCGTGCAGGTAGCCCATTGTAGGGACCAGCGCGATTCGTTTCCCGGCAGCCCTTAACCTTTCTGCCTCGGCCTGCATTTTTGCTGGTGATGTGATTATCTGCATATCTTCATTCCTGAATAATCAACATGGGAGGTAACTAATTGAAGCTGTGCTCCTTGCCAGGAAATTTGCCTTCTTTAACGTCGGTGATATATTCGGTAAAAGCGTTGGTCATCAGTTGGGAAAGCTCGGCATATCTTTTGACGAATTTCGGGGAGAATCCCTGGGAGAGGCCCAGCATATCGTGAGCTACGAGAACCTGTCCGCTGCACAGCGGCCCGGCACCAATTCCTATGGTGGGGATATCCAGGCTGGCGGTTATTTCTCCGGCCAGGAGTTCAGGTATTCCCTCCAGTACCAGGGCGAAAGCCCCGGCTTCCCGGACCGCTTCTGAAGCCTCTTTTATCTTGCGCGACTGTTCGGCATTACGACCCTGGATCCGGTAGCCTCCCATGCGGTGGACTGACTGGGGAGTGAGACCGATATGCCCCACAACCGGGATATCCATATCAGTGATTGCCCTGATCGTTTGCCGCAGGTTTATCCCGCCTTCCAGTTTAACCGCGTGGGCTCCCCCTTCTTTGACCAGGCGGCCGGCATTGCGGCGGGCATCGGAGATATCAGCCTGGTAGGAGAGAAAGGGCATGTCAGCAACCACGAAGGAGTGTTCTACAGCCCGGGTGACTGACCGGGTGTGATAGATCATCTCTTCCATGGTAACCGGAAGGGTGTTCTCATGTCCGGCCACCACATTACCGGCTGAATCCCCCACCAGGATAATGTCGATTCCGGCGTGGTCCATGATCCGGGCGAAAGGGTAATCATAAGCGGTAAGCACAGCTATCTTTTTTTTGGTTTCATACATCTCCCGGATATCCAGGATTGTTTTTGGTTTTTTCATGGTATCAATCTCTGTGGCAGGAATGCCTGCGGGAATGAATTATTTGCGTAATTCGAAATATAGCATAAAAGCCGGGGGGCGGTTTATAGCGGATTCAAGTGCCGGGAACGCATAATAAATGACTTTCCGTGTCATATGCTTCCAGCTTATGAATTTATGCCAGATGCTTTCAGTTGATCTCGCTGCGACATTGCTTCATCGCGTCGATATCCCAGTTCCCGGTTGTTGAGCGGTCCGGTGAATAAAAGACCAAGGGCAGGATGCCCTTGGCACGCTATGGTACAACCGTCGGAGGCACGGCGGCCATGTAGCGAAGCGCGCGGTCACCGAAAAGCTGCTGTCCGGCGATGGGTTGATCGCTTTGAATCCTTATGTATCCACCGGACTGCTCCGGGAAATCGGGCCAGATGTCGGGATCGGTCAGGGTCCTGGCTATCCTCTCCCCCGGATCAAGAACCAGGGTTTTTTCAGCGACGATCGCACCAGCAGTGCCGAATGCTTCAATCTGGACTGTCGCGGTTTCGTCTCCGGGATTGAAGAAGGCAAAACCCGTAAACACGGTGGGAAGGTTGGAGATGTGGTTGAATACTGCTTCCTGGAAAAGCTGGTGCTGCAGGGGGAGGGCCATGGCGTATTCCAGGGTTTCGCCCTCGGCGAAGATTATGTCTCCGATTATACCTCCGCCGTCGGACTCCACTTCCAGGGAGCCTGTAGTAACGACATCCTCTCCTTCCAGGCCGAAAATAGTGCCCAGGTCAGCGCTGTAAATCCGGAAGCCGGGAATTTGTATCTGGACCGGATCAGACAGAGGGATTCCGTCATCCCCTATGGCTGTAAGGGTAACGTCCTGAGCGTAATTCGAGGTGTTCACCAGACGCAGGTTTGTCACAATATTGGAGCCGTGGGCCAGCTGGGCGCTGTACATTTTTATGGCTGAAGATGCTTCAACGGCGTTCATGCCCAGGGCCGTCCGTACCCCGGGAAACTCTATCCTCGAAAAACCAACAACGCCCGCTCCTTCGGTCACCTCTATCTCCAGGTATCCTTCATAGACTCCATGGCCGGCAAAAATAAGGTCGTCCGCGGTTCCGGAAATAAATCCTATGGCAGGAATTGTGTGGACCGTTCTGTAATTCGTATTAGTCCCTCTCAGCCAGCAGCTGACTGTAACATCTTCTTCAGTCGGATTAACCAGGCACATCTGGATTTCAGGCTGCCGCCCGGCAAAGAATCCTTCGTCAAGAGGCCTGGTGAAATAGAGCTTTTTCGCGTAGGAAGACTGTGCTTCCGCTCCATCCAGCATCTGGGTATCGCTGACCCCGTAGAGGAAGATGCTTCCCATTTTGTTACTGTTGTCAGCCCCCAGTTCAATCCAGGAGAATCGATTGCGAGGGCTGCCCTCATGGAAGAATTCAAAGCCCACTTTGCTTAGCTGCTTTCTGGCCTGGACATTGTAGGGAGCAGGATTCGTTACCAGGTCCTCCAGTTCTCCATCCTGGTCATAAGCGGCAAGAGAGACGTCGAAAGCAGTATCCCCGAAATTGGATACAACTACCCCGGTAAAATAACCAGGAGCCTGTTTCCATACCGGGATGAACGCCCGGGAAAGAGTTCCCGAGATGGCTGAATCTGTATTGCTGTCCAGGCTTTGCAGGTCATTTCTGTTATATGCATGAGCCCGGGTAACTGTATTAATGTGGAAGGAATAGTCCACTCCCGGTTCAAGATTGGAGACCATCATTGATGAGGTCTTTTTGTCAGCTGTCATCCCGTAATAGCAGTACTCAGGATCAGTTCCTTTCCTGTAATAAACCTGGTAGCCCCCGTCATTGTAATCGTAGGGAATCGGACTCCATGACACCTTAATCCTGGTTTCCAAAGTTCCCGAATATTCGGATGTTTCAGCCGTGACGTTCTCCGGGGCGACATTTTGGGTAGAGCTGAATTTATTGGAATGGGCATTTTCCATGGCTGCCAGTACCGTTGGATCAGATGCGTGGAGGCAGTTCCATTTTAAATCTATGTAGTCAGGAGGAGCGGCCAGAAAGGCAGGCAGGTCTCCGGAAAGCTTATTGGAGTACAGGGCAATCTGCTCCAGCTTGGAAAGGTTGCCCAGTCCAGCCGGGATCTCGCCTGACAGGCTATTGTCGCAGAGCCAAAGTCCCTCAAGATTGGTCAAATTCCCGAATTCAGAAGGGATCTCCCCGGTCAGGTTATTGGAGAGCAGGGATATTGTCTGAAGGTTGGCCAGGTTGCCCAGCTCAGGTGGTATTTCGCCTGACAGATTATTGTAGCCAAGGCCCAATATCTGAAGATTGTTCAGGTTTCCAAGCTCTGCCGGGATCTCTCCGGTAAAGTCATTTGAATCAAGTGACAGCGATCTAAGGCTGGTAAGGCCGCCCAGCTCAGGAGGGATAAAACCGGACAGGCTATTATCGCTCAGGGATAAAAATTCCAGCCTGGAAAGGCTGCCAAGTTCCGGAGGAATGGTGCCGGACAGGTTATTCTGGTCTAAAACCAGGTAGATTAAATCAACCAGGCTTCCCAGTTCAGCCGGGATCTTGCCTGACAGGCTGTTGGAGTAGAGAGATAACTCCTCCAGGCTGGTTAGCCTGATGAAACCGGCAGGAATCTCCCCGGACAGGTTATTGTCCCCGAGCCGTAGAGTTTTAAGGTTGGCCAGGTTTCCCAGTTCAGGAGGAATGGTGCCGGTCAGGTTATTTTGACTGAGGGTTAACATTTCAAGGTTGGGCAGGTTGGCCAGTTCCGGGGGGATTTCGCCGGACAATTTATTTTTGTGGAGATATAACCACACCAGGTTAGGCAGGCTGCCCAGTCCAGGTGGGATGGTGCCAGTCAGGTTATTGTCATAGAGATCCAGGTAGTAGAGACTGGTCATTGTCCCCAGTTCCGGAGGAATGGATCCGGATAATTCGTTGCCGTAAACGTTTAACCGCAGAAGGTTGGGCAGGTTAGCCAGTTCCGGGGGGATCTCCCCCGTGAAATCATTTTGGTTCAGGTACAGCCATCGAAGACTGGACATATTTCCCAGGTCTTGAGGAATGGTGCCGGTTAGATTGTTGAAGTGAAGATCCAGGCTCTCAAGCTGGGTTAGACTAACCAGAAAATGATGGACAAGGTCCCTGGGGAAAGTGCCTGTCAGGTTGTTGAAACCAAGATCAATCTCGGTAACATGTCCCCCTTCTACCGTGATGCCGTGCCAGGTACCTGCTGGAGCCGAGGTCAGCCAGTTGGAATTATCTGTCCACAGGTCTCCGCCGGTCTGTTGATAAAGTGCATAAAGGGCCTGGCATTCAGCATCGGGGATGTCGGCGCAGGTTTCAGCTTGGACGGCGGAAATCGCAAAAGCAAAAATCAACAGTCCGAATAGGAATTCGAGTACGAAGTGTTTTTTGAGAAGAAAAGGGCGGGTGTTATCGGTAGTCTTGAAGCACATAATCACATGCCTTTCTGTATTTACAAACTTAAATCGTAAGCCATAGGACTGGGATGGGAATTCAATGCCGGGAACCAGTTTGTGCTTGCTTAATAGATATTAAGCCCTGAACACAGAAATCACAACAATAAAAAAATTGAGCATATCCGAGCTGAGACAAGGAATGAATAACGACCTGGAAGGCTCTGGTTTAATCATCGATCTGGAGACAGGTAAATATATAGAGGGCTTTCACCTGATGAGGATTAAAGCAAGGAAGGCTGGAATTCCCTCAGCGGACGAATTACAATTTCGGCACCACTACCGGGTATCCGTCCACCTGCTGGATGGTGACGTGGACCTCGTAGACTTCCTCGATCATTTCCGGGGTGATCTCCTCAATATGACCGGTGGCATAAACCTGGTGGTCTTTCAGGAAAAGGAATTTCTGTGCATACCTGAGAGCGGTATTCAGGTCATGCATGGTCATGACCGCGGCGATACGGTGTTCGTCGACAACCCGGCGCAGGATCTGCAGGATTTCAATCTGGTTCTTGAGGTCCAGGAAACTGGTAGGTTCGTCAAGCAGCATCAGGTGGGGTTCCTGGACCAGGGCCCGCGCAACCGATACTTTCTGCAGTTCTCCCCCGCTCAGCTGTGTAACGTATCGCAGGGAAAGGCTGTCCAGGTGGAGGCGCCTCAAGCCGGCTTCCACGATCCTCAGGTCTTTTTCCCTGATCTGCCATTTGATGTGGGGTTTGCGTCCCATCAGGACCGCGTCGAAAACAGTCAGCCAGGCTGCTTCACTGCGCTGTGCTACATAGCCTATATTCCGGGCAATCTCGTTGGGAGTCATATTCAGGACATCCTGCCCGTCGACCAGGATTTCTCCGGAAGAGGGGCGGTGTATGGCATTGATGCATTTCAGCAAAGTGGTTTTCCCCACGCCATTGGGACCCAGGATTGCCAGGAGTTCTCCGGCACCCGCTGAAAAACTGACGTCCGATAATACCGGCCGGCTGTTATAGGAAAAATTTATATGCTTAACATCAAGAATCATTGTTCTGGAAAACCTTAATCCGTTTTAGCTCCCGCGGATCAGTGCCTGTACCCCCTGATAATAAGATAAATAAAAATTGGTGCCCCCAGGAAAGCGGTCAGTACTGAAACCGGGACCACCTGCGGAGAAAGCAGCAGGCGGGCCGCTGTGTCTGACACCAGTAGGAGCAGTCCGCCGGTGATGACCGATGCCGGAATCAGGAATCGGTGGTCAGCGCCGATTATCCGCCTGACCATGTGGGGGACAACAAGCCCCACAAAACCAATTATTCCAAGAAAAGACACGATTACCGCGGTCAGGACCGATGCCGAAAGCATTCCGATAATCCGAATCCGGTTTACAGGGACTCCAAGAGCCCGGGCGGTTTCGTCCCCGGTGTCAATGGCGTTGTAATTCCAGGCGTTCATCACAAAGTAAAGGCAGAAAACAGCTGTAACTCCGGCGGCAATGGCGAGTTCTCCCCAGTCGGCCCGGGCCGTGTCCCCGAATGTCCAGTAGACCATGGAGGCCAGTTCCACATCGTCGGCGAAAAACTGCAGGAACATGGTTCCCGCGGTAAAAAGAGACCCCATGGCAATACCTGAAAGGACCATGACTTCCGGGGTGGCTCCCCTGATCCGGGAAATCACAATGATCACTATCGCGGCGGCAATACTGAACAGGAAAGCTGATCCGGTGGTAATCAAGGGAAGCCAGGTGCTTCCGCCCAGGCCGGCACCCAGGATTTCGACGGCTCCCCCCTGCAGCATCACGGAGAGGGCGGCCCCGAAGGCGGCGGCATTGGAAATGCCAAGGGTGAAGGGGGATCCCAGCGGATTGCGCAGGATCGACTGCATGACCGCGCCGGAAACCGCCAGGGCTGAACCGGCAACAATCGCCGCCAGGGCCTGGGGAAGCCTGATATTCCATATTATGGCTTCCTGGCGCGCTGAACCTGACATGCCAAGCAGGGTCTTTATCACATCCATCAGCGAGAGATTCGCCGCTCCCAGGGAGACTGATACTACCAGGCAGGCCGCCAGTACGGAAAAAGACAGGACGATGAAGAATACTTTTCTTCCCGTATACTGCTTATATTCTTCAGGTATCTGCCCGTCGTCAAAATGCATAGCTGATTTCTAATTCTGTAAGGGTATTTTTGAAAAGGCCAGGCCTTCAAACATTTTATCCATTGTACCGAAAACAGCCTCTCCTACAAGGAAAGTAAAAATTTCGTCGGCTTTTTCACGGGGATCAATGTCCCGGAACCTGTCAGGATAAAGAATTTTGCCAACATAGTAGCAGTCGGCGAGAATGGAGCCGTAATTCTTGGTGCACCAGTTATAAGGGAGGACCCCGTACACATTTCCATTACTGACGGCTGAAAGTGTGCGGTACCCCGGATCATTCTTGAGTTCGTGTAGGCCGCTGCTTTCATTCATCAGGCGCAGTGTGGAGAGATCCAGAAACAGGTAATCGGGATCCCAGGCCAGGATTTTTTCCTTGGATATTACGGCATGGCTGGTTTTATGTAAAAGCCTTTGTGAAGCTCCCGCCGGGTTATTCGCGCCAAGCAGCACAAAGGGAGGGTAAGAGGGTTCCGTTGACTGGAATCCATGGGCCCCGCTATAGGCAATTCCGCCCACGTAGGTAGAAGGCCTCTCCCGACCCACTGAATCGGAAGTCCTGGAACTCAGCTCCCCCAGGTGCTCTTCAAAAAATGCTATGACCTCCTCGGCCCTTTCTGACCGGTTGGTTACCTCCCCCATCAAGCGCAGGGCCTGGTACAGGTCCGCCCGCCGGTCTGGAAGCAGTCCCCCGTACTCCATGGTGACAACCGGTATCCCGGTTTTTTTCTGGAGTTCCACCGGATCATATCCGCTGTTGGGGTATGTCCTCAGGATAACCTGGGGCGGGGGATCGATCATCAGGATCGCTTCCGGGTTATCCCGGCCGCCCTGCATGCCGATCATCGGCAATTCCTTGAGCCAGGGATTGGCAAAAGCGTATGGGCGGGCATCGAAAACTCTCTTCCTGGTTTCCCCTTCATCAACCCCGACCAGCATTCGCTGGGCCTGCAGGTAGGTGAGCAGTCGGGGACAGCCGGAACCTGAGCAGACAACACGGGTTATTGTATCCGGTATCTCCACTTTCCTGCCCAGGACATCAGTGATGGTTCTTCCCAGGGCGGGAATTGCCAGGGATGAGGAGACCAGCCCGAATATGACCGCGAACATGAATATTTTGAGCAGTTGATTCTCTTTATCACTCATATTTAAGATTTAATCATACATTATCAGCGGCCGGGGGTGCTGGTGGAGATTGACCCGGGTGCTGTGAACCTTGTGGACTTAGTGGACTGCATGGAACTGAGCGGGATGCTTATGCCACGAATCCTCCGTGGCAGGAAGCATCCCTGCTTTCCTGTTCCCGACGCTGTCGGGGACTGTGCCGTCCCATCTCTTTCTCTGCCTGTCGAGAAGACTCCCTTCGGGAGCGGAAAACTGGAAGTTTCCGGCCACGGGCCCTTTCGTGGCAGGACGTATCCTTGCGTTCCTGTGCCGCGCCGGCGGCACTGAATCTCCTGAGGCCCACGCGATCAGCCAAACCGACTCCCTTCGGGAGCGGAAAACTGGAAGTTTCCGGCCACAATCGTCAATCGTCAATCCTTAATCCCTCCAGCCACTCATCTGTCACCTTTTTGCCCAGCAGAAAATGCTTGCGGTCCGGATACCATATGACTCTCACCCCGTCTTTCTCAGTCAGGCTGGGATACATGGCGATGGAAGCAGTTCCCTTGGGCCCGAATACCACGCCGTCGGTATCGGTAAACATTTTCGGTGAACTGAACCAGATCGGCTGGTGAGCCCCGGGCCTGAATTCTCCCACAGAAGCGTAGGATGGATTCCGCAGGTGGTTGGACTGATTCTTCTCCCAGTTCCGCCGGAACTGGTTGTAGTCCCCTTTGATTCCGGGATTGTTATTGAACAGAAGCAGGAACCTTCCGTCTTCCAGGGCATAGATGGGTGCCGGGGCCATAGGGTGTTCCAATGGCCGGCCTCCGTCCCGGTAACGAAGAGGTTCCGGTATCCTCCAGGAGGCTCCGTCATCTTCTGAGACTGAGTAGTAAATGTATCCGGTCATGGTTCTCATGATGGTGAAAAGCCGTCCATCCGGAAGCAGTACCAGGGCCGGCTCCTGGGCGACAGAGATCTTGGGATAAACCTTATGGGGGACTTCCAGGCTTTTCCCGTTCCCGGGAAGCCAGGTCAACTGCAGGTCCGATGGATCGGGTCCTTCCGTCAGGTTATCAAAGCGTATGAAAGCTGAACGGCTGTCCCGGTCCAGCCAGTTTTTATTGGGCTGGGGAACCTGGGCGTTACTCGAAGTCCGAGTATAGCCGGCAATCCATCTTCCCTGGCTGTCCCGCACCGGCTTCTGCCATACAATCCAGTTGGGGGGAACTTCCGGATCAGGATTGTCATACCTGGAATCCCTCGGGAAGGTTATGTTAGATCCTTGAATCCATTCGTAACCGTTGTCGTCAGAATAGATGACCCCGATTGAGCCGGAACCCTGCCGGATATCATGTTTATCAATTTCCCTGGTATAGAAAATGTAGATTCGACCATTGTCGGCGACTGCCGGGAATCCCCAGCTGGCCTGTTTCCCCGTTGAGCCTGCCGGACAGCCAGCCAGGTAAACCGGGTCGCTCCAGTGTTCCTGGTCAAAGCTCCGGGCCAGGACCAGGCGGTTGTCGCCGCGTCCCTCGACACTGCTCTGGGTCCACAAGGCCAGGAGTTCATCCGACCTGGGGGCTTCGAAAACAAGAAAATGTTCATTATCTCCGTCATGGAATCCGGTGGGAAGGAATACGGTATAGTCGGGACGGCTTCGCTTCCATTCCTGGGGAAGCAGGGCTGCCTCTTCCGGCGGCAGCAGCACCGGTCGCAGCCTGTCGAATATGGCTTCAGCCTGGCGCATGAATCCCAGGTCAGTGGGATGAGATGAATCCACGGTTCCTTCACTGTCATTACCCAGCAGCAGGTTGCCTTCCAGGTAGTATATGTTCCTGAAGCCCTGGTCCAGGAGAGACTGGTAGGCTTTCCGGTATTCAGCCTGGGATTTGATATTCCTGGCGCGCTTTTCCGGGAAAAGGAACGCGTTGGAGTACTCCCGGTCTTCAACCAGGAGGATTGGGGTATCGGGATGTGTTTCCCGAAGCTTCTTGACGAATGGTTCCGCCCGTTCCTTGACCATGTCCCCTTCCATGTTGGGCAGGCAGTCCAAAACGAATACCGAGGGATCCAGTTCAGAGATAAACTCCGCCATCTCCGGCTCCATTTTCCCGTTTCCGGAAAATCCCAGGTTTATAAGGGGTTGATTAAACCAGCGCTGGATAATGGCCGGGTGGCACATTCCGGGCCGGGAAGCGCTGGCTCCGTGAGTAATTGAGGTCCCGTAAAACAGTATGGGCTTCTCCCCTTCGTGGCGCCAGGGCCCGGCCTTCCACAGCTTTGCTCCCTCATCCAGGCCGATTTCCACTTTGGTAACACCGTTGTAAAGGGGGAGGTATAGCAGGAATGTGCGTTTGGCCGATGGGAGACCTGCTGCCAGTTCAACCAGATTCTCGGGATATTTTGAGGGTTTGGTGGCTGAAACCCATCGCCAGCTTTTATCCTCCATCTGCATGTATAGATCCAGGCCGCTTACCCCAGCAGGATTCATATGGGGCATTCCCAGTCTCTCCTGGGTCAGTGACCAGCGGGCCTTGACCTCCGAAGCATCAGTGACAAACCTTACACACATTCCGGCACTGTGCAGGCTGAGGTTCCAAACCGGTTCCCTTACGATACCTTCGGCGCGGGCGGGAAGCCGGTTGTAGAATTCAGAGGTGTCATCCCAGCCCCTTCCTTCCACTCCCAGGTCCTTTATGTCGTACCAGCGTATTGAATCTTCATCAATGGCGGAGGAGCCGGGATCAATCAGCCCGGATTCCTGTCGGGAAGGCTCCCCGTAAAGGACATTTAGTGAAATGAAAATGATTAGGATGGTCAGGACAGAATAGTCAACGATTGATGGATATTTACGCATGTCTTCAGCACCTCCGGAAAACTGGCAGAATATACCGGGAAAACTTTTTAACTCGAATAGTTATATCCCCTGGGCGGGTCATAGTAAAGGCGGGAATTCAATTCGAGGCGGCATTGGATGTCCGGTGAACAGTCCGGCATATCACTTTTTGTCTATGGCCAAACTGTCTTTTTGCTGAAAACCTGACGGTAATCCCGTAAAATTCAGGACCAGGAGGTTTCTATGTCAGGGATAAATAGATTTGATTTCAGAACGATTGTGTTGCTCCTTCCGGTCCTGGTCCTGATGGGCCTGGGTTACCAGGCTTGTTCAAAGCTTGAATTTGCCAGGATTGAAGGAGGCGATTTGGTAATTGAGTTTAACCAGTCCATGCAGAGCCGGATACTCTCCGCTTCCGGAGGGGAAGAGTCGCCTTTGGGGAACTACCGCGATTCTGAAAGGCTGCTGCTGCCTGCTGGAAGTGAAATGCTTTTTGTCCTGGAGGATGTCGAAACGGAATCAATAAGCGGCACTGCCGGTTCCGGGGAAAAGACTGTAATTACGGGAAGCGGTCCAGGAATAGCCAAATCAGTTTCAATCTCTGTCTATGATGATTTCCCCGGCATGGCCTTCTTCGAGGTTGTTTATACAAATACCGGAGAGGAAGCATTGGAGGTCCTGGGATGGGAGAACAACGCCTATCACCTGGCTGCCCCTGGTTCATCAACGTCGGATGAACCGGCTTTCTGGGCCTACCAGAGCGCTTCGCACCGGGACAGGCGGGACTGGATTCTTCCCCTGGAGCCTGGATACAGCGAAGAGAATTACCTGGGGATGAATGCCTCTGACTATGGCGGAGGGACTCCGGTTTCGGATGTCTGGAACCGTAGCCGCGGAGTCGCGGTGGGGCATGTTGAAATGGTTCCTAAACTGGTCAGCCTGCCCGTTGAGTCGGGAGAGAATGAAGATGTGAAGCTGGCAGTGGCATATAAAAATGAAATGACTCTCGAGCCGGGAGCAGCCCTGACTACCATGCGGACCTTTGTCTATCTGCACACCGGAGACTTTTTCACCGCGCTGGAAACCTACCGTAATTTCATGATCCGGCAGGGTATTACCTTTGATCCCTATCCTGATACTGCCTATGAGCCGGTATGGTGCGCCTGGGGATATGGCAGGGATTTTACAATGAAGCAGATCTATGGGGCCCTTCCCAAGGCCAAGGAGCTTGGGTTCAAGTGGGCCGTTCTGGATGACGGATGGCAGACTGCTGAAGGGGACTGGTTCCTGCATCCCGATAAATATCCAAACGGGGTCAAGGACATGAAGCGCTTCACCGATACTATTCGCGAAGCCGGGTTGAGGCCCAAGCTGTGGTGGGCTCCGATGTCGGTCGATCCGGGAACCAAACTGCTGGAAGAGCACCCCGAGTACGCCCTGGTTAACAAGGACGGTGAATACCAGAAAATCAGCTGGTGGGATGCCTGGTATTTATGCCCGGCCTACGAACCTGCCCGTGAGCTGACCAGGGAGCAGGTAAGGATAATCCTGGAAGATTTCGGATATGACGGATTGAAAATAGATGGGCAGCACCTGAATGCCGCGCCTCCCTGCTACAACCCTGAACATAACCATGCCCGGCCCGAGGAAGCGGTTGAGGCTGTTCCCGAATATTTCAAGATGATCTATGATGAAGCCAGGGAGATCGTACCTGACGCCGTAGTGGAGATCTGCCCCTGCGGCACGGCCTACTCTTTTTTCACCATGCCTTACATGAACCAGCCGGTTTCGTCTGATCCCTTGAGTTCCTGGCAGATAAGGCTGAAGGGCAAGACCATGAAAGCCCTTATGGGACGGGATGTTCCCTATTACGGAGACCACGTGGAACTCAGCGATAACGGAAATGATTTTGCTTCCACCGTCGGTATAGGCGGAGTTCCCGGAACCAAGTTCACCTGGCCGGTGGGGAGCGGGGGCAGGCCCCGCAACGCCCTGACCCCTGAAAGGGAGTCGTCGATGAAACAATGGCTGGAGGTATACCAGGCCAACATGCTGCCCAAGGGGAACTACCGGGGAGATTTATACGATATGGGATATGACAGGCCTGAAGCACATGCCGTCCAGAAGGACCGGGGCATGTATTATGCCTTTTATGCTGAGGCCTTTGAAGGTGAGCTGGAACTCCGCGGCCTGGAAGAAGGACAAACCTACAAGGTCAGGGATTATTTCAATGATGTAGAACTGGGGACAGTGACCGGTTCCGGCGGAAAACTGCAGGCTGAATTTGAAGGAAGCCTGCTGCTGGAAGCGGTGCCGGAGTGAGACTTTAGATTCCATAGTCGGCATCAACAAAAGAGGGCCACAGGCCCGATAAGAGTCGTCCCGCAGGGACGGCTCTTCCAGCCCAGGGTGGAGGCGCAGCCGGAACCCTGGGTCAAAAATGGTTTGAAAAATATGGGAAGTGCCACAGGTACAATCCCTAATTCCTCCCTGAATTCGTCATTCCAGATTCACGAACGTTATTGATGACTGGAGGAAACAAAAATGCCCCAGTCCCTAGTTCAAAATTTTCAGCATACTGTTTTCAGTACCAGGGAACGTTTCCGGTGGATAGATGAAAATTGGGAAGAAGGATTGTTTGCGCAGATTGGCGGGATACAGAAACAGCTCGGGTGCAAATTGATAGCAGCTGGAGCTTGGTACGATCATATACATCTCCTATCGTTAATAGACAGAAAACTTTCAATACCTGAATTTGTGTCAAAAGTTAAATCTTCATCTTCATTCTGGATTCACAAAAATATTCCAGGTAAGAAATAATTCGCTTGGCAAAGGGGATACTCCTCCTTTTCGGTCAGCAAATCAAAGATTCCCGCTGTGAAAAAGTATGTTAAGAATCAAAGGAACCACCATCATTGGCAGGGCTTTGAGGCTGAATTGCGAATTTTGTTGGCCAGGCATGGCCTTGAATATGATGAACGCTATCTATGGAACTAAATTTCCGTGTTATGGTCGCACCCTTGGCGCTCCTTTTTTTATTATTCGCATTTTTACCCAGGGTTCCGTCCCGCGCTCTTCGAGCTGCGGGTCTCCACCCTGGGCTGCAATCGCCGTACCTGGCGGTCCGTCGATTATCGGGCCTGTGGCCCTTCTCTACACAAGATGAACATTAGTGCATCAAGGTAGGGTGTTCTGAAATTTTGAACCGGCAATGCTCCAGCCACAAGCATCAATTGGCGGGCACGATTTTGTAAGCCCTGTCCCGGCGCCTCAATTTTACCGGGGAGATAAAGGTAACTATATTGCCTTCATGATATTCAAGGCCGTTCACGGTTATCCTGACGCTTCCGGTAGTGCTGCCCTGGACATAAATTTCATCACCGTCAGAGAGTTCTCCGGAGTAAACAGTCAACTCTGCGACACTGTTTTTCCTGAAGTAGTTGGTTATCACACCCAGGGTTACCTTGCGCTCCTCGGCCTGGCTGTCTCCGCTGCGGGTCCAGCCTTCCGCTCCGGGACGGCCGAACAGGAAACCCTCAGAGAATTTCCGGTTATAGACTTTTTTAAGGTCTTCCAGGAGGGAGTCACAAAGATCCGGGTTATAAGAGCCGTCTTTCAAGGCATCCAATGCGACGCGGTATGACCTTGTAACGGCGGCTACATATTCCGGGCTGCGGCTTCGTCCTTCGATCTTGAGGTAGTCCACGCCGGCTTCAGCTATGCGGTCAAGAATATGAATGGTACAAAGATCCTTGGGGCTGAGCAGGTGTCCTTCCTGAACCAGCAGTTCCTTGTCGTTTTCTTCGATGTCCCTGATCTCGTAGGTCCTGCGGCAGGGCTGGTCACATTCCCCCCGATTGGCGGACCGGCAGCTGAGGAACTGGCTGAGATAGCAGCGCCCCGATACTGAGACGCACATGGCTCCATGCCCGAAAACTTCAACTTTCATCCCGGTATTGGCCTTGATTTCAGCAATCTGCTCCAGGGTCAGTTCCCTGGCCAGGACAATACATTCCGCCCCCATTTTTTCATAAAAGCGGGCGGAGGAGGAGTTGGAGATATTGGCCTGGGTTGAGATGTGAATTGGAATACCTTTTTCCCTGCAGAGCTTAATCACCGCGAAATCCTGGCAGATAACCCCGTCAACCCCGGCTTCCCTGAACTGGTCAAGCAGGCCAGTCACAAGATCCATCTCACCGTCATAAACGATGACATTCAGGGTTACAAAGACTTCAATACCCTTCCCATGAGCCGTCCTTACAATCCGCGCCAGCTCACCGGGTTCAATCCCGGCGCTGGAAGCCCTCATGTTCAGTTCGCCCACGCCCAGGTAGACCGCGTCTGCTCCGGCGCGGAAAGCGGCGGCAAAGGAAGTTTCATCCCGGACCGGGGAAAGCAAAGCGGGTATCTTCATGGGAATAATGATATCAATTGTTTCCGGGCGGAGGTAGATGCTTTTTAATTGACGATTGGGGATTTTAAGTGGGACGACAATTCGTGAATTGTCCCAATTCACGAATTTACATTATTCATTAAATAGACGCCGTCGGCAGACGGCAACAATAGTGAAGGCTGAAAGCCTGCCATTTAGAAGCCTGGGGTGACCGCCCCGCAGCTCGAAGAGCGCAGGAAGGGAACCCCAGGTAAAGGCGGAACTACATAGAATATGTGGAGGGCTGAAAGTCCGACACCGGAGCTGCGAACTCCGAATAGAGAATGGTGATTCAGTTCAGCGCTGGAAACAGGAATTACATTATCGCCTCGGCCCTAAATTTCACTACTGGAGCCAGCGTCTCCAGCTACATCTCCTGCAATCCCCATTTTTCCAGCAGAATTCCCGAGGCCCGGGTGTCATAATCCCGCGCCTCCGGATCCTTGCGCTGGAACACCTCGCTGACCTCTTCCTTCAGCTTGATCCCTTCATCCATGTAATCCAGGGCATTCATGGCGTACACCGTTTCCATTACATTACCTTGTTTCAACACCCCGCGGATGATGTCCAGGGCTCGGTCTTTTTGTCCGGCTTTATAAAGGATTTCGGCGGTCAAGGTTCGAACATCCAGACATTCATCCTCAGCCAGGGGTGATACCTCGGTGATAATCCCGGGGGTTTTGATCCCCAGGCGCAGGATTCCCGCCGCGCCCCAGTAACGGACAGAGCTGTCTTTGTTCCCAAGCAGCGCGGTCAGCTTTTTGATGTCTCCGGACCCGGCATTTACCGATAAGGCTGCGGCTTCCGAGATCTCTTTTCCCGGGTAATCGTCTCCCCTGAGGTAGTCATATATGGTTGTCCCTTCAGCCCTTCGCGACAGCTGCCCCTCTGAAACGAATCCGGAGTCCCCGGTTTCCTTCATTTTCAGGTCCAAAGCCGCCCTCATCCTGATCAGCACATCAGCATATTCCGGATTTTCAGCCAGGTTGTTTAATTCCCAGGGATCAGCTTCGGCGTCATAGAGTTCCTCAGCCGGTCTTGGTTCGAAGAACCTTGACTGTACTTCGTTGCATTCTCCCGCCTTGTAAGCTTTTTCCCAGGACTTCATCGAGGGGGCCCTCCACAGGTATTCCAGCTTTTGTAGGGCTGGACGCCAGGGCATGTAGTTGCGGATATACCGGAAGCGGCTGTCCCTGACGGCACGGGACATATCCATTCGTTCATCCATTCGCCCCCGGTACAAGAAAGCGTATTCAGGATCTTCGGTCTTCTGTTTTCCCAGAAAGGCACTGCCCTGCATATAGCCGGGGACTTCAATCCCGGCCAGGCTCAATACAGTCGGGGCCAGGTCCACGAAACTCACGATCCGGTCTTCCACTGATCCCGCGTGCCGGGAAGCCAGGTGTTTATACTTCTCAGGAAAATGGATTATCATCGGAACCCTGGTGCCGCTTTCATAGATGTAGCGCTTGCTTCTCCCCAGGACCCCGCCATGATCAGCGTAGTAGAAAACGATTGTGTTTTCGGCCAGGCCGTCTTTTTCAAGCTGGGCCAGGAATTCCCCGATCTGGCCGTCCAGCTCTGAAATTTTGTGGTAGTACTGGGCCCAGTCATGGCGCATATCCGGTGTGTCTGGATGGTAGGGCGGAAGCTTCACTTTTGCCGGGTCATGGGTCAGTTCCTCAATCGGAACCCTGGTGTGCAGGCAGCTTTCATGGGATACCCCGAAATTCTGCACATGGAAGAAAGGAGTTCCGTCCGGGCGGTTCCGGTATGAAGCATCCCTGCTTGATTCATGCCAGCCCTTGAATTCCTTTACCGTGTTGTAGTCTTCCTTGGCACAGTTGGTGCAGTAGTATCCGGCTTCTCTCAGGTATTCCGGGAAAAATTTGATATTGTCAGGAATGGGATTCTGGCTCCTCATGGGCAGTGTGCCCAGGGATGAAGCGTAACATCCGGTTATAATCGTGGATCGGGCCGGGGCGCATACCGGGGCATTGGCAAAGGCCCGGCTGTAGAGGATTCCGCTGGAGGCCAGCCTGTCCAGGTTGGGAGTGACGGCAAAATCGTCTCCGTAGCACCCCAGAAACGGGCCGTTATCCTCGCTCACCAGCCAAAGGATATTGGGAGCCTCCTGCTGAGGGCTGGTGCATCCCGGCAGGAGAACCGCGGCAAGAGCTGCCAGCAGGCCCAAGTATTTAATCAATTTCCCTGTTGCCGTCGATTTGATTCTTCTGCCAATGTCTTTCATAAGGTAAATATTGACATAGAAAAGTTACGGTATCCAGAGATTATTTGTTGCGGAAGCTGGGGTGATGACACGGTTGAAGGACATCAGCATCCGTTCGGAACGGCGTTTATCCCAGGCTTCCGGGGCCGGGCGTAATTATATTTTTCTGATTGCTTCCAGGACCTTGTCATGCAGGATGCCGTTAGTGGCAATAACCCCCTTGTTTTGATCGAGGAAACGTCCCCGGCTGAAATCCAGGGGATTGCCGTTGATATCCGAAGACTTCCCCCCGGCCTCTTCAACAACCAGTTTCCCGGCGGCGTGATCCCAGATTTTTTCAACGTACCCTGGTGAGGAGGCTGAAGGGATGCGCAGGTAAATATCTCCTTTTCCCCTGGCCAGCAGGGTGTATTTGACCTGGCTGTCCACCCTCAGCGGCGCGGCCTGGACCCCCAGCTCTCCGGTAATCCGGTCAATATCAGAAACATTGGTATGGCCTGATTCAAAGGACCGCAGAACAACCGCTTCAGCTGGATCATCGGTACGGGAAACTCCGGTCCTGGTCCAGTCAGAATCACCTTCCTGGCGGGAGTAGGTTCCTTCTCCTTTCACAGCTATGCAAATGTTGCCTTTTTCCACGGAGGAGGCTTCTCCGGGGCCGGTTTCTGAAAGCCTGGGACATGCCAGTCCTCCCAGGACAACCTCCCCTTTTTCAATATAGGCCAGGGCCACGGCGTATTGGTCTCCCCTGAGGAAGCCCTTGGTCCCGTCAATAGGATCCAGCACCCAGTAATTTGATTTTTCCAAACCGGCACCGTAATCCAGCAAAGCCCGGAAGCTTTGCTCCCTGAAGCCGGGAACCATGGAGGATATGAATGCCGCCGCGGCTTCAACCAGGCGGTGTCCTTCCTCTCCGGCAAACATGGTGGAAGACTCCTCAGCGATCAGGGCGGCTCCGGGATTTCTTTCACTAAGGTAATAACCTAAAAGGGCCTGGACCGCTATGTCAGCGACGGTCACCGGGCTGCGGTCGTTCTTTTCAAGGGCCGGGTCCACCATTTCATCCTGGATTTTCCTGGCCAGGACAGATGCCTCACCCAGGAAGTCCACAGCAAATTTCGCTTCAGGAGCTAACGTTTTAAACATTTCCATCGGAATATTATACAGGCAATTATGAAAATCTAAACTGCTGTCGATCAAGGGCAAGTCCTGAAATAGAGATGACATTGTGCCAGCCCGCATTTCTCACCGGGAAGTCCTGATCGCACCTTCGACCCCGTCCAGGGCTGCATCAACCCTCTCGGCTTTGGCAGCCTGCCCCCAATGGCTCCCTGCGGGAGAGAAAACCTGGAAGCTTTCGCGGCCCCAATCGTCAATTGCCTGGCAGGTGCCCTCCGGGCGGGAGCAGGTCTTCGACTGGTTCGTGTACTACTCGGAGGGTTCTCCATTTGCCTCCCCGGTAGCGCAGGAAGAATACAAGGCTGAATGTCATAAATATTCCTATAACGCATCCCCAGGCAATAACAACTGAATACCCCAGAAGGTTCATCACGATCAGGGGTATGGGAAGCAGCATCCAGTGCAGGATCACCGAAGCGCCCATGGTCCAGTAGGTGTCTCCGGCACCTCGCAGGGTCCCGATAAAAATAACTATCACGGCTTCAATCATGACGTAAATTGCGGCCATGCGAAGCATGGTGACTGCCAGCGGTTCAGCCTGGCCAAAGATAAGGGTCTCCTGCTCAGGGCTGAACACCCGTACCAGGACTTCGGGAATAAAAACAAAAAGAATCAGTATTACGAAGGAATAGATCCAGCCGACCTTCAGCCCTGACATGGCGGCGCGGTGTACGATGTCAGGTTTTCCAGCCCCCATGTAGCGGCCTGAGAGGCTGATCATTCCAATTTCCAATCCGATCAGCGGCACATAGGAAACCATGTCCCAGTTGAACACTATTGTGATGGCTGAAGCCACAACCAGTCCATGGGAATGGAAAATCATTATCAACCCGGTAAAAGCAATGAAATTGAGAAACATTTCAATGCCCATGGGACTTCCGAACCGGAGCAGCTTATCCATGGTTTCAGGATGGAGCTTGCAGAAATTGAAGACGCCGAATTCATCCCGGTTGGCCCTGGAAAAATAGGCGAATGCCAGAACCGTCAGCCCGCACACTGCCCCCAGGATGGTGCCGTAGCCGGCTCCCTTTATCCCCATGGCGGGAAATCCGAATTTGCCGAAGATCATGACATAGTCGGCGAAAACGTTGACGACCATTGCCCCCAGGGCGGAAACCATCACGATCCTGGTGCGTCCGATCCCGGAGAAAAAGCAGCTCAGGACCTGGCGGAACAGCCCGATGAGGGCCGCGTATATCACAAGGTTGAAATAAATTTTCTGCAGGACCAGCTGCTCCGGAGCAATACCGAATAAATCCATAAAGTATCCGGCAAGGGGAAGCATTACCAGGACCAGGGCACAGGATACGAGGGCGACAGCTGAAGCCTGGACTACCACCACGCTGCAGCGGTCCTTGCGACCGGCTCCCAGGTACTGGGCAACCAGGGCTGTAGAGAATCCGATAAGCCCCATGAAAAATGAAAGCATGGTAAAGCTGGCCAGCCAGCCGCCCATCGAAGCGCTCATGAACTCCGGGCCAAGCCGGGAAAGGAAAAGCCGGTCAGTGAAGGTCATAAAGGTTTCACAGGCACTGGAAACAACCATGGGAAAGGCAATAGTCAGCAGTTCCCTAACACTTCCCGGGCCCGATATGAAATTTTTAAAACCTTTATGCATTAATTTTTTTCCCGTCTCGAGGTCCTGGTTTCAGACGTGTTTTAATTCGGATTGGTCCGGTTAAAATCGCTACACCCGGACGCGGTTTTAAGGATAAACAAGGGGCAATCGTCCCTGATCTTCAATTACGTGAAGGACAGGAAACAATATATCAGATAAGAAGCCAAATTTCCTGTCGTCATACCGGGTAGACACCCCGGCCGGAAACCCATCCAGAGTTTTGTGTATGGCAGGGAATCAATGATTATCAGCTTCGGGAATTCCGGGTCAGTTGTCACCTTTATTCATTTTTTAAACGGGTCAGCTTCCAGGTCGCCCTTATAAGTCAGGACAATCACGCTCGAATAGGGATCCGGGGCCTTTTCGGGCACCCGGATACGAACCAGGCTCTGCGACGGCTTGGAGACCTCTAATTCCTCGCCCCCGTCCAGTAGACGGGCTGAGGTTATTTCATTGATAATTCCGGGGAGTTCAACCCATCCATCCATCGGCCAGTCATAAACATGGAAATAAATTGTTTTTTCACGGGGTTTGAGGGTTATTCGCCCATGGGGCAGTACTCCAACCGGGCTTTTCACTGTTCCGTATATCGACTCGCCGTTCACGCTCAGCCATTTACCCATGGCGGCCAGCCGCTCCAGCTCAAATTCAGGAATGGTCCCGTCCGCCCTGGGGCCCAGGTTGAATTCCACGTTGCCGTTGTCAGCGACGACGTCAATCATCATCCTCACGGATTCTTCCGGGGAGAGGATGTTGCCCGGATGCTCGTTGCGGTTATAGCCGTAGCTGTTTCCGAATCCGCGCCACATGGCCCAGGGCTTGGCCCGGTCCACATCGGCGAAATATTCCACGTGGTAGAAATCTCCATATTTTCCCCTGGTGCCGGTCAGGCCGTCTTTATCTCCGCCGAATCGATCATTGATTACCACTTCCTGGCCCCGGGCCGCGGCCTGGTTATAGTAATAGGCCATGAGCTGGCGTCCGCGCCAATAGGTGTAGCCGTGTTCCCACTCCCCGTCGAAACAGAGGTAGTCGGGATGAAAATTGTCGATTAGTTCCTTGACCTGCGGAATCATGAAGTCATCCACATATTCACTGTATACACCGTCACCGTCCCGGTCCTGGAGTTCAGTAACCCCCTTGTAGCCGGTCAGATAGTCGCTTCTCAACTGTGTGGGATTGTTCACCATATAAATCGGGTTGTACCATTCGTAAAAGGAGTAATAGAAGCCTATGCGGAGGCCATGCTTCCTGGCGGCATCCACCAGTTCCCGCAGCAAGTCGCGCTTGGGACCCATCTTCGCCGCGTTGCGGTCGGTGTATTTTGAGTCCCAGAGGCAGAATCCGTCATGGTGCTTGGAGGTTATGAAGAAATATTTTGCTCCCGCATCCTTGAATGTTTTCATCCAGCGGTCGGCATCGAAGTCCCCGGCCAGGAATCCGTCCTTCTTACCGGTTTTCAGGTTCAGGGTTCCGTCGATGAAATCATCGTAGACGATCTTCCCGTAGGTCTCCTGCTGGTATTCGTTTACAGCTTCGTTTCCGTCTCTCAGCCAGTGCCAGTACCACTCGGCGTAGGCTACCCCGTAAGGAGTGTCCTTGCGCGGAGTCCATCCCGGCACGGCATAGGGACCCCAGTGGGCACTCAGTCCGATTCGCTCCTGCTGGTACCATTCCGGCATTGGATGTTCTGCCAAAGAAGACCACTGGGCCTGAAACGGGCCGGCTTCAATAACCTCAGCCAGCATGGGATGAAGGGGCCCTTGTTGGGGATCTTCCGTGGGGAGACCGGCGGCATGTGCCGATCCTGCCATGATAATTATTGAAACAAATATCGAGAAAATCTTAATTGGATTCGACATACATCCTCCGGTTCATTTATTAATCCGTCTTGATTTTATTTTTTCAAACCATTGACGCGGGAGCAACAGTATCCGGATTTTTTATTTCCTGATGGTTGTTGAATTGAATCCTGAATCGCTTCAGGAACTTCAAAATAACATGGGGCGAAATAGATGAAATGTCCAGCCGGACTGTGATGCTGGTTCCGGAAACCTAATCGATCGGTGGAATGCGCAGGATCTGTCCGGGGTAGATTCGGTCCGGATTCTTCAGCATCAGTTTGTTGGCTTCGAGGAGCAGCTTCGATTTTGAGGCATCTCCGTATACATTCTCAGCGATGATGGGTAAGGTGTCACCAGCCTTAACTGTGTAGAATCTGTTTTCCGGTTCAGCTTCAGGGATATTAAAGTTTGCATTGTTGTCTTTGGAATTATCAGCAGGAGTCAGAGACGAGGCTGCCCCTTTTTCTTCCTGAATCTTTGCCGGGTCATAAATCTGAAGCCTGGATTTTTTCTTTTCTCCAAAAATACTGGCCCTGAGCCTGGCAGCAAAATCGCCGATACCCATAATCCATACTCCTCACCTGTTTAGACTTTAAGGACTAAGCTGTGCTATCCGAAAAATTTATTTTAATTCTATCAGCTTCATCTGCGCCAATCTTGAATTTTGAATCTTGTATTCCCCCACCGGGGTATTACGGCAAATATTTGTGGATATCTGCTGTTGTTTGTAGTATTCAGAATTAGAGGATGGTGGAGGATTTCGGATTAAGCTGATGATTTTTCCCGGCTTAAACCCATTTTTGGTGTACGATGATTCAAGAACCCGTTTTAAATAATTTAAAGGTCATAAGAGAGGGGGATTTATGGCACGTATAGTTATTCTTGGAGCAGGTATCGCCGGACACACGGCAGCCCTGCACGCGAAGCGCAGGCTGGGGAGCAGGCACGAAATTATTGTCATTTCCCCTAACAGTAAATGGAACTGGATTCCTTCCAATATCTGGGTCGGTGTCGGCTGGATGAAGCCTGAACAGGTTACCTTTCCCATTGCCCCGGTGTATAAGAAAAAGAAAATCGAGTTTCACCAGGCAAAGGCTGTCAGTATCCATCCGGAGGGAGATTCCGGACAGGAAACGCCCTATGTTGCTGTGGAATACACCGGGGAGGACAATGCCGGACAGTCCGGGCAGATAACTTACGATTACCTGATTAACGCCACCGGGCCCAAACTGCGTTTTGACATGACTGAAGGTATGGGCCCGGGCAAAAACAGCCATTCGGTCTGCACTTTTGATCACGCCGAGGAGACCGCCGGGGTATTCAGGGAAAAAATCGAGAGGATGAAGAAAGGGGAAACCCTGGATTTTCTCGTGGGCACGGGACATGGAATGTGTACCTGCCAGGGAGCGGCCTTCGAGTATATCCTCAATCTTGAGTTTGAATGCCGGAAAGCCGGGGTCAGGGATAAGGCCAATATCTACTGGCTTTCCAATGAACAGTTTTTGGGTGATTTCGGAATGGGAGGCATGCACCTGAAACGAGGCGGTTATGTGACCCACAGCCGGATTTTCACCGAGTCGCTTTTTGCCGAGCGCGGCATCAAATGGATCACGGGGGCCCATGTTAACAAGGTAGAAGAAAACACGGTCTACTATGAAAATCTGGACAATGAAAATCTGGAACAGCACCACGATTTTTCAATGCTGCTTCCGCCCTTCAGCGGAGTCGGCATGACAGCTTTTGACCGGAACGGGGAGGAAATAACTGAAAAGCTGTTTGCCCCGAACGGTTTCATGAAAGTGGACGCGGATTATTCAGGGAAACCATACGAGGAATGGAAGATTTCAGACTGGCCTTCAACCTACCAGAGCCCTATGTTCAAGAATATTTTCGCGGTTGGTATAGCCTTCGCTCCGCCTCACGGCATTTCCAAGCCGATGAAAAATGCTAATGGAACACCCATAGCGCCCACGCCGCCGCGTACCGGGATGCCTTCAGGAGTTATGGCCCGGCTGGTTACTTACAGCATCATAGACATGATTAAGGGAGCCGAAGAACCGACTCACACCGCTTCCCTGGCCAGGATGGGGGCGGCCTGCATCGCTTCCGCCGGGGCCGGCATAATGTCGGGGACCGCGGCTTCAATGACCATGTTCCCGATTATTCCAGATTTCGAAACCTATCCTGAAACCGGGCGAGACCTTCGGTTTACTTCCGGTGAGATAGGATTGGCCGGGCACTGGCTGAAGCACATTCTGCACTATGCTTTTATTTACAAGGCCAAAGCCAATCCCGGATGGTCCATGGTTCCTGAATAGACTTTAGACTTGAGAAGAGAGGTTATAAATGGTTAAGAGAGATCCATACGGACAGAATTATTACCCGCCGACACCGACCAGGTTTGTCAGGTGGACCCGGACCAACCTGGTGTGGCAGTTTTTCAGGTTCTCCATACTGAACCTGAAGATGCTGCGCATGGTGAGGAAACACTGATCGTGCCAGGCCCATCCCGGGCCTGGTCTGTGCCATGCCCGTCCCGGGCTTGGTCTTCGTCCTGCCAGGCTATGGTTCCATGCCCGTCCCGGGCTTGGTCTTCGTCCTGCCAGGCTATGGTGCCATGCCCGTCCCGGGCTTGGTCTTGAGCCGAAGCTGCGCCCATATCGCAGCTTCGGCATCCCGCCTCAGTAAAACCTCATCGACTACTAACCACCAATCCGGTTCGTGCCGCGGCAATTCACGAAATATCCCGGCAGATCACTATCAAATTCCTGCCGGGATTAACTCCCGGCAGCCGGATTAAGGTTTATGTTTCCAGGGATATAACGGGAGGAGTATCCCTCTGGCAGGCCGGGATTTTCCTCAACCAGGGTGTAGCCGAATCCCCTGCTATGGTTTGCCCCTGCCTCCGGCTGGCCTCCATCATCTGCACCGGCCAGGCAGGCCTGGACCGCCCCCAGGACGGCAGTTGCTTCAAGGTCGGCCAGGCACCCAATTTTTTTATTGCAGGCCTGAAGATATCCGGGACCTCCCCAGCAGGGCGCGCATTCCATCTGTCGGCGTACGACATATACCTGTTTGCCGTATGGCCTGATCAGTTTCTCATCAGTAGGACCAAAGATACTTACTATGGGAATATTCTGGCTGGCCGCCAGGTGGGCAATCCCTGAATCATTCCCCACAAAAACAGAGGCTCTCCGGATAATAGCGGCGACTTCAAGGAGGGTGAAATTTTCAATGATTACGCATTCTTTCTCGGCAAAGTATTTATAGTTGATTTCATCCTCATGCGGACCCTTGATCACCAGAACAGAATAGCCGGGAAAACGCTCCTTCAGCCTGTCCAGTAACTCAAGGTATTTCTTAATCGGCCAGCGTTTATGGATGCCCAGCCTGTTTCCGGATCCGGGATGAAGGATAATCACTTTCCGGTCAGGATCAATTTCACGGGATTTGAAAAAAATCTCCGCTCGATGCTGTTCCTGGCCACTGATCAGGACCGAAAGCTCAATGTCAGCAAAATTCGGGGGATAGTAACCTGAAACAGAATTATTGAGAATGGCAGCATTGCGTTCCGCCTGGTGAAGTCTTTCATCATAGGTCACTATTTCATCTGCCAGAAAATTATTTTCCGGCGCGGCGATGCCGTCCGAGACAATATAGCGGGCGCCTAGCAGTACCGCCAGGAGGTTGCCCCTGAGTTTACCGCTACTTGAATCCAGTAATGCCAGGTCATAGTTTCTTTTAAACAGGACGAGCTGCAGGGTGGTAAGGCATTCTGCCAGGGAAACACCCTGAAAACCTCCGTGCTTATAGGTTAAGCATTCATTTATATGCGGATTGTTACTGAAAGCTTCAATGACGTTCTCTGTCGCTGCCAGGGTGATATGGGACCCGGGATATATTTTTCTTATCAAGGAGATTTTAGGGGTCTGCAGGATGGCGTCCCCGATTCCGTGAAATGAGAAGACAAGGATTCGTTTTGGACACGGTGGTTTGCGGGCATAGCGGGATTTGCGAATTTGCATGGCAAACTGGCCCAAAGTGCTTTTGAGCACCATGTGTATGAATCTTAAGTCAGGAGAACCGGTTAAAGCAGGATTCATTTATCAAGCATAATTACCCGTAAAGCCGATCGCAACAAGCCAGGGCATTTTTTCAGCAGGAGAACCTTCAACACCACGGGATACAGCCGGGCAGATGACCTCGTGAATGTGAGGCGGGAGTTCCGGGCCGCGGGGCGGGAAATCTATCTGCCTTCCCGTTTTCATCCGCACGGTGACATTGGCTTGATGTGTATACGAACTGCTGGAATCTTGTCAGGATTTAATGGACAGCCTCTTGTTTGGCCTGTTCCGGGGAGATGTAGATAGTCTC
The DNA here is from genome assembly GCA_963666915.2 of Acidobacteriota bacterium. Lineage (GTDB taxonomy): Bacteria > Acidobacteriota > UBA6911 > RPQK01 > JAPXNP01. The sequence continues at coordinate 60,849 of CAXXEX010000013.1, forward strand.
CCCCGGTGTTCCTGCCGCCGAACCGGAGATGCTTCCGATCAGGGCGCCGATCCCGGCTCCGGCCAGGGCGGAAAGAAGGTGTCCGGTCGGTGTGAGGTTATCAAACGAGACCGCGCTGAACAGTGTTCCGGATGCTGCTCCGCCGACAGTTCCCCATACCGCCCATTCCCGGGAGTATTCCCCGGCTTTAGGCTGGATAATCCTGTTGATGCTTCCCAGCGGGATCTTCTGCCGCATTCCGGACAGGCTGCCGCAGACCAGGAATCCGTCACGCGACAGGGAAGCGAATTCGCCTGCCTCCGGTTCCTCTCCGTATCCCGTCCAGACCCGATCTCCGGCCAGCCGGAAATCATCCCTTTTAACAGTTTTACCGGCCCTGTCGACAATTGAATGGAAGCTGCATTCCATGACAATTCCATCCCCGGTATGGAGGATTATTTCCGTACCTGGTTCGAGGGCGGTTACTTTCTGCCACCTGCCGGGTACGGGAGGGCTCCCTGCCTGGAGGGGTAAACAGATAGATATCAGTATGAAAAGCGTGAGGATGTCCTGGTAAAGGACAAATCTGTCCCGGCATCTGGCAGCTTTGAAAATTTTCCGGTTTATAAACATGCTTGATTTTTGATACGGAGCAGATGATTCTCTTTCGCTCCAGTCTGCAATCATGCGTCATCTGAATGCGGCAAGTCAATTGGGAATTGTCACAGGCCGCGTGCGGCAGGCTGAATTAGAGTTTTTCAGTTGCGCCAGCAAGCATGGATTTCATCGGTGAATGCAGCTTTTCAGGACCCGGTATCATTGGTGGCCAGGGGGATTATTTCGTCCACAGTTGTTATCCCCGAGGCCGCTTTTTCGATGCAGATCTGTTCTATTGTGCGCATTCCCTGTTTAATGGCTATGTTTCGGAGAGTTGAGGCCCTCGCGTTGCGGGCGGCTGCTTTTTTTATCTCCTCATCGGGCACAAGATATTCATAGACCACGGTCCTTCCCAGGAAACCGGTATTATGGCATTTTTCACAGCCCCTGGCGTCAAAGAAACTGGCACCCTCCGGAGGCTGGACAGGGAAGCGGCTTTCCGCCAGTTTGGCAAGGGCATCCGGATCAGGTACCTTGCATTCAGGGCAGAGCTTTCTGATAAGCCGCTGGGCAATAATACCGAGAATACTTGAAGAGATCAGGTAAGGTTCGACACCCATCTCACCGAGACGGATATACGATTCTGCCGCGGTATTGGTGTGGAGGGTGCTGAACAGGATATGTCCGGTGAGGGCTGACTGGATAGCGATTTTTGCTGTTTCAACATCCCTGATTTCACCTACCACAATTACATCGGGGTCATGCCTGAGTATCTGGCGAAGCCCCCTGGCAAAAGTCAGCCCGATTTTTTCCTTGATCTGGATCTGGACAGGTCCCGGCAGCTGATATTCCACGGGATCCTCCAGGGTGATAACGTTCTCATTTGAAAAAACAGGTTCCTGCAATAACGCGTAAATTGTTGAAGATTTCCCGCTTCCGGTAGGGCCGGTAACAAGTATCATTCCGTACGGCTTTTTCTGGCTTGCCCTGATTTCCTTGAGCTCCTTATCCAGGAATCCCAACTCATCAAGACTCATTATCCCTCTTTCCTTGTCGAGGAGCCGTATGGCCATTCCCTCACCGCAGATGCTGGGTATACAGGAAAAACGAAGGTCAACAATTTTGTCGCCCACTTTAACTTTTGCCCTTCCATCCTGGGGTAATCTGCGTTCCGCTATATTCATATTCCCCATGATTTTCAGTCGGGCTATTACTGATGGAAGCCGATTGCCATTAAGCCTTAATTCTTCATAAAGCTTACCGTCGATGCGAAGGACGATTTTCGCGCTCTTTCCTTTCGGGATTACGTGCAGATCACTGGCATTTTTTTCAACAGCCGATTTGATAATATGATTGACCAGCTTAATGATTGGTTTTTCCAACCCGGTTTCTTCCCCAAGCTCAAACTGTTCATCGTTATCCGCGGATAGCTGTTCAACTTCAGAACGGTCATTGAGAAGGTCGTCAAGACTGGAGGAGGGATCAGGTCCGTAGTAGTGATTGATGGCAGCCAGGATACTTTTTTTGGTCGCCACCACCTCCCTGATCACTTTTCCGGTATGGAAAGAAAGATCCCGTTTTGGTTCGGGATTTGTCGGATCTGAGAAAGCTACGGTCAAACCCCTGCCATCAAAGTGAATCGGCAAAACAGAAAGTTTTTTTGCCAGATTGACAGAAACTTGTCCCAGGGCCGCGGGATCAACCCGGTATCCATCCAGATCCACATAGGGAAGCTCAAATTTGAGAGCAATAGCCAACGCAAGCATTTCCTCCTCAACAATCCCCATATCCACAAGGATTTGCCCCAGGCGCTTGGAGGGAAATTTCCCCTGGGCCGCCAGGGCTTCACTAAGCTGATCCTGGCTGACTGAACCTATCGCGAAGAGGATTTCTCCCAGTTTTGAATTTAGAGAGAGGTCCTGGATCTTAAGGGCGTCCTTGACTTGTGCGGCATGGACTTTTCCTTTTTCCATGAGGATGTCCCCAATTTTAACCTGCCTGAGTCCTGACTGCCTGTTCAAGCCCCGACTCATTTTTTTAAGAGAGAGAATTTCTTTCTGGCGGGAGTCTTCTTTGGCTTTTTCGTGTCGCATAATTGACTGCCTCAGTGAAGGTAGAAATAAAATTACAGCAACTTGATGTCATGACCAGCCTGTATCTTCACAATCGAGATGTTTCCTGTAATCCATTTGACCATCCAGACCGCAACCCAGGGAGTAGGGATAACGAAAAAACTGGCTAATGATGCCAAAACACTGCGCCACAGAAGTCCCCAGCCATTTCCGAGGAAAATGACCTGGTGATCTCCGCCTTTTATATTCCGCAGCATCCACCGCAGCATCGCCACCGCGGCCCAGGCCCATCCGATGATTGTAAAAACCGAAACGGTAATAAGCATCATCCATCCCAGGTATTGGAGATAACTGCCCTCGAAAGAGAGTTCCGTCCCGCAGCTCAGCCGTATGCTGGAGATGAACCATCGCAGGATTTTTAAATAAATAGCCACTATGACCGCTATTGCCAGGAGATAAAGGGCCCAGAAAGAAAGCATTGATGCAATAGGATCTTTCATGCTCCGGGACAACATGGGAAGAAAGCCCAAAAGTACGGCAATAACAAAATAACCCCATACCTGTATTCCCCGGCCTTCAAAAGAGGCACTGGTCCCATCTGAAAAAGAAAGGTTTTTCACGAACCAGCGGTAGAGGATAACAGCACCCCAGGCGGCGGGAAGAATAAATATGGAAAGAGCGATGGCGACTATTCCCCATCCCAGGGCCTGCATCCCTGTACCCTTAAATTCAACCCTTGTTTCATTGCTCATGAATTTTTCCTCTATTTGAAGGCATGCGTTCTTCCCCAGCGCTTTCCCCTGGCTTCTCTTTTCCCCTGAATCCGGCAGTGCTGAAGATGGCAGAGCAAGGAAAAAAGCGATGACCTGGAGACCGGGCATAGGGCGGAGAGAATTGAATTTAAGCTGGAGAGGCGGTTCAGTTGCAGAATTATATTTTCCATTCCGGGCGCTCCTGGTTCTTTAGAAGCTGTTTGAAACCTGTAAGATGCCGCTTTTCAGCAAGGATACTCCCGGAAACCGGATTGTGTAAACAAAAAATTGTTTCGTATTGCCAAGATGATAACCATTTATTATTTAATATCATTGCTGTAGTTATCGATATCGGAAAGGATGCTGTAGCCGATTAGCCTTAAGCCGAGGCCGTTGGACAGTCTTCGGAAGGCAACAGTTGCTTGAGTGCACCCCTGCCTTCTTGGCTTATTCCAGGTACGATTAATGAATCGTACCTGGAAAGTTTTTGGGCCCGGTACCGGATGATAATCTCTGTGTTATTGAAGGCATAAGAGGGGATTAGGGCAGGAACTGAAGCTGATGCCGGTTGAAAGTCCATATATTATGAGATTGCCAAATACACGTATATTTTTTGAAAACATGAAAGTATAATATTTGCAGGTTATTAACCGGGGCCGGATTCCACGCTTTAACTCAATAATGGAGACAGATATCCATCCGGCTTCTTCAACGTTTACAGGGAAGGATCAATGGCAAACCTGGTTTTTCGGCCGTTTGCCTGTTTGGTCCTGATTCGATTATTTTTAAAATTATCAGGAGGAAGGTTTAATGAAATCGCGCACAGTGCTCTCCATAGTGGGTTTGTTATTAATGATTACTTTTGTCGGCTGCCAGTCAGCTGAGCCGCCGGTTGAAGAAGCGGCCGCCGCCCCGACATTTGAAGGATGCTGGAACATTACCGAGACGTTCGAGGAACGAACAGCCTCCTCATGGATCCAGATCAAGCCGGAAGGTGACGGCTGGACAGGGTTATTTCTGCACCGCGGAGGTCATCCCATGCCGGCTGCTGTTGAAATCACCGGGGACGAACTGAAAGTCACGATGCAGAAGGAAGACCCTGAAGCTGACTGGTCTGAGCGGACTCCCCCTGTCCTGATCGGAAAGCTGGAAGGAGAAAGACTGGTCGGAACGGGAACCAGCTGGAGGGAAGCCCCCCTCACATTTACCGGCGAACGGGCTCCCGACCGCCTGGAAGGTTCTGACCGTGAAGTTGAATGGGGAGAACCGATAGACCTGTTGGCCGGTGGAGACCTGTCCGCCTGGCAGGTGCTTGAAGGACGCCGTCCCAGCCAGTGGAAGGTCGAGGACGGAATGCTGGTGAACGCTGAATCAGGAGCCAACCTGCGTACCGTTGATGAGTTCCGCGATTTTAAACTGCATATTGAATTCAAGATTCCCCCCAAGAGCAACAGCGGAATCTACATGCGCGGAAGGTATGAGACCCAGGTGGCTGATACTTTCGGCATGGAACCCTTTTCCCGCGCCGTGGGCGGTATCTACGGGCACCTCACTCCCACAGTCAATGCCGCCAAACCGGCCGGCGAATGGAATACAGTTGACCTGACCCTGGTGGGCTACCGGGTGACAGTGGTAGTCAATGACCAGACCACCATTGACGGACAGCTTCTTCCCGGTATCACCGGCGGGGCCCTGGATCCCAATGAAAGCGAACCCGGACCGATCATGCTCCAGGGTGACCATGGAACAGTGTCCTACCGCAATATTGTCATAACCCCGGCGATGTAGATCATTTCTACCTTGGCCTTCAAGGCTATGGAATAGCGGCATAAGCTTCCATTGTGGCTGGAGCTCCTCGCTCCAGCCACTCCAGCCTTGGCGGTAAACCTCCGGCAGCCCATTTCGTGTAGGGATAATTCACGAATTGTCCCTGGAGAGCGTTAACAAAAACCAGAGACATAAAGCTGCCGACCAGAGCACTCGATCAAAGTTTATCCAGTTCAACAGCGGCCCATAAATTACTGGCTGACAGGTTCACTGCTTTCTGCAGGTTTTCGTTGGCTTCTACCGTTTTACCAAGTCCTTTGTAACCAAGCCCTATTAGGAGAACCGCGTTCGACTGCTGCACGTTTGCTGATTCTTTCTCGCCAAATTTGGCAAAGAAATCTACTTCCGACCCCTGGTTCATCCGCTCATCCCCCTCTTCAATCAAGGCGGAAAAGATTTCATAGGCCTTGGCCCTGTTCCCAAGTTTCAAATAGCTTAGTCCTTGATAATAAGAGATATAACTGATTTGGCTGATTGTCTGTTCAGATGATAATATAAAGTGATATTTTGCCTTGTCCCTCTCTCCCAGGGCTTCATAAGCAAGCCCTATAAAATAATTAACCTGTGGGCTTCTCCGGTCCCCCCGTCCCGCATCCCCATTCTCCTTGGTTTCGACCAGGGTAAGAAATTGCGACAGGGCCGGCTCATACTGTTTCCGGGCCATATACTTTTTGCCCATAAGCAGGTGAGCGTCAACAGTGATATCCCTTACCCTTGAACTCCCTTCGCGGAAATGGAAATTGCTTGTTGAAAGATACTCAACCGCTTTTTCTGATTCTCCGGCAAGATTGAGAACCAGAATCTGACGAACGAAAGCGTCATCACGTTCTTTCACAACATCGTTGGCTGATTCAAACAGTTTAGCCCTGGTTGCAATTGGCGTGTTATTCATTTCGTAAAGGGGATCGAGTTCGGAGTAGTAAACCGGCTCATCTTTTTTAATATCCAACGCATTTTCATAGGCGCTAATCGCCTTGGGAATGTTATTGAAAAAATGATAATAACCCCATCCGATGTTCCTCCAGGCTGTGGCTAACGCGGGATCTAATTCAACAGATTTTTCCCAGCAGGTTATGGCCCTTTCCGGCTGTTTGTCGAATAAGAGATTGCCAAGGTAATAGTGGGGCCTGGCATCAGAAGGATTATATTTCGCGGCCAGGTTAAGCACTCTGACTGTTTCCAGCCGGAAAGGGAATCCATAATCAACCGGCATTTCCGAAGCTTCTTTGAAATATCTGTCGGCTTCAGGTTTATTGCCTTTTTTATCCTGAAGGTAACCCAGGTAATAACTGACCTCCTGGTTTTTGCCATTGAACCGCTTTAAAACATCTTCAGATTCAGCATAAAATCCATCACTGAGGTAACCGGCAGCAAGTTCAAGATAGTTCTGTTCGAAATCTCTCATTTTAAGACCAAGGGTGGAGAGCAGTTTGGAAACCGCCTGGTGGTCACCCGACTCTCTGGCAATAAGATACAATTCATTTCCCGATCTGAAATCGAGCGGATCACTTTCCAGCAAAGGTTTAACTGTTCTTTTCGCGCCGGTGAAGTCACCCAGTCTCCTCTGGATTGAAGCTTTGAGATTGATAGCGCTGTTGTTAAGGGTATTTGTTGAAAGTGACTGGTTAACTTGATCCAGAGCCTTCTTGTAGTCACCCCTTAAACAGGAGATTTCTGCCAGCTCGAGATAGGCCGCTGAATGCCAGGCGTAATCCCAGGTGGCCCGGTAAAGGATATCAACGGCCTCGTCATAAAGCCCAAGTCCCCTCAGGGTCAAACCTTGCAAATAAAGAGCTTCGCAGGTTGATGGGCGGGTATGGTCCCTGGTAAGTCTCTTTATGGATGTATCAAAATGCTTTCGGGCAATGGTGTATTCCCAGTTCTTGAGATGGATATTTCCAACAGCAATATTGGTGCGAATGTCATTCGGATCACGCTCCAGGGCCTCATTAAAGTAATCCATGGCATTAAGGGTCGGATTATGAAATTGCAGAATCCGGCTTCCGGTCAGGTAGAGTTCCTCAATGGTATCTATATCTTCAGGTAATTTCGGTTTTTTCACCTCTTCCGGGAGGGGTCCTTTTTCTGCAGGTTTTACCGGCTGGTAAGAAACCAGTACTTCATTGCTTTCCAGGTCAACCATTTCGGTATAGAGGTCGGTCAGCTCAAAGATCCCTTCGATTTTTACTGAAGCTGTAAAGGCGGTCTCCGGGGAGATTTCAACCGTTTTTTCAAACACCACCGAGTTCTTCTTTTTCAGGAGGATCCTGGCCTTGCCTACTTTTTGGGTTGAGTAATATCCCAGGAAGACCTGGTTTGACTCTTCCTTTTTAAGGTTGACCGCACCGTTGATATTGGCATTCTTAAATCCCTGGATATCTTTTACCGGATACCAGTACTGCTTGAACGATTTTACTTCGTAGGGCCTGATCCAGCTGTAATCAGGCTGGTTATCAGAAAAGGCTCCCACCATGATTTCAACATACGGACCGTCATCGTCAGTCAGTCGAGCCTCAGTCGCCTGCCCGCGTTCTCCTGAGCCCCATTCCCATAGCTTGGCTCCTTTAACGATATTGTGATCGCCGATGTGAACAGTTCCTGTTTCCTTTCCGTGGTCGTAACCTCCCATGAAATCTTCTTTTAAATCGTAGGCAAAGTAAGAATTCTGCAGTATGGAGTTTTTCCACCAGCTGATATCCACACCGTCCCGGAAGTCCCTGCCGTTGTAGATTTCGGTGGCCACCGGCCAGTGGGCAAAACTGTTTTTTGCATGGTAAGTAACAGCGTTAACACTCGGCGGAAATATCACCTGGTAATCCTTGTTGGTGTGAGCGGCCACATTTGCCCAGTACAGAAAGGTGTTGGTATAGGGAGTTGGATTGTGGATTTTAACCTCGGTCTGGTAATACGATTTTCCGGGAAACATTGTAATCCCGATGGTCCAGTTCATCTGGTGGCGGGGTTCTGTTTCACCAATCCAGATAGTTTTGCTTCCATCGCCGTTTTCAGCAAGGTGGTAGTTTACCGGCAGGAAAGTTGAAGCCCGGTGGTGATGAATCACGCACCATTCAATCCCTCCTGATACCCAGGCCCCGGTCATGCCTATGTTTGATGGCTTTACTACGTTGTTCTTGTAGAGGAAATTGTAATCATTTGTTTTATCTGAGCCGTAATAGATTTTCCCCCCGATTTCCGGGGTGACAGCAAGTTTAATGTACTCGTTTTCAAGAATCAGGACCTTCCAGGCCTTATCCGTTTTCTCATTTGAAATCATGTCGTTCAGCGCGTAGGGATAAATTACCTTGGAAGCGCCCTGGTACGATTCCCCCTTGAAAAACATGGGATTTTTATCTGGAGCTTTCACCGGATAAGTCGGGAGAATCCAGCGTTGCTCCGAAAGCTCTACCTGGGCCCAAAGCGGAAGGAAGTGCGGGAAAAAGGAAAAAAGTATACACAGCACAAATTGATGCCGGAACGAGATTTTCAGTTTCATCTAATTACTTTCGGGTTTATTTTTAACTTGTTGGTTTTTCGCATTCCTGCTTTCTATTTAAGAAAACCTGAACACTGATTTTACCTTCGAGAAGACAGCCTGTCTTAGAAATATTTTGGTGGGAAGAACTATTCATTTATTGAATTGTGATTAATGCCTGATGATAGGGAGTATTTTCTTCCGCTGGGAACGCAGATAGGGATAGTCACGAGCAGCAGGTAACAGGCCGCGAAATAATTCCAGATTGGCATGCTATGTGGATCCCCGATCTTCAGATCGGCCGTGCCATGGCCTTCCAGGCTATGGAATCGTACTACGGGCTGCCAGCCTGTGGTTTGTTTCATGCCCATCTTGGGCATGGAATACTAATTAACGCAGAGTTGCCACGATGCAAAGCCGTAGCCGGGTCTACAAATAGGCTTTGTGCCACCTGCGTCAATATTCCCGTTCGCACCTACAGAGCTCACTGGATTGAGGAAGGGAAGAATTATTGGGGGGCACGCCTTACCCAGGGCTCCGCCAGAGGTTCGCCTTCGGCTTCACCTCTCAAGCTCCACCCTGGGCTATGATCCCGGGACCTTTGGCCCGGGATTATCGGGCTTCCAGCCCTTTCTATCCTGGATCCCAAAAGGGATTCGGGGAGCTGGTTGTTGGCACCTTCGGTGCCGTTTGATCAAAGCAGATCAGGAGATTGGCGCGCCCGGCGACAACCGGCCACTCGCAACATGTGACCTGCAACTATTTAAATAATTTTAAAAACTTGAATCTTGAATCGCGTTACGATCCATGCCTCAGTACCGACCCCGCCCGGACCCCGGTTTGTGCCCCGTTTTTGACGGTTACCTGCCCGTTGACAATCACGTATTCAATACCGGAAGCGAACTGGTGCGGATCGACAAATGTGGCCTGGTCGATTATTGTTTCCGGGTTAAAAACAACGATATCGGCAAAATTATCCCTGGCCAGCACTCCTCGCCCGGAAAGGCCAAGTTTACCGGCCGGCATGGAGGTCATCTTTTTTACGGCTGTGGGGAGATTGAACAGGGTTTCTTCCCGGGCATATGTACCAAGTACCCGGGGGAATGTTCCGTAATAGCGGGGATGGGGCTTTCCTTCACCCAGCTTGCCGTGGGGCGCGACCGCGTTTCCGTCCGACCCTACCATGACAAATGGCGAAGACAGGACTTTCTTCAGGTTGTCTTCATCCATCCCGAATCCAACAATCTGCACCCGGTTTTTTTCCTCGATCAATATTGTGCGGACAAACTCGAGTGGAGATATTCTGGATTCCTCAGCGCATTCGGAGATTGATTTCCCTTCCCATTTTTTATTCTTTTCAGAAAAGCAGGAACTTATTACTACCCGGTCCCATCCGCCGATATTGTCGCCCCGTTTTTGGACGTATTCCAGTATCCCGGGTGACTGCTTCGGGTCGCTGAGCCGGGCAATCTTTTCTTCAGTGTCACCCTGGAGAGCCTGGAGAGGCAGAAAGATTGAAAGCCCGGTCGAATAGGCAATGTAAGGATAGCGGTCGGCGTGAACCGGCATACCGGAATCCGATGCCTCCTGGAGCATTTCCAGGATATGGTCCAGCTTGGGCCAGTTGCCAGGATTGTTGGCTTTCAGGTGGGATATCTCCAGGGAAACCTCGGCATCCCTGCAGATATCCAGGGCTTCCTGAATGGCCTCCTCAACCTTTTCATCCTCACTTCGTATGTGGGTGGCGTATATTCCGTTGTTGCCGGCGACAGTCTTGCACAGTTCCACGAGTTCTTCAGTGTCGGCGTAGCTTCCCGGGGCGTACTCCAGTCCGGAGGATAGCCCGAAGCTTCCCTGTTCCATGGTGGAGCGCAGTATTTCCTGCATCTTTGTCAGCTGTTCCCGGGTTGCCGGGACATCATTCCTGCCGACAACAAGGCCCCGCAGTCTGCCCTGCCCGGTGAAAGTCGCGTAATTGATTGAGGTTTTGTTTTTTTCGATACGATCCAGGAAGCCGTTCAGATCATTCCAGTCAACATGGATCCCGAATTCTTCGAATGTGTCTTTATCCATCCCCTTCAATTCATCTTCATCCAGGGGAAAGACTGAATCTCCGCAGTTGCCGCCGACTTCTGTGGTTACTCCCTGCATGATTTTGCTTTCAGCCCCGGAGTTAACAATCAGGCCAAGATCTGTGTGGGTGTGAATGTCTATGAATCCCGGGGAAACAGCAAGCTGATTTCCATCAATCACAGTGTCGGCAGTGGCGTTTTCCAGATTTTCGATCGCTGCTATCCTGTCCCCGATTATTCCAATATCGCTTTGAAAAGCCTCTCTGCCGCTGCCGTCAATTACTGATCCGTTTTTGATAATGATGTCGAACCTGTTATTGACCCGGACGGTTCCGCATCCGGTTCCGACCCAGGCAGCTCCAGCCAGCCCCAGGGTTCCGGCCGATAGTGCTTTCCCGAAATCCCTCCGGTTCAGGTTCCCGTCTTCATTGACCCTGCCTTCATTCTTGAGTTTTTTGTCCTGGCTCATGTTCAGCATCTCCTCCCTGGATTGCGCGGTCCGCTGTCGGTCTGCCGACTGTCCCCGGAAGCAATCATGTTTCCGGCAACGCGCTGCGGCGCTTAATTCCCTGATTTCGCCCCCCCCGGGGGAATCCGTGCCTCTTGATAATGATATGGAGGCATACTGTGTTGGACCTTTGCCGAAAACAGTTAAAAAATAGATGGTTGCCGTCAATTGGGTTACGGCTCATTCCAGTATAGCCTCTCCCGACAGGAGCGTAAACAGTCACGGGTTACATGTCGTGAGTTTCAACTATTTGGAGCAGCCGCGGGATTCATCCCCGCGTCAGTTGGTGGATGGTTACTTCGGGGGGACAGTTGAAGCGCACGTCAACTCCCGAAGAACCGCTTCCGGCCGATGTGTAACCCTGGAGGTCCCGGTAGCTCCATGCCCCCCGGCAGTAGGCCCTTGGGCATTTCGCGTTCAAAAGGACCGGGATGCCGCCGGGCAGGCAGATCTGTCCGGCGTGGGTGTGTCCGCAAAGAAGAAGGTCGAATTCGCAGAAGGCCGCTTTCCGGTAAATCTCTGGCGTGTGGGAAAGCAGGATACTCACTGTATCTGGCGGGATATCCCAGGCCGCCTTTTCAAGGTTGTCAACCGTGTAGTAGTGGGGATCGTCAATACCTGCCAGGTATATCGCCTCGCCGTCCCGCTCGATCTTCGCGCTCTCATTAAGGAGCATCCTCATGCCCATTGCCTCAAAACCAGATACCATTTCAATGAAATCGTGATTGCCCAGGATGCCGTAAGCCGGGGCTTTAAGGTTCGAGCAAAGCATGGACATGCCGTCCAGAACCTGGTCATAGGGGCCGTAGGTTCTGGTCCGGAAATCACCGGTCATCACGCAGATATCATAGTCCTCCTCGCGGACACGGGCCGAAAGAATCTCGGGCAGTCGGGGGTGGATGTCTATGTGCAGGTCCGAGAGGTGCAGCAGGCGGAATCCCTCAAACGCCTGGGGCAGGTCAGGGATTCTGACAAGATTTTGGCGGGTGCGGACATCCAGACAGTTGCGTTGGGCGCGCCGGTAAAGCCCGGTCACGCGTAAGCCTAATTTGAGCAGGAGGAAAAGTCCGTAAAGATTCTCTACATGAAAATGTCCCAATCCCTGTCCGAAAATCCGGGCCACATGGTTGACCTGTATGCTCATCCGCTGGGCCAGGTGCAGCCGGCCGATTCTTTTTTCGAGAGCTTCAAAATCTGTGTCAACCTTCACACCCCGCTCCTCCTCTTTCACCTTCGAATTCCCTTTTGATTAAATGTACTGCATGGGGACGGCATTTTTTATTTTCCCGCCGCCGCAGCTGGAACTCAAGGCTACGGTAAATTTTCCGAAAACCTCCCGAAAACCTATTCGGTGTAGGGATAATTCACGAATTGTCCGGAGAAAGCGGCAAGTCGCGGGCAGCACCGGACAAGACCAAGGGCTGGAAGCCCATGGCACGCTACCTGGCCTTCCAGGGGCCGTGCGCTGCTGTAACCTTCATGCTCTCATCGGCGTCCGAAATTATTATCACCTGAAATTCAGCCCCGCCCGGGGCGACCCTGATCAGGATATGGCCCTGGTCGCTGGCCAGCTTATCTAATCCATTGATAACCACCTTGTTGGCCGGGTGCATGCTTGTAGAGAATATATCCCTGGGCCCGGGGTAGAGGCGGGTGGAACGGAGGCGGGCATACACCGCAGAAGTGGGGTGGGCTGAATCCCAGACCGGAATTATCCAGGCTCGGGGACGAAGGGTCCGCACATAGAATTCGTTCTGGGAGTCAATGTATCCGTGGTGGTTCAACACCGCCGCTTCCACCGGCCCCACGGCCCTGGCTGCCGGGGTTTCGACGTCATGCCAGGCAGGCCCCCCGGGAGCCGGGATTCCGGTGATGTCTCCACCCGTGTAGTAGTCAAACGAGCCGTAGCTGAGCCGGAAACCGAGGCTGCACGGATTTTCATTGGGATAATCCTCTCCGGAAACTTCTTCCAGCGGGGGAAAATGCTTCCGGGTATTGTTCCCCACCCCGGTCCAGACCTCTCCGTTGGCCGTTACGTTCCTGATTTCGAAATTGGAATACTTCCCCTGATTCTTCAGCAGGGTAATCTGGTCAGCGCGGCCCGGCTGGAAGCGTTCGACAACCATGCCATTTTTTTGGGCCTGCCACTCCAGGAATTTCCGGTAGTTATCCATATTTCCGCTTTTCAGCGGTCTTGGATAGCTGTAGTCAGGCCAGCCCCGGTCCAGGATTTTTCGTATGCCGAGGTACTCGGCCACTTCGGTGATTCCGCTCAGCCGGTATTCGCCCGATTTTGATATGAGGGAGCTTTTCTCTCCGTTGCCCATGTGGTCATCGTGAAAATGGGTCAGTATCGCGTAATCGATAATTGGGTTATCCCGCTCCGGGTGTGCCCGGCTGATATAGCGGGCTATCCATTCTCCGGGCTTCCGGGAATCATCGGGACGTGGTTCCACATGGCGTTCGGTCCGACTACCCAGCTCTCCGGCATCCACAAGCATCGTGGTGCCGTCAGGGAGTATGAAGAAAGCGGAATTGCCTCTCCCTGTACTGATCTGGTGAATATCCAGCATCCCCTCGGTCCAGGGCGCCAGGGTGTCTCCGACTGCCTGGGCAATTGCAGATCCCCCGGCTAATCCTGCCCAAATGAAAGCCAGTAACAGTAGACATAAGAACGTTAAACCCTGATTTTTCTTCATCCTGGAACTCCTTTTTATTAGGACTTCATTTTATCTTTTAAAAGGATCTCTTTTTGTGAAATATGGGCGACAACTATTATCGCGGCAGCGGCAGGTCCGATCCTCGGAGCTGGGATGTCAGATTTTCGAATGCCGAACGGGTTGTGGCTGAAGTGGCTCGCTCCAGCAATTCGATTTGTGGCATCAAGATGCTGATTATGGACCAAATACGCGCCGCCAGGCACAACCATGAATAGTCTCAAGCGGCAAGTCGCGGGCAGCACTGGACAAGACCAAGGGCTGGAAGCCCATGGCACCCCATGGCACCCTATCCCCTTCCTTCCCGGCCAATCCTACCGGTGAACCCGGTGACTGCTGAATGGGTTAAGGCTCAATGGATACGGCGGCCTGGTCGCCACTCTCCAGGTCCACGGTACAAAAGGAATACGGCTGTCCGTAATTTTTCCCTGGAGAACAAGGTTCCTTGATACCGTTTACATAAAGGAATTTATGGGTTCCCGGCATCTGGGCCTGCCATTTCAAAGGCTGCCCGTCCAGATTGGAAACAATGGTCCTGCTGGTCCCATAGTGTTTTACGGAGACTTTGCCTGAAAGCAGGGGGATATTTCTCATTTCAACCCAGCTTCCATTCTCTTCCAGCCTGGACAGGGTTGAAAAGGTGTTTGAAGCCGCGTCGACGTTTATTCCCATCAAACCCCGCGTCAAATGTTCAATAACCGTGAATGAATTTTCCGGATAGTCACGCCTTTGATTGCCAGGGCCACACAGGTCAATGATCATCTTGGTGGCCAGCGCGGTCTTACCATTTTCATAAAACATGATGGGAAGATATGACTGCAGTTCAACAATTAATTCATCGAATTTCGAAGCATATTCTTCTACCAGGCCTGTGATTTTTTCCTGGTCGGAGATTGCTTCAAAGTAATAGAGATAGTGCAGGAAAGCCTGGTTGTCGCCAACCATGAAATAGTCGAATGTCTTGTCGGAATACCAGATTGACCGGTATTCCCGCAGTTCCCTGTCCCACCAGAATTCATCCAGGAATTCCTGCTCCGACCGGGCCTTTTCCAGGTATTCCTCTGCCTTGCCAGGTTCTCCGGACAGCTTCAGCATTTCCGAATATGACTTGTAGGCCGAGATAAGGGAGGCGGTCATGTCAATTCCCAGTATGGTTTCACCCCGTCCGCCTTCGTTATAGGTGGGAATCCCGCGGTGTTTACCAAAGCGGGTTCCTTCCGGGGAAGCTTCTGAAGACGCTCCTTCAGCCGCACCCGGCAGGTTGAGTGAGCGATCCCGCGCGAGAATTTCATCGTGGCCCAGGTCCCAATGATCAACATATTCTTTTATGGTAAGTCCATAGAAATTTATTAAGTCCGGATCCTCGAGGTAGTCTTTGTTGCCTGACCATAGATACGCCCGGTAGGCAGCCGACAAAACATCAAAATTGGCGGGCAGGTTATACCAGAAGTCCTTGTCGTTTTCGTAATCCACCGGTGCCGGCTTGTTCTGCCTGTTTATTTCCCAGTAAGAACAGTAATCTTTTTCAGGGCTGATATTCTCGGCAAATTTCTGGAGCATATTAAAATTGTGCTTACTCAGGCCCAGGATTTCCGCACCGATGACTTGATGCGAAACATCCCGCATGCAGAATGCCTCCCGGTTGGGCAGGGCGGCCTCGTACCAGTATCCTACTGGGTCTGAACCATCGTGAGCGTAGGAAAGCGCCTTGTTTTTTGCCCAATTAAATGCTTTAACCAGTGCTTCCTCTGAGGCTAGCATTTCCAGGTCTGAAGTAAGTTCTTCCTGGTTGGTTTCTGAAATATTTTCTTCCGGCGCGTTACAGCCCAAAAGAAAAATCACCATGGCAAACATACAGCAGAACTGGTGTGGTGCGCGTTGGCGGTTAGATGAATGTTTCATGGGAAGAATCCCTGGCAATTGAAAGATGTTGGAAAATGGACAATCTTCTTCTAAAGCTGTCGGCAAGGCTTCAAATCCCGGCCGGAATTAAGTTAAAAATAATTGTTGATAATAAAAAATTGTAGTTAACCGTTCAATGAAAAGCAATGATCTTGCGCAACCGCGGAGTCGCCTCCCTGCAAGGGCCGGGTCGAACCGGAAATCAAGGGGGCTGGCAGCGGTTATCCGGTCACGTTGAGACTGGCCGTCCATCTAATAACCGCGTACAGCGATCCGGCGAGGAACAACGCGCCGAATATTTCCTTGTTGTACCTGGCAAGCCATAGGGGAAGGTAGATGTCAAAGTTATCCTGGCGGGCATCCGTGTACCGGGCCGCGATACCTGTCAGGGGGCAGCGGAAACGGTTAATCATCAGGACCAGGCATTCCAGCAGGACGAACCCGAAGAGTATCCCCGAGATTAGAAATTGTCCCAGGTGCCCGAATACCGGGATCCCAAGGATGCACAGCACAAAGAAAACCCAGATCAAGGTGTGGGCCAGTTTGACCGCCCGCAGGGCGTTAAGATGTTTTTTTGAAATAGTCATGGTCAATTTCCCGCATAACTAACGGATATACAGGAATATGAGAACCCTGATAGGGGTACACAAATTCCGCTCCATATTATCCCTTCGGGATCGGCCCGAGGATCGGACCGACCACTACTACCCTGCCAGCTTCAGGAACTCCACCACCAGCCTGAATTCCCGGTCCACGAACACCTCGTCATAAGGCTGGATTTCACCTGGAGCTCCCAGGATTTCCAGTTCAATTTCCTGCGCGCGCCCGGAATTCCTGAATTTCTCCTTTACCCATTGAAGGTGTTTGTTGCCGGGGTGTTTTTTTAAAAAAGAGTCCAGCAGTTGGTCTGCTTTCCCCGTTTTCCCTTCTTCCCTGAGGGCCATCAACTGCAGGATGAGCTTGGAATTTTCTTCCCTGCCCGGAGGGTTTGCATATTCAGAGACTGATGAGAAAGCGGCTGCCGCACCGGGTTTATTGTTTTTTCCTTGTTCTGCAACAGCGATCGTGAAATCATCCAGGCGTGTATCCGGATCATACGGCTCACCCACGCCCAGGTTTTTCGGCCAGAGCCTGGCCTTTTTTCCGTATTTCAAGGCTTCGTCGTATTTACCGGAAGCCAGGGAAACAAGGGCAGCCCGGATGCAGGCTTCGTGGTAAATCAGCCTTCCGATGGTGGCCCCTTCATAAGGGAGAACGTTAAATGTCTCAAGGAAGGAAACCGCGGCCGGGAATTGTTCCAGCTGGATCAGCGACCGGGCATAGCTCATTCCCATCTCGCTGTTCTCCGGGTGTGTTTCCAGGAATGCTTTGCTTGTTGCCCGGGCTTCCTCTGCTTTGCGGCGACTGAGGTTGAAGCGAACCTGGGCCAGGGCGGCCCGCCAGTCATCGGGATCGAGCGCCCGCGCCTTTTTAAGGCAGTCTTCAAACTGGGTTTCGTCATCAGCAAACAGCTTTGCCTTGGCCAGGTAGAACGGAGCATAGTCAGGCCTGTCTCCGCATAGATTGAAAAGCTCCTTCGTTTTTTCCTCCAGGCCCAGGTTCCAGTAGATCAGGCCCAGGTAGTAATGAAATTTCCAGTTATCGTTTTCACTCAGCAGCTTCTCCAGCAGTTCCGCCGTTTTCATCCGGAAGGGGAAGACCAGTTCCGGGGAAGCCTCCGAAGCTCTACGAAGCAATGCGGGGCGGTTATTGGAGTCGAGGCCGGCACGCCACAGCAGTACAATGGGGGTCTGCGGAGCCTGGCCGAGAACTTCCAGGGCGGCTTCATCGCAACCCAGTTCCAGGTAGCGCCGGGCCAGCGATAAATAGGTTTCATGAGGCAATTCGTTGGTGATGGACGAATTAATCTCGGCCAGTTTTTCCCCGGAAGGTTCCAGCAGGTAGTCCTCAAAGCGGTAGAAAGGATTGACGGCATCCAGTTCCCCAAGGCGGCATTGTATTTTGACGGCTTCGGTCCGGTCACCCTGTTTCCGTGCTGTGACAGCGAGGATTTCGTAGGCGTGGTAATTATAAGCATTGAAGGCGAGGGCCTTCCGCCCATATTTTTCGGCCTTGGGAAGATCATTTTCTCTCAGGAAAATGGCGGCCAGCTGGGTATAGGCGGCTGAACGGTATCTGACTGAAGCGGCGGCAATGGAGAAACCGCTCTTGGCCTCGTTGGCGCGCCCCAGGTCCCGGTTGGCCAGCCCGAACAGGTAATTAGCCTCATCGTCGTAGGTATCAACAGCCATCGACCGGCGCAGGTATTCCAGGGCTTTCTCCGCGTCCCCTTTCCGCAGCCAGGACAGGGCCATACGGTTCAGGGCGGGAGAGTAGGCCGGTTCCTGCTGCAGCGATTCTTGGTATAATTTTTCAGCCTCCCGGTAGCGCCGCTGTTTTTCAAGCTCCAGGGCCTTGATGTAGAGGCCATAGGCGGTGGTGTAGTCGAATTCAGGGTTGGGTTTCAAGGGTCGTTCGGCCAGGAAATCTTCAGGATTTGAAGAGTATCGAAGCAGGTGGTCACCCAGTTCCACTCTGAAATTGGAATTGCAGTAGAATTCCGCTTCGAATAACTCCAGCGGCTTCAGCTGCACTTTTTCAGAAAGAACGAGTCGGTCATTCGACCTGACTTTCAGTTCGGAATCAAGAGGCTGAAGGGCGCTCAGGGACAGGCGGTTACGGCCGTTTTCACTCTCCAGGTTCATGACCGCGTGTTTCGAGGCTGCCACCATGCCCCCGGTTTCCTTCAGCGGAAACCATGCCTCATCCATCAGGTCAGCATCGAACGGATTAAATTCGCGGTGCTTGAAGGGCGTGAAGGTGCTGCTCGCCGCTGCCTGGTTGAAGAGCTTTCCGGCCTGGAATTCGATATATTGTCCATCGCTGTCGGTTAGCAGGTCCTCCCAGATCATCCCTTGCGGAGAAAGACCCCATATCCACAGTTTTTTACCGGGCTTGTCGTCGTAACTGCTCAGGTGCCCGAAGCCGAATTCATCGTCATGCCAGTATCCGCCAAAGAAATCGGAGTAGGAATTTATGACGTGATAGGATTTGTAGGAGCCGAAATTATTGTTTTCATACCTGGACAGGTCGCGCCCGTTCTCGACCGGCCATTCTCCGGGGTTCCCGCCATGGCCGATCCACTTGTTGCCCGGGTAGATGAATTCGAGGTCCCCGGCGGTTTTGGCCGCGGCGTTCATCCAGTGATAATAGGAGCCGGGCAGGTCGGAACCATTGTGCCAGCTCACCCTGGTTTCAAAAAAGGCCTTGCCGGGATGAACTACGATTTCGATATTCCAGCGCGATCCGGAAGGCAGGTCTTCCGCTCCGACCACGCATGAAACGCTTCCGTCGGGATTGTTCTTCAGGTGGTAGTCCACCGGGGTGGCGCAGGTCGGAATGTGGCCGATGTCTCCGAAATTGTATTCCAGTCCTCCCGAAGTCCAGGGCCCGCGCATGGCTACATTGCGGAACTTCACGGCATGGTTGAAATAGAGGAATTCATTCCCGGTAGATTTTTCTACGGCGCCCCATACTTTACCGCCCACGGCCGGGCATACGAATACCTGTATGTAATCGTTTTCCAGGACCACCATCTTCCAGTCCCGCATATGGCCCCGGTTGGTATACCCCTGGTAATGGAAATAAGGGTAGATGCGGCTGATTTCCGGCACCGGATTGGGGTCGGAGAAGGGATAGGTGTTCAAGGATATATCCTTCTCATAAACCCTGGCCGACTGGGCAACGGCGTTTGTTGAGAACAGGATGCCTAGAAAAATACAGATAAGACAGAGACTGGATTTTTTCATAACAATCTCCCAACCACGGGTTGACCGGCATTTCCAGAGTACCACAGGTTTTCAGCCTATGGAATCGCGGCATAAGCATCCTGTTTAGGGGAACAAACGCGCTGCCTGGCGACAACCGGATTCGCAACCTGCCCCTCACTACCCGCGACTATTCCTGGCTGACGGTCTGTCAATCAGCTTTATGCCAGTATTGTGTTCTTCCCAGTACGGAAACCCCTATGAATCCTCGGACTTTAAGCTTGGCCCCGTTTTCCACTACTTCAATATTGCACCTGTAAGTGTTCCCGTTTTCCGGGTCCAGCACGGATCCTCCAGTCCATTGGTTCTCATCCTGCTTCAAATTCTGCAATATTGTCAGGCCTATGATTGGTTTGTTGCGGAGGTTGCCCTTGCATTTGGTGCAGAGAGGATTAGGATTCTGCTGCGGTTTCCGGAAAAGTGATTCAATGGATCCGAAGATTTCACCATCCTCTTCCCAGATGTTGATAATTGATTTTGCCTCGCCGGTATTATCATCGATGGTTTTCCATTTTCCGACAGGAGAGGCCCCATGGGACCAGGAGGTAAAAGTGACTAAAAGAATCGCGAATGCAAGACTGATTTTTCTCATTTTTAGTAGCTCTCGAAAGGATTTCGGGATTAACGCTGATCTGCGGGACTGATCAGAGGTCCCGGTAATAAAATTGTTCTTTTTCCGGTCCGGTCAGGAAAACTGGAGCGGGTCCAATCTTCCTGCCTTCCCGAAAAGCTCCGCTTTTAGATTTTTATAAAAAGACGCTTTTTATACATCCAGTAGCATATGTACCAGAGCGAGGCGTAGACCGCTATGCCCTGGATCAAAGCCGAGTTGAATTCCCCGGTCCATGAGAGCAGGGATGTGGTGAACGGAGTGAAAATTTCATGCAGGATGCCTGATCCGCCCAGGGCGTTGAACATGTATATGAAAATGCAGTTCATTCCCACAATGATGAAGGTCTTGGAAAAGCGGGGGAACAGTTTCTTCTCATCCATCAGCCAGTAACTCAGGGCGAGGCCCAGGATCACAAAGCCTCCGCTGGCAATAACAAACGAGGAGGTGGCGATTTTCTTGATGATCGGGGTGACGCCCAACCAGTGCAGGGCATAGCCCAGGATCAAGGCCGACACTCCCGCGATCACCAGTGTTTTGATTTTCTGGATGGCCGGCTTGTCGCTCATCAGCAGTTTTCCGCAGAGAACGCCCCAGACCGTATGGGCCGTGGTGGAAACGAAGTTGAGGGTCGCCCATCCGGCGCCAGTTGATTCGGGCTGGAGCAGGGTGTTGAACCATGCTCCCAGGTTTTCCCCGTCCACCCAGGCATTGGTGAAACCGGCTACAGGGAAATACCGGTAGGCGAGATCGATAAACAGGAGGATCGCCAGGCTGAAAATAAACTGGAATTTAAATCCCTTTTTCATTATCAGGAAGGCTACCAGGTAGGTGAATGACAGCTGGGCGAGCACATTTTGCAGGCGGAAGACTATCTCCCCTGGACCGATACAGTAGAGCCACCAACCCAGGAACAGCAGAATTAAGGAGCGCTTAACCGCATGGCCCAGGATTTTACCGTCGGAATCGCCTTTTCTCTTCCGGTTGGCGACCGCGAAGGGGATGGCTACACCGACAATAAACATGAAAGCGGGCTGTACCAGGTCCCAGAAGTGAATTCCCTCCCATCGCTGATGGCTGAACTGGGTACTGATGAACTGGAGAACACTGTTCCCTTCCACCTCCCGAAACAGCCGGATAATCCGGGTGTTTTCGATTATCAGGATAAACATGACAAAACCACGAAAAAAATCTATGGAAGTAACTCTTTCTGGAATTATGGAGCCTGGATTGGTAATAGCTTTATTCATTTGAAAATTTTTCCAGTTAATGTTGATACAAAAATTGACTGATTAAAAATTAGGCAGGGTCACCTGTTGGCTGCGGCCTCCCCGCGCGAACCTCTCCAGGGAGAAACATTTATCCCCGGATACATATCTGGTTAATGTTCAGGTCTGATCAAGGCAGCGTGCTTTTGATTTTCCTGATCGGCCGGTTTCGGCCGGTGTCAAAGGAAGGTTGAGATCCTGGATCCTTCATCCCTTATTAGAATTAAGATCACCTATTATTGTGACCATGTCAAGGGTGAAAATAGCCGAACCCGGGGAAAATTGCCGAGACTTGACCGTCCCTTGCCTCCCAGGAGTCCATTTTCGGTTGGCGTTGAGGGTAAGCGAAGTTTCTAAATGGAAGGAGTCTTTATTTGAGGGAACTCCCGCAGGGAGATCCTGGAATCGCCGAAGAGTTCATCACTGCTGGCGATAATTGACTGTAATACATGACGTTGCCTGTTTCGTGAGGGGACAAGAGCTGATATTCTACTTGGGTTAATTTGGGGATACCGGTACCGATGAGGACCCCGGCAGAATTCCCGCATTCTGGATTGGTCCGCACCTTGGTCAGGCCAAAGGGGCCTGAACCGTTTAGTGTATGCCTGCCCAGGGACCGCGGCAGGTGAATCGTTCACTGCGACGATCGAACCAACCGTGGAAAATCGGCAGTAAGGAGCTTGAGTGTGTTGCAGAAGTGGCTGGGCAACCGGCGTACTGTAGGCTTCCAGCCTATAGCTTGTAGCTGGAGCGACTGGCTCCAGTAATTCGATTTAACCAAACAGAGGGCCTGAAAACAAATGAAAGCGATACCAACCTCGAGAACTTGGAAATCCGGAAATCTTTTTCGCTCTCTGCGACTGGCGGTGTTAATCGCGTCCCTGCTCATCACATTTTTATCCGGCTTATGTAATCCGGGATTGGCGCAGGAGAAATTAAAGGTGGCTACCTGCCAGTTTCCGGTGACTGGAGAAATCAGGAATAACGCGGGATATATTAAGGAGTTTATAAAAGAAGCCGCCCTTAATAATGCCGATATCGTGCATTTTTCTGAAGCCGCTCTTTCGGGATACCCCCCAGGTGATATCCCTTCATTTAAAGATTATGACTGGCAGGAATTAAGGCGGGAAACACATGAAATCATGTCGCTTGCCAGGAAGAATAATATATGGGTGGTACTAGGTTCGGCCCATTATCTGGGTGATGGGGAGAAACCTTTGAACTGCCTATATATTATTTCGAATGAAGGAATGATCGTCGGCCGTTATGACAAGTCAATGCTGACTGGCGGTGACGCGGATTATTACTCCGCCGGAAATCATATTGAAGTGGTTGAACTAAAGGGATATAAACTTGGGTTTCTAATTTGTTATGACTCCTGTTACCCGGAGATGTACAACATATACCGGCATAGGGGAGTGAAGCTGATGTTTCATTCCTTTTACAATGCCCACCATGGAGGAAAGACGATACTGGACGAAATAATCCCGGCCGAAATTCGTGTCCGGGCCTCCGACAATGCCATGTGGGTCATTGCCAATAATTCCACGGGTCACTACTCTTCGTGGCCGGCCTGCATTGCCCGGCCGGATGGATCCCTGGAATCCCTGGAGCGCGGAGTGCCCGGGATCCTGTACAGGGAATTTCCCGATGAAGAAAAATCAGGGAGTTTCAGGAGTTGGCTCCATAATTTCAAGAGGATGAGGCTTCCTGATGATGAAATTTACCAGGTATTTGGAAAGCCTTCCAACCATCCGAGAGCTTTAGACACCAAATCCCTTCCGTAGCTGGAGCGGCTGTCTCCATTAATTCTATTTAGCCAAATAGAGGGCTTTAAAGCCCTCGACAGCGATTTCGATCCCGAGTGAAAGGGATAGGGGTTTGGCGCCGCGCAACATTTCGGATTTAGTGCTTCGGATTTCCCGCCTGGGGCGGAATCCCTCTTGAAGCGGAAAACCCTCTGTCATTCGCCAGGCAGTGATTTAATAAATCTTCCTACCATTCGGTTGATAGCGCCCTCATATTTCCAGGGGTCGCCTCCCTCCCACATGTCGTGCAGCGGATCAGCCGCGGTGACAATTACCATATTCAGCTGGGGAAGCAGAACGATGTAGTTGCCCCCATGTCCTGAGGCGTAACTGAAATAGTGGTCGCCTGACCGGGAAGACCACCACTGATAGCCGTATCCGCGATCGCGGAAGGATCCGTACCAGGGAAACACATGTCCGCGGATGATGTTTTCGGAATATCTTTGGAGTGAAGCCTCCACCCAATCGGCTGATAGGATCTGTTTTCCCTCATATACACCTCCGTCGAGATAGAGCTGTCCGAATTTGGCCATGTTCCGGGCGGTCACATAGATTTCCCCGAACCCCCATTTGTAGCCATCATCATCGACCTGCCATCCGTACAACTCGCCGTCCATGGGCGAAAACAGATGCTCCTGGGCGTATGATTCCAAATCCTGCCCGCAAGCCCTGGCCACAATAACACCCAGAAGGTGGGAGGTAAGGTTGCTGTAATGGAATTTGCTTCCAGGATCGCTAGAGAGAGGAAAATCCACCAGGTGCGGAACAAATTTCCAGTTACCACGGAAAAACATTACTTCAAAATAGTCTGATGTCATTTCTTCGTCGGGATATCCTCCCCGCATCTGAAGCAGTTGCCGAATGGTAATTTGCTTTTTTCTCGAATCCTGAATTTCCCCGGCAAACTCGGGGAAGAAATCCATCATCTTTTGATCCAGGCTTTGGATACACCCCTGGTCCAACGCGATCCCCACTAGCGCTGAAGTGAAACTCTTGGTCGCTGACGCTCGTCCCTTGGCATGCTCAATCGATGAATCATTGAAGTACTTCTCACCTATCAGGCAGCCGTTTTTAATCACCAGCAGTCCGTAAAGGGTTTCCATTTCGGCTGCCTCGTGGTAAAGACTGGCCAGCAGCATCGGGTCCAGGCCTTCCTCTTCCGGGGTTGAAACCTTCCAGCCGCCTGCGGTAAGAGGCTTGTAGTCAACCATTTCCAGTTCGGCCGTTGAAGGGCCGCATCCGCTTGTCATTAATGCGATCAGGATCGCGGAGGCGACCAGTAGGGAAGAATGATGAAGACGTTTTGAAGTGTGCATATTGTCCTCTTTCTTGAGATGATCTACAGCCCGGATCGAAGCGGAAGAGCGCAATACTTGGCTGATTCTCTGATTTTGACTATCCGGTTTTCAGATGAGCGGATCGGCTGTATGAATCCGCTGTATGTTCTTTGTTTCCAGATAATACGCCCGGTGGATGATTGGGTCAAGGAGAGGAGCCTGAGGCGGAGTTATGACTCGCCGATCTTCAGATCGGCTTTAGTACGCCTCCGCGTTAATTCTTTCCGTTGCGTCTACCCTTTCCGGCCCAGCATGCGGTCCAGGGCGTCCGAAGTCTGGTGAAGCAGCGCTTCTGGGTAATGGTTGTGCGGATGGAAATACTCGAAGGTCAGGTAACCGTCATATCCGATCTTGTCCAGCTCCTCCATAACTGCCGGCCAGTTGGTGGTCCCGTCCAGAAGGGTACGGAAGGTGTGCAGGTTGAATTCATGGGTCCGCTTGTCCCATTCCTTGAAATGGACATTCTTGATCCTCTTGCCGAGGATGGGGATCCAGTGCTCCGGAAACTGGTACTGCATGATATTTCCGGTGTCAAAATGCACCTTCACCCGCTCACTATTGAAGCTGTCTACGAAATCGGCCACTTCCCGGGGGCTGAACAGGAAGGCGTTGGAGAAAATATTCTCGAGGTTGAGAGAGACCCCGGCCTTTTCGGCGGCCGGAAGGATCTTGTTTATAGCTTCGGTAGCCCTCTGGTGACAAACCTCGTTGGGGACCGGCTCGGAACCCTCAATCCAGGGCACATAGACCGCCCCCGGGACAACTAACAGGTTCTCTGTCCCCAGTATCCGCGCGGCTTCAATCATCTTGAGAGCCAGTTCAATCCCCTTGTTTCGCTTGACCGGGTCGTTGTCAGTCATGGAATAGGGCCAGAAAAGGAATGAACAGACCCCGCTGATCGCGATACCGGTTTTTTCGGCCAGTTCCCGGATAGCGGAAATATGGGACTCGGTCGACTCAGCCGAAAACTCCCCGGTCAGGTCGAAGTTGAGTTCTATCCCGTCAAAGCCCGCGTCCCTGGCCAGTTCGAAAGACTCCTTCAGTGACCATTTATCCGGATAGGGAAACGCCCACATGTTTATTGATTTTTTCATGTTGTATTTTTTTCGGGGATGATCCGGCTGTTTTTCAAGGGCTGCCGTGCCGGAGTACTGGGCGTTTACCATTCCGTTCCGGGCCAGGAAAGCGCTTCCGAATAAGGCAGAGTAGCCAAGCATCTCCCGTCGGCCGATCCCTGATGTAATGTTGTCAATTTCCCTGTTTAATCGTTTTTCCATATCATTGCCTTTCCATTCTTGTTTATGGCAATTTCAACTTAAAAGTTCCGCGGAACAGCACATAATCTTTTAAATTCAATTGTCCGGGCACTTGTCAGATTATAGTCAAATTTTGTCGGCTTTTTACATCATCTTTCCCGGCCGCTTCGATCCAGAGTTCCAGGATGAACTTCTCCGGGCATGGGTGTCAGGCCAGAAGCTTGATGCGCGTAAAAATATAATCCAGGGGTTCCTTTTTCAAAACCATGCGGTAATAATCTGTCCCCGGGAGATGCTGGGGACGGTTTTCATAGTGGGCGAAATATTTCCTGCTCCGCCTGGCGTCAAACCAGTGCACCAATCGTATTTCGCCGCCGGCCAGTTCAATGGAGGTAACCCCGCGTTTACCAATGGTGCAGCCTGAATTGAAGACACAGGGGACCAGTACATCAGCGCTGCATATGCCGCTGAGCGGACCGCAGTTTTTGTCCGCCTTGCATTTGTGAAGCTCATCCTTGAAGTAGCTGATTTCCGATTCAACGTTCTTCTTCCCGGTCTCATCATGGCTGGAATAGGCCCTGCATAGCCGTTCAATTTTAAATTTCAGGAAGTCTACCCGGGAAAGCGAATCAAACATGGGCCGATGGGTGTGGCCGATGATAGAAATAATCCGGTTCTGGCGGGAACATTCATAGACCCTCTTTTCAACCTTGGCTTTGACCCGCCTGTCCGAGGCGACGTAATGGCTTTTAATGTGCAGCGGGTGGGCAAAATAACGAAGGAAAAATCCCACCAGGTTATTGTATTTTTCATAGAAGGCGTAGGCCTGGTGACCATGAAAGACCAGGATTTCCTGCCCTTTATAATCAAATTTAACGGAATGGACCAGTTGGTCGTAAAAGGGATACTCGCTGTGCTGCAGTAATTCATGGTCATGATTGCCCAGGATGCGGTAAAGTGCGGTTTTCGCCTTGTATTCGTCCAGCAGTTCATAAAAGGAAGGCCACTGGTCCAGGACTCTGTCGAGGCGGTAGCGCTGGAGTTCCTCTACATCACCGTTGAGAACCAGCTGGAATGAGTTTTCCAGATAGTATTGCCGGGCGGCCTTGAGCCATAAATCAGAATTGCGCCTGAAAGCATCCCGCTCCCTGCCGTTTCCCAGGTGCAGGTCGCTGAAGATGACAACCCGGTCCGAGTCTTGCAGCGGCAGCCGGGGAGCCTCCAGCCTTAACTGTGTCATCTTGTCGCAATTGGATTTCATGCGAATCGGCCTTCCCCGAATTATCCGATTTTTCGTTATAAGAATATTAATCCAATTCTGGATAACAATGTTGGAAAAGATCGTAATCGGCCGGCGTTTTGTCAACCGCGGCTTGATCGTGATGACGGTTGTGGCTGGAGCTGCCAGCTCCAGCCATAGTTGCGAGCCGCATGAACCAGACATGGATCATGTCCATCCCGGGCAGGGCCCTAGACCGGACAGCAGCTTTCCAGGCTTGTAGATTCCCATACGCTGGAAGCGCATGGGACGAGCTATAAGCTAGAAGCTTACAGTACGATGTACTGTAGCCTGCCAGGCTATAGCTTGTAGCTGGAGCCTTCCGCCGATGTACTGTAGCCTTCCAGGCTATAGCTTGTACTGTAGGCATCCCTGCCTGCAGGTTGTGGCTGGAGCTGCCAGCTCCAGCATAGTTGCGAGCTGCATGAACCAGACAGGGGTCATGCCCATCCCGGGCAGGTCCTTAAACCGGACAGCAGCTTTCCAGCCTTGTAGATTCCCATACGCTGGAAGCGCATGGGACGAGCTATAAGCTAGAAGCTTGCAGTACGATGTACTGCAGCCTGCCAGGCTATAGCTTGTACTGTAGCCTGCCAGCCTTTAGCTTGTACTGTAGCCTTCCAGGCTATAGCTTGTACTGTAGGCATCCCTGCCTGCAGGTTGTGGCTGGAGCTGCCAGCTCCAGCCACAGTTGCGAGCTGCATGAACCAGACAGGGATCATGCCCATCCCGGGCAGGGCCCTAGACCGGACAGCAGCTTTCCAGCCTTGTAGATTCCCATACGCTGGAAGCGCATGGGACGAGCTATAAGCTAGAAGCTTACAGTACGGTGTACTGCAGCCTTCCAGGCTATAGCTTGTACTGTAGCCTTCCGGGCTGCAGCCTCAGCTTCCCGCTTGTGAAGCGCCGCCCTGGGCGGCCGGGAGGCATGACGGTGAACAGCCCCGGGTGAGGGGCAGTAAAACCGGGATCAGGGAAGAGTTAATTTTGCTATCACCTGGAATAGTAATCCTTCACCATTTCATCCAGGACCAGGCTGCTCCTGGCAGCTGATTGCCCGGTGCTGACACAGGTGCCGACTCCCCTCAGTTCGTTGACAACCTGCTGCACCAGGTTCTGGGAAATATGCCGGGGATTGGTAAATTTCATTTCCGTGGTTCCTGCTTGATTTTCCAGAACCAGGTCGCCGGGCGAAAAACAGGGGAGCGCGATTTTACCTGTTTCGCCGATGACCTCTATGCTGTCTTCCGCGGCGGCTTCACCGACAACAAAGCACCAGCTGCCGGTTCCGATGACACCGGAACGGTGTTTCCAGGTGCCGGAAACCGTGTCTTCAGCCGGGTATAGCCCCGCCAGGTTTGCAGCGTTCCCTTTAACCCCGGTTATCTCCCCCAGGAGGAAGTCCAGGTAATCGAACTGGTGCGACGCCAGATCAAAAAAATAGCCTCCGCCGCTGATTTCAGGGAATACATGCCAGCTCATTTCCTCCCTGGCCTGGGAGAGCTCTCTTGCCGGCTGATGCAGCCTGATATTTACCATCCGCGGTTCGCCTATTTCCCCGGCTTCGATTAATTCCTTGAGTTTTAAAAAGGCGGGTAATGTTCTGCGGTAGTAGGCAACCCATAGTTTCCGGCCGGTCTCCCGGGAGACCTTCAACATTTCCAGGCACTCGGAATAATTCCGGGCCATTGGTTTTTCCACGTAAACCGGTTTGCCGGCCCGCATCGCCTCAATGGCGTACCTGGCGTGGGAATCAGGCGGAGTGGCGACGTAAACGGCATCCACCTCCGGATCGTTTATCAGTTCCGAAGCATCTGAATACCATTTGGGCACCTTATGCCGAAGGGCGTAATCAGCCGCTTTTTTCGCGGTGCGACGCATTACCGCAACCAGTTTTGAATGTTCCGTTTTATAAAAGGCTGGGCCGCTTTTCACCTCGGTAACATCGCCTACCCCAATAATTCCCCAGCTGATGGACTGTTTATTCTTGCTCAATTTTTTCTTCTTTCCTGATTGCAGCTGCCTTTTTCCGGAACAACGCCGAACTGTGTTTTTAAATACCCGTGTTCCCAAAATATCAAATTCCAAATATCAATTCTCAATAATTTGTTTGAAATACTTGATTTGGAAATAGGGCTTCGCCTCTCCGGGAAATTGGTGTTTGGGGTTTGGGATTTACCGTTGAGCGAAGCGAAGCGGTCTAGGATTTCATTTCGCCGGGCGGTTTGCTCTTTCCCCGCGGCCGTTTTCCCTTACTGAAGAGCAGTGGTTCGGTAGGCGTCGGGACCGGCTGTGATCGATACCATGGCATTGCTCGACCTGTCGGTGAAAACCAGGCCCATCAGGGTAAACTCATTGTCTCCCTCAGCAAAGAAGTTCAGGGTGCCCGCCGTTTCTTCAGGCAGACCCGGCATCAGTTCGCCCAGGAACATTGAACGATGCCCCTTGGGCCCCAGGACAACCGTCGCCTCCGTTTCCTCGTCCCCGCTGATGTAGAAAATGTCTATGGTCACTTCCCGGCTTCCCGGGTTGTACATGGCAAATCCGGTGTCACGCTCCCCGTTCCGCTGGGCAAATAACTGGTGGGAATTCCGCGGACTCGAATTGTTGACCGTGGTATATGACCCGAAAACATTGATGAACTCAGTTCCTTCAATCGCGCAGGCGGTGGAATCCTCCTGGATGATCTCCACAGCTCCAGCCTGCAGTGTCTCCCCTGCCTCGCCTTTCCAGGCCCGCACCAGCACGTCACGAGCCGGAAGAACCCATGGATCCGTCCTGATCACCTCCCCGGATTTCCCGGAATTA
Organism: Acidobacteriota bacterium; assembly: GCA_963666915.2. Lineage (GTDB taxonomy): Bacteria > Acidobacteriota > UBA6911 > RPQK01 > JAPXNP01. The sequence goes on from CAXXEX010000013.1 coordinate 90,979, forward strand.
TCACTTCCATAGTAGAGGATCGATCCCCTGGCCTCTTCATCACAGTTGTTGACCAGGAAAAACTCGGTGTCCGCTCCATCACCGTTGACGAACTGCGGGAAATATAATACCGGCCCATTAGCGGCTGTCTGGGCTACACCCAGGATTTCATTAAGTTCTTCCTGTGAAATAAACTGGGCTTCGTAGGTGCCCCCGCTCATTTCTATCTGGCGGACAAAACTCCGCATGTGGTTTTCGGATCCCTGCTTCAGGTTGTTGTACACGCATTTGATATCTTCGTTGTCGGTTTCTGAAATCGCCTCATTCAGGTCATAAATATCCAGGTCTTCAATGGTGGCCCCGACAATGAAGGCATCCAGTAAAGATTTCTCTCCCCGGGATGTCAGATCTTCGAATAACTTTCTTAAGTCAGGATTGGTGAAAACGCCGACCTCGTAGTTTTGCACCGGATCAGTGATCCCGTATTTTTCAAGGAACTGCTTGATGGCCTCGGTGTGCTGGGATTCACTGTTGGCGATGTTAATGAAAACGTTGGAATTCCATTTCTCATACAAGGTCAGGTAGACATCATGTGCCAGTTTTTCTTCTTCCCTTACCCATACCAAGGCTTCCGTTTCGTTTTCATCCACATCCTGGGAGGGCATCAGGACACAAGTCGTGCCGACACCGCCACCGGTACCGGCTCCCGGTCCGTTACCGTAACCCTGGGCCTGCAGCAGGGAACCTGCCATCGCCAGGGTAACTGCAATCATTAAAATAGTTTTGTCGCGCATTATCTTTTCCTTTACTTGGTTAATATTATTACTTGATTCATTTCATCTCAGCCTTGGTTACAAACATGTTTATGTTGTTTTGTAATTAAGCTCTGCCTTATTCACGCCGATGATTTCGTGAATTTATTATTTTTATATGCTGGGAAAGATAGCTTTGGGTGGAGAAAGGTTCGTGAAGATTTGTAAACTTCCCGGGAAGGCTATTCGATACTCAATACTGTTTAACGTCAGCAAAACCGTGAAACCTAGAAACAAAAAGCTAAGAGATACTTTTAAGATTTGACTCGGGTCTTCTTTTTTTTTGGGGGGGGGGGGGGTAGGAGCAGCTTCTGGAATATCATCTACACGGAATCTGTATTCATCTCAGCGGGCACTCGTTTCTCAGCTGCTTTCTGGAGAACGACCAGATAACGATTAATGATCGCGGCATAATCCCTGTTGAGCACTTCCGTTCTTGCCTGCTGGCCGATTCGTTGAATTTCAGAGGGATGATCGGCCGCATATAGGATTTTTTCTGATAGTGCCCTGGAATCCCCAAGAGGAAAAAGCAGACCACTGAAACCATCCTTTATCAATTCTTTGGCCGGTGCGATATCACTGGAGATAAGCAGTTTGCCGCAGGCCATTGTTTCGATACAGGCACGTGACATCCCTTCATTTTCAGAAGTCATTACAACCATATCAGCCGAATTGAGAAACGCGGGCATGCTCGTATACGATTGCCATCCCAACAGATGTATGTTTGCCCGGGCCGGCGATCGATTAACCGCGAGGGTAAAACGTTCCATATCAACCCCCTCTCCAACGAACACAAATTGAAGATTCGGCTTTTTCAACAGAGCAAATTCAGCAGCGTGAAGCAGGTCGAACGGACGTTTTCGGGGTATTATATTAGAGGGGGACAGAATCACGGGACCTGGATCGGGGATTTTAAGCTCCTGTTTTTTTGACTTGTCGATCTGAAGGGGTTTGAAAAGAGCCGTATCAACGGCATTGGGAATACAGAAAGCCCTGGAAAGCCCAAGTTTGCGCATTCCGCGAGCCATGTGTTCGGACACCGTAATGACCTGGTCAGCGTTATGCAAATGCTGAAGAAACTCCTGTGCCAGTTCAGAGGGATAATTCCCGTCTATAATTTGAGCGCTTGGACTGCCTCGCAGCAGTTGAACACATGGCAGTCCTGCCTCTGTCGCCAGAGGGATAACGATAGGCGCAAAGGATTCCCGCCCTGATAAAACCAGATCAGGGGAGAACTCTTCCGCAATCATTGAAAAACAGGTTTCAATTTTTTTCTTCTCAAGTGCGGCGAAATCAGGATCTGGTATGTATGGAAGATAATCAAGGTCCGGCATTTTATAGCGATGAATCCTGAACTCCGGGTGTCTGCGGTCAAATTCCGCGCATTCATTTGTCAGGCTATGAGCGGCCGGAGATATGCAGCGGATGCTGTGTCCCTTGTCAAAAAATCCTTTTATGAAATGCCCCAGGCTTATTTCAGCCCCGCCGGGATAGGGCGGGAGGCCGCCGACAACCAGAATTCGCATACGATTCTCCAAAGCCCCGGGTTTGTAATTTGAGCGAGTAATAGTCATGTGAATGTAATTATGGGGGATAGCTTTCCAGTAGGACCAGTGACGGGCATTTCGCGTTTGACAAGCAAGGAGGAACTTTCTTTTAAAACTGTTGTCATCGGTCCATAGAAGTGTTGGAGTTTTCCCAGTTGCTCTGTGAAAACATGTCTCAGTTCATCATTATCTAATCCTCCAACCCGGGGGTGCACCCGGAGTATGATCCTCACAGCTCCGTTTTCCTCTGATTCAACAAGCTGGTAATCAGTGGAGCCTCCACCACAGATTTTTGGCATAATCTCTTCCAGTAAAAAGTATAGATCAGCCAGTGCGAAAGTGGCGCCAAGCGCGGTAACCTTTCGATAACTGCGAATATGGTGTAGCCGAAGCGAAAAGCCTAAAGATTCAGTGTAATCCGATGGACAGTGATCCGACAGATATCCGCAATCCCCTATGCCTGTATTGATGAGGACTTTGGGCGCGGCCGGTCTTAAATTGGTAAGGAGTAAAGGCGAGGCTGACAACTGGCCCCCGGAAACATCCTCATGTTCCTCTGAGGAGATCACCGCGTAGGCATCCCGAAAAACGGAAACTTCATCCGGATGTTCAGCCCCGGGAAACTGGGCTCCGATCCATCCTCCCTCGGAAGTTCCATACGTGGGAATAACCGCGGCTCCGCTGGCAATAATCCCATCCCGGCGCGCTCTGCTTAACGGTTCTGCTCCTAAAAGAAAGTACACTCCTTTCAGGGACCGCCCGGCTTGGAGAGAACGATGCGAAAGTTCCAGGGCCCCACTTGGGGTGCAATTCAAGATCGGTGATCGGCCATTATCAAGATACTCCCACAAGCACTCCAACAGCGGTTCGCATGCGTGAAGCGGGGCCGGTTCTGGTTTTGGGTATCCTGCCCAGAAGCGCGTGTAACCATGAACCAGTCTGGACCGGAATTTTTCGCCGGGCCTGGTGACTGGAGTTGTAATGAACCAACGCTCGAAATCTTTTCCGATCTTGGAACATTTCAAATAACGAATCGCCATGCCCGCGTAATCAACCGTCCAAAAAAGAAGCGGGCTTTCTTCCAGGCCCCAGGCGCGGAAAAGCACTGCCCAGTCGACACAAGACTGTGTATTATCCTCAAGGTCATTCCCGACCCTGACGGGTACTCCTGATGAACCGCTGGAAGAGGTCGACAGGCTGGTTCTCATAATGGGATTGTCAAAGTCTTCCGGGTGAAAACGAAAAGTCTTTTCGCCTCGATAAACAGGTCTCCGCCCTTTGAATTCATCCCAGGTGACGTAAACACCCTTTGACCGGAAGTGCTTAAGCGCCTTTTCCACTCCGCGTGTCCGAATCAGATGGATGGCCTCATCTTTAGACAGTCCGGCAGTGTCGAAGAGTTTAAGATAGGGGCTGCGGGGATAGGAGAAAACAGCAGTTTCAAGTTTATCAATCAGGCGCTGCTCGCGACGGGACGCGTTATGGATGACAGCAGCCTCAGCTTCATCAAATGAAATTTGCCTTTTCAGGAATCCTGGCAGTCCGAAGAGAAATCGCGCAAATGCCAGTAACTCCGGTACATTTGTACCCCGAATGGAAGTTAAAGATAAGAGCATTTTGCCAAGGTGTGAAATCCGCCGACTCTTGTGAATATTCAACTGATAGGACATTTGATTTTCAGCCTTCAAATGATCTTAAGCCCTGTATCAGTACAAATCAAGAGGGAAGCCTGCCATGGGCGTCCCGCCCTTGGTCTTGAACCGTGCCATGGGCGTCCCGCCTTGGTCTTAAACCGTGCCATGCCCATCCCGCCCTTGGTCTTTTGATCCATAGGCTTGAAGCCCCAGGCTGTTGAGGCTCGCTCCCGATATCAAACCCGAGAGAAGGGGATTGGGCAGGCGGAATCCCGGAATTCAATTGGCGCCTTACCCTCGTCCACTAATTTTTCTCCAGGGTAGCCCTTACCGAGAATTCTTCACCTTCTTCGACAATGATCTTCTTTTCCCATTTCTTGTAGCCCTTTAATTCAATCTTGATCTGGTATTCACCGGGATCCAGGCTTTTTGTCCTGGGAGTGGCCCCGGCATAGGCGCCTTCGATTTCAATGTCCGCCCCTTCAGGATCCGAAATGAACTCAATCTTGGCCTTGCCGTCGTTCTCGGCAGCTTTTCTTTCGGCAATGTTTTCCTTTTCGTCCTTGATCCCTTCCTGTTCGAATTCAACAGTAACGTCAGAGACGGCCTCAACCGCGCGCAGGATTCCCCGGTAGTTGCTTTTATGGAGCTTGAACTCCACCGCCCCGACCATGTCCCTGGAGTCATCAAATCCGATTGTCAGGTAGTGTTTTTTACCTTTGCTGAACAGGAGTAATGGAGTTATAAGGATTGCGGCCCCTATCCTCCTGCCGGAAACCCTGCTGTAAAAAAGATCATTCACCGAGTCAGAAGGTATTGAGAAGTACTCTCTTCCTTTATTGTCCACGAACCTGATTTCATCCGAGTCAACGACAAGATTTCCATTGTTGCCTTGCTCGGCCGCGCCGAAGGATGTTCGTATTTCAACTTTTTTGAAGTACATTTCATTCCCGGCAATCAGGTTGCTGCCCATAAGACACAAAAGGGCGAAACAAAGAGTTTTTTTGACCATTTTCCTTTTCTCCTAAACACCTGCTGATACTGAAGTGGAATTCCGCTATTTGAGAATCCGTCAGTAGTTGATAATTTCGTTTGAAAACCTGGCACATGCACGCGGCGCAGGATTCAGCATACGCCCGGGTGAGGGGTGAAGCAATCATAAAAGAGGAATTTATTTATTAATGAAAATACTTTAGTTCGAGTAGTAATGAGTACTTTTTGGTATTGGCCGACTGCCAACGGGCTGCTTTCCGGGTATCGGTTCACACGAACAGGATTATGTCTGCGGCAGGTGGGTAGTCACGGGGGGTGAGATGATGAGGCTTAAAATGGAGTTTTTCGGGTGGATAGTAAATATTGATGAACAATTGAAACCTAAACCCGGCATTCAGCGTATTTAAAAAATAGAACTAATTTAGTACTAAATACAGGGTTTAATAATCGTAAACATAGGATTGGAAATCACAAGATGGGACATAATCAATTCCGCGACATTCTATGTTTCGTTAATTGACCTTTGTGCCCGCATTTTACCCTTCGTTTTCCGGAAGAGTAATCTTTATCTGGTTTTTTCCAATTGTGATCATTTGGGGGTAAACGTTTGATGAAGAAACAATTAATGATGCTTTTGGCCGTGACTCTGTTCTTGTCTGGGATGAATGTGGGGCTTGCTCAACATGCCTCTACATTATCGTTTTCGGCCCCGTTCCCCTTTGAGGTAGGTGAAATCATCTTTCCGGCGAGTGATTATCAAATTACTTACGATGGAAGTGATCCGAACCATCTTCAGCTGCTCGACACCAAGACCAACAAGAAACAGTTTATTACCTTTTTAACTCGACTTTCCCAGCGCGCTGAGGGAAGCGTTGTGTTTGATACAGCACACAATATGCGGTTCTTATCTGAGGTGTATTTTGGCAAAAGCGACGGATTTCAGGTCCGAACAACTCACGAAGCGCACACTCACGTCGTAGAGGATGGGAAAATCACCGATTGATTGACTGAATTCCACGACGCAGGTTTAACCCGGCTGCTGGAGTTCCCATCCCGGGGACTCCAGCAGCCTCTCAGGTGTCGGCCATAGGAACTTCGAATGTCTAACGGCCCCAGGGTCTTTTTGAGACCGTGCTACGGGCGTCCCGCCCTTGGTCTTAAACCGTGCCACGGGCGTCCCGCCCTTGGTCTTAAAATGTGCCACGCCCGTCCCGCCCTTGGTCTTAAAATGTGCCACGCCCGTCCCGCCCTTGGTCCCGGGACCCAGGATGGGTATGGCACATTCCCACTCGCACCTACAGCACTCGTGGGAATTGGGGAAGGCGGATGTGGTTCAGGGTGTCGCCTTTACCCGGGGTTACGCCGACTTCGCAAAGGCTTCGCCCTTGCTCGTCCAGGCTCCACCCCGGGCTATTTAATATCCGGACCTGACGGCCCGGACTTCTTGTTGACGCTTTCAGCGTCGTTGATTGAATTGGTGGTCCTAACGCCCTCTGGCGGCAACCTGATCGGCTCGAATGAAGTCGTCCAATAGGGCATTGGCAAAGGTGGAGAGAACCCCGGGAGCGCAGATCTCCCGATCTGCATTAAAACGCAATGACGCAATGAAGCTATGACGCAATGCCGCAATGAAACCTTTAGAAAAACCCTGCGCCCTTGCGCCTTTGCGTTTAATCCCCCTCCCTCCTGTTCTAAGAGTGCCGGGCGAGCCTGGGGTCAGATAAGCGGCCGTTTGAGATCCAAACGCCGGAGGCGTGGCCGTTAATAGCCCCAGTTGACGAAGAACCGAAGGTTCGGAGGAGCCTGGGGTAGGGGAATCCCTGTAGGCCGTTTCCAAGCCCTGGAGGGGCGACAGTTCCAAATCACAAGCACCAAATATCAACTAGGGGTGCCCACGCTCACACCCGGGAGTGAACTTTTAACAGGAGCTTTATTTTATCTTGGACAATTCTCCTCTCCTTCAGGCATGATCAAACTTGGGCCAACCGCCCGGTTTTCGAGGTAGATTCCAAATCAAGTCGGAGATTCAGCCATGAAAAAGGCACATGCCGCGAATAGAACCATGTCAATCTTTGTCCTCCTGCTAACCGCCTTGTATGGGTTCCGCCTACGCGGGGAATGCTGCCGTTCCGCAGAACGGCCCGAGTCAAGGCGAAACCGCCCCGCTGGTGCCTGCAGGCGCTTGACTACACCGAGAATCCGGTCGATATTTCGAACCCTGACCGCGGACCCTATCGAGGCCGGTGGCAGAATATCCGTCCCGATTCGGTCAATGAAACCAATTCTCCTTTCGGAATTACCCCTGAAGTGGATCACCGGGTTCCGATTGATGAGAACTCAGTGCTCTATCACGGAAGACAGGTGCCTCCGGTGGAAGGTGATGATATCGAAGAGACTGAATTCTATAATGGCGAAAACCAGAACGACGCCCCCTACGTCGGCGGCACCGGGGTATCCGCCCTTCCGGCCATCTCATTCATGTGTTTTGACCTGTGTAATTTTTCCTCCAACGCCTTCCTCTCGGCGAAAGACGCTTTCGGCTACAAGGATGACGGATTGTTCGCCGATCCGGCTACCGGGGCCACCAGGACCGGGAAATCTCAACCCCTGACCGGGTACGCCCTTGATTACATGAGAAACCTGCTGCAAAAGGTGAGGGACGGAAACGGTGTGGCCTTTGTGAAATTCTCCTATGACGGAAACGGTTTTAATTACATTGAAACCCATAAGTATCCCCACCTGGACCTAACCCAGGGACTGATTCACGGCCCTGAGCCAACCTTCGTGACTGACAATAATCCTTCGGCCATGTGCGATGTGCCCGGACATGAGGACAAGAACTGGATTCAATACCATATCTGGCAGATCAAACCCATTCTTAATGAATTCGAAGACATCATCATGTGTGTGAAGACCGGAATGCTCGGCCCCTGGGGCGAGCAGCACTCGTCACCTGAAGCCCAAAGTGTGGATGCCTACAAGATGCTCCTGGATGCCTACCTGGACGCCGTGCCCCCTTCGCGCGCGCTCCTGACCCACGCCGGGGGATTCCTGGCCTGGTATAACGAAACCTATGAAACCGACTATACCTTCTCCAATATCGACACCATGCCGGTTCCGCCCAGGGGCTCTCCGGAGGCGCGGTTTGGTTTTTTCAACGACAGTTACGCGGCCGGCCCCTGGACTGACAATGGCTCGCTCTCCGAAGGCAATTCGATGATCGATGAACGATACGGAGACAGTACCTATGACCGGTACAAGGTTATAACCTGGATCAACAGGCAGAACCAGATCGTCCAGGGCGAAGGCGGTATCGGCAATAACGTGTTCGGCACCATGCCGGGGGCCATAATAGAAGCCCGGCAGCTCCGGACAACTGCTCTGAATATGAGGCACGGCCGGTATAACCGTTGGAATGATTTTATTTATAACGAAGCCAGCGTCAGCGCGCTCTGGTTACCTTTCCGGCTTCAGGCAGCGAGAGAAATCCCCCATTCTCCGGGCCGACAAAGACGGCGGTTTTTGATCCGGTATACGATGGCCGGACCGGACTGGAATACATGCGCGACCGTCTGGGCTACCGCCTGGTTCTGCGTGAAGCCAGGGCCAGTGAATGGGTGGAGCGGAACGGAACCCTGCAGTTCGAAGGGAAGATCCAGAACGTAGGCTTCGGGAATGTAGTCAACAAGAAAAAGGTCTCGGTAATCTTGAAGTCCAGGGATGGCTCCGACTCTTACAGCGCCCTTACGAATCTCGACGCCAGGGACTGGCTGAATGACGAGAACGGAAACGGACGGCCGGACAACACGGCATCCTGGCGTGATCTGAACTTCTCGGTTGACCTGTCCGAGTTTGGCAGCGTTCCTCCCGGTGACTACGAGATTTACCTGAAGATCAATGACCCGAAGGAAAAGAGCGCCAACCGCCGCTGCATCCGCCTCGCCAACAAGGGAAATAGCTGGAACCCCACCCTCGGCGCCAACCTGATTGGTTCGACGAAGGTTGTTCCGTAGTTGTGGCTGGAAGCATCCTTGCTTTCCTGTCCCGCAGGGACAACCTGTAGCTGGAGCCGCTGTGCCACGGGCGTCCCGCCCTTGGTCTTAAACTGTGCCACGCCCGTCCCGCCCTTGGTCTCAGGACCCAGGATGGGTAAGGCACCAAGCCGCCCAAAAACCTGCCACTCGTAACATGTGACCCGCGACTATTCCGGGCTGGAGCGGCTGGTTCCCGTAGATCCAATTTGCCAATAAATTGCCTGGATGCGGTCGACACCAAAAGGCAAAATACCCAGTTCACCTTATATTAAAGGCGGACACAAATAAAGTTAATCATTCCGCTTATGTTAAAGCTAGCCTTGAATAAGGCGGTTAATCTTTGGTATATTGAACCCAGACTTGAATATAAGAGGGAGTATGTAGATGATCAGGTCAACCCGGGCTGGACAATATGTAAAGCAGACAACGGGCTATCGCGCCTTTATTCCCAAACCGTTGCCTCCGGATCCTCCCCTGGAAATAGATCAAGAATTACTGGAGTTGGTTTCAAGAGCTGATCTGGCTCTTGGCCGATTGGATGGATCCATACAAACTCTTCCGGATGCTGATTTATTCGTTTTGATGTATGTTCGCAAGGAGGCTGTCCTCTCCAGCCAGATCGAAGGCACACAGAGTTCGCTGAATGATGTCCTCGAGGCTGAAGCAAATGTCTTCAGGGCCGGGAGACCCAGGGATATAAATGAAGTAATCAATTATATTAACGCGATGAATTATGGCCTGAAGAGATTGGAAGAGATTCCAGTATCGGTTCGTGTTATCCGGGAAATTCATGAGCGGTTATTACGAGGCGTAAGAGGTCAGACCCGGCAGCCTGGGGATCTCAGGACAAGCCAGAACTGGATCGGCCCTGCTGGAAGTTCCCTGTTGGACGCTGTTTTCGTCCCGCCTCCGCCTCATGGGTCCCGCTTTCAACTTTCAGAGCTTGAGAAGTTTCTCCATGGTGATTTTTTTCTCCCCGTATTGGTAAAAATCGCATTGGTTCATTCTCAGTTTGAAACCATACATCCTTTCCTTGATGGCAATGGTAGGGTGGGAAGATTACTGATCACTTTTCTTTTATACGCTAACAATGTTATCCAGAAACCGGTTCTTTACCTATCCCATTACTTTAAAAAAACACAGGAATGAATATTATGACTTGCTACAGTCAGTCAGGGACGAAGGCAGGTGGAGGATGGGTCCGTTTCTTTCTTGAAGCAGTGGCAGAGGTTTCGCGCGAGGCAACGGAAACCGCCCGTCATATTGTGGGCCTGAGGGAGAATCACCGTACCGTAGATTATCGAAAACTTTGGACGGGCTACGGCTAATGGATTGCAGGTCCTGGAATCTCTGTATTCCAGGCCGTTAATCAGCATCAATGATATCGCTGCAATGAACAATGTGTCTTTTTTCCGCTGCCAGCCAGTTAATGGATCGTTTTGTGGAACAGGGGATTTTGGTAGAGTTTACAGGCCAGGCCAGAAACAGAAGGTATAGGTACGCGGATTATATTGATCTCTTTTCTGATCAATAGAATAGGTCTTACCGAAAATGGCAGGTCCGATCCTTGGGCCTGCGAGCGAATGCGAGCCGTATTGTGGCTGGAGCGGTCCGCTCCAGTAATGCCCAACACGAAAATAACGCAACGCCGCCATGCCGCGATGTATGGCGGATTTGAGATTTGGTGCTTATGATTTCCTTCCCCGCCGCAGGCGGATTTCCCGTTCGCACCTACAACGCTCACTGAATTGGGGAAGGCGGATGTGGTTCAGGGTGCCGCCTTTACCCGGGGTTTCGTCCCGGGCTATTTAATATCCGGACCTGACGGCCCGGACTTCTTGTTGACGCTTTCAGCGTCGTTGATTGAATTGGTGGTCCTAACGCCCTCTGGCGGCAACCTGATCGGCTCGAATGGGCCTTGGTAAAGGTGGAGAGAACCCCGGGAGCGCAGATCTCCCGATCTGCATTAAAACGCAATGACGCAATGACGCTATGACGCAATGTCGCAATGAAACCTTTAGAAAAAACCCTGCGCCCTTGCGCCTTTGCGTTTAATCCCCCTCCCTCCTGTTCTAAGAGTGCCGGGCGAGCCTGGGGTCAGATAAGCGGCCGTTTGAGATCCAAGCGCCGGAGGCGTGGCCGTTAATAGCCCCAGTTGACGAAGAACCGAAGGTTCGGAGGAGCCTGGGGTAAGGGAGAGACACCCTCCCCCCCCGTTTCCAAGCCCTGGAGGGGCGACAGTTCCCATGCCCCGGGCCGGGGGTCAGATTAAACCCTGGGAAAAAAGTCCCCCACCACGAACCGGCGAGCGCTGAAAGTGTGAGCTATCGGAAGCGCGATCGGAGATGTTCCAAGTGCCACGGGCGTCCCGCCCTTGGTCCCGGGACCCAGGATGGCCATGCCGCGATGCCGCCCAGAATCCCGGCACTCTTCACCTGCCGCTCACGACACGAAACCTGCAACTATCCAGGCAATTCACGAATTGTCCGGGGAGAATCTTGGTAAACCGGCTCCGGACGAAATTCCTGTGTGGATCGCCGATTTCCAGATCGGCAATGGATCAACGGATCAGAGGTTTTCAAAATGCTCGAGCTAAGAACCTGCAAGCAGCTTATTCCTCTGCATCCGTCTTTTCATGCTGGATTGAATTTTTAGGGTGGACGGGGTTAAACCGAATTTTATATGGGAAAACAGGGAAAATGGGTATACGCTTTATCGGTGTGTTGCCCCGACATAATCCTGGCAGCAGTTGCGGCCGGTTTGTTTTTTGTTTATTTGAACCGTATTTCTGAATAAATTCTGAAATGAAAAGAAGGCAGTTATGAAAAGAAGACAGTTTTTCGGTAATTTATCATTGGGCGTAGCTGGATTAGGGCTGGCTGCTTCCTGCTCAAATTCTGGAAATGGAAGTAAAACTACATTTCAGGATGATGGGATTGAAAACAAGGTGCCGGCATACAGGGGAACAATAAAATCAGATTTTAAAACCGGCACTTCCATTGGGGCAAATGACAAGGTTGTGATGGCCTTAATCGGCGCGGGCAGCTGGGGCACAAACCTGGTTTTGACTGTGACAGATATTAATAAGAATGTAGAGGTGAAATATGTTTGCGATGTTGACGATACCCGTGGGGGAAGAGCCATCGCGGAACTTGAGAAAAAGCAGAATTTCAAGCCGAAACGGGTTAGGGATATGCGAGAGGTTTTTGATGATAAGGATGTGGACGCTGTAATAATTGCCACCCCCGCAGCACTGGCACGCGCTGGCGACTATTTGGGCCTGCCAGGCAGGAAAAGATGTATATGTTGAAAAAAGCATCTCATTCAATATCAGGGAAGGGCAGAAAATGATTGAAGCCGCAATGAAGTACGAACGAATCATTCAATGCGGCTTGCAGAACAGAAGCGCGGATTTTGCTTTTTCAGCGAGAGAGTACATAAAAAGCGGGGAACTGGGGAAAATTATTGCCGTGAATGTTTTCAGGTCTTTTACCCGGCCCCGTTCCTTTTAATGAGAAAGAAGACTCGGAAACACCAGACACAATTGATTGGGATATGTGGCTGGGACCCGCCCCGGAGGTCCCCTACAATGTATCGCGAAACAAATCCAATCTTTATTATTGGGACTATTCAGGTGGATACGCGTTGGGAAACGATGCCGTTCATCAAATGGATCTTACCCGGTTTGTATTGAACGACCCGGGATTTCCTTCATCGGTATATTGCGCCGGCGGCCGGTATTCGTTCGAGGACAACCGCGAAACTCCCGATTACCAGATGACCACTTATGACTACGGCAGTTTTGTTATGACTTTACAAACAGGTCAGTTCACTCCATACATGTCAAAAACAAATTCTGGGATACGCTTTGGAGATGACTTTCCGGAATGGATCCAGAATTCAACCAAAATTGAAATTTGTGGAACAAAAAGGAAAATGTTTGTCGGTAGAATGGGCGGAGGCTGGCAGGTTTACGAAAAAGATGGTTTGATTGTCGCGCAGGAACCAGGCAGATTCCCTCTTAAAGCGCACCTGGAAAATTTTGTTGATTGTATAAGAAGCAGAAAGCAGCCGAATGCCGGTGTGATTGAAGGGCACAAAAGCACTGTTTTAATTCACCTGGCCAACCTTTCCTACCGCGTGGGTAAGAAGCAACTGTTCTTTTCACCAGAATACGAAACCATCACAAACAACAAGAAGGCCCAAGATTTGGCTGTCGGAAGTTACAGAAAAGGGTATGAAATACCTGAAATAGTGTAGTCCTCAAGTAGTCGCGAGTCGCAAGCCGCCTGTGGCGACCGTGCCACGGGCGTCCCGCCCTTGGTCTTAAATTGTGCCACGGGCGTCCCGCCCTTGGTCTTAAACCGTGCCACCCCCGTCCCGCCCTTGGTCTTGGGACCATACCCAGGATGGGTAAGGCACATTCCCACTCGCACCTACAGCACTCGTGGGAATTGGGGAAGGCGGATGTGGTTCAGGGTGTCGCCTTTACCCGGGGTTACGCCGACTTCGCAAAGGCTTCGCCCTTGCTCGTCCAGGCTCCACCCCGGGCTATTTAATATCCGGACCTGACGGCCCGGACTTCTTGTTGACGCTTTCAGCGTCGTTGATTGAATTGGTGGTCCTAACGCCCTCTGGCGGCAACCTGATCGGCTCGAATGAAGTCGTCCAATAGGGCATTGGCAAAGGTGGAGAAAACCCCGGGAGCGCAGATCTCCCGATCTGCATTAAAACGCAATGACGCAATGACGCTATGACGCAATGCCGCAATGAAACCTTTAGAAAAACCCTGCGCCCTTGCGCCTTTGCGTTTAATCCCCCTCCCTCCTGTTCTAAGAGTGCCGGGCGAGCCTGGGGACAGATAAGCGGCCGTTTGAGATCCAAACGCCGGAGGCGTGGCCGTTAATAGCCCCAGTTGACGAAGAACCGAAGGTTCGGAGGAGCCTGGGGTAGGGGAATCCCTGTAGGCCGTTTCCAAGCCCTGGAGGGGCGACAGTTCCAAATCACAAGCACCAAATATCAACTAGGGGTACCCACGCTCACACCCGGGAGTGAACTTTTAACAGGAGCTCTATTTTTTCTTGGACAATCTCCTCCCCTTCAGGCATTATCAAACTTGGGCCAACCGCCCGGTTTTCGAGGTAGATTCCAAATCAAGTCGGAGATTCAGCCATGAAAAAAGCACATGCCGCGAATAGAACCATGTCAATCTTTGTCCTCCTGCTAACCGCCTTGTTGGGTTCCGCCTACGCGGGGAATGCTGCCGCTGCACTGAACGGCCCGAGTCAAAACGAAACAGCCCCGCTGGTGCCGCAGGCGCTTGACTACACCGAGAACCCGGTTGATATTCCCAATCCGGACAGGGGTCCCTTCCGGGGACGATGGCAGCGGGTGGCTACCCATTTCGGAACCACGCCTGAAGTAGATCACCTGGTCCCGGTTGACGCCGATGACGTCCTGTTCCATGGAGCGACGCTGGTGGGACTGGCGACACTTGGCACAGTGGAAGGCGATGATATCGAGGAGACGGAATTTTATAACGGTCAAAATCTAAGCCCCAACTACGCCGGGGGCACCGGGGTCTCCGCCCTTCCTTCCATTGCTTTCATGGGCTTTGACCTGGCCCGTTTTTCCTCCAACGCCTTCCTCTCGGCGACAGGTGCCCTGGCTTACCAGGAGGATGGATTGTTCGCGGACCCGAAAACCGGAATCACCCGAACCGGAAAAACCCAGCCCTTGACCGGGCACGCGCTTGATTACATTAGAGGCCTGCTCCAGAAGGTGAGGGACGGAAACGGGGTGGCCTTTGTGAAATTTTCCTATGACGGAAACGGTTTTGGTTACCTGGAATCTTCCCGGTATCCACACCTGGATCTCAGGCAGGGGCTTATACATGGACCGGAACCGGCATACGTAACTCCTAATAATCCCTCGGCCAGGTGCGATGTGCCCGGACATACCGACAAGGACTGGATTGAATATCACATCTGGCAGCTCAAGCCGATTCTCCATGAATACGAAGACGTCATCATGTGCGTCAAGACCGGAATCCTCGGCCCCTGGGGTGAACAGCACTCATCACCCCTGGCCCAAAGTCCGGAGGAATACAAGAAGGTGATGGACGCTCTTTTGGACGCTGTGCCCGCTTCCCGGATTCTCCTGGCATATTCCGGCGGATTCCTGGCCTGGTACAACGCCACCTACGGGACTGAGTACAACTTTGAGAATATTCACGAAATGCCGGTTCCTCCCAAGGGATCGCCAGAGGAGAGGTTTGGTGTGTTCGATGACGGATACGCGGGCAGTTACACCCAGACGGAATCCAAGGGACGCGCCTTGTTGACCAATATGGGAATCGATGCCGGAAGCTTCAGCCGTTACCGGGCGCTTCAGTGGATCCATAAACAGAACACAATGACCCAGGGTGAAGGCGGAATCGCAGACAATACGCAGGGAAATATGCCGGGCGCCATAATTGAAGCCCGGCTCTTCCGGACAACCGCTTTGAATATGAGGCACGGCCGGTATAACCGCTGGAACGATTTTGTCTATAACGAAGAAAACGTCACCGCGCCGGTAACCTTTCCGGCATCAGGCAGCGAGAGGAATCCACCTTTCACCGGGCCGACCATGACGGCGGTTTTTGATCCGGTATACGATGGCCGGACCGGACTGGAATACATGCGCGACCGGCTGGGCTACCGCCTGGTGCTGCGTGAAGCCAAAGCGAGTGAATGGGTGGGGCTGAACGGCACCTTGCAGTTCGCAGGGAAGATCCAGAACGTAGGCTTCGGGAATGTGGTGAACAAGAAAAAGGTGTCGGTGATCCTGAATTCCAGAGATGGATCTGACTCTTACAGCGCTCTTACGAATCTAGACGCCAGGGACTGGCTGAATGACGAGAACGGAAACGGCAGGCCGGACAACACGGCATCCTGGCGTGACCTGAACTTCTCGGTTGACCTGTCCGAGTTTGGCAGCGTTGCTCCCGGGGACTATGATATTTACCTGAAGATCAATGACCCGAAGGAAAAGAGCGCCAACCGCCGCTGCATCCGCCTCGCCAACAAGGGAAATAGCTGGAACCCCACCCTCGGCGCCAACCTGATTGGTTCGACGAAGGTTGTTCCGTAGTTGTGGCTGGAAGCATCCTTGCTTTCCTGTCCCGCAGGGACAACCTGTGGCATGAGCGTCCCCGCTCATGGAGTGTAGCTGGAGCGGCCGACGTACTGTAGCCTTCCAGGCTATAGCTTGTAGCTGGAGCCGCTGGCTCCAGAGTAGTCGCGAATCGCAAGCCGCGTGTGGCGACCGTGCCACGGGCGTCCCGCCCTTGGTTTTGGGAGCGTGCCACGGGCGTCTCGCCCTTGGTTTTGGGAGCGTGCCACAGGCGTCTCGCCCTTGGATTGTGCCACGAGCGTCTCGCTCATGGTCTTAAACGCGCCCCCGCCCTTGGTCCCAAGACCATAGGCTGGAAGCCCATGGCACACCGCCGGCTCCACCAATGCCCAACATGAAATTAACGCAAAGATAAAATGAGAAGGCTGGTCAATCCTGAGCGTGATAGGATCAAGCTCTAACCTTAACCGCAGTCACCCAGAGGGGCTGCAAAAGAAAGGAGACCAGCCATGAAAAACGGTATCACAATTGGAATGGATTTGGGTGATAAATTTCACATTGCGGTAGCGTTCGATTCGGAAGGTAATGAATTAGGATCGACCGAGGTACGCAACACCAAGAGTGGAATCAAGAAGTATTTTCGGGAGTACGAAGGTGCGACGGTGGCGATGGAGGCTGGTACGCATTCTCCCTGGATCAGCCGATTCCTCACCGAGGAACTGAACTGTCGTGTTCATGTAGGCAACCCGCGCAAACTGCGTTTCATTTGGGACAGTAACGACAAGTCTGATGAACGAGACGCACGAATGCTGGGGCTGGTATGTCGAGTTGAGCCCAGATTACTTTCTGTGTTGCATCATCGCAGCCGCCAGGCGCAGGCGGATCTATGCGTAATCAAATCGCGGAATAAGTTGGTGCAGGTGCGCACTCAATTGGTCAACCATGCGCGAGGATTGGTGAAATCTATAGGAGAACGTCTTCCTAAGTGCAGCGGTGCGAGTTTCTCTCGACGTTGTGCCGATTGCATACCGGAGGAGCTTGAGCTGGCATTGAGGCCGATACTGGAATCCATCACCGCATTAAATGGGAAGATCAAGGAACTGGATGAGAGTATTCTCTTGATGAGCCGGGATCAATACCCAGAGACTGCCCTGTTGTTGCAGGTTCCCGGGGTTGGACCTGTAACAGCACTTACGTTCATACTGACTTTTGAAGATCCGTCACGATTTGAAAAGAGCCGGCAAGTAGGTCCGTTTTTGGGACTTGTTCCAAAACGTGACCAGTCCGGTACGAACGACAAGCAACTACACATCACCAAGGCGGGCAACACCTACCTTCGGCAACTATTGGTCAATTGTTCTCACCATATTCTTGGGCAGTATGGACAGGATAGTTTATTGCGTCGTCATGGGCAGGCCATAGCGGCCAGGGGTGGTAAAAACGCGAAAAAGCGAGCCGCAGTCGCAGTGGCCCGGAAACTAGCAGTGTTACTTCATCATTTATGGGTGAGCGGCGAGGAGTATGAGCCTTTTTACAATGCGCTGTCCCAAAAGGCAGCATGAATTAGAAAAGAATTTGCACGACGGATTTTTATGATATCAGGTAAAGGTTCTTAATCATGAACACCAGATCAAAAACCAATGTCTCGTCCAGGGGAGTGCGGTCTGCGTCTTGCACCGGTTGCCTGCCGGCAACGCAGAACGAGTGCGCCGCAAAGATAGCACCCCCTAACTGCGGATATTACTATGCACCGGGGCAAATGGCAGCCTCTTAAAGAGTGCGGATGGAAGTGTGACGATAAAAGACTTTTGGGTTCTGGGTAACAATGTTGAGGTCCGTTGGGGATAAAGAAAGGCAATCCTTGTATGAAACTAGCGGATACCTGATTTTTGGGGCCTATTCGACGATCCTGGAGTGGAATCTGAACATCCTCGAAGAAAAAGGTAATCCGTGAACGGATTTTTATTGACAAGCCTTCTCATGGAAGACGCCATGGCGCCAAGGCGCTATGCCGCGAAGGGATTATCCGATAATCCCCGCGCCATTGTGCCATTGCGCCATTGCGTTAATCCCCCTCCACCCTCACCAAATCGACTCCACCTGTCATTCGCGACACGTAACTTGCAATTATTCCGGCAATTCACGAGTTGCCAGAGGAGAGAATTTTCCAGGTTACAACCGAACGAAGTTTCTGGGAGGAATGCTTGTAAATTGGATGAATTTTTGTCATAGAGTCTTTTTTTCAATATTTCTGCTCAAAAATGAAAAAAATCAGCTTTGTCGTGGAATTTATTTATAGCGGGCTGTATTGGTATGCAGCGCTGATAGTCAACAAAAACCAAGGAAGATCATCTATGGCAAAAACATCAACAGCTGAGAAACATAATTTTATCTGTCCTGAATTTGGGGATGAATTTAACCAGGATAGAAAAGGAAGGGGATTTGTAGCTCATAAGAATAATCCGGACTGTGATTTTGAGAGGGGCCTGAGCGATAAGACAGATTCAAAGGAGGCTGCGAACCGGACATATGGGATCAACAGGCTGCGGCATAAAGAGAATCCTAATTCCTGGAATCTGCAGATAAATCAAGCAATTAAAACGACCAAGCTTTTTGGGGAAGGAGCACGCTCTTTGTTGAAAAGTATGAACCGCTCAGCGAGAAAATCATACAGGACACTTAGCAGATTAAACAAAGTATTAAAAAAGATAGATCAGAATAGCGGCATTTCTGGTTGAACTACGTGAGGCCCCCCTCCACAGGTAATACATGGGAGGGGGGGTAGGGAGGCTAGTCTCAGGACTCAATATCGGATATGATTAAATTTCACCTCTCTTTCTTCTGTTTTTATGTATTTCTTTATGCCTTGCTTTTGAGACAACTCTGGTATTCTTCGTAGTGGTTTTTCCACCTTCAGCAACCGGTTTCACATGATGTAATTCTTTACCTTTTGGTAACTTCCCGGATGGATACCCTTTGGCCTTAATCACTGCCTCAACTTTTTTTGGCGACCGTTCTCTTTTCACCTGTGTTTTTGTTGCTCTACTTCTTCTCATATATATCCATTAATTTAAAGGACCGGCATTCGATTTGAGGTGAAAGAGCATTGCCATGAGTGGTAAAATCTACATGATCAACTATACCGACCGTGGAAGCGCTCTTTTTTTGCGGCCCGGTCTCGATTCCGCAGGGTCACAGCTCTAACTGTGACCCAAGCCTCTACATCATTCTCACTTTCAGGTTATCGGTTCACCCAAAAACGAAATGCAATTTTTCCGTAGTCTGAAGCGTAGAGAATTTTTCCACTTCTCCAGTGACGGAAAGACTTTCTATAAATATACATTTATAAATAGTCCTTTCTGGTGAGGTCTTTTCCTCACCGTTGGGGACCGATCTTTTGTCTAAATGGCGAAGGAAATTTGAGAAAAAACAAGCTTTTTAACTAAAACTTGCCATTAAAAGGTGGTAAGATTAAAAAGTAGATACTATCTTACCGGCCCAAAATCCTTACTTAATGGATGATCGGTCGTTATACCATCGGAGCCATAGTTCCAGCTATGGCTCCTACCTTTATAAAAACCTAAGTTTCTAATATTAGTCTTATCCCCTCTATCTGCTGGTCAGTTAAATTGTTCACTTTCTTTCCAAATATAGCCGCAACTTCATAAATGCCGGGCTTATCTCCCGATATGGTTATTCTACTTGGAGAGTTCTCCACCGCTTCTAACATCAGCTGTTTTTCATCCCTCGTCAAACTCAAGCTTCGTGCCACTTTTTTCAGGAATTCTCGGGAAGGCTGCCCTTTTTTCCCATGCTCTATAGCTGAAATGTAAGAAGGTTTAACAGCCAAACTATCAGCCATATCCTTAAGCAACATTCCCCGTTCCATTCTTTTTGTTCTGACAAAAATCCCAAACGGTGTCACGGTTAATACTCCTTCCTCTCTCGTGTTAAAAAATTAACTGAACCAAGGTTAACACAGGGGCCTGACAGTTTATTTTTGAAAATACTCAATGAGCTATATATAGTATGCTCCTGAGTTTAATCATACTAAATATTGTAGGAGAGAGGGGTAACTTTTTTGAAAAGATAGAGGGGGAAATGCTTTGAGAGCGGGTTAGGAGAATGACTCGATCCGCATAACTTGCTGATAAATAAAGGATTGGCTCAGGCGGGGGAGTCTGTATGTGGGCGCAACAATTTCACCCTCCCCCATTCCGTGCTCTGGCCCGGGAGTTGCCAGGCTCAGGCCTGGTCATTGCCGGCCTCAGGGTCGGGTTGTTGGGCTGGCCGGTTCATTCTTTAGGGTTCACCGATAGCCATGCGTTTAGGAATCTGTCGATACTATCCTTTTTCTTTCAACAATATATCTATTTCTTCTAGTGCGGAGGAAGTCTCATGCAAAATTGAGAATGACTGTGATAAATTCCATCGTAAGTATCCCTTTTTCCTGCCCTTTATTTCAATACGGATAACTCGTGTGGTTATTACGATTCGTATCCCAGGAAGGGCTGGATGATGATATGGATTGACGCTACTTTTCCCGATTTTGAATCCGCGATCTTGAATTGCAGTAGTGAAATTTTCTAGTGCAAGGATTGTTTTTTGCGAAGGGGTTCTTCTTCTCCTCCTTTTGATTTTATTTTTCGCCTTTAACAAAGCTAATTTGGCTTCGAGTTTTCTTTTTTCTTCAATGACTTCCTTATATTCCTGCTTTGCTCTGTCATTGAACCAGGCTAGGAAGTCAGGGAAAGTTTTCCGGTTAATGATCGAATCCATTTCAAAAGAGAGTAGATATGCATATCTGGAAAAATAAATTCCCACTTTATTGATTTTGGGTTTTGGTTCCAGTCCTCCAACACCCCCTAATACGTGCAATACGTAGTAACCAACGATTTGATTGAAATCGTCTCTGGGTATTTTGCAGTACTGCGAAGTCTTAATGTCGATTAGAGTGTCATCAATTATTAAATCTGCGTCTGCGCCTCCAACCAGAGTTGAAGCTTTATCAAAATTTGGATTCAGAAGACATAATTCTTGAGCCTTGAAAATTTTCGGATCTACAATGGAGAGCATATTTTCTAGATCCTTGATATCTGCAGAATTAATTTTGCCTACAAACTCGTGTCCAAATCCTGATCTGTAGATTGGGTCAAGTGTTGCTAGTAAAAGTGCTGACTCCATCAACTCTCTGGTCATTTGGCCGGTTTTAAGATAATGATGAAGTCTCACTTTTGCTTCTCCGATTATATCTTCTCCAGCGGAATGCAAATTCGGATCTTCGTGAAGCTCGTCTAATGCATGCTCTGCAACCCAAAATTTTTTCGTTTTTGCCAGATCTGAGTTTAGGTGCTGAAGGTAAAATCGCAATAAGTAGTCAAATGCTACCCCGACATGGGAATAGTTATTTGAAATAGGCGGAGTCAATATTTCACTTTGAGCAAGGAATGGAGGTTTTCTGAATTCCAGTCGAAATCTTTGTCTCACATCTTTGTTATTGAGAAAGCTAGTTAAACTCAAGATACTCTGCCCCCTGGCTCTACAAGAATTATGAGTAGCTGTCTTTACATCAACGAATCCAGGTCTGGAATCATGTTGACAGGGCTGCTTTCAAATTCCTGATTGTCTGTATCGCCGAATTTAGCTCGGCTCGAATCTCGTGTTTTTCAGTGTTGTAGTGACTGAAGGTATTGAGGACGAGATTACGGTACTGTTCAACCTGGGTTACTAAAGATCCATCTAATCTGTTTACATCTTCTTTTATGACCTGCCAAAAATCTTCAGTCTTATAGCCTTTTTGCTGTCTGTGAAATGTCACTTTTTTGTGTTCCTTGTCGCAGTAGTCGCGAATGATTTTTTCAAAGGCAGAGCGTGTGTATACTGCCGCGGCCTTGTAATCAGAGGCCTGAAGATGAGTTTCTGCTCTCGATAGCAAATCCTGATTGTCAAAGATACAGGGAATTTCGTATGCCTCATCAGTTCGTTGAGCATAGAACTCCATGGACTTCCAGCCCTCCTTACCATCCAGAAAGCTCTTTGCGTATTCGAACCACGGTTTATCGTAGGTAGTGACGAAGATCTGGTATTCGCTGAAATGTTCGTCGAGGATCTTCAGCAGCGGCAACCGGTTGGTAATATCGAGCCCAATAAACACATCATCCAGAAACAGAATTTTGTGATCAATGCGCTGCGGATGACGTTTTATCATGCCAAGATAAATGGAGATGGCAATGGCTGACAGACGGGCTTCATTAAGGAACATATGCGGCTTAGGCACTTCTTTGCCCGCATACTTCACGGCAATGTCCACCCGATCGTTATCAAGACCAAGATAGTCTTCTGTGGGACGAACCTGTGGAAACGTAAGTCGAATATCCAGATTGTGTTCAAAGGTATCAAGGATCGGCTTGGCGTGTTTGAGTATGTATTCTGGACTCTTTTGTTTAAATAGCTCACCGAAAGCCCCGTTAAAGGTCTTCAGAACTTTATTGACTGCAATTCGCTTCCGGTTGATCGGGTAAGCACGTCCGGTGGGTTTAGCAATTTCTTCATTCAGTTCCGTCCACAGTTCGCCCAGCTCCTTACCGTCAGTCAAGGAGAATTTGAAATAGCGCAGGACCCCATTTACCAATAGATCAAACAGATTGATTGCATCGCCCTTTTTCAGGTGGTGGATATTCAATAAGTGTTTGTAGGTCAAAAAACTTTTCAGTTTGTTGGCATCGCGTACGATCGTATCGGATGACTCCCCGTGGTCATGTCCGGATGTCGCTGCATGGTAAATCTTCTCTGAACTCCGGTTGTCGCCATCGGGCTTGAATGTGACTTCGACTTTGACCGAGCTACGTCTCGATTCATCTATAAAAATATTCTCGAGGGCTGTGAAATCAATCTCTTCAACTGAAGACTGAAAGAAATCCTTCAGGGCATAATAAAGTGAACTTTTACCGCTGCCGTTTTCACCATAGATGAAGATATTCTTGCCTCCCAACTCCAATTCATGAGTCCCTCGGAAGGCTTTGTAGTTGGTAATTTTGACCGACTTAATCTTCATTTAGTAGTCTTTCTCAGGTTCAAATCCACTTCCGTCTATGTCCGTTGGATGACCCTACTTTTTCAGGGCTTCGCGGATGATGCGTACCTCTTCGACGCTGTCAAGGGTTTCAAGATGGTTGCGAACGGGATGGTTGGGATCATAGAGACGCTCAAATTCCTGTTGAATAACCGCCAGCTTTTCCTCCTCGTTCATCTTCTCAGCCAGCGGTGTCAGTTCACCCAAGTGTTGCAGAATCTCTTTACCTGCAGCCTTGATCTCTTCGGGGAAGTAGAGTTCATATACCAATCCGTCGATGAGTTGTTCGAAGTAACAACTTATTAGACTTCTTGGCCATGATTTGCTGACATAGAGGTATAAGAAATCTAGAAAATTCCCGAATGGAAGGTTGATCGGTATGGCTTTTAGTCGGCTTGGTTTTACCTGTGCAAGAACTCGCCCTGCTTCTTGTGAAATTTGCTGGTAATAAAAGTTGGAAACAGAGGAATTCAAAATTGCTGACAACGACAAACATCGATTTCTATACTCTTTCTTTGGAGCAATTACATTTACCGAGTCTATACAGTAATAGCCTACCTTTTCATCAACGGCAGTAATCACAGAGTCTCCGGTTTGACGTGCAATAACTTTGGGAGCTAAAAATAGTGCTGGCTTTCTTGCCCTGAAAAGTAAGTGCCAATCTCGTTTGCCTTGTTTCTTCTCTACACTCTTAGAGATGAGAAGATCTTTATTGTCTGATAAATACCGATAGCTTTCTGGGTAGGCATCTATATGGGTATTCTTATCAACATAAAGAATTGACTTCCCACTATCTAATGGGCAACGAAATTTCTGAAAATCTCCACCTTTTATGGTCGGCTTTAGCAAGGACTCTCCCGATAGACTTTTGTATTCTGGGGCCTCATGATCGATCACATAAACACCATCACAGCTTGTACTAATTCCATTCGCAACATCGTCGCAAAAACTAAAAAGCGGACTGCCTACAGCTCTGATCCTTTCTGCTAGGCTAGAAAGCTTAGTATCGAAGGAATAGATGGATTTATTAGCATTTATAATTGTGTTTCTCTGAAGAAAAGTAATGTCGTCCTCATATATTTTTTTCATTGCTTCTGAAAGTTCATAATCTCGGAAATCAAAACCTTTGAATTGGTAGTTGTTGTCAACACGTTCTTTTCCGAACATTATTATGCAGGTTGGAACAATTGCTTCAAATGCAGATTCGCCAACATTAATAACATTAAGCATTCGCCGCTCATTCAAAAAATATGCACGAGCTTTGCTCATATAAATCTGGAACAAAAACTCATTTGGTATGATGTAGGAAACAGTTCCTGAGGGTTTGGATATCACATCTGCTAACCCAGTGAAGTACAGGAATGAATTTCTAATCCGCTCAACTAAATGTGAGTAATTGACTTTTAGAATATTTTTTTCTCCGTCCGACAGAGCCGCTCCATACGGCGGATTACCTATGACGACATCGAAGCCGCCCTTCTGCTTGAAGACTTCGGAAAAGTTCAGCTTCCAGAGGAACCATGGCTTTTCACCGGAGGTTTTATATTCCGCCAGTTTAGTGAGGGCATCGGTCTTGCCCTTCTCTCTCAAGGTCGCTTCAATTAGTTTCCATTCGAGAGTGGTTATCTGAACGCGTAGTTTTCGTTTTTCGGCAGGTGATGTAACATCAAAAAACTTCTGGTGCAGACTCTCCAAATGATCGGCTTGCTTCCGGGCTTCGCTAAGATACTCATCGACTTTTGTTTCCCTTTCTTTCGCCAGCTTTTTCCTCTGCCGTGTAATATCCTGGAGTGCTTTAGCAATCTTTTTCAACTCTGAATCGTATTTTGTTTCCAGCTCTTCGTTTCCGGCATTGCGCGCTGCAAAAAAGTTGGACTGAGCGATCGTCTGCCTTTGTTTCAGTGCAGCCTTTTCTCGCCCTAGCGATTCGTATTCATCCTGGATGAAAGACTCATCAAACAATTTGACTCCCTCAAATTCTTCGATCAGAGAATTCCCCTGCATAATTTTGTAGTCGAGGTTCGGGAGAGCGTCAATAGTAGCGTAGTCCTCCTCATCCACCACCAGGGAGAGCCAGAGGCGAAGCCGGGCGATGTCAATTGCGGAGGAGTCAATATCGACTCCGTATATGCTATTGCCAATAGTATGTTTTTTCAGGTCGTAAGATGATAGTCGTTTCGTTGCCGAAAGATGCGGTGCCAATGATTGGCGGGCGTGCAGGATCTCATGCAGCATGCCGACGGGGAAGGCGCCGGAACCTATGGCGGGATCGCAGATTTTAATATCAGCCAATTTTTCGTCAATCAGCCCAGCATTTTTCTGAATAGATTGCGGAATAAGGGTATCCTTTTTTGTACTCTTGATTTCACCTTGCCTGATACGTTCCTGGGTATCAAGAACGTCCTGATCGTTTTCAATGGCGAAGATGCCTTTCCGCACCAGGAATTCGATATCACCTTTCGGAATGGCTGTTGCAGACGTATCACCCACTTCGCCGTTAAGGTAGTGAATCAAAGATTCCTGGCACATGTAGTGAACTATTTCACGCGGGGTGTAAAAGGCTCCTTTGGATTTCCGCTCGGTGATTTCGAGCATGTTTTCGAAAACCTTACCCAGCATTTCCGGGTCGACTGCCACCTCTTTATCCAGCGGGTCGTCTTCCTTGATGGTGAAGTTGTATCGGTCGAATACATTAATAATTCCCGTGCCTTTGTCATCGGCCCTGGTCTTCTCATTATTGAAAAAGACAGCGTTGGGAATCTCTATCCGGATCTTCTGCCAGTCGTAATCAGCTTCAAATAAGCCGCCATTCAGAAAAGGAATCCTGCAATCAAATTTTTTGTAATAGCTGGGGTCAAACTGATCTTTACGGTCACTGGCCAGGGCTTCATAAAACAGATACTGAAGCTTCTCGACATAGTAATTCTGCCCTGACTCATCCGCGTCGGCAAAAAGCTTCTGAAGGAAACGACGTTCGCCCTTGCCCCAGGTTTCTCCGTCCTTTACACCCAGCCAGCCCTTTTTCTGAATGAAGTAAAGAAAGACTATCTGCCCGAGCAGCTTCTTGGCAAACTTGGCGACAACCTGTTTACGTTTTTCTTCAACAGTATCCCGTAGAAAATAGGGCTGCTGCGCCAGTACCTCGGAAAGGCGAATAAAAAGATCTTTATATTGCTCGAAGAACTCCTTGGTGACCTTTTCAATACTAAAGGCTTCTTCGATTTCCTCGATAGTCGGATTGGCATAATCCATCGCAAGCAGATCAACCAGCTGGGCCTGGGCGGTGTGGCTGTTTTCGTGTTCACCTACAAGATAGGAGAATCTTTTGGCAGGGGTTAGTTCTTTATCGGTCTTCACCTTCCCGTTTTTCTCATCTAGCTTGGCAGAGTGCTCGATTTTGACATAAGAAAAGCGCCAGTCAATACCATTGTCTTCTTTGGCATAGGAGGCGATCAAGGCGTGATCCTTCCCGCCGAAGGTTTGCATGGTGCGCACGGCAAAATTGCGAAGCTTCGTACGGGCGCGAATGAGTTTGGAAAGGGATTTGACCTCGACCACGTAGAGATCCATTTCAACCTCTTCCGGGTCGGTGTATTTGCCAATGCGCCAATATTGGTTCACGTGCTGTTTGTAAGCGTTAGGTATCATATTGCCGCTGTAGTGGTGGTTTCGGGGTTCCACATCATTCAACAGGTTGCGTAGGAAATGGATATAGTCATCACGATTGAACGCACTCTGGAAAAGAGCGCTGATCCGCTCAGCGGCCTGGTTTTTGTTCATACTTTAAATCCCTTGCTGATAAACGGAGAGGATGATTTCCCGCTTGTTTACTTTTTTGTTCCTCCCTGGCTCGTGCTCTTCAACCACACGAATGTGTTTACGGAGAATGGTCAGCATTTCGAGCGGGTCGATGGTTTTCTCAAATTCCTTTTTCAGAGTTTGCGCCACCTTTTTGGCAATTGTCCCCTGCTTGATCATATTGCGCACCCCGACCAGAAATTCTTCATCCAGGTCGGTAAATTTCTTGCAGCGTCTAAAGGCTGGATCTTTCATGCGGTTTTCCACATATTTCAAATTAGAGAGACCGCCCTTTGCCTGTTGAGCCGGCATTTCTCTCTGTATGGCATCCTGTTCAAAACGCTGTTTGTTGGTTTCGAGCAGATGGAAATAATCTTTCGGAATTTTTGCACGTTTCATATCCGGTTCGCACTCGGCCAGCGATGCAGCTTCGAAGAAGGTTATTTCAGATGCCTTGCCACCCTGATTCAGGTAGAATTTTTTCAGCTTACCTATGCGGAAAAAGG
Organism: Acidobacteriota bacterium; assembly: GCA_963666915.2. Taxonomy (GTDB): domain Bacteria; phylum Acidobacteriota; class UBA6911; order RPQK01; family JAPXNP01. Next base: position 118,470 of record CAXXEX010000013.1, read on the forward strand.
TTAAAAGCTGTGCCTGATCAATTCCGTCTCGTTTTGAGCCGCTGCGGCCTTTCTTGGGAAGCCGTTTAATCTTTTCGAACAGATCGGGATCTTCATCGCGTAGCCTGCGCATCATATCCAGATATTTCAACTCGGAGTCACCTTCACCATCCTCGCCGGTGTAGGTGCTTTTCCGGTTGAGGGTATCGAACAATTCCTGGCTTCCTATCTCTTCACCATCAGACAGATATTTGGCATCTTCACCGAGGATATTGTGAAATAACTGGATTTTGTTCAGAATGTTGGTTTCCAGTCCAAGATGTTCGTCTGCTTGGGTAGTCGGAAAAAAGTTGAAGATGTTTATATTGTCATGTTCGGATCCAAGACGGTTTATCCGACCAGCACGCTGTAATACCCGAGTTGGATTCCAGGGTAAGTCATAGTTTACCAGTGCATTGCTGCGATGAAGGTTGATTCCTTCCGCAAGGATATCCGTGGTTATCAAAATACGGATCTCGTCTTCCTGTTCTTTTTCATTCGGATCAAAATTGGCTCGAATCATTTCTCGAGCAATGGAACTGTTGTGTAGTTTCGGGACTTCTCCAAATTGACCGCCACGGCTGCTGAAAAAGAGGATTTCGCCCGGCCAGAGTCTATTCAGGTTTTCAAAAAGATAATCGCCAGTCTCCTTTGATTCAGTAAAAACAATCAGCTTGTTCTTGCCCAGAATCGCATGATTGGTCAGGAGTGAAACAAAGTGGTTGAGTTTCGGATCATCAGTAACTGAAGACCACAGTTCTCTCAGTTCCTGCAGTAACCTGAGGTCGTGAATCAGGTTATCGCGAAAAGCTTTGGTGAAATCTTCTTTTAGATGCTTATGCGCCTTTTCTTCTTCTACTAGCTGTTCCAGCTTTTCAAGGTCATCGTTATCAAGCAGTTCATACACGTCGACTGTTTTGCTGATGTAAACTGTTCCTTTATCGAGCATCTCAATAAAGCGCTCGGATGAGGTTATGAATCGGTCAACCGTCTGGCGGAATGCAAAGAAACTGCTTTCCAGCCGTTTGATCAGCACTCCTTTCATGAATGCGCCGACATTACGCTGCTGCTGGCGCTCAAATTCGGTGAGCAGCTTTTCCCCAACATAATAGAGCAACGGTGTGTACCTGGCATAACGGAAATCAAGAAGAAGCTTGATACTTTTGTTGAACACCTGTTCGATGTTTCCTTCAAAACGATAGGCAATACGTTCGGGATCCTGAATTTCCGGGAAAACCAATCCCTGCGTCTCGGTATCATTCTGAAAGTAGGTAACTACATCAGTCCGGGTTCGGCGTACCATGACATGCTTAAGAATCCGTTCCCGGATCTCTATAGAGACTTCTTTAAGTACTGAGTGATATTCTGGATCCGACTTATCAAGATCCTTAAAACGCCCCCTTAACTCCTTGAAATACTCTTCGAGATTCAAAATACCAGGTATCGTGGAATTCCGAGGAATCTGAAATAGCTTCAACTGCGAAAAAATATCATCGATTGTGTTGTTAATCGGTGTCGCCGTTAACAGAATGACCTTTTTCCCTCGGCAGATATCAAGCAGGTCGGCATAAGACTGCGTATTTTCATTGCGGAATCGATGTGCTTCGTCGATAACGACATAGTCGAAGCGGTCGATCCCGAATTTGATGATGTGATCCAACTTGCCAAGAGACTCCACCTTGGCAGCTACCCGGAAATCATGAAGGCTTGATTCCCAGTAGGATTTAAGGACGGGAGGGCAAATCACAAGAATGCGCCTCCGTACTTGTTGCAACATTTGGGCAGCTATGAATGTTTTTCCTAATCCCACTACATCAGCCAGAAATACCCCATTGTATTCTTCCAGTTTCTTCAGGGCCTGAATCACAGCCTGTTTCTGATATTGCAGCTCCATGAAACCATCTGGAAGAAAGCAGGTGATTGAATCCTGCAGGTTGATATCCTCCTGCATGTATTCATAAACAAGCTTCAAGTAAAGCTCATATGGCGTAATTCCATCGTTCAGCCAGGTCTTTTTCTGGACGGCATCAACAAAATCCTGTGAGACATCGACCGATTGAGCCCAGAGTTCTTCAAACTGTTGCCGTGCAAACTCAACATCATGCCTTTGACGTAATTCTACGTTAAATTCGCGGTTGGCTACCAGTCCTGAGTGAGAAAAATTACTCGAGCCGGTAATCACAAATCCATAGTCGCGATCATCCGGAGCGAAACGTCCAATATAAACTTTAGCGTGAATATTTTTTGCCGGGAATGCCCGAATTTCCAGCTTCTTTCCGTTGCCGCCGTTTTGTCGATCTGTTTCAGCACCCGGACATTCTTGTTGAAGGAACTCGATAAACCTTTTCAGACCAATTTCCAGTTTACTGTCGTTATCTTGAGACTCCTCAATCTCCTGTACTAGATGGTTCTGGAATAATTTTTTGGATTTACTGTGCGATTCAAAGTCGAGAACGGCCTGGTTCTGAAAAGAGTCAATGATCTGATAGGATTCGTTGTCGATTCCCAGACCAATCAGAATTCGAGTCTTCTCAATAGAGGCGATCGACTCATGGAGCTGATAGAAACCGCTGGCGCGGAAGTAGCCCACCAGAACATCGAAGAGTTGGGTATCTTTGAGTGTCGCTTTGAAGCGATCCAGTAGCGTTGATCCCGGTTCATTTGTGAAGAAAGTAAGATCTGACTGACTCATAGGTCATCCTTCGGAATATTTGCAGCATTACCTGGTTTTATCCTTTGGTCAATTACTCCCCTGATCATGTATGAATTGAAACCTTTCTATAATATGCTTTTCAGGAGTCGCTGATTTGCCTCTTCAGGTGCCACCGTCGATTGCCTTCAGGCTCTCCTGATGTAAGTTTCTGGTGAATTTTGATTTTATCACCGGGGAAGGACGTTGGCACGATGTTTTGTGGAATGGGGGAGATTGATAATGAAAGTGGTGTTACCTCGAACTAAAAACATCAAAAGTAAGTCTTGGCGATTAAAACATTCTTTGTTATAAATATCTGAAGAATGAAGATTTTTTGGAACTCAGGAGAGAGGGACAAGATTAGAGGCCTTGATATTCTTGGTCTTCGAAGGGTTGATCAGGGAATCGAAAGCGACTGGGTTGCTGGAATCACCACAATCTCAATTCGTGCCAGATATTTATCTCTATTGCCCTGGTTGCTGGCTGAGTTTTTTGAGAATGAAATCCGGTTGGGTTCAGGGTCAGCAGTTTTCGACGAAAAACGACTGCGTAAGGCTGCGGCACGACTCGAGTTTATTATATTCGCGTCTTCCAGGATAGGATCTAATTGGGGGGAGTCTGGTAGCCCTTATGGAATTCTAGGTTCTGAGCTTTTTGCTAAAGAATTTCATCAGTTGCAAAAGACAGGAGAGGTCCGTATTCCGGAGAATGTTGGCGGGGCAATGTATGGCACTTATGTAATGCCCTGCCGATCTTTTGGCATCCTTAATACAACAGGGGGAGAAAGAGGCGAACCAGTTCAGATCCTGCCGCGAGGCCAATCCCTTTGGGAAACGAAAAACTCTTTATCGGATTTAACTCAAGTCAAATCTCTAGTTTTAAATGGCGGTAATATTAGCCTGGATTCCCTGAATAGCATCGGGAGACATTTTTCTGTCAATGGACTACTCTTCGATGAGCAGGAGAAGAATATTTTGATTGATTCAGCGTTGAATCCATTTTTCGATTCAGCTTCAATTAATGAGAATTATCGAAGATTCAGAGGGACCTTTACATGGCTAATTGATTTTCTCGGTGAAAAATCAATGACCGCGGCCGAAATACTGGATTCCAACTATCATCAAGTAATGAATAGTTCACCGGAAAATTCTTCAGAGACAGAACTGGCCTGGTCTGAGTATGAGTTGAGGAGAAGAATTCATTTTGCATGTGAATTATTTTTCTGTGACTTCACAGAGACTCTCATGGATCTTACCAGGGGAACAGTTGATGCAGTGATAGACCAGTGGAGAGGCTGTTCGGAGCTGCCAACTAGTGTTCGAGAGATAACAGGGTTGAGCAATTTCCCTGAAAAGATGACCGTCTCCGAGTTTTTAAATAACCTGAATATTAAATCCTTTGCAGTAAAACCTCTAAGTTCCAATGAGGGCCGAAGTGTAAGTCGAGCAGGGCCTCAAGCTCTTTACGCAATGGCCCTTTTGTGTTCCTGTTACCTTCAGTCCACAAATCTTCGAATTGAGGGGAAACTGGCAAACCGGAATCATTACCTTGAACACGCATTTAAGATAATCGAGGAGGACAAAGATAAGACAGTTGTCTCGGCAATCCGGGATCTTGTCTTTTATGTTGCCGTGAGTCCTCATCTCAACACTACCCTGCGAAAAATGGGACAGGGACAAAAATGCTCCCTGCGTTTTTTCCCGGAAGGTGATGAATACACGGCAACCGGCACCGGAGTATGGCCGGGATTCAGTGCGACTCGATTGACCAATGTTCTTGGAATCATGTCTGATCTGGGATTATTTGAACGTCTCGATGGAGGCAGATTTCTAAGCACCGAAGCTGGGAAAAACCGTTTGTCTGGGATGGAGTAACGATGCGCGATGATGTCTTGAAAATTATCGCTAATGCAAGTGATATTACGAATGCTATTGTCCTAACTCACAATATTGATTTCGTTTTCATTCAATCAGTTGTCCTGCCAACGCTTAGAAAATGTGGCCACCCTGCATTGACGGTTCTCGCGGATCATGCATGTGCCTCTGAAAGTTTTGCCCATCAAGAGCGGATAATAACCAGCCTTGGTACTCGATACAGGGTTATTCCGGTTGCGATGCATCCGAGTTTTCGTTTTCACCCTAAAGCTATCTTTTTGTCAGGACAGAAAAAAGCTACCCTCCTGGTCGGAAGTGGAAACCTTACCTTTGGGGGATGGAGAGAAAATGGCGAAATCTGGATACACTATGATTCGGCTAACGATGGAACCCAGCCTTTAGCGGCATTTAGAAATTATTTGAGATATCTCCTGGATTACATTCCTAGCAAAGAAGCTTTAGAAGCTCAGTTAGTAGAGGCGTTTGATCCTAAAACACGTGAATGGGCTAAAGAATTGTCCGAACCTGAGAACCTTCTCTGGAAAGGACAGGATCGAATTCCTTTAATAGAAAAAATAGGAAGCTACATTGGAAATGATGATATCGAGAAACTTTATGTATGTACTCCATATTTTGATGAGGAAGCTGAAGCCTTATTAAAGATTGCCGGAAAGCTTAAGGCTCCAAAGATAAATGTCCTGGTACAAAGCCGGGAGACAAATCTCACCGCAGAGGCAGCTTCCAAACTGGGGAAGGAGTTTAATCTGCAGGGGGTTTCCTTTTTCCACACCGAGGCAGACGATGACGATGGATCGAAGAATCATCGGAGAGAAGTACGGCTTCACGCGAAGTTCATTGCTGTTCAGCGTAAAAATAAGGTAACAGTTTTTGCTGGTAGTGCCAACTGTTCCAAGGCTGCCCTGACCATTCCTGGTCATAAGGGTAACGCAGAGTTGGTTTTTGTGACGACGGTTGAATTACCTGAATTCGAAAGATTGTTTATCAACGAGTTAGAAAACACGGGCGCTCCTCCAGATTTACCTGCCAAGCTGGAATACACGTCTGCTGAGGATTCATGTAAACAATGTATACGCATTAGAAGCGCCAGTATGAATCTGGGTGACGTAAGAATAGATTATGAAATCGATCAGAGAACCAATCTGACTCACGCCGAGATTGACGGATTTGTTGTCACTTTTGTTAAAAAATCCGATGGTTCAGTCGAGATAAAAACGACCAATAAATCGCACAGGGTTGTTTTGGTTGGCAAATGTGGATCAGAGGAAATAAGGTCATCAGTTCATTGGATTGATAATGAAGCTGAACTTGCTGCATCGGCGAGAATAAGATCTTTGAGCAATGCTATTTACCAGGGTGTAAGTGGTGACAATTGGAACATCGGAGCCTGGACAGGAGTCTTGGCTGAATTGAACAAGCACATAGCCTACATGCCGCCAAATATTGCCCGTTCAATTTCCAGAAATACTCCCGGAGATGACAGTGAGACGAAAGAGTATACAAGGGAAGATGTTTTTTCTGATAGCTATTGCTTTTCTCTAGGGAGTTCTTCTTTGGGTCATTATTACTCTGGTTCTGGAAGAATCGATAGCCTGCGTGCGTTACTTCTTAGATGGTACGGGGTTCATCTGCATGATGAAACAGACGGGGAGCGTCCTAAAGATGAGGAGCCTCCTGAAAATGACCCTGATCGACCTGAAGACGATCGGCCTGAAAAATTTCCAGAAAGGCCAGCCGAAAAGCAGGATCCCCCCACAGACAAGGAAAAAAGAACGGCGATAAGAATCATTGAGAAGATTGTAGAAAATTTCTCAAACCCTGATAATCTGGAGCATCGCCCACCTGAATTGCTCGCAGCGGACCTGAAAATTATGTCAGCTTTGTTTCGGTCTGGGTCGGAAGAAGGTTGGTTCGACAATCAGGAATTTTTTAATTCAACACTAAAAATATGGCTTCCCCTGTTTTTTGATACTGTGGAATCGAATACATCAGGATGGATTGAATATCGATATTTGACTGCGACCGATAAGAAGATTTTTATTGGGAAATTCGGATCGATCGAGCTTATCGCGGCACTTGGTGCCTGGATCCTTTCGACTACTGACAAAGTTGAATCTCCCGAACACGCTCTATTTCATTTGTCCTCTGCCCTAAGTGTGGCTCGATTACCCTGGTTGTGGCATTCAGGCAGCACTACCGATATAGCCAGAGAAATTGAAGCTGTCCTTAAAGTAACGACACCTTCAGCCGATATTGACTGGCACAAAGTTGAGGCCAAGTGGAAAAAGCTGGTCCGACGGGGTGAAGCTCTTTACCGATTAGAGTCTTTACTTAAAGATAAATCAGTTGCTGATTGTAGATCTATTGTCAAACAAAGTGAGGTTGTTCCAGGTGAACTGCTCTGGCAGGGATCAATTGGATTTTGTATAGCAAAGTCTCGCTGCTCAAGGCGAACTGATAAGAAAGAAAATTGCAAGGTCTTGGTTCTTGGCCAGAAAGAGACAGAGAAAAAGTTTAGCGGAAATTATCTAATTCCAGTAAGCGGACTGTTAGAAAGTGTTGTTTCAGGAAAAGATTTTCATTCAACTAAGGTTAAACCTGTCCTCATGGAAATGGTTGAAGAAATTCGGATTGCTTACGCAGGAATATTTGGAGATAAGATAGAGACTAACTTATTCCGAGTTTAAGAGACGCGCCGGCTTATTTTGAATAGCAAGATCAGCAAATAATGTCAGGATCTTATTTAGTTAGGAGCTAGGCTATAAATCTGATATTACCGGATCAATTCATATGAAGAATCAATACTTTGGCGATGTTAATGACTACTTCAAATATGACCTCTGCATATACCTGGCTGAGAACCTTCCGAAAGTGGAGCGGTTTACCTTTATTCCGATGCTGACTGCCCATGACTCCTCTTCCGACGGCGGAAAGGTTGAATATCCCCTGGGAGTGGGGAGGGAATCGCTGTATAGATATTTGCAGGAATGTATCGAGAAGGGTGAACGGAAGGTCAGTTTGTTGGGGGAGTATTTCGAGGAGCAAAAGGAGAATCTCAGTTTTGATTATCACCCGTATTCCGATTCTCTGGACAATGAATTCAAGCACGCAACCAGAGAAGAATACTTCAGCGGGATTCCGGATAAAGACCTGAAGTCAGCAGTGATCATGGTTGATCCGGACAATGGCCTGGAGGTGAAGACTTCCGCTCCCCGGAATTTTCACAAGTTTATCAAGTATTCGGAAGCCGGAGACCTTTTCCGGCGGATGAATTCGAATTCGGTCCTGGTGATCTACCAACATTTCCCCCGGATTAACCACGAGCAATATCTGAAAGACCTGCATGCCGAAATTCAAGGTGAACTTGATTGCCCTGTACCAGTAACGGTATTCAGTTCCAACATTGCCCTGGTTATGCTGGCGAAGAATGAGATGGGGCGGAGGAGGCTGCAGAAGCAGGTTGCCGGATATCTCAGGATTGAATTGGGATTGCAGGATTAAAGGAATTATCTTCAGAAGCTGGGAGGGTGAACTATCAGGGAGTTCCATAATATAAGGTTTTGTGGGATGGGCAATCACAGGTTTTATCCCTGGGATTGGGGCAGGCACGGATCAGCTCCACACACTTTTCACCAACTTCTCTGGGTGCCGGAGGCAGAAAGTCAATATCCTCTTCTCCGCTGAACCGATCACAATAGGATTCAATCGTGTAATATCCGCAATTATCACAGGAGTAATAGGAGTATATACATTCATCTCCCATGACAAAGATGCAGATTACAGCCTCAGCCCTTTTTCCCGGGGGAAATTCCGCGCCACACTTTTGGCAGTTCATCTTGATTTTGAGTATAACCTCCTTCCCTGGCGGGGGAAATCACAAATACCAAATTTCAAATTTCAACCGGACCGGTGGACAGGATATGATGTTTGGCCAATCCCCGCTATTGCTCATTCGGGACAATTCGTGAATCGTCCCTACACGGCATGGTCAAATTGGGCTTGGGATTTTGTGCTCCCCGCCCTGGGCGAAGATTCCCGCTCGCACTTACAGCGCTTGCGGGAATTGGGGGAAGGGGGTGTGTTTTGGGATGTCTCCTATACCCAGGGTTCCGCCGACTTCGCGATGGCTTCGCCCTTGCTCGTCTGGGCTCCTCCCTGGGCTATTTAAGATCCGGACCTGATGGCCCGGACCGGTTGTTGACGCTTTCAGCGTCGTTGATTGAAGAAACGTACTTCCCTGGCGGGGGAAATCACAAGCACCAAATTTCAAATTTCAACCGGACCGGTGGACAGGATATGATGTTTGGCCAATCCCCGCTATTGCTCTCTCGGGACAATTCGTGAATCGTCCCTACACGGCATGGTCAAATTGGGCTTGGGATTTCGTGCTTCGGATTTGAAATTTCCGACCGCTTCCAGCGGGAGGTGGTACGCCCGGCAGGATTCGAACCTGCGACCTACGGATTAGAAGTCCGTTGCTCTATCCAGCTGAGCTACGGGCGCGTATTTGAGTTGTTTTCCGTTTTATTTCCAAGCTTCTGCAAGGCAGGTTTGGAGATACACGGATTTGAGATGTGGATTATGGCTGAAATTGTCGAATTTTGCAACTGGGGCCGCCTCGGAGAGGCGGGGTTCAAGGTTCAAGGGTCAAGGTTCAAAGTTTAAGGTTCAAGGTTCAACGTTTAAGGTTGGGGGGTGAGAGTTTTAACGTAATGGCGCGAAGACGCAATGACGCGAAGGCGGAAGGGGGGATTAAGACCAAGCCCGGGACGGGCATGGCACGTTTGCTGGAGCGAGCCACTCCAGCTACCATCGCTGGAGCCGGCGGCTCCAGCCACGACTTCTGGAGCGAGCCACTCCAGCTACTTTGCGGCTCGCTTGCGCTCGCGGGAAAGCAGGGATGCTTCCTGCCACTAGATAATCTGCAGCTTCTTGAATTTCCAGGTGGAGATGGCCAGGAAGACAAAAGAGAGCAGGCCCAGGCTGATCAGGGCTGCCGGCAGTGAGGCCGGGTTAGCGCTTACCGAAAGGATCGATTCCTTGATCGGGACCGGACACAATGACTCCAGGTAGAAGATCACGCTGAACTTTTTCATAACCGGGGGCAGCAGGAAGTTTATGTATTCCAGCCCCAGGACCACTCCGCTGGGGATGATCGGGTTCTTGAAAAGCATTCCGAATAACAGGAACACCGCCCCGTATCCAAAGCAGGCGAGTAAGGTGATTCCGAGATACGCGCCAAGATGAAATTTTCCAACACCCATCAGGACAAACTGCTGGAGGTTATTGGCTCCGCCTGCCTGGAAAAACATCAGGTAGGAAGCCGTCACGCTGGCCATGAAGCAGAGTCCGACAGCGGCTACTCCGGCCAGGTATTTTCCGGTTAACAGTATGTCGCGCCGTACCGGGCAGAGCAGGTAGTAATGCATCACCTGTTCCTGAAGGTCTCCGCGCACCAGGCGGGTGAAAACCGCCACGCAGGAAAAGAATAACAGCAGCCGCAGGATGAAGGCCCGGAATACCGTGGCATAAACCGCGCTGCTTCCCCCCAGGCTGGCCGCGACTTCTTCAGGAACATCGAAGAAGGACCAGATACCCATTAATATAACCGGGATGGAAGCCAGCAGCAGCGGTATGAGGATCCTTCGGCTGAAGAGGTTCCTGCCCAGCTCCAGGCGAAAGACCGCCCAGAGTTGGCGGGGATTGAAGCCGCGAATGTAGGATTTGACTCTCTCAGATATTTGTTTAGTCATGATGTTTCTGTTTCGTTATCGTAATCGATTTCGTGAATCGATTAGTCTGTTGCCGCCTGCGGCGGCGTTGTTTTTATGCCGATCTGAAGATCGGCGATCCACACATGGTTTCAGCCCTGTGGCAGCCCTTACCGGTTCATTTTTTTATTTACCTTTTTTTACTGGAGCTGGAAGCTCCAGTTACAAGCTACAGGCTGGAAGCCTGCAGTACGATCAGCGGCTCCAGCTACAACAAGCCGGCAGCTCCAGCCACGGTTCAAGACCAAGCCCAAGATGGGCATGGCACGGTTCAAGACCAAGCCCGGGACGGGCTTGGTACACTGGAGCGAGCCGCTCCAGCCACGATAGAGCCACGTTACGATCCATTTATCAGGTACTCATATATCGATTGGGCGTTTTCGTCCGCCGGGATTATGGTTTCGATTTCCGCGCCGGTTTTGCGTACCGCCTGGTGGAAGTTTCCGTGGAACGCTTCCACGTCGGTCACCTTCAGCAGCATGGCCTTCTTGTCCGGCTGGATTTTTATTTCTATGACCTGGTCCATCCTGACAAGCTCGGAGGAGAGTTCCTTGATCCGGCTGCATCTGACCAGCATCTGCACCGGGTGGTCACTCATCTCGGAACGAACCGACTGGATCTGTCCCTCGGCCACCACGTATCCGCCATGGATCATGATTACCTGGTCGGAAATCATGTCCACCTCGTGCAGGATATGGCTGGAAACGACAATATGGGCGCCCTGTCCGGCCAGCTGGCGAAAGAGCGCGATCAGGTCAGCCCTGGCCAGCGGATCCAGTCCGTTCAGGGGTTCATCCAGCACCAGCAGGTCCGGTTTGTGGGCAATAGCCTGGGCCAGCTTGATCCGCTGGCGCATGCCCTTGCTGTACCCGGCAACCTTGCGGTGCATGGCATCGGTCATTCCGACAAGTTCAGCCGCCCTGGTCGTCAATTCCCGCGATTCTTTTTCATTGAATCCCCGTATCCGCAGGAAGGTGTATATGAAATCGTTTCCGGTGGACCCGCGCGGAAAGGTGTCGTACTGGGCACAGTAGCCTACCCGGGCGAAGATCTTCTCCGGTTCATAGGGGGAATGCCCCAGGACGGAAATCTCACCGCGGGTCGGTTTCAGGAGCCCGAACATCAGGTTCATCAGGGTGGATTTCCCGGAGCCGTTGGGCCCGACCAGGCTGGTGATTCCCGGAAGGAGCTCAAAAGAGATCCGGTTGACGCCCAGCACCTCTCCGTAAAACCGGGAAACGTCCTTGAAAATTACCGGTGGATTCTGCTGTTTTTCCATTATTTCACCACCTCGAAAGCCCTGACTTTCCGCCAGAGAAGGGCTGTGCAGACCGCGGCAATGACGATCAGGTCAAGCCAGTAATATGTCAACGGGAGATAGGGAGCTTCACTGGCCGGGACAACGATTACGTTTCCGTGGACGTTGAAGCTGAAGAGCCATTCCCAGATTTTTTCGAACATATAGATAAGGTTGAAAAGGATTCCGTACCTGGTGCGGAAGATCTCATTGATGGCCTCGCCCATTCCGGAAGCGATGAACACCACTCCCAGGAGCAGGGCGCCTCCCGCGGCCTTCCATCGGACCATTGATGACACAGTCAGGGCGATCAGGGAAGTGATCAGTATCCACACCAGGGATCCTGAAAATATGGCCCAGAGAATATCGGCGTGGTCGAATATCCAGGATCCGCCGGCCAGTCCGGCCTGGAAGAAGAAAAGCAGGCTGAGTGCAACCCAGGTTATGACCGACTGGATCGCGACCAGGACAAAGAGTTTTCCGCCCAGGTAAACCTGTTTGGTAATCGGGCGGCTGAAGTAGAGGGGCAGCCCGTTGTTGTTCATGTCGGGCAGCAGCAGGCCCGGGGCCACCAGTGCCATGATGAAAAACGAACAAATGCACTGGATCTCTGTAATCCGCAGGAAAAAGGTGTTTCCGATCAGGTTCAGGTCCTTGGGGTCTATGCCCAGCATCTTAATGGCGTCCAGGTTGTGGTTCAGGTAGATCATCAGCAGGCAGCCCAGCGGCACGGCGAAACACGCTGTGAAAAGCAGCAGAAAAATCTTGCTCTCTGAAAGGGAGCGGAAAGCGTACCTGGGGATGATCATAAACCTTTCCAGGGGCCCGGTGAGCCGGCCCTGGTAGGGCTGGTGCCGACTATGGTTACTGTACACTGCCATGGCGGTTCTCCACTGCCTGCAGGAAAATGTCCTCCAGGGTACTTCTTTTCATTTCCATTTTTCTCACTTCGGCGTCCATATCGAGGGCGATCATGAATATTTCGGCGGCGGACATGTTCTCGGGCAGAACGATCTTCAGCCTTCCGTCGGCATATTCCGCGCTGCTGCAGCCCCGCTTTTCGATCTCGGCTGTAAAGGAGTCCTTGTCCCCCTGGATTTCAATTTCAAGGAATTTAAACTTGGATTCCTTCTCCTCTTCAAGGTTGTGGCATCCGGCAATGTCCCCCTGGTTGAGGATCAGGACATCCTGGCAGCATTCCTCCACGTCCCGCAGCAGGTGGGAGGAGAGCAGCAGCCTGGTTCCGCTTTTGTTGACGATGTCATTTATAAGCGTCAGCATGCGCCGGCGGGCCGGGGGATCCAGGCCGTTGGTAGGCTCATCCAGGAAAAGCACCTTGGGTCCGTGCACGATGGCCTGGGCCAGCTTTGCTAATTGTTTCATGCCCTGGGAGAAGGTTTCTATCTTGCGGTAGCGGGCCTCTCCCAGCCCGGTCCAGAAAAGGGTTTCGTGGGCTTTTTCCAGGGCGATCTCCCGGGGCAGGCCGGACAGCTCCGCCATCAGGGAGACAAATCGCACAGCGGTTATTCCGGAGACGAAGGAGTCGTTTTCAGGCATGTACCCGATAAGGCTTTTCATCCGGGCCGCGTCCTGTTTGATATCCAGTCCGAGTACCCGGGCGGTTCCGGCTGTCGCGGGATTAAATCCCAGCAGGGTGTTGAGCAGGGTGGTCTTTCCGGCTCCGTTGGGCCCCAGCAGCCCTACGGCCCGGCTTTCCAGGGAAACGGAAAGGCTTTTTAAGACTTCCTGTTTTCCAAACTGTACTTTCAGATTATCAAGTTCTAACAAAAGAGTGTTTCCTTTATTTGATTAACGTTCCTGGAAATATAACGGATTGGGGTGGGGATATGTTCATTCTAATCGTTGTCGAACGTGGTCGGAAACTTCCAGTTTTCAGGCCCCGCCATCGGCGGGGCTGTTTTTAAGACCAAGCCCGCACTACAAGCTACAGGCTTGAAGCCTGCAGTACGGCGTGGCACGCTGAAGACCAAGCCCGGGACGGGCATGGCACGTTTAAGACCAAGCCCGGGACGGGCATGGCACGTTTAAGACCAAGCCTGCAGTACGGTCGCTATCGTTGTCGTTGTCGATTTCGTTTAATTCAAAATTCAAGGTTCAAAATTCAAAATTGGGTCAAGGTTCGAATAAACAGCGCACATCAAGTCCCGGCCACAGGTCGGGATAATCCCGGGCCAAAGGTCCCGGGATTTCAGCCCAGGGTGGAGCTAAGACGAGCGATGGCGAAGCCATTGCGAAGTCGGCGGAACCCTGGGAGAAAATGAACAAATCCCTCAAGAGCGCTGAAGGTGCGACATTGAATATCTTTGATATTTGGATGTTCATATTTTAAAGACCAAGGGCTGGAAGCCCGTTGCACGAGCTACAGGCTGGCAGCCTGTAGTACCCTGGAGCTGGCAGCTCCAGCCACGTGTTGTTGGCACCTTGGGTGCCGTTTGTTTCAATGCCGATCTGAAGATCGGCGATCCACAAAGACTGCATCTCTGGATGTATCCCGTGACCTGTGATTATTTATTTTTACCCCCTGCGGCGGCGGGATTTGTTTGAATGGTTAGTCGAAAATCGAAAATTGACCCGTCCCAGCGCCCGGGGCGCTGGGACGGATCATCAAACTAAGGGCTGGAAGCCCGTGGCACGCTGAAGACCAAGCCCGGGACGGGCGTGGCACATTCAAGACCAAGCCCGGGACGGGCATGGCACGCTGAAGACCAAGCCCGAGACGGGCATGGCACATTCAAGACCAAGCCCGGGACGGGCGTGGCACGGCTCGCGCTTACAGCGCTCGCGGGATGAGTGGGGTATCGTCTTACCCAGGGCTCCCCCGAACCTTCGGTCCGGGATTGCCCTGGGCTATTAAATGCTGGGCTTTCAGCCCGACTTGTTGTTGCCGCCTGCGGCGGCGTTTGTTTAGTGCAGATCAGGAGATCTGCGTACCCGGGGAATGCCTGCGGCGGGGTTGATTCCAATCGTAAATCGTCAACCGTAAATCGTCAATTGGCAAGGCCCCGCGCCCGGGGCGCGAAGGGCCTTGCCGATAGTGTGTTACGGCTGGATTGCTTCCGCTTTCTCCTCCCAGGTGTCGGCGAACGCGCCCACGACACCCAGTATTGACAGGCAGTCCTGCAGGTCGTTGTTGGAGGAAATGACCAGTTCGGAATCGGTTCGGTACAGGCCGGACATGAACTGGGCCGGACCGTCTTCCATGTCGGCCAGGAAGCTGAAGGCTTCGACACCGTCAGTATTGACCATTTCTTTTACCGTGTCCAGGATGCTCCGGAAGTCATGGTAATAGAAAGCAGACAGGTCCACGCTTTCCCCTGAGGGAAGGCTGGCGATGAAGTCAGGCGAGTTAACCAGGGAATACCCGGTCGACTGGTACTGTATGGCCTTGTCGATGATCGAATACTCCGGGGCAAGGATCATATAACCGCGGACAAACATGTAGTACACGGTAATATCCGAACCTGTGTAAGTAAGTGAATAAAGAGTGCTGCCTCCAACCGGGCTCTTCTGGAGAACCAGCTGGTGCCCGTCCTCTCCCGCTTCGGCAGCCGTATTGGCCATGGAAAGCAGGTACTCGATTGAATTCTGCAGACTGGTTTCATCGTAGACTTCCAGGATCACCTTCCAGGCCGGGCTGGGAAGTAAAGCTCCATCCAGGGCGAAGAGGGCTTCTCCGCCCATGGAGGCGGCTATGTCATTACGGATATCAAGCCCGATTTCATCCTGGAGGTCGGCGAATTCTTCATATGATCCGTCGTCCGCGTCAGCCATGTACTCCAGCATTTCGTCGAGAATTATGACTGGATCCTGCATGGATACTCCGGCGGCGATACAGGCGTCAGGGGATACAAAGTCCATAGCTCCCATGGGCATAGGTTCAGCCAGCCAGGCCAGCGGCCCGGTGGGTTCTTCGGTGAACGAAAAGATGATCTGGTTTTCAGGTTCCCCATTGACCAGTTTGCGTTTGGCGATCATGCTTCCTATGCTGCGGAAAGGATTGACAAATTCTTCATCCGATGTCATCTCATGCCCGGCATCTGCCAGATCGGCCACAGACGGGAAGTCCACCGCAAGTATCCAGTCGACACCCTGGTCATACTGGCTGGCAATGACTTCGTAGAGCGGATTTTCAGCAAACCCTCCGGTGCCTTCCGATCCATCAGCTTCAGCTATCTGCTGCAGCAGCTCCAGGGAAGGAGACATGGCGAAGAGTCCGTCTCCGCACCAGGCCAGCAAGGGGGGATCCGGCAGCCCGTCGGCAAAGGGGTCATCGATTACGGCGAAGGGTCGTATCCCTTCTGATTCCTCGGCTATTCTGTCATTCAGGGCCTCGATTTCGGCAACCAGGGTGGCATTGTCACGGGATTCAGCCAGGATGACCGGCAGCGGATCACTGTCCGTGATCCTGGATACGGCCATTATGAACTCGTCTCCGAACACTCCCTCCAGACCGTAAACCACGTTTTTCAGTTCATCCAGGTGGGACTGGAGTTCAAGTCCTTCCTCGGAGTTCCATCCTTCGCTGAGGCGGGGATTGTCGGCAATGGCGTCTTCCACGGCCTGGAAGAATGATTCGGCCCGGTCAACCACATTGGGCGCCGCGGCATAGATGAAGGTATCTTGAGGCAGCAGGCGGGCCAGCCCGCTGTTGTAGCGAAGTTCCTCGCTCATGACAACATTTTCAATCGCCCGGTGGAGATCTGACACGGCAGCCAGCATTTCCAGGTATTCGGAGGAATTACGGCTCCATGCCACTTCTTCGGCCACGGCACGGGGGGCCAGACCGGCCCTGGAAGTGTACTGCTGTCCGGCGTTAAGCACGGTGTTGTCACCGTTCTTTTTAACCCAGACTTCTCCCTCCACAACCGAAACCCGGGAGCCTTTGAGCCCGTGACGAACGGAAAAGATGGTGCCTTTTACCGCGACGTCACAGTCCCCGGTGAGGACCTTGAGCCGGCCGCTTCCCTGGTCGGATGCCCTTATGATTATGTTTCCGCGGTTGAGGCGCACGGTATCGCCCTGCCATCCGCCGACGACGTCAAATTCGGTACGCGGAGCAAGTTCCAGTTCAGAGCCGTCCCGCAGGGTGACGACAGCTGCGGTTTCCGGTCCGGTTTTAAGGGTTTCCCCATAGGAGAAAACATCTCCCGCGGATACCGGCATAATTTCCCTTCCGCTCAGTGAATAGAAAATCCCCTGCATGCTGTTTACTGTTATGGCGTCGGCTGAAATTCCCGGCAGCATGCCGGCCCAGAACATGAACTGGGCGGCCAGCACCATCAGCATCAATCCGGCGGCTATTGACCCCCATTTGAGCCAGGCCGGAGTTCTCCGGACCGGCATGGCGGCGGCAGGGGCTTTTTCGGCGGACTGCAGGCGGCGAAGTTTGCTTTTACAGCTGAAGCATTCGCGCATATGTTCCCGCAAAAGGGTGCTCTGGGCTTCATCCAGGGTTCCGTTGTGGTAGGCGGGTACCAGCCGGCTGAAGCGGGCGCAGCCGGTTTCTGAAACATGGGAACCAGACTGCGAAACCGGATTTCCGGCATGTCGTTCGATTTCCTGCCAGGCCCGGGAAGCTGACTGGTTAAGCTGTTCACTGTCCCCGGTCCTTCCTTTTACCTGTTCAACAGCTTTTTCGAGTAATTTTTCAGTATCTTTTTTCATTGTTTTTCTCCCGAAAACGTAAATATGGTGTCTCAGGTTTCCTTTTTACCGGGTTCTTTCCGAAAGGCCTTCCCAGGAGGAAAGCGTTTCAAGCAGGCTGGTCCTGGCCCGGTGCAGGGTCACTGTAACCGTATTTGGCGTAGTGCCCAGCAGTTCAGCGGTTTTGTCATTAGTGAGACCTTCAATTTCCCGAAGGACGAACACCTCGGCGGCCCTTTTATTGAGTCGCGACAGGGCCAGGCAGAGAGCGTCGGCCAGGTCATGGCTTCTCAGGATTTCCTCGGGATTGTCTCCGCTCCCGGTGTCGCGCAGAGCCGCGGATTCTTCCAGGGAGGATTGCTCCTGGTGTTTCCCCCGATTCCTGACGATATCCAGGGAGGCATTGACGGCGGCCCTGCGCAGGTACCCGCCGGTCACGGCTTCCAGGTCAGAGGAGCGGCTTTTCAGCAGGCGCAGGAAGATCAGCTGGAGAATATCTTCAGCATCGTCCGATTTTCCTGTTATCCTCCAGGCAGTGCTGAGGATCATCCGGCTGTGCTGTTCATACAGATCCTTCAGGCTGGCTGAAGATACCGGTTCAGTTAAGTGTTCTGGCTGTGCTGACAATTCATTTCTCCTTGTTTTGCTGTCTCACCATATCTAACGTTTTTGGTTGTCTGAAATTAACAACGGATATAAATGGAGGAAAGTTCGCGGCCCCGACCGAAGGCCGCGAGTTCAGGATTCAAGGTTCAAGGTTAAAGGTTCAGGTTTTAAAGAAACAGCACCGAAGGCGCGGACATACATTTTCCGAATCCCTTGCGGAATCCGGAACAGAGCCGGCTGTAAGCCCGCAATAGTCACAAGTTACAAGCAGCAGGTTACGGTCTTGTGACTTGTAACCTGTTACTTGCGACTATCAATGCCCGGGACGGATGTGCGGGCTTGAAGCCCGCACTACAAGCTACAGGCTTGAAGCCTGCAGGACGGCATGGCACGGTTAAGACCAAGCCCGGGACGGGCGTGGCACGGTTAAGCGGGAATGCTTCCGGCCACATAGGTATGTATTTTTATTCCTTCATTTTGAATTAATATGAGGCCGCAATCGACAGGGC
The DNA here is from genome assembly GCA_963666915.2 of Acidobacteriota bacterium. Taxonomy (GTDB): domain Bacteria; phylum Acidobacteriota; class UBA6911; order RPQK01; family JAPXNP01. The sequence goes on from CAXXEX010000013.1 coordinate 136,919, forward strand.
AATTTACTTGTTTAAATTACTGGAATTCGACACAGTAAATAATTACTATTAGGACCTGATAGCGGTCTTGCCGGGTCATTGGGCCCCGGCCGGCTGTTTAAAGAAGTTCAGCTCTGCGGGGGCAGATGTCTGAAACCGGGAAAACGGGTTGTCAGAAATCGGCTTGCAATGGGTTGCGAAGGGAGAAGACATGGCAGATGTTCCTGTAGGAAATGACGGGATTACAGGCCCTGGCTCACCAGGGGAGGAAATCGGGGACAGAAAGTTAAGGGCTGAACTGGGGATCAATCTCCTGAAAGAGATAGAAGAAGAGATTTGCGGCCCTCATGTTTCTGAATTGCCGGAAGTGGCGGAGGGGCTTTCCCTGACCACGGACCGTACAGCGGTTATATGCCTAAAGGAGGATGTCCCTTCAAGGAGGTTACTATCCGGAGTTTACCATTTTCAGATTCCGAGAAAATGGTCCAGCTTCTATCGTGATTCCATTATGCTGGCACCGGTTTCTTTCCAGGAGGCGGTTGATTTATGCCTGGCCTCCCATACCCTCAGTGACTGGACCCGGCGTCCGGTTGTATGCCTTCACCGGGAAGTCTTCGCGCACAGTTATGGCAAGGTCCTTTTCCCGAGCCGGGAAATCCTGGCGGCCACCGCCATGGTGGAGCAGGGAGAAAAGACCCGGCTGATGCCTGAAGCAATCATGCAGGAGCTGGATAAGCTGAAAGAGCTGACCGGCGGAGATATAGGATCCGTTCGGCTGGAGGGGAAAGCGGACGCCCCCATCGCGGTTATCATTCCCGGCCTGGCCCCTCCCAGGGTCAGGAAGCTGCTGGCATCCCGTGAAGATATTAAAGTCATATTGGTAACCCTCCTGAATCCGTTTCCCCTGGACCGGATTATGGATCTTGTCGGCAATGCTGAGGAAGTGGTGTTAATGCTTCCCAGGAAGAATCCTTTTTACAAGAGGCTGTTTTCCAACCTCAAGTATTACCTGGGAGACAGGTTCCGCAGGGAAGTCTGGACCGAGAAAAAGAACGGCATCAAGCGTTCATTGATCCCCCCTCTTCTGGAGGCGACCGCGGCGGCCCACGGCCTCGGGGAGGAAAGCTTCAACCTGGGAATTTCCTCATCCGGTGAAGGAGCTACCAGGATACTGCAGGAATTTGCCGCCGCTTGTCCGGTCTGTCGTGACGGAGAGTTTAATATTACGACGGTTGAACGATGCGATTTGACTGTTCTTACCTCGGGGATATCAAGGGGGATTGCCGACTGCAGCGGACAGCTTGACCTGCTGATTGTGGATTTGACTGAAGGCAAGAGGGCGGAGCCCGGGCTCAGGCAGCTGGCATCCGGAGGGCACCTGGTGCTTATCGGCGACATAAACCGGGTGGAGGGGCTGGCTGAAGATGCCACCCTTCTGAAGAGCCTGAGGAAGTCGAGGAACTGGAAGATCTGGAGCGGGAGTGAGAAAACGGATTGGGCTGATCTTGTGCAGGCTCTTTCAGGCCTGATTTTCAATCCGCCATCCAACGGACAGGAAAAGGAATCCTGGGGGATATTGACTCGGATCAAAGGGGAAGCGCTGGAAGAGAAGATCAAGGAAAGGCGGCAGGAGGTATCAAGGGTAAGCGGATTCCTGAGGTTCCCGGAAAAAGTAAAGGCAAGTGAAGCTTCAGAAAACTGGCCGGGGATTATCAGGGAGTTTTTCCTGACGGGGTCCTGTCCGGAAGATATTTATTCAAGGATTGATTTCAGCTCCCCGGCCCGGCCGGCGGTCCTTCACAACCTGGAAAGGAACGAAGTTTTTGAGACCGGGTTCCCCCTGGTAGCTATCCGGAACAACGGAACGACCGATTTTCGTCCGATATGCGACATAATAGGTGACAATGTTGACCCCCGGCATCTTAACGGGCTGATCCGGGCGTTTGCCTCCGCCCTGGAGGAGAGGGTCCGGGCGGTATGTGAATTTGATGATGAACTGGTAAAAAGATCCCTGGAGATTTTTTCTGACAGGACGAATATTGATCAAGAGACCCTTTCTGAGGTTGAAAAGGGAACAGCCGCTGCTTTTTCAGGCCTTTCAGATTCGGCCAGGGCGCTCACATTTTCAAGGGCTGTTCTCCCGGTCATCTGTCAGAGCATAGCCTCTGAAAAGAGGTCGGAGAAGCAAAGGATTTTTCGTGAGGAAGTTTCCATGCTTTCCGGCCAGCTTGGTGACCTGCTCCAGGCGGAGGAGCGAAAGTCCCAGGACGCCGGCCCTGAGGTCATAGCCGAAGAGTTCGGTGAGGGATCTTCCCGGTTCCTGGATCCGGCGGCCATGGTCAAGCTGCATACCAGGCACAAGGCCGCGCCCGGTTTTTCAAAACAGAGACGGGAAAAATTAACCTGGGCCTACAAGGTTCTGAGGGATTTTCTTGAATTATCTGATAATTCACCGGAAGCCTATTTTGTACTGGATGAATATACCTATGAAGCCTCACCCCTTTCCGGGTGTATCAGTCCAGACCCATGAAAATCCTTTTTTGTTTGCCGCTGGAATATTTGACGGCCTGGCGGAGAGGCTGGTCGAGGTCCTCAAGGCGGTGCAGCTGGCCAGGCGAGAGACTGAAAGCGATGGAGGATCCGTTGCTGACAGCCTTACCGATAAGCTGGACTGGACTTTCCTTGAAATGGATGAGCTTGCCCTCATTCCCCCGGTGGTTGTGCTGATTTCAAGTGAAAAGGTATTTGAAAAAAGGCTTTCAAGCATGGGCAGGCTGATCAGCAGCGGCCGTCCGGTGGCGGTACTGGTAACCAGCCGGGAGTTTGACGTAACCGGAGATGATATGTGGCCCAAGCACTCCGGGATTTCTCCCGACCTATGGCACCTTGTCCTGGCTTTCAGGGAGCTGTTTGTAATGCAGAGTTCCCTGGCGCTCCCTGTTAATACGATTAAAGGATTGAGGGAATGGCTGGCCCAGCCGGTTCCATCAGTGGCCCTGGTTGCTGTGCCTAAAACCGGGAGCGGTGGATTCGAGGAATGGTGGAGATCCTACGCGGCCTGCCTGGGCAGGGCGGTTCCCTGCTTCAGGTATGATCCTTCGGCCGGTGTTTCCTGGGAAGAAAGGCTGAACCTGGAAGGCAATGTGCACGCTGATGAAACCTGGATCAGGAAGGAATTTGACGTAAAGCTCAGTGACGGGAGTATGATGCAGATGGAGGATACCATCACCCCGGCGCATGCCGCGGTGTTAAAAGCCAGGTATTCAGGCCATTTCCTGACTATCCCGGAAGAGGCCTGGGACGAAAACCAGATTGAGTTCAGGGAATACCTGGACAAGGGAATCAAGCTTGAGCCTGATACTATTCCTTATATATGGGTGCTTTCACCAGAGAATATCCTGCGGAGAGCCATACTTACCAGGGATGTAGTGTACGCGTGCCAGGAGAGGAGCAGGTCCTGGAGAATGTTCCAGCAGCTGTCCGAAGCTGGTGGCGCGATTGCCGCCCCGGAGACGGAAGAGTCCGCTTCTGAATCCCGGCTTCCGGCGGGCGCGGAAGACTTGAACCTGGCCCGTGAAGAAGGGGCTGCCCTGGTAATTGACCGCCTCGTGGAGATGCTGGCTGGATCCCCGCTGGCCGTACAGCCGCTTGCCCCCCCTCCATCAAGCACGAAGGCCGCTGAGAATGTTAATATTAAGGGAACGGAAAAAACGGAATTACCCCTGGAAGAATCCACCCCTCAGGAAACACTGGAAGTCCTGGAGGAAGACGCGGGTGAAACGGAAGAGGAATTAGGCGAAGAACCCTATATTGAATCTGATCTTTGCACCAGCTGCAATGAATGCATCAACCTTAATTCATCTATGTTTCAATACAACGGGGATAAGCAGGCCTGCATAGCAGACCCGGAAGCTGGAACCTACAAGCAGCTGGTAACCGCGGCGGAAAATTGTCCGGCTAAGTGTATTTATCCGGGTAAGCCGAGGCCCGGCGACAAAACAGCTACCGAAGACGTCGTTGCCAGGGCTAAAGCTATACATTAGACAGGAGAAGATTGGTTTGGAAGCAGTTATAACAGCAGCAATTATTATGACTGGTCTCGGGGTGGTGTTTGCCGCGATTCTGGCTACAGCGGATCATTTCCTGAAAGTCGAGGAAGATCCCCGGCTTGAAAAAGTGGAAAACCTTCTCCCTGGCAACAATTGCGGCGCGTGTGGACAGCCGGGCTGTTCGGCATTTGCCGCGAAAGTGGTAGGCGGCGAGGCTTCTCCCAGCGGATGCACGGTCAACAGCGCGGAAAACACCGCTTTAATAGCGAGCCTGCTGGGCATTGATGCCGGAACCCGCGAAAAACAAGTGGCTCGCCTCAAGTGTGCCGGCGGAGAAGGACTGGTAAAGGAACTGGCCAGCTACCAGGGTATCTCGTCATGCCGCGGAGCTGTTCTCGTGGATGGCGGGGGCCGGGAATGCACTTACGGCTGCCTGGGCCTGGGGAGACTGCAGGGATGCCTGCACCTTTGATGCCATCGTGATGAATTGGGAAGGCCTGCCCCAGGTTAATCCCCATATCTGTACCGCCTGCGGTGATTGTGTCGATGCCTGTCCGCTTGATCTTTTCACCATTATTCCCATTGCCCGGAAATTATTTGTACAGTGCAGTTCTCCCCTTACCGGAGATGAAGCCAGGGCCCGGTGCGCGGTCACCTGTGACGGCTGCGGCCGCTGCGCGGCTGATTCTCCTCCTGGAGTCGTTGAAATTGAAAACGGTCTGCCGGTTATTAGGTATGACCTGGATAAAAAACCTGAACAGAAGGCAACCTGGAGATGTCCCACCGGAGCTATTGTCTGGATTGAGGGAGAACAGTTTGCCAAGCCCCTGATTAAAATAAGTGAGGAGCGGATTCGTGCGTAGTCTCATATCCAAATTACGTTTAGATCGAATTGTAAATCTATTAAGCGGCGGGACCGAAGAAAATCAGCCTGATCCGGTAGAGGTTATCACCTCTGTCGAGGCTGTGGCCGTCATGGAAAACCTGGTTTGTGATGCCCTGGTCCGGAACTCCCTGAATGAAGATTCATCAGGGGCCGTGTCAGGCTCAACCCAGTCGGGAACCAATGTATTCGGAAGGCCGGTAGCCGAGATCAACGCGGAAAGCGTCACTGAAAGCCTGGCGACTGCTTCCGGTATGGCCCTGGCCGGATCCCGGGTCGCGTCCTTTTTTACCGGGGACCGTATCCTGGAAGGATATCAGCAGATCCAGTTCATCGCTGACCACCATATCCCCATGGTTCTCCACCCGATGCTTCGAGAAGGATTCGGACCGGGGAGCAACCATTCCGGCTACCATGGAATCTCTGATATCGGCCTTTTCCAGATCATGCCTCACACGGTTCAGCAGGCGGCTGATTACACCTTGCTGGCCCATTGGCTGGCTGAAAGGTCCCTGGTCCCCGGAGTTGTGGGAATAGACCGCAACCGTATTGAGACCGCGGCGCTCCCGACAGCGGAGAAGCTGACCGCGTTCCTGGGTGCTGCTGATTCCTCCCTGGATTCCCCTACTCCTTCACAGCTGCTGCTTTTCAGCGGCGAGAGGGAACTGGTTCCTGCCTGGATCAACCAGGACCGCCCGGTATCAATAGGAACCCAGCAGGGATCCAGTGAAGGCGCTGCCCGGGCTGCCGGCAACCAGGCTTTCTTTTTCAGCCACCTGCAGAAGCTGGCTGGAGAGGGAATGGCCGCGCTGTCTGAAATCACGGGCAGGAAATTAAGATTTTGTTTACGAAGAAAACCTGGATTCAGCTGACACGGTTATCGTAGCCCAGGGTTCCGCGGTGCAGACTGCCAGCGCCGCCGCTAAGCTTATGAACAGCCGCAAAGGCATGAAGGTCGGCATACTGGGCATCACCTGGCTCCGTCCCTTCCCCGCCGAAGAAGTGCGGAACGCTTTAAACGGCAAAAAGAAAATTCTGGTGCTTGAGAGCCTTAACGCGCCCCTGGCCGGTACCCTCCCCCTGCTTCGCGAGATCCAGGGCTGCGTGTCCGGCGGAAAACAGACCTGGATGTCCGGATCCTACGGAATGAATGGGCAGCCGCTGAATGCCGGGCAGGTCGCTGATCTGCTTAATGAGCTGCAGGGTAAAACTCCAAGGTCCCATGTCTGGCTGGGTATCACTTCAGGCCGCGAGAATTTTGCCGATTTCCCCAAGAGGGAAGGCCTCATCAATGCCGTTAAAAGTGATTATCCTGAATTAGCCGCGACAACCGTCAAGCCGGTTGATCCTACTCCTTCGCCCGAGGGCAGCAAAACCGTTATGTGGATCGGCCCTGATACCATGGAGCTTTCCGAGGTTCTTTCCAGCCTGGCCGAATCATGCGGAGACAACAGTTCGGCTTCCGGTTACGGATGGTCTCCGGAGTCCGGGGTCCTGGCTGCCAGGGTGACCGCGGGCGGAGATGATCCGCGGGTGCCGGAATCCGGAAGCGGAGTGGATCTGCTCTGGCTGGGCAAGACCGGCCTGGATGTGATCCTGAATCCCCTGGAGGACATGGTTAAGGGCGGGACACTCCTGATCCAGAGTGAGCGTCCGGCTGATGAAATCTGGACACTGACCCCTGATTACTGGAGGGACCAGGTCCGGAGACTGGGACTCAAGGTCTTCCGCACAACTGATAAATTTGAAGATGTTCTTCCCGGAATTGCCGACATTCTGGATGGAAAAAGTGAACTGGAACCTGTCAACTGGCAGGAGCTTGGTGAGCCTGAAGTTGTTGAAGAAGGGGTTCCCGGCACTATTCGCAAATTCAGCGAACCCGGAAATGAATATGATAATCTCCCCCGTTTCTGGGGAGAGCTGATGCAGCCCAAAAGGGGCGGCAGCAGTGATAATTTTCCGGAACCGCTTGTCACCCTGAACGCCGTTCCGTCCTATACGGCGGCACTTGCCCGCCCGAGGGCTACCGCCATGCCTTTTATGCCCATGCTGGCGGAAGGCAAGGCAAAAATCAGCGGTGTGAGCTGGGCTGTATGTCCTGATTCAGCAATAGGCGCTACGCTGATAAGCGTAAACGGGCTGCTGGACGCCCTCTCCGCCACAACGGGTGAAGAAGGCAAGCTGGCCAATGCCGTGAAGCGGTCCCACCGGACAATTGCCCAGAAGATCGCGGCTTCGGTGGTTGCCGATCCAGCCGTGGAGCTTTCCTATCATTACCTGCTTGAAATTTACGACGGACTGGTGTCAAAAATGCGGGTTGCTGATGCTGACAAGGAAGAGCATCGCCGGATATTTGCCAGGACCGTTTTTGCTTTTGAAAAGCTCAATCCGATTGTCACCGAAGAGTTTTTCCTGGCCCCTGAAAAAGCGAGCAAGGGCTCAGGCCTTTTACTGGCCGTGGCCTTTAATCCTGATTCCTGCCAGGGCTGCCAGCTTTGCATAAAGAACAGCCCGGACAACGCGCTTAAACCGGTGGGCCGGGTGGAAAGGGCGGTTGAGGCTCGCGAAGCCTGGAAACTCTGGGAAGCGCTGCCCGTCACCGGGAAGAACCTTATCGAGAAGGCCCTGGAATCCGGAATGGATCCGATTGCCGCGGCCCTGCTGGACAGGGACTGTTCCCAGGCCCAGGCCGTGGGATCTTTTGGGCTTCCGGGATCGGGAGAACGACTGGCTGCCAGGCTGATAACCTCCCTGGCTGAGGCCGGGACCTCAGAAAAGTTTGCCGGCTATGCTGATAAGGCTGAAGAGACCGCCGCGGCTCTCCAGGAGCTGGTTAACGGAATGCTGGAAGAGGGCCAGCCGAGAGACGGCAAGAAAGTGGCTGAAGCCCTGAAATCAGTTAACCGGAGAAGGATTAGCAAGAGTGAGCTGGATGCCCTGCTTGAAAAAGCCGGGGTTTCAACTTCACTGGATCCGGCCCGGATCCTGGAGAGGCAGGAGACGGTCAACGCCCTGAATGAAAATGCCGTCCTGATCCGTGAAGGGCTGAACGGAGTCAGGCGGTCGCGTTTTTCTGTAGCGGTCGTCGGCGACAGGGTTTCAAGATGGGCCGGGAGATTTCCCAATCATCCCTACAACGCTCCGCTGCTTGTGGACCTTTCCCCTGAGGGCATGCAGACTGTTTCCGGTGTGGCCAAAGCCCTGGCCAGGAAGCATGTCAATGAAGTTATCATGCAGAGGAAGGGCGGACTTTACCTGGAGGCCCCTGCTGATCTTCCGGCTAAACTGGATGCTCTGAGCAGGCTGTCCTGGGACGGCCTTACCGCTGAAGAGAAGTCAGCCTGCGCTCCGCTGATCGTGCTTTGTGATGAAACATCACTTCACAGGCAGGGTGTTGCCGGCCTCACCGGTCTCCTGAATTCAGGACTGCCGGTGAAACTGGTCCTGCTTGATTCCTGTGACATTACCCGGGACGGCATTGATCCCCTGTTCCTGGGGCTTTCCTGCCAGGATGTGTTTATTTTTTCCGGATCCCTGGGAGATTTTAAGAGCTTTTCCGAAGGCGTGAAAAAGGCTTTGTCCTGGACGGGATCAGCCTTGATCAGGGTCCATGTGCCGCTTCCGCAGGAGCATGGATTTACACCGGCTCTCACTATAGAAAGGGCCCGGGCGGCAGTTAAATCAGGAGTCCTCCCGATTGTGACTTATGATCCTTCGGTAAGGGCAGGGTTTACTTCCCGCTTCTCATTCGCCCAGGAACCGATTGCCAACACCGCGGCCATCCTGGAATGGGCCGCCGGTGAAACACGCTATAAGGAGTACTTCTCAGCTCCAGCTGAGAATGCCAACCTGCTGGACCTGGAAGTCTACCTGGAAATGGACGAGGAGGAAAGGACGGGAACGGTTCCCTCGATTATAGATCCTGCCGGGTCTGGTGAACTGCTTGTTTCCCCTGAACTGCTGAAGGCCGCCCTGCGGGTAACCGGAATCATGGTCGCGTGCAGGGAATTGAGTGGTCATGATAATCCGGAAGCTGAAAAACTGCGGGCGGAACTCAAGGGATTTGCTGAAACCGATGCAGCGAAGACTGCTGAAATTGAAGAAATGAAGAAGGCTTACGAAGCCAGAATTGCTGAACTGGAAGCAAATGTGAACGGACAGATGGCGGCCAACCTCCGGGCCAGGCTGCTGCACCTGGCCGGATTTGGTTCCAATGATTCATAGACGGGATATAGTTTAATGGCGAACGCTGCTTTTCAAAATGAAGAGTTGAAGACATTCAGGCATGGTGTTCATCCCTCGGAAAACAAGGAGAGAACCTCGAGCCGGGCAATAGAGAGGATTCCTTTTGTAAAGGAATATGTGATGCCCTTGTCCCAGCACATAGGAGCCCCTTCGGTTCCTATAGTCAGTGTCGGGCAGGAGGTCCTGAAAGGGGAGAGGATTGCTGATCCTGGAGGCTTTGTTTCCACGACCCTGCATTCTCCGGTCACCGGAAGGGTTACATCACTGGGACCCAGGCTGCATGCCAACGGGAAAATGATGCCTGCCGTAACGATAGAGGCTGATCCCTATGCCAGCCAGAGGACCCAGCCCCAGGAGAGGCCTGATCCGGCGAAGCTGGATAACCGCGCTTTTGCCAAACAGCTACAGGACGCGGGCCTGGTCGGACTGGGGGGCGCCGCCTTTCCCAGCCACGTCAAGGTGCAGGTTCCCGAAGGCAAGAAGATTGAATATGTTGTCATCAACGGAGTGGAGTGTGAGCCCTACCTGACCTGTGACGACCGCCTGATGGTGGAACGCCCGGAAGCCGTGCTGCGAGGCACCCAGCTTCTGCTGAATAATACCGGGGCAAAAAAGGCTTTCATCGGCATTGAATCAAATAAACCCGAGGCTGTTGAGTCCTTGAGGGCCCTGGCCCCGAAGGAAATAGAGATTGTTCCCCTGGAAGTCAAATATCCCCAGGGGGCCGAGAAGATGTTGATCAAGGCCCTGCTCGGCAAGGAAGTTCCCAGCGGAGGTCTTCCGCTGGACCTGGATGTCCTTACCAATAATGTTGGAACCACCGCCGCGATAGCCGACTGGTTTGACCGGGGGATACCGTTGATTGAAAGGGTGGTTACCGTCACCGGGGCAGGCATTCCTCATCCCAGGAATTTGCTGGTCCCGTTGGGGACACCGGTATCAGCCCTGATTGATTACTGCGGAGGTCTCAGGAGAGAGACGAAGCAGCTTATCATGGGCGGGCCGATGATGGGCATGACCCAGAAAAGCCTGGAAGTACCGGTAATGAAAGGAACTTCAGGTCTGCTGGCACTCACCCGGGTTTTTCAGGCTGACACCAGGGAGTATCCCTGCATTAAGTGCGGACGCTGCCTGGAAGCATGTCCGATGTACCTGAATCCAACCCGCCTGGCCCAGCTGTCCAGGATGAAAGTGGTTGATAAGCTTATGGACTACAACCTCATGGATTGCTTTGAATGTGCATCCTGTTCATATACATGTCCATCAAATATTCCCCTGGTCCAGTGGATCAGGATCGGGAAAACGATGGCTCGAGAGGCGCAGAATAAGAAATGAAGAATTCACGCACAAATGATCTAGTACTCTCGACTTCCCCGTTTCTGCATACAGATGCTTCAACGCCCAGAATCATGGGGGATGTTCTTCTGGCTACAGTACCTTTGATACTGGCCGCCGTCTGGATTTTCGGAATCGGCGTACTGCTGGTGATTTCGGCGGCAGTGGCCGGAGCTGTTGGAACCGAATGGATTTTCAACCGAGCCGCCAAGCAGTCCCCGCTTCTTGACAACAGCGCCCTGCTGACCGGAGTGCTGCTCGGGCTGATACTTCCGCCCGGGTTTCCGCTTTGGATGGCCTTACTCGGCGGCGCGGTGGGAATCGGCCTGGGCAAGCTGATCTGGGGAGGACTCGGACAGAATGTATTTAATCCGGCCCTGGTGGGAAGGGCCTTTTTGCAGGCTTCATTCCCCACGGCCATTACTACCTGGAATGCACCGGCCGAAGGCCTGATGCAGATATCACCCAGGCTTTTTTCGACCCCCCTTCTCCAGGCTCCAGCTGATGCCACGACGGCAGCGACACCCCTGGGGCTGGCCAAGTTTTCAGGTGAAATGACAGCTGTGTTCAAGGTGATCATCGGAAATATCGGCGGTTCAATCGGGGAGACCTCAGGTATTTTGATTATTCTGGGAGTTGTATGGCTGATCGCCCGCCGGGCCTGTGACTGGCGGCTTCCGGTGGGAACAGTGGCGGCAGTGGCCGTGTTCAGCTCGGCCATATGGCTGATAACCGGCAAGGAAAACGCCAATCCGCTGTTCATGATTTTTTCAGGCGGCCTGCTTTTTGGAGCCGTCTTCATGTGTACCGATCCGGTTACCACTCCGACTACTTCCAAAGGCGCCTGGATTTTCGGGGCGGGAGTAGGTTTCCTGGTGGTTCTGATAAGGCTCTATGGAGGGCTTCCTGAAGGAGTTATGTATGCCATCCTCCTGATGAACGCGGTAACTCCTTATATCAATCGGTATACCCAGCCCAAACAATTCGGGGGCGCGACAAAGTAATTTTACCGGGATCCGTCCCGAGGGACGGTTGAATGAGAGAAAAATATCCTATGCAGAGAATAATAGTTGAAATAGTACAAGGAAAGGAGCCTGGTAATGTCCAGTGAGAACAGCGCGGGTCCCATTCGCCTGATTGTTACCCTGGGACTGGCCGGCCTGTTTTCAGGCCTGGTTATCGTGTCAGTATTCCTGGCAACCCAGCCCCTTATCAAGAAGAACCAGGAAGAAGCTCTTGAAGCTGCCATCTACCGGGTACTCCCGGGAGCTGAAACCAGGAAGATATTCATAGAGAAGGATGGAAAGCTTGAGGAAGCGGCATCCGCCGAAGGTGTCGATGCCGTGTACGCCGGGTATGACCCGAGCGGCCGGCTCGTAGGGTATGGAATCCCTTCAGCGGGATCAGGGTTCCAGGACACGATCAACCTTATATACGGCTACAATCCATTTGAAAAAAAGATAATAGGGATGCAGGTGCTGGAGAGCAGGGAGACTCCCGGATTGGGAGACAAGATTATCAAGGATCAGAATTTTCTTGATAATTTTTCAGCCCTTGTAGTTGAGCCGGTGATTGTCGCGGTAGCCTCCGGAACCAAGACGAAGGATAACGAAGTTGATTCAATCAGCGGTGCTACCATTTCTTCCAAGGCTGTCACGAAAATTATAAATCAGGGAAATGATAAATGGAGGAAACTCATTGATGAGAAGACCGAAAGTGAGGGTCAGGGCAAATGAGTAACCAACCCAGTGTATATGAAGAGACTTTAAAGGGTATCTGGAGGGAGAACCCGGTATTCGTGCAGATGCTGGGATTGTGCCCCGCCCTGGCTGTTACCAATTCAGCGATTAACGGATTCGCGATGGGCGCTGCTTCCACCTTTGTGCTGGTCGGGGCCAGTTTCCTGGTTTCCATGTTTCGGAACGTGATTCCCAAGCAGGTCAGGATCACCACCTTTATCATCATTATTGCCACCTTTGTTACCGTGGCCGATTTTAGCCTGCAGGCTTTTACCCCGGCCCTGCACAAGGAGCTTGGGGCGTTTATTTCATTGATCGTTGTCAACTGCCTGATCCTGGGCCGCCAGGAAGCCTTTGCTTCCCGCAACAGGCTGCCTTTCGCGGTTGGGGACGCGGCCGGAATGGCATTTGGATTCACTCTTGCCCTGATCATGGTCGGTGGAATTCGTGAAATCCTGGGGAGCGGAAGCTTTTTCGGCATCCCGCTTTTCGGTGACAACTTTGAGCCCTGGGTCATAATGATCCTGCCTCCGGGAGGATTCCTGACACTCGGCGTGCTGTTGATCATATTTGCCTCGATAAAAAAAATGCGGGACAAACGTAAACTTGTCCAGATTGAAAGTTAGGCGGAAGGAATAACATCATGGAATATATTTGGATTTTTGTTTCCGCCGCGATTATTAATAATTTCACCCTGGCGTATTTTTTAGGACTGTGTCCCTTTTTCGGGGTAAGCAAGAAGATTGATACAGCCTTCCGGCTTGGTTTGGCCAATATTTTTGTAATGGTTATAACATCAGTCTGCGCCTGGTTTCTGAATACTTATATCCTGGTTCATGCTCCATACCTGCGACTGATGACCTTTATCGTTGTTATTGCCAGTACTGTGCAGTTTGTGGAGATGCTGATCAAGAAATTGAGCCCCGCTCTTTTTAAGGCACTGGGCCTGTTCTTGCCGCTTATTACCACGAACTGTGCCATATTGTTTCTGGCCCTGACCCAGACCAGCAGGGGATATAATTTTTCTGAAGGAATATTTTTCGCGCTTGGCGCCGGCGCCGGACTGACCCTGGCCCTGGTGCTGATGGCCGGGATCCGGGAGGAGGCTGAACTCTCCGATCTCCCTGATGTGTTGAAGGGCGCGGCCATGAGTTTTCTTATTGCCGGAATCCTTTCAATGGCCTTCATGGGATTCGCCGGGCTGTTCAGCGGAGCATAAAATATTCAGGAGGCCGGATCCTATAACCAGACCAAAAGGGGCCGGTTTGACATCGTCCCCTTTATTTGTTCCGGCACAGGTCCCGGCACGTACATCCAGGAAGAATTTTTAATATCATGATGGCCTATATTATTCCGGTTATAGTGATTACCGTGCTGTTCATCATCTACGGAATCCTTAATGTTGAGGACGGAGACTCTTCTTCAGGTGAAAGGTCTTCCGGATGTGAGCACTGCGGAGAAAAGGATTCCTGTCCTTCAAGCGGCCATGATGATTTCATCCATTTTGAGATTCACAAGCCGAATATGAATCCTGCCAGGGGATTGTTCGGGAAAAAAGACAAGTGATTTAAAGTGACCGGTTCTCAGGTCCAAATCAAGATTTAATCTCCTCTTTGTCATGCCTTCGGAAATCCCCCCGGAGACACCGGTTTCTATGCCGGTAAAAGTTACAAACCGGGGAACTCCGCTCCAACTGGTGATCAGCACTTCCGGCTTCACAAATTTCACTTCTCAGGTCTCAGTTCCGAGATCGCGATTACAGGTACACTTTCGCTCAAAAAGGGAATGCCACCTCCGGAATCCGGCGCTGGAAATCGGCAGTTTCCGTCTTCGACTGAACTGCCGCTCCTCAACTGCCTGTCACCAATTGATGCCAGATTCCGCGGATATTACCTTTTTATCGGAAACCCTGAATTGTTGATTGAAATATTCTAAAATAGCCGGAGGATTATCACTCATCATCAAGGGGGGCTCCCTCTTGAATCTGGCCGGGGAAATCACTTTTATGACAACTGAACGGAATGGCGGTGGGGATGATGAACTGTTGAAAACCCGGGAAGACCTGAGGAAGCTGCAGTGGCATTATCACGATTTGATGCAGGAAAGAAATTCGCTGGCAGCGGAAAATGTTTACCTTAAACACCGGACCAGCGCGGTTGAGCTAAGTTCCACCTGGAGGGTTGCCAGGTTTTTCCTGGACAGGTGGGATTCGATCAGGAAGCTTTTTCATTTCAGCCGCCGGCCTTCGGTAAGCATCCGTGGGAGCAATGCCGAGGATGTTGAATCTGCCGGAAACGCGACAATTCTGGCCTGGCTTCCCGATCCGGGTAAAAAGCTGGCCCTGGTTCAAATATTGCGGAAAGTTCCCCTGGGCGGAGACGTGCGGCTGGCAGTCCCCTGTTCTGAAAACGGAATCCTGGCTGAAGAGTTGGAGTCGTGGTTTTCGGACAAATTATCCGGCCGCCCCATATCAGTGGTAGATGCTTCAGGTGAGCACTTGGTTGAGGTTTTTTTGAAGCTGGCTGAACCGGAGGTCCTGAAGGATGCCGTTTGCCTGGTAATCGCGTGCAGGGAAGCGGATTCATCTGAAATCCGGGAAAACCTTGACAACCTCTCAAGCCTGGAGATTCTGAAAGCGTGGGACATCCTGAGGGAAAATGATGATGTTGAAATCGTCAGTTTAAAGGAAAACCCGGGTTCCGTTCCGCCTGTGTTCTGGGCCCGCTCAGATTCTCTCAGGTCTCGCCTGGCCGCGGGGATTGAGGATGATCCCGAATTGACCGCTGAGGCCGGCCGCGCCGTGAGTTTGGAGGATTGCCTCGCGCCCAGCTGTGTTGTTGACACGAAATCCCATATCCTCCAGGCGATGCGGTTCAGGAGCAGGAACGCCCTGAAGTCATTTATGGACGATGGGGAAGTCCTGTCCTTCTTCCGGCCGGAGAATCCGTTGGTGTCAATAATAGTAGTTGTCTATAACCAGGCGGATTTAACATTAGAATGCCTTAAATCAATACTGGCCAGTGATTTTTCCAATTATGAACTCATATTGTTTGATAACAATTCGGGGGATGAAACGTCGGAGCTTTTTGCCCGGCTCAAGGGAGCCCGGATAATCAAAAATACCACGAATATTGGATTCCTTAAAGCTGTGAACCAGGCTGTTGCAGCTGCTGAAGGAGAATTCCTCCTGCTGCTGAACAATGATGCCATGCCTGAACCGGACGCGGTTTCCAGGGCAGTATCGGTTATGAAGGAAAGCTGCGGGATCGGTGCGGTAGGCGGGAAGATTCTGCGGCCGGATGGATCTTTGCAGGAAGCCGGATCGATTACCTGGAATAATGCTGTCAGCCTGGAATATGGAAGAGGCCAGGATCCTGATTCGGGCGCGTTTCAGTTCCGCCGGGATGTGGACTACTGCTGCGGCGCCTTCCTGCTTCTGAGAAGGGCCCAGTTTCTTGAAATGGACGGTTTCGATGAGGCTTTTTCTCCGGCGTATTATGAAGAAAATGATTTTTGCCTGAGGCTTCGGAAGGCCGGATTTAGAGTTGTTTATGAGCCGGCTATCAGGGTAAGGCATTACGAGCGCGCTTCATCTCCCTCCCGGGAGGCCTGTGATGAGGGGATGAAGAGGAACCGGGAGATCTTTTATGAAAAGCACCGGGAATTCCTGGCCGGGCATCATCTTCCCGAAAAGGATGAGAATATCTTACTGGCAAGATCTGCCGACAGGAATCGAACCCGGCTGCTTTTAATTGACGACCTCCTCCCTATCAGTGAGAATGGCGCCGGTTTTCCCAGGACTGCCGCCATACTGGGGGCTATAAATGGCAGAGGATACCAGGTTACATATTATTCCACCGAAGCGGACAAATCTCCGGACTGGGAGCTGATCTGGTCTCGGTTTCCAATTGGTGTGGAGTTTATTCTGGACCGGGGTAATTACTTTCTCGCTGATTTTTTAACTGAAAGAAAAGGCTGCTATGATCTGGTCTGGATTTGCAGGCCCCATAACCAGGAGAAATTTATACAGGCCTTCAGCAGGGTATACCGGGAAGGTGAGAAACGGCCCGCTGTCATATATGATGCTGAAGCTGTATATGCCTTGAGAGATATAGCAGCTGCTGAAGTCAGGGGTGAACGCTTGTCCGCCGTTTCCAGGAGCAATTTGATTCAAAAGGAACTGGAACTGGCCGGGCCTTCCGACGCGGTCGCGGCAGTTAGTGAAAAGGAGGCCCGGTTATTCAGGGATGGTTTCCCGGGAAAGCTGATTGCCGTTCTGGGACACAGTTTTGATCCGGAAGGGTACCAGGCAAGGGGCTTCACGAGGCGGGGGCATATTCTTTTTGCCGGGAGGATTGATCGGGACGGATCCCCGAATGTTGACTCCATACGCTGGTTTATCAAGGAGGTTTTTCCCGGAATAAGAGACTGGTCAGGCGGGAGAATCAAATTTATTGTTGTCGGCAAGGTGGATGAAAGGCTTTTTCGCGGATTGAATATGGAGGGTGTTGAGTTAAAAGGGGAACGGGAGGATCTTGCGCCGTATACCAGGAACTGCAGGGTTTTTGTGGCCCCCACCAGGTTCGCGGCGGGAATACCTCTCAAGTTAATTGATGCCGCCGCCGCGGGTATACCTGTTGTTTGTACCCCGATCCTGGCGGAGCAGTTGGGGTGGGATAATGAACGGGAGGCCCTCCTGGCCGGGCAGGCGGATGATTTTGCCGGCCAGGTATGCAGGCTGTACCAGGACCAGGTATTGTGGCAAAGTATAAGGGAGCGGGCGTATTCGAGGGTCGAAAATGATTTTTCTCCCGGGAAATTCAGGGAGACGATTGCTGAATTAGTTTCTGCTGTAAAAAATGCAGGATAACCGGGGTGGAATGGTTTTTATATTTTGGAAATAAAGAACGATCAGTTATTGAAAAAAAATGGTTCCGGGGTGGAATCAGGCCCGGTTTTGGTTGTCCATATCGGGCTGAATAAAACAGGTTCAACCTCACTTCAGCAGTTTTTATACGCTAACCGGAAGATTTTAAGGGAGAAAGGCGTCCTTTATCCTGACCGGAAGGAATTAATGTTCCAGGATGCCCATCACCGGCTGGCCAGGGCGGCCCTGCCCGATTGTGAATGGGAAGCTCTTGAGAAAATCTCGGCAGGTGATGAACCCGGGAAGATCATTGAAATTTTGAATGAAGAGATCAAAGCCTCTCCCTCCAGCAGGCATATTGTAATATCCTCCGAGCTTTTTTCAGTTGAGAGACCGGAGGTTCCAGCCCGCTATCTCAGGAGCCTACGGGGAATTTCAGGAATCAAGATTGTCCTCTACATAAGGAACTACGTAGATTTTGCTGAATCCCTGCTGGCCCACCAGATAACCTGCCGGGGTTACGATAAGGAGATGGTAACCGGAGAATTCAAGCGGGATTTCTGCCTTAAACTGCAGGGGCATTACAGCAGGATCCTTGATTCCTGGGCGAAGATTTTCGGCAGGGACAGAATCGAGTTGCGGATATTGGAGCGGGATCAGCTGAATGGAGGTGATATAATTTCTGATTTTCTTTCCCTGCTGGGAGTTGAAAGAGATCATTGTTTTCAGGCCATAGGTCCCAAAAATGTTTCCCTGAGGCGGAACGGCCTGGAATATATGATGTTCCTGAACAGCCTGCAGAAGAGGAGTTCTTCTGATCCCGCCAGGGATAAATTAATAAGGTGGTTGTTGAGAAAGGTGCCGGACAGGGAATCCTGTTCTATCTTCAACAGTGATCTACGAGGTGATATTTCAGCCTGGAGCAATGAAGAATATGGTTACATCGCGGGTGAATACCTGGGCCGAAAGGACGGGGTACTGTTTCATAATCCGGGAGGAAAGGATATTCCGGGAGATGAGACATACCCGGGACTGGATCCGGAATTTGCGGTAAGGATCAGCCGGGAGATTGCTGACAGGGCTCTTGTCCAGGGTGCTTTCAGTGAGATCAGGCGAAACTTTGGTAACCAAGCACATGGTGGCGAAGCACGGAATCGTTCAATAAAGAATTTTTGCCGGAGAATTCCAGGATCAGGAATGTTTCGCAGTATGATAAAAAGGTTGAGTTCAGGATAAACCGGTACGGATTCAGCAGGGCAGTTATTAGCATGAATGATAAGAGGGAAAGCAGCAGCCAGGATTTCAGATTTACCGTGGGCTGCGAAATCACCGGGGCCTCAATGATTGGCCCGCTGGATGTTTTGAAGGCCTTCCAGGAGATCGAAAATCAAAAAACGACCCTGCTGCTGATCTGTAAAAGAAACCAAAACAGTAACTTCAGTATCCGGAACTATATTGAAAAAAACGGGCTGTCCGACCGCGTTACCTGCCTACAGTACTATGGACGGAATAATTATTCAGATTTGAAGCGGGAATGCAAAATCTGGATCAGGAAAAACACCCCGCTAAGCCAGGTGACAGGAGCGGTTTTAAAAGAGCGCATCTCCGCATCCGGGGCCGGGAGAGCTGAAGTTTCCGATGGGAAGAAACACGCTCTCTTTTTTACAGGGTTCCACCCTTACAAGGAAGAGGGACAGGGTGTCTACATGAGACTCTGGCTTGACGCACTAAGGAAAACCGGCCATGAGGTGCACCTGGTCCATTATCAGCATGACTGGAGGGATACTCCGGTTGCGGCCCGTTCCATGGCGATCAGGGATTATCAGCACTATCACGAAATACCTGTATCGTCCCAGTTGGTTGGAATTAATGAGACAGGACTCAATGTTGACCTGGATGACTGGTGCGGGATTGAAGCTCTCGCGGGGGTCGAGGCCCTGGCTGACCGGTTTGATTATGAGCTGGCCCTGGTAGTGTATCCTTTCTATACGGCCGTGTTTAATGTGATCCCTTCTGAAACCAGGAAGATCCTGGTTACGCCGGACAGTTTCACCGACAGGAACAGGAAAATGTTGGCCCAGGGATTTTCCGAAGCGCAGTGGATTTCAATTACCGGGGAGGGTGAAAAAGAAGCCTGCCTTCGGGCTGACGCGATTGCCGCTATCAAGGATGAGGAGGCGGATTACTTCAGGGCCCTGGTCGGGAACCAGAGAGAGGTATATACGGTATCTTCTCTTTCCCCGCATGTTGATTTGAAAAGGTCTCCTTACAACGGAACTCTTCGCATTGGGTATTATGCCTCTGACACCCAGGTTAATTGTGAATGCGTCCTGGAGTTTCTCGAGCTGCGGGCCGCTTCCCAATATCTTTCGTCCAACAGCGAAGTTATTCTGGCCGGAGGATTCTGCAAAAGAATTGCCGAATGTCTCGAAGAGGGTGAATTGAGGGACATGCGTGTCGAGATCCGGGGGCGCATGGAAGACCTGGCTGATCTTTATCAGGAAACTGATCTTCTGATAAATCCCGATAAAGGCGGGACCGGGTTGAAGATCAAGACCCTTGAACCCATGTATTTCGGAATGCCGGTTGTCTGTACCCTGGCCGGGGGCGGAGGCCTTGAATCCGGCAATAGGTTTCACAAGGCATCCTGTATTGCTGAACTGGTGAAGCTGCTGGAGGAAGTTGTCAAGTATCCGGAACTCCTGGAGGAGTTGAGTGAAGCCAGCAGGCAGATAACGGAGAATCTCAACCGGATCACCCTGCAGGGGATCAGTGAACTGTTACAGTGTGATGCCGGTAAACTGGACCCTGGATTTATTTCTTTGGATGAGGCCCGTTCCCTCGCCCTGTCGAAAAAGGAGGGGGAAGAAGGAGTCGGCGGCGGATCAGGTCCCTTGATTTCAGTAGTTCTTCCGTTTTTTAATGCTGAAGAGAACCTGGGAAAAGCGGTAGCCAGCGTAAGTGAAAACGATTACCGTAATATGGAAATAATCCTGGTGAATGATGCTTCCACCGATGGTTCCCGGCAGATCGCGGAGGCCATGGCTCACAAGGATGACAGGATCAGGATACTGGATCACCACGTGAATATGGGGGCGGGACCGGCCAGAAACACCGGGGCGCTTGATGCACGGGGTGAATACCTTTTTTTCCTGGATTCAGATGACATCCTGAGAAGGCATTCCCTGGAGCTGCTTGTCAGGACAGCAGCCGCGGAAGGTGTGGAGCTGGTGATAGGCAGCTGCAACCAGGTGGATGAAAGGGGCAACTACGGTGATTATGACCGGGTCAGGGACGCGGGGAGGAAAGAGTGTTTTGGAGTGATCGAAGGCACGGAGGCCCTGCGCAGGTCCCTTAATGTGGATGAAGGATCTTTTCTTCCGGTCAGGCCGTGGGGAATGCTCATAAATCTTGAGATGTTCAGGGCTTCCGACTTGACTTTCCCTCCCGGAGAATATGAGGATTTATCGGTGCTGCCCTTTCTTTACCGGTATGCCGGAAAGGTAGTATATCTTGAAGATATAGTTGTGACCTATCGAATCAGGAAGGGAAGCGTTACCAATTCTCCCCTGACTCCGGCAAAGGTAACCCGCTACAGTAATCTGTGGGACCTGATATCTGAAAGGATAGAATCGTTCGGCCTGGAGCAGTACAGGCGGGATTTTAAAATATTTCACATAGGTCATCTCCTCTGGCTGCTGACCCAGGGGGTCCCTGATGAAGAGGTGCTGAATTCGGTCGCGGGACTGATCAAAGACAGGATGAAACTTGATGACAGCCTCCTGCCCCAATCTGATGGTTTGCAGTATATGCTTGAGTATATAAGCGGTATCCTGAATTTAGCCGGGAAAGAACAGGATTTCATATTGTGGGAAAAATTTGTATCCCATTTGGGGGATGAGGCGTTGACTGGATATTTTCGGCACAGGATTTTTGAGATTATCCGTTGATTTTGGAAGTTAAGCACATAAAGGATAATCCTGGGTATATTGAATTTGATTTATGGAAGAGGTCCTTCTGAAAAAGAATGAATCAGGTTTTCCTGACGAGAAGAAACAGCTGAAGAAAGAGGATATTCAAGGGGTGTCCGGGGAGGATAGCCGTCACAACCTGATATCAGTGATCGTGCCTTTTTATAACTCTGAAGAATATTTGGAAGAAGCGGTTGTGAGCGTCATTGAACAGGATTACCGCGAACTTGAGATAATCCTTGTTGATGATTTATCAACAGATAATTCACTGCAGTTAGCTGAAGATCTGCGGATCAGGGACTCGCGAATCAGGATACTCAGGCACACCGAGAACCGTGGAGTCGGACCTGCCAGGAACTCTGGAGTGGAAAAGGCCTCCGGCGAATACCTGATTTTCCTGGATTCCGATGATTATTTTAAACCGGGGGCGCTGAAACTCCTGTGGCAGGCCGCTGTCCGGGAGAATATAGATGTTGTAATCGGCAGTTGCGACCAGGTTGATGAAGAGGGTGTTGTTTCCGATCATGACAGGATAAGTGATTCAGGTTACGAGGGAGGTTTTGGTGTTATTGAAGGAGGGGAGGCGGTTCGCAGGTGGCTGAGAATGGATGGGATGTTCGTTCCGGTTCGGCCATGGGGAATATTGATAAAAACCGATATGTACAAGCGTTCCGGCCTGACCTTTTTCCCTGGAGATCACGAAGACCTGTCTCTTACCCCGTTTCTTTATTATTTCGCGGGGGAAGTGGTTTACCTTGAGGACGTGGTGTTGACTTACCGCATAAGGATGGGGAGCATCATCAATACTCCCCAGAGTGTTGCCCGGATGGAGAACTACCGAAAAGTCTGGGATTATACCCGGGAAAGACTGGGAATATACGGTATGGAGGAATACCGGGAAGAGTTTAAGAGGTTTCATCTGGGACATGTGATTTATCGCCTTGAGAATGGATCCTGGAGTCCGGCTGTCCTGGACACGGCTGCTGTTTTGATAAAGGAGAAACTTAGCCTGGCCGGGGGACCGATTAAAGACGAGGCTAACAGCGAGCTGCGGTATTTTCTTGATAAAGCCGTGAAGATTCTCCAAAAAGCTGAAGGAGAAGGCAGTTATATGTTTTGGGAGAGCATTGCCTCCCATTTTAGTAATGAAATCATTCTTGATTTCATTCGAAAGAAAATTGACCAGATCAGGAATCAAATATGGAGGGTTCCGATGAGTAATGAGATGGGCAGGGATGACCTGCTGCAAATAGAAAAGAAATTATCCAGTGAAGAAGTTCCGGGCGGACAACAGGAGCGGGAGATCTCGGCACTTAAAGCTGAAAACGAACATCTCAGGAAGAAATTAATAGAGATTTCCTATTACCTCAACATTGCCCTGTCCAACCTGGAACGAAGGTCGGCGGTATCAGCCGGACAGGATAGTATACCCATCGGGAAATTGCGGCGGTCAGGCCCTTCGGCATTGATCAGGAGGTTTATGCGGCTGCCTGGAATCAGGTCAGTGCGGGAGCCCGGCATGATCAAGGCTATCGGGCAAAGCGGACAGTTTTCGCCTGAATTTTATCGGGAAACCTATAAGGACCTGGCGGGTTACCAGGGTGACCTCCTGCTTCATTTTGTCAGGTTTGGAGGGTATGAAGGTCGTTCCCCGAATCGTTATTTTGATTCGAAATGGTATCTTAACGCCAATCCGGGAGTTGGGAAAAAGGGCATAAATCCTCTCTATCACTATCTGAAAATCGGAAGGAAAGCGGGCCTTTGGCCTTCGCCTGATTACAGCCCCGGGGAATATGAAGAAATGTTTGGCGCGGAATAGTATTTGAGGTTTATGACGATTTGCAGCCGATAGGAATGATGGTATCAGGATGAGTTTATTTCCCTCGTTTAAGAAACAAAGCGAAGTTTTTGTTTTTGCCTTTCCCAGGACAGGTTCAACAACCCTGGCCGAGGCACTGGGTATGTTCTGGAGAGTCAGGATACTTTTGGAACCCTTTAACCTTAGAGACGGCTATGCCGGGCGCCGGGAGGAAATCAGGGACGTTGACAGGCTCCATGAGTTTCTGGAGGAGATTGCCGGCAACGGGATCAACGTTGTGAAACACCTCAACTGCCAGCTGTCCCGGGAGCTTAACTGCCGCCTGCTTGAACATGGTTTTCGGAACATACTGTTTTTATGGAGGCGGAATGCCCTGAAGAGAGCGGTATCAAATGAGATTTCCTTCCAGGCCCGGGAATGGAGACGGAACCGGGACAAGATCCTGAATACTGATTATCAGCCGCTGGATATCGAGAAAATTCGGGGGAATATGAAGTGGTACCGTTCTGAAGTCGATTGGTACCGGGATTTTATGCGATCAGCCGGTATCCCCTGTAAAGAAATTGTGATGGAGGATTTTTACCAGGGCGGTATGGAAGAAAAGGAGCGGTTGATAGCGGGGCTGGCCAGGGAGTGCTTTCCCTTGCGCGGTCTCAGGTACAACCGGCCGGCATTAAGAGAACTGCTTTCCCCTGAGGTTTCAAAACTCAACAGCCGGGAAACTTATAAGCTGATTCCCAATATTGATGAAGTCGACCGTGAACTGAGTAATGATGAGAACGGTTACTTGTTTGAGTAGGTGGAGCTGGGGGATTGCTTAGTGGCAGGAAGCATCCTTGCTTTCCTGCGAGCGAGAGCGAGCCGCTTCAGCAAATTCCAGAATTAACGCGGAAGCTCCCAAGACGCATGACCGCAACGATTATCTTAAAGTTTTCGGTTTCTTCTTTAGATGCCTCATCGGATCCGTTTGAGCCGCCGGTTCCAGCCACAATCTGTCCCTTCGGGACCGGAAAACAGGGATGTTTCCGACCACGACATAACCATCAATCGTCACTCTGAACTCGTCAATTCGTCAATCCCTGTTCACTGTGTCAGGGGAAAAAGCCGGAAGGCATACCGCAATATATTCAGCTCCATTGGGAGATGGAGTGCTGTACCTAATCCATTCTCCAGCCCGGGTGATAAAGGCCTGTCCGGATTCAATATCGAGCTCCGCGTCTTCCAGGGTGATGTGCAGGATTCCCTTCAGGACAACTGTGTACTCATCGAAATCCGGCCGCTGGCCGGGTTCGGCCCAACCCCCGGGACTGATCATCCGGGCAATGCTGATTTTATCCTCTCCACAGCTGATCCTTCCTACATATTCTTCAATCGTTTTAGGCGGTGTCCCTTCGGCCTTTATGATGCTTGGCTTCTTGATAATCATGGTTATATATTACCTTTTCCAGCCGTTTAATACCCTGTAAATCAGTACTCTGAAACATAAACAGGTCAGAAAATGAATTTGATTTTCCAGCGGTCTTTTTTTTGTCCGAGGTACAGATGATAATAGGGATATGCCTGTATATTTAATATGGATTATTGTCGGCTTAATACTTATCATTTCTGAATTTTTTATCCCGGGATTAATTGCCATATTCTTCGGTGTTGCCGCATTGATAGTGGGCCTACTGGTTTACCTGGGAATAATTGAGCAGCTGGGAATTACCCTGCTTGTATTCACGGCCCTGTCCATCCTGGAGGTCTTTACCCTCAGAAAAGCTGCGCATCGCTGGTTTACCGGGGGATCCATAGAAGATGATTTTCCCGAGGTAGATGATGACTTTACCGGGAAAGAAGTAACCGCGATCACTGATTTTTCAGAGCCGGTGCTTGAAGGTAAGGTGACCTTTAAGGGTTCACCCTGGACAGCTAAATCCCTGCGGGCCCTGAAAGCCGGGGAAAAGGCGTTCATAAAGGACCGCAACGGATTGACATTGATAATTGAATGAAAAACTGCCCTTACTGAGGTGGATATTTGTCTGTCCCGCCCTCCGGCTGGGGCGGGCCGACGAGAGGAGACCATTAATGGAATTTTTTGCGATTGGTGTAGTTCTTATTGTTGTCATCGCCTTATTTAAAACTGCCAAGGTTGTCCCCCAGAAAAGCCAGATTGTGATTGAGCGGCTGGGTAAATATTCAAGGACACTGGATGCCGGATTCCATATCCTGATTCCTTTTATGGACCGGATCGCGTACAGGCATTCACTGAAGGAAATTGCGATTGACGTACCCTCTCAGACTTGTATTACTGCTGACAATATTGCTGTTGAAATTGATGGAATCATTTACCTCCAGATAATTGATGCCAAAGCGGCAAGTTATGGAATTGAAAATTACCTGTTTGCGACTTCCCAACTGGCCCAGACCACCCTTCGTTCCGAAATCGGAAAGATTGACCTGGATCGTACATTTGAGGAACGTGAAGCCATTAACAGCATGGTTGTAAGTGCGGTGGATAAAGCCTCGGACCCCTGGGGGATCAAGATCCTCAGGTACGAAATCAAGGATATTCTCCCTCCGATGTCAGTGAAGGACGCCCTTGAAAAGCAGATGAGGGCTGAAAGGGAGCGCCGTGCTACTGTTGCTGAATCTGAAGGTACCAGGCAGGCCAAAATTAATGTCTCTGAGGGAATGAGGCAGGAAGCCATTAACCTGTCAGAAGCTGAAAAGCAGAAGCAGATCAACGAGGCAGAGGGGCGGGCGGCAGAGATAAAGCTGATTGCCGGAGCTACTGCTGAAGGACTTCGCATGGTAGCGGAGGCGATTAATTCGCCTGGAGGCAAGGATGCCATGAGCCTGCGGGTGGCTGAACAGTATGTGAAGGAATTCGGTAAGCTGGCCCACGAGAACAATACAATGATCCTTCCGGCTAACCTTACCGATATAGGGGCGGCTACCGCGGCTATTATCAAAACCTTTGAGGGAGTGAAAGAAAAATAGGATCTGTCGGGCTGAACCAGCTTAATGCTGAACCCGTAAGTGATTGGTATGCAGGACGGTGGGTTTGACCTGCCGTCCTGCCCTCACTGCATCGATTCATTCGGAATGGAATCACGGTAATCAGCGACAAGCACCACAACTGATCTTGACTGGACTTTCATAACCGGACCTGAAACAGCAGGAGCTTTTTTATAAGAAGTAGTGTCAGCCGGTGAGGTCTCCCCTGTGTTTATAACCATTTTCCAGGGGCTTTTGCGGTCGACCGGCGGAAGTTCAAATTCAAGAGGCTCCCAATAGGAGTTCAAGGCCACATATATAAGCCTGTTATTAATCCGGTTATGGATAAACAGGGCCAGGCTGCGGGAGCTGTCAGACCAGTCCGGTTGGTGAAGCTTTATTCCGTGCCATTCTATTTTGTTTTTTTTCAGTACCCGGTTTAATTCAGATTTCCTGATATTGTATGTTATACCCAGGTCAGATCTAAGGCGGATTACCTCCTGCAGAAATCTCAGTATGTCCGGATGTTTTTCCTGCAGGCTCCAGTCGAACCAGCTTGTCTCGTTGTTTTGGCAGTAAGCGTTGTTGTTTCCTTTCTGGGTTCGGCGCAGTTCGTCACCCATAAGGATCATGGGGGTTCCCAGGGACAATAGGGTTACAGCCAGAAAGTTCTTAACCTGGCGGTTTCTCAGGGATTCTATCTCCGGGGAATTTGTGATCCCCTCGATCCCGCAGTTCCAGCTGTAATTTTCATTACTCCCGTCCCTGTTGTTCTCCCGGTTGGCCAGGTTGTTTTTCTGGTTATAGGAAACGAGGTCATTGAGCGTGAAGCCGTCATGGCAGGTTATGAAATTAATGCTCTGCTCAGGCTCGCGCTGTTCATGACCGTACAGGTCCGGGCTGGCTATAAGCCTTGGGGCCAGGGTCCTGGTTTTCCCGGGATCTCCCCTGAAGAATCGCCGCACATCATCCCGGAACATCCCATTCCATTCCTGCCAGCGGTCTCCCACGAAACTCCCCACCTGGTAGAGGCCCCCGGCATCCCAGGCTTCGGCAATGAGCTTGGTTTTTGTCAGGATGGTATCGCTCTCGATATCCCAGAGAATAGGAGGATTTTTCAGCAGTTCCCCGTTCTCTCCGCGGGAGAGAACCGAAGCCAGGTCAAACCTGAAACCATCAACGTGCATTTCCTCAACCCAGTAGTGGAGGCTGTCCAGGATCATCTTTCTGACAAT